>NZ_LAQT01000028.1 GCF_001294205.1 Amantichitinum ursilacus
AAACGTCAACCGCGTGACGCTGACCACGGGCACGGCGTTGATGAACAACGGCAATCTGGATGGCTTTAGAGTGCAACGCGGCGTGATCGACATCTCGGGCGCGGGCATGGACAGCAGCCAGGCCGATTACACCGATCTGATCGCGCGCGCGGTGCAGGTCAACGCCGGGCTGTGGGCCAATACGCTGAAGGTGACGACGGGTGCGAACGACGTCAGCCTGGATCAATCAACCGTCACCACCACCGTCGCCAGCGGCAGCGCACCCGTGTACGGCATCGACACCGCCGCGCTGGGCGGCATGTACGCCGGCAAGATCACGCTGGTGGGCACCGAGGCCGGGGTGGGCGTGCGCAACCTGGGCACGATCGGGGCCAGCGCGGGCGATGTCATCGTTACCGCCGACGGCCGTCTGGAAAACGCGGGCCACATCAGCGCCAGCGGCAATATCCAGACCGACACCCACGCGGGCGTGGTCAACAACGGCAGTGTGTACGCGCAAGCCGAAACTCGCCTGAGCACGGCCGGCACGCTGAATAACAGCGGCACGCTGGCCGCGCGCGGCAACACCACCTTGACCGCCGCCCAGGTCAACAGCCAAAGCGGATCGGTGCTGGCGGCCGGTTTGAACAGCGATGGCACGCTGGCCGGTGATGGCGTCCTCACGGTATCCGCCAGCGGCGCGCTGACCGCACAAGGGCAGAACCTGGCGGGCTCCGCCGTCGCCTTGAGCGGCAGCAAGCTGGACCTGAGCCACAGCCAGACCGGCGCGCAAACGCTGAATCTGCAAGCGCAAAACGGTGATCTGAACGCCACGGGGGCCACGCTGGCCGCCACCGCGCAACTGCAAGCCCGCAGCAGCGGTTTGCTGCGCACCGACGCCGCCACCGTCAACGCGCCGCAATTGACGCTGAGCGCGCATGACCTGTCCAACGTCAGCGGCCAGCTGCTGCAAACCGGCAGCAGCGACCTGACGCTGACCACCGCCGGCGATATCGACAACACGCAAGGCCGCATCGGCAGCAACAGCACCAATCTGACCGTGCAGGCCGCCACGCTGAGCAACCAGAATGGCCGCCTCGAACACAGCGGCAGCGGCACGCTGGATGTGAGCGCACAAACGCTGAATGGCCAGGGCGGCAGCATCCTGAGCGCCCATGCGCTGAATCTGCACGGCGGTCAGATCGACATATCCGGCGGCCAGACCGGCGCGGACCAGATCGCCATCAACGCCGCCAGCCTGAGCAACGCCAACGGCAAGATCGTGCAAAGTGGTCAGGGCACCATGGCTATTTCTGCGCTTGATGCATTGGGTAACCCGCACGGACTGATCAATACCGCCGGCCAGCTGGTGCTAACCAGCGGTAGCCTGCAAAACCAGAATGGCCAGATTACCGCCGCCGATACCACCCAACTGCGGGTGCAAGGCTTGCTGGATAACAACGCTGGCGTGGTCGCGGCCAATGGCGCACTGGGCTTGACTGTGGGCAGCCTTGATAACGGGGCTGGCCGTATCGGTTCGGTGCGGGCAGGCATCCACCTCGACAGCGTCGCGGAGATCGACAACGGTGCGGGCCAGATCAATGCCGCGCAAAACATCGCGCTGCAGGCCACGACGCTTAACAACCAGAATGGCCAGATTATCGGCCGTGATCTGGCTGTGCGCAGCGCAGCCACGCATATGCTGGATAACCGTGGCGGCACGCTGGGTGCGCGCGGCAGGCTTGATCTACACAGTGGTGCACTCGATAACACAACGGGCCTGATCCAGGCAGACCAGGCGTTAAACATCGACACGCAAGGCCAAGCGCTGATCAACCAGCAATCAGGCACTGAACGCGGCATCATCAGCCGCGCCGCGCTGACCTTAAACACGGGCTGGCTAGATAATCAAGCCGGTTTTGTCGGGGCCGAACAGATCGCCACCATCCATGCAACCGCCCTCGATAATCGCGCTGGCGGCACCGTGAGCGCCAACGGCGCCTTGCACCTCGGCGCGGACCAGATCGATAACCAGGGCGGCCAGCTGCAGGCAGCGGCCGACCTCGACCTTGCCGCCCGCGACGGCCACATCGATAACAGCGGCGGCGGCCTGATCAACGCAGGCGGCACTTTGCGCCTGACGGCCGCAGCGTTGCGCAACCACGAAACACGGGGCAAAGACCAGGGCATACAGGCACGCGCCATCCAGATCGTCGCCGACCAGATCGACAATCAGTCGGGCGCAATCTATGCCGACACTGACCTTGATATCGCCAGCCACGGTGTGCTGGATAACCGCTCTGGCGTCTTGTCGGGCCAACATCTGTTCATCGCCGATCGCGATAGCGGCAGCGTGCAGCTGACCATCGCGAACGCGGGCGGCTCGATGGTGGCCGCGCAACGCATCGACATCCGCAGCGCCAGTCTGGCGGGTGCCGGCACGCTGGCCAGCAATGGTGATCTTGTGCTTGATTTAATGCAGGACTTTGTCAGCGACGGCACTGTAAGCGTGCAACATAACGTTGATTTGCGCGTGACGGGGCGCCTGAGAAACAGCGGTAGCGTTAGCGCGGGCAAGGCGCTGCATATACGGGCCGCCAGCCTTGATAACCAGTACAGCGGCGAACTGGATGGTGCGCAAAATACCCTCGATGTGCAGGGTGCGCTGAGCAACCGTGGGCTGATCGATGGCGGGGCGGTGCGCGTTAACGCCGTACGCATCGACAATATCGGCGCGGGTCGTATCTATGGCGACCATATCGCACTGGGCGCGGATGCGCTGGTCAACCAGGCCGAGGCTGAGGCCGCCGCCGTCATCGCCGCGCGCAGCAGCATGGATCTGGGCGTGGGTAGCCTGATCAACCGGGACCACGCGTTGATCTTCGCCGACGGCAATCTCGATATCGGCGGCGCGCTGAGTGCGGCCGGCCATGCCACCGGACAGGCCCGCGACATCTATAACGGCAGCGCGCAAATCCAGGCCATGGGCAACCTAAGGCTGGCTGCGGGCGGCATCATCAACGACAACCTGCACCTGGACATCGCGCCGGTGGTCGTGGATGTGTCTGCGCACGAGGAATACCTGATCCGCGTCGATCCCCGGCGCTACGACGTCAGTGAGGTTTATAAAAAACACGATCAGGTAGACATCATTCACCCGATCAACTGTGGTGAGCCCTGCATCAAAAAAAGCACGGGTAATTATGACGACTTCATTCAGTATCTGTTTATCCGGAGTGTTTCTGAAGACCGCATTCTGGGGAGTGACCCCGGCGTAATCAGCGCTGGCGGTAATATCAAGCTGAATACCGCCTCGTTGCAGAACAACCAAAGCCGTTTGCTGGCCGGTAACACGCTGGAAGGCACCGTCGGCAGCGTGCACAACAACGCCACGCTCGGCCATAAAATTATCGTGGATGACGGGACTGAGCAGCATTTTTATCGCTTTGTGCTGCCCAAAGACGACGACCAGGTGCGCGACCCCGCGCTGCATTACGCGCCGCCCGCCATTATCAGCGACGTCCCGTTGGTGGCATGGCAACAGCAAGAACACGCGGTAATTTCCGCCGCGGGCCAACCGGCCGTGCAAACCACCGCCCCGGCCGCCGCCGCAGTGGCCGGTGTCGGCACGGTAACTGTGCAAGATCGCGCCAGTGCCGCAGCAACGCGCACGTCCGCCACTGAAATCCCCAGTGCCGCGCCCGGTACACCAACGGTGATACGCACCATCGGCCCCGACACCAAGGTGCCGGACAACGCCTTGTTCAGACTCAATCCGCAAGGCCAACGCGGCTACCTGATCGAAACTGACCCGCGTTTCGCCAGTTACAAAACCTGGCTGTCATCCGATTATTTGCTGCAGCAACTGCAGTACGACCCGGCACTCACTCAAAAACGGCTGGGTGATGGCTTTTATGAACAGAAACTGGTGCGCGAGCAGATCGCCCAGCTAACAGGTCGCCGCTTCCTGGACGGCTATAACGACGACCAGGCGCAATACCAGGCGCTGCTGAACAATGGCGTCGCCATGGCCAAAAGCTGGAACCTGGCGCCCGGTATTGCGCTATCGCCGGCGCAAATTGCGCAACTAACCGCAGACGTGGTGTGGCTGGTGACGCAAGACGTGACGTTGCCCGATGGCAGCATTACGAGGGCGCTGGTGCCGCAGGTGTATGTGCGCGTCAAACAAGGTGACATTGATGGCAACGGCGCGCTGATTGGCGGCAATAACGTCAATCTGACTGCCAGCGCCGACGTGATGAATTCCGGCACCATCGCAGGCCGCGATGTGCTGACGCTGACTGCTCAGAATGTGCAGAACCTGAACGGCCGCATTTCAGCCGACCGTGTGGGCGTGCGCGCAGCCAATGACCTTAACAACCTGGGTGGCATGATCGATGCGGCCAACCAGCTGGGCGTGATGGCGGGGCGCGATATCAATATCACCACCACCATGCGTAGCGGCAGCAATGTCCAAGGCAGCGCGACGCAGGTCGCCAGCGCGGGCCGCGACGTTGCCCTGCTGGCGGGCCAGATCGCGAACCGGGGAGCAGGTGGCCAGACCTTGATCAGCGCCGGTCACGATTTGAATCTGAACGCGCAGACCACTGGCAGCAGTCACAGCGCACGCTATAGCCCCGACGCCTGGCGCAACCAGAGTGATACCCAAGCCTTGGGTAGCACGGTTAGCGGGCACGGCGATCTGCAGCTGCGCGCGGGCCACGATATCAACGCCCGCGCTGCGGAAGTCAGCAGCAGCAAGGGCCAGCTGCAAGCGACCGCCGGGCACGATATCAATCTGGGTGCGGCCGAAAACACCACGCAGTTTGATACCGGCTCCAAAATCAAAGAGCGCATGCGCTTTTCCAAGGGTTCAACCACCCATTACGACGCCCTTGACCGCACCACCCAGAGCGGCACCACCTTCAATGGCGACACGCTGGATCTGCGGGCGGGCAATGACCTGAACATCACGGGCAGCAATGCGGTGTCGGATAACGGCACAACCATACGCGCGGGCCATGACGTCAATATCGTCAGCAGTATCGACAGCTCTTCCGAGCAGCACACCAGCAAAACCAGGCGCTCCGGCTTTTTCAGCAACGGCGGTCTGAGCCTGACTTATGGCAAGCAAACACAAAACGTGGACGGGACGAGCGCCGAGCAAGCCGCCAATGCTTCGATGGTCGGCGCCAGCCACGGCGACGTGATCATCAGCGGGGGCAACGCATATCGGCAAGAAGGGGGCAATGTACTCGCGCCCCAAGGCGACATAGGTATTTATGCCCGAAAAGTCGATATCGGCGCAGCGCGCGAAGCCAGCAAAGCCAGCCAGCAAACGGAATTCAAACAATCAGGTCTGACCGTCGCGATCAATAACCCGGTGCTCGCCGCTGCGCAGACCGCACAGCAAATGGCAGGCGCGGCCAAACAAAGCGGCAACGCACGCGTGCAAACCCTGGCCGGTGCGGCCACCGCACTGGCTGCCATTAACAGTTACGACGCGGTAAAAGCCGACCCGGGCAATGCGGGCGGCATTAATGTCTCTATTGCTTATGGCCAATCGAAAAGCGAGAGCAAAACCACGCAAAGCGGCAGCACTGCCGCAGGCTCAAAAGTGGCCGCAGGCGGTGACGTCATCATCAAGGCCACCGGCGCAGGCGCGGACAGCAAGCTGACCGTGCAGGACAGTGACATTAAGGGCGGCGGCAATGTGCTGCTCAAAGCTGATGGCAGCGTCAATCTGCTGGCGGCCAGTAACACCAACGAACAGCACAGCGACAGCCGCAACCAGAGCGCCGGCGTCGGCGTGACCCTTAGCTACGGCAAAAATGGCGCCGCCTTTGGCGTTACTGCCAACGCCGCCGTCGGCCGCGGCGGCAGCGACGGCACCGACCAGAGCTGGACCAACAGCCACATCAGCGCCGGCAAGACGGTCGGCATTGATTCCGGCGGCGACGCCAACATCAAGGGCGCCGTGGTCAGCGGCAACCAGGTCGTCGCCGATGTCGGCGGCAACCTGAATATTGAAAGCCTGCAGGACACGCACAAGTACGACAGCAAGGACCAGCAGGTCAGCGGTAGCGTGACCGTCGGCTATGGCTTCAGCGCCAGTGCCAACGCCAGCCAGCAGAAGATGAACAGCGACTACGCCAGCGTGACCGAACAATCGGGCATCAAGGCGGGCGATGGCGGCTTCCAGGTGAATGTGAAGGGCAATACCGACCTGAAAGGCGGCGTTATCGAAAGCAGCCAGGCGGCCATCGACAGCAAGGCGAATTCATTTACGACCGGCACCCTCACCTACTCCGATATCGAGAACCACGCGCATTACAGCGCAACCAGCGTCGGGATTGGCGGCGGCTACAGCCAGGGCGGCGGCGGGATGAAGTCGCTGTCGCAGGGAGATGGCGGTAGCGGCTCTTCTAGTTCGAACAATGGCGGTGTCGGTAAAGACCAGAACGGCGATGTGGCATCCGCCGGTACCAAGGTGCCGGGCAGCGGCAACAAGAGCGGCTTCTCGACGGGTACGCCGATCGTGATGGCGGCCAGTGGGGACAGCGGCAGCATTACCCGCAGCGGGATCAGCGCGGGCAGCCTGACCATCACCGACGAAGCGGGGCAACTGGCCAAAACCGGCATGACGGCCGCCGAAACGCTGGCGTCACTCGACACCACCGCCTCGACCGACAAAGACACCACCGGCGCACTGAAACCCATCTTCGACAAGACCCAGATCGAAGCCGGGTTTACGGTGGCGAAGTCGCTGATCAACGAGACGAACACCTACGTCGGCAATCGTATTGCGGAGGCTGAGCAGAAAAAAAACCAAGGCCTCGACCCCGACGCGAAGAGCACAGATGGCAAACCGCTTACGCTGGAAGAACGCGCCAGCTTGCTGGCTGATTCCGCAGCGCTACAAAAAGCGTGGGGACCTGACGGCACAGAACGCCAGATCGTGGGCGCATTGACCGCCGCGTTGGCGGGCAACGTGACCGGCAGTTCCGCTGCGCTGGTCCAGAACGGCGCCATCAACTATCTGCAGAGCCTTGCCACCAATCAGGTCAAAGGTATCGCCGACCAGTTGCATGACGATACGGCACGCGCCGCATTGCAAGGCATCGTCGGTTGCGCAGGCGCGGCGGCAACCAGCCAGAGTTGTTCAGCAGGTGCGCTGGGCGCTTCGTCCAGCGTGCTGTTGAACAAGCTGCTCGACATCGCCAACAACGTCGATGCAACCACACTCTCGCCCGCCGAAAAAGAAGATCGCATCAACACGGTCCAGACCCTGATCACGGGCATTGCGGCAGCGTCGGGCATGGGCTCGGGCACCGTCGCCGCCAGCACGGCAGCGCGCACGGAATCCGAGAATAACGCGGTCGCGATCCCCGGTCCGACCGGCGCAGGTATTGTCTCGGGCGCGATCCAGGCGCAACAGACCTGGCTTGATCTTGTGAAAGGCTCTGACGGCCTGGACGGCACCGGGGCGCCGAGGCTGACTCTGCCTGCCACACCGGGCCTGAGCCAGCAAATCAACGCCATGCAGTCCGGCATCATCGCGCTGCTGTCCAAGAGCTTCTCGACCGATGTGACCGTCCAGTCGATCATGTCGCAATTCAACCTGCCCGCAATGGCGCGAGCTTACCTTGAGGCGTATACAAACGCCTTGGTGCAACCTGCTCATGACCCGGGGAATACCAGCCCACCGGGGCAGAATGTTCCGGTGACGGACAAGAACAAGGGCGTACTGGTTAATAATGCGACGGGGCAGAATGGGGCTACGATTCTTGCGAATCCGGGGCAGACTTCAGTAGGAAACGGGATTATTGCGACCCCGAACAACGGGCCGGTGTTGACTGATCCCGCGATTCTGAATGTCAAGTTCCCCTCTAAAGAGGAACTTGCGCGCCAGCTAGGAACGACGGCCGACGATTTTCATAAGAATGTGAAGCAGGACATTAAAGAGGATCTCGACCCAGAAATGAGGAAAATAGGCGCTGACAATCCAGACATAGGAATCACAAAGGACGGAAATATCGTCTTGAAAAACCCTAAGACAGGAAAGACAATAATCACTGACATACCACTCGATAACTACAGGAAATAATATGATTAATATGTACGCAACCCTAATGCTTTCGGGTGAGAAGTTCGTTCCCGAAGATATATTGCACTTAGTTCAGTCTGGGGATGATGTAAATATCCGGAAAAAAGGTGCGCTGGGCAGTAGAGGGCGTTACAAATTCAAACCCTTTCCAAAATCAAGCTTTCACCTAACAGGAGATCTGCTAAGAGTGCTTGATTTTATAGAAAAAATAAACGAGATTGACGTCGAATTAGACAAAAAAATCATATACATCACCGTCGCATACAAAAATCAATGCAATTTTGAATTATCCCCGGAAATACTACTTAGACTATCCAGACTTGAATTGCCGTTCGGCATTACTTGTTACGAAGATCAGAATCTAATTGATGAGGATGTGCCGTAATGCCTATCATTTAACATGGCAAGCGCTTTCGTTTGCTGATAGAGGCCTACAGTGCGTCTTAGGTGGTGCAGCGTGGTCAGTATTGAAAATTGGAGGCGACAGGATATTTAATGGCAAAAATGCTCAACTCGCCTTTAGTAAAAAGATGCCTGGCGTTTGAAGGATGCCCCCCTTTCAGTAAAGCCATTCCTGATCCAAGCCCCGAAGCTGTTTTGGATGATCACCGGTATTAACTGGAAGATGGTTTATTTCTTCAGAAAATCCCATATAGAAACAAGGATTTTAATTTCTCCCCTGAAGCTCCTTATATCCACGTTTTATTAGTCTAGGCTAGTGATTCTGCAGCTATGCACATCATCAAACTAGATATCAAAGGAAACGATGGTGTTGAGGCGGAATTTCCACCAGAGATTCTTCCTCATCAAGCGTGCGACTACCGGGCTATATTTGAGGCTATGCCGGCTCCGACTTCAGAGGAGGGTCGGCATGCTTGGGGGTACGGCCTTCCATTGAAACTCGCTATGAAATCTGGGGACAAGTCCAAAGCCTTTACCCTCATTTGCCGTAAGGAAAAACCCCATTTGAAGGTTCGCAATGACTCGAACGTCGACCGCAGGTATCAGTGGACTTGAGGCCCTACGACTAACACAGGAAGGGAGCGAATTAGAATGCTCGATTTGCATACAGAAGATAGAAACGATACCGGCAGGGTGGAAGCCTGGAATTCCCTTGCACGGTCTAGTCTGCCCTACGAGTCAAAAGCACTTTTTAGTCATCGCCGATGACGGAGAGATACTTGGAAAAATACGGGAGCATATGCGCCACTTACGGGAGCAGAAAAAACCCGGACGGCAATAAAGATAAGACGCCGATCGGTGATGCCAGCATGCATATTGTCCGTTGCGCCGATTTCAAGAAATAAAAATATCCAGTACCTCTGTCCACATACGACACAGGGTAAATACCCATTTGGAGGTTAACCATCACCCGAATATCAGCAATAAGCGCATCCGGCCTCGAAGCACTGCGACTCTTTCAAGAAGGCGCAGAGCTGGAGTGCCCGGTTTGCCGTCTAACGATTGAACCGATCCCCAAATGAACGCGAGCAATTTGAAATCATGAAAGCTCCGACCGGAGCCAGTTCGCGAACATGCTCGAAGCTGCAAAGCATGATCGGAGTACTTGAATTTACTCCTTGGCGCCGTTAGGGTTTGCTGAACAATTCCAAGACAGGAAAAACAATAATCACCGACTCACCACTCAATAACTTCGGGAATAATATGATTAATATGTACGCAACGCGAATGCTTTCAGTTGAGAAATTCGTCCCGGAAGATATATTGCACTTGGTTTGGTCGGCGGATGATGTAGATATCCAGAAAAAAGGTTAGATATTTCGCATCTTAGCTTGAATCAATGAAAGATGTCGCGATCATTATCGATGAGCTTTCGGTTTCTCCTGTTTTTTGACTAATGAATTTGTCGATGATCTGTTGTGTTGGAATGATCACGAATTTTTAATTGGATAGAGAAGGGCTCAAGCCTGGATCAATACTATGAAAACAATCGTTAACAGGCCCGGCGTGACGGATCATGAACGCCGCGAGCAAGAGCACAGGAATCACAGAATCCTGGCGCCACTCTTCTCCCTCCCCAGCCAATTTGCACCTCCGGCATTCAAGCCAGGCGCAACATACCGTTGAGCAAGCCATCCGCATCAACGCGTGCAGCGTCGACGGTCATGCTTTCGTTTTCGGCACTGGCCGAGGTGGCGCCATCTGCATCCGCTTCGCCCACTGCATCCCCCACCAGAATAATCCCCGGGCTGCCAAACCCTGCCGCAGTTGCCTTCTGTGCCAATCCATTCAGCCGGCATACCAGGCGCCGTTCTTGCGGGGTACTCGCCCACTGCACAATGGCGCTGGGGGTTGATGCGGGGAGGTGCTGCAGCAATGCCTGGGTTAGCGTGTCAATTCTGCTCATGCCCATATAAATCACCAAGGTGGTGCCGCTTGCGGCCAGGGTTTGCCAGTCCGGTTCGCTATGGTCTTGCGCATGCGCGGTCACGAACGTTACGCCGCGACAATGCTCACGATGCGTCAGAGACATGCCCAAGCTCGCCGCGGCGGCCAGGCCGGCGCTGATGCCATTGATGACTTCGACCGCAATGCCGTGGGTTTTCAGCCAGGCCATTTCTTCGCCAGCGCGACCAAACAGCAGCGCCTCGCCGCCTTTCACGCGCAGCACATTCAGGCCTTGCCATGCGTAACGTCGCATCAGGCGCTGGATAAAGTCCTGTGGCGTGGATTTACAGCCGCCGCGCTTGCCCACGCGGATCACGCGCGCTTGTGGCGCCAGGCTGACGATGTCGGGATTGGCCAGATCGTCCAGCAGCAGAATGTCGGCCCCCGCCAGTGCCTTCACCGCTTTGAGCGTTAACAAATCCAGATCGCCGGGTCCAGCGCCCATCAAGATGACTTTGCCGTGTTTCATGGTGTACTCCAGGGATCAGGCCAGCGCCGGAGTGGCGCACATGCGTTTGATTTCGGGGACGCAGGAGCCGCAGACGGTGCCGCAGCCGAGGTCGTTTTTGAGCCGGGCCAGATCGGCACCTTGCGCGCTCAGCTGGCGGATGGCGGATTCTTTGACTTGCTTGCAATTGCACACCACGCGGTCGGCGACCGCGCCTGCCTGACTGTTGAATACTTTGATGCGCGGGCCTTGCCATGCTTGTGCTTGCACCAGTTGCTGCACCAGTCCGTCCGCCCCGGTGACATCGCCGGCCCAGATCAGGCCGGCCAGGGTGCCGTCGTGCCACGCGGCGCGTTTGAGCAAGCCGCGGCGTGCGTCACGGTATTCGAGGACGTCAGCGCCCGGATGTAGATCGAGTGCATCAAACAAGCGCTCCAGCCAGCCGGCGGGCGGTTGGGTGGCGGCGGCTGTGAGCTGGATGACGTCATCGCCCGCCATGCTGATGGCGGCATAGGCGCATTCCGCCAATAGCGGTTGCAGCGCGGCGTGCAGCGCCAGCACGTTGCCGCGGCGGGCGGCGGTGACACGCCAGGGCAGGTTGGCGGCTTCGATGCGCACGGCGGCGTGTTTTAGTTCGGGTTGAGCCGATTGGGGGTCGACTGAGCCCAGCGTGGTTTCGTTGATGCCGCCGCAGTGTAGAAACTGTGCGTTCCAGTGCATCGCCGCAAACACCGTGCCGGTGGTGACCTCGTCACTAAACGCCAGCGGCAAGATCAGCTGGCCGCGTTTGCTGCTGATTTTGACCAGTTGCCCGGCCTGCAGCCCACGGCGTTCGGCATCCATCGGATGCATGCTTAGCGTGGCTTGCGGCGTATGTGCCCATAACGCCGGCACGCGCCCGGTGCGGCTCATGCCGTGCCATTGGTCGCGCAGGCGGCCTGTCAACAAATGGAAGGGATAGCGCGAATTGGTCGGCTCGGCCACCGGCCGGTAGGGCGTGGCATGAAAGCGCGCGCGGCCATCGGCGGTGGCAAATACGCCGTCGCTGTAGCGCCGCGCCTGACCGCCGCTTGCGCCACTGGGCCAAGGCCATTGTTGCGGGCCAAGTTGCTCCAGCAGCGGATAATCCAGCCCACTGATGTCCAGATCGCGGTCTGTTGTCAGGCTGCGGTGTTCATTGAATATGGTTTCCGCATCGGCAAAACCGAACAGACCTTGCGGGCGTGACGGCAGCAAATTTTGCAGGCGTTGCGCCACGGCGTCAGCGATCTGCCAATCTGCCCGCGCTTCGCCCGGCGCGGCGATGGCGGGGCGCACGCGCGAGATGCGGCGTTCGGAATTGGTGACCGTGCCGGATTTTTCGCCCCAGCTGGTGGCGGGTAGCAACACGTCGGCAAACGGCACGGTGTCGGTATTGCCGTAGGCCTCTTGCACCACCACAAACTCGGCTTGTTGCAAGGCGGCGCGCACTTTATCGATATCGGGCATGGAATGGACTGGATTGGTACAGACCACCCAGATGGCCTTGATCTGTCCAGCCCGCACCGCTTCGAACAACGCCACGGCGGGAAGGCCGGGGTTGGGCGAGAGCTGCGCTGGGGCGATGCCCCACAGCGCGGCGACTTCGGCGCGATGCTCTGCATTGGTGATATCACGATGCGCCGCCAGCATATTGGCCATGCCACCGACCTCACGGCCGCCCATGGCGTTCGGTTGGCCGGTCAGTGAAAACGGCCCCGCGCCCGGTTTGCCGATCTGGCCCGTGGCCAGATGCAGATTGATCAGCGCCAGGTTTTTATCGGTGCCGTGCGCCGATTGGTTCAGCCCCATGCAATACAGGGACAGCGCGGCACTGCTGCGGCCCATCCATTCGGCGGCCGTAATCAGGTCGGCTTCGAGTACTCCGCAAATTTCGGCGGCCATGCGCGGGGTGTAGTCGCGCACCAGTCGTTTGAGTTCGGCAAACCCGGCGGTATGCGCATCGATATAGGCCGGGTCGATCAGTCCTTCCCAGATCAGGTGATGCAGCATGCCATTGAACAAGGCCACATCCGTGCCGGGCTGGATTTGCAGATGCAGATCGGCTTGGGCAGCGGTATCGGTGCGACGCGGGTCGACCACGATCCATTTGATCTGGGCGTCGGCAGCTTTGGCCGCCTCCAGCCGCCGATACAGCACCGGGTGCGCCCAGGCCATGTTCGATCCGGCAAACAGCACGCAATCGGCCAGTTCCAGATCGTCATAGCAAGTGGGCGGGCCGTCCGCGCCCAGTGCCAGCTTGTATGCCGCCACCGCGCTCGACATGCACAGGCGCGAATTGGTATCGATGTTGTTGGTGCCGATCAGGCCTTTGGCCAGCTTGTTAAAAACGTAGTAATCCTCGGTCAGCAACTGGCCGGACACATACAAGGCCACCGCATCCGGCCCATGGCGCTGGATGATGTCGGCAAAGCGCTGCGCCACCGTATCGAGTGCAGTATCCCAATCCACCCGTTGCCGCGGCATGTGCCGGTTGAGCCGCAGTTCCGGGTAGAGCGCGCGGCCGGTCTGTTGTTGCGCGGTGAGCGGTAAGGTCAGGCCTTTGGTACACAAGCGACCACGGTTGGCGGGGTGGTCCGGGTCGCCCTGTATGCCGGTGATGCGCGTGCCATCACTGTCGATCAGCACGCCGCAGCCAACGCCGCAATAACAGCAGGTCGAACGCGTCTGCGTGATCGGGGGTGGGGTTAGGGGCTGGTTCATCGCATGCGCTCCCGCGTGGTCAGTCAATGCAAAGCCACAAACACAAGGCCGGCTTCTACCTTGGCCGCAAACCGGCGCGCACAGCCGACGTCGGTTGCGCGCGCCTCGCCGCTGGCAAGGTCGATATTCCAGCTGTGTAAGGGGCAGGTCACCGCCGCGCCATGGACGATGCCCTGGCTCAGCGGCCCGCCCTTGTGCGGGCAACGGTCGAGCAGGGCAAACACGCTGTCGTCAGCGGTGCGGAATATCGCCACATTGCCGCTCTCGCGTTGCAACACGCGGCTACCCAGCGGCGGAATGTCGTCCAGCGCGCAGATCTGTACCCAGTTGGGCGTGGTGATTGCATTCATGCCAGCACCTTCAGAGGAATGAATTCGTGTTTTTGTTTGCCCGCGATGCGTTCCGCCCATGGATCGCGCAAGCCTTCCAGTGAGAACAACAAGCGTTCGTGCAGGGCTTTGCGGTTGGCGGAGTCATCGACCACCCGCGCTTTGATGTAATCCAGGCCCACGCGCGCGATGTAATGCACGGTGCGGTCGAGGTAATAGGCTTCCTCGCGATACAACTGCAAAAATGCGCCGCTGTATTCCTTGACCTCTTCCGCCGTTTTGACCTTGCACAGAAACTGCGCCACCTCGGTCTTGATGCCGCCGTTGCCGCCCACATACAGCTCCCAGCCGCTATCCACCGCGATAATCCCGACGTCCTTGATGCCGGATTCCGCGCAGTTGCGCGGGCAGCCCGACACCGCCAGCTTTACTTTGTGTGGGCTCCACATATTGGCGAGCATGGTTTCCAGGTCTATGCCCATCTGCGTGCTGTTTTGTGTGCCAAAACGGCAGAACTCACTACCGACGCAGGTTTTGACGGTGCGTATGGATTTGCCATAGGCATGACCGGACTGCATGCCGAGGTCGGCCCAGACGTTGACCAGGTCTTCTTTTTTAACGCCGAGTAAATCGATACGCTGGCCGCCGGTGACCTTGACCATAGGGATGGCATATTTGTCGGCCACATCGGCAATCCGGCGTAGTTCCGAGGCATTGGTGACGCCGCCTTTCATTTGCGGAATCACCGAAAAGGTGCCGTCTTTCTGAATATTGGCGTGTGCGCGTTCGTTGATAAAACGGCTTTGCGGATCATCAATGGCTTCTTTGGGCCAGGTCGACAGCAGGTAATAGTTGATCGCGGGGCGGCAGGTGGCGCAGCCATTGGGGGTGCGCCACTCCATAAACTGGTAGACCGCCTGATGCGTCAGCAAGTGGTGCTCGCGGATCACTCTGCGCACGTCGCCATGGTTGTGGTCGGTGCAACCGCACACCGCTTTGGTCTTGGGCGTTTCCTGGAAGCTGGAGCCGAGCGTATTCATCAAGATCTGCTCCACCAGGCCGGTACACGAACCGCAAGAGCTGGCGGCCTTGGTGTGTTTCTTGACGTCATCAACCGTGAACAAGCCTTTGTCCTTGATCGCCTTGACGATATTGCCTTTGCATACCCCATTGCAGCCGCAGACTTCGTCGCTGTCCTGCATGGCCATGGCGCGGTTCTGGCCTTGGGTGCCCGCGTCGCCGATGGATGACTCGCCAAACATCAGATGGTCACGCAAGTCGTTGATCTTGCGGCCTTCCTTCAGCAATTTGAAATACCATGCGCCGTCGGTGGTGTCGCCATACAGACAGGCGCCGACCAGTTGGTCGTCCTTGATCACCAGCTTTTTGTAAACCCCGCCGGCCGGATCCGACAACACGATGTCTTCGCTGTCGGCGCAGCCCATAAAATCACCGGCGCTGAACAGATCGATGCCGGTGACCTTGAGCTTGGTGGATAACACCGAGCCTTTGTATTGGCCGATGCCGAGATGGGCCAGATGGTTGGCGCAGACTTTGGCCATCTCGAACAAAGGCGCCACCAGGCCATACGCGGTGCCGCGATGGTTTACGCATTCGCCCACGGCATAAATGCGCGGGTCGAAGGTTTGCAAGGCGTCGCTGACCACAATGCCGCGATTGCAATACAGGCCCGCGCTCTCGGCCAACGCTTGGTTGGGGCGGATGCCCACCGCCATAACCACCAGATCAGCCGGGATTTCGGTCCCGTTCTTGAAGCGCACGGCCACCGCTTCACCCGCAGCATTGCCGGCGATCTCGGCGGTCTGGTGCGCCAGCAAAAACTGCAGGCCGCGTTGTTCCAGCGAGGCTTGCAACAGCTTGCCGGCGGGGATGTCGAGTTGCTTGTCCAGCAGCCAGTCGCCCAGATGCACCACCGTCACGCTCATGCCACGCAGCTTGAGGCCGTTGGCGGCTTCCAGCCCCAACAATCCTCCGCCGATGACCACCGCGTGTTGTTTAAGCTGGGCCGTGGCTATCATGGTTTCGGTGTCGAAGATGTCGCGGTAGCTGATGACGCCACGCAAATCCTTGCCCGGCACCGGCAGGATAAACGGGCTGGAACCGGTGGCCAGCAACAGGCGGTCATAAGCCGCCTCCGTGCCATCGGCGGCACGCACGACGCGGTTACGGCGATCAATCTGCGTTACCGTTTTGCCCAGATGCAGCGTAATGCCGTGGTCGGCGTACCAGCTCAAGGGGTTCAGGATAATGTCGTCAAACGCTTGCTCACCAGCCAGCACCGGCGACAGCAGAATCCGGTTGTAGTTGGGGTGGGGCTCGGCGCCGAAGACGGTGATGTCGTACTGGTCAGGCGCGAGTTGCAACAATTCTTCCAGCGTGCGGATCCCGGCCATGCCGTTACCGATCACGACTAATTTGGGTTTGCTCATACGATGTTTACCTCGGGGATGGGCGTATCAAACGCGGGCACTGGCCATGGTCCAGCCACTGCGCCAGCGTGCCTTGACGTTGCTCAGGCTGAGCCAGCCTAGTGCGGTCAGGCAGGCAAACAGCCACAGGCCCGTGGCATAACTGCCGGTGCCTTGTTTGATGGCGCCCAGGCTGGCGGTCAGGGCAAAGCCGCCGACGCCACCGGCCATGCCGATCAGACCCGTCATTACGCCGATCTCCGCGCCAAAGCGTTGCGGCACCAACTGGAATACCGCGCCATTGCCGGCGCCCAGGCACAGCATCGCGCCGATAAACAGCGCCACCACGCCATACTGTCCGCCCATGTTGAAACCGGCAGCCGCGATCAACAGCGTGACCGCGGCATAGACAGTCAGCAGTGAGCGCGTGCCGCCAACGCGATCCGCCACCAACCCGCCTACCGGGCGCATGGCCGAACCGGCAAACACGCAGGCGGCGGTGCAATATCCGGCCAGTTTGGGATCAAAGCCGAACTGATCATGAAAAAAGCCGGGCAGCGCGCTGGCAAAGCCGGAGAAGCCGCCAAAGGTGAGCGAGTAAAAGAACATGAACCACCACGCATCCTTGTGGCCCAGCATGGCCGCGTAGTCTTTGAAGGCTTTGGGTTTGCTGTGCGTCGGTGCTTCTTTGGCAAAGCCCCAGAAATAGCCCAGCACCAGCAGCAAGGGGATGCAGGCAAAGCCAAACACGCTCTGCCAGCCAAACGCCGCGGCCAAAACCGGGGCAAACAGCGCCGCCAGCACCGTGCCGGAGTTACCCGCGCCGGCAATGCCCATGGCCGTGCCCTGATGCTGGCTGGGATACCAGCGCGACGCCAGCGGCAAGGCCACGGCAAACGACGCCCCGGCTACGCCGAGAAACAAGCCCAGCAACAGCGCCGCGCCCATGCTGTTAATGCCCAGTTGCCACGCCGCCAGCAAAGCGCCGATGACGATCAGCTGGCCCAGCAATCCGGTGCGCCGGGCGCCGATGCGATCACTCAATACGCCCATCACCACGCGCAGAATCGCGCCCGCCAGGATGGGGGTGGCGACCATCAGGCCACGTTGTTGTGTGTTCAGGTGCAGGCTGCTGGCAATCTGCACCTGCAGCGGTCCAAGCAGATACCAGACCATAAAACTGAGATCGAAATACAAAAATGCCGCCAGCAAGGTGGGGGTGTGGCCGGAACGCCAGAAACTACGGTCCATAGTGAGTACTCCGTGGCAGTGAGTGCGATGTTTCTCGGGGGCGTAAAAACAAAAACGGCGTCCGTTCCGTCACCGCGAGGTGAGGAAGGGACGCCGTTGTCCGGTAAATCGGGTGTTGCGCTAGTGCAAGGGTCTTGCCGATCTGGCACGCCGTTGCGCCAGACTTGTTTGTCTGGAGCAAATGCTGTGCCAGCCCGCCTTGTTGAGGCTTTATGCGGGCTGGCGGGCAGGGGCGCGGCACAGCGTGCACAACCATGGCCCGTTATGCCGCTGCATTAACCTTTTTGGGGCGCGACAGCAGACCGTGGGCCCGGCCCCGGTGCCATCAAGGCCAGTGCGTGCCGTCCATTAATACGCTTTGGCGCACGTCGCCGTCCGGGCAGGCGATGCCGAGTTCAGCGGCGGCCTGGCGATACAAGGCAGTCTGGTTGATGCCTGCGGCTATGGTCATCGGCTCGATGTCGCGTTTGATATAGCCCCAGCGCTGGTATTGGCTGACAAACCATGCGCCATCGGATAACCACGGATAGGTGACCGTGCCGTTGCCAAAGAAGCGCACCGGCTCCGGTGTATCCGTGCGCGGCGGAAACTGGCCGAGCAGACGCGGCAAGATCAGTGCTTCCGGCTGGTTCAGATATTGCGGCTGGGCCAGCATACGTGCGGCTTCGGCCCGATGCATGCTGTCGGCATCAAGCCAGCGGCAAGCCTGCAGCACGCAGCGGATCAGTGCACGCGCACTGTTGGGGTAAAGCGCGGCAAAGTCGCGGCGGCAGGCAAGGATTTTTTCTGGATGCTCGGGCCAGATTTCGCTGCTGACGATCCAGGTGACGCCAGCGCCGGCTTGTGCTGCCACAGCGTGCCATGGCTCGCCGGCGCAGAACCCGTCAAGGCGCCCGCTGGCCAGTGTGGCGCTCATTTCGGACGGTGCGATCACCACCGACTGCACATCGTTCAAGGGATGCACGCCCTGCGCCGCCAGCCAGTAATACAGCCACATCGCATGGGTGCCAGTCGGAAAGGTCTGCGCAAACACCAACTCGCGCGGGCTGGTGGCGACAATCTGGCGCAGGCTCTGGCCACTGCGCAATTGCTGGGCGAGCGCCGGCGACAGGGTGATGGCCTGGCCATTCTGGTTCAGCGTCATCAATGCCGCCATATCCGCTTGCGGCCCACCTATCCCCAGTTGCACACCGTAGGCCAGGCCGTATAGCGCATGCGCGGCATCGAGTTCGCCACTGAGCAGTTTATCGCGCAACGCCGCCCAGGACGGCTGACGCAGCAATTGCAGTTCCAGCCCGGCGCTGGCGGCAAAACGTTGGGCCACGAGCAGCGGCGCGCAGTCGGTCAGCGCGACAAAGCCCAGCCGTAGCGTGGCTTTTTCCGGGGCGCCAGATGCGGGCAGGGAGGCGTGCATTGCTGGATTTCCTTAGCCGAGCAGATCGGACATATTAATCAGTTGGCGCGCCACATCGGCCAGCTTCTGGCCTTGCTTCATGGCTTGCGTGCGCAAGAGTTCATAGGCAGCGGCTTCAGTCAGGCCGCGCTTGTCCATCAGCACGCCTTTGGCGCGATCGATCAATTTACGATCTGACAGCTGTTGTTCCACCTTGGCCAGGCGTTGTCGCAGCCGGTCGTCCTCGGCAAAACGCACCAGCGCAACCTCGATAATGGGGGAGAGTTTCTCTGCGGCCAGACCGTCAACGACATAGGTGGTGACGCCTGCACCGACGGCGGCACGGATCAGTTGCTGGTTGGCGTCGGGGGTAAACATCACCACGGGTCGGGGTGCGGTTGCGTTCATCACGGCCAGTTGTTCCAGCGTGTCGCGCGACGGGCTTTCGGTATCGATGATCACCACATCAGGGCGCTGCTGCTCTACGGCCCATAACAGCGCAGTGGAACTGACCGCATCGGGCAGTACGTCATAATCTTGCTGTAACAGCGTGGCGCGCAATTCGCCGATGGCTTTGGCAGTGTCGGTGACCAGCAACACGCGCAGCATGGCAGTCAGGCCCGGTTAAAAATGAATTGGGTTAAAACAGGCACGGCAAGGTGCTCCAGACGGTGGCGTGCGAGGAATATACCTTTGTTATATGCAAGTTTCATGCCGCAGGCGGGTTCGCAGTGGTGCGGCTGGCGCGAAACAGGGCACGCATTTCTGCGGCGTAGATGATTTCTTCAAGGTCTTCTTCGCTGATATCGACCAGCTCGCCGCGCGCAGACAACACTGCGCGTAAATCATCCCGCGTGACGCCGCCGCCCGCAGGCAGGGGTGGGCTGACTTGATGGTTGACGTTGGCGCGGTCGCTGATGCGATGCGGATAGCGCCGTTGCAGCGCGTTGTTGAACAGTAAGGCGTAGGCGAGCAATAACAGCGAATCGAGCAGCACTGGCCACAGCACAAAGCCGAATCCGAGCCGGTACACGGCGGGCCCGCCGAGCACGGCCGTCAAGGCGACTGCGCCGCTGGGTGGGTGGATGCAGCGCGCTTCAAACATCAAGGCGATCGCGATGGCGGCCGCCACCGCCGCGGCGAAGCCGGTGTGGCCGAGCAGCAAGCCAGCCGCCACGCCCACGCAGGCGGCGATCAAATTACCGCCGACGATGGACCACGGTTGCGCAAGTGGGCTGGCGGGCACGGCAAACAGCAGGACCGCCGAAGCGCCCATCGGGGCGATAAACCATGGATTGAGTTCGCCCAAGGCATGGCGCGCCACCACTTCGGTCGCCCATAGACCCAGCGCTGCGCCGACACAGCCCAGAATCCGTTCGCGTCGGCTGGCGGTGGTGGGCGCGGGCCTAAAGCCATGCAGCCAGTGGAGAAATGCATGCATGCGCAACGTGCCTGTTGTTTGATCTGGAAAGGGGGCGAAATATATCACGATGTGATATGTGGCGCGGCGCATCGACTGGGTGTGCAGCCCAGTGGCAGGGCGGCCTACAACAATCTGCGTGCGCTGCGGACGGGAATCGAAACGCGATCGGCGCAAGATAGCAGGGTCGCGGCATTTGCCGCATCGGCCAGGAGCTAGCCATGGAACCGATCCTTACCACTGCATCGACCGCGCCTATGACCTTGGCGGTCTACAACGCGCTAAAGACGCTGGATGAATCGCCGTTATTGCAATTAACTGTGGGCGAGCAGGAAAAACGCCAGTTAATGCAACTGGGTTATGTCACCGAAAACGAGCTGGGTTTGTTTCGCCTCTCGCCCGAAGGCAAAGAGGCTTTGGAAAATTTCCGCAGCCACCACGAAGTTGAGTAAACCGGTGTGGGCGGCCGCGGCCAGTTCTAGTCGGCCGTGCTGCTGCCCGAACCTTTGGTGGTCACCAGCGCGCGCACTGCGGCCAAGGTGTTTTCGACGTGTTTATCCGGATTAAGCGCGGTGTATTCGTAGGCGATTTTGCCGTCCTGGCTAATCACATACGAAGTGCGATTGGCGTATTTAAAGCCAAGTACCGCGTCATATGCACCCATGATTTTCTTGTCGGCATCGGATGCGACTGCAAATTTGCTGCGGCATTCCGATACTGAAAATTTGTTCAACGTTTCAATATCATCGGCCGATACGCCAATGACGGTGGCGCCCAGTACCTGATATTTATCAATTGCGGCGGCAAAGTCGTGTGCTTCAATCGTGCAGCCTTTGGTAAACGCGGCCGGATAAAAATACAGCACCACCGGGCCTTTTTTCAGCGCATCGCCGAGCGAGAAGTTGTAAACCTTGCCGCCCAGCGAAGCCTGCGTGGTAAACGCGGGCGCGGTGCTGCCCACCGGCAGGGCAGCGTAAGTGGTGGTCGCCAGCGTTGCGGCCAGCGCAGCGGGAAGGGCAAGGCGCATTAAGCGGGTGATGTGCATGATGTTCTCCGTGGTAGGGCAAATTGTTTTGTGCTGCTGATGTTAGTAGAAACGCGCGGAACCCGTGCGGCGTTGTCACGGTTCGCTGCCACTGGGCGTGGCAGGCCGTATTCGCATTGCCGCTAATGTCCGCTATTCTTGGCAACTTCTTTATTTTTTCTGGTCTGGATGTGACTGCTAAAAAAGCCCCGCTGCAAGAACCCCCGTGTGTAATGCCCGGCAATTTCAAGCTGGATACCGCCGCGTGGATCATCGCTTTTGTAATCTTGCTCGGCGTGCTGCTGTTGCATCTGGTGCCCGCGCTATTTACCGGTCTGATTGCTTTTACGCTGATTCATTCCCTCGCACCGGTGGTTTCTCGCCTGGCCAAAGGCATGCGCGGGCGCCTGCTGGTGGCTATTCTGCTCGTGGCGGTGGTGATCGGGTTGTTTGTGGCGCTGGGCATTGCCACGGCCGCGTTTGTACGCAGTGAGGCAGGCTTGTCCGCTTTGTTCGGCCGCATGGCCGTGATTATCGATGACGCCAGCAATACCTTGCCGCCCTGGATTGCCGACAATCTGCCCAATAGCAGCGATGAAATCCGTAACATGAGCGTGGATTGGCTGCGCGCCCATTCCACTGAAATGCGCATCTTTGGCACCGAAGCCGGCATGGCTTTTGTGCATGGATTAATCGGGTTGGTAATTGGCGTGATGGTTGCGGTGCATGATGTTCTGCTGGATTCGCATATCAAGCCGTTATCGGCCGCTCTAATGCGTCGCGTGCGCTTGTTTACTTATTCGTTCAGGCAAGTGGTGTTTGCGCAGGTCCGTATTTCTGCCATCAATAC
This sequence comes from Amantichitinum ursilacus, assembly GCF_001294205.1. GTDB lineage: Bacteria > Pseudomonadota > Gammaproteobacteria > Burkholderiales > Chitinibacteraceae > Amantichitinum > Amantichitinum ursilacus. Next base: position 22,382 of record NZ_LAQT01000028.1, read on the forward strand.
TGTGTTTACCGCGATTTATCTGGCAGTTATTTTGCCTGCTTGCGGCGTGCACTTGCCGCTGGTTAAAACCATGATTCTGGTGTCATTCATTGTCGGCTTATTGCCGGTGATCGGTAACCTGATTTCAAATACGGTGATCATTGTGGTGAGCCTGTCGCATTCATTGCAGATTGCCGGTGGCTCCCTGGTGTTTCTGGTGCTGATTCATAAGCTGGAATATTTTTTGAACGCCAAGATTGTTGGCACGCGGATTCGGGCCAGTGCCTGGGAGATTTTGCTGGCGATGCTCTTGATGGAGTCGCTATTTGGCATTGCCGGATTGGCCGCAGCCCCGGTGTTTTATGCTTATCTAAAGAGCGAATTGTCGGCGCGTGGGCTCGTGTAGCAGTTGCCGGATCAAGTTTAATTAAAAGGGGCGTCCACATGGATGCCCCTTTTTGATTGCGCGCTGGATTAACTGTTAATGCAAATGGCGCGGCGTATCAACTGTTTCCACTTCTTCGGGCATTTCGGTATGCAGCAATTCGCCTTCGGGCGTCGGGTATAGCGGCGAGCCACAATCATCGCAATAATCGAGCGGAAAATCATGCTCGTGCACCATGATATCGACGATGCCAATTTCTTTTAGCACGGCTTCGATTTCGGCCACGCAATCGGTGTGTTCGTCTTCGCCATCCAGTAGCGGCCAGACCACGCCATGCAGCACTTTGTCTTCGCCGCGGCGCAAGAAACCGACACGATATTCTTCCAGTCGTTTGCCCTGGAAGGGGCCGATGACCGCTTGCAATTCGCGTGCGCCCAGATTGAGCGTCAGCATCAAAAAGGCCACAGTGGCACGCAAGGAATACGCGCGCGAGGCGCGGTCGGCTTCGCGCCAGGTGGTGTGATAGGCGCCGGGCAATAACGCTTCGAAGGCCGCGCCGGGCAGCAGCGGCGTCAAGGCTGCGCCACCCTGGCGTTGCCACTGATCAATGGATTCATCGCTATCACCGTCTTCTTCTTGCCAGCGAAATAGCGCGCCGCCTTGCGGCACGACCACCACACCGATCACATAACGTGTATCCGACAAAAATGGCCGGGTTTCAGGCAGGCCCGCAGGCACGGCAAATACGCCGCTGCTGAATGCAGCTTGCGTCAGCGATTGCAGCAATTCCAGCGTCGGCACAAAACCGCGCGGCAACTGATCGGGGCTATATAAAAAGTCGCCAATGCCAATTCGCGCATTGCGCGCAAAAACATGTGCGCCCAATTGGGTACGCAGATTACGCAGCGTTTCGGCCGGGATATTGCCCGAGGCGATTTGCCAGCGCGACCACGTCAGTAACGGGGCGCTAAACATCAGGACATCGTAGGTGTCGCCGTCGAGGGTGATCGTGGTCGATTCGCACACGCTTTCGATGGTGTCGGCCAGGGCGTTGTAGGCTTCGACGTCGTTTTCGCTCAACTGGTCGAGCGCGCCGTTTAGCGTGTCTTCTTCTTTATCTTTAAGCAGGCGTTCGACGAGCGTCGACAGGCGGGTTTGCCAGAACTGGTCTTCAAGGCGGCTGGTGGAGCTGGCCATGCCTTCAGAAAGCCGGATCAGATCCACTTCATCCGCCGGACTGCGACCACGGCGGGAAGGGCGATTGCGTTTGATCATGAGTAGGCTCCGGTCGGTAATCTTGTCATTCTAGCGAATGTGGCTAGCCCCGGCGCGATTGCTGCGCGTTCTCAGGCCTCGACGTTTGCGGCCAGTCGCATCAAGACGGCCGCATCGCCATAGCCTTCGATATTGCGTTCGGCCTCGAAACCCCAGCGCTGCCAGAAGCCTTCGGCCTGCAGCACCGCTACCAGACGCGTGTGACGAAAGCCGTGGGCGCGGCCCCATGCCAAGGCGTGTTGGACCAGTGCGGGCGCGACACCGTTGCCGCGTGATTGCGGCAGTACGGCGAGATCGTGCCAGAAATGGGTATCGGCGGCTGCGGCGGGAGTGGGCAGGGGCTGGCCCAGTTTGGGCGGCTGCGCGCCACTCCATGGATGGGTAAAAAAGTAGCCGACTATGCGGCCGGCGTGCTCCGCCAGCCAGCTGGAATGCGGGGACGTCTGCAGTTTGCTGGCAAATGCGGCGATCGGTTCATGAAAACCAGCCGGATAACACGCTTGCTGAATGGCGTCGATGGCGGGTAAGTCGGCCAGTGTAACGAGGCGAATATGGACTGCGGTCATGGTTTGATGCGGTTTTGAAAGCTGAAAATACAAATGCCCCCAAAAAGGAGGCATTTGTATTTAGCCGGGCGAGCCCGGCTGTCTTGCTAATTACTCGCCGCGGTTGTTGCGACGGGCAAATTCGCCACGGATAGCACGGTCGCTACGCGGAGCGCCATCACGAGCGCCTTCACGCTTGAAACCGCCTTCACGCGGAGCGGAGTTGAAACCGCCTTCACGTTTGAAGCCACCTTCACGCGGTGCAGCTGCATCGCGGCTGAAACCACCTTCGCGCTTGAAACCACCTTCACGCGGTGCGGAGTCACGGTTGAAGCCACCTTCGCGCTTGAAGCCGCCTTCACGCGGAGCGGAATCACGATTGAAGCCACCTTCGCGCTTGAAACCACCTTCACGCGGTGCGGAATCACGGTTGAAACCACCTTCGCGGTTGTAACCGCCTTCACGCGGCGCACGGCTGAAAGTGCGTTCGCCGTTGTCATCAGCGCGGTTAAAACCACCTTCGCGCGGTGCCGAGTCACGGTTGTAGCCACCTTCACGCGGTGCGGAATCACGGTTGTAACCGCCTTCGCGCGGCTTGCCAGCGTAACCACCGCGGCCACCGTTACCACCTTGCGGACGACCACCGCCGCCAAAGCCACGACCACCGCGGTCATTGCCGCGATCGCCGCCACGCTCACCGCGGGCTGCCGGCTGGAAGCGCGCTTCCAGACCTTCCATGGCCATGGTGCCGAAGTCGATCTGATAGCGTTTACGGATACGCGTCAGCAGCATGAAGTCGTTTTTGGTGACCAGCGATACAGCGCGGCCCGAACGACCGGCACGACCGGTACGACCGATACGGTGAATGTAATCTTCCGAGAAACGCGGCAGATCAAAGTTGATCACCTGGCCGATGCCGGCCACGTCAATACCACGGGCGGCAACGTCGGTGGCGATCAGCATGTCGATCTCGCCACGGCGCAGCTTGTCCAGCACTTTACGGCGGGTGCGTTGCGGCAGATCGCCGTGCATGGCATCAGCGCGCAGGCCTTCCAGCTTCAGCCAGTCGGAGATGCTGTCAGCGTCGACCTTGGTGGCGACAAACACGATCGACTGGGTGTCCGGCAGGGCTTGAGCCAGTGCAGCGGTCAGTTTCAGTTTGTGTTCGTAACCATCGGCGTAATGCACCGATTGTTCCACGTTAGCGGTCGGCAGACCTTGCGGAGCCAGTTCCACTTTCTGCGGATTGCGCAGCATCGGTGCGGCAAACGTTTGCACGGTTTGCGACAGCGTGGCGGAGAACAGGGCGGTCTGGCGTTCCGGCGGCAGTTGGCCGACGATTTCTTCGATGTCGTCGATGAAACCCATGTCCAGCATGCGGTCGGCTTCGTCCAGCACCAGCATTTCGAGGCGACGGAAGTCGATACGACCGCTACGCATCAGGTCCATCAGACGGCCCGGGGTAGCAACCAGCACTTCAACCGGTTGCGCCAGTTGTTTGTGTTGAACCGGGTAAGGCACGCCACCGACCACGCTCACCACTTTGCAACGCGGAATGCGACGGGCAAAAGCAACGGCAACCTTGGAAACCTGTTCTGCCAGTTCACGCGTCGGGGTCAGCACCAGAACACGCGGGCCTTTGCCGTGGTGAACCGGGGGACGTGCCAGACGGGTGATTGCAGGCAACAGGAAGGCGGCGGTCTTGCCGGTACCGGTTTGTGCAGAAGCCATCAGATCTTCGCCGCGCAGCAGCACGGGGATCGCATGAGCTTGAATCGGGGTGGGGTTTACAAGGCCTTGCGAGGCCAGTTCTTTGGAGAGGTCTTCGTCGAGGCCGAGCGAAGAGAAAGTGATATCCTGATCTGAAGCCTGATCATGGGCAGCGAGCGTCATGCTGTAGTCCTGGTTAAGTGAGCCGGATCAATCAAAGTGTCCGGCGAAGCATCGACCTAACCAACATATGAACCGCAATCACGAACAAACGCAGGGGCGGTGAAGAGGTCAGGGGCGATGAATATCAGAGAGTTGGCGCTATCAGTAGCGTTGCCAGCTCTGGGCGAAAGGACGGACTATACGGGGTATTGAGAAAAAGGGCAAGGCCCTTGCCGAATTGTTATATCAATATTCTGATTATTCGTTAATCTGACCGGCGCGGTTACTGGCGGCGCGGAGGTCGTCAGCCGCAGCGACGCTCTTCAGGTATTCATGCAACACAATTTGCTCGATACGCGCGCGTCGGCCCAGCGGCACCGGCAGTTGTAACTGCAGCGTAATTGCCTCGCGATCATCCAGCGCAACGCGTACGCGCGGCTCGGTGGGTGTGGGTTCCAGCGCATAAGTGCGCTCCAGCTCGCGCACATGCGCGGCCAGGTCCTCGGCATAATCAGCAATCACATTATTGGCGGCGGTCAGCAGGGCGGTTTCGGCGCGCTGCCAGTCCTCACTGCGGCTGATGGCCACGTGTACGGTCTGCAATACATATGCGCCCAGCATGGTCTCGTTGAATACCGGATTGGATAGCAGCAGCGAATTGGGAAAAACAATCACCCGTCCAACCGTGCCTTTGTGCGGCGACGCGGCGCTGGATTCGATCAGTGTGCTCGACAAGATGGTGATATCAATGACTCGCCCACGCAGATTGGCGATTTCGATGCGATCGCCAATATCAAACACGCGGCCGGTGGTGCGATAAACCGAGCCAAGGATGCACATCAGCATTTCTTTGGTGGCGAGCACGATGGCGGCAGCGATGGCCACCAGCGATACTGCGAACGCCTCGATCTCATGGCCCCAGATGATGACCATGCCCAACACAAACAGCACCAGGCCGGCGTTGCGGGTATAGACCAGCATACGTCGGCGCGCCTCGGGCTTGGTGCCTTCGCGTCGCAGGATGGCGCGGGCAAACAGCGAGCGCACGGTGACCAGCGCGGCCACATAAGCAATCGAAGCAAACAGATCGCGCAAGAAGGCGATGTCGGTGAACGAGGCGATCAGGTCTTTCAGCATCCGCGCATTCTATGTGGGCACGCTGCAATCTGAAAAGGTGACCATGTCAGTCCCGCCAGCGGCACCGTATGAATCGCCTACATGTTGTAAGAAAAAAGCTGATGGGAAAGTGCCTGATGGGTAGATAACAGCAATTTCTTATATAGTTCTGTTGCCGTAAGGCTCCTGCTGTCGACCGCAGGGTGGGAACTGAATGGATCAGGCAGTGTACAAACAGGCACACTGCCATGCTGTCTGACGGAATGAATCATAATAATGCCCTTGCGATGCGGAGCGCCCCCGTGCTGATGCGGAATCTATTACGTATGTTGTTGCTGGGCCTGAGTTTGCTGGCCCCGAGTGCTGCTTTTGCGGTGGCTGGCAAGGTGGCCGCAGTGAATGGCCAGATCACTGTTGCGCATGCCTCGGGTGTGGCGCAGGCCGTCAAAGTGGGCGATGCCGTCGACAAGGGCGACACCGTGAGTGCGGGCCCCAATAGCTGGGCCGTGTTGAGCATGCAGGATGGCGCCAGCCTTACGCTGCGCCCCAATGCCAAACTGCGCATCGATGACTATGTGTTTGATGTCGACAATCCGAAAAACGGCCGCAGTTGGCTGACGCTGACGCAAGGCGCGCTGCGTTCGATTACCGGGGCCATCGGGCGCATGAACAAAGACAGCTACAAGCTGGTAACGCCCACGGCCACCATTGGTATCCGCGGCACCGATTACGATGTTGATGTGGTTACCGACAACAGCCAGCCGGGATTAGAGCCCGGCACTTATCACACGGTTAACGCGGGCGGCACCACGCTGAAAACCCAGCAGGGTGATATTGACGTCGCGCCTAAACAGACCGCGTGGACCAGTACCAAGCCCGCCAAACCGCGCCGCATGACCAGGCAACAGACCAGCGTGTGGAGCGACATCGGCAAGTTTGATCTCAGCCAGAAAATCAGCAGCGTATGGGATGGGTTGCATGCGCGCAGCGGCGACGGCTATACGTTGGATCCGGACAAACTGGGCAATGATGGTCCCAAAGTGCGTCGCTATATGAAAGCGCATCCGGAAAATCCGACCCGGCGTCGTGCCCGTGCTGGCGGCAAAGAGGTGTCGGGCGGTCTGCGCCAGACGCCGGCGCCGGAAATGAGCGCGTTGGACATGGCCGGGCGCAAGGCAGGGCAAGAGGCCGATATGTCGCAAAAATTGCAGCACGGCCAATGGGCGCCGGGCGGCCGTTATTTCAAACCGGCCAATACCGACGCAAAGCATTAATACATCGCTAAGCGGGTAGGCATAAAAACGGGCATCATGTGCCCGTTTTTTTATTGATTGCCACATCATCCTTCGTCATCCAGGCTCAGGTGCCCATGAAACAGATCAGCCAGTCCGATATCGATCAACTCGCCGCCAAGGCCGCGGCCTCGCCGCGTCAGCGCGCCAACCTGAATCTGCACCCAGAGCTGGACGACCCCATCCAGCGTCTGGCCATCGCCATGGAGCCCGCCACCTTCGTACGCCCGCATCGCCATCCGCATACGTGGGAATTGCTGTACCCCTTGCGCGGTCGCTTTGTGGTGCTGCATTTTGATGATGCCGGTGTAGTGATTGATCGCGCGGTGCTGGGCGAAGGCGCGGCTACGCTGGAAACGCCAGCGGGCACATGGCACGCGGTGTTATCACTGGATGCAGGCGGGGTCATTTTTGAAGTGAAGCACGGGCCGTATATGGCAATCGATCCGGCCGACTATTTGCCGGGCACCCCAGCCGAGGGTGAGGAAGGCGTTGCGGCGTTGATGGCCTGGTATGCTGATGCCCAACCGGGTATGCGGCTACCGCTTTAAGACTGTCGAGGGTGCCTTAGCCCGAGGTAGTAAACGTCGTTGGAGTGGGTTCAGGGATCGCGTAGACGCTGGCCGGGGTGGGGGCGACGTGGCTGCCGCTCACGGCGGGCGCTTCGGTACTGACGCGTTGTTGCGCACTGAGCGTGGCCAGCCAGTCTGCCGTACTTTGTTCCGGCAATTCGGCGGCCACCAGTAGATAGGGCGCTTCGGTAGCTGTATCGGTGCCGCTGGCGGCGCTGCCTTTATATAAAGGCAGGGGGCTGGATTGCGTGGCGCTGCGACTACGCGTGGTCAGTTTGCGTTTGATGGCGCCAGCGCCGGTGGTGTAGATAGCGCGGGCCGCCTGGATCAGATTTCGGTTCATGGCGGTACTCCGGTTTGGAACACCTGCCATGATGCCGGTTTTGCCTTAAAGCGCGCAGCGACCTTTCACCGCGCTTTCCAGGTATTTTTGCCGTCAGGCGGTGCGCGCATCCTGAATCCGGCCAAACTGCCAGCGCACAAAACTCACCGTGCCGCGCCAGGTAATACGCACCAGCCAAAGCAGCAAGATAAAGCACACCACACCGCCCACCAGCAGGGCCAGGCCAAATCCAAGCACCTTTTTCGGCGTGCTGGCGCGCGTCATGACGTGGAAATCATCGTCGTCATCCATGACTAGTTGTACCGTGTCGTCCGCACGCTTGGGCACGACGATGGCGGAAGCGACCCCGGCGTGGTCCATGCTGAACCAGTCAATGTGGCCGGTTTTGGCGTCGCGCTCAATCTGCACCGTATCGCCATCGGCCGTTACCACGTTCAGCTTGCCGATTTCTCGGCGGCGCATGCTATAGCTGTCATCGTCTTCCAGCTTGCCGCCATCTGCGCGCTGCAGATGGCCGTGTTCACTTTTAAGCGCCACCACTTCGCCTTTGCGGCTCGTTAGCTTGATCTGATCGCCATCGCGCAATTCCACCTCGATATCCGGCATGTGGTAATGCAGTGCGGAAGTGGCGCTGCCCATTTCCTTGCGCCGCGCATCGGCGGCTTCTTTGGCGGTTTTGCTGCTGTCGTCACTGTCGGGCTGGAACGCTGTGATATTCACGTAGCCGTCGTCGGGTCCCAGATTGGCCGTTTGCAGACTGGGCCAGCCAGTGGCGGTGTGCGATCCCCACATCAGCACCATGATTAGCCCGGTAATCGAGCAAATGACGCTCACCGCCATAAAGCAGGTCAGCAGGCACAAATAAAACATGAACGGTACGGCCAGAATGAAATTGAGCACGCCCAGGCCCGCAATTGCACCGATGGTGCGCATCAGGCTGGATACATTGCGTTCGCGCTCCCACGTGCGATAGTGCATCTGCACTTTCAGCTCACGCGCCAGGCGGCGCGGGTCGCCCAGCGCGGCGGCGATTTCCTGTTCGGAGCGGCCATCGCTCAGGGCATCGTGAAAGTACTCGGTGTAATCCGAGAGGATTTCGCTGATGGCATCACGGGGCAGGTCTTGCAGACCGCGTTCAAGCTGGTCGAGAAAAGATTTCTGATTCATTTTTGTACTTCCTCATCGAGACCGGTGGCTGATCCGGTGGTCTGTGCGTTTAGAACGCTCTCAACTTCAGTGACAAATTCGCGCCATTCCTGCCGCATGCTGGCCAGCTCGCGCTGCCCCTCCGGTGTTAACCGGTAGTACTTGCGTGCCGGGCCGCTGCTCGACTCGACCAGGTAGGTACTCACCCAGGATTCGTTTTGCAGCCGCCGCATCAGCGGATAGATCGTGCCTTCACTGACATCCATGCCTTGCGCCAGATTGCTGGCAATTTCGTACGAATAACTGTCTTTGCGGGCCAGCAGCGCCAGCACACACATATCCAGCGTTCCTTTCTTGAGCTGTATCTTCATGGTGTTTCCTTTTCAGTACCATGCAATGCACAGTACGATGAATGGATAGTAGCGATTCAGTACCTTGTGATGCAAGGTATAGTTTTATGACGAGGGCATTGCGGCGACGAACGGCGGTTTATGCCAAGACGGGAAGGCGGGTAAGTCGATGCCGGCGAAGCCGAGCCAGGCCGCACAAACATTGCCGCCGCGCGGGCTTTTAGCGACAATCGCGCCATCGCAGGCACACCCTCAGTGCCCTAACGGCAAGGACATCCGCTATGACTATCGTTGTGACCGGCGCGGCCGGCATGATCGGCTCCAACCTGATACGCGCGCTGAACGAGCGTGGCGACACTGACATCATTGCGGTGGATAACCTCACGCGCGGTGACAAATTCCGCAATCTGGTGGATCTGCAGATTTCGCATTACATCGACAAGACTGATTTTCTGGCCGAGCTGGCCAGCGGGCGCTGGGACGGCCAGATTTCCGCCGTGCTGCATCAAGGCGCGTGCTCCGACACCATGGAGCACAACGGCAAGTACATGATGGAAAACAACTATCAGTACACCTTGGGTTTGTTTGAATGGTGCCAGTCGGAAGAAGTACAGTTTATCTATGCCTCCAGCGCGGCCACCTACGGCGCGGGCAGCAATGGCTTTCATGAAGACCCGGAATGCGAAGCCCCGCTCAACGTCTATGGCTATTCCAAGCTGTTGTTCGATCAGGTGCTGCGCCAACGCTGGGATGATCTCAGCGCGCAGGCAGTCGGCTTTCGCTATTTCAATGTGTACGGTCCGCGCGAGCAACATAAAGAACGCATGGCGTCCGTCGCGTTTCACAACTTCAACCAGTACCGCGCCACGGGCAAGGTCAAACTGTTTGGCGAATACGGCGGTTACCCGGCCGGTGGCCACACGCGCGATTTCATCTCGGTGGACGACGTGGTCAAGGTCAACCTGTGGTTTCTTGATAACGCGGAAATCTGCGGTGTCTATAACGTCGGCACCGGCAAGGCGCAGCCGTTTAACGACGTGGCGCTGACCGTCATCAACACGTGTCGCGCTGCCGAGGGCAAAAGCACGTTAACGCTGGCCGAGGCGCTGGCTGAAGGCGTACTGGAATACACCGAATTCCCTGATGCGCTCAAAGGCAAGTATCAGAGTTTTACCGAGGCCGACCTGACGCTGTTGCGTGAAGCCGGCTACGACGAGCCGTTCCTGACGGTGGAGCAGGGCGTGCAATCGTACGTGCAGGAATTGCTGCGTAAATAAGAACGGCGCGGCGCGCTGACGATTACGAGGCCGAGGGCTCGCCGATGCGATAGCGAAAGCGCAGCCCCGGTGTATCGAGATTGTCGCGCGCCGCATTCTGGCGGTGGCTTAAGTGGTAGCGTCGGCGAAAATCGCCCGGCGACAGCCCTTTAGCCGCCGCAAATTGTTTGTAGAAATGGCTGGGGCTAGGAAAGCCACTTTGTTCGCCCACCAGTTGCACTTGCAGTTGCGTCGTAATCAGCAGATTGCAGGCGTGGCCGATGCGCAATTGGCCCAGCAAGCCCGACATATTGTCGCGTAATTGCTCACGCAAAAGCCGCTTGAGTGTCGCCTCGCTGGTGCGCGCCACGGCGGCCAGATCTGCCAGTGTGACCGGCTCGCGATAATGCTGATGCAGCCAGGCCAACGCGAGCTCGATGCGCTGATCCAGCACATCCGGATTGCGCGCTCCGGCCAGAAAACGCGCGCCATGATCGCGTGGCAAACCATCAAGGATTTCCAGCAAACAGCCCAGTTTGGTCAATCCGCGCGCGTTTTTAAGCCGGTCAAACAAGGCAGTCATGCGTTCGGCGCAAGGCAGGCTGAATTCCACGCCGTTTTGCGCGCCACGCAGCCACTGCGCCAGCCCGGTCATTTCGGGTAGCGCGCCAGCGGCCAGTTCTTCTATCCATTCGCGCGTAAAAAAGATCACCTCCACCTGATGCAGCGCGCCATCCACGCGCCGCGGCGCCTGCCACGTATGCGCCTGGTTGGGCCCCACCAGCATCAGATCCAGCTCGCCAAAGGGCGCGACATCGCCGCCCACATAGCGCATCCCGCGCGCGCGACGCGTTAGCGTTAACTCGAATTCGGGGTGGTAATGCCAGATAAAGGGAACCTGTTCCACATCGAGCCGCTGATAGTGCCAGCGCTGGCCGTGGCTATAAGCCACCATTTCTCGTGTCAACATACGGGTTACACCTTAGGGGTCCGGGTGAGCTGATTGTAGAGAAAAATGCACCATAAGCGAACCCGACAAGACTGGCGGTGCGCGATATTCCGGTGTATTCAAAGCTCAATTGCAGGAAGCATCATGCCCCGTCACCAAGCCCAGGCCTTTTTGTTTGATATGGATGGCACGCTGATCGACTCGCACGTGCTGGTGGATCGTACGTGGTCGGCCTGGTGCGCACGCCGTGGTTTCGATCTGGAAGAAATCCGGCCGTACACGCACGGCGTACGCACCGAAGACACATTGCGCATGATTGCGCCGCATCTCGATGTCGCTTCAGAAGTCGCGTGGATGGAAGAGATCGAAACCGATACCACCGGTGGCATCAAGCTGGTGCCGAACGCGGACCATTTTCTGGCGCGCGTGCCGCAGGAATATTGGGCTGTGGTTACCTCGGCATCGCGCCCGGTGCTGGAAGCGCGCTTCGAAGCATGCGGTTTGGCGTTGCCGCGCGCCATCGTTACCTCCGAGACCGTCAGCCGTGGCAAACCGTCGCCCGAGCCGTACCTGCAAGCCGCTGAAAAACTCGGCATTCATCCACGCGATTGCATCGTGTTCGAAGACGCCCCGGCCGGCATGGAATCGGCGCTTGCCGCCGGCTGCCGCGTGGTACTGGTCGGCGGGCTGCAATCTACCGAGCGCGGCGTCATTGGCGCCATCAATGACTACGCCGAACTTGAACTCGATGTTCATGACGGCCTTACGCTGACCGTCCCCGAATCCATCGCCGCGCGCTACGCCGTGCTGTGACTGCCGTCTACATGGATCGCAAGAGCAAGCCAGCGTCCGCTAGCGTGATCGCATAGGGTGGGTCTGGACCCACCATTCAAAGCCATTGCCACGATTGCAGCGCTCGCACACCACTTTGAGTGGTGGGTCCAGACCCACCGTATGCCCCAGCAAAGCCAACCTCATACTGCACGTCCTTGCACACAGACGGTTTACCCCGCAATGCCTCGGAGCCGTTGCAGTGTAGTCAGCGTGCGGACCGCCAGCACGCAGAAACCGGAGTGGGCTCTATTGCCCATGAGGATTTCGAGTACTGCCGGGTCGCGCGATGGCTGCGCTGCAACGGCTCAACAGCCTATATAATCGGGGCTCCATTGGAGTGCCCATGTACAAATTCATCGAAGATTTCGTCGGCAACACGCCGCTGGTGCGGCTGAAGCGCTTGCCTGGCGACACCAGCAATGTCGTGCTGGTTAAACTCGAAGGCAATAATCCTGCTGGCTCGGTCAAAGACCGGCCCGCACTGTCGATGATCCGCCAAGCCCAGGCGCGTGGCGACATCAAACCCGGCGACACGCTGGTCGAAGCCACCTCGGGCAATACCGGCATCGCGCTGGCCATGGCCGCGGCCATGATGGGCTATCGCATGGTGCTGATCATGCCCAAAAATTCCAGCATCGAACGTGTACAGACCATGAAGGCGTTTGGCGCCGAAGTCATCCTTACCGACGGCATGGAAGCGGCGCGCGATCTGGCTGTCAGCATGAGTGGACAAGGCAAAGGTCTGATGCTCGACCAGTTTGCCAATCCCGATAATCCGCTCGCGCACTACCAGACCACCGGCCCGGAAATCTGGCGCGATACTGAAGGCGGCGTCACCCATTTTGTCTCCAGCATGGGCACCACCGGCACCATCATGGGCACGCAACGCTTTCTTAAAGAAAAGAACAGCGCCATCCAGATTGTCGGCGTGCAGCCCTGTGACGGCGCGTCGATTCCGGGTATTCGCAAATGGCCGCAAGAATACGTGCCCGATATTTGCGACTGGAACAAGATTGATCGCGTGATGGAAGTGACCCAACAAGAAGCCGAAGACACCACCCGCCGCCTGGCGCGTGAAGAAGGCATCTTTGCCGGCATCTCGTCAGGTGGCGCTTTGGCGGCGGCACTCAAATTGTCGGCTGAGGTCGAAAATGCCGTCATCGTCTCGATCATCGCGGATCGGGGTGACCGTTATCTTTCTACAGGCGTATTCCCTGCATGACACCGGTTGATCTGCATTGTCACTCCAATGTCTCCGACGGCTTGTTGCCGCCGGCGGAAGTGGTCCGCAAAGCCGCCGCGCGCGGTTGCAAACTGTTTGCGCTTACCGACCACGATGATTTGCGCGGCTTGCCCGAGGCGCAGATCGAGGCCGATCTGCACGGTCTTAAGCTGATTAATGGCGTCGAGATTTCGGTCAGCTGGGGCAAGCACACGCTGCACATGCTGGGCCTGAATGTCGATCGCGATAACGATGTGTTGCAGCAGGGTCTGGCCAGCGTGCGCGCGGGCCGTACCGAGCGGGCCGAGCGCATGAGCGCCTCGCTGGCCAAAGTGGGCCTCGACAACATGATGGAAGGCGCCCGCAAATTTGCCGATAACCCCGAGATGATCAGCCGCACCCACTTTGCCCGTTATCTGGTTGAAATCGGCGCGTGCAAAGATACCAAAACCGTGTTCAAGCGCTTTATGGTGCGCGGCAAGCCTGGCTATGTAGAACACGAATGGGCGCGGCTGCACGAAGCCATCGAATGGGTGCGCGCGGCGGGCGGCAAAGCGGTATTGGCGCATCCGGGCCGCTATGAGATGGGCAACGAAACCATGCGCGTGTTGCTGACCGAATTCCGCCGTCTGGGCGGCGAGGGCATCGAAGTGGTTTCGGGGTGCCACGGCGCCGCAGAGATCGGCCGTTTTGGCCGGCTGGCGCAAGAATTCGAACTGGAAGCGTCTTCCGGTACCGATTACCACGCCACCGGCGAAGGCGCGCGCGAGCCCGGGCTGAATCCGGATTTGCCGATCGGTTGCGTGCCGGTGTGGCAAGACTGGCTGGATGCCTGAGCCGTTGGTGCGATTGATATTGCGAGCGGGCGCGCGGCATGGCTTGACGCGCCCTGTTTTCGACCTTATTTAGGCGGGTATGGCCCAATTCTTTTCAGTACACCCCGAAACCCCCCAGCCGCGCTTGATCAAGCAAGCGGTGGACGTCGTCCGCAAAGGCGGCGTGATCGTTTATCCCACCGATTCGTGTTATGCGATTGGCTGTAGCCTCGAATCGAAAGATTCGCTTGACCGCATCCGCCATATCCGCCGCCTGGACGACAAGCATCATTTCACGCTGGTGTGCCGCGATCTGTCGCAGATCGGCACCTATGCCAAAGTCGACAACAGCACGTATCGCGCGCTGAAAGTGGCCACACCGGGCAGCTACACCTTTATTTTGCAGGCCACTAAAGAAACGCCGCGCCGGGTCTGGCATCCCAAAAAGCAAACCATTGGTTTGCGCGTGCCGCATCATCCAGTGGCGCTGGCCCTGCTGGAAGAACTGGGCGAACCATTGCTGTCGTCCACGCTGCTGTTACCCGGCGATGAGGATCCGCTCACCGATGCCTGGGAAATCCGCGACCGGCTTGAGCACGATGTGGATCTGGTCATCGAAGGCGGTTATTGCGGGCTGGAACCCACTACCGTGGTCGACCTGTCCAATGGCGCGCCCGAGATCATCCGCGTGGGCAAGGGCGATCCATCCTTGTTCGGAGGCTGATGCCTTAACGCTGCCCATGCGCGCTATCCTTTGCAGATTGCGACGGCTGGCGCGCTTCCTGCTTGGTACAATGCCGCCGACGCCCGCCAGACGCGCCATTCCGATTTTCGCCGCTGCCCTGATCCATGCGATCATGCAGCGCAATACGCCCCGGGAAATTCCGCTCGATGGACCTGAACCTGATCCAGAAGATTTGCATCTGGTCGCTACCTATCCTGTTTGCCTTGACGTTGCACGAAGCTGCACATGCATACGTCGCAAAACGCTTTGGCGACTCGACCGCCGCATTGGCGGGTCGGGTTTCGCTTAATCCGATCCGCCATATTGACCCACTTGGCACATTGCTGATCCCGTTGGTCTGCATGCTGAGCGGCGCCAGTTTTCTGTTCGGCTGGGCGCGGCCTACGCCCGTGGACGCACGCAATTTGCGCAATCCGCAGCGCGATCTGTTCTGGGTGTTCGCCGCAGGCCCGGCATCGCATCTGGTGATGGCCATTGGATGGGCATTGGTCTGGAAGCTGGCGATCGTGTTACCCAACTTCAGTCTGCAAGTGCCGATGATGCTGATGGGACAGGCCGGTATCGGTTTCAACCTGATGTTGTTGGTCCTCAACCTCGTGCCCTTGCCGCCAATGGATGGCGGCCGGATGCTACTCCTTGTTTTGCCGCCCGCCAAAGCTGACCAACTGCAACGCGCCGAACCTTATCTGAATGGTTTGTTGATCTTGCTATTGATTACAGGCGTGCTGGCCAAGGTGTTGTTGCCCATTGTCGGCGTTCTCTATCAATTGCTGTACACACTGATTTTGTAATCGAATACACGACGCATAGTCGCAAGGAATAAAACATGTTTCCCGACCGCGTTCTCTCGGGCATGCGCCCCACTGGCAAGCTGCACCTGGGTCATTACCATGGTGTGCTCAAAAACTGGGTGCAATTGCAAAGCGAATACGAATGCCTGTTTATGGTGGCCGATCTGCACGCGCTGACCACCGCGTATGACGATGTTTCGGTCATCGAAAAAAGCGTGTGGGATATGGTGATTGACTGGATTGCCGCGGGCGTCGATCCGTCGCAGGCCACTATCTTTATCCAGAGCCGCGTGCCCGAGCACGCCGAGCTGCATCTGCTGCTATCGATGATCACGCCGCTCAGCTGGCTGGAGCGCGTGCCCACCTATAAAGACCAGATCGACAAGTTGTCGAACAAGGATCTGGGCACCTACGGTTTCCTTGGCTACCCGCTGTTGCAGGCCGCCGACATCCTGCTGTACCGCGGTACCCTGGTGCCGGTGGGGGAAGATCAGGTGCCGCACGTGGAAATCACGCGCGAAATCGCGCGTCGCTTTAACCACGTGTTTGGCAAAGAAGCCGGCTTTGAAGAAAAAGCCGAGAACGCCATCAAGAAAATGGGTGGCAAAAAAGGCAAGTTGTACGAAGAACTGCGCACGCGCTTTCAGCAAGAAGGCGATGTGGAAGCGCTCGACGCCGCGCGCGCTTTGCTGGCCGATACGCAAAACCTCAGTCACGGTGATCGCGAGCGGCTGTTCGGCTTTCTGGAAGGCGGCGGCAAAATGATATTGCCGGAATCGCGCCCACTGCTGACCGCCGCGTCGCGCATGCCCGGTCTGGACGGCGCCAAGATGAGCAAGTCATACGGCAATACCATCAGCTTGCGTGAAGACGCTGATTCGGTGGCGCGCAAAATCAAGCAGATGCCCACCGACCCCGCGCGCGGCCGCCGCACCGATCCGGGCGACCCGGAAAAATGTCCGGTATGGCAGCTGCATCAGGTGTACTCGACCGAGGACACGCGCAAATGGGTGGTGGAAGGCTGTACCACCGCAGGCATCGGCTGTATTCAGTGCAAACAGCCGGTGATTGACGGCGTGCTGGCCGAACAAAAGCCGATGTTCGAGCGCGCACAGCCGTTCCTCGAAGACCCCACGCTGGTGCGCAACCTGGTGGCCGATGGCTGTGAACGCGCGCGCGAACTGGCACGCGAAACCATGCGCGATGTGCGCGAAGCGATGGGGCTTGCGTACGATTGAAAGCCGATCATCGTTCTTTGTCGACGCCGGCTCAGCCCGCGCCGGTTGATCCGTTTGTGCGACCCGCCATACATCGTGATCTCGACGCCATTCTGGCGGTACAACGCGCCGCGTTCGGGCGTGAGCAAGAAGCCGACTTGGTGGCTGCATTGCTCAGCTCTGGCCATGCGGTATGCAATCTGGTGGCCTTGCTCGATCAACAGGTCGTGGGGCACGTGTTGTTTACGTTGGTGCAAGCGCCAGAAGGCGCGCGCCTGGTGGGCCTCGCGCCATTGGCGGTCGCCCCCTCGGCGCAACAGAATGGCATCGGCGCGGCGCTGGTGTTTTACGCCTGGCCGATGTTGCGAGATGCCGGTTTTGATGGCGTGGTGGTCGTGGGCGACCCGGCTTACTACGCGCGGTTTGGCTTTGTGCCCGCGTCGCAATGGGGCTTGAGTTGCGCCCAGGCGCTGAAGCCAGCGCATTTCCTGGCCTGCCCACTCGCGCCTGATGCACTGGCGCGCATCCAGCCAGGCGCAGTCACTTATGCAGCGGAGTTTGATGGTGTCTGATCCAACCACCCTTGCCAGCGTAGAACCGGCGGCCGCGCTGCCGACGCTGGCATTGGTGTTTGGTGAAGCCGTCACCGAACTGCCGCTCGATTTATATATTCCGCCCGACGCTTTGCGCGTACTGCTTGATTCGTTTGAAGGCCCGCTCGATCTGCTGCTGTATCTAATCCGCAAGCAGAACATCGACATTCTCGATATCCCGATGGCGCGTGTGACTGCGCAATATATGGAATACGTCAACGCGATGCAGGTGGATCGGTTGGAGTTGGCCGCCGAATATTTGCTGATGGCCGCCATGCTGATCGAAATCAAATCGCGCCTTTTGCTGCCCAAACCCAGCGCCAGCGAAGACGCGGAAGCCAATGATCCGCGCGCCGAACTGGTGCGCCGCTTGCTGGAATACGAGCAAATCAAACTGGCCGCGTACGAGCTGGACCAGTTGCCGCAAGCGGGTCGCGATTTCCAGCTAGTCACGGTGCTGTTTGAAAAAGACCTGGTGGTGCGTCTGCCCGAAGTCAGCGCGATCGATCTGAAAACCGCGTGGCTCAACATTCTGGCGCGCGCCAAACGCAATCAGCATCACAAAGTGCAGCCCGACGAATTATCGGTGCGTGAGCAGATGACGCATATCCTCAAGCTGTTGCAGGACGGCCGCTACGCGCGCTTCGAAGATCTGTTTGATACCACACGCGGCGTGCCCTTGTTGGTGGTGACGTTTATTGCCGTGCTGGAACTGGTCAAGGAAAAGTACATCCGCGTTAGCCAGGACGAAGGCTTTGCGCCTATCTATGTGTGCCTGGCCAGCGTGCCCGATCTGTTTCAGGGTGGCGCAGCCGCCGCGGCCGAGGACGTGAATGATGAATAACCCGGATCAGACCTCGCTGTACGACCGCGCCCATATGCAGAAAGTGCTGGAAACGGCCTTGCTGGTGGCCAGCGAACCGCTCTCCTTGCATGCGTTAAAAAGCCTGTTTGCCGAAGAAACCAACGCGGTGTTGCTGAATGGTTTGTTAGAAGCGATCCAGCAGGATTGGGCAGGGCGGGGCATTGAGTTGGTCAAACTGGCGTCGGGCTGGCGCTTTCGGGCGCGGCTGGAAATGCAGCCGTATCTGGAGCGGCTTAATCCCGAAAAACCACCGCGGTATTCGCGCGCGGTAATGGAAACGCTGGCCATCGTGGCGTATCGGCAACCCGTCACGCGCGGCGATATTGAAGAGATTCGCGGCGTCACGGTCTCCAGCCAGATTATCCAGACGCTGAAAGAACGTGGTTGGCTTGAAGTCGTCGGCCACAAAGAAGTGCCGGGTAGGCCAGAACTGCTGGCCACCACGCGCCAGTTTCTGGACGACCTGGGCCTGAACGCGCTCAGCGCATTGCCGCCGCTGCAGGAGCTGGGCAATCTGATCGTCCCGTCTGAAGAATAATCCGCGCCGCCAATAGAAATGCCCCCGCCGAAGCGGGGGCATGCACTTGCAACTACTTGACTGACTTAAGCCAGTTGAGCTTGCTTGCGCGCAGTAACCTTGCGGCTACGTGCAGCAACCAGCGCCACCAGGCCCAGACCCATCAGGGCATAGGTTTCCGGCTCAGGCACGCCCACAACCGGCTTGATGGCCACGTCAAACAGATAGCTGCCACCGTAAGCGCCATCAGCATCACCGGCCACGGTGAAGAAGTAGTCGCCGCCAGCCAGTTTCTTGAAGAAGGTTGCGTCGCCAGTCGTTGCGTCAAAGTCATAAGTCAGCAGCGAAGTGGTCGGAGCGGTCTTCGAGTACAGGCTAACCACGCCGGTGCCATCTTTGATATCAAAGATGTTTTTCAGGTTCAGCACGACAGCGGAGGTGGAGAGTTCGTATTCGCTGCCCAGGGTGAAATTGTAAATGTCAGTGAAGGTGCCGCTCAGGCCCGTGCCCGCGGCGACTTTCGGGTGATCAACGTCCAGTGTGCCCCAGAAGGACGTGACGTCAGCTTGAGCGAATTGGGCAACACCAGCGGATAGCAGGGCTGCGACAGCAAAAGAAGTAAAGGAACGCATGTTGGCAAGTCTCCGAAATGGCAAGTCGGTGAAAACTGTTTTGCGGTTTTGCGTAAGGAATGTCCTGACGCAACGCAATATTAATTGGTACATTGACTGTAAGCAAATGCCATTTAAGCCGAATTTAAGATTTCGCCCGTTTTGGCGAAGGTATCCGACGAACGTCAGTTTGTGAGGCAGCTCACAGACGGTATTCAGCGCCACAACCCGCATTCCGCCTCAATCGCTAACGCAATATCCTTTAATAATTATATAGTTATGTGCAGTGCACCATTTACGCCCAAATATTACGGTCTTGCACCAGAGTTACGCGCGTTTAACTCGGGCTGGCAATGCCATCCTGACTGACCACTGCAATCCGCAAAACAAAAAACCCATCCAAATCAGGCTTCTGCGCCATTAATCTGAGGTAAAACCCACGCTCGATGTCAGCCTGGCATCGCTTTTGCTCTAGATGGAAGTACGAGAGGTGCGGCTGAAGTCGCATCGTCTTTCAGGAAAGCTAGGGTTCCGGTTTCATTTGTAATTTTCATTACATGAAACGTCTGGTCCGAGAGCGTTCCGGCCGCCATCCATTTGGCAGCTCCACGGCGGGACAAAAGCCCGGGAGGTCGCGACAGTCAGTCATTGCAAGTGCAATGAAAGGTCTGCCCGCCTCTCGTGCCCGGATTCCCATCTCAGGAGCAATGCCATGTCTGTCCTTTCTTCCGCTGCATCGCTGTGCTGTCGTCGTACGCTCGCCGTCGTCTCCGCCGTCGCCCTTACCGCATTGTCCGCGTGGTCGCCGCTGGCCCAGGCCGAAGTCAAAGTGGGCGTTTCGGACTGGCCCGGTTGGGTTGCCTGGTATGTGGCCGATCAGAACGGCTATTTCAAAAAATACGGCGCCGACGTCAAGCTGGTCTGGTTTGCCAACTACACCGATTCGATTGCGGCGCTGAGCAGCGGGCAGCTGGACGCCAATTCGCAAACCTGGTCCGACACCATGGCCCCGCTGGCCAAAGGCGTGCCGGTTAAAGCGGTGCTGGTTAATGACAACTCGGCCGGCAACGATGCGCTGATGGTCGGCCCCAAAATCAAGACCTTTGCCGATCTCAAAGGCAAAACCATCGCGCTGGAGCAATACAGCATTTCGCATTTCGTGCTGGTTAACGCGCTGGAAAAGCACGGCATGACGCTCAAGGACGTCAAGGTCACCAACCTGGCCGCAGGCGACGCCGCCGCCGCGTTTATGGCCGGCCGCGTGGATGCCGCCGTGGTGTGGAACCCGTGGGTCAACACCATCCAGACCTCGGGCAAGGGCCATGCGCTGTTTACCTCGCGCGATATGCCCGGGCTGATTCCCGATCTGCTGGTGGCGCAAGACAAAGCCATCCAGAGCAAGCGCAAAGACCTGGTGGGGATAATCAAGGCCTGGTATGACGCGCAAGCCTTTATCGCCGCGCATCCGGACGACGCCGCCAGAATCATGAGCAAGGTGGTCAGCCTTAAACCGGACGAATACAAGGCCTTTTTGCCGGGCACGCGTTTCTTTAACGCCAAAGACAACGCTGACGCCTTCAACCCCAAGAGCAACACCTCGCTTAGCGCCGTCGCGCCCACCATCAACCGCTTTCTGCTGGACAACAAACTGGTGGAAGGCAAGCCCGATGTCGCCAAGGGCCTTGATGGTTCGCTGGTACAAGAAGCCGCCAAATAAGCGCGCGCTACATTCCACCGATCTGCACGCCGGAGAACCGCATGTCCGCACCTGAAATGATTGCTCCCGCCCACGTTGCGCCACCCCGGCGCAGCGTGTGGGCCATCCGTGGCGAGCTGTCGACGCGCGCTTATCTGGCGATTGCGTTGGCGGGCCTGCTGTTGCCCTTGCTGCTGTGGTGGGCGCTCTCGGCCAGCCAGTGGGTGTCGCCAGTGTTTTTGCCAGGGCCATATACCGTGCTGCAACGGCTGGTGCAGTGGTGGAGCGAAGACAACCTGGGTGGCGATATGGCCATCAGTGGCTATCGCGTCATCGCCGGCTGGGCACTGTCGGTGGTGGTTGCGTTGCCGCTGGGATTGCTGATCGGCACGTTCCGCCCGGTGCAAGCGTTGCTGGAACCGCTGACGGACTTTATCCGCTACATGCCCGCGGTGGCGTTTGTACCGCTGGTGATGTTGTGGGTGGGTATCGATGAGGGCGCCAAAGTGGCCGTCATCTTTATCGGCACGTTTTTCCAGATGGTGTTGATGGTGGCCGAAGACGTGCGCCGCGTGCCGGCCATGCAGATCGAAGCCGCGCAAACCATGGGCGCGACGCGCGGTGAAATCATCAAGCTGGTGATCGTGCCGTCGGCGCGGCCCGCCTTGCTGGATACGCTGCGCATCACCATGGGCTGGGCCTGGACTTATCTGGTGGTGGCCGAACTGGTGGCCGCCAATTCGGGCGTCGGCTTCGCCATCCTGAAAGCGCAGCGCTTTTTGCAAACCGACAAGATCTTTGCCGGCATTTTGCTGATCGGCGCGATGGGCCTGGTCATCGACCAGTTGTTCCGCCTGTTACACCGCAAAGCGTTTCCGTGGCTGGCGCGGCATTAATCGAGGAGCCTGACGATGACCCCCAAAATTGCCATCCGCGACGTCAACAAGCAGTTTGGCCAGGGCGCGCAAGCGGTCCAGGCGCTGCAGCACGCCAGTCTGGATGTGGCCGACAACGAATTCATCACCTTTGTCGGCGCTTCGGGCTGCGGCAAATCCACGCTGCTGCGCATTATCGGCGGGCTGGAAACGCAAAGCAGCGGCCAGGTCTTGCTCGACGGCGCGCCAGTCACCGGGCCGGGCGCGGATCGGGCCATGGTGTTTCAGCATTACAGCCTGTACCCGTGGCTTACCGTGCTGGACAACATCAAGTTCAGCCGCCAGTTGGCGGTTAACCAGAAAGACCGCACTTCGGTCGATGTGGAACGCGCCAGCGGTCGCGCCGACGCCTTGCTCAGCCTGATGGGCCTGACCGCCGCAGCGCATAAATATCCGGCGCAATTGTCGGGCGGCATGCAGCAACGCGTCGCGATTGCGCGGGCCTTGATGAGCAAGCCGCGCGTATTGCTGATGGACGAGCCGTTCGGCGCGCTCGATGCGCAAACCCGCGAAGTGATGCACGACCTGATCTGCCATGTGCGGCGGCTGGAGCAAGTCACCATCGTCTTCGTCACGCATGACGTCGAAGAGGCGATTTACCTCGGCGACCGCGTGGTGCTGATGGCGCCGCGCCCCGGCCGCATCGACACCATTTACCCGGTGCCGTTGCCCGCCGCGCGCGATCAGGACATGAAACTGGCGCCGGCATTTACCGGCCTCAAACGCGAAATCCTTAACCGCATCCGTGACACCGCAGGCATGAAAACCGATCTGGAACAGCTGCAAAAGCTGTCCGGTCTGGCCGCGTTGCACGCTTAGCAGGAGACCCAATCCATGACCGACTTTGCCGCAACGCTGGATAACCCGCCCGCGCACGCGCCGGTGGATGTGCCCGAATTCTGGAAGCGCTTTGCGCCCGACCTGGCTGCCGACCGCGTGCTCTGGTCCGACATCCTGCCCGGCGGCGCGCATTGGTCTGCGCTGATGCCGCGCGGCAGTACGCTGCGTTTTGTGGCGCTGGATGCAGGCGTCAATCTGTCGCTAATGCTGTTTTCAGCGCGCGAAAAGCTGGAGCGCTACAGCATGCCCGACAGCCTGAAAGCCCAGCACACCGCGCATTACACGCGCGGCCATGTGTTGATGAGCGATATGGGCCGCTCGCTGGCGTCATTCACCGCCGATACGCTGGGCTGGCACGATCCCTTGGGCGCGCTGCTGGATGCGCCGACGCTGGCGCGCAAATACGGCGAGCGCAATTTTGAGACGGCGCGCAATGCCATGTACCGCAACGGCCGTGATGGTTTGCTGATTGAAATTGGCAAATACGGCCTGGGCAAGCGCGATCTGACCGCGCCGGTCAATCTGTTCAGCAAGATCACCGTGGATGACGAAGGCCGCTTTGCCTTTGTGCCCAATCACGCCCAACCGGGGGATTACGTCGAGTTGCGCTTTGATATGGACACGCTCGTCGCCTATAGCAGCGCGCCGCATCCGCTCGATCCGCGCCCCGACTACGCGCCGGGCAAGATCGGCCTGGCGGCATGGCGTTCGGGCGTGGCGGCAGCCGACGATTATTGCCGCCAGTTCCGCCCGGAAAACGCCCGGGCCATCCATAACGCCGATCAACTGTATCTGATGTGAGGAACCCGCCATGACCGCAACGGCCATCCGCCTCAAAACCAGTGCGCTTAATCCCGCGCACGCCGTACTCGACCGCTATCAACCTGCGGGCGAACCGTGGCTGCATGCCGTCAAACAGGGCCAGACGCTGCGCATCGAAGACCTGCAAGGCAACCAGGCAGCCGATGTCATCTTCTATAACCAGCACGACATCAGCGAGCACTACAGCGCCACACAAACCATGCTGCAGCAAGGCGGCATTTATCTGACCACCGACAGTGTGCTGGTCAGCAATGATGGCAACGCCATGCTCACCATCGTGGCCGACACCTGCGGCCGCCACGACACCCTGGGCGGCGCTTGCGCGGCCGAGAGCAACACCGTGCGCTACGCCTTGCAAAAGAAATACATGCATTCGTGCCGCGACAACTATCTGCTGGCCATCCAGCACGCCGATGTCGGCATCACCAAGCGCGATCTGGTGCCCAATGTGAATTTCTTTATGAATGTGCCGGTAACGCACACGGGCGATCTGAAGTTTGACGATGGCGTGTCCGGTCCCGGCAAATACGTGGAAATGCGCGCCGAGATGGATGTGTGGGTGTTGATCTCCAACTGCCCGCAACTTAACAACCCGTGCAATGGCTGGAACCCGACGCCGGTGCGGTTGTTGATCTGGGACTAGCCGGCGCGCTGTATCCCCCTCAAGCATTCCAGCCCATGCGGGACGGCCCGCTGGGTGTTGCAATCGTGCGGGACGACCCGCTGGTGCATAGCCATGTTTAGCAAAGTCCTGATCGCCAATCGCGGCGAGATTGCCTGCCGCATTATCAAAACACTCCAACGCATGGGCATCGCCGCGGTGGCGGTGTATTCCGAAGCGGACCGCCATGCGGCGCATGTGGCGCTGGCCGATGAGGCCGTTTGCGTCGGCCCGGCCGCAGCCGCACTCAGCTATTTGCGTAGTGAAACCATCCTGCAGGCCGCGCTGGATACCGGCGCGCAAGCCATCCATCCGGGCTACGGTTTTCTGAGCGAAAACGCCGACTTTGCCGCAGCCTGCGCCGACGCGGGCATCGTGTTTATCGGCCCCAGACCGGAACATATGCGCGCCTTTGGCCTGAAGCACACCGCGCGCGAACTGGCGCAGCTGAACAACGTGCCGCTGTTGCCGGGCAGCGGTTTGCTGGCGGATGTGGCGGATGCGCGCATTCAGGCCGAACGCATCGGCTATCCGGTGATGCTGAAAAGCACGGCGGGCGGGGGCGGCATCGGCATGCAGTTGTGTCGCGACGCCGACGGCCTGACACAGGCGTGGGCCGGCGTGCAGCGTTTGTCGCAAAACAACTTCAAGAACGGCGGCATCTATCTGGAGAAATTTGTCGAAGACGCGCGCCATATCGAAGTGCAGATTTTTGGCGCGTCCGACGGGCAGATTGTGCATCTGGGCGAACGCGATTGCTCCACGCAGCGGCGCAACCAGAAAGTGATTGAAGAAACGCCCGCGCCGCATTTAAGCGCCACGCAGCGCCAGCAATTGTGCGACACCGCGGTGCGGCTGGTGCGTGCAGTGGGCTATCAGTCGGCCGGCACGGTGGAGTTTGTGTTCGATGTGCGCAGCCAGCAGTTTTATTTTCTGGAAGTAAACACGCGGCTGCAGGTGGAGCACGGCGTAACCGAGTTGGTGAACGAGGTCGATCTGGTGGAATGGATGCTGCTGGCCGCCGCAGGCGAGGGCCCGGATCTGAATGCCTGGCAGTGGCAGCCGCAGGGCGCGGCGATGCAGGTGCGCGTGTATGCCGAAGACCCCAACAAACAATTCCAGCCCGCCGCGGGCTTGCTGACGCATGTGCAACTGCCCGTCGAGGCGCGGGTGGATAGCTGGGTGAGCAGCGGCACCGAAGTGCCCGCATTTTATGATCCGCTGGTGGCCAAAATCCTCACCCATGGCGTGGATCGGGACGAAGCGCTTCGCCGTATGCAGCAGGCGCTGACCCAGACCGACCTGGCTGGCATCGAGACCAATCTGGATTATCTGCGCCAGATTCTGGCCGATGATGTGTTTGCCAGTGGCCGCCAGATTACGCGTTCGCTGGCTGGCTTTAACTATCGTCCGGCCACCGTGGATGTGCTGGAAGCGGGTGTGCAATCGAGTATCCAGGACTGGCCCGGTCGAGTGGGCTATTGGGGCGTGGGCGTGCCGCCGTCCGGCCCGATGGACAGCCAGGCGTTGCGGCTGGCCAATCGACTGGTGGGCAATGCCGAAGGCGCCGCGGCGCTGGAACTGACCGTCACCGGCCCGTCATTGCGCTTTAATCGCGTCAGCGTGATTGCGCTGACCGGCGCGGCAATGGCGGCAACGCTGGACGATGTGCCGATGCCTTTGTGGCGCGCGGTGCCGGTGGCGGCGGGCAGCGTGTTACGTGTCGGCGCGATTGAAGGCGGCGGTTGTCGCAGTTATCTGGCCGTCAGCGGCGGCTTTGCCGTGCCCGATTATCTGGGTAGCAAAGCCACCTTTACGTTGGGCCAGTTTGGTGGGCACGGCGGCCGCACCTTGCGCGTGGGCGATGTACTGCATCTGGGTGACGATAGCGCCTGTGTGGTCAACGAGCTGGCCAGCGCGGCCATCCCCGCTTACCCCACGCATTGGGATATTGGCGTGCTGTACGGCCCGCACGGTGCGCCCGATTTTTTTACCGATGCCGATATCGACGCGTTCTTTAACGCCGAATGGCAGGTGCATTACAACTCCAGCCGTACCGGCGTGCGGTTGATCGGCCCCAAGCCGGAGTGGGCGCGGCGCGATGGCGGCGAGGCCGGGCTGCATCCGTCCAATATCCACGACAACGCCTATGCTATCGGCGCGATCGACTTTACCGGCGATATGCCGGTGATACTGGGCCCGGACGGCCCCAGCCTTGGCGGCTTTGTTTGCCCGGCTGTGGTGGTGGATGCCGAATTGTGGAAGCTGGGCCAGCTGCGGCCTGGCAATACCGTGCGCTTTAAATGCGTGGATCGGACGCAGGCGGCCGCGATGCAAAGTGCGCTCGATCAACGCGTGGCTAGCCTGCAAGGCGATGCGCGCTTGCCTTTGCCCAGCGCGGAACGCGCCTCGCCCATCGTGCACCGCATCGCGGCGCAGGCCGACCAGCCCGAGATTGTGTGCCGCCAGGCGGGCGATCGTTATCTGCTGGTGGAATACGGCCCGCTGGTGCTCGATCTGGAACTGCGTTTGCGCGTGCAGGCGCTGTATCAATGGTTTGTCGATACCGCGCTGGCGGGTGTTATTGATCTGACGCCGGGCATCCGCTCCCTGCAAATCCACTTTGATCCGCGCGTTTTGCCCTTGCCGCGTTTGCTGGCCGCCATCGAGCGCGCCCAAGCCGGGTTGGTGGATATCGCCAGCATGGAAATCCCGTCGCGCACGGTGTGGCTACCGCTGAGTTGGGACGATGCGGCCACGCGGCTGGCCATTGATAAATACATGCAATCGGTGCGACCGGATGCGCCGTGGTGCCCCAGCAATATTGAATTTATCCGGCGCATTAACGGCCTGCCCGATCTCGACGCGGTGCAGCGCATCTTGTTTGAGGCCAGCTATCTGGTGATGGGGCTGGGTGATGTGTACCTGGGCGCGCCGGTGGCCACGCCGCTGGACCCGCGCCACCGGCTGGTAACCACCAAATACAATCCGGCGCGTACCTGGACGCCCGAGAATGCGGTTGGCATCGGTGGCGCTTATCTGTGCGTGTATGGCATGGAAGGGCCGGGCGGGTATCAGTTTGTTGGCCGTACTGTGCAGATGTGGAACCGGCATAAAACCACTGCCGATTTCACCGCAGGCAAGCCATGGTTGCTGCGCTTTTTTGATCAGATCCGCTTTTATCCGGTGAGCGCGGACGAACTGCTGCAAATGCGCGAGGACTTTATTGAGGGCCGCTTTAAATTGCGCATTGAAGAAGGCGTGTTCCGGCTGGGCGATTACCAGGCGTTTCTGGCGGAGCATGCGGCATCGATTGCTGCATTCCAGCGCACGCAACAAGCCGCATTTGCGGCGGAACGCGCGCATTGGGAAGCCACTGGCGCCAATGTCTACAACAGCGAACCCGCCGTGGCCGATAACGCGGCTGAAGAAGTCGAACTGCCCGCAGGCCATAGCGCCGTGGCCACGCAGGTGGCCGGCAATGTGTGGAAGATCAACGTGGAGGCGGGCGCGGCCGTGACGGCCGGGCAGGTGGTGGCCATTGTTGAATCGATGAAGATGGAGATCAACATCGTTGCCCCGCGCGCCGGTACCGTGCAGCAGGTGCTGTGCCAGGCGGGAACTGGCGTGGTGGCTGGCCAACGCTTGTTGGTGATCAGCTGAGATAGGGTGGGTCTGGACGGCGACGCCCAGCCCCACCACTCAAAGTGGCACGCCAAAATCACAGCCCATTGCTATGGCATTGATCGGTGGGACTGGGCGTCCCCCGTCCAGCTCCACCCATGCGCAGCAGTTTTTGCGCATTTGCGGTCGTGCCTGTATCTGTGGCCGCACGCCGGGGCGCGGTATCCTGGTCGCCTGTTAACGCGAGGGCGCACCGATGCAGATCGAACATATTCCGTTTGGCACCACCGACTGGAGCAAGGTCGCCGCGACCGAGCACGCGGGCAAGTTTGGCAAGGCGCTGTGGCGCACGCAGCAGATGGGTGCGATGCGCGTACGCATGGTGGAATACACGCCGGGCTATGTGGCCGACCACTGGTGCGAGAAAGGCCACGTGTTGCTGTGCCTGCAAGGCGAATTGCATACCGAACTGGCGGACGGGCGCGAGTTTGTGTTGCGGCCGGGGATGAGCTACCAGGTGGCCGATGGCGCGGAGCCGCATCGCTCGATGACGCTGACCGGGGCCAAGCTGTTTATCGTGGATTGAGGCGTTGCCGCCGGGCTGTCAGCAGGTGTCCAGTATGTGTGCGCACGCGTCGGTTTGATCGAGATCGCGGCGCGCAAAGAAAGCCTGCGCTGTCTAATCGGATTTCGTGGCGGGCAAAGAAAAGCCCGCCAAAGAGGGCGGGCCAAATCCAACCACGGAGTCAACGCGCCTGCCTGCGCGTTGAAAAGAATATTGCGCTTTTCTGATAAAGCTAACAGCCAGGGCGACTCCTGGGTGGCGTGCTTACGCTTAAGTGCTTGAAAACAAACAAGGCGTGCCGCGAGAGCGCGCCTTATTGCATCCGCCTTACCAGCCGCTATTACCTTGCACCTTGTTAAAGAAGCTGGCCGGTGCGCCGCCACTATCCAGCGGTGCAATGGCCGAGCCCGATACCGTGACGCCATCAAAATTAACCTGGCCCCGCCCACCGTTATCCAGCACCTGAATGCCGTAGGTGCCCGCATTGGTCACGTGCACATTGCGCAGCGTGACATTGCTGAAGCTGGCGCTGTCCGCCGCTTGCAGCAATTGCGGCGAAAACTTCTCGCCTGGCGGCACATACGCCGTGCCAAAACCGCGGAATTCGATACCGGCGTAAGTCGGATCGATAATGTCGACGGTATCCACCAGCACATTGGCCACGCTGCCTTCGCGCATATAAAACTTGAGCGCGCCGTGCTTCCACGGATTGGCCGTGTTTTCGAGGAACATCTGCCCGCCCGCCCGGATCAGCGAAATATTGCGGAAGGTGGTCATGCCCTGGAATGGATACGACGAGAACTCGTTATCCACCAGGATGCCCGGATAGGTCAGCACGTCTTCGCAGACGCTGTCCTCAAACGTATTGTCCTGTCCGCCATAGGCGGCAAAACAATTGGCGCGCCACGGCATTTGCACCGTGATTTTGCGGAACGTGTTGTTATGCCCGATGCCCTGGTCTGGCGCATTAACCGCAGCGGGGTCAATAAAGCCGGAACCCAGCTGGTAGGTTTTATCACGCACCCAATTGGTCCATTTAATCGACCACACCACGGCCGCATCATCACCGGTATTACGCATATGGCAATTCTCGACCAGCGTATTGGAGGTGCCGTTATCGAGATTGATGCCGTCCGCGTAGGTATTGCGGATACGGCAATTGCGAATGGTCAGACCGCTGGTAGGTTGGGTTTGATACGGCGGGTCATTGCCCACCCAGATTGCGCCCACTTCATGCTCGATCCAGACGTTTTCGATGAGCGAGTTAAGCCCCATGGGTCCGGCGAAGGCTTTTTGTACGCCTTGGGTTTCTTCGGCGCGTGCGGTGGCTTCGCCATAAATCGAGAAATCACCAAATACGCATTTCGCCGTGGCGCCATAGCAAAAGAACATCGCTTTAGGGCCTTTCAGCACGGTATACCACATGCCGGCCCCGCGAATTTCAATGCCGGGATTATCGAGGCCCACGTTGCCGCCGGTAATTTTGTTGGCCAGATAAGTGCCGGGCGGAAACCACAATTTTTGCGTGGAGCGCATGGCCCGCAAAATATCGTCGGCATGGTCAATCCCGTCATTGGGCTGAATGCCGAATGCGGTCACCGAAGTAAAGCCCGCGGGCATGGTTAATGGCGCAGGCACGTTTTCGAAATCAACCAGATCGATCGCGTAAAAACCGGCGTTGTCTTGCGCGTCGCGTTGCAATTTGACTTCAGCGCCCACCGGAATCGGGGTGTCGAGCAATAAACGCACTTCATCAAAAAACGTATGCGGTTGGGCGGCGGGGGTATCGACCACGGGATCGCCAATTAATCCGCCTTGATAAGACCAGGCGTAATGCGACGTCAGCGCCAGCGATTTGACGCGTTGCCCATTGATATACAAACCGAGCGATGCGTTGATGCCGCCGCCACTGGGCGCATCGGGAATCGAATAACGCACCACAATTGAATTGGCAGCGGCATTGGTGTGAAACGCCACGTAATCGCCGGTGCGGTTTAATTGCACCGCGCTGCGGCCGATGGCTTCGGCCTGGATATAAGCGGCATCCCACTTGGTGCGGTTGGGCGGCAGGATTTGCGCATTGGTGGCGGCGGCTTCGGCCTGGAATTCAACCCACGGCGCATCCATGCCGCGGCCGCTGGTGGGCGTCGGCGTTGGGGTCGGCGTTGGGGCTGGTGTGGGAGCCGGTGTGGGCGCGGGGGTAGGGACGGGTGTCGGTACAGGCGTCGGCGCCGGTGTGGGGACGGGCGTAGGCGCCGGAGTCGGTGCGGGCGTGGGGACCGGTGTCGGCGCGGGGGTTGGGGCCGGCGTTGGTGTTGGCGTGGGTGCCGGTCCGCTGACCGTCTGCAACTGCCACTGCGCGCTGGCCCACACTGGATAAATCCCGCCAATCTGCGCCGAGCCCACCAGATCCTGAATATGAATGTATTGACCTTGGTGCCAGCGGCTTTGCAGGCGCACATAACCGTCGCCGGTGTCTTCGACGATCCACATCGCGCTTTCCCAGCTGGGTTGGCGCGGCGAGGCCTGTACCAGACCGTTATTGCTTTCAATATTCAGATATTCGCCAGTCTGGGTATTTCTGAATTCGTAATAGCCGTCGCTGGTCTTTTCGACGACCCAGCTATACAGCCCGCTGGTACCGGTGCCATAGCCGGCGTTGGTGCCGGCGTCATACAGATAGTTGCTTTGCCAGCGGTTAACGATGCGCACTGTAGAACCAACCACGGGCGCGGCGTCCGCCTCGATCGGTAACACCAGGCAAAAGGCGCTGGCGAGCGCCAGATTGGCCAGCGTCTGGCCAAATCTACGGATGGTGGATTGCTTCACGTTGTCCTCCAACACAGTCGGGAACAGGCGGGCCGGCATGGCCTGCCTGGCTCTGTGGCAGGCGGTGGCGTAACGTTGCGCGCCTTGCAGGCCAATTGCCGCGTGGGTGATGACTGCGGCGCCAGCGGTGATGCCGGTCGGGGTTTTGGTCGGTGTGCGGTTGAGCAAGTTATGCAGAACGCCAGCTTGAAAGCGATTTCAACCTATGTACCGTTTTGTATCGCGTCAACGTGGCGCCAAGCGGCGACGCTTGCTGCAGCGCGCCATTGCCGCTGCTGCGCTTGGCGGTCTTCGGGGCGCGCGATCATGCTGCGGTGCTCTGCACACGTGTGCAGCTGACCGCGCACGCTGACCAGTGGTGGTGTTTGGCGTGTGATAAACGGCAATCAACGCTTGGAGGGCGATCGGTGCACACTGCAAGCGGTTTCAGCGGCGAGTGCGCCAGCTCACAGGGGTGAGGCAGGCACGTTGAGAATATTCTGATGCCTACCTATTCTTGCGCTCAATAACACGCTTAGGGAATCACCATCATGTCGCGCCGCCTGCCAGAAACTGCGCTGCCCAATCCATCCGTCAAAGAATCTGCCGCCTTGTTGCGCACGATGCAGGCGGCCATGGCGCTGGCGCAAATGCAGGGCCGACCCGTGGACGAGATGCTGAAAGCGCGTGCGCAAGCGCTGGAATCTTCGTTGACGCGTATTGTGCGTGCCAGCACGGGTGTGGTAGCACTGGCGGCCTAACCCTGCACTTGTCGCAGTAAAACGCAGCGCAAAAAAAATCCGACTGAAGCGTCGGATTTTTTTATTGCTGTTTTAATGCGTTCTTGATCAGGCCAGGCCTTAGATCAGGAAGTCTTCCAGTTTGCCGCCCTTGGCCACTGCATCCAGAATCCATTGCGGTTTACGACCACGGCCCGACCAGGTAGCGCTATGGTCAGCCGGATTGCGATATTTGGGTTCGCTGGGTTTTTTGTCGGCTTTAACGGCTTTTACTTTGCCGCCGGTCGCGCCTACCAGTTCATCAAGATTGAAACCGCGCGCTTGCGCCAGTTCGCGCAATTGCGCCAGCGTATCGGTACGCTCGCTGACTTTGCGATGGTTGATCTGCGCTTCGACATCTTTTTGCAGTTGAAACAGTTGGGGCAAGGTATAGCCGCTAAAATCAAAATCTGCCATTGCTTGATTCTCCTGATGTGTTGGGTCTGTTGTGTGTGCTGCGCTGTCCTGCTGTATTTGCAATAAGCAAGACGGGTGCGAGGTAGTCAATATGCATGATAAAGCGCTAATTAGAAAGCCCGATTTGCATTTTTCCGGATTGAATGGGGTCGCTTAATCAGCATTTGCTGCAAATGACGGCCCGCTAATCCATTGCCAATACACGCTTTAAGCCGGGCAATCCTGCAGCGAACCGCACTGGCGGTAATAGTTGCGCCGTAACAGACTTGATTGCGCCTTTAGTCGCGGGCGGCCTGCAAAGCGTAAGGCTTCCAATTAATCGCAAATTAATTGCCGTAACAAATGAGTTACATGTGGCGGGCCAATTGCCGCATCGGTATATACGGCGGCAATGTTGCCGCGCGGCTATCTATACTGGTGACGCCACCCTCAGGAGTAAACAGCATGACTGATCGCGCAATCAAAACACCGGGGCCTGACCACCCCATTCACATTACGCAAAGCGCTGACCACATCGTGGTCGAAGTGGCGGGGAAAATCATTGCCGATACCCGGCGCGCGCTGGTATTGCAAGAAGCCAGCTATCCCCCGGTGTATTACATACCGCGTGCCGATGTGGATGTCGGCGCATTGCAGCGTACGGATCACCATACCTATTGCCCTTATAAAGGCGACTGCAGTTATTACAGTATTCCAGCGGGCGGCGGTCGCGCGGTAAATGCCATCTGGACTTACGAGACACCGTATCCGGCCGTGGCCGCAATCCAGAGTCATATGGCGTTTTACCCCGACCGGGTTGATCGGTTTAATGTGCAGCCCGCGTAATAAACGTCTGCAGCCATTGCGCACAATGCGGGCAGCGGCTTTATAACGGCGCGCTGCGCGCATCGTTGCGTGTTGTTCAGGCGAATGCATAAGCTCGCGTTACAATACCGCCCAATATTGGTCAGGACGGAATGCGACGTTGAGTAAAGTATCCAGTGAAAACAAAGCCTTAACCCATACGCCGATGATGGCGCAATACTTGCGGATCAAAGCTGAGCATCCCGACAAGTTTGTGTTCTACCGCATGGGGGATTTTTACGAGCTGTTTTATGACGATGCCGCCAAGGCCGCGCGTTTGCTCGATATCACCTTGACCACGCGGGGCCAGTCGGCCGGCGAGCCTATCCGCATGTGTGGCGTGCCGTATCACGCGGTGGAGCAATATCTGGCGCGGCTGGTCAAGCTGGGCGAATCCGTGGCGTTGTGCGAACAGTTTGGCGACCCCGCCACCAGCAAAGGCCCGGTCGAGCGCCGGGTGGTGCGCGTGGTGACGCCGGGTACGCTCAGCGATGCCGCTTTGCTGGACGACAAGCAGGAAAACCGCATCCTGGCGCTGACGCTGGAAAAAGGCGTGCTGGGCATGGCGTGGCTGTCGTTGGCGTCGGGCGATTTTGCCTTGATGGACAGCACCGCGGAAAAACTGCACTCCGAACTGGAACGCCTGCGCCCCGCCGAAGTGCTGGTGCCCGATGGCGTGCAACTGGCGTTGATTGACGCCATCAGTATTCCGGTGCGCCGCCTGGCCGCATGGCAATTTGATCGCGCCAGTGCTGAACGCAATCTGGGCCGGCATTTTAATGTGCACGATCTGGCAGGCTATGGCGTGACCGCACAGACGCTGGCGCTGGGCCCGGCTGGCGCCTTGTTTGAATACGTGCGCGCCACGCAAGGCGGCACTGTGCCGCAACTGGCGGGCCTGCGCGTTGAAAGCCATACCCAATATATCGAGCTGGATGCCGCCACCCGCCGCAATCTGGAGCTGACCGAGACCATACGCGGCGAAGCGTCGCCCACTTTGTTCTCGTTGTTAGACCGCTGCGCCACCGGGATGGGCTCGCGATTGCTGCGGCACTGGCTGCATCACCCCTTGCGCCAGCATGGCGCGATTCTGGAACGCCAAAGCGCCATTGGCGCATTGATTGAAGGCGGCGCTTATGTCGATATCCATCGGGTATTGAATGATGTCGCCGATATCGAGCGGATTTCGGCGCGTATTGCATTACGCAGCGCACGTCCGCGTGATCTGGCCAGTTTGCGCGATAGTCTGGGCGCGTTAACCGCATTACCGCCTGCGTTGCCTCAGACCGAATTCTTTGCCGGGCTGGCGCACGCGTTGCAACCCGATCCCGCGTTGCATCAATTGCTGACGGCCGCGGTATTGCCGGAACCCTCGGTGGTATTGCGCGAAGGGGGCGTCATTGCCGATGGGTACCATGCGGAACTCGACGAATTACGCCAGATACAAAAGGGCGGCGGCGAGTTTTTAACGCAACTGGAGATTGCTGAGCGCGCGCGCACCGGTATTCCCAATTTGCGCGTGGAATATAACCGCGTTGCAGGTTTCTTTATCGAGATCAGTAATTCTTATGTGGGACAGGTGCCGCCGGAATATCGCCGCCGCCAGACCATGAAGAATTGCGAGCGCTATATCACGCCCGAACTGAAGATATTCGAAGACAAAGCGTTGTCGGCGCAAGATCGCGCATTGGCGTTGGAAAAACAACTGTACGAAGCTTTGCTGGAATCGCTGCAGCAATATCTGGGCGCATTGCGTCTGGCGGCGCATGCGGTAGCGACGGCCGATACCCTGGCGTGTCTGGCAAGCCGTGCGGTGGAACAGAATTATGTAGCGCCACGATTTGTGGACGAGATGTGCGTGCGTATCGAAGCGGGTCGTCATCCCGTGGTGGAAGCGCAGATTGACGACTTTATTCCCAATGGCGTGGACTTTAGCGCCACGCGCAAATTGCTATTGATTACCGGCCCCAATATGGGCGGTAAATCGACGTATATGCGCCAGGTGGCGCTGATTGTATTAATGGCGCATGTCGGCGCGTGGGTGCCCGCCACCGAGGCCATCATCGGCCGCGTGGACCGCATCTTTACCCGCATCGGCGCATCGGACGATCTGGCGGGCGGCCGCTCCACCTTTATGGTGGAAATGACCGAGACCGCCAACATCCTGAATAACGCCAGCGAGCACTCTTTGGTGCTGATGGATGAGGTGGGTCGCGGCACGTCCACCTTCGA
The DNA here is from genome assembly GCF_001294205.1 of Amantichitinum ursilacus. Classification (GTDB taxonomy): domain Bacteria; phylum Pseudomonadota; class Gammaproteobacteria; order Burkholderiales; family Chitinibacteraceae; genus Amantichitinum; species Amantichitinum ursilacus. The sequence goes on from NZ_LAQT01000028.1 coordinate 57,894, forward strand.
TGGCCTGGCGTTGGCGTGGGCGATTGCACGGGCGCTTATTGAGAAAAATCGGGCCTATACATTGTTCGCAACCCATTACTTTGAACTGACGAGGCTGGCTCAGGATTATCCGCAAGTGGCCAACGTGCATCTGGACGCGGTCGAGCATAAAGACAAGATTGTGTTCCTGCATGCCGTGCAGGAAGGGCCTGCTTCGCAGAGTTACGGCGTGGCTGTGGCCAGTCTGGCGGGCGTGCCGCGTGATGTGGTGCGCCAGGCACGCCGCAAACTTGTTGAACTGGAACAAGGCAGTATAAGCAATGGCTTGCAGGCGGATCTGTTTGCCGCGCCTATTGTGGCGGAGCCGGAAACGGTTGCGCACGCAGCCGTGGACGCTTTGGCTGAGGTGGACCCGGACCAGTTGACGCCGCGCCAGGCACTTGAGGTCTTGTATACATTGAAGGGGCTCTTGTAAGCTAACTGCATTGTGAGGCGTCTCACTGACGCCTCGTCAGCCCGTCGCTGTAATCGACCGCCCGTCTTTTTGACCTATCGCGGCAAAAACCTGTTTGCCAGGATGGTTTCAAAATCTGGTTTGAAACATTCATTAACTTTGGGTTGAAAGGAAAGATTGTGAACATGGCAAGTGAAGCAGTGGGCGTGCAAGAGGCGGCGTCCAGTGAAGCGCTCGACGAGGGCGTGGCACGGTTTCTCGGGCTGGGCGACACCGATGCCGGCGTGCGTATCGCCGATATCCGCGCCAAGGCCGCCAGTGAACTTAAACGCTATGGCGACGATGTGATTGCAACGCTGGCGCAAGCCGACATTACAATCCCGCCCGCAGTACAGATACGCAGTGGCACCCACAATGGGATTGAAGTGGTGGGCGAACATGCCGCGCGGGAGCAGATCGAGGCTTTGATCAATGGCGATACGCGTTTGCTGAAGTGGTTCAAGGAGATCGAGGTGCTGCACGAAATCCTGCGCCGCGCCGAACTACGCGACTCCGAAGAGCTGTCGAACAGTCAGCATTTCAATCTGGGGCTGACCAGTCTGGGGAGCATCGCTTTTTTCTCGGTCTGACGCGATTTGCGTTGGCCGACCATCCAGCCGCCTTCGGGCGGTTTTTGCATTTACGGCTTACCCTTTACAGTGGGGCGCCAGCGCGTTGCAGAGGGAGCCCGTCTGCCGCGCCGCACAGCACGTTACCGAGGCGAGGCCAGCTCACGCTATAATCGCCGATTACTGAATGGAAACACCCGATGAAAACCACCCGCGCGCGTCGCCCGCAACCCGCAATCCGTGAACAAAAGGCCGGCTCCAATCTAAAAGCCGCCACCCCCGGTGCACGTACGCGCACGCGCGATGCGGGCAACGAATGGCAAACGGGCACGGGCGGCAAGCCCGCAGCGGGCGGCCGTGGTCGCGGTACGCCGGCAGTGGGCGCGGCCAAGGGCGGCGCCACCGGCGATCGTCCTCGCGCTGCCACGGCGGGTACGCGCGCTGGCACCGGCGTGACCGGTGACAAGACCGGCGTAGCGGGCAAACCTGCGGCAGCACGCAAACCGCGCGCGGTGGCTTCGGGCGCAGGGCTCACCCGCCAGGGGGGGCAGGGCGTCAAATCGCTGCAACAGAAACCGGGCGCCCCGGGTGCTGGCGCGGCAGAAACCGCAGCACGCCCGGCCGGTTCGCGCCCCAATGCGCCAGTGACCAAGGCCAAGAAGTTGTCGGTGCGCCATGGTTCGCAAAAAGAAGTGGCGGTGCAAAAGCAGTTGCGCGCCAAGCGTCTTACCTCCGATCAGGTGGGCGAAGAGCGTCTGCAAAAAGTGCTGGCCTTCAGCGGCTGGGGTTCGCGCCGCGAGGCCGAAACCTGGATTGAAGAAGGGCGCGTGACCGTCAACGGCAAAAAAGCCGAGCTCGGTGCGCGCATCAAGCAGGGCGACGATGTGCGTGTGGATGACAAACGCGTCAACCTGCGTTGGGCCGATCGTCTGCCGCGCATCGTGATGTATCACAAGCAGGAAGGCGAGCTGGTGACGCGCGATGATCCGCAAGGGCGTACCACCGTGTTTGATCGTCTGCCTAAACTGGCATCGAGCAAATGGGTGGCGATTGGCCGTCTCGACTTTAATACCAGCGGCTTGCTGTTGCTGACCACGTCGGGCGATCTGGCCAACTACATGACCCACCCCAGCTTTGAAATCGAACGCGAATATGCCGTGCGCGTGATGGGCCAGATCACGCCCGAGCAGATGAAAGAAATGACCAAGGGCATCGAGCTGGAAGATGGCCAGGCGCATTTCGACTTTATTGAAGACCAGGGCGGCGAGGGCGTGAACCACTGGTATCGCGTCATCCTGCGTGAAGGCCGTAACCGCGAAGTGCGCCGCATGTTCGAGCATTTTGAGCTGACCGTCAGCCGTCTGATTCGCGTGCGCTTTGGCATGTTCGGTTTGCCGGCGCGTCTAAAGCGCGGCCAGTTTTATGAGCTGAACGAAACCGAAGTGCTGGGCGTGCTGAAGTGGGCCGATCTGCGCCTGAACGGTGTGGCCAAAGACTTCTAAGGCGTAATCAGCATAACGGGCGCAGCGGCATGAACAAGGCATTTACCAAAGAGCAGGACTGCGATGATGACGAACTGCCACCCGAACTGAAGGTTCCGGTTGGCAGCAAGAACTACATGACGCCCGGTGGCTGGAACCGCATGCGCCTGGAATTGCACAATCTGGTCAATAAAGAACGCCCCGAGCTGACGCAAGTGATCAACTGGGCCGCCAGTAATGGCGACCGTTCTGAGAACGCGGATTACCAATACGGCAAACGCCGCCTGCGCGAGATCGACCGCCGCATCCGTTTCATCAGCAAGCGGCTGGAAAACGCTGAAGTGGTCGACCCGGAAACCCGCGAAGCCACCGACCAGATTTTCTTTGCCGCCACCGTTACCTACGCGCGCGAAGATGGTCGTGAAGAAACTGTTAGCATCGTGGGCGTCGATGAAACCAACTTCAAACTGAACCACATCAGCTGGACCAGTCCGGTGGCGCGCGCCTTGCTGAAAGCGCGTGAAGGCGATGTGGTGCAATTGCGCACACCGTCCGGCATCGAAGAGCTCGAGATTATCGAGGTCGTCTATAAGGCAATCGATGCAGGCGGTGACGAGGGTGTTGCATCCTGACAAGTGCGGTTTGGCCGCCTTACCGTCGCCCTGTATGCTGACGGCATGTCAAAAACCCCCGATCCGACGCCACGTACCTCCAGCCTGTTCCGCCGCGTATTGCGCAATATGGCGGTGCGCATTGCGCTGGCCTCGCTGATCCTGTCGGCGCTGAGCTACTACTACAGCTACACGCGCTATCAAGAAGAGGCGCTGGCCAACCTCGGCAAGTATCTGGAGGCACGCAGCCAGCTGGAAAGCGACCTGTTTCTGCAGGCCGAAACCAATACCCGTTTGTTGCGTAATGAATTTGTGCGGCGTTATGCGCTCCTGCAAAGCGTGGACCCCGCGCCCGAATTCCATCGGCTGATCGGACAGGATCGTGATGGCATGTATCGCGTGCGGCCGCAACTGGATGATTTTGAATATAAAGCCACCGTCGCCATCCTGCCGCGCGTAAAGCTGACCCCCGACTTTATGCGCCAGGTGTTGCTGGGCTACGAGTTGTGCGGCCAGTTTGGGCAGGCCAATCGCAACCGCTATTACGATACGTTTGTGGATTTGAATGTGTCGGATGGCAGCCTGATGTTTCTGCCCGATCTTAACTACGCGCGTAATGGTTCGGTGGCTGATTTTGCGGCGGATCTCGAAACCGAACTGGGCGCCACGCCAGCGCGCAATCCCGAACGCAAAACCTTCTGGTCCGGCATCTATTACGACAAACAGGCCATGGAGTGGATGGTGTCGGTGGTGACGCCGATTGATTTCCAGGGCCGCTATATCGGGGGTTCGGGCCAGGATGTGCTGTTATCACAGCTGATCCAGCGCACCAACAACGTCACCATTCCGGGCACGTACAACTTTATGGTGGCGCGCTCCGGCATGTTGATTGCGCATGCTGACCGGATGAAGCAGATCCACCAGGCACAAGGCCAATACGATCTGAAGACCGTGAACGACCCGCAATTACGCGCCTTGTATTACGCGGCATTGCGCGCCACGCCCACGCAGCCGTTTGTGCAGTCGCCCGATGGCAAAGCGTGGCTGGGTGTGTCGGGCATTGCCGGCGCGGACTGGATGTTTATCGTGGTCTACCCCAAGGCCTTGCTTGAGGCCAAAGCGGCGGTGGCGGCCAGCATGGTGTTGGCGCTGGGCATGATCGCGTTGTTTATCGAACTGGGCCTGCTGGCATGGGTGCTGAAAGTCGATGTCGCACGGCCGTTGGCGCGGCTGAAGCTGGCGATCCATGCGCTAACTGAACACCGCCAGACCGATTTGCTCGACACCCATCGCGGCGACGAAATCGGCGATCTGGCGCGCAGTTTTGCCGTGATGTCGAGCACGGTGGGTCAGCATCAGCAAGCCTTGGCCGCCGAAGTGGCCGAGCGCACCGCCGAGCTGGCGCAGCGTAATGCCGAGTTGCAAGACGCCAATCAACAGCTGACGCATCTGAACGACGAAAAAAACGAGATGTTGGCCATTGCCGCGCATGATCTGAAAAACCCGGTGGCCAGCATCAGCGGCATGGCGGGGCTGGTAGCGGAAAAACTGGAAGTGTGGCCGCAAGAGCGCGTCCGCACGCGCTTGTTGGGCATCCAGCAACTGGCCGACCGGTTGCAACGCATTGTCGGCAATCTGCTGGATAGCAACGCGCTGGAATCGGGCCAGTTTGCTTTGCAAACCGAAGCGGTGGCGCTGGATGGCGTGCTGGCCGAGCTGGTGCAAAGCTGGGATGCGCGACTGCACGACAAAGAACAAGCGGTGGCGTGGTTTCCCAGTGGTTTGAGCGTGCTGGCGGACCGACAAGCGCTGTGGCAGGTGCTGGATAATCTGCTGTCGAATGCATCCAAATATTCGCCACAACGTAGCGCGATCGGCATTGCGGTGGCCCCGCGCGGCGCGCTGGTCGAAATCCGGATTACCGATCGCGGGCCGGGCATTGCCGCGCATGAGATGGATAAATTGTTCCGCAAATTCAGTCGCTTGTCGGCCGTGCCCACCGGCGGCGAACACGCCACGGGTCTGGGTTTGTCCATCGTGAAGCGCCTGGTCGAAGCCATGGGTGGCGAGGTCAGTTGCCAAAGCCAGTTGGGCCACGGTGCCAGCTTTATGGTGACGCTGCCGCGCGCCCAAGCCTGACCGCCGCGCACGCCGTCGCGGGCCCGCTCGCGGTATACTGCGCCTCTTTGAAATAAACATGCCTTGCTGGCGGCGCGCCGCGTCTGGCCATCAGGGGAGGACCATGCAGCAATATCTCGACCTCGTGCGCCAGATCATGGATCAAGGCGCCTGGCAGGAAAACCGCACTGGCATCCGCACGCTGAGCATGCCCGGCGCGATGATGAAATTTGATCTGCAACAGGGCTTTCCAGCCGTCACCACCAAAAAGCTGGCGTTCAAGTCGGCGGTGGGCGAGCTGTGCGGCTTTATGCGCGGTTATCGGAATGCGGCGCAGTTCCGCGAACTCGGTTGCAAAGTGTGGGACCAGAACGCCAACGAAAACGCGCAATGGCTGGCTAATCCGTACCGTCTGGAAACCGACGACCTGGGCCCGGTGTATGGCGTGCAGTGGCGTCATTGGCCCGCGTACAAACTGATCGACCCGACCGAGCCGCAAGGCGCGGCGCAGATTGCCGACGCCCTGGCGCGCGGCTACGCGCAGATTGGCGTGACGCAAGCTGAGGGCGATACCGGCGAGCGCGTGGTGCTGTACAAGGCGGTGGATCAGCTGCGGCAATGTCTGGACACCATCATGCGCGACCCCGGCAACCGTCGCATTCTGTTCCACGGCTGGAACTGGGCGCAGATTGAAGAAATGGCGCTGCCGCCGTGCCATCTGCTGTATCAGTTTCTGGTGGACAAAGCGCGTGGCGAGATCTCGCTGTGCCTGTATATCCGCTCCAACGATGTCGGTCTTGGTACGCCGTTTAACCTGACCGAAGGTGCGGCGCTGCTGCATCTGGTCGGCCGCCTGACCGGTTACAAGCCGCGTTGGTTTACCTACTTTATTGGCGATGCGCATATCTATGAAAACCACATGGATATGCTGAACGAACAGCTGACGCGCACGCCGTATCCCGCGCCCACGCTGGTGCTGTCAGACCGCATTCCCGACTTTGCCGTCACTGGCAAATACGAGCCGGAATGGCTGGAACGCGTGGAGCCGGGCGATTTTATGCTTGAGGGCTATCAGCATCATCCGCATATCACCGCGCCGATGGCGGTGTAGTTTAAAGCGGTCGTCGCCACGCCCACGCGGCGGCCTGACCGGATGGTTGGTGTCGGCGCTAAGGCCGATCCGGTATGATGCCGACATCTCCCGCTCTTGCACGCCCGGTTGCCACCGGGCGTTTTCACTCTTATGTCCGATCTGATTGCTCTGGCCTGCGCACTGCCCAAGGCCGAACTCCATTTGCATATTGAAGGCTCGCTCGAACCCGAACTGGCGTTTGAACTGGCCGCCAAACACGGCGTAACGCTGCCGTATGCTGATGTTGAAGCGCTACGTGCAGCTTACGATTTTAACGATCTGCAATCGTTTCTCGATTTGTATTACGCCGGCGCGGGTGTCTTGCGCGACGCCGATGATTTTCATGCGCTGACGCGCGCTTATCTGCAACGCGCCGCCGCCGACCATCTGCGTCACGTTGAAATCTTTTTTGATCCGCAAACGCATACCGAACGCGGCGTGCCGATGGAAGACATCATCGGCGGCATCCGCCGCGCCTTGCTGGAAGCGGAAGCCGAACATGGCATCACCTTCCGCCTGATCATGAGTTTTTTGCGGCATTTGTCCGAAGCGGATGCCATTGCGACGCTGGAGGCGGCCAAGCCGTTTTTGCATCGCATCGATGGCGTCGGTCTGGATTCCAGCGAAAACGGTCATCCGCCGTCCAAATTCGAACGCGTGTTTGCGCTGTGCCGCGAGTACGGTCTGCCCGTAGTCGCGCACGCTGGCGAAGAAGGTCCGCCCGCGTACATCTGGGAAGCACTCGATATCCTGCAGGCGAGGCGCATTGACCATGGCGTGCGCTGCAGCGAAGACCCGAAGTTGGTGGAGCGATTGCGGGCTGAACAGATTCCGCTGACCGTGTGCCCGCTGTCCAACGTCAAGCTGAAGGTTTACCCCGATCTGGCTGAGCACAATCTAAAGGGCCTGCTGCACGGTGGCCTGGTGATTACGATCAACTCGGATGATCCGGCGTACTTCGGCGGCTACGTAAACGACAACTTTATTGCCTGCATCAAAGCGCTGGATTTAAGCGAAACCGACATCGTGCAACTGGCGCGCAACAGTTTTACCGCCAGTTGGCTGGATGACGCGGCTAAGGCGCGGCTTTTGGCCGAGATCGACGCCGTGCATGCGCAGTGGCAAACCGCGCAGTAACGGTTTGAGCCCATAAAAAAACGGTGCCCGGCCTATCGCCGCGCACCGTTTTTATTGCAAGCAGACTGGATTACTTGATCACATTCAGTGCTTCGTAGCAGGCGCCCATGGTGTGGTAATCGGTTTTGCCTGCGGGCGATTTTTCGTCGTCCACTTTCTGATTGTCCGGTGTCAGAATGCGGAACCACGCGCCATATTGGTGATCGACAAAATACTGCCAGCTATAGGCCCAGATGCGGTCATACCATTCGCGGTATTTAACGTCTTTGGTGCGATCAAACAGCAATGCCGCGGCGGCAAACGATTCGGCCTGCACCCAGAAGTATTTGTCTTCGTCGTACGCCGCGCCCTGCAGGTCGTAACCGTAAATCAAACCGCCATGTTTTTGATCCCAGCCATATTCCATGGCGCGATCAAACAATTCGCGCGCGCGATCCAGATGCCAACCTGCGGGCTGATGCCGATCCAGAATCAGCAGCAATTTGGCCCATTCGGTTTGATGGCCCGTCTGGAAACCCCAAGGGCGGAAAATATTGGTGCGATCGCCTTTGTTGTATTCCAGATCCGGCGTCCAGTCCGCTTTAAAGTGTTCCCACACCTGGCCACCGGTAAAACCGGCCTGGCGGATGGTAAAGTTTTTGGCCAGCGTGCTGGCGCGGTCCAGATAACGTTGTTCGCCGGTGGCTTCAAACGCGGCCAGCATGGCTTCGCAGCTGTGCATATTGTCGTTCTGGCCGCGGTAATCGGTCAGCACCCAATCGGCGCTGGCTTCGCTGCCGTACACACCGTGTTCGGGTAGCCAGAAATGCTGTTCCATCAACTCGAAGGTTTCAGCAATCCACTCACGCGCTTCTTCGATACCCGATTTAACGGCGCACGAATACGCCAGCACCACAAACGCCAAGCCATAGCAATGATTGGTCGCGTCCACCACTTGCTGATCACGCAATAACCAGGCGTAGCCGCCGGTTTGCGGATTGCGATGCACATTGCCGATAAAGGCTACGCCGTGTTTGACGCGTTCCAGATATTGCGGCTCTTTAAATTGCAGCCATGCCATTGCGTTGTTAAACACAAAACGCGTGGACGACACCAGATGCCGGGTGGAACGGTCATAAATCGTGCCGTCATCTTTATAAAAATGAAAAAAGCCACCGGCGGGATCGACGGAACGCGGGTCATAAAAGGCCAGCGTGTCGCGGATATGGCCCAGCAGAAAATCGCGGCTAAAAAAGGCAGGCGCGGGGGAGGTCATGTCAGTCTCCATGGCAATTACAAGGCCACTCGGGCATTGCGATAACGGGCGGCAGGCTAAAGGTTGCGTTTATCGGAATGTAGCAAACCCGCTACAGGCGCATCCGTTTATACTGCCGCATGAATGAATCTGGTGCGCTACTGTAGAGGGCGCGCTCGCAGACGTCAGTACAGAAATACCCGCCGGCGTCTTGCAATCAGCGATCACAATACCGGCATCGATGCCGGACGTGCAGGGAGCACAACAATGCGATATCCAGTTCTGGCGTTGGTTCTTTGTGGCCTGGCGCTAACGGCGCAGGCGCAGATTTATAAATGGAAAGACGCGGACGGCAGTATTCATTATTCGGATCAGCCGCCCACCAATGCGCAAACCAAATCAAAAGTGGTGGATGTTAAAGCGCAGTCGGTGAGTGGTTATTCCACGGGCGCGCGCGCGGCTTCGGGCGCGGCCAATGCGTCGGCCCCGATGGCATCGGCGCCAGTGGCTAAAGTGGATGACACCAAAGATCCGGGTAAATGCAAAGAGGCGACAGACCGACTTAACTATCTGCTGAATGTCACCAAACTGCAGACGATTAACGAGAAAGGCAACGTGGAAATGATGGACGCCAACAAACGCGCCGTCGATACCGCCGCCACCAAGCAGAATATCCTTAAGTATTGCCAATAATCAGGCTGCGGCCTGCTTGCCCAAAACGCCCGTCCGCCCGCGTCGCGATGGGCGTTTTTGTTGGGCGGCAGTTGTAAATGCAGCCGCCGCACCGATCTAAGCGCTCTATCTTACGTAAAGCCCACCCCATGTCCGAAACCCCCGCACGTCGCAATGACTGGCAAACGCTGCGCGCGTTATTGCCGTATCTGTGGCAGTACAAAGTCCGCGTCATTACCGCGATGTTGTTGCTGGTGGCGGCCAAAGTGGCCAACGTCGGCGTGCCGCTGGTGCTCAAGCGCATTGTAGATGCGCTGGGCGTTACGCCGCATACCGCCGTGTTATTGCCTTTGGGTCTGGTGCTGGCTTATGGCGCTTTGCGTTTGTGTGCCTCGGTATTTGGCGAATTGCGCGATGCGGTATTTGCCAAAGTCACCCAGGGCGCAATCCGTCGCGTGGCCCTGCAGGTGTTTGATCATTTGCATGCGTTGTCATTGCGCTTTCATCTGGAACGCCAAACCGGCGGCATGACGCGCGATATTGATCGCGGCAGCAAAGGCATTGCGTTTCTGCTTAATTTTACGCTATTCAACATCCTGCCCACGCTGGTGGAAATTGTGTTGGTGGCGTTGATTCTGCTTAAAAAATACGACTGGTATTTTGCCGCCATTACCTTTGGCACCATCGTGATTTATATCGCGTTTACGCTGGGCATTACCGAATGGCGCATGGTGCATCGTCGCACCATGAACAATATGGATTCGGAAGCCAGCACGCGCGCGGTGGATAGTCTGCTTAATTATGAGACGGTTAAATACTTCGGCAACGAGCGTTGGGAAAGCGAACGCTACGATAAAAGCCTTCGCAAATGGGAATCGGCTTCGGTTAAAAACCAGGTGTCGTTGTCGTTTCTGAATGCCGGCCAGGCGGGGATTATTGCGCTGGGTGTGACGGCGCTGGTTGGCCTGGCAGCGCAAGAGGTGGTGACCGGCAAAATGACGCTGGGCGATCTGGTGTTGGTGAATGCCTTTTTGCTGCAATTGTATGCGCCGCTTAATTTTCTGGGTTTTATCTACCGCGAAATCAAACATTCGCTGGCCGATATGGAAAAGATGTTTGCCTTGCTGAACCGCAATGCGGAAATCAAGGACAACGCCAATGCCATCCCGTTGCAAACCCAGCAGGCGGCAGTGGCGTTCAACAACGTTGATTTTGGTTATGAGGCTGACCGCGATATTTTGCAGGGCGTGAGTTTTGAAATTCCGGCAGGCAAAACGGTGGCGGTGGTGGGTAGTTCGGGCGCGGGTAAATCCACGTTATCGCGCTTGTTATTCCGGTTTTATGATGTCAATGCGGGCCAGGTCAGCATTAATGGTCACGATATTCGTAATCTGACGCAAAGCTCGTTGCGCCAGCATATTGGTATCGTGCCGCAAGATACGGTGCTGTTTAATGACACCATTTATTACAACATTGCATATGGCGACCCCACGGCCAGCCACGAGCAAGTGATTGAAGCCGCGCGTTCGGCGCATATTTACGATTTCATCATGAGCTTGCCGCAAGGCTTTGAAACGACGGTGGGTGAGCGCGGGCTCAAATTATCAGGCGGCGAAAAGCAACGCGTGGCCATTGCACGCACCATCCTTAAAAATCCGCCGATATTGATTTTTGATGAGGCGACTTCGGCGCTGGATTCGCGCACCGAAAAAGCCATTCAGGCTGAATTGCGCGCCATTGCTGCCAGCCGTACCACGCTGGTGATTGCGCATCGCTTGTCGACCATTGCCGATGCCGACCAGATTCTGGTGATGGACCACGGCCGTATTGTCGAACGCGGCACGCATGGTGATTTGCTGGCGGCGCAGGGCGCGTATGCGCGGCTATGGCAATTGCAGCAACACGAACAACAAACTACGCCGCTGGAAGCCGCGCCAGAATAGTCCAGCCGTGTACGGGTTCGCCAAATTCGACGCGGATAACGGCCGGGATGAGCGATACGACGCCAAGCCCGGCCGCTGCCAGATTGGCGCGCAAGCCCGCTTCACTGTGGCTGTAACGACCGCTGGGCAATAAACGATATTCGACGTCGGTGGTGGCTTCGGCGGAAAAGGCCAGTAAACCCGTTGGGCGCATCGCCTGGCGAAAAGCGGCAAACAACGGCGCCAGTTCGCCAAAATAAATCACCAGATCGGCTGCGCAAATCAGGTCAAACACGCCAGGTTGGCTATACAGCCAGGCGTTCAATTCCGCCTGCACCAGCTCGTCGTAACCGCCACGCGCGGCGGCTTTGGCAAGCATGCCGCTGGATAAGTCCACGCCCACCAGACGCTGCGCATAGGGCCGCAATACCGGCAAACACAAGCCGGTGCCGCATCCCGCATCCAGCACCTGCAGGCTGGCGTCAGCTATCAAGCATGGCGCCAGCGCGGCGGCGATCTGTTGCGGGGCTTGATAGTCGAGCGAGCGTAAACGCTCATCAAATTCGGCGGCAAACTGGTCGAACATGGTGGCGACATAAGCATCCGAGGCGCGATGCGGTACGTTCTGGCCCGAACAGCCAGCCAGCAAGTGGCGGGCGGTGGGGTTGTCGGGTTCCTGCTGCAGCCACGCGCGATAGACTGCGGCGGCTTCGTCGATGCGACCCAGTCGATAAAACGCGATACCGCGCATTTTCGGCGGCTGGACCTCGGCGGGGCGCAGCACATAGGCGCGACACAAAAACAAAGAGCCTTCTTCGGACTGGCCCAGCCGTTCCAGCGTGTTGCCCAGGTTTTCCAGCGCGTCGATATAGTCGCCATCGAGTTGCAGTGCCTTGATAAACGCCTGCGCGGCGTCCTCATTCAGGTTTTGCGCCAGCAACACTGATCCCAGATTGTTCCAGAACAACGGCGTGGGCTGCAGCGCCAGCGCCTGGCGAAAAGCGCGCCCCGCCATTTCGGCATGCCCGGCCAGCGCCAGCATGTTGCCGAGGTCATTAAACCAGTCGGCCGTCGGGCGGGTCTGGCAGGCGCGCGCCAGCCACTCGATCGCGCCGTTGCTATCGCCACGCTGATGTCGCAGCAAGCCAAAACCATGCATGGCGGACGCGTATTGCGGGTCTTGCGCCAGGATGCTCTGGTACAGCGCTTCAGCGGCGTCGAGGTTGCCCGCCAGTTGGGCGGCCACGGCCTGATGCAGCTGCGCGGAAAGATCAAGGGACAGCGTCAAATCAACACTCCAGCTGGGTAGGGTGGTCTGGCAATTGCCCCAACCAGGGGCATCACGTAGACTTGTCAGTCTATTACATGCTGTTACAGACGTTTTATGGCAACAGAAGCCCTCAATAGCGATCGTGCCGATCGCGTACTCGAAGCCGCTTTCCAGGTATTTTGCGAATCAGGTTATCGCGCCAGCATCGATCTGGTTGCGGCGCGCGCGGGCGTTGCCCGGCAAACCATATACAACCACTTTGGCAGCAAGCAAGCGCTTTTTGAATCCACGCTGGCGGGTTCCGTGGCCGATATGCTCGGCACGCTCGGTGGGGGCGATGTGGCATTGCGGGAAAGGCTGCTGGCGTTTGCCGGTAATTTCCGCCAGCGGGTGCTGTCACCGGATGCCATCAATCTGCATCGCGTGCTAACCAGTGAAGCGCCGCGCTTTTCCGGCCTGGCACAGGATTTTTATCGTAATTGCATCCAGCATTGCGCCGGACATGTGGCCGAGCAATTCGAAATCGCCATGCAGCAAGGCCTGTTACGCCGCGAAAACCCGCAGCGCGCCGCGATGATGTTGCTGGACATGTTGGCCAGCCAGGATCGCACACGTATGTTGTTTGGTGGCGCCGCGCCCGACCCTGCAGGCGAGGCGCAACTGGTGGAAGAGGTGGTGGATTTCTTCTTGCGGGCAATGAAGCCGTAACGCGGGTCTTGCTGGTCCAGGCCACTCAGCCCGTGTGCTGACCGCCGTTGATGGCGATATTGGCGCCCGTTACAAACCCCGCCATCTCGGACGCCAGCCACACAATCAGGCTGGCCACTTCTTCCGGCTTACCCAGACGGCCCACCGGGATCTGCCCGACGATGCGTTCGCGGATTTCCACTGGCACCGCCATCACCATCTCGGTGGCGATGTAGCCGGGGCTGATCGTATTAACGGTTACGCCCTTACGCGCCACTTCTTGCGCCAGCGCCATGGTAAAGCCATGCATCCCGGCTTTGGCCGCCGAATAATTGGTCTGACCAAACTGGCCTTTCTGCCCATTGATCGATGAGATATTGATGACGCGGCCCCAACCACGCTCGCTCATGCTGTCGACAAATTGCTTGGATACATTGAATAGCGAATCCAGATTGGTGCCCATCACGGCGTCCCAGTCGGGTTGGCTTAGCTTGCGGAACGTGGCGTCGCGCGTGATGCCCGCGTTATTGACCAGAATGTCCACTTCGCCCAGCTTTTCGCGCAATGCCGCAGCCATGGCACTGCAACTGGCGTAGTCAGCCACATTGCATTCAAACGCATGAAACGCATAGCCCGCGGCTGTGGCATCGGCCAGCCATTGTTCTTGCCGGCCCGTGCGCGAATACGTGGTGGCCACCTGATAGCCCGCGTCGGCCAGTTGCCGGCAAATTGCCGTGCCGATGCCGCCCATGCCCCCCGTTACCAATGCCAGCCTGGTCATGCGTGTTTATCCTTCAGCGTATGCAACGCGCGCAGTGTTTGCGTTCGTCAAATTTATGCGGCCGAATCTTACTTTCAGATTTTGATCGTAGTAAAGCGTACTTTTGCTACGTAAGACGACCTGTTCTTGTCATAGTTGGCGGCCGTGCGTACTACAAGCTTTTGCAGCGTTGCCGATTAAAACACTACTGGGCCAATGGCTTACGAGAACGCGCGTTCGCTATTCCAGCGGCATAAGGGGCGTAAAGCCGTTTGGGGCACAAAGCAGGGCGCTTGTCCAGAATTGAGGGCCACCCGGGGTTCGTATAGAATACGCAATTCCAATCTGTACGTACTGCCATGACCAAGTACATCTTTGTTACCGGTGGCGTTGTTTCCTCTTTGGGGAAAGGCATCGCCGCCGCGTCTCTGGCCGCAATCCTCGAATCCCGCGGCCTTAAAGTCACCATGATGAAGCTCGATCCATACATCAATGTGGATCCGGGAACCATGAGCCCGCTGCAGCACGGCGAAGTGTTCGTCACCGATGACGGCGCTGAAACCGATCTGGATCTGGGCCACTACGAGCGCTTCATCAGCTCACGCATGGCCAAGCGCAATAACTTCACCACCGGTCAGATTTATGACTCGGTGATCAAGAAAGAGCGTCGTGGCGATTATCTCGGCAAAACCGTACAGGTGATTCCGCATATCACCGATGAAATCCGTTCGTTTATCGAACAGGGTGCCGGTGATGCTGAACTCGCAGTCATCGAAGTGGGCGGCACCGTAGGCGATATCGAATCGCTGCCGTTTCTGGAAGCGATTCGCCAGATGGGCGTGACGCTGGGTAAAGAAAACACCTGCTTCGTGCATCTGTCGTATGTGCCGTACATTGCCGCCGCTGGCGAAATCAAGACCAAGCCCACTCAGCATAGCGTTAAAGAACTGCGCGAAATCGGTATCCAGCCCGATGTGTTGATCTGCCGCGCTGATCGCCCGGTGCCGGACGAAGAACGCCGCAAGATCGCGTTGTTTACCAACGTGACTGAGCGCGCCGTGATTTCGTGTCCGGACGTACCGTCGATTTACCAGATTCCGCGCGTACTGTCGGACCAGGGCATCGACGCCATCATCGCCAAACAATTGCAACTGGAACTGCCGCCCGCCAACCTGGCGGTGTGGGACAAGATCGTCCACGCCGTGCAGAACCCGCAGCAGACCGTCAATATCGCGATGGTGGGCAAGTATGTCGACCTGACCGAATCGTACAAATCGCTGATCGAAGCGCTGAAGCACGCTGGTATTCATACAGGCTGTGAAGTGAAGATCAACTTTGTCGATTCCGAAGCGCTGGAAACCGAGGGCCTGGACGTGCTGCATAACGTCGACGCCATTCTGGTGCCAGGCGGCTTTGGCAAGCGCGGTGTGGAAGGCAAGATCCGCGCCGTTAAATATGCGCGTGAACAGAACATCCCGTACCTGGGCATCTGTCTGGGCATGCAGATTGCACTGATCGAATATGCGCGTGATATGGCGGGCATGACCGGCGCCAACTCCACCGAGTTTGATCTGGAAACCGACTTTCCGGTGGTGGCCTTGATTGACGAGTGGGTTAATCACGACGGCAAGATCGAAAAGCGCGACGCCAATAGCAACCTGGGCGGCACCATGCGTCTGGGTGCGCAAGCTTGCCAACTGGAAGAAGGCACGCTGGCCGCACGGATTTACGGCGCGACCTCGATTACCGAACGCCATCGTCATCGTTATGAAGTCAACAACCACTATCTGCCGCGCCTGCAAGAAGCGGGTTTGAAGATCAGTGGAAAATCGACGGGCGCCGAGCAACTGGTCGAGACGGTTGAACTGCCGCAGCATCGCTGGTTCTTTGCCTGCCAGTTCCACCCCGAGTTCACCTCGACCCCGCGCGATGGCCATCCGCTGTTCAAGGCTTATATTGAAGCCGCGATTGCGTTTGCGCGTGAGCAAGGCCGCGAAGGCCTGAGCTGCTAAGCACTACCTTGTTGCAACCCCCGCGGCTGGCCGATGCTGGCCGTGGGCTGTGTCCCCCAGACGGAGCAAGCATGAAACTTTGTGGATTTGAAGTTGGCCTCGACCAGCCGTTTTTTCTGATTGCAGGCCCGTGCGTGATCGAAGGCGAACAGTTTTCGATCGATGTGGCCGGCCAGCTGAAAGAGATCACCAGCGAGCTGGGCATCAACTTTATTTTCAAGTCGAGCTTCGACAAGGCCAATCGCTCGTCGGGCAAAAGCTTTCGCGGCTACGGCATGGACGAAGGCCTGAAGATTCTGGCCAAAGTGCGCGAGCAAGTGGGCGTGCCAGTACTGACCGACATCCACGAGATCGACCAGATCAAGCCGGTTGCAGCGGTGGTTGATGTCCTGCAGACCCCTGCGTTTTTGTGCCGCCAGACCGACTTTATCAAGGCCTGTGCCCAGTCGGGCAAGCCGGTCAATATCAAGAAGGGCCAGTTTCTGGCGCCGGGCGATATGAAAAACGTGATGGACAAGGCGCGTGAAGCGGCCCAGGAGGCCGGCCTTGATCCCGATCAGTTTATGGCGTGCGAGCGCGGCGTATCTTTCGGTTACAACAATCTGGTCAGTGACATGCGTAGCCTGGCCATCATGCGCGAAACCAACTGCCCGGTGGTGTTTGACGCCACGCATTCGGTGCAGTTGCCCGGCGGTCAGGGCACCAGCTCTGGCGGTCAACGCGAGTTTGTTCCAGTCCTGGCGCGCGCTGCCGTCGCCGTCGGGATTTCCGGTCTGTTTGCTGAAACCCACCCCGATCCGGCTTGCGCCAAATCGGATGGCCCCAACGCATGGCCGCTGCATCGTATGAAAGAGCTGTTGACGACGCTGCAGACCATCGACAAGGCCGTGAAGACCGGCGCTTTCATCGAGCAGACGTTGTAATACGCATCGGCTATCCTGGGATAGCCGTTTTGCTGTTTTGAACACCAACCACATCTACAGAGGTAACGCCAATGAGCGCAATCGTTGAAGTCATCGCGCGCGAGATCCTTGATTCTCGCGGCAATCCCACCGTTGAAGCCGATGTCCTGCTGGAATCGGGCGTTATGGGTCGTGCCGCAGTGCCGTCCGGCGCCTCCACGGGTGAACGTGAAGCGCTCGAACTGCGTGATGGCGACAAGAGCCGTTACCTGGGCAAGGGCGTACTGAAGGCGGTTGAAAACATCAACACCGAAATCTGTGAAGCCATCATCGGCCTCGACGCCGCTGAACAAGCCTTCATTGACAAGACCATGCTTGACCTGGATGGCACCGAAGACAAATCGAAGCTGGGCGCCAACGCGATCCTGGCCGTGTCGATGGCCGTTGCCAAAGCTGCCGCTGATGAAGCCGGCCTGCCGTTGTATCGCTACGTGGGTGGCTCCGGCCCCATGGCGCTGCCGGTGCCGATGATGAACGTGGTGAACGGTGGCGAACACGCCAGCAACAGCCTGGACTTCCAGGAACTGATGATTGTGCCGGTCGGCGCGCCCACCTTCCGTGAAGCGCTGCGTTACGGCGCGGAAATCTTCCATAACCTGAAGAAGATTCTGCACGACAAGCATCTGCCGACCCAGGTCGGTGACGAAGGTGGTTTCGCACCGGACGTGGCCAACGCCGAAGAAGCGCTGGACCTGATCCTGCAAGCTATCGAAAAAGCCGGTTACAAGGCTGGCGAACAAATCGCTATTGCCCTGGATTGCGCCGCCAGCGAGTTCTACGACAAAGCCACCGGCAAGTACGTGTTCAAGAAGAGCGACAAGCGCGAGCTGTCGTCGGAACAAATGGTGGATTACCTCGAAAGCCTGGTGAACAAGTACCCGATCATCTCGATTGAAGATGGCATGGGCGAGCGTGACTGGGACGGTTGGAAAGTGCTGACCGACCGCCTGGGCAAGCGCGTGCAACTGGTGGGCGACGATCTGTTCGTCACCAACACCAAGATCCTGGCTGAAGGCATCAAGAAGGGCATCTGCAACTCGATCCTGATCAAGGTTAACCAGATCGGTTCGCTGTCGGAAACCCTGGCCGCTGTGGATCTGGCCAAGCGCAATGGCTACACCTCGGTAATGAGCCATCGTTCGGGCGAAACCGAAGACAGCACCATCGCTGATCTGGCCGTTGCCACCAACTGCATGCAGATCAAGACCGGTTCGCTGAGCCGTTCGGACCGTATGGCCAAGTACAACCAACTGCTGCGCATCGAAGAAGAACTCGGTGATGCTGCCTACTACCCGGGCCATGACGCGTTTTACCAGCTGAAGAAATAAGCTGCGCCACAGCCCAGGCGCCCGCGTTAGGATTTGGCGGGCGCCTGTAGTAACATCGAAAACCGGTGCGCAATGCGCCGGTTTTCTTTTACAAGAACAACACTGACTCTCTCAATGCGCACTCTGGCGATCGCCCTGGCTGTACTGATACTTGCCCTGCAATGGCCGCTATGGATCGGTAAAGGCAGTTGGCTGCGCGTCTGGGATCTGGACCGGCAACTGGCCGAACAGAAACTGCGCAACGACAAGCTCAAAGAGCGCAACACGGCGCTTGAGGCCGACGTGGTCGACCTTAAAACCGGGACTGACGCCATTGAAGAGCGCGCTCGCAATGAGCTGGGCATGGTGCGTCAGGATGAAGTCTTCTTCCAGATTCTCGATAACCGCAAACCCGCATCCAGCAACCCCGCCAGCGCCGCAGTGGGTATTGGAATTGCCAGCGATGTTGCCGCCGCGCCCGCCAGTGGGGCCGCATCAGCACCGTAAGCGTGCGCAACTGTAATGGTTGCCGTTCGACGTTTTGTCATCAGCATCCAACTGTTCTGTTTTGCAATTTTTGCGATATAGTGGGGTTCGTCCGCCCCCAGGATCGCCATCATGAACGACCTCGCCTTTGGTCATCGCCGCAAGGCCGATACGCTCTACCACCAGCTTGCCGAAGAAATGGCTCAGGCCATTGCCGCCGGATTGCTCAAGCCGGGTGAAAAGCTGCCTTCGGTGCGCAAGATGTCGTCGCAACGCCAACTCAGCTTGTCCACCGTGATGGAAGCCTATCGCGAGCTGGAAGACCGCGGCCTGATTGAGGCGCGTCCGCAAAGCGGCTTTTATGTGCGGCCGGCACAGGCGATGCAGATTCCACTGCTGACGCAACCGCCGCAAACGCCATCCCGAGTGATTACCCAGGCTGAATTCTGGCCCTACCATGTGGGCGGCGCGTCGGCGCGTGTGGATTTCAGCTTTGCGGTGCTCGCGCCCGAACACTATCCAACTCAACCATTGCAACGTTTGCTATCGCAAGTGTCGCGCCACGCGCCTGAGATTCTGGCTGACTACGGTCGGCCGCAAGGCGATCCGGAATTGCGCCGCCATATTGCGCGGCGCTCGCTGGCCTGGGGCGGCCAGTTTGAAGCGGATGACGTGATCATCACGCAAGGCTGCCTGGAGGCGCTCAACCTGTGCCTGCGCGCGGTAACGCGGCCCGGCGACGTAGTCGCGATCGAGTCGCCCGCATATTTTGGTTTGCTGCAGATTCTTGAGAGCTTCAACCTGAAGGCGCTCGAAATCCCCACGCATCCGCAAACCGGTATTTCGGTGGAGGCCCTGGAGCTGGCCACGCGCAATGGCCAGGTACAGGCCTGTTTGCTGCTGCCCAACTTCTCCAATCCGATTGGCTGTTTGATGCCCGACGAGGCCAAACGCCGATTGGTGGAGTTGCTGGATAGTCGCAATATCCCGTTGATCGAAGACGACTTATACGGCGAGTTTTTCCATCACGGCGAACGTCCGCGCCCGGCCAAAGCGTTTGACCGCACCGGTAATGTGATGCTGTGCTCGTCGTTTACCAAAACCCTGGCACCGGGCTTTCGGGTGGGTTGGGTGGTGGCGGGACGTTGGCAGCGCGAGCTGGAAAAGCTCAAATTTATCAATACTTTCTCGACGCCCGCCATCCTGCAGCAAACGATTGCACGCTTTCTGGAGAACGGCGGTTACGACCATCATCTGCGCAAATTGCGCCGTGCCGTGTGCGAGCAGGTCGAACATGGCGCGGCAGCAGTGCGCCGCTATTTTCCGGCCAATACGCGTTTTACTGTCCCGGAAGGTGGCTTTGTGTTGTGGATCGAGCTTCCCGAGGGCATTGATACGCTGCAGCTGTTGCAGCGCTGTCTGCAGGAAGGCATTGCGTTTTCGCCGGGCGAGTTGTTCTCGCCCAGCCGCAGTTATCGCAACTGCCTGCGCATCTGCTGTGTGCAAACCTGGACTACGCGGCATGAGAAAGCCGTGCAACGCATCGGCGAGCTGGCCGCAGAAATGCTGCTGCAAGCGCCAGTTGCCGGCGCGACTGCGCCCGCCGTAATTGACCCTACGCCGATCAAATAGCCACTCACTTGCACGTCGATGTCAGCGCGGGGATGTCAATTGCCTGGGCTGGCATCGGCGGTGATGGTGTTGTCCGTATTGGGCGGTTCCAGATTGGCGGCCTTGTCGCCCAGGACGTTCTGGCAACTTTCCGGCACGGCTTTCTGGATTTCGACGCAGTATTGCGAGTAGCTCATCAGGCAAGGTGGAATTTCTTTGTCCTGATCGACCCAGATGACGTCATATCGCTGCCCGCACACGCTATTGAGAATGTCCTCCAGCGTGGCGACATCGCCGACCAGATCGGCATAAGCGGGCATGGCGAGGCCCGCACAAAGCATTCCTGTCATACAGAAACGGCGCAGCATGCGAGCCTCCCAGGCGTCGCCCGGATGCGACGCATGGGAAATGTGACCGTTATGACAATGTCAAGTTTCGGCCCGGAGGGCAGGCTAGTGGCTCACCACCAGCTTAGGCGACGAATGGAATGGCCACGCCCAGCGCCGCATGCTCGGCAGCGTGGCAATGCTGTAACGACTGCCGGGTTCGCCTTCCAGTAACACCAGGCCGGTGCACGACACCTCGCAACGCTCGCCCGCGGCCAATGTAATGTCACGCCCCGGGATGCTGAGCCAGACCCGGCCGGCTTCGCAAATAATGCGGGCGTTGCCTTGATGCTGGATGGCAACAAGGCCAGTGCGATCGATAAGCTGGGTGTGCATGGCAGCCTCCTGCGTAGTGCTGTTTAATCAGGCACTTAGCGTACGGGCAGGCGGCAATGCCCGGTAGCGACATTACTGTACTGGTCTAAGGCGTGCAGCGCGCGGTTTTCGGTCAACTGTACTGCTAACTAGCTCATGCAACTGTCATACGGTAGGATTCCGCGCCCGCCCAGGCCCAGCCAATAAAGTAGCTGGACGCGCCTTGTGGCGCGGTCTTTGCCAGCGGAAGCTCTCGTAGAGATGCATAGCAAGCGGTTGAGAAGCGTGCCAATGGCTCTGGATGGTGGGCCTCAAAGGACGCCGAGTCCTACGCTATGACGCCTTGCGCAATGTGCGCAGCATAAAGCGGGCCGGGTCAACGGCGTCGGCCAGCGCTGTTTCCACAGGCAGCGGTTCGGCGTTCAGCTGGCTCGCCAGCAGCTCCGCACACAGCAGCGAGAACGTCAGCCCGCGCGATCCCAGCCCCAGCAAGCCATAAACTCCCGGCCAACGCTGCACTTGAGGCAATTGATGCGCCTTGGTCTGCTGTGCCAGTGGCAACGGCAATGCGCCCACCAGCGGCATGCGATCAGGCGAAGTAGGGCGCGGGCACAAGCGCGTGCTGCCCAACGCGGCAGCGCCCGGTAGAGCGGCCTGTGGAAACAACTCCTGCAGCGATTGCAGATTGCCGCGTGCCGCCTCGACCTCATCATGCGCACCCGCAGCGCCCATGCAATGCCAGCCATCCAGCGCGGGTGTGATATACCCAGCGCCGGACAAGCCTATCTGTGCCAGTGGCAACGCGCCTTCGCGCAACAAAGTGGTGCTGCGCGCGGATGATGACAGCGGCAATTCAGCCGCCTGTTCCAATGCCGTCGCGGCCGTTGCCTGAGCCAGAATGACCACGGCAGCGGTAGCGACCACCTCGCCCTCGGCCGTCTGCGCTTGCCACAACGCGCCATCGCGCTGCAGCCGCGCCACGGTGATGCCGGTGCGCAACTGCACGTGCGCGCCGTGTCGCTGCAGATTGGCGTGACACACGCTGGCCGGATTGGCCCAGATGCCGCGCGCATACCAAAGGCCGCTGCGTGGCACGCGCTGGCCCGCCATGGCGCTGGCCGCATCGACATCAACATAACGCATCAACTCATCGGGCCAGCCGTCCGCACCCATTTCCGCTTGCGTGGCCGCTTGCTCATCGGTACGGGCAATCTGCAGCACGCCTTGCATGCCCCAGCGCGCGGCGTCGCCGATGGCTTGAAGATGGCGCAACGTGTATTCGCTACCCGCGCGTGTCAGTCGTGCTGACAGATTGTCATCGCGCGAGAAGTGGGCATGCATCAGCCCGACGTGGTTGCCCGAGGCATGTTGCGCGGGCGCGGCGTCGCGCTCGATCACCGTCACTTGCCAGCCGCGTGCGGCCAAGCGTTCCGCCGCAGCACAACCCGCCAGTCCCGCGCCGATGACAATGGCGGTATGCGCCGGATGCGTCAGCGCTACCCGACGCGGACTGCGCGCCATGCTGCCTTCCAGCCGCTGCCGCTTGCGGCCAAAGCCTTCTACTTTGCGCGGCATAAAGCCTGCGTCTTTCAGGCCATTGCGCACCGCGCCCGCCACGGTGTAGGTCGCCAGCGTGGTGTCGGGTTTGCCCAATAACCAGAGCGCGCGGAACACAGCGGGCGACCACAGATCTTCATTTTTGCCGGGAGAAAAGCCGTCGAGATAAATGGCGTCGGCTTGCATATCCAGCTGGCGCAGCAGCGTCTCGGCTTCGCCAAATAACAGCGTTAACGTAACGCTGCCGGCGTCCAGATGCAGGCGGTGCAAACCCGGCGTCAACAGCGGCCATTGCGCCAGCAGCTGCGCAGATAGCTCGGCCAGTGCTGGATAGCGCGCGTGCAATTGCGCCAGATCGGCGGCGGCAAACGGATGCTTTTCCACCGAGACAAAATGCAGCCGGGCGCAACGGTGTGGATCGTCGCGCCACGCTTGCCACGTCGTCAGAAAATTCAGACCCTGACCAAAGCCGGTTTCCACAATGCAGAACTGCTCGCGGCCCTGCCAGCGCTGGGGCAGGTGATTGCCCGCCATAAATACGGCCTGCGCTTGCTCGATGCCGCCATCGGCCGAGTGATAAACATCGTCAAAATCGGCCGACCAAGGCACCCCTTCGGCGTTGAATTGCAGGCGGGCAGGGATCAGACGTTCGGGCATGGCGGCGCGCTTTATCGTTTTTTCAGGCAGCCGGCAGTTTACGCTGCCCGGGCAGCCAGTTCATAAACCACATCAGCGTGAAAATGAACGCAATGCCCAACGGAATAAACGCAGCGGCAAACCAGGTGGTGCCGGCGGCGACGTAAATGGCTTTGAATACTTCCACGCCGATCGCGTAAAAGCCCATCATCACCAGGCCCAATACGGCGGAGACGGTGCCCTTGCCCACATCACTGGCAAACAGCGTCAAACGGTACAAGCCGGCATTGGCCAGACCCAGGCCAAACGAATACAGCCCCAGCCCGATGGCCATGCCGCGAAAGCCAAATCCCCACGTCAACGCCGCCGCCAGAAACACGCCCACGCCCAGTACCGCGCCACCGCCCGCGATCACGCGGTGAATGGGAAAGCGCTCGGCGATCGTGGCCAGCACGATATTGCCTGCGATCAAACAACCAAACACCGGCAATTGCCACAGGCCATAAGTCAGGCTGGGCAAACCCGCACCTTCCATGATGATGACCGGGGACTGGCCGATCCACGCCAGCAAGGGCAGGCTGGCCAGCGAAATGGCCGCCACGCCCGCCATAAAGCGACGGTTGCGCAAGACCGCCAGATAATCATGGCCGACCGCTTTAAACGAAAACGCCGCTTTGGCCTTGGGCGCGGTTTCGGGCATGGTAAAAAACAGCCCGACGCCCGCGATGGCGGCCAGTCCGGCAATCGCCACAAACACCATGCGCCACGGCGCGACGGCCATCACAGCCGCACCGGTCAGTGGGCCGATCAAGGGGGCGAGCAATGCCACATTGGCCATCATTGCCATCACCTTGATGGCGGTGGTTTCTTCAAACGCTTCCTGAATCGCCGCATAGCCGACCGCGACGATAAAGCACATGCCCATGCCTTGCAGCACGCGCAACACCAGGAAGAATTCAATGCTTTGCGCCACCAGCGCGGCGCAGCACATCAACACAAACCAGACCACGCCGGTCAGCATCACCGGACGCCGACCAATGCGGTCCGACAACGGCCCCAACAACCATTGCAACGACGCGCCGCCCAGCAAATACGTGGTCATCGAGGTCGGCACCCAGGCGCTGCTGGCGTGGAACTCCTGCGTTACGTGCAGCATGCCCGGCAGGATCATGTCGTTGGCGATGTAGCACGAGAATTCGTACAGCACCATGCACAGCGGAAACAGCAGCGCACGCCAGTGCAGTTTGTTGATCGGGATATGACGCATGAGACTCCAGCAGATAAACCGCGCCAGTGGGGACGGCCCAGTAATGACAAAACCCGCCAGGCAGAAGCGGCGGGTTATTTTAATGGCTACAGGCTGCCACCTTGCGATGGCAGCCTTGTTACAGCGTTATAGCTCGACGGATCGGTTTGATCAGTCCTCGCGGCGCATCTGCGGGAACAGGATGACGTCACGGATCGACGCGGAGTCGGTCAACAGCATCACCAGACGGTCGATACCAATGCCGCAGCCGCCCGTCGGGGGCAAGCCGTATTCCAGTGCGCGGATGTAATCGGCGTCAAAGTGCATCGCCTCATCATCGCCCTTGTCTTTCAGATCAACCTGCGCCTGGAAGCGGGCGGCCTGGTCTTCTGGATCGTTCAACTCCGAATAACCGTTGGCGTGTTCGCGGCCGACCATAAACAGCTCAAAGCGCTCGGTCAGATCCGGATTGTTGTCGTTGGCACGCGCCAACGGCGACACTTCGGCCGGGTAATCGATGATGAAGGTCGGTTCCCACAGTTTTTCTTCGGTGGTTTCTTCAAACAGGCTCAGTTGCAAGCCGCCCACGCCATCAGTCAACACCGGCTTGCCACCCAGACGCGCGATTTCGGCTTTCAGAAAGTCGCGATCGTTCAGCTGTTCGGTGGTGTATTGCGGGTTGTAATGCTGGATGGCCTCAACCGTAGTAAAGCGTGCAAACGGCTTGGACAGATCAACTTCGCGGCCCTGGTATTCGATGACGGTTTTGCCCAGCACTTCTTGCGCGGCGTAGCGAATGACGCCCTCGGTCATCTCGATCATGCGATGGTAATCGGCATACGCCTCATAGAATTCCATCATGGTGAATTCGGGATTGTGCCGCGTGCTCATGCCTTCGTTGCGGAAGTTGCGGTTGATCTCGAACACGCGCTCCATGCCACCCACCACCAGCCGCTTCAGGTACAACTCCGGCGCAATCCGCAGATACAAGGGCATATCCAGCGCGTTGTGGTGCGTGGTAAACGGCTTGGCCGTAGCGCCACCCGGGATCGGGTGCATCATCGGCGTTTCCACTTCCAGGTACTGTTCGTTCACCATGTATTCGCGAATCTTTTGCACGATGCGCGAACGGTTAACGAAGGTAGTGCGCGCTACGTCGTTGGTGATCAGATCAACATAACGCTGGCGATATTTCTGCTCCTGATCCGCCAGGCCGTGGTGCTTGTCCGGCAGCGGGCGCAGCGCCTTGGTCAGCAAGCGCAGTTCGGTGACGTGGATCGACAATTCGCCGGTATTGGTCTTCATCAGCGTGCCACGTGCGCCGACAATATCGCCCAGATCCCACGTCTTGAAGCCGGCGTAAACCTCTTCGCCTACGCTATCACGCGACACATACAGCTGAATCTGGCCCGACACATCTTGCAGCGTGGCAAAGCTGGCCTTGCCCATCACGCGTTTCAGCATCATACGACCGGCAACGCTGACGGCCACGGCTTGCGCTTCCAGCGGTTCTTTTTCGACGGCGTCGTACTGCGCGTGCAGCGGGCCGCTGGTGTGCTCGCGGCGATAGTCGTTCGGAAAAGCCACGCCTTTTTCGCGGATGGCGGCCAGTTTGGCGCGGCGTTCGGCGATCAGTTTGTTGTCGTCTTGCGCGGGTGCGGCGGTCACAGGCTGTTGCTGGTCGGACATTTCTATCATCCCTGGGGCCACGCGAGGCGTGGCGTCATGTTGGTCTTGGTCTTGCTTTGATCTTGGCTGGGGGCGGGCGCGTTACACGCCTTGTTTCAGGCTGGCTTCGATAAAGTCGTCGATATCGCCATCCATCACACCCTTCAGGTTGCCCACTTCGTAACCGGTGCGCAGATCCTTGATGCGGCTCTGGTCAAACACATACGAGCGAATCTGATGGCCCCAGCCGATGTCGGACTTGCCCGCTTCCAGCTGTTGCTGCGCTTCCATGCGTTTGCGCAATTCAAGCTCGTACAGTTTGGCGCGCAGCATGGCCCATGCTTCGTCACGGTTACGGTGTTGCGAGCGGTCGTTCTGGCACTGCACCACGATGTTGGTGGGGATGTGCGTCAAACGGACGGCGGAATCGGTCTTGTTAATGTGCTGACCGCCCGCGCCCGAGGCACGGTAGGTATCGGTGCGCACATCGGCCGGATTGATTTCAATCTCGAAGCTGTCGTCGACTTCCGGGTACACAAACACGGATGAAAACGAGGTGTGGCGACGCGCATTGCTATCAAACGGCGATACACGCACCAGGCGGTGCACGCCGGTTTCGGTGCGCAGAAAGCCATAAGCATAGTCGCCGGTAAACTTGACGGTGGCGCTGCTGATGCCCGCCACATCGCCTTCCGACACTTCCATCACTTCGACATTAAAGCCTTTGCGTTCGCCATAGCGCACATACATACGCAGTAGCATCGAGGCCCAATCCTGCGCCTCCGTACCGCCAGCGCCGGCCTGGATATCGACAAAGCACGCGTTCGGGTCCATCGGGTTGTTAAACATCCGACGGAATTCCAGCTGTGCAATCTGCGCTTCCAGCGTGGCGTAATCAGCGGCCACGGCATCCACCGTGGTCCAGTCTTCTTCTTCGCGCGCCATCTCGAACAGGTCGAGCGCGTCTTTAACGCCGCTGGTCACCTGGTCGAGCACCAGCACCACGCCTTCCAGCGCTTTGCGTTCGCGGCCGATTTCCTGGGCTTTTTTCTGGTCGTTCCAGATGTCCGGGTCTTCGGACAGGCGCACGACTTCCTCCAGCCGGTCTTGCTTGGCGGGATAGTCGAGATAACGTTTGAGTTCGTCGGCGCGGGAACCCAGCTCTTTAAGCTGGTTTTCGATCTGGTTAAGCTGTTCGGCTTCCATGCTTGATCATCTGGATGCGGAAAACCCGACATTCTAGCAGAGCACGCCGCAGTGCGGGCGGCCGTGTTTTGGGCGCTTGCAATGTCGCTGCGGCGACGTCGGCGCGGTTGCTGTGTCAGCCCGACAGCGCGCCGCATTACCCAACATGTAGTGCGCATCAGCCAGTTTCATAAATAAAAACATCAATTAATCAACGGATTATCTATTTGTATTGGTATGCGGTTACGGCCACCGCATCCGTTCCTGTACCCGGTTCGTAAATATTCACAGTGGCAAGGTAACGCGATTCTTACAGCAAGCGCGAGCCACCGTCTTTTATCTACGAACTGGAGAGCACGATGAGCAAAGTTGCACGGGCGGGCCTGCCGATAGCCGCCACCTTGTTGATGATCGCTGCGGGCGCGCAAGCGTCCAGTCACCGCGAATCACCCTTTCTCACGCAAAACCCCAAAGTCGATGCCAGTGATTTCTACATGTTTCGCAGTTACGAAACCGGTCGTTCCAGTTTTGTCACGCTGATCGCCAATTACCAGCCGCTGCAGGACGGCCCGGGTGGCCCCAACTTTTATCTGATGGACCCGAATGCGCTGTACGAAATCCACGTCGATAACGTGGGCGACGCGCACGAACATCTCACATTCCAGTTCCGCTTCAGCAACAACCTGCAAGATCTGACCGTGCCCGTGGGCGGCAAGAATGTCTCAGTGCCTCTCACCAACACCGGCGCCATCAACGCGCCCAAAGCGGCCACGCTGAATGTGCAAGAGAGCTTTACGTTGACGCTGGTGACGGGTGATCGTCGCACCGGCACGGCCACTGCAATTACCAATGCGGCGGATGGCAGCAAA
Organism: Amantichitinum ursilacus; assembly: GCF_001294205.1. GTDB lineage: Bacteria > Pseudomonadota > Gammaproteobacteria > Burkholderiales > Chitinibacteraceae > Amantichitinum > Amantichitinum ursilacus. The sequence continues at coordinate 86,199 of NZ_LAQT01000028.1, forward strand.
ACCTTTGCCAAGCCCGTCGACAATATCGGTAACAAATCGCTGCCCAATTACGCAGCGTATGCGGCCCAGCATGTCTACAACATCAACATTCCCGGTTGCAGCACCGCCGGCAAAGTGTTTGTCGGCCAACGCAAAGACCCGTTTGTGGTTAACCTGGGCGGCACCTTCGATCTGGTAAATATCGCCGCGCCGGCCACCGCGTTTGATCCGCAAGCGGAAAACAAAGGCCTGGATTCGCTGGCGCAAAAAAACGTTACTGCGCTGGAACTGGAAGTGCCATCCGCTTGCCTGGTCGGCAGTGGCGGCCCGGTGATTGGCGCATGGACCACCGCCAGCCTGCGTCAGGCGCGTCTGCTTAACCCGGCCCCGGGCAGCAATCTGGGCCAGGCCAGCAAGGAAGGCGGCGCGTGGTCGCAAGTGTCGCGCCTCGGCATGCCGCTGGTTAACGAACTGGTCATCGGCCTGAAGGACAAGGACAAGTTCAATACCAGCAAGCCGTCGGACGATGCGCAATTCCTCGCATATGTCACCAACCCCACGTTGCCGGCGCTGTTGCAGATCCTGTTTGGCAACAACGCGGTCGCCCCGACCAATATTCCGCGTAACGATCTGGTGGCGGCATTTTTGACCGGTGTAACGGGCGTGAACCAACTGGTCACGGTGACGCCTTCCGAAATGCTGCGGCTTAACACCAGCATCGCGGTCACCGCGCCGGCCAGCCAGAGCCGTCTGGGTGTGATTGCGGGCGATAACGCAGGCTTCCCCAACGGTCGCCGCCCTGGCGATGACGTGGTTGATATCGCGCTGCGTGTAGTGGAAGGGCGCCTGTGCACGCTGAATATCGGCTGCGCACCGGGCGACGCCCCGTCGGGCGCCACCGACTTTACCGATGGCGCATATCTGGACGCCACCTTCTTTGATAACGCCTTCCCGTACCTGAAGACCCCGGTGCCCGGCGCTAACGTTGCGCAATAAGCGGAGGCAGATCATGGATAAACGTATCGGGCTAGTCGCACTGGCGACCACCGTCTTGCTGGCACTGGCCGCGTGCGGCAGCGGCAACGACGGTGGCCCAGTGACGGGCACGCCAACCCCAACGCCGACGGCAACACCCACGCCGGCCCCCGTCGCGGACGCCTTTACCCAGCAAGTGCAGCAAGTGCTGGCGACGACGTCGGAGACCACCACGCCGGTGCCGATCGATGGCATCACGGCAACGTCCAGCGAAACCACCTCGCCGGTGGCCGTGCAATAGCAGCAACCGCCCCGGGCGCGACCGCACTACGCCGCGCCTGGGGCACTTTTGGGGAAAACCGAACATGTCGATCTTGTTGAAAGCCACACCCGTGCTGGCCTTTGCCGCAGCGCTGGGCGCCAGCCTGGCCCACGCCGCACCCGCCGCCAGGGCAGGTGACACCGAATATGCGCAGAACATGGGCCGCGTTTATCAAGGCATCCGCGAAGCGCAAGCCGAGCGCGATGTCTGCAACGCGTTGTACCCAGCCACCGCCAGCGCCAATAACAAGGCGTGGTCGCAATGGCAAAGCAACAACAAAGCATTGGTGGATGAATACACGCGCCGCTACGACGCGTATCTGCATCAACTGGCGGGCCCGAAGAAAGAAAAATATCGCCAGTACAAAGTGATTCAGGATGGCAAATACGCCGAGGCCGCCACCGCGCGCAAAGCCGCGCTGCAACGCGCGGGCGAGCAAGGCAAAGCCAGCTGCGTCAACTATCCCACCGCGCTCAACAGTACGCTGGACCCGGCGCGCCGCTTTAGCCGCGAAATTGCCGCCAGCCGCCGCAGCGCGCCCAAAGCCTGAGTCCGGAGACATCCCCCATGCGCACCGTTCAAAAGTGGCTACTGGCCACGTTGCTGTTAATGCCCACGCTGGCGATGGCCCATGTGGGCCAGGGCGATATGTCAGGCGGGCTCAAGACCGGCTTTCTACACCCCATTTCCGGGCTCGACCATGTGCTGGCGATGGTGGCGGTCGGTTTATGGGGCGCGCAACTGGGACGTCCGGCCATCTGGGTGCTGCCGGTGACTTTTCCGCTGGTGATGTGTATCGGTGGCGTGATCGGCGTGCTGGGCATTTATTTGCCGGGCATTGAAATCGGCATCGCGCTGTCGGCGCTGATTCTGGGCGCGATGATCGTGCTGGCCGCGCGGCCGCCGCTGCCGGTGGCGGGCGTCATCGTCGCGCTGTTTGCCATCTGCCATGGCTACGCGCATGGCGCGGAACTGCCGCAATCGGCCAATCCATTAACCTTTGCCATCGGCTTTGTCTGCGCCACCGGCTTGCTGCACGCGTGCGGCATCGCGCTGGGTGCGCTGTACCAATGGCAGGGCGGCCGGGCGCTGGTGCGCGCGGGCGGCGGCGGTATTGCGCTGGGTGGCTTGTATTTTCTGACTCTGGCCATTCGGGGATAACCATGCGCCGCCGTTTGCTGATCGCATTGTTGTTATGCCCGGGCCTGGCGCAGGCACATGCTGCGTTTGTGGGTGCGGGCGATTTTTATGCAGGCGCATTGCACCCGCTGACCTCGCCCGAGCATCTCTTGCTGCTGCTGGTTTTCGGTCTGTTGCTGGGCCAGCAGGGCCGCGCCAGTCTCGGGCTGGCCTGGTTTGCGTTATCGGCTTTGGCGGGCGCATTGCTGGCGGATCGAGTGGGCGTTGACGCGGGCAGCGGCGTGCTGCTGCTTGCCTTGCTGGGCGGTGCGGCGCTGGCGGTGGCCAGACCGCTGCCGCGTCTGGCGCTCTGGGCTTTGGTCGTCGCGGCGGGCGCGTTGTATGGCCTGGCCAACGGCGCGGCGCGTGAAGGGCAGATGGCGCTGTATCCGTTTACCGCAGGCGTGGTGCTGGTGGCGTTTCTGGCGCTGGCTTATCTACTGCAAGCGGCGCAGCGACTGTGGAATCTGCCCGTCAGCTGGGTAAAGGTTGGCGTGCGCGTATTGGGTAGCTGGACCGTCGCCATCGGCCTGATGGTGTTGGCATTGGCCGCACGCGGCAAGGTGGTGTTATGACTCCGATCATCCGGTTTGCCGGCCACAGCCTGTTGTGCGCACTGCTGTGCAGTTGGCCCAGCGCCGCCGCACTGGCCGAAGCGTATATTCCGGCGCGCGATAATCTGGTGCTCGACATCGTGCCCGCGCGCAAAAGCAATCCGCTCGATGCGCGCATCGCCCGCCTGCAAGGCCAACTGGCGGCGCAACCGCAGGTGTTTGCCCGCGCCAGCGAACTGGCGCAAGCGCATCTGGAACGTTTTCGCCGCGATGGCGACCCGCGCGATCTGGGCCAGGCCGATGCCCTGATCACGCCGTGGCTGCAAACCCGGCCGATTGCGCCGCTGGCCTTGTTGCTGCGCGCCAGCATTCGCCAGAGCAATCACCAGTTTGATCTGGCATTGGCCGATCTGGACACCGTCATGCGCGCCAGCCCAGGCAACACCGAAGCCTTGCTGATGCGTGCCAGCATTCTGCAAGTACAGGCGCGTTATGCCGACGCCCGCGAAAGCTGCGGCGGTCTGGTCATGCAGGATGCGGTGATTGCTGGCGTGTGTCTGGCCAATGTGTTGGTGGTTAGCGGCCAGCCGCAACAGGGCGTGGCCTTGTTGCAGCGACTGGCGCCGCAAGCGCCCGATAGCCATGGCGTGAGCGCCTGGGTGTGGGCCAGTCTGGGCGAGGCCGCCAGTTGGCGCGGCAACACGCAACTGGCTGAACAAGCCTTGCGCGCCGGGCGCAAAGTCAGCCCCGACGATGCTTATCTCAAAACTGCGTGGGCCGACTATTTGTTAAGCCAGCACCGCGGCGCGGAAGTGCAAAAACTGCTGGCCGATGACACGCGTAACGACAATCTGTTGCTGCGCCTGGCCATGGCCGAACAACAGACGCGCGACGATGCCCTGGCCGGCCATATCGCCGATCTGAATGCGCGCTTTGCCGCAGCCGCCGCGCGCGGCGATCGCGTTCATCTGCGCGAGGAAGCCATGTTTCGCCTCTATCTATTAAAGCAACCCGAAGCCGCGCTAAAACTGGCGCAAGCCAACTGGCAAGTGCAAAAAGAAACCGCCGATGCGCGCATTCTGCTGGCGAGCGCGCGTGCGGCGCGGCAACCGGCCGCCGCCAGCCCGGCATTGCAGTGGTTTAAACAAGCGGGGCTGCCGGCATGATGCGACTGTGTCTGTTATTGATCGCCCTGTGCTGCAGCGCCGTGGCCAGCGCGCATAAACCCAGCGATAGCTATCTGACGTTGGTGGTGGACGGCACGCAATTGCATGGCCGTTGGGATATCGCGCTGCGCGATCTGGATGTGCCCTTGGTGTTGGACGCCGATGGCGACGGCAAGCTTACCTGGGGCGAAGTGCGGCCGCGCAGCGCCGATATCAGCGCCTATGCCTTTAGCCATTTGCGTCTGCAGCACGGCGACTGCCCGCTGAAACCGCAAGGCATGCAGATCGACCATCACAGCGATGGCGCGTATGCCGTGCTGCGCTTTGATGCCCAATGCGCCGCCGCCCCCAAACAACTGAGCATTGATTACCACCTGTTTGCCGAGCTGGACACGCTGCATAAAGGCCTGGTGCAAGTGATCGACGAAGGCGCCATCGCCACCGCCATCCTCGGCGTCGGTCATCCCGAGGAAACGCTCGATATCCATGGCAAACCGGCGTGGGCAATTGCCTCGGATTTTATTGCGGCGGGCTTTACCCATATCTGGCTGGGTTTTGATCACGCTTTGTTCTTGCTGGCCTTGTTATTGCCTGCCGCGTACAAGGCGCAGAGCAGGCGCTGGCAGGCGGTGGCCTCACTGCGGCCGGTGGCGCTGGAGCTGTTGCGCATCGTCACCGCGTTTACCGCCGCGCACGCCATCACGCTAACGCTGGCCAGCTTGCGCTGGGTGAGTGTGCCCTCGGCCCTGGTCGAAACCGGTATTGCCGTCACCATCTTGCTGGCGGCGCTGAATAACCTGTATCCGCTGGTACAACAACGCTTGTGGTTGTTGGCGTTTGGCTTTGGGTTGATCCACGGCTTTGGCTTTGCTGGCGTGCTGGCCGATATGGCTTTGCCGCGCTGGCATATGGTGATTGCGTTGGGCGCATTCAATCTGGGCGTGGAAGCCGGGCAGGCGGCGCTGGTGTTGTTGCTGTTGCCAGTGTTGTATTTATATCGGCACGAAGTCTGGTTCAAACGTGTAGTGCTGTACGGCGGTTCGTTGGTAGTGGCGTTGTTTGCCTGCGGCTGGGCATGGCAACGCGCGGCGCAAATCGGGGCTATAACGTAGTATTTTTCGCAAATATCAGCACTCCACTTACGGGGTGCTTTTGCTTGTGAAAAGCAAATTTTCGTTACTGCTCGGTGCCTACTACATGTTGACGCGACGTTTTGTAAGTCTAAGGGTTTCTACTGATAAAAAGGATGGCGCATAGCGCGGATTCTCGATAAGGTAATTTTAATATTCGAGGTTCTCAGGCCCGGTACAGGGCCGCCGCTAGAGGAAGTGAGATGTCTATCCGCAATCAGATCATTCTGTTAGCCACACTGGTTAACGTCATCATCGCCGCGTTGGCCTGGGTGCTGATCAGCAGCACCGGTGCCGGCAGTGGCGCCACCGCGCTGATTGTCATCGTCGCCCTGATCGTCGCCAGCGGCGTTATCGCCGCGGGCCTGGGCGTGGTGCTTAAACCGCTGTTTCGCATGCGTGCCGAATTTGCGCGCCTGGCCGCCAGCGGCGGCGATCTGAATGTGCGACTGGACGGCGGCAGCAGCGCCGAGTTGTCCGAAATCGCCAGCGCCTTCAATGCCTTTAGCGCCTCGCTGCAAACCACGTTCCGCGAAGTACAGCGCGACATGGAAACGCTAAGCCTGGGTCTGAAAGAACTGGGCGTGGTGACCACCCAGTTGGTCAAGGACGCGCACACGCAGAGTGATTTCTCGGCCGCATCGGCCGCAGCGGTGGAAGAAATTACCGTCAGCATCAACCACATTGCCGATAACGCGCGCGATGTGGATGACGCCGTCACCAGCACGCAAACCTTGTCCGAGGCCAGCGCCGAATCGGTGCTGCGCGTTTCGGATGAAGTGTCGCAAATGGCCAAGTCGATGACTGAACTCGGCACGACCATGGATGCGCTGGAACGCAATTCGCAAAAAATCGGCAGCATCGTCACCGTAATTAAAGACGTGGCGGGCCAGACCAATTTGTTGGCGCTGAACGCCGCCATCGAAGCCGCCCGCGCCGGTGAACAAGGCCGTGGCTTTGCTGTGGTGGCCGATGAAGTGCGCAAACTGGCCGAGCGCACCGCCAAGGCCACCGTTGAAATCTCGCAACTGATTGATTCGGTGGCATTGGAAACCCGCAACGCTGTCAGCACCATGGGCGCCACCAGCAGTCAGGTGTTGGGCAGCGTAGAGAAAGCCGATGCCGCCCGCGCCAGCATGCTGGAAATCAGCGGCCGCATGCAGAACATGGTGCAGATTGTGCGCGGCATTGCCGACGCCACCATGGAACAAACCTCGGCCAGCACCACCATGGCGCGCACGTCCGAGCAAATCAATGTGATGAGCCAGGCGTCCGATTCGGCGCTGCAGCAATCGCGCCGCGCACTGGAAAGTCTGGAAAAACGCGCGGGCGAACTGATGCGCCAGGTCGGTCGTTTCCGCCTCGAAGATATCGAAGTGCTGCATGGCTGGTTTGCCTCCAGCGGCGCGCGTGCGGTGGCCGAAATCAAGATGCGGCTTAACCAGCAAGGCCACCACTGGGCCGATATGCACAGCGGTAAAGACGTGCCGGGCATGCTGAAAAAGCGCATCGAAGAAGGCAAATTGCCAACCGCGGCCGCATTTGGTGGCGTCAAGGTACAAAACTGGGTAGGCAAGGGCGTGTTGGCCAATCTGGACCCGGTGGCGCAAGAACAAGGCTGGAGCCGCATCCTGCCCGCCGTGCTGGATCGCATGATGCAGGCCGAAAACCATTACGTGGCGGTGCCGCTGGGTGTGGCGCGCGTTAACGTGTTGTGGGTTAACGCCAATTTGCTCAAGCGCGTGGGCGTAACGCGCGCGCCGGCCACCTGGGACGAATTCTTTAGCGTGTGCGACAAGCTGGTGTCGGCGGGCATTACCCCGCTGGCGCATTCCGAAGTGAAATGGCAAGTGGCCACCTTGTTTGAAGCGGTGGTGCTGGGCCTGTGCGGCGCGGAATTCTATCTGTCGGCGTTTAGCCGGCTGGACGCCAATGCCTTGGGCGGCAGCCAGATGGCGCATGCGCTGGAAACCTTCCGCCGCCTTAAACGCTATTGCACGCCGGACCCGGTAGGCCGCGAGTGGAACCTGGCCACCGCCGACGTCATCAACGGCCGCGCCGCCATGCAATTGATGGGCGACTGGGTGAAGGGCGAGCTGGACGAAGCGGGCAAGCAACCGGGCGTGGATTACATGTTCTGGGCCGCCCCGACGCTGAATGGCGAATACAGCTTTGCCGCCGATACGCTGACCATGTTCCGCCAGGACGACGCAACACGAAATCAGGCGCAGATGGACTTTGCGCGTCTGCTGATGAGCCATGAAGGCCAGTTGGCGTACAACAAGCACAAAGGCAGCATCCCGGCGCGCACCGATGTCGACGTCAACAAACTGGATGCCTATGGTCGCGATTCGGCCAAGGACTTTAACAATGCCGCCAGCCGCAACACGTTGGTGCCGTCGTGGGCGCACAACATGGCGGTGCAGGATGACCAGAAAAAAGCACTGATCGAAGCCGTGGGCGAGTTCTGGGCTAACGATGCGATGTCGGGCGCGGATGGCGCGAGACGTCTGGCAGGGGCTATCCGCCGCTAAGCAAGGGCAGGATCGGTAGGTTAAAAGCGCCTGTGACCGTTGGTCACGGGCGTTTATCGTTTTATCAGGCCAGATTCGGAATTGTCCCAGCCCGGCCGGCGCGGGCGTTTTTTACCCTACGTCACTTCGTTTGTGTCCGGAGTGACGCCATGCCCATCCGCTTGTTTAACCCGATCCGCAGCCGCGACGCGCAAGCAGGCTGGCCGCGCTTGCCCAGCCAGGATCCGCCCTGTGCCAGCGCGTCGATGCTGGTTATCGCCATCGTCTCGGCCGCACTGGCGTTTATGCTGACCGGGCCCGACCCGGATACCGAAGCGCGCAGCAATGGCCAGACCGCCAGCGCCGCCGCCTGCCAGAATCCGCCTCAGCCCGCGACCGTTAACGTCAGCAAATAAGCGGTCGCGCGCGGTTTGTTTTCGACAAAGCCCGCGCGTAGATGGAAGCGTTCCGACACAAAATTGGTATTGGCCACGACGGTGGTCATTTGCGCAATCTGCCGCAGCGCCAACCGCGATTGCGCCCACTGATACAGGGCGTCCGCTACCCCTTGCCGCCGCCAATGCGGCTCGATGCCAATCGCATCTACCGTGCCATCACTTTGCAACAAGCAAAACGCCGCCAGCTCGCCATCCTGATCCGCCAGCACGCTGCTGGCGTCCTGATCCAGTTCCAGCCAGTCCGCACGCATCGATTCGGCGCTTTGCATCGCGGCATGCGGCACGTCGCGGAAGGTGTGGTTGTGCAGTCGCGCCAGCATGCTCCAGTCTATGGCTGCGGTCTCAACCCGGCGCAACCCCAGCGCGGCGAAGTCGGGCGCGGCGCACGCCACCACGGGCCGTGCCAGACTAATCCACTGCAGTGACGGGATAAAACCAATGCGTTCCAGCGCCGCCATCTTGGCTTCCTCGCCGGGCGCTGCGCCAACGCGGATACGCTGCGCGCCCAGTTCACGCGCGTACTGCACGGTGTCATGCAGCAAGGTGGCGGCCGCCAATTCATCCGCCGCCACCATCGGCGAGATAAAAAAATCACCTTGCGTGGCCACCACGCTTTCCACCCAACCCAGGCAGCCCACCGGCACGCGATCGCGCCACACGATGCGCACATTGCGGCCACGCTGCCGGATCGGATTAAAGAACTCGATGCGCAGATCGGCCACCGGCCACGGCGCTTGCTGACTGGCGCGGAGCTGTTGCAATGCGGGCAGGGCGGCTTCGTCAAGGCCAGTGATTTGCAGCATGCGGGGGTCCTTGCAGAACGGGGTGGGGCACAAAACGCCAGGTGTTATGCCAGTATGGCGTAAGACATCGTTAATAACAGTACTAAGGATGTTCCGATATAGGCTATGTTGAAACACTGGAAAGCATCAATCACGCAAGCGGCAAACCAATGCTGTGGCGGATTGGTGCCAGAGCGGCAGCATCAGTTTCTTCTGATGCTGAAATCGGGCACGATGTGCCGAGACCCGTGCGTGCGAAGAGGTCGACAAGACTTTGCTGACGCCATCTCATCACCCTTGAACAAGCGAATGCTGGCAGGCGACTTTTTATGGCGTTATTGATTGGTATGGCTGGAGCGCGGTAGTGGAATCAGCCGTATCCCAACAATTTCTGGCGACGGGCCGCGCGCATTATCAAGCGGTGTCGTTGCGGCAGGTTCTGGCCGAAGCGGGCCGCCGCTCCAATATGCTGTTGCTGGGCTTGTGGCTGCTCAGCACGCTGGTCTGTGTCGCCTTCGGCTTTGTGGTCATCCAGCAATCGTGGTCCGCCATTCCCATGCATTTTGGCGGCGTCGATATCTTCTTTTCGCTGTATCCGCCGGTGGTGATCTGCGGCTTGTGGGTGCTGTGGTTTGGCTATTGGTGGGGCGCGATACCGGCCTGGCTGGCCACCTTCTGTTTATCGGTCTATTCCGGCATGCCTTTGCTGTGGGCGGCGCTGTTTGCGCTGTCCAACCCCTTGGGGCTGGCGGTCTGGTCGTTGTCTTATCGCGCCTTGCCGGTGTCGTACGACATGCGCTCCATCAACGACTGGGTGTTTTTTATGGTGCTGGCGTTCTTTAACGCCGTCTTCAGCGCCAGTGGTTCGTTTGTCTGGACTTATACCAACGCGCTGGGCGTGCACGAAGCGTTTGCCATCTGGCAGGGCTGGTGGGTCGGCAACTTTATCCAGATTTCGGTGATTGGCGGCGCGCTGATGTTCTTGCTCGCCGCGCCCGTGGCGGCGTGGCGCAATCGCTGGTTTACCCCACCCGGCGTTAACGCGCAGCCGGTGGGCAAGACGCTGCTGCTGGCAGCGCTGACCATCATTTGCGGCGTTTATCTGTTTTTGTCCGTGTCGTTCTATCTAAGCCACAGCGCCGCCGACGCCATCAGTGGTGGTGGTGATGCCGATGCCTGGCGGCGCGCCGCCCGCTTGATGGAAGCCTCGGCCTCGGCCGTGTACTGGGTATTGGCCATCATGTTTTTTGCGATGGCCTTCCTTGGTTATCGTTTTGTGATTGCCTGGTTGCATGCGCTGCAACAAGCGGTATGGGATGCCGAAGAAGCAGCGCGCGCCAAATCCGCATTTCTGGCGCGCATGAGCCACGAAATCCGCACGCCGATGAACGCCATCGTGGGCATGACCGGGCTGGCGTTGCAAACCCCGCTGACGGCCAAGCAACGCGACTATCTGGACAAGATCAATCTGTCGGCCGATGTGCTGCTGGACCTGATCAACGACATCCTTGATTTCAGCCGCGGCGAAGCCGGCAAACTGCGCATCGAAAACGTCGAGTTCCGCCTCGACGAGCTGATGGGCAATCTGGCCAATGTGGTGATGGTGCGCGCGGCGGGCAAACAGCTGGAACTGGTGATTGATCTGGCGGCCGATGTGCCGATGCTGTTGCAAGGCGACCCGCTGCGGCTAAACCAGGTGTTGCTGAATCTGGCCAATAACGCCATCAAGTTTACCGAGTCAGGCGAAGTGGCGATCCGCGTGCGCGTCAGCCATGACAGCCCCAATCACCCGCAGGTGTTGTTTCGCGTGGAAGACACCGGCATCGGCATCGATCCGGCGCATGTGGGCGCGTTGTTCCAGGCGTTTACTCAGGCGGATGAATCCATTACGCGCCGCTACGGCGGCAGTGGTCTGGGCCTGGCCATTTGCCAGCAACTGATCGACGCCATGGGCGGGCGCATCTGGGTGGACAGCCAGCCGGGCCAGGGCAGCGTGTTTTCGTTCTGCGTGCCGCTGCAAGGGCCCGCGCCGCAATTGCCAGTGCAAGTGCCCGGCAACGGCATGCGCGTGCTGGTGGTGGACGACAACGCCTCGGCCGCCGAGGTATTGCTGCGTTTGTTGCGCCGCCAGGGATTTGCGGTGGAAGTGGCTGCCAGCGCGGCCAGCGCCAATGCCGAATTACGCGTAGCCGCCAATGTATTGCGGCCCTACAGCCTGATCATGATCGACCAGAATCTGAGCGGCGTGGCGGGCACCACGCTGGCGCGGCAAATCCGCCAGGATCCGTCGCTGCCGTATATGCCCATCGTGCTGATGGCCACCACGCATGACCCCGAAGAAATGCGCATGCTCAGTCGAGAGGCCGATCTGCAGGCGTTTCTGACCAAGCCGGTGCTGGAAGCCGGCCTGTTGTCGAGCCTGGCTCAGGTGTTTAACCCCGACGGCGAAACCACGCTGCCGCCGGCGCCCGCAGCCGCCAGCCCCACCGCGCACATCCTGGCAGGCGCGCGCATCCTGCTGGTGGAAGACAACGCCATCAACCGGCAGATCGCCAAAGAATGGCTGGAGAACGTCGGTGTAGTGGTCGAAGTGGCCGAGGACGGCCGCGAGGCCATCGCCAAAATGGCGGACGGCCCGTACGAAGCGGTGCTGATGGACATCCATATGCCCGAGCTGGACGGCTTTGCCACCAGCCGCGAGATTCGCCATCTGGGGTATCGCCAGTTGCCCATCATCGCAGTGACGGCGCACGCGCTGGCCGGGGATCGTGACCGTTGTCTGGCGGCGGGCATGAATGACCATATCGCCAAGCCCTTCAAACCGCAGCAGCTATACAACGTGCTGGCGCGCTGGCTGCATCCGGAACGGCGCGTGGCGGTGGTCAACACCGTCACCGTCGCCGCAGAGACGCAACCGGCCGAGCCGTCATTAGCGGCCACGCCGTCAGTGATGCAGGATGCCGCACGCGACGCCACACCCGAGATGCATTGGCCCGCCTTACCCGGCATTGATCTGGCCCAGGCCTTTGAACAAATCGGCCTGCGCGAAGAACGCTTTCTGGCGCTGATCGAAAATTTCCGCAAAAACCACGGCGCCACGCCCGCCAAGGTGATCGAAGCCTTGCATGAAGGGCGGCTGGAAGAGGTCAAACGCACCGCGCATTCGTTGCGTTCGGTGGCGCGCTATTTGTGCGCGCATCGGCTGGCGGATGCGGCCGACCAGCTGGAGCAATCGGCTGACCGCACCGACCCGGCCGAGCATGAACATGACGTGGTCAGTTTTAATGAAGCGCTGGTTGAAGTGCTGGGGTCGCTCAGCCAGTTGCTGGCGGCGCGCGCACCGGCGACATAAGGCGCGCGGGCCAGCTGGTTTCCCCGTTTGTGCAAATCTCATAACAAGGAAAACACCGATGCAACGCTCAACATGGTCAAAACCTGCCGCACTCGCGCTCAGCGCACTGTTCCCCGCCTTGCTGGCCGCCTGCGCCGCGCCGCCCACCACGCAAGCCAGCCCGGCGTCCACTGACAATCCGGTGGTGGTCGACCTGGGCCCTACCGCGCAAGTGTCGACGCTGTTCTCGTTTCCCAACTGCGTGCAGAACTGCCCGGTGCCGCCGTGGACGCTGGAACAAACCATCGAACACTGGATGACCGCCAGCGTTACGCGTGACGGCTACAGCAATGCCAAAGTGGTGGCCACCAACCAGAACGGCGAAGAAATCCTCACCCTGAGTGGCGTGCCCGCAGATTACGGCCAATACGTCAAAACCTTTATGCAGCAATCTGCCGTGGCGGCATCGGATGTACCGGCCGTGCAAGCCGCAGGCAAGTGGCAGAGCGACTGGTCCTTCTTTGAAGTGCTGGGCATGCCGCTGCGTAATCAGAAGACAGTGCAACTGCTGCATTTCCCGCCCGATACCGTTAAAACCACCACCCAGGATTACATGCAGGCCGCCACCACGCAGCGCTGGGCCAGCCTGTTGGTGATGAATGGCGTGGCCTCGACCGCCACCGACAGCTATCAACGCATTATGGATATCGCGCCGATTGCCGCGCCAGCCAGTGCGGGCGCCAAGCTGGAAGGCGTGTACGACTATTTTGATAACGCTAGCACGGGTTTGATCCAGGCATGGACCGCACCCGCGCCGGGCACCACCGCACCGCGTGCGATGGTGGCCATGGGTGGGCCTGCCCGCGCGTGGTTGTCCAGCTATTACAAGCTGCCGCCGGTCAATGTGCTGACGCTGACCAGCATCACGCCGGCCGCGGGCCAGACGGTGCCCGTGCTGGGCGGCAACCACCCCAGCCTGATCTGGTACGCGTCCGATCCCAAAGCCTATGGTGGCGACATCAACAAAGCCAATGCCGCTGGCAAGCAAGTGATGCTGCAGGATCTGACCGTGGCATGCTGGCAAGCCAATATGGGCCAGACCCCTTCGGCAGACCCGACCGCCACGCTGAACAATTGCACGGCGCAATGGGGGAACCAGCAAACCCAGGCGTGCGTGGCGTTCTTTATGTCGATCCGCAACGACACCAAGGCGCAAGCCGAAGCGGCCTGCCAATAAGCGCAGGGGCGCATTCAGGTTGAGGGTGGTTCGATATTCAGGCGGCCGTGCTGTGCAAGGCAGCAAACGGCCGTTGATGCCCGGAAATCCCCAATTTGATCAGACGGGGCCAGTTTTGCGACTGGCCCCGTTTTTTACGTCCATTGCCCGCAAAACAATCGCGCTGCAGCCGTTTCGAATGTAAGTATTGCGTCCGTAATGGCCCGGCAGTTGCTGCCCGGTGTTCCGGCGATTGCGCTGGAAATCAATCGATTTGCCGCTATAAAGCAGTCAATCCGACAAAGCTTACGTGCAGTCAAAAGCAATCGTAAGTGGATCATGACTGGCGGGCCGAAAGTCGTGCTCGCACATCGACAGCGACACATCGCTCCGGGACGACCATGAAACAAACCAGCCGCCGCACGTCACGCCATACCCTGCGTCGTTTTGCATTACGCGCTATTTCGAACGCCTTGCTGGCCGCCTTCAGTGGCCATGCGCTGGCGTTGACCACCTTGCCCAGCGCCACCACCAACCAGACCGTTAACTCGGACAACGACTATCAAGTATTGGCAGGAACCACCATCGTTGTGTCAGGCAATGCCGTGGTGGTGAACGGCATTGCGCCGTTCACTTTTTCCAATGCCGGCGCGATCAGTGCTTCGGGCGGCTCTACCAGTGGCCTGTTGATCAACGCAGCCGGGACGGTTACCAATCAATCAACCGGCACGATTATTGGCGCGACGCAGGGTGTGTCGATGCAAAGCGCCAACGCCAATCTGGTCAATTATGGCGATATCTCGGCGCGCTTTTCCCACGCAGTGCTTTATGGTCCCTCCGCCACCGGGACCTTTGATAATTACGGGACGTTAAACGGCTCCAGCAGTGTCGGGGGAAGCGCCGATGCGCTATGGGACCAGTCAACCGGACTTTTCACCTTTAACAACCATGTGGGCGCATCGGCGCGGTCTGGCGCGGGCCCCAATTACGCGCCGGGGTTCCAGCAGAGCGCGGGCACCTCGATTATTCAGAACGACGGCGTTATTACGGCGTTTAACGAAGGGGTCTACCTCAGCGCGGGCATCACGCAACTGACCAACAGCGCAACGGGCAGCATCAGCTCGACTAACCGCAGCGCGGTCTCGGTGGTTAGCGGTAGCCAGATCAACAATTCCGGCACGATTTCAACATCGGGCTCCGGCAGCGCGGTCATCTTGCTGCGCGGCTCCAACAACAGCGTCACCCTGGGCAGCGGATCGATGCTGGTCAGCACATCCGGCATCAACATACTTAGCCAGGGCACGGGCAACACCCTCATGCTGACCGGCACCAACACTCAGGCGGGCAACTTCACCAGCGATACCGCAGCCAATGGTCTGACCAGTCTCATTTCGACCGCGGGCAGCAACTGGACCCTGACCGGCGATATCACGCTGGCGGGCACCGCCGTCGATAGTCTGGATGTGCAAGGTAACCTCACCTTGGGTGGCGCGGTCACCCAAACCAACGGCGGCGGCGTCACCATCGCGGGAGGGGGGATGCTCACCCTGGCCGACGGCGGATCAGGCGGCACCCTGCATGCCAGCATCGTTAATAACGGCACCATCAACTTCAACCGCAGCATCGCGCTGGGTTTGCAGACCGTGATCAATGGCAGCGGCGACCTGATCCAGTCCGGGTCCGGTACGCTGGTGTTGCTCAATCCGCAAGACTATACCGGCGCGACCACTGTGGCAGCGGGCACCATGGCGCTCAACGCGCTCAACGCGATCTCCAGCAGCAGCGGGGTGCAGGTTGCCGCGGGGGCGGCGCTGGATCTGACCAACAAGGCGCAACTCGTCAATAACCTGTCGGGCGGGGGCAGCGTGGCGCTGGGCCTGGGCACGCTCACCGACAACGTCAGCGTAAATGGCTCGTTTGATGGCGTGATTTCGGGGACGGGCGGGCTGATCAAAACCGGCAGTCGCACCTTGATTCTGACCGGCGACAACACGCTCACCGGCCAGACCAACATCCTGCAAGGCACACTGCAACTGGGGGCGGGCGGCACTTCGGGCTCGGTGGCCGGCAATATCCGCAACGGCGGCACGCTGGCAATCAATCGCAGTGACGCCTTTGTGCTGGAAGGCACGCTCACCGGCACTGGCACGCTTAACCAGAATGGCAGCGGCACCACCACGCTCACTCGCGCGGCCGGCGCCGGCGCAGTCAACGTCAATAACGGCACGCTGGTGTTTGGCCAGAGCGGCGTTTTCAGTGGGGCCAGTCTGAATGTGGCGACCGGGGGCCACGCGGTATTGGGTAGCGCGGGGCAGTTGGCGTTGAGCGACGCGCTTGATCTGCAAGGCACACTGACCGTGGGCACCAATTACACGCTGCCCTTGGTGACGGCCGATAGCGCCACGTTGGGTGCATCGTCCATCCTGGACATCAGCGGCTTTGCGGCCAGTTCGCCCGCCAAGGCCAGCGAGCTGTCGAACGACCGCATCGTGGTGCTGCAAACCACTAACGGCATCAGCGGCAACTTTGGCGTGGTCAACTTCAACGGGGCCACCGCCAATCATGATTACCTGGTGGCGCGCGGCGAGCTTTCGAGCGACAGCAAAAGCTACAGCGTCGGCACGGCATTGGCCTGGACCGCAGGTGATCCGTCCGGCTACGGCACATTTACTTTGCCGGACGCCACCGATGCGTTTGAAGTCGATGTCGCATTGGCCAACCAGTCCGCCAACGCCAATACCGGCTGGGATGGTCAGACGCTCACCAAAGGCGGTGCGGGCACGCTGACTTTATCGGTGGTCAACAGTTATACCGGAGCGACGCAGATCAACGCAGGCACGCTAACCACGGGCGTCGCCAACAGTATCGCCAGCAGCAGCGCGGTGAATGTAGCCAGTGGCGCGAGCTTTAATCTCAACGGCTTTAACCAGAGCGCGCAGGCGCTAACCGGCAGCGGCAATGTCACGCTCGGCAATGCCACGCTGAGCATCAATAACGGTGCGGCGGATGAATTTGGCGGGGTAATCAGCGGCGCGGGTGGCCTCAGCAAAGCGGGTGCCGGCACGCTATTGCTCAGCGGCAACAATACCTACAGCGGCCAGACCACGGTCAGCGCCGGCACTTTGCAGATCGGCAACGGCGGCACGTCGGGCAGCGTGGCCGGGGCGATCAACAACGCCGCGACGCTGGCCCTCAACCGCAGCGATGCCTATACGCTGGCCGGGGCGTTGTCCGGCACGGGGGTGTTCAACCAGAACGGCAGCGGCACCACCACGCTGGCGCAGGCCGGTTCGCAGGGCGCGGTCAACGTCAATGCGGGCGGGCTGACGTTCGGGCAGACCGGCGTCTTCAATGCCACCAGCCTCAATGTGGCCACCGGCGCCACCGCCACGATCGGGGGCGCGGCGGTTCTGAATGCCACCGGCGCGGTCAATATCGACGGCACGCTGGGCGTGAGCGTGTCCACCGGCGCGCCTTTGGTCACCGCCGCGACGGCCACCCTGGGCGCGAATTCGGTGCTGAATGTGGCGGGCTTTGCCGCCGACACCTCCAACAAGGCCAGCGACCTCGGCGACAGCCGCACCACCGTGCTGCAGACCACGGGTGGCATCAGCGGCGACTTTGCCAGCGTCAACCTGGGTGGTGCGTCGGCCGGGGGCGATTATCTGGTGGTGGAAGGCGCGAAGTCGACTGACAACAACAGCTACAGCGTGGGCACCACGCTGGCGTGGACCTCCAATGGCGCATCCGCCAACGGCAGTTTTACCCTGACCCAGCCCACCGATGCGTTTGAAGTCGACGTGGTGCTGGCCAACCAGGCCGCCAACCCCAACACCGGCTGGGATGGCCAGACGCTGACCAAGGCCGGGGCGGGCACGCTGACCTTGTCGGCGCTCAACAGCTACAGTGGCGCCACCGTCGTCAACGCGGGCGAGCTGCAACTGGCCATGGCCGACAGCATCCTGCAGAGCAGCGCAGTGACGGTGGCCGCTGGCGCGACGGTGGCGCTGGGCAGCAGCAACCAGACCTTCAACCGCCTGG
>NZ_LAQT01000029.1 GCF_001294205.1 Amantichitinum ursilacus
CCCTATGCGGGTCAGCTCAGTTTTACCTTCAGCTCGTCGCCTTTCAGGGTGACGGCGATTTTTCTGGTGGGTTTGCCTTGCGCCATGCGCGCCAGCAATTCGCCCGAAATCCGCGCCAGCACCGTGCCGGTGAGGATGGCGTCGGCGTCGCGCGCGCCGCTGTCCACGTCGTAGCAGCGCGCGGTCACCAGATCGACCAGATCGTCCGGAAAGCTCACCACCGCCTTGTGGTTCTGTTCGATACGGCGGCGGATCTTGTCCAGCTTCAGCGCCACAATCTTGCGCAACACCTCATCGCTGACCGGAAAATACGGAATGATGGTCAGCCGGCCCAAAAACGCGGGCTTGAAGGTTTTTTGCAGCGTCGGGCGCAAAATATCGACCAGATCGGTTGGCGTCGGATCGCGGGATTCGGCCTCGCCTTCATGCTGCACGCCGTGCTCCACCGCGCGCATCACCAGGTCGGTGCCGGTGTTGGAGGTCAGCAGGATGATGGTGTTGCGAAAATCCACTTCGCGGCCTTCGCTGTCTTCCAGAATGCCCTTGTCGAATACCTGGAAAAACAGCTCCAGCACATCGGGATGCGCCTTTTCCACTTCATCCAGCAGCACCACCGAATACGGTTTGCGCCGCACCGCTTCGGTCAGCACGCCGCCTTCGCCATAGCCCACATAGCCGGGCGGCGAGCCCTTCAGCCCGGCCACGCTATGCGATTCCTGGTACTCCGACATATTGATGGTGATCAGATTGCGTTCGCCGCCATACAGGCTCTCGGCCAGCGCCAGCGCGGTCTCGGTTTTGCCCACACCGGACGGCCCCACCAGCATGAACACGCCCTTGGGCTTGCCCGGATCTTCGAGGTTGGCTTTGGCAATCTGCACGCGCTCGGCAATGCGCGCCATGGCGTGGTCCTGGCCGATGACGCGCGCGCCCAGCAGGCCCGCCAGTTGCTGCACTTGCGCCAGTTCGTTGTTCACCATGCGGCCCAGCGGAATGCCGGTCCAGCCCGCAATCACGTCGGCAATCACGCCTTCATCCACGCACTCAAACACCAGCGGCAATTGCTTGTGCAGCGCGCGCAGCGTGTCGCGTTTGGCTTGCAGCGGACTGGGGCCTTTCTTGCCCTTGGCGGCCACCGGCGCTTTGCCAGCGGCGGCGGCCTCGGCGTGTTGCGCCTTCAGCACATTGATCTCGTCCACCAGCGTTTTTTGCTCTTGCCATGCGGCCTGCAAGCGCGCCAGTTCGCTGTCGAGTTCAGCGCGTTTGGCGGTCAGTTCGCCGATGCGTTCTTCGTGGCCTTCTTCCAGCCGCAACGCCGCCAGTTCGCGCTCGGCATTGGCCCGCTGCGCGTTCACATCTTCGATCGGGCCGGGCTGGCCGGCATGCGACAGCGCTACACGCGCGCAGGCGGTGTCCAGCACGCTGATGGCTTTGTCGGGCAACTGGCGACCGGCGATATAGCGGCTGGACAAATTAACCGCCGCGCCGATTGCTTCATTAAGAATGCTCACCTTGTGATGCGCCGCCATCGCTTCGGCTACGCCGCGCACCATTTCCACGGCGATTTCCGGGGCCGGTTCATCCACTTTGACCACCTGAAACCGCCGCGCCAGGGCCGCGTCTTTTTCAAAATACTTTTTGTATTCGGCCCACGTGGTGGCGGCAATGGTGCGCAACTCGCCACGCGCCAGCGCCGGCTTCAGCAAGTTGGCGGCGTCGTTCTGCCCGGCCTGGCCACCCGCGCCAATCATGGTGTGCGCCTCGTCGATAAACAGGATGATCGGCGTGGGGCTGGCTTTCACTTCGTCGATCACCTGGCGCAGCCGGTTTTCGAATTCGCCTTTGACGCTGGCACCCGCTTGCAGCAAGCCCAAGTCCAGCGTGCGCAACGTAATCCCCAGCAGCGAATCGGGCACTTCGCCGCGTACGATTTTCAGCGCCAGGCCTTCCACCACGGCGGTTTTACCCACGCCGGGTTCGCCGGTCAGAATCGGGTTGTTCTGGCGCCGGCGCAGCAGAATATCGGCCATCTGGCGGATCTCGGCTTCGCGGCCCAGCACCGGGTCGATCTTGCCGGCGCGCGCTTGCGCGGTGAGATCGATGGTGTATTTGTCCAGCCCCGGCGTGCCACGGCTACGCGGCGCGGCATCGGCGGCGGGGGCATCGATGTCATCATCGGTCGGTGCTGCGGCGGAAGCGTTCACGCCCGCTTCGCCGCCGTGGCGGCGCAGTGCGTCATAGGCGGTGCGCAGGGCATGGGGGTCAACCTTGCCCAGCACCTCGCTCACCTTGCCCAGGCTATTGCGCAGGCTGTCATCGGCCAGCAGCGCCAACAACAAATCCAGGCTGGAAATCTGTTGTTCACCGCGCTCGGCGCTGGCGATCAGCCACGCTTGCTCCAGCCATTTGGGCAACCAGGCCGACAGCACCGGATTGCGCGTATTGCCGCTGCGCAGCCGCGTCAACGCTTCTTCCAGCGCGCGTTCCAGCCCGGCCAGGCTGACATCGCTGGCGCGCAGCGCGGCCAGCAGCGCGTTGTCGCTCTGGTCCAGCGCGGCCACCAGCACGTGTTCGATTTCCACTTCAAAATGGGTGCGGCCCAAGGCACGGCCCGCCGCGTCTTCAACGGCGGCGCGGGCAGTGGGGGTGAGCTTGGCAATCAAGGCTTTAATCTGTGTGGCCATGGGCGGACTTTTATTATCAGTGAGGTTGATTGGGGTGGAATGGGGCGCCGTTGGCGGCGCTATTGCAGCAGGCGGTATTCCAGTTGATCGGGGTTGTGCTGCGGCGCTTTGTCGTTCAGCCAGACATTGCCGCCCAAGCGTAACGGTGCGGCTTCAGCATCAATGCGCGGCACCGGCACATCGCGCCGGTCCAGCACCAGTTGCACATCGCAGGCCAGGCCGTGGCCCAGCGCAAATTGCATCAGGGCTTCCAGCGCGGCCGCACCGTCTTCACCGGGCAGCAACTGGTTAAATTGCTTGCGCCGGATCGGGCCCAGCCGCAGCTTCATTTTGGTCTGGCGGTCCCAGATGCGGTCACCCGCAAACGCGGACGAACCCAAGGCACACGCGCCGCGGCCCAGCTGAGTTTGTTCGTCCGGCGGCACGCTGATCCATTGCCCGACAAATTGTTCGATCTGCGCCGGCACGCCAAAAAAGCCTTCGATCAGCGTCACCAGGGCCTGGCCGGACAACGGCTTTTGCGACAGCAGACCGGCGTAATGGATAAACAAACCTTCATCCACCCCGGCGGTGGTAGACGTACCCAGTTGCTCGCGCAGCCGCGATAAGCCCAGCCCCGACAGGTCGAGCAGATAGCGGGTAAAGCCATCGGCGTCGCCGTTTTCCACCTGCACCCAATAGCGATATTTTTGCCACGCGCCATAAAACAGCGACATTGAGCGATGGCTAAAAATATCGAAGAAGGCATGCATGCCGGTGTCGTGCTGCTGCTGGCGTGCAATCAATAATTCGGTGTAATTGCTGGGCAATACGCCCGACGGCCCGGTCAGGCCCATAAACGCGGTGACCATCTCGTCGCGCGCGTGCGCGGGCTCGCCTTTGGCCTGGGCTGCGGGCGTGTAGCTGGTGATTTCGCTGGCCGGAAACGACAGGCTGGCCACGGTGCGAAAGCGCAGTTTGTCCGGCAGCGGCGTGCGGCGCTCGCCGCGTTTGCGCGCGGCCAGATTCAGCAGCCGGATGCTCTGGAAAAAACTGAACTGATGCGCGTCCTGCGCCAGCTCTGCCGTTAGATCACGAGTGCTTCGCCGCTGCGCGCTGGCCATGTCGCGATCTCCTGGTTTTGTTGTTGCGGCGTGCACACGCGCAGTCGGGTAAAGCTGTTGGGCGCGCAATACAGCGCAAAAAAGCGCTCCAGCACGCTGGCAAACAAATACAGGCTGCCGCCCACGTAATAGTCTTCGTCCAGCGTTAAGGTAATTTCGGTACCGCGCACAAAACCGGCAAAATCGCGGCCCGCCACGCGGGTGACGGCGGCCTTGCTGCTGACGTTAACGATGCCCTGAATCTGCCGGTTGGTGCTGGCCGAATCGGTCAGGTTGTACAGCGCCAGCATTTCTTGCAGCGCGTTTTTGCCGCCATCCACCAGCGACAGATAGTTCAGCGACAAATGCGAAATCAGCCGCCATTGCAGGCCGCGCCGTTGCGGCGGTCGCAGTGGCGAGGTGGGTTTGCGCAACAGGCGCACGCGCTTGACCACCGAGTGGCCGGGCAAGGAAAAATCGATATGTTGTTCGGCATGGCTGCCGCCAAACGGAATCTGCTCGGGTATGTCGCGGTTGCTGCACAGCAAATCCAGGCTCAGCACTTCGGTGGCGGCGCGCACCGGGGCAAAGTCGAGGTCAACCAGATGCAGTTCGATATCGGTGCCCTTGTCGCCAGCGCGCGGCGAACGCTCGCGTGTGGCGTGCCAGTAAAAGCGCGCGGCGTCCTGGCTGGCGCCGTGGCGGATGGCGTAAAACGGCAGCACTTCTTCGCTGCGTTCTTCCGCGCCGCTTTTCTCCACACGCACCACGCGCTTGACCTGAATCACTTCGTAGGCGTGCTGCTTGCGGCTATCCGCCAGCACCGGGTACGAATCTTTCTGATGCGTCACCCGCACCGGTTCGGCCGCCTGGTTGAACAGGTTAACGATGGGGGTGCAGCCCATTTTGAAATGACTGGCCGACAGCGCATTCAGCAAACGGCTGTGGCGTTCGGTTTCCGGATAGCTGCCCAGCAGAATCTGGATGACCAGTTTGTTGCCGGCCTCGCGCGCAAACACGCGATCAAGCCCGGTTAAATCGACAAACAAAAACTTCTCGGGAAAGCTGAAATACTCGGTCAACAGCCGATAGCCGAGGAAGGAGCGCTCGTCATATTCCAGCATGCCTTCGTCCCGGCCAAAGCCGACGGGCTGGATGCTGCTGCCGGGCAGCTCACGCGTGACGCCCGGGCCGTCGGTGCCATTGCCCACGCGCACCCGCAGCGTGCGTGCCAACAGCAGTTCGTACAGCAAGTGCATCAGCGCGGGTTCGCCATCAAGGAAAAAGCGCAGGCTTTCCAGTCCGATCTTCGTGATATCCAGTTGGCCCAGCGTCTCCAGCTCCAGCGTCAGCACGGCGGCGGCATCGGGGGCCAGCCGGCGCAAATGCGGCGAGCCACTGGTCAGTTCCAGCCGCGCGTTTTGTAGCGTCAGCGGGTACAGCGTAACCGGGTAGCACGAGCGGAATTTGCAGATCGTGCCGTTCACTGCCGGCGCCAGCACCGGGTGTTCGCGCTCCACCACATAGCGCTGCGCGATCTCGGGTCGCAGCGGGTCTTGCTCGAATTGCACAATGCTGGAGGCCGGAATCGGGCGCAGATAATGCGGGTACAGCACTTCCAGAAAACTGGCGGCGATCTCGGGATATTCGTCGTCCAGCTTGCGATGGATGCGCGCGGATAAAAACGCGAACGATTCAATCAGGCGTTCGGTATGCGGGTCTTCGCACTGGTCGCCTTCGAGCTGCAAACGCCCGGCAATCTTGGGATAGCGGCGCGCAAATTCGCCTGACAGTTCGCGCAGATAACCCAGCTCGCGCTCGTAATAGGGCAATAAAGATTCAAGCATGATCAGCCCATAGGCAACGGCGCGGCATTACAGCCCGCCCGTAATCTGGTACGCGTTGGAAGACAGTTGCAGCGTGGCGTCAAACGACACCGGCGGCTTGTGCGGATGCACTTTCAGCACCGCGTCAACGCGAAAGCGCAGCAGCCGCTCGCCATCGCGCGGCACTTCCAGCGTAATGCGCACGCGCGCCAGCCGTGGCTCGTGGCATTCGATGGCGCGGCGCACGCGGTCACGCAGATATTCGCGATCATCGGGATTCAGCAAGCTCAGGCCGCTGAGGTCGGGAATGCCGAAGTTGATCACCGTTTGCCCGGCCAGCGGGTAGGGGTCCAGCAACTCGGAATGATCCAGAATGCGGGTGTTCAGCAGTGCTTCCAAGTCGCGCGCCAGCGCACGCTTGAAGTCACCGACCTCAAAGAACATCGGCGCGGCGCGCGTGGCTTCCGGGTTGTCGTCCAGCAGCCGGTCCAGCACCGACGGTAAGGTGAGCGCCTGGCGCCTGACCTGGCTCATTTCAGAAAGTGATCCACCTGCGAACTCAGCAAGATGCGCCACGTAATAAACACGCCCGCACCCACTACGGCCAGCAGGGCAAAGTACAGCCACAGCGGCAGTTCATGCCGCACAAACGCCTGAAAGCGTTGCGGTAGGCGCGCGTTGGGCGCGAACTCGGGCTTGCCGCCGCGCACCTGCTGGATTTCCTGGCCCACGCGATGGGTTAGATAGCCCAGCTTGTCGTTGCCTTCCAGCAAGAACTTGCCCTGAAAGCCCAGCAGCAGACACGCGTGGAACACTTCCAGCGCTTCGATATTGCGCGCCGGGTCCATGCGCAGCATGTCCAGCCGCTCAAAAAAGCCTTCGCCGGCCAGATGCTCGCCAAACAGCCGCAGTTGCAGCGGCATGCGTTCCCATTCTTCGCGCAGCGGAAAATCGGACGACAACACAATCTCATCCAGCAGCGCGCAAAACGCATAACGTGCCTGGTCGATGGCGTCGCCGGCTTTGCCAAACTGGCGTGCGCCTTTTTCAAATTGCTGCAAAAACTGGTCGATGCGGCGATTGAATTCGGTGGCCGAATTGGGCGCATTGCCATCGCGCAGCAAAAACAGCAAATAGACGCCGTCCTCCAGCATGTCGCGCAGGGCGGGGCCGGAAGTGGTTTCGACGGTGAGCGGGTGGGCTGCAACAGCCTGGTTCATGATGGAAGGGTCCCGTAACTCAGCGGAATACCGCGATTAATTCAAGGTTTAATGCCGC
This sequence comes from Amantichitinum ursilacus, assembly GCF_001294205.1. Lineage (GTDB taxonomy): Bacteria > Pseudomonadota > Gammaproteobacteria > Burkholderiales > Chitinibacteraceae > Amantichitinum > Amantichitinum ursilacus. Next base: position 6,871 of record NZ_LAQT01000029.1, read on the forward strand.
GAGTGTTTGCGGCACATAAATGCAGACGGAGCGCGATTGCAGCATGCGCTGGAAGATGTCGCCGCGCGGCTCCAGCGCAAAATAGTGGTTGCCCACGCGCACGGGGATGGCCGACGGCGTTTGCTGCGCATGTGCCAGCGTCACGCCGCGCAGCGCCGAGTTGAGAATCTTCTCGACGTCGTCGGGCGCGCCAATCTTGAGTTTGAACGGCACGTTTTCGATAATCTGCGCGGCCGGCATATCGCTTTGCACCGACAGATAAAAATCCACGCCATCCAGCAAACGATCGCTTTCCAGTCGGCCGATATAAAACGACGGCTTGGGCGACGACAGCGGGATCACGGCATAGCGCGCCGAGATCACGGTATCGAGCAATTCGCGGATTTGTTCGTCCAGCTTGGGCAGCACATCCGACAGCGCGTCGTGTTTGTAGATGGGCAGATCGGCCAGCGTGTAGATGCTGGAAAACGTCAGTAACTCGCCGCAGAAACTGGCCATGGCCAGATACAGTTCTTCCGGGTGCAGCGGTTCGGCGTTCAGCAAATGGTTGAGATGCGCAAAGTTGCGGTTAACCGTGTGCAGCAGCCAGAACGAGGCGATGTCGGTGGTGCCGTATTCCATGACGTTGCGCGCGCGTTCGCGGTGCGCGCCGGCCAGCGCTTCGCTCTTCACCAGCAGGATGTCGAGCAAGCGGCGGATCATGCGCGCCAGCGCGGGCGAGGCGCTGGTGCGCATCAGCGGCGGCAGCCACGCGTCTTCGGTGCGCCACTGGTTGGTGGCGTCTTTCACCAGGCGCGCAATCGGCACCGAGTCGTAACCATCGCGGTTTTCTTCTTCCACCATCAAGCGCACATCCAGCTGCAAGGTGGTGACGTCGGCTTCCAGCGCGCGGGTGTACAGGTCGGACACATTCAGATGCGCATTGGCATAACGCGCCGGACGGCTGCCCGCGGCGCCATCCTGCGTGTTGTCGCCATACGGATTGAGGTTGGCCAGGCAGGCGTACAGCGTGGTCTCCACGCCAATGCGGCCAATTTCGTTGAGGTCGCGCGACAGCGGAATCGGCTCGCGCGACGGCGCCACAAAGCGCGTGCCGTCGCGGAACACCACTTCCAGGCTATCGGCGCGGATCAAGCCGCCGCGCAGCGCGCCCTGGTCCAGTTGCAGTTCGGCCAGGCCCCAGGCGTGGCGTTGCACGGCATGCAGTACTTCTGCGGCAGCGTTTTCAGCCAGCAATGCTTGTTGCTGGAAATGCTGTGGCCGCAAAAACATCCCTTCGCCCCACAGCACTCGTTTTGCTTTGAGCATGTTGCTCAGTTCCCCAAGGGCTTGGCCCTTCTTTTGTTGTCTGCTTTTTTAGTGCGGATGGGCCGCCAGCGGCAGCCCTGTGTAAAACCAATCTAACCGGATCCGGGCGTTGTTTTTTTGCCCGTCCGTTTATCGCTTCCCGGCGGCCGGCTTGGCGTTAAACGGCGTGGAACACACCGGTTTGGCGCTCAAAGACTGGCCAGGTATGGCTTGCGGCGTGGGCGCGGTGATCTCCAGATAGCAATCTTCCACCTTGAAAATCAGCCCCTGTTTGCGCGCGTCTTTGGCGTCGATCAGATAGCGCCAGGCTTGCGGATCAGGCTTGCGGAAATAACCAACGATGCCCACGAAACGCGTGTCTGGCTCTAGCTTTTCGGTGATTTGCTGCTTGCCGCCCGGCACCAGCACCACCTCTTTCATGCTGACCAGCGACGCGCCAAACAGCTCTTGATCACTCTTGCCGCTGGTGGCTGTGTCGAATGTGAGACGGTCAAAATCTGTTCTTTCTTTCAGCTGATATAAGCGAACGACCACCGAAAGTGACTTTCCGTTGGTGTCGCGGTTAATCGTCGGCGCAGCCTCGCCGTTGATCGGATAGACCGCTGGTCCAGAGGCGCATGCCGTCAACGCTGTCGTCAGGATGGCTGACAAAATCAGTTTAAAACGCGAATTCTTACTAAATTGCCTGCCACGCATTGTCAGCATCGCTCTTTGATAAATTGATTCGAATATTATACATTTGCGGCTCGTTGAGCCAGTGAAGCAGATTTTTATGGTCTAAGCTTCCGCACTAAACCATGACAGTGTCATCCGGGACCGACTGTCTGGTCAGAGAGAAAAACAAGATGTTCGCCGTCGCAGGCCTTATGTTTGCTATATTTGCCACGCTGGTGTGGGTGGGATTGCGTTTTTTCTACGTCAGTCCGCTACGCCCGGAGGCGGTCGGGCCGCAATCCGCGGTGGTGGAAACGCCCGTGGTTGCCCCAACAGAAAAGTTGCCGCAAGCAAGTAAGGAAGAACCCAACAATCGTTTAATTTTGCCAAACCGTTGGCATCATCTGAAGTGGATTGCGCTGGCTATCCTTACAGTGGGGCTGATGATCGGCGGCACTTTGCGGCTGAGCGGTTATCACGTTTTGCAAGCCCTGAAAGCTTCAACGGCCGAAAACAAGCAAATCGAGCTGGCGCTCACCGAGGAAAAGCTGGTGCCGCCTGCCCCGCTGCCCCCGTCCGCTTTCTTACATAGCGATAAGCCGGAGCTGGCTGGCGTGGATCGCGACTGGAGCAAGCTCGATCAGAAGTTTGTGCAGGTGGTGTTGCGGCTGATGGCCAACATGCAGACGCGCGGTTACACGCTGGTGCTGGTGGAGGGCTACCGCAGCCCGCAGCGCCAGGACGAACTGGCGCAGTCCGGCCGCAACGTCACGCAGGCGCGCGGCGGACAAAGCAAGCATCAATACGGTCTGGCTGTAGATCTGGCCCCGATGGCCGACGGCAAGGTGGTGCTGTCCGAGCGCGACCCCTGGGCGCTGGAGGCGTATCAGGCCATGGGCGAAGAAGCCGAAAAACTGGGCCTGACCTGGGGCGGCCGTTGGACCTTTCGTGATTACGGCCATGTGGAATCGCCGCAGAAAATTCCGGCCCAGAGCGCGACCGGCCACGACGTTTAAACGCGGATGCAACCTGTCGCATCCGCCGCAGTAACCCGCAAAACAATAATTTGAAACAAGGTAAGCACGGCATGAAAGGCTGGTACAAGAACTTCAAGATCACATCGACGCTGGGCTTTGTGATTCTGGTGCTGCTGATCTGGTTTTTAGGCCCGATGGTGGGGCTAGAGGCAAAAGACACGCGGTTGATGTGGATGTTTGGCGTGATGGTGGTCTGGGTGGTGACGCTGCAGGTGGGTAACCTGCTGGCCAAGCGCGCGGGCGGCCTGATCGAAAAGATGTTGCTGCGCCAGGCCGACGACGCCGTGATGGGCGCCAGCCCGGACAAGCGCGCTGAAGTCAACCTGCTGCGCCAGCGCCTGCTGGGCGCCATCGACACGCTGAAGACCTCGCGCATCGGCAAGGCGCGTGGTGCGGCCGCGCTGTACGAACTGCCGTGGTACATGATCATCGGCCACCCGGCCGCCGGTAAAAGCACCGCCATTCTGCAATCGGGCCTGACCTTTCCGTTTAGCGACAAGAGCGGCGTGCAGGGCGTGGGCGGTACGCGTAACTGCGACTGGTTTTTCTCGACTGAAGGCGTGCTGCTGGATACCGCGGGCCGTTACGCCACGCAATCCGAAGACCGCGTCGAGTGGTTGTCGTTTCTCAAGTTACTGAAACGCCATCGCGCCAAAGCGCCGGTCAACGGCATTCTGGTGGCCATCAGCCTGCCCGAACTGGCGCAATACAAGTCGGAAGGCTTTGCCATTTATGCGCGCCAGATTCGTGAGCGCATCCACGAAATCGAAGACACGTTTGGCCTGCAAGTGCCGATCTATCTGGTGATTACCAAGCTGGATTTGCTGGGCGGCTTTGCGCAGTTTTTTGAAGACGCATCGGAAGAAGAACGCAACCGCGTCTGGGGTGCCACGCTGACGCACGACCAGGGCGCGGGCTTTAACGTTGCGCACGCCGTGGCGCAGCAACTGGAAGTGCTGTATCGCGGCATCCGCGCCATCGGCGAAGAAAAACTGGGTGCCAGCCGCGGCAATGCCAGCAAGCCGTCGCTGTTTGCTTTCCCCATCGAATTCCATGGCTTGCGCGACGGCCTGTGCCGGTTTGTCGAGCTGCTGCAGGAAGAAGACCCGTACCACGGTCGTCCGCTGCTGCGCGGCTTTTACTTCAGCAGCGCGCTGCAGGAAGGCCAGCCCAAAATTGGCGCGGCCAATCGCGTGAGCGGCCAGTTTGACCTGAGCCGCGCCGGCTTTGATACGCGCCAGGCGCAATCGTCGTACAGCTATTTCTTGCGCGACCTGTTCCGCGAAGTGATCTTCCCCGACCAGTACCTGATTACGCGCCAGACCCGCCCCAGCGGCAGCCGTTGGCGTCTGGCGGGCATGATGGCCGGTCTGGCCGCATTGGCGCTGGTGGTGGGTCTGACCACCTGGTCGTATATCGGCAACCAGAAGCTGATTGCCGCCGCCCAGGCCGATCGTGATAAAGCCGCCACCATGGCGCAAAGCGGCCAGTTGTATGACCGCCTGAGCAGCCTGCTGGTCTTGCAATCGCGCATCGAAGAACTGGACCAATACCGCAAGGAAGGCCATCCGTGGCAGATCGGCATGGGGCTGTATCGCGGTGATGAACTCGATGCGTCGTTGCGCCGCGAATACTTTGCTGGCGTCAGCAAGATCATGTTGCAACCGGTGAAGGCCGACCTGGAAAGCACGCTGAAGCAACTGGCCGCCAATGCGCCCGCGCCGGAACCGGTGGCCGCGCCTGCGCCCGCACCCGTCCCGACCCCAACGCCCGCGCCGGTAGCCGCGCCGACCCCGACGCCTGCGCCCGCTGCCGTGCCGGAAGAGCCGAAAAAGCCGCGTCCGCATCGCCCGTCGCATCAAGGCTTGCCGACCATCAATCTGGGCGCACTGGATGCGCGTGATCTGCCGCAGCGCGCGACCTCCAAGGCCCGCGTGCCGGCGGTGGCCGCCGCCCCCGCTGCCGCCGCGCCGGAGCAAGCGTCCGCGCCGGTCAAACTGGAAGCCAGCTACAACGCGCTGAAGGCCTATCTGATGCTGCACGAGCAGCAACGCATGGACCCGCAGCATTTGTCCGACCAGATTCCGCGCCACTGGCGTGCCTGGCTGGAAGCCAACAAGGGCGACAAATCGTTTGAGACCCTCTATCCGCTGGCCGAACGCATCGCCGCGTTCTACATCACGCAGATCCACGAAAAAGACCTGCCGCTGATTGAAAACGACCCGCAAGTGGTGGCGCAAGCGCGTGAAGTGCTGCGTGGCTCGCTGCGCAAACTGTCGGCTACCGAGCGCGTGTACAACGAGCTGAAGGCGCGCGCCAACACGCGTTACGCCCCGGTGAGCGTGGCGCGCATCCTGCAAGGCAAAGATGGCGATCTGCTGGCCAGCAGCTATATGGTGCCGGGCGCGTTTACCCGTGAAGCGTTCAGCGGCTATATGCAAGGCGCGATTGGCGAAGCCAGCAAGGGCGAAATCAAGAGCGATGACTGGGTGCTGGCGTCTTCGCTGCAAGACAACCTGGGCCGCGACGGCGATATCGAAAAGAACCGCGCGCAACTGGAAGCCTTGTATCGTGCTGATTACGCCCAGGAATGGAAGCGCTTTCTGCAAGGCATTGTGGTGAAGGATGTGAACGGTCTGCCCGGCGCTGCCGATGCGATTGGTCGCTTTGCCGACAAGACCAATTCGCCGATCAAGCTGATCATCGAGCGCGTGGCGTACGAAACGTCGTGGGACAACCCGTCGCAACTGCAAAGCAAGCTGGAAAGCACCAAACAATCGGTACTGGAAAAAACCACCGAATTGCTGAAGGGCGACAGCAAAGTGCCGAGCGCGGATACCGGCGCGGCGTTGGGCGAAACCGGCAAGCAATTTGTGACCGTGGGCGCGCTGGGCGCGAACAAGGGCGCGGGTCTGGATGGTTATCTGGACCAACTGGCCAAGCTGAAAGCGCATCTGGCGCAACTGGCGGGCAACGATGACGCTGGCGCCGCTGCGCGCCAGCTGATGCAGGCCACGCTGAACGGCAGCGGCTCCGAGTTCGCCGATACGCTGCAGTTTGTGGATAACAATCTGCTGGCCCAGGCCGACCCGAGCGAAAAAGACGCGCTGCGTCCGCTGCTGGTGCGCCCGCTGATCCAGAGCTACGGCACGCTGGTGCCGCTGGTGACCAACGATATCAACCAGTCGTGGCAACACGGCCCGTACGGGCAGTGGAAAAACCTGGCCGGCAAATATCCGTTTGCCGACAGCCAGAACGAAGCCTCGCTGGGCGACATCTCGCATTTTGTTAAACCGCAAGACGGTGCGATCGACCAGTTTGTCGACAAGTACCTCAACGGCCTGGTAACGCGCAAAGGCGATGCCTTGACCGCGCGCAGCTGGGCCAACATCGGCATCAAGTTCAACCCGGCTTTCCTGAGCGGCGTCAGTCGGCTGTCCGACTTGGGCGGCAACATGGTGCAGGAAGGCGATAGCGTCAAATTTGAGCTGCAACCGGTGCCCACGCCGGGCCTGAGCGAAATCACCATGGAAATCGACGGCCAGACGCTGCGCTATCGCAATGGTCCGCAGCCGTGGCAAGCGTTTAGCTGGCCCAACGCCAGCGGCACGCAAGGCGCGCGCATTCAGGTGGTGGCGTTTAACGGTGCGACCTCGGTGGTGGCCAGCCAGCAAGGCCGTATGGGCTGGATGCGTTTGCTGTCGCAGGCCCGGGCCGACCAACCGGGTGCGCCCACCGGGCAGTTAACCTGGAAAGTGAAGAATGCCGGCGACGCCGATTCAGTGAAATTCAATTACCGCATGGTCAGTGGCGTCAACCCGATGCAGTTGTCGGGCTTGCAGCGGCTGAACCTGCCTGAGCGCGTGACGGAGTAACGCAGTATGCCGCTTAACTTTAAACGCGCGCCCGGCGGGGCAGCCCCGCAATACGCCATCTTTGGCAAGCTGCCGCGCCGCGCTGATTTTGTGCGCATTAACGCCAGCCATCCCGTCGTACAGGAATTTGACGATCTGTTGGGCCGCAGCCTGACCGTGGCTGCGCAAACCGAAGGCTGGCAACAACGCTATCTGGCCAGCCCCCCGGCGGATTTCCAGTTCACCTCGGCTGACGGCCGCTGGGTGTTCTTTGGCAGCCTGCACCCCAGCCAGGATGAAGCGGGCCGCTGCTATCCGCTGGTGGCCGGCGCCATCCTGCCGGCCGATGTGGTGTTGCCGCATCTGCCCGAACTGGCCATCGCCAACGAACTGTTTTTTGCCGGCCTGCGCGACCAGTTGTCCAGCGCCATCGAGAACTCGGTGGAAATGCTGGCCTGCCGCCAGTTTCTGGAAGCGCAGCAAGTGCCCAGCGCGCGTGCTGATGCCGATGTGGAACTGGCCACCAATGTGCTGGTGCGCCATCTGCAGCAAACCCCGGCCGCGCGGCTGCAGCGCGATCTGCAAAACGCCGGGCGTGGCGGGCTGGAAGACCATCTGCTGGCGTTTACTTTTTACGGCGAGTTGCTGCGTCGCTATGCCGGCAGCACACCGCGCCAGGCCTTGATGTTGTTGCTGCCCAGCGCACCGGGCGAAGACACGCTGGGCAACGCCACGTGGTTATCGCTGTACCGCGCGGCCACGCAATCGACGTTTGCGCGCTTTCCGCATTGCATCACCTTGCAACAAGACGGCAAGCGTTATCTGGCGCTGGCGCCGGAGAGTTTTACCGACCGTTTTCTGGCCGTGCTCTGGGGCATCGCGCCAGAGCCGCGAACCGTGGTGAATGTGCTGGAAACTTCGGCACCGTGGTCCGCGCATCAGTCGTACGCCGAGGTTTCGTACATTCTGGGGCGGCAGCTTGCCGACCCCGCACTCGATCTTTACGCGCTGCAAGGCATTGTTGAAAAACTGACCAGAACACTGGCGTAACCCGCCAGCCTGGCCATTCCGGGACACGAAGGGGTATCCACCATGGCTGAAAGTACACAGAAAAAATTGTCACGAGTGAGACCGCCTCGTGTGCAGATCACCTACGACGTTGAAGTGGGCGATGCGATTGAAACCAAAGAACTGCCGTTTGTGCTGGGCGTGATGGGTGATTACACCGGCCACAGCAAACAGCCGTTGCCCAAGCTGAAAGAACGCAAGTTTGTGCAGATTGATCGCGACAACTTTGACGACGTGCTCAAGGGCATGGCGCCGCGTCTGGCGCTGAAAGTGGATAACAAGCTGAAAGACGACGACACCCAGTTGGGCGTTGAACTCGAATTTAACCAGCTGGCTGATTTCGAGCCGCAACAGGTGGTGGAGCAAGTTGAGCCGCTGCGCCGTTTGCTGGAAGCGCGCCAGCGCCTGTCGGACCTGCGCAACAAGCTGGTCGCCAACGACAAGCTGGAAGAACTGCTGGACGAAGTGGTGCGCGACACCGAAAAGCTGCGCCAGATTGGCAATCAGCCCGCTAATACCCCGCCGGAGAACTGAGCATGAGCACCGAACACAGCCTCAGCAGCGCCGCCCAGACCACCACGGAGCAAGGCGCATCGCTGCTTGATTCGATCATCGATCAAAGCCGCATTGCCACCAACGATCTGGAAAAGAAACACACGCGTGACCTGATCAGCGAACTGGCCGACCAGGTGCTGGCGGGCTCGGTGACGGTATCGCGTGATCTGTCGGCGTCCATTGACGTGCGCGTGGCCGAAATCGATGCGCTGATTTCGGCGCAATTGAACGAGATCATGCATAACGCCGAATTCCAGAAGCTGGAAGCGTCGTGGCGCGGTCTTAAATATCTGGTTAATGAAGCCGAAACCAGCACGCAACTGAAGATCAAGGTGCTGAATGCATCGAAAAAAGATCTGGTTAAGGATTTTAAAACCTCGCCCGAATTTGACCAGAGCGCGCTGTTTAAAAAGATTTATGAAGAAGAATACGGCACCTTTGGTGGCGCGCCGTATGCCTCTTTGATTGGCGATTATGAATTTACCCGCCATCCCGAAGATTTTTATCTGCTGGAAGAATTAAGCCACGTGGCCGCCAGCGCGCATGCGCCGTTGATTACTTCGGCTGGCGCCGGTTTGTTTGGTCTGGAAAGTTTTTCGGATATCGGCAAGCCGCGTGATCTGGCCAAGATTTTTGATACGGTTGAATACGCCAAATGGAAGAGCTTTCGCGAATCGGATGATGCGCGTTATGTGGGCATGGTATTGCCGCATGTATTGGGCCGCCTGCCGTATGGCCGCGATAACGTACCGGTCGAGGCTTTTGACTTTGAAGAAAACGTCGATGGTTCCGACCATAGTAAATATCTGTGGACCAACGCGGCGTATTCGTATGGCGCGCGTCTGGCGGATGCGTTTTCGCAATTTGGCTGGCTGGCAGCCATCCGCGGCGTGGAAGGCGGTGGTCTGGTCGAGGGGTTGTCTGCACACACCTTCAAGACCGATGACGGCGAAGTGGCGCTGAAATGCCCCACCGAAGTGGCCATTACCGACCGCACCGAAAAGCTGCTGAGCGACCTTGGCTTTATTTCGCTGGTGCATTGCAAAAACACCGATTACGCCGCGTTCTTTAGTGGTCAGTCGGTACAGAAGGCTAAAAGCTATAACACCGATTCGGCCAATGCCAATGCGCGTTTGTCCACGCAATTGCCGTATATCTATTCGGTATCGCGGATTGCGCATTACATGAAATCAATCATGCGCGACAAGATCGGTAGTTTTGCTTCGCGCCAGAATGTGCAGGATTTCCTTAATACGTGGTTGTCGCAATACGTATTGCTGGATGATTCCGCATCGCAAGAAGCCAAATCCAAATATCCATTGCGCGAAGCTCGCGTTGATGTGGTTGAAGTACCTGGCAAACCAGGCGTTTATCGCGCGGCGGCCTTTTTGCGCCCGCATTTCCAACTGGATGAATTGACTATTTCGCTGCGTCTGGTGGCTGAGTTGCCTAAGCCCACGCGCTAAGCATTTGCCGTTTTGTTTTGGCGAAATAGAAATTTGTTCTGACTAACTCATGGAGTTTCTCAATGGCTTTTGATGCATTTCTGAAGATCGACGGTATTCCGGGTGAGAGCACCGACGACAAGCACAAAGAATGGATTGAAATCAAATCCTTCAATCACAACCTGGAACAACCCGCTTCGGCCACCGCCAGCTCGTCCGGCGGCGCGACCGCAGAACGCGTTAACCACGACACGTTCGACATCGTGCATCTGCTGGACAAGTCCAGCCCGAAGATCGCCGAAGCATGCTGCACCGGCAAGCACATCAGCTCGGTCACGCTGGAACTGTGCCGCGCCGGTGGCGACAAGGTGAAGTACCTCGAAGTGAAGCTGGAACAAGTTGTAGTGAGCAAAGTGGCCACCAACGGCACCACCGCAGGCGCCGATGGTTTCCCGACCGAAGCGGTGAGCTTCAGCTACGGCAAGATCAAGTGGACTTACAGCCAGCAACAACGTGCTGACGGCTCGGCCGGCGGTAACGTGAGCGCCGGTTGGGATCTGACCGCGAACAAAACCTACGCTTGATCGCGTGGGTTTGCGGCCGGTTTGCCGTCACAGGCAAGCCGGCCGTAGCACCGCTGGGGCAGCACTTTCCGGGACGGCCCCTGTAACACCCGCTCGACCTTCTTATTACCGTATTCCAAGGCCAGGCCCATAGAGCGCCAGGCCCGTCAGTCGTTAAGGAAACACATCATGCGTGCAGGCATTTTCTTTGTAGCCGTCGCCTTTCTGGCCGGTTGCGCCACCGATACTCCTCCCGCTGCACCTGCCGCCCCGCGCGAGCACTGGCTGAAAGACGCCAGCGCTGTGGCCGCCGCAGCCAAGCCTGGTGCGCAAACCGCATCCGGCCCGGTGGCTGCCAGCGCCATCAGCGGTGACCCGATGCGTATCGAATTCGACCCGATGGGCGCCACGCTGGATGCCAACGGCAAGGCCAAGATCGCCGCCCTGATCAGCACCGCGCAAACCGCCAAATACGTGAATGTGCGCGGCTTTTGCGATCGCACCAAAATCGGCAACGCCAAAGCCGCTGCGCTGGCGCGCGCCAATGTGGTGAAAAAAGAATTTGTGGCCGCCGGTATTCCGGCCGCCAAAGTGCGCGTGCGCTTTACCACCGACAAGCCGGAAAGCGCCGCGCTGATTTCGTTTGAATAAATTGCGGTAAACGCGCCAGCAAGCCCGCCGCTTGCTGGCAAAACACCCCGAACGTTGCAAAGCCAACCATGAACCTATCCGACCTGATCGCCTCTTTTGCCAGCGCCGCGACAGTGAATTACTGGAGAGATATGTTTGGAAAGATATTCATTTTCATGATTTCAGGAACTATTTCTCTGGCCTATGCGGACGTCAGCGTGGAGCGACGTTGTCTGGAAAGTGAGAACAATAAAATCAGAATGGAACTTGTTCTCGTCGGAGATGCAGGAAGTAAATGGCAGGGCGGGTTTGTGCAATACGGCAAGAAGAAGGCGCCTATTACCATCGTATACGCTGCATCCCGAGGCATGGAACTTGGTACGCGCCAGGAAAGTGCTGAACAAACCTGGTTAGAGATTATCGGCAAGGATGTTACTGGCGCTTATGAATTCGATACTAATGCCGCTGCTATAAGTGGCTTTAGATATACCAATAAGAAGAATGGCAAAGCTGTAGGGTATACGGATATTAGCGGATCAATGGATAGCGTAGAGACTCAATGCTTAACCAAATGAGTGGAAATAAATAATGGTATGGATCTTATGATTACCCTGCGAAAAGTTGTATTTGTAAGAAACGTACCGAGTCGTGCGGCGAGCGCTTGTCGCGCGGAACCATTTAGCTCCCCGATTGCTGGACTGACCTGCTCCGCAGCGTTTTCCTTGACCTCACGTAGCGAAACAAGTCATGAATCTCTCTGATCTGATCGCCTCTTTTGCCAGCGCCTTTACCCAGGACAGCCGGGTACTGGAACTGCACTTTGGCAGTGGCGGCCCGCTGCCGGGCACCTTGCTGCCGCATGTGCTAGAGGGCTCGCACCAGCTTTCCAATGGCTATGTGTATACGCTGCAGTGTCTGTCGTCCGACACGTCGCTGGAGCTGAAGACGCTGCTGGGCCTGGCGGTGGAAGTCGATATCCTGAGCGCCGATGGCGGCCAGCAAGTGATCACCGGCGTGGTGAGCGCGGCGGCGGCCAAGGGTTCGGATGGCGGCTTTGCGCGTTACGACCTGACCATCGAACCGCCGTTTTCGCTGCTGCGTTTACGCACGGCCAGCCGCGTGTTCCAGGATTTGTCGGTGCCCGACATCGTGAAGACGGTGCTGGATGAACATGTGTCGAACAACCCGGTGTTTGGCGCGCACTTTGCCACGCGCTTTGATCTGAGCAAGACCTATCCGTCGCGCTCGTACACCGTGCAATACCGCGAATCGGACCTCGATTTTCTGCACCGCATTCTGGCGGAAGAGGGCATTCCGTATCGCTACGAATTTGAAGGCGGCGACACGCCGCTGACCACGCTGGTGCCGTTTGACGACCCGTACCAGCTGGAACAATCGCCGCTGGGCCGTGTGCGCTTTCATCGTGCCGACGTGACCGAGAGCGAAGATGCGCTGACGCACTGGTCGGCGCAACGCCAGATCACGCCTGCGCAGGTTTCGCTGGCCAGCTTTGATTACAAACCGGCCGGCACCACCACCGCTGCCGACGAAACCCGCGTCGATCAGGGCGAAGCGGGCCGCCAGTTGCAAAGCACATTGACGCATTACGACGCCCCCGGCGCGTATTACGGCAGCGATGGCGAAGACCTGGGCCGCTATGCCGGCCTGCGCCAGCAAGCCATCGACGCGCTGGCCAAACACTTTATTGGCGAAGGCACGGTGCGCGGGCTGGATGTGGGCCAGTGGTTCCAGCTGGACAACCATCCCGGCCACGAATTTGATACGCCGGAAGACCGCCAGTTTACGGTGACCAGCACCATCATCAAGGCCAGCAACAACCTGCCGGGCGATCTGCAGCAAGGCTTGTCCGGCCTGATCAAGACCGCAGGCAAGGTCGGCCAGCTGAGCAATATGGTGGCCAGCGCGCGCACCGGCGACGCCGCCAGCATTGCCGGTCTGGCCGGTATGGCCTTGGGCAGCGGCCACTCCGCCAGCGACGCCACGCAAGACGCGCCGTTTAAAATGCAGATGCAGACGCAACGCCGCGGCCTGCCGCTGCTGCCCGATTACGCGGGCAAGGCATTGCGCAAACCCACCGCACCGGGCCTGCAAACCGCGCTGGTGGTGGGCCCGGCCGGGGAAGAAATCCATACCGACGACCAGGGCCGCATCAAGATCCAGTTGCACTGGCAGCGCAGCGATGAACACCCGCAATCGGGTGCCAACCTGGACGACAACAGCAGTTGCTGGGTGCGCGTGGCCATGCCCGCCGCCGGCGATGGCTGGGGCAACCAGCACATTCCGCGCATCGGCCAGGAAGTGGTGGTGCAGTTTATCGAAGGTGATATCGATCGCCCGCTGGTGACCGGCGTGTTGTACAACGGCAGCCATCGCCCGCCCGCGTTTAGCGGCGCCGGTTCGCTGCCCAACAACAAGGTGTTGTCGGGCTTTAAAAGCAAGGAATACAAAGGCAGCCAGTACAACGAACTGCTGTTTGATGATTCGACGGGCGAAGTCCGCGCCAAGCTGAGTTCCGAACACGGCAAGACGCAACTGAACCTGGGCTATCTGACCCACCCGCGCACCGACGGCAAGGCCGAAGCGCGCGGCGAGGGCTTCGAGCTGCGTACCGACAAACATGGCGCCATCCGCGCTGGCGCGGGTGTGTTCATCAGCGCTGATGCCGCCAGCAACGCGGCGGGCAAACAGCTGGACCGCAGCACGGCGCAAAGCAGCCTTGATGCTGCATTTGCGCTGGCGCAATCGCTGGGCGAAACCGCCACGCACCAACTGGCCGACACGCCGGAAACCGGCAACAACGGCCAGGCCGTCACCAGCGATAACGCCGCGGGCGCCAAACAAGCCAGCGGCCATCAATACCATCTGAAAGAAGCCCTGCGCGCCTGGGAAAACGGCAGCAACACCGCCAAAGACGCCAGCGGCGATCAGGCCGGCATGCAGGGCTTGCTGGTGTTGAGCGCACCGGCCGGCATCGCGCTGGCCACCTCGCAAAGCCAGACGCTGGCCGCCGGCACCAACCTGGACATCACGGCGCAACGCGACACCAACCAGACCTCGGGCCGCCGTTGGCTGCACAACGTGGGCGAGCACATCAGCCTGTTTGTGGCCGGCGTGGCCGACAAGGTGGCGATGAAGCTGATCAGCGCCAAAGGCAAGATCCAGATCCAGGCGCAGGCCGACAGCATCGAAATGCAGTCCGCCAAAAACATCGAACAGACCGCGCACGAGACCATCAACATCACCGCGGGCAAAGAGATTTTGCTGACCGCGGGCGGCGCGTATATCCGGCTGGCCGGCGGCAATATCGAAATCCATGCGCCGGGCGCGATTGATATCAAGGGTGCGAGCCATAGCATGAGCGGGCCGGCGCAGATGCAGAAAAACCTGCCTGAATTCAAATCGCCATATGCCGGGCATTTCCAGATGGTGGATGAGGCGGGCAATGTAATGGCCAACCACCCGTATCTGATTGAAATGCCTAACGGCAACAAGATTTTCGGGGTGACGGACAACGAAGGAAAAACCGTTACAGCGCATACGCCGCAGCCCGATAAGATCGCCATGACGCCGGTATTTGCGGACGTTTGGGATGACGAACAGCTGAATTTGTATCACACAGAAATGAGGGAATTATGGGATCAAGACTGAAATTTGCATTTGCCGCTGCCGCAATGATTTATGGCGCAGGCGCCTATGCCGCCGATGCAGCAACGCCCTGGGTGACCCCGCTGAAATGTGGTGATGCACAGGCTCGCTTTACGGTGAGCTGCAGCAAAGCCAAATCGGCCAATGAGCGCAATAGCTGCAAGATGCCGCAAAAACTTGAGTTTCTGGATCAGTCCGGTGCCGTCATTAAAACCGTGAATCTGCCGGTTTATGCGCCCGGCGAGCAGGCCAAATACAAAGCGGCGGGCACGGATCAGCAAATGTTTGCCATGACCTACAGCTGCGTAAAACTCGACGGTAAAGATTATTTCAACATTTACTATTCGGCGAATACCGGCGCTGAAGAATTCAACGAAAAGGAAAACCAGTTCTCGGCGAGCGGCGAATTTGTGCCGCCTGGCAAGTTACGCGATCGCATTGGCGTAGCGGACGGCGAGAACCCTGATCGTAATAAAGATCACCACATTAAAGCAGCGTCTTTCAATTAAGCCATGAGCGATATCTACGAGTTGTTGTACTGCGCGAAGGGCGCGGAATATAAAGAAGAGCAGATCAAGGATTATTCTGCGCTGAAAAAATATCCGCATATTATCAAGCCGGAAGGAGCCTTGGCCGGAAACTCGCGCGTGGTGGGTGACGCGTCGCGGGAGGTGCAGCAAAAGATCATCGACAAGATTATTGAGGTGGGGGTGCGCTACCACCTTAACTATCGCGAGATTGCCTATGTCTTGCTGATTGCCAAAGCAGAGTCGGGCTTTAACCCGGATGCTGCCGCAGGCACGACCAGCGCGTCGGGTATCGCTCAATACACCAAAGGCAATGCGGAAGAAGCGGAGAAGGACAACTACTCCAAAGATATGCTGGGTTTCTCATTGCATATGGTGCCGTGGCCAGATCGATTTGACGCTGAGAAAGGTGTATTCGGGCTGGTTCTTTCCTATATGGTCGGTCGGAACAAAGCCAAAGAAATGGCGGGCGCCCATTGGGAAAATTACGTTTATATCTACCATCATGACGGCTGGTACACGCACACCACGCCTCAAGAGGCCAAAAAATTAGGCTCTTATGCGATTGCGGAAAAGAAGATTATTCCGCATCTGGATGCCGTCGAAGCCGCTTTGAAATCCAGCACCAAAGTCAGCTTTACATTGAATGACGCCCAAGGCACGCCCAAGGCGAACCAGCCTTATGTCGCCATTGTTGCTGCAGCGGCGCCAGCCGGTAAGCCGCCTTCTGCACAGAAAGCCAAAGAAGTAAAAGTAATCAAGGGCGCTACGGACGGACAAGGCAAGACACAGCCGATTCATGTACCTGGCGTATCTGAAATTGTTTTTGCCATTCTGAACCCTTATGTGGTGGCCAAAACCAAAGGCGTTTCCGCTATCCCTACCGTGGAAAAACACACCGTTAAAAAGGGTGAAACGCTATCTTCCATCGCCAAAGAAAACGATATGACGGTCGATGAACTGGCCGAGCTCAATCATATTAAAGACAAGAATAAATTGGCGGTCGGCGCGCAATTGGTGGTTAACAAGCCGCATATCCCCAGAAAGCCGGAACCAGGCTTGATGCAGAAAGTAAGCACGGCGCTGAAAGTGGAGCCCGAGCACGCCTCGACCTTGTTTGAATATTCGCGTAGCCACGTGGTGCTGCCTAAAGGCAGTCCGGTGCAAAAAAACGCCGAAGTGAAGATTCAGGCGGCCCCCAAGCCCACCAAGCCTGCGACGCCCAAGCCCGAACTGAAAGAGCACAAAACCAACGAAAACAATGACGCTAAACCGGTTGCGGTGGCTACTGCCAAAACCACGGCAGTCGTGACGATTGCCAAAGACGTGGCGGAACCGGATCTGATTTCCGAATACACCCGCAAACTGGTCGGCGATGTGGCTTCCCGCATCGGGCTGGACCTCGTCATTATCACCAGTGGGATCCGGCCACCCAAACGCCAGGCAAAAACGCTTTATGACAATATCGAGTCATTAGGGGTGGATAAACAATTGAAGTTGTACGCCGCGCCGGGAAGGGCGGTGGTCAATGTTTATGCGGAGTTGCATAAAAAGGGGGCTTCGAGGCAAGAGATTATTGAGGCGATGGAGGATAAGATTGATGAGCTGGCCAAAGAGGGAAAACGGGTTTCCAAACATTGTGTTCCCGAAGAACTCTACAAGAAGCTCAATGTGATCGATATTTCTCACAGCCGTATGCCGCCTTCCCGGCGCGAGCCCTTTGAGAAAGAAATTGCAGCTTTAATGGAAAAGAAACTGATTAACGTATTTATTTCACCGAGGATGAAAGGTGGCGAACCTGCATATCATTTGGAAATCCCTCAGCCTTAACCTGATCGGCGCATCGGTTCTGCTTTTGAGCAATCCCGCACATGCTTGTGACGCCCTCAAAGATGGCGTTTACGTGGCGGATAGCGATGCGAATTCGCTTACGGATGGTGGTCAATGGTCCAGAGTGGTTAAAGAATTAACGCTGGGTGAAAAGAAATTCTTTGGTACCACTGGGCAGTTTGACCTGGCCTATGTCATCAAGGATGGGCAAATCACTTTATATCGCGGCATTTCCAATGCGCTTGATGAGCACTACGAAACCCTGTACTCGGTGATTCCGGTTCAGAGCGCCGGTAGCTGTGACGGCAAATTTGTGCTGGATATGGTGTTTGATCGTTATTACACCTCGGTGCTTAAAATTGGCCAGATCTCGCCAGCCAAAAAGCCGAAATCTACCGACCCGATCAAAGCGCATATCGAAGGGCATGTGTTGACCGATGGTAATCTCCACCTGGATAGCTGCCAAGCGTTTGAACAACGGACCACGGGCTGGCGCAAGACTAGCGATGATTTGGGTATGTGTGGCGGCGGCAACAAGACAACGCTGTTTAACATCAAAGACAAAGTGGTCGGTCAAAAAGGTTGGGAATCCATTAAGTAAGGGTTCGCACCATCGCTTTTGAATGCGTATTGCGCAAATGGACGGCAACGGCTGCGCTGATTGCCGTCCAGTTCAATCCAAGGCCGATAGTGAGCCCGATAATGAAAAAAGCGTGGGCGCTAAGCGCCCTGTTAATGAGCACCCAGGTATTTGCCGCCCCCGCCACGGGCATTTTCGCCAGCGTACCGGTGATGCATAGCGGCAAAGTGGTCACCGTGGAAACGCTGCTGTTTTTGGATCAAAAGCTGGACAAAGCCACGGTGTTTTCGTCGCTGCAGCAGCAAGAAAGCAATACCTACAACGTGGCTTGCTGCGTGGAAGTGGCGGATCTGACACCGCTGGATATCAATGCGGTGATTGCCAAATACAGCGTGGACCCCGATTTTGCCGACGAAGTAAAAGGCATTAAAGGCTACAAGTTTGCCTATCGCACCCGCTATTCAAAGACCGATATCAATAGCACGCAGAAAACCCTGATCAGCAGCGGCAGCAGTGCGCATCCGATTCCGTATCTGATGCCCGCAGTCGAAGCAAAGATCATGTCTGATAGCGTCAAGAGCAGTTTTAAAGCCAGCGATAGCAACGTTAAATTGCAAGACAAAACCCGTAATGGCGCGGATGTAATCACATTTACCGTCGATGGCAAAAAGAGTGTGTTTACCATTCCGGCGCAAACGGGCGGTTGATTGAACCGGTATTGGCGAGAGATTCAAATGCAATTCAAACACGTATTGGGCACCGCATTTTCGGCAATGGCGCTCGCCGCTGCCGCCCACGCCGCGGATGCGCCGTGGGTGACGCCGATGAAATGCGGCGACGCTCACGCGCGCTTGACGGTCAGCTGCACCAAAGCCAGATCGTCCGACGAGCGCAATAGCTGCAAGATGCCGCAAAAGCTTGAGTTTCTGGACAAAAATGGCGCGGTGATCAAAACGCAAAACGTGCCGCTGTACGCACCGGGCGAGCAAGCTAAATACACTGCGGCCGGTACCGATAAAAAGATGTTCTCGGTGTATTACAGCTGCATCAAACTCGATGGCAAAGATTTCTTCAGTCTTTATTACGCGGCGGATACCGGTAATGAAGAAACCAACGAGCAAGAGAATGAATTTACCGCGAATGGCGACTTGGTAACCGACAAAGCGCTGACGCTGCGTATAGGCCGCGCGGACGCTGAGAATCCTGATCGCAATAAAGACCATCACATTAAAGCCGTTTCATTTCCTTAAGCCATGAAAACCATCCAGAGAATAGTGCGCGTCAGTCTGGCTGCCGCAGCCGCCCTTGTTCTAAGCCATCAAGCCAGCGCATGTGTGGCACTTAGCGACGGCGTATATGTCGGCGATGAGGCCGCCGATGCGCGCACCGACGGTGGCCAATGGTCCCGGGTGCTGACAGAACTAACGCATGCCGATAAGAAATTTGCCGGCACTACCGGGCAATTCGGCCTTGTATATGTGGTCAAGAATGGCCAGATCAGCACCTATCACAGCTTGCCCAATGATCTGGATGAGCGTTATGAAACGTTGTATGCATTTGAACCCGTAAAAAGCAGCCTGGACTGCGCTGGCAAATTTACGTTCGAATTTGTTATCGATACGTTTTATCCGCCCTATCTTCGCATCGGCCAAGTGCCAAAAGCGAAAGGCAAGGCCATGATCTCCGCGGTCAAAGCCCAGATCGAAGGCCATGTTTTGCCCGATGGCAATCTGTTTCTCGATACTTGCCAGGCGTTTGATGAGCGCAAAAGCGGCTGGAGAAAAACGGATGACGGCTGGGGTGTTTGCGGTGGCGGCAGCAAAGCCACGCTATTTAATATCAAAGCTAAAGTCGTCGGCCAGAAAGGCTGGGAATCGATTCAATAATCCGAGTTAGCCCGTGCGGATACCCTCATCAAATGGATTGAATATGTCGCGGTTAATTTGCATTGCGCTGGCGGGTATCGCCGTGGTGGCCGCGCCGGCGTGGGCGGGATCGCGCGACGCGGGTGTCGACGCATTGTTCTTTTCGATCTCACCGACTAAAAACCCGCAACTCGAAGCCAGCCTGGATGCATTTCTGGGCTATGCCGACCCGAAAGGCGAGGGTGCAAAGGCGCGTGATGCGTGCCGGGTTAACGAAGGCAGATCGTCACTCGAATTTGGCGAAATTGTTGGCGGCGCTGGCACCACCATCAAAAAAGAACTCAGCAAAGACGACGTCTGGAAAGCCATTGCGGGCAACCCGAAAGCGCAGGCCAAACTCAACCGCGTGTTGTCGCGGCATCGGCGCGGCGAGCCGCTTTATTTGCCCTATGGTTTTGACCAGATGATTGCCTATGCCATCCAGCCAGATGGTCACGTTAAATTCTGGGCCATGGGCCAGGACGACGATCATTTGCTGACCGCGGAAAGCCGCAGTGCAAAGCTCAGTGATATCGCCGGGCCGCTGTGCTCCGTGATCAGCAAGATCGGGCTTACCCACAGTTATGACTAAGGCGCTCGCAGCATCAAGCCAGTAAAAAGCCGCCTGGACAAGGCGGCTTTCAAGCGGGTGCGAAACACCTTAGCGTGCGGGCTTGCCGTGGCCCTTCAGCGGCTCATCCTTCAGCCCCCACGCCAGCACAAAGCCGGCGGTGGCCACGCAGGCGGCGATATAAAACACGCCATGCAGTGATGCGCCAAAAGCCTTCAGATATTGCGCATGCAATTCTGGCGATAGCGCATTCAGCGCCGTCACCGCGCGCGGGATGGGGGTGCCTTCGGGGAAGACGGCGGTCAGGCGGCTGGTCAGCCCGTGTGTGAACAGCGCGCCAAATAATGAGACTCCCAACGAGCCGCCGATCATGCGAAACAGCGTGACGCCTGAGGTGGCCACGCCCAGCTGTTTGATATCCACGGTGTTCTGCACCGCCAGCACCAGTACTTGCATCACCATCCCCAAGCCCACGCCCAGGATACCGGCATACAGGTAAAGCACGTTCAGCGGACTGCTGTCCTGCAGTTGCGACAGCAGCAACATGCCCACGGCGGCGATCAGGCTGCCCGCGATGGGAAAGAAGCGATAGCGGCCGATTTTGCTGATCACCCGTCCGCTAATCATCGACGACACCAGCAACCCGCCCATCAGCGGCAGCAATTGCATGCCGGCCTCGGTGGGGGTGGAACCCTTCACCACCTGCAGATACAGCGGCAAGTAAGTGACCGAGCCAAACAGCGCCGCGCCGATCAGAAAACCCAGCACGCTGCTGATTACAAACGTGCGTTGCCGAAACAGGCTGGGCGGCATGATGGGTTCGCTGGCGGTGCGCTCTTCGTTGATAAAGCCCGCCGTCGACATCACGCCGATAAACAGATACAGCCACAGTTGCGCAGAACTCCACGGCAGGCTGGTG
Source organism: Amantichitinum ursilacus (assembly GCF_001294205.1). Classification (GTDB taxonomy): domain Bacteria; phylum Pseudomonadota; class Gammaproteobacteria; order Burkholderiales; family Chitinibacteraceae; genus Amantichitinum; species Amantichitinum ursilacus. The sequence goes on from NZ_LAQT01000029.1 coordinate 27,982, forward strand.
CCGGCTTCGGTGGTAAACATGATGAAACAGGTCAGCGCGATGGCCAGAAAGGTGGCGCCCCAATAATCGATTTCATGTTTGATGTGCGCCACGTGCGGTTTGAACACCGCGGCAATCACCACCAGGGCCAGCAGGCCCAGCGGCAGGTTGATATAAAACACCCAACGCCACGAAAAATGCTGCACAAAAAAGCCGCCAATCAGCGGGCCGATGACGGTGGCCACGCCAAAGATGCCGCCAAACAGGCCTTGATAGCGGCCACGATCGGCCGGGGGAATCACATCGCCCACCACCGCCATGCTGATCACCATCAAACCGCCGCCGCCCATGCCTTGCAGCGCACGGGTCAGGATCAGTTGCGTCATGTTTTGCGATAAACCGCACAGCGCCGAACCCACCAGAAACAGCACGATGGCGGTTTGCAGCACAATCTTGCGGCCGAACAGATCGCCCAGCTTGCCGTACAGCGGCACCACGATGGTTGAGCTAAGCAGATACGCCGTCACCACCCACGACAGCGACTGCAGGCCGCCCAGGTCGCCGACGATGGTGGGCAGTGAGGTGGAGACGATGGTCTGGTCCAATGCCGACAGCAGCATCACCAGCATCAGCGCGCCCATCAGCACCCAGATGGGCGGATGGCCAGCGTGGGGGGCCTCTACGGCCACGGTTTCAGAGGTTCTGCTGTTCATACAAAGGGCTACCTAATTAATTAACGGCGCAATTAATATATGGATCGCCGCGCCATGTCAATTGGGTAGGCCCAACTGTTACTATCCGTTTCTCAATCTGGAGACACCGTGCAGGACCAGCCAACCCCACCCGCGCGCCGTCCGGGCCGACCCGCCGCCCGCGCCGGGCAAGCAAACCAGCGCGAACGCTTGCTCGATATCGCGCTGTTGCTGTGCGCCAAACATGGCGCGGCCGAGACCACCATTGCCGCCGTCGCGCGCAAAGCGCAAATGACGCCGGCTGCGGCGCACTATTACTTTAAAACGCGCGAGCAATTACTCGACAGCTTGCTGGAAGAGCGCTTTATGCCGGTGCGCGCCACGTTTGAAGACGTGTTCGAAGCGCATCCCGATGAGCCGTTTACGGTGATCAAGCTGCTGGTGGAACGGCTGATGAATATCAACTCGCGCTATCCGTGGTTTGGCACGTTCTGGCTACGCGAGATGATCAGCGAAGACGATATGTTCAAACAGCGCGTGCATCTGCGCATGGGGCGGCAACAGCACATGGCGATGCTGGATACGGTCAAGCGCTGGCAACGCGACGGCCTGATCAACGCGCAGATCGATCCCATGCTGTTGTTCACCTCGCTGATTGGATTAACGGTGTTTCCGCTATCGGCGTCGGTGAAATGGAAAGACGACCCGATGCGCGCGCACTTGGGGCCACAACAGATTTCTGACCACGCGTGGGCGCTACTGCTGCGCGGACTGCAGCCGTAACTGCAGACAGCCTGGGGCAGGGGCGACGGCTAATCTGAAACATTTCTGGCTGACAATAGTCAACACAGACATTTGCGTCGCGCCGCATTATCGTAATTGCGACCATGCAATCTGAGCCAACCAGGAGATGTTGTCATGACCACCGAATTTGCTCGTTTAAACGCGTCCTACCAGCAGTGGCAAGACGCTGGCGCGGCCTTGCACGCTGCGCTGGTCAGCGCGTTCAGCGATCCCACCTCGCCCGCGTTGCAAGAGCTGGACGAGCTGACAGCAACGGTTGATCTGGCGCATGCCGATTTCACCGCCCTGGCGCGCTCGCTGCTGGCGGGTCGTAGCGATGCGCCGTTTGACTGGATTACCGCCCGCTCGCTCTAAACAGCGGGTCCGGGTTGGACGTAGTCCCGCCCCAGTCGCCTACATCACGCGTAAGTCTTGACATGTACTTAGCTGCATGCTGTTATCTGGCGTAATCATTAAAGCCAGAAAACTGTAAGGTAGCGCATGACGTCGACGACCAGTAATTCCTCTCTGCCCAGCCAGCCCGAGCGCGCACCCGCGGCCTGGTTTAGCGGGCGTCTGGCCTGCAGGCCTGCATTGCTGCTTGGACTGGTGGTGGTGGCGCTGCTGTTTGCGCTTTCGTTGGTGCTGCGCGCGGGCGATTTCCGTGACGATGCGATCGAACAGAACATGGAAACCAGCTTGCACGTGCTGCAAACCGTGCACTCGTTAAACGCACTGCCGATCAGCCAGAGTTTTATGTTGCCCTCGGTCACGCTGGGCAATCCCGGCGATAAAGGCATTAGCTGGGGCGCCACGCTGCCTACCAAAGCGGGTGTCTATATCTATACCTCGTTCGGCCCCATCGGTTTTGTGATGCCGTGGCTGTTCTTCAAGCTGACCGGCCTGGCCCCCACCGCGCATAACCTGCTGTTTTTTAACGCTACGTTGGGCTTTGCATCGGCGCTGCTGTTGTTTGCGGTGTTGTTCCGCATGCTGACGTTAACGGGTTACGGCAATCGCACCGCATTGTTTTGTGGCGTGCTCGGCGCATCGCTGCTGATTTTTAGTCGCGAAGGCCTGCATACCTTTGGCATGGCGTACTGGAACCAGTCGATCGAGCAGATCTGGTTGCTGGCGCAGTTGCTGATTCTGCTGGCGATTGCGGCCAGGCCGTCGCCGCGCTTGTTGGCTGGACTGGCGGTGGTGTCGTTTCTTAGCGCGTCCACCGAGTGGAGCGGCATCGTTGGCAACGTGCTGATGGCCGCTTATTTCTGGGTACAAGCGCGGCGCACGCCCATCGCAGCGGTGGGGCCACGTCCGTACAGCTTGCCCGCGCGACTGCCGCATATCCTGTTTGGCGCGACCGTGGTGGCGTTTGGCGTGCAGTTGCTGCATCTGTTTATCGCGCTGGGCATTTCGCCGGCATTGCATGCGTTGCTGGGCCGCTTTATTGCTCGCGGCGCCACGTCCGCGCGTGCGGATCTCGGCATGTTGATCAGCGGGTATGCCGATTCGTATGGCCTGTATCTAGTCGTGGCGGCGCTTGCGCTGGGCGTGCTGGCCTTCTGGCCGCGCCGCGAACAGCGCCCGGACATTCCGGCCATGTTGCTGCTGTTGGCGGTGTTTCCGCTGCTGGAAAACCTGGTGATGTTGCAGCACGCGGTGATGTACACCTATGACCGCATGAAGCTGGTGACGGCGCTGGCGCTGGTGATTGCGCTGGTGCTGGCGCGCCTGATCCAGTACCGCGCGCGTTGGCCGTTGGCGCTGCTGAGCGCGCTGGTGGTGTTGGGTGCGGCGCAAAACCTGCGCCAGTTTAACAAGCTGAAAGCGCCGATGGCCGCGTGGCCGCAGGTGGCGCAGGCCAATGCGCAGCTCAAACAGCAGATTGCGCAGGCGGTGCCGCTGGATTGCGCCGTGCTGGGCACCAACAACCGTGTACGCGGCTATCTGAACATGCTGTTTGATCGCAGCATCTACGAGAACCAACCGTCCGCCGACGCCTTCTTCCAGACGGCAGCGGGCGTCAAGAACTGCGGGGCGGTGTTTATTCAGTCCAGCATGGACTTCACCGATTTGAATACGTTGAATTACGCGCTTGTCAAAGGTCCGGACGGCAACGTGACCAAGCTCACCGCGCGCAGGCCTGATTTGCGATGAGTAGATGAGCGACAGCCGTAACCTTTCGCCGCGCCAGCCCGCATTTTAGGTTAAGTCGGGCGGCGGTTCGAACGGGATTTTGCTTGTTTTAACAGGCGCTTTCTCCCACTCCGCCCATGTAGTCCGCGTCTCTGGACTAGATCGACACAAGGCGCTTGCCCACCACGAAAGTCTGTGATTTCATGGCTTCAGGCTTACGCCTTAATGACTAATTAAGTTTTTTCGGGTAATCTACGTTGCAATGCAGCATCAAAGTGGCGCCTTTGTGGCCATGTAAGGCGTAAACTCGCCGCCCGCGAGATGCAGCTTCGCAGATGCGTCACGGTTGACGTTGGTAAAAAACAGCACCGCTTAAACGGTCCGGGGTGACAAAAATGGCGTTCTATCCAGTATTTCTGTCCGTTGTTTGCGTAATGCGCAACCAGGCTGACATGCAAGAAAAGCTGATCACCGAGGTGGCGAACGCCATTGCTCCACTCGTCAGCGATTATGAATTGATCATTGTGGACAATGCGTCCACCGATGACAGCGTCGGTTCGCTTAAGCGGCTGACCAGCGAAAGTGGTCTGCCGAATCTGCAGGTCTATGCCCTGACTAAAGAAGTCGATCTGGCTACTGCCGCATGGGTTGGCCTGGAAAATGCACTGGGCGATTACGTCGCTGTTATCAACCCGTTGCTCGACGACATCCACTTTTTGCCCAACATGCTGGAGCACGCGGTCACTGGCGCAGATGTGGTGTTTGCCAATAACGAGCAAAAGCCTGCTGAGAATATGACGTATCGCGCAGCGCATACCGCGTTCAATGGCATCTACAAGTACTTCAACGGCCTGGACCTGGTTAAAGAGGCGCCGCAATACCGGTTGCTCAGCAAGCGCGTGGTTAACTTTATCCTGCAGCATCCGCAGCCGGGTATCAGCTATCGTCATCTGCCTGCCACCGGTGGTTTCGCCAAGGCGCGCCTGAGTTATAGTTCGGCCCCCAAACTGCAACGCCTCAACCATGCCGGCGGCAGCTTCGACCGCGGCATGCGTCTGCTGGTGGCCACCACGCGCGCACCGATGCGCTTTGTCACGGCGCTGTCGCTGTTTGGCGCCTTCGCCAACATCATCTATTCGCTGTATGTGGTGGCGATTGGCTTGTTCAAGAGCAATGTGGCGCCGGGTTGGGTCAGCTTGTCGCTGCAACAATCGGGCATGTTCTTTTTGATCTCGCTGGTGCTGCTGGTGCTGGGTGAATACATCCTCAATATGGTTAGCGTGGCCAACGAAGGTCCGCTGTACCACGTGGGGCAAGAGTTCACCAGCGCCCGCATGACGCGCCGCGAAAAGCTCAACATTGAAGAAGTGGCGGCCAAACCGGCCACCGCGGGCTTTACCACCACCGGAGCAGCAGTGTGATGATGCAGGCCGCCCCGACCGCAAACCATCTCAACTACGATGCGTTGATCATAGGCGGTGGCTTTTATGGTTGCGCCATCGCGATCTACCTGGCGCGTCAGCGCGGGCTGAAGAATATCTTGCTGGTGGAGCGCGAAGGCGCGCTGATGCAACGCGCGTCGTATAACAACCAGGCGCGCGTGCACAACGGTTATCACTATCCGCGCAGCTTTACCACGGCGTATCGCAGCCGCATCAACCTGCCGCAGTTTGTGCGCGACTGGCCGTTGGCGGTCAAAAAGGATTTCACCAAGCTGTACCCGATTGCGCGGCGCAATTCCAAAGTCACGGCCAAGCAATTCGAGCGCTTCTGTCATGAAATCGGCGCCAGCCTGGAGCCCGCCGATGCCTCGCTCAAGCAGTTGTTTGAGCCGCGGTTGATTGAAGAAGTGTTCCTGGCCGAAGAGTACGCGTTTGACAGCACCACCATCGCCAAATGGGCGGCCGAAGAACTGGCCGATTGCGATATCCAGGTGCTGTTCGATACCTTTGCCAGCGGCATGGTGTCGGTGCCGAATGACCGCGTGATGGTCACGCTGGACGGTCCCAACGAAACCCAGCAAGCCATCACCGCGCGCTATGTTTTCAACTGCACCTATAGCGGCCTGAACCAGATTGGCGGCGAATACCCCGGCACCGTCACGCGCCTCAAGCACGAAGTGGCCGAGATGGCGTTGATGCGCACGCCGCCGCAATTAACCGATCTGGGCATTACCGTCATGGACGGCCCGTTCTTTTCGATGATGCCGTTTCCGGCGCGCGGCCTGCACACGCTGTCGCACGTGCGGTATACGCCGCATCTGAACTGGCCCGACGCCAAAGGCACCAATCCGTACGACCGGCTGGACCAATATCCGCGCGAAACCCGCGTTGAGCGCATGGTGCGTGACGTGGAGCGCTATATGCCCGCCGTGGCCGATGCCGAATACGTGGATTCGCTGTTCGAAATCAAGACCGTGCTGGTCAAGAACGAAGGCGACGACGGCCGCCCCATCCTGTTTGAAAAGCACGCCAGCTTCCCCAGTTGCTATTCGGTGCTGGGCGGCAAGCTCGATAACATTTTTGACGTGCTGGAGAAGCTTGATGCCGAAGCCTTCCAATAACGTCGATCCCAAAGCGTGGCTGTTTGCGCTGTTTGTGCTCAGCGTGTTGCTGGCCGCGTTTCTGATCCTGCGCGGCACCGGCAACGTCGAAGATCCGTTTTTGCAAGGCGAGTACTTTGCCTCGTCGGCCAGTTTGCTGACCACCACCCCGGGTGGCTTTGAACCGCTGACCATCCACGGCGCGCTGGATTATCTGCCCGCCATGGTCACGCGCGCCATCTGGGGCCCGACCGATTATTTTGTTCCCACGCTGATGCTGTACAAGCTGCTGCGCTTGCTGGCCGGGGCGCTGCTGTTTGTGGTGGCCTATCAGGCCTCGCGCGGCAAGCCGCATCAGGCGCTGTTGGTGTTTGGCGTGGGCGTAATGGCCACCCAGTTGGTTAATTATCGCGATCTGATGTGGCTGGCTTCGCTGTATGTATGGCTGCTGCTGACCGGCCGCAGCTTTAAACCGGCGGCGCAAACCGCGCTGTTGGTGCTGTTTGGCGCGTTGGTCGGGCTGGGTATGTTCTGGTCTTATGATCGCGGCCTGACCACCATCGTGGCGCTGGGCGGCTCCACGCTGTGGATGGCGGTGCGCGACAAGCGTTTTGTGATTTCGCTGGTGGTGTTTGTGGGCGTGGTGGCCTTGTTGGGCGCCTTGTTTGAAACCTGCTCGCTCAGTAATTACGCCGCCAATATCAAAGTGCTGATGGATACCTCGGCGCAGTGGAGCTACGGACTGCAACGCTGGCCCGTCATCCTGACCATCCTGACCTCGCTGGTGAACATCACCGCGCTGACAGCGCTGATCTACACCGCGCGCCATTCGCTGCGCTTTGCGCAACGGCCGCATGCCGGCCCGCAAGTGCTGGGCTTTGTGCTGGCGTCGCTAATGATGTTCAAGATCGGTATCAACCGCGCCGATGTGGACCATATCTACTGGAGCATGTGGATTCCGGCGCTGATCGCGCTGACCATTTACGGCCGCGATTTTGCCTTTCCGCGTTATCTGCGCATTGCCGCCGTGGTGCTGGTGGTGTTGGCGCTGCCGTGCGCGGCCAAGTTTCATCATCCGGCGTTTGTATTGGTGACCGGGCTGCTGGCGCTGGCCATCTCGACCAACAAGCCGACGTTTACGCCGGTGCGCTGGGCCTTTGTGGTACTGATTATCGGCACGCTGGGGCTGACCTTGCTGACCGCCGCGCACAACTATCGCGCGGGCCAGTACGCCTGGATTGAAAAACCCAATGCCTGGGGCGACAACGCCGCGGCCTCGCCCGAAGGCGTGCGCTGGGCTGCCGAGCAAGTGCTGGCCAGCCAGTCGGGCTGCCTGCTTGATCTATCCAATAACGGCGTGATCAACGGCCTGACCCGCTTGCCCAGCTGCACCCGCTTTACCTATCTGGTGTACGCCGGCCCGGCCAATGAAAACGAACTGATCGACGCCGTGCGCAGCAGCGCGCCCAAGGCGGTGGTGTACTCCACCACCGAACCGTCTTACACCGTGGATGGCCGCAGCATGCGCGAACGCTTTCCGCAGCTGGATGCTTATCTGGTTTCGCAATATCCCGACGAGAAGTGCAACAAGGGTTATTGCATCCGTTATCAAAGGGGTTGAAATGGACGAACGCAATCAGAACGCCGCATTGATCGGCAGCAGTGGTTTTGTGGGCCAGACGCTAAGCAAGCAAACGCACTTTAGCCACCACTACCGCTCCACCAACATCGGCAATATCGATGGCGGCAGCTTTGACACCGTGGTGTGCTCGGCCGCGCCGGCGCAAAAATGGATCGCCAACCGCGAACCTGCCGCCGATCGTAAAAACATCGATGGTCTGATCGCGCATCTTTCCACCATCCAGTGCAAAACCTTCATCCTGATCAGCACGGTGGACGTGTTCAAGACCCCGGTGGGCATTGATGAAGACACGCCGGTGGACGAAAACGATCTGCACGCCTACGGCCTGAATCGCCGCTATCTGGAGAAATTTGTCGAAAGCCATTTCGACAATTATCTGATCGTGCGCCTGCCCGGCCTGGTGGGCCCCGGCCTGCGCAAGAACGTCATTTTCGACTTTCTGAACGACAACAATCTGCACGCCATCGATAGCCGTGGCTCGTTCTGCTTCTACCCGATGATCAACCTCTGGTACGACATCCAGACCGCGCTGAAAGCAGGCCTGAAACTGGTGCATCTGACCGCTGCGCCGGTCACCGTGGGTGATGTGTCGCTGGAAGGCTTTGGCAAACCGTTCGAGCAAAACCTCGGCAACGCCGCCGCCAGCTACGATATGCAAACCCGTTACGCCGACGTATTCGGCGGCACCGGCCGCTATCAATACAGCCGTCGTGAATCGATCCAGGCCGTGCGCGCTTATGCGCAATCCGAGCCGGTGACCATCAAAGCCGAGGCTGCAGCATGAGGCTGGCTATTTCGAATATCGCGTGGGACGTCAACGAAGACAACGACCTGGCCAGCCTGCTGCAACGCTATCAGGTGGATGCCATCGATTTTGCGCCGGGCAAATATTTTCCCAAGCCCGCCGAAGCCACCGACGCCGAAATCCGCAAGGTCAAAGCCTGGTGGGCGGAGCGCGGTATCGAAATGACCGGCATGCAGTCGCTGCTGTTTGGCACCACCGGGCTGAACGTGTTTGGCGACGCGGCGTCGCAAGACGCGATGCTGGCGCACTTGCGCGGCGTCTGTCATATCGGCGGCGTCTCCGGCGCCACCCGCCTGGTGTTTGGCTCGCCCAAAAACCGCGATCGCAGCGGTCTGAGCGACGAAGAAACCCGCAGCCGCGCAGTCGAGTTCTTTAATCGTCTGGGCGATATCGCCGCCAGCGAAGGCGTGTTGATCTGCCTGGAACCGAACCCGCCGCTGTATGGCGCCAACTTTATGACCACCAGCGACGAAACCGCCGCGGTGGTGCGCGCCGTTAACCACGCGGCCGTCAAAATGCAGCTGGATACCGGCGCCGTCACGCTTAATCAAGAAAACGTGGCCGATGTGGTCAGCCGCCATATCGACGTGATCGGGCATATCCATGCCAGCGAGCCCAGCCTGGTGCCGCTGGGCGACGGCGGTACGCAGCATGACGCGGTGTACGCCGCACTCAAGACCGTGCGCCCCGATGCGCTGGTCAGTATCGAAATGGTGGCCACGCAAAACGAGCCACATCTGACCGCGATTGAGCGCGCCCTGGGCGTGGCCGACCGCAGCTATCGCCCGGGGAGGGCAGCGTAAATGAAATGGTTGATTCTGATTCTGGGCATTCTGACCAACGCTTCGGCCAGCGTGCTGATCAAGATGGCCATGCTGCCGCCGCGCGCGTTTCCATCGCCATCCAACCCGCAGGCCGCGCTGAGCAACTGGCCGTTCTGGCTGGGCCTGGGCCTGTATGGCACCGCCTTCTTGCTGTACGCCGCCGCGCTGGCGCGCCTGCCGCTGAATATTGCGCACCCGGTGCTGACCTCGGGCGCCGTGGCCGCCGTCGCCGTGCTGTCGGTGCTGGTGTTTCGCGAACAGTTTTACTGGACCACGATCACCGGCGTTGTGCTGGTGATCGCGGGTGTCGGCTTTATCACGGCCGGTGTGGCCTGACGCTAAAGAGAGAAAACCACCATGACCACCGCCATCGCCACAACGCCGCTTGCCGCCAGCAAAAACTGGCAAGTGCCAGCCTACAAGACGCAATTCTGGCTGGAACGCCAACACAAATACTGCATCGTGATCCCCGTGATCAACGAAGGGCAACGCATCATCAGCCTGCTGACCCGCATGTCGCAGCTCAAGCTGGAGCAGCAAGCCGACGTCATCATCGTTGACGGGGGCAGCACCGACGGCTCGATGGAACACACGCGCCTGCAAACGCTGGGCGTGCGCGGCCTGATCCTGAAAACCGCCAGCGGCAAACTCAGCTCGCAACTGCGTTGCGCCTATGCCTTTGTGCTGGAACAAGGCTACGAAGGCGTCGTCACCATCGACGGCAACGACAAAGACGACCCCGAAGCCATCCCGCGCTTTATCAAGGCGCTGGATGAGGGCATCGACTTTGTGCAGGCGTCGCGTTTTCTGAACGGCGGCGTGGCAGAAAACACGCCCGCATCCCGTGACTTTGCCATCCGCTTTATCCACGCCCCGGCGCTGAGCATCGCCTCCGGCTTTCACTGGACCGACACCACGCAAGGCTTTCGCGCCTACAGCCGCAAAATGATGGTGGATGACCGCATCGCCATGTTCCGCGACATCTTCACCACCTACGAACTGCTGGCCTATTTGTCGTACCGCGCCCCCAAGCTGGGCTACAAATGCGTGGAACTGCCCACCATCCGCCGCTATCCCAAAGGCGAAGTGCCCACCAAGATCAGCAGCGTGCGCGGCAACCTCAGCGTGCTGGGCGTGCTGTTCAGCGCCTGCCTGGGCCGCTATAACCCATAAGCCGATGACGCGATGAATCTTGCGTAGCCGATCCAGCCGATTGCTGCCGCAAACAAAAAGGCCTCGAAGGCTTGATTGCTTCGAGGCCTTTTCTATGGGGGCGGCACCACCTATGCCGCGACAGGGTCAGCAAGCGCTTCGATGCGGCTTAGCCAGGCATCAAAACGACGGCATTCGGCGCGGATCCTGTCTAACCCGGCTTCACGGGCTGCCAGCACGCCATGCAAAGGCTTGTCGTAGGACGGGAACAACGCCTGGATGCGTTTGGCGGGCGCGGTGTGGGGACTGTCGTTAATCCATTCAGGTGTCGAAAACTGTGCGCGAATGCGTTGGAACGGCGCGGCAAGCCTGGTATCGCCTGTCCCTTGGGCCAGGGCCACAGGATCACTGAATAGCAGACCTTCAAATTCATACATCTGCAGATAAGGAATAAAGCGGCGCATCGCGTTTTCTCCCAGCTCAAGGGTTAGCGCTGCTTGCATGGCATTCAACACGCAATCCGCTTTGTCATCCGGCGAGCCTGACTGTTGTGCCTGTGCTTTACCGGGAAACGCGTTGGGCAAGCCATAAAAATCAAAAAAGGTCGTGCACCATGCATCGCCAGCCGCCAGCAGGTTTCTGGCGTCCGTGACAATGCGCTCGATTTTTACGTTGCCACCCTGATGGCCAGGTTTGCCGACCAGGCGTGGACAAAGGTAGATCTGGCGCTCATACAACGTCGGCGCCACGACTTCCTTGATAAAACTTTCTTCGGTCTGGCCCTCGCAGATCACATAAAGCCGGATCATGGCCGACCGCCCAGTACGTTCTTTTGCCACAACTCGCCGTTTGAATAATCACGCAGCCAGTCCGCGAAATCGGCCTCTTGCAACCGCTTGAATACAGAACTGCCGTCTTCCCGCTCAACCACGATCACGTCGTTCAGCGAAAACTGGTTCAGCAATTCAACGGATTGGGTGGCAACGATGATCTGCGTCCGGGTGGATGCGGAGCGCAATAATGCGGCCAACAAGGTTACTGCGTACGGATGCAGGCCCAGTTCGGGTTCATCGATGATCAAGGTCGACGGTGGCTTGGGGTCCAGCAACGCGGTGGCCAGGCAGATAAAGCGTAGCGATCCATCCGAAAGCTGGTGAGGCGACAGCACATAGTCGCTATCTAGTTGGCGCCAGCGCAGATTGATGTCGTCGACGCTGCGGGGTTGCAACACAAAGTCATCAAAGAAAGGAATCGCCAATTGAACGGTCTTGCGAATCTGCGCATACACCGCGGGCGACTCGGTTCTTAGCATGTATAGATACGCCGCAAGATTGGCGCCATCGGCGTGCAGCGCCAGCGCATCGTGCACATCTCCCCAGCGTTTTACCCCTGCGGTCTCGCTGGTGTCGTGGAAATGAAAGACATTCCAGCGATGGATTGAATTGAACAGTGAACGCGTTGCTTCATCCGCAGCGGGTTCTACAGCAAGCAAGGGCAGTGTCGCCTCAGGGCCGGGCAGGGTGCTTAGAGGCACCGGCTGCTGGTGTGCAGTCACCGCTTCCCGCGTGAAGACAAAGGTGCCATCCACCGAGGGCTCCAGCGTAAACGAATAAGTGAAGTGGCCCAGCGTAATCGTTGAATCCAGCTGCGAGGTCTGCTTTAACCCAAAGCTGACGATCCGTTCCGCGGAGCCCTGCTTTGCGGTCCAGTTTGCCAGCCGGCGCTCCATCAAAGCGCCCACCATGCGGAAATACGCGATAAAGCTGCTCTTGCCAGCACCGTTAGGACCAATAAGCACATTCAGCGCGCTGAGCTCGAGTTGCTCTAGCGCGCGAATCGACTTGAAGCCATGAATGGTGAGTGCGCTGATGGGGTGTTTGATGGTCATGCCGGTGCCTGCGGTTTCAAAAGGACCGCAGCGCGCGGCCGGGTCGCCTGCAGTTTAGCACCGGCCCTGTTAGCGACGTAGGGATCAATCGGCTCCACGCCGCGGAGCGATCGCCGGGAAAAAGTGGCGGCAGATTTACCTCAGCCGGAAATCCGCAATCAGCGCGCTCAGCTCGGTCGAAATCTGGTTGATTTCCGCCACCGCCGTGGGGATACCGCTGATGCGGCGGCTGGTTTCGCCGGTGCCGGCGGCGATGCGTTCGATGTTGTTGGCCAGCTGGTTGCTGGCCACCGCTTGTTCGCGCAGCGCTTCAGACATCGAGGCGATATGTTCGACCAGTTCGCGGCTGCTGCTGCGCACTTCGGCCATGCCGCTGCCGGCTTGGGTGGCCAGCGCGTTCACGCTCTGGATGCGCTCGGCGTTCTGGCGGATTTCGAATACGGCGGCGGCGGTGGCTTTTTCGGTGGTGCTGATCATGCCGGTGATTTCGACGGTGGAAGCGGCGGTTTTCTCGGCCAGTTTGCGGACTTCGTCGGCGACGACGGCAAAGCCGCGGCCGTGTTCACCGGCGCGGGCGGCTTCGATGGCGGCGTTAAGCGCCAACAGATTGGTTTGTTCGGCGATGCCTTTGATCACTTGCGCGATGCCAGCGATGCGCTGCGCGTTGGTGTCGAGTTGCTGCATATAGGTGGCGGCGGCCTGCACGCTTTCGTTAACCGCATCAAAGCGGCTGATCACGGCTTCGACGCTGCCCGCACCGGCCTGGGCGTGCTCGCCAGCGGCGCGCGCCAGCGTGTCGGTCTCGCTGGCGCTGCTGGAGATATGGTTGATGGACACCGTCATTTGCTCGACGGTGGCCGCCATCGAGGCACTGGCATTGCTTTGTTCTTCGGCCGCACCGGCCACGGCCCCCGCCACGCTGGATAAGCTGTGGCCCGCGCTTTGCAGCGTGGTGGCCGCTGCGGTCAGGCGGGTTACCCAGTCGTGCAATTGCTGGCGCATTTCGGCCATCGACGCCAACAAGCTACGTGTGTCCCCCGCACGCACCGGTACCTGCACCGCCAGATTGCCTGCGGCCACTTGCCGCGCAATGGCCGCCGCCTGCGCCGGTTCGCCGCCCAGTTGGCGAAAGATGGCGCTGCCGGTCAGCCACAGCAGCACGCCCAGCACGGCCAGTGCCGCCACGCTGATCAAAATGCTCTGCACCACCATTTGCTGGCGCGTGGCGTCGAAATGCTGGTCGGCTTGCACTGCCTGGTTAACCAGCGAAGTGGCGACGGTATCCAGGTTTTTCTGCAGGTCGTCGCGGATGCCATCGACCTCGCCATCCACCGTGCGGATGGCGGCAAAGTCCATCGGCTCGGCCGCCAGCAAGGGGCGGTAGCGTTTCTCATAGGTATCGATATAGCGCTCAAGCGCGCTCTGGGCTTTTTGCGCCGCTTGCGTGGCTTCGGGCGTGACGGCGTAGCTGGCGGATTGTTGCAGCGTCTTGATTGCGTTGGCTTTGGCGCTGGCCCATTCGCGGTCGGAATCGGCCATGTTGTGGTTGATGACCGCGTCCGCGATCACCTGATACAGATCCGCGCCCAAGCCTGCGCTGCGCTCGACAAAACCGGCGTGCGCGGCGGCGTCGTTGCCTTCGTCCTGCAACGCGCCCAGCCGCTGCAGTCCGTACAGATTGTCCGCGATAAAAATCAGGCAGACCGCCAGCATCAGGCTGGCGATCAGGATCAGGCGATTACGCAATGTCATGCCGGGCATCCTGTGGTGGTGGCGCGCCTGCACCCCGCGTGGGGCGCGGCGCGGCGCGTTGTGCTGGCCCTAAGCATAGTGGGCGCGCAGGCAGATTGCGCGTGCCAAGCGGGTGCTGGCGTGACGGCTGCAAAAATATTTTTGCAAAGTACTGTCATATCCGCGGCGCTGCGCCGACTCAGTCTGTAGCGAGGCCATTTTTGCTTTCGCGCAACCTTTGTACTTACAGACTGGAGATCACCATGAACAAGCAATTACTCGCCGCATCCGCCCTCGCCGCCATCCTGGGCAGCGCATTGTCCGCCCCGGTATTGGCCGCCGATATGGAGAAGTGTTACGGCGTGGCCAAAGCCGGCCAGAACGACTGCAAGGGCAACGACCATGCCTGCGCGGGCCAGGCCAGCAAAGACAACGACAAGGCCGAGTTCAAGGCCGTACCGGCAGGCACGTGCGCCAAAATGGGCGGCAGCCTTAAAGCCGGTTAAGCGCGCATTGCAGCGGCCGGTGTCGGGCTGGCCGCTGCCCGCCGCATTGCTTGGGAGCACGCGTGATGCATCAATCTGATTTATTGACCGGCCTGGGCCTGCGTTCGCCGCACGTGGCCGACGTGCTGCAAACGCAGCCGGCGGTGGGCTGGTGGGAAGTGCATAGCGAAAACTATTTTGGCGGCGGCGCGCCGATTGCCGCGCTGGAGCAAATCCGCGACCAGTATCCGGTAAGTCTGCATGGCGTCGGGCTGGGGCTGGGCAGTGTTGACCCGCTGGATAAACGACATCTGGCGCAATTGCGCGAGCTGGTACAGCGCATCGAGCCGGTGCGCGTCTCCGAGCATCTGGCGTGGAATCGCCATGCCGGGCAGTTCTTTCCCGATTTGCTGCCGGTGCCGCGTTTGCACGGCGCACTGGACTTGCTGTGCCAGCGCATCGACCAGGTGCAGCAGGCGTTGGGGCGCACGATTTTGCTGGAGAACGTGTCCACTTATATCGAGATGCGCGATGCGGTGTGCAGCGAGGCCGAATTGCTGGCGCACATTGCGCGTCGCACCGGCTGTGGCGTGCTGCTGGATCTGAACAATCTGCGGGTGAATGCGCTGAACCTGGGATTGGACCCGCAAGATGAGATGGCTGCTTTGCCGCGCGACGTGGTCGGCGAAATCCATGTGGCTGGATATGAAATGGTGGACGGTTGCGCCATCGATACCCACGGCGCGCCGGTCAGTGCCGAAGTGATGGCGCTGTTGCGGGTGGCTTTGCAGCGCTTTGGGCCGCAACCGGTGTTGCTGGAACGCGATAGCAATCTGCCGCCGCTGGCCGCGTTGCTGGGCGAATATGCCGCAATCCAGGCGGTGGTGGCTGAGGCGCACAGGGAGCCGCAGCCATGTTGAGTTACGCCGCCGCCCTCGCCGAATTGGCCTATGCCTTTAACGACGCTGGTTTTGTGCCTGCCGGCGTCACCACTGCCAGCGCGCCGCGGCTGGACGTCTATCGCAACAATGTGCGGCTCAATCGCATTAATGCCTTGCGGGCGACCTTTGCCCAAGTGGCGGAGCTGGTCGGCGCTGAGTTCTTTAACGGCATGGCGCGCGCGTATGTGCGGGCGACGCCGGCGACCTCGGCCAATCTGCATGACGACGGCGCGCAGCTGGCGGCGTTTATTGCCACGTTTGCACCCGCGCGTAGCGTGCCGTATCTGGCCGATGTGGCGCGGGTGGATTGGGCTTTGCATCGGGCATGGCATGCGCCCGATTGCGCGCCATTTGCCGTGGCGCAGCTGCAAACGCTGACGCCGGAACAGTTTGCGCAACAGCGCGTGCGCTTTGCGCCAGCGGTGGCGCTGGTGGCATCGCCGGCTTGGCCGATCGCCGATTTGCTGGCGATGCATCAAGGCGGCGCACTGGCTGATCCGGACGCAGGAGGCCAGGCCGTGTTGATCTGGCGGGCGGGCACGCAGGTGCAGCACCGCGCGCTTGGCCCGGCGCACGCGGTCGCGGTCCGGTCCTTGCAACACGGCGCGCCGCTGCACGCGGTGCTGCCTGCGTTGCAGGCCGACACGGCGTTGTTGCCGCTGTTATTTACTGATGGTTTGATTAGCGCGCTGGAGGCCCATCATGCTTGCGCTCCGCTGTAACTGGATGGCGTGGCTATACGCCCGTTTCGAACTCTGTTGTACCGCGTTGCAACCGGCGTTTGCGCTGGGGGTGCGGCTGTATCTGGCGCGGGTGTTCTGGTTGTCCGGGCTGACCAAATTACGCAGTTGGGATAGCACCTTGTATTTGTTTACCAGTGAATATCACGTGCCCCTCCTGCCACCCGCGGTCGCTGCAGTGATGGGCGCGGGCGGCGAATTGCTGTTGCCCTTGCTGTTGTTGACGGGGTGGGCGGGGCGCTTTGGCGCGACCGGCTTGCTGATTTTGAATTGCGTGGCAGTGATTTCATATCCAGGTCTGGAACCGATCCAGATCAAGGATCATGTGCTGTGGGGTATCTTGCTGGTTTATCTGATGGTGCATGGCATGGGCGCGTGGTCGGTGGACGGCTGGCGCATGCGGCGCCGTCTGCGCGTACGGGGGCCAGGCACGCAGTGACAACGCAGTTATCGTGGCAACAAGACCACCATTATCTGACCGGGCTGCGGCGCGACTTGCTGCGCTTTGCCCGGCTGCAGTTACGCGATGCCGTGGCGGCCGAAGACGCGGTGCAAGAGGCGCTGACGGCCGCGTACACCGCGCCACAGCAGTTTGGCGGGCAATCGCAACACAAGACGTGGGTGTTTGGCATTCTGCGGCACAAGCTGGTGGATACGCTGCGCGCACGCTATCGCACCATCAACTTGTCGGCGTTGGAGGCCGAAATTGAAGGCGAGGCGCTGCTCGACGATTTGTTGTTTAAGGCCAATGATCATTGGGCCGCCGACACGCGCCCGCGGCCGTGGCCCAAGCCGGAAACCGCGCTGGCGCAAAAGCAGTTCTGGTTGTTGTTTGAGCTTTGTCTGAACAACCTGCCGGAAAGCACCGGCCGCGTGTTTATGATGCGCGAGTTTCTCGGGCTGGAAACCGATGAGATTTGTGTGGAGCTGGCGGTGTCGGCCAATCATTGCAGCGTGCTGCTGTACCGCGCGCGGCTCAAGCTGCGCACCTGTCTGACCGAGAAGGGCTACGACGGCGAGGATTGCGATGAGTACGTGTAAAAAGATCAGCCGACTGCTGTCGGACGCACTGGACCGACCGTTACAGACTGGCGAGTGGCTGGAGGTGCATGCGCACTTGCCGATCTGCCGCGGCTGCCGCGGCTACAAGCAGCAAATCAGCGTGCTGCGCGCCGCTGCGCAGCGAGTGCGCGGCGAAGAGCCCGAGACGCGCTGATCAGTTACCCGGCTTGATTTTCTCGCTGCCCGACAGCACAAAATGCTCGCCGTGGATGGTGGAGAACATCGATTCCAGGTGCTTTAACGCCGTCCAGTCATTGCGGTTGGCGCCATCTTTTTCGGGCAGTTGTTCCAGGCAATGCGCTAATGAACGAGTGATCAGATTGATCTCGTAGCGCGTCAGATGTGCGAGTTCCATGGCCGTCCCCAGTCGTGAAAAGTCGGATTAAAACCGAGAATACGGCGCACCTTCAGCGCCTGTCTGTCGGCGCGCCGTACATCTTGCGTAGGGAAATCCGGCGCTTGCGCGTTTGCTGCAGAAACTAGTCCTGCAACTGTTGCAGCAGGTACAAACGCTGATAAATACCGTGCTCGATATTCATCAGTTCGTCGTGGCTGCCCGCTTCGGCGATATGGCCGTGGTTGAGCACGATAATGCGGTCGGCATCGCGGATGGTGGACAAGCGATGCGCAATCGAGATCAACGTCACCTTGCCTTTTAACGCATCCAGCGCGCGCTGCACGATCTGTTCGGTTTCGCTATCGATGTGCGAGGTGGCTTCGTCCAGCAACAGAATGCGCGGCTTGCCCGCCAGCGCGCGCGCGATGGCGATCAGCTGCTTTTGCCCGCTGGACAAGCGCGTGCCGCTTTCGCCCATATCGGTGTCGTAACCGTTTTCCAGCGACAGGATCAGCTCGTGCACATTGGCCGCGCGGGCGGCGGTTTCGATTTCGTCTTGCGACAAACCGCGACCCATATCGATGTTTTCGCGCGCGGTGGCGGCCAGCAAGAACGGGTCTTGCGGCACCAGCCCCACGCCGGCGCGAAACGCTTCGTCGCTGATGGTTTGCAACGCAATATCGTCGATCGAAATCTGCCCGGCTTGCGGCGTATAAAAACGCAGCAACAGCGATAGCAGCGTGGATTTGCCGCTGCCGGTGTGGCCGACGATGCCGTAAAACGCCCCAGCCGGCACATGCAGGCTCAGGTCGTGCAGGATGGTCTGGCTGTCGTTGTAGCCAAAGCGCAGATGGCTGAAATTGACTTCGCCGCGCTGGATGCGCACATCGCCGCCCGAGACCGTACCGCGCGGTTCTTTCAGCAGATGATTGACGCGTGCGGCGGCCACCACGGCCTGCTGCAACTGGCTGAACTGCAGCATGATCTGGATCAGCGGTTCCACCACGCGGGCGATATAGCTGACAAACGCATACAGCACGCCAATCTCGAGCGCGCCAAATGCCTGCACGCCAAAACAGTAGATCACCAGCGCCAACACCAGCACGTTCATCAAATCGAGCGCGGGCCGCAGCAACCATGCGTTAGCCGACAGTTCCTGCAGCCGCGCGCGGTAATGCGCCTGGTTGATATTGCGAAAGCGGCCGGAGAAACGCGCTTCGGCATTGGCCGCTTGCAACACGCTCATGCCCGCGATCGATTCGGCCACTTGTGCGTTGATTTCGCTGCGCAGCTCGCGCGCTTGCGCCACCGAGGGCGCGCTCCAGCGCTGATAAAACCAGACGATCAGCACCACGGCCGGGAACAGCGTCAGCACGATGCTCATCAAGCGCCAGTCCAGCCACGCCATCGCCAACATCGCACCGATAATCACAATGCAACTGTCCAGCATCACAAACAGCACCTGCACATACAGCGCTTTCACCGATTCGGTGTCGTTGGTGACGCGGCTGACCAGTTGCCCGGTGATGGCCTTGTCAAAAAACGCCATCGGCAGGCGGATGACATGGCTGTACACGTCTTCGCGCAGGCGCTTGACCGAGCGCATCGCCACGCCCGCCATGCGCGTTAGCTGCAGATAACGCAGGATGCTGGCGGCAAAGCCACAGACCAGGCATCCGGCCAGCAAGGCGGCAATCGCGCGGGCGTCGTAGTGATGCGGCAGCAGGTAGTTATCAATAAAGTGCTTGCCCAGCAGCGGCGACAGCGCTTCCAGCAAGGCGGCCGCCACCAGCCAGACGGTGCCGATATATAAATGGCGGCGGTCGGGGCGGGCGGCCTCGTTCAGCAGGCTGACCGCATCGCGGCGTTCATTGCGCGCGGCGGTGATGGGCGGGGCCACCGCAGTCTTAGAGTTCATCAAGGCTGGCCTCCAGTTGTTGATAGCGCCATTGGCTGGCGTACCAACGATTGTTTTCGACGAGCTGGCTGTGTTGGCCATGCTCGGTAATGCGGCCCTGGCGCAGCACGGCAATCTGGTCGGCATCGGCCACGGCGGACAAACGGTGGCTGACGATGATTACGGTGCGGCCCTGACGCGCGGCGCGCAGATGCGACAGGATCTGCGCCTCGGTGTGGGTATCGACGGCCGACAAGGCGTCGTCGAGCAGCAGTAACGGCGTGTCGGCCAGCAGCGCGCGGGCGATGGCGATGCGCTGGCGCTGGCCGCCGGACAAGGCCACGCCTTTTTCGCCAACCGGGGTTTGGTAAGCCATGGGCAGACGCTGGATGTCGTCATGCACCGCCGCCAGCCGCGCCACGCGTTCGATGTCTTCCTGCGTAGCGTCGGGCTTGACCAGCGCGATGTTTTCCGCGACGGAGGCCGAGAACAGAAACGGCTCTTGCGGCACCCAGCTGATCGCCTCGCGCAGCGTGTCGAGCGTGTAATCGGCCACGGCCACGCCATTCCAGCGGATCTGACCTTGCTGCAAACCGTACTGGCGCATCAGCAAACGCAAGAGCGTGGATTTGCCCGAACCGGTGGGGCCGACCAGGCCCAGCGTCTGGCCGGGCATGAGGGTCAGGCTGACGTCGTCCACGGCGGCGTCTTGCTGACCCGGATACTGGAAGTGCACCGCGTCGAATTCGAGCGCGCCCACCTGCAATTGATGGGTATCGCCGTGGTCATCCACCGAGCGCGCTTGCGCCAGCACCGGCCCGAGGCGGCCCCACGCGGCGCGACCGCGTTCCAGCAGCGACAGCACCCAACCCGCAGCAAACATCGGCCAGATCAACTGACCCAGGTACATGCTGAAGCTGGTCATCTGGCCGATGGTCAGCTGGCCGTGCCACACCAGATAACCGCCCACGCCCAAGGCGGTGACGGTGGCGGTACACAAGGTCAGGCCGACGGCGGGTTCGAACGCGGCTTCCCAGCGTTGCGCGGTCAGACTGCTGGCGGCGGCGTTTTCGGCCAGTTGCGACAGCTCGCGGCTGTTGCGCGCTTCCAGGCCCAATACGCGCAAGGTGCGCACGCCGGTCAGCGTTTCCTGCACGTGGTCGTTGAGCTTGCTAAAGCGCGCCAGCGAGTCATCCCACGCGTAATGAATGCGGTCAGAGATTTTCCAGAACGCCAGCGCCATCAGCGGAAACGGCAGCAACGCCGCCAATGCCAGGCGCCAATCAATGCCCAGCGTCATCATGCTGAGCACCAGGATCAGCGTCAGGCTGCCATCAAAGCCGGCCAACATGGCTTCGCCGGCCGCCATTTCGATGGCGTCGATGTCATTGGTGGCGCGCGCCATCAAGTCGCCGGTGCGCTGATTGTGATAAAAGCCGGGGCCTTGCGTGGTCAGCTTGTCATAGAGCTCGGTGCGCAATTGCACGCCCAACTGATACGCCGCGGCAAACAGCTTCAGACGCCAGCCCGCGCGCAAAAAATAAATGATCAGGCCCATGACCAGGAGCTGGCCTAGTTGCAGCAACAGCGCGGTACTGGACAAACTATGCGCCACCAGGCCATCGATGATGTGACCGATCTTGCGCGGCACCCACACAGATAGCACGGCCACGCCAAACAGCATGAAGGCCGAGCCGACATAAGCGCGCCAGTGCTGGCGGATAAAGCGCGCCAGCAGTCCATATAAACTCATTGATTCTTCTACCTTTTGGATGCCGCCACGGCGGGGTGACCGCATAGGGCGCGCATCCGGATACGCGTGATTGTGGCCGGACGATAAACCAGCGACGAAATTACGGTAGAGCCGCGCATGTGCAACGCCACACGTGGAATGCCAGGTAGGCCAGGCTGCGGAGAGGCCGTATTTGCACCGCCTATGCAGACTCGCATAATGGCGCAATCGAATTAATGATCCGCAACGTGTGTGTCAGACGGGCAGGTGTACCGACAGACGTCGGGATGGGCTTCTCTGCGGTATTTTGCGAGCGCCAGGTGGAAAGGCTCGTGACACACGAGTTGGCTAGTATAGATAACCAGAGCTGGAATGCGAAACGCGCCAGCCGCAGAACGAAAAATCCGCAACACTGGAGTTGCACAGCATGAGCAAGCAAGGTATCCGGTTCTATAACCGGCCAGCCGGGGGCTGGGGCGCGCTGAAAAGCACGCTGAACGCCATTTACGAGCAAGGCATCGTCGGCCGCGGCGTGGCCACATTGCTGCGCCAGAACCAGCCGGACGGCTTTGATTGCCCCGGTTGCGCGTGGCCCGACAAGAATCATCATTCGACGTTTGAATTCTGTGAGAACGGCGCCAAAGCCGTGGCCGCCGAAGCCACGGAACGCCGCGTTACGCGTGAATTCTTTGCCGGTCACAGCGTAACCGAGCTGCTGGCGCACGACGATTACTGGCTGGAGGCGCAAGGCCGCCTGACCGAGCCGATGCGCTACGACGCCGCCACCGACCATTACGTGCCGGTGCAATGGGACGACGCGTTTGCGCTGATCGCCCGGCACCTGAACGCGCTGGACCATCCGGACCAGGCGCTGTTTTATACGTCCGGCCGCACCAGCAACGAAGCCGCTTTTTTGTACCAGTTGTTTATCCGCGAGTTTGGCACCAACAACCTGCCGGATTGCTCCAACATGTGCCACGAACCCTCGGGCACGGCCATGAAAGAGGCGATAGGCATCGGCAAAGGCACGGTGCTGCTCGACGATTTCGATGCAGCGCAGGCCATCTTTATCTTTGGCCAGAACCCGGGCACCAACCACCCGCGCATGTTGGGCGCACTGCGCGAGGCCGCCAAACGCGGCGCGCAGATTGTGGTGTTCAACCCGCTGCACGAGCGTGGCCTGCAACGCTTTGCCGACCCGCAAAGCCCGCGCGACATGTTGTCGAGCCAAGGCACGGCGCTGGCCACGCGGTATTACCAGCTCAAGATTGGTGGCGATCTGGCCGCGGCCAAAGGCATCGCCAAAGCCGCGTTTGAACTGGGCGCGGTGGATTACGACTTTATCGCCGAGCACACCATCGGCTTTGATGATTTCCTGGCCGATCTGCAAGCTGAAAGCTGGGACACGCTGGCCGAAGAATCGGGCCTGAGCGAAGCGCAATTGCGCGAAGCGGGCGCGATTTACGCCGCCAGCGCGGCCACCATCTGCACGTGGGGCATGGGCGTTACCCAGCACAAGCATTCGGTGGCCACCATCCAGACCATCCTTAATCTGCTGCTGATGCACGGCAATATCGGCAAGCCGGGCGCGGGCGCGTGCCCGGTGCGCGGGCATTCCAACGTGCAGGGCGACCGCACGATGGGCATTTACGAGAAACCGGCGCAAGGCTTTCTGGACAAGCTGGGCCGCGCCTTCAATTTTGTGCCGCCGGCCAAACACGGCCACGATGTCATCGGCGCAATCGAAGCCATGCTGGCTGGCGAGGGCAAAGTGTTTATCGGCATGGGCGGCAACTTTGCCCAGGCCACGCCCGACACGGTGAACACGCACCTGGCGCTGCAACGCTGCACGCTGACCGCGCATGTGACCACCAAACTGAACCGCTCGCATCTGATTCACGGCCAGGACGCGCTGATACTGCCGTGTCTGGGTCGCACCGAAGTCGATCTGCAAGCCGCAGGCCCGCAGGGCGTGACGGTGGAAGACTCGATGAGCATGGTGCATATCTCGTCGGGCATGAACAAACCGGCGTCGGAACAGCTGCTGTCCGAGCCCGCCATCATCGCCCGCATGGCCGCCGCGACCCTGCCGCAAAGCCAGATTGCCTGGCTGTGGATGATCGAAGATTACGACCGCATCCGCGACAAGATTGCTGAAGTGATCGACGGCTTTGAAGACTTTAATGCGCGCGTGCATGTGCCCGGTGGTTTCTATCTGGGCAACAGCGCCCGTGACCGCGCCTGGGTAACGCCGGAAGCCAAAGCACGCTTTATGACGCACGCGGTGCCGACGGATCTGCCGATCAAGGCCATCCGCCAACAGCACGCCGACAAGGTGGTGTTCAACCTGATGACGGTGCGCAGCCACGACCAGTACAACACCACGATCTACGGTCTGGATGACCGCTATCGCGGCGTGTTTGGCCATCGCCGCGTGGTGTTTATCAACAAGAACGACCTGGCGCGACTGAATCTGGTGGCCGGACAGTGGGTGGATATGACCTCGCTGTGGCAAGACGGCGAGCGCGTGGCGCGTGAGTTTTTGCTGGTGGAATACGACATCCCGGAAGGCTGCCTGGCCAGCTATTACCCCGAAACCAACGCGCTGGTGCCGCTGAGCAGCATGGCCGATCGCGCGCGCACGCCTGCGTCCAAATCGGTGCCGGTGGTGCTGACGCGCAGTGCGCACGAACCGCAGGTGGCGGCGTAACGGTGGATGAAGATATGCTGGTTAATCTGGTGGGCGCCATCGCCGAGAAAAACGGCGTGTCGGACCACCAGATCGCCAAACGCCTGGGGCTGAGCATGAGCCAGCTTAATCGCGCCTTGCTGGTGCTGGCCTCGCCCGAAGCGGAAGGCGGGCTGGCGCTGGTGGAGGCGCGGCAGGACGACAAACGTCGCACGCTGTGGTTAACCGACAAAGGCCACGCGCTGATCAACGAGTCGATGCCATGACCTCAGAGACATTGCCGGCGCAGGCCACCGGCACGCACAGCGTCAGCGCGCTGCGCATCGAGCGCGGCCAGGCGCAAGCGCTGACCGAGACCGTGGCCGAAGAAACCGCCATTGCGCTGGTGTTCAACGGTATTTCGCATGCCGTGATGATGGCCAGCCCGCTGGATCTGGAAGACTTTGCGCTGGGCTTTGCCTTGTCGGAAGCCATCATTGCCAAGCCATCCGAATTGATTGATCTGGACGTAGTGCCCGGTTGCGACGGCATCGCGGTCGAAATCACGCTGGTGGAATCAAGGTTCCAGGCGCTGAAGGCGGTGCGGCGTTCGATGGCCGGGCGCACCGGTTGCGGCTTGTGTGGCTATGAATCGCTGGATGCCGCCATCCGCCCGCTCAACGCGGTGACCAGCGACCAGCAACTGGATGCCGCCGAAATCAGCGCCGCGATGGCGGTGTTGCACCAGGCGCAACCGTTAAATGCCGCCACCGGCGCGACGCACGTGGCGATGTGGTGGCGGCCCGGGCAGGTGATTGCGCGGGAAGATGTAGGCCGACATAACGCGCTGGATAAACTGATAGGCGCAACCGCGCGCGAGGCGGACCGCAGCGGGATAATCGTCATGAGCTCGCGCGCGTCGTACGAGATTGTGCATAAGGCCGCGGCGGCAGGCTTTAGCGTGGTGGCCGCTGTCTCCGCCCCCACCGCACTGGCGATCCGCATGGCCGAACAGGCTGGCATAACGCTGATCGGCTTCGCCCGCGGCGAACGCATGACGGTGTATAGCCACCCGCAGCGCATCCGCGAAACGGCGGGCTGACGCGCCGCACGGTTGACCTTGCCGCTCGCATAGGGTGGGTCATGACCCACCATTCAGAGCCGCATGCCACGTTGCAGTGAACCTGGCATACCACTTTGAGTGGTGGGTCACGACCCACCCTATGGGTGCTGTGCACCGGCGTTAGATTTGTGCGCTGCCGCCGTCGACGAACAGTTCGATGCCGTTCACAAAGCTGCTATCCGACGACGCCAGAAACAGCACCGCCTTGGCAATCTCCGCCGGTTCGCCCAGGCGGCCCAGCGGCACTTGCCCGGCCAGATAGCCAAACAAGCCTTCGGTTTGCTCGGCCGGCACCAGGCCCGCCAGACCCGGCGTGCGCACCGGGCCCGGGCTGATGGCGTTGACGCGGATCTGGCGGCCTTTCAGGTCCAGCAGCCAGCTGCGCGCAAAGTTGCGGATGGCCGCCTTGCTGGCGCTGTACACGCTGAAATTCTCGGTGCCCTGGATCGACGTGGTTGACGCGGTCAGGATGATGGAGCTGCCGTCTTTCAGCAGCGGCAGCGCTTTCTGCACGGTAAACAGCGTGCCTTTCACATTGCTATCAAAAATGCGGTCGTAGTGCTCTTCGGTGATCTGGCTCAAGCCCAGCATGTCGCCGCCGCCTGCATTGGCGAACAGCACATCCAGATGGCCGGATTCGGCTTTGATCTGCGAGTACAGTGCATCCAGATCGCTCAGACTGGCGCTGTCTGCGCGGATGCCGACCGCGCCGTGGCCGATGGCGGCGACCGCGGCTTCCAGTTCGGGCTGACGGCGGCCGGTGATGTAAACCTTGGCGCCTTGCGCGGCGAACTCTTGGGCTGAAGCCAGCCCGATGCCGGTGGTGCCGCCGGTAACCAATGCGATTTTGCCTTCCAGTTGCTTGCTCATGATGTTGCTCCGTGGTGGGTTGTTTGTTGCGACGAGCCCACTGTACTGCTGGCGCATTCATTGATTAAGTAGCAAGAAAGCAAATGTTTATTCATGCTTGTGAATAATCGAACCCGAAGGCGCTCCCCCCGTATGGACCAATTACAAGCCATCCGTGCGTTTGCCCGCGTAGTGGAAGCCGGTAATTTCAGCCGCGCCGCCGATTCGCTGCAAATGCCGAATGCCACGCTGACCAAGCTGGTGCAGGCGCTGGAAAGCCATCTGGGCGTGCGCTTGTTACAGCGCACCACGCGGCGTGTAACGGTGACGGCGGAAGGCGCGGCGTATTACGAGAGAACGGCGCGGCTGCTGAAGGAGCTGGACGATATCGACGCGAGTTTTGGCAGCGCACAACGCAAGCCGCGTGGGCCGTTGCGCATTGATATGGGCGCATCGGTGGCCAGCATGATTGTGATTCCGGCGCTGCCCGAATTTCTGGCGGCGTATCCCGACATCCGCATCAGCCTGGCCGTCAGCGACCGCCATACCAACCTGATTGGCGAGAACGTCGATTGCGTGATCCGCGGGGGCGCGGTCACCGACGAAACCCTGGTGGCGCGGCAGATCGGCAGCGCGCCGTGGGTGACTTGCGCCGCGCCCGCTTATTGGCGCGCGCATGGCACGCCACAACATCCCCACGATTTGTGCGACGGTCACACGCTGGTGGGCTATCTGGGCGGCACGGGCCAGCGCGCCTTGCCGCTGCGTTTTGCCCAAGGCGCGGACAAGCTGGAGGTGATGCCGCCGCAGCTGTTTGGCGTTAACGAGAGCAACGCGCATGCGGCGGCCGGATTGGCGGGGCTGGGCATCATGCAGACGTTCCGCTACACCGCGCGGCCGTATTTGCTGAGTGGCGCGCTGGTGGAAGTGCTGCCCGAATGGCGGCCCGCGCCCTATCCGTTTTACGTGGTGTACCCGCCCAACCGGCATATGAGCCAGCGCTTGCGCGTGTTTATTGACTGGATTACGGCGAGGTTCGCGGCGGCGATGTAATTGCCGCCGCGCTTTGGGATCAGGCCGGCGGCGATGTAATGGCCGCGCGCTTTGGAATCAGGCCAGCGGCGACGTTTTTTTGCCGCCGCGCTCGCCCGATGACGCGAAAAAATCAGGCGCTGGTCTTGATCGTGGTCTGCGTGTAGCTAAACGACGTGGTGCTGTACAGCGTGGCCGCGCTGCTGGACGCATCCGCAGTCTGGTTGGCGCTATCAGTACCATTGCTGCCGTCACTGCCATCGCTATTGGGCATCACCACCTGCACGTCTCCAGACGGAATGCCGTTTTTGCTCCAGCTATCCAGCGTGGCCATGATCGCGTCATGCGTCTGGTTGCTGATATCGGGTAGCTTGCCGCCAAAATATTGCGCCGCCTGATCAAAGCCGCTCTGAATGGCGTCCTTGATCTGGTCCAGCTTGGACGGGTCGGCCGCAATCGCCGCTTTGGCAAAGCTGAGAATCCGCGTGGCCGTGTTCTTGACGCCAAACTCACCGTCTTCCGACACCGCCTGCTTGGCCGCCGCGATGGTTTGCGGATCGGCGCTGATCTGCTGCTCACCGCTGACCACCTTGCTGGCGGTCAGGCCTTGCTGCTGCAGAATCTTGCTCAGCATTTCGGTAAATTGCGCGACCTTGTCGTTCGAATCGGCCAGCATGCTGGCTAGATCGACGCCTTTGGCGCTGTCGCTGGAATCGCTGGCGCTGGCGGATGCATTGCTATTGGCGTTGCTGGCGGTCGGGTTCGAGTACGTCAGCGCATTGGCGTCGACGCCGCCCCCCAGCGTGACCTTGTCTTGCGCCGCGGTGCTGCTGTTTGTATCGGTGCTGCTGGTCTTGCTGTTCGCGTTATCGGCCAACTGGTTCAGCTTGTTGGCGTACGTGGCGGACTGCAGATTGATACCGGATAAATTGAGCGCCATGGCGATCTCCTGGCCTGTAATGCGTTGATGCGGCTGAACCATCAGGACCGCAGCCTCAACTCATTATTGATACATGTGATTACAAATAGGTCGGCTGCGCGGCGCAGAAGTTTAGTGCGGGCTGATCAAAGGCAGGATGTTTCTTAGGCTTTGCTGCGCGGTGCGGCCTTTAACTGCATGCGTTTTACCGCCAGTTGCAACGGCACGCCTTCGTCCGGGCGTTCTCGCGTAATGGCAAAACCCAGCCGTCGATACAACGCCTGCGCGCGCACATTGCTGTTCAGCACATCCAGGATCACCGCCTGATCGCGCCGGGCCGGCACGCGTTGCTCTTGCTGCAATTGCGCCAGCAAAGCGGAGAACAAACCCAGCCCGCGCACTTCCGGGTGGGTGGCGCAATGCGCCAACAGCGTTTGATAGCGCGTGGGTGCGGGCATCGCATGCTGCATGGCCAAGGCGCGCAACAGAATGCCGCTGGTATGCCGCCAGCCAAAATGACGCACCAGTTGATAGAACAACGGCAGCGCATCAAAGCGGCCTTTGCGCCCGTCATACACGCCGATCACCGACACCGGGATATCGCCCATCACCGCCACATGATGGTGTCGCCACGAAAAATGCCCGATCCGTGACGCCAACGCGGTTTGCAGGAATGCCTCGCAGTCGGCTTGCTTTACGCCCAGCAGAAACTGGAATTCTTCCCATGCCGACGCATACACCAGCGGGGCCAGCCACGGCGCGTCTTCGGCGCGGGCACGCCGGAACAGCAACAAGCCGGGGTCCGAGAGTGAACGCATCAGTGAAGGCGGGGGCGTGGGTGGGGATGCATCGGCGGCGGGCTCAGGCGACGGCAGCAAGATAGTCGTCCAGGCTTAACGTCTGCACGGACACGCGCACCGACTGCGCGGCGCTGACGGCCCAATGCAGATCGCCATATTCGCCAAACGCCAGCGTGGTGCCCGTGGGGATGACGTCGGGCGGGCCATAGACATGATCCCGATGGCCGCCCTTGAACGCGGCCTCGCGCAGGGTCCATAGCGTGTAAAAGCGATGCTGCAGCGTAAAGGTGTCGGGCGCGGCCAGCAGCCAGGCAAGGTCGCCGTCCGAGTACGCCTGCTTGCCCAAGGCCGCCCAGTTGCGTGGCCGCGGCGCTTCGATATCCACGCCCACCGCGTGCGTTGCCACCAGCGCCGCCACCCAGTCGCCGCTGTGCGACAGGCTGGTAAACAACTGCGGCGCGGACGCCAGCACGGGGGCGTCATCGGTTTTTTCTATCAGATCATGCAGCGCCACCGCGCGGCCCAGCGTCTTGCTGGCGGCGGTCAACAACGCCAGCCGCCCCAGCGCAAACTGCCGCCGGCGCTGCGGATGGCCAAGCGTCGCCAGCCGCGCGCGCGTGCTGTCCGACCACGCCAGATCAAGCGTGATGGGTTGCTGCGGGCCTTGCATCAGATAGAGGGTGAGCGGCGACATGGGCGCTAGTTTAGCGCGCGGCCCGCATCGCGCCCAAGCGTTGCGCGCATCGAATAACTCGCGCAACCGCGCCGATACTTGCTTGTGGCAAATGTTCTGACATCCGCAGTCCGCACATCCCTCGCGGCTGCCAGCCAGGTGCGCTTTTGTTACGGCCAATGTCCTACCCGGCAACGCGGGGCGGCACCGATCAATATCTGCACGTGCCGGGCGTAGCATGGTTTTCACGTTGCAGCGCAGCCCCAACTCAAGCACCAGGGAACGCGTTGATGTGATCAGAAACCCTCACAGAGGAGCCGAAAATCATGGCTATCAATCAATACGGCAGTTCGTCCGATCTGAATCGTGGCTACACCGGTGGCAGTCTGGATAGCAGCTCGCGTGATCAAACCATCGTGGGTTCGCCGGAGTCGTTTGTTAACGACGGCCCTGGTCCGGAACTGATGCTGGCCAGCTCGCTGGAAGGCGACAATGTGTACAACCCGGCCGGTGAAAAACTGGGCGATATCAAGGGCATCATGCTCGATGTGCGCCAGGGCCGTATCGCCTATGCCGTGCTGTCGTTTGGTGGTTTCCTCGGTATTGGCGACAAGCTGTTTGCCGTGCCTTGGCAAGCGCTGACCCTGGATGTGGATAACAAACAGTTTCTGCTGAACCAGGACAAGGAAACCCTGAAAAACGCCCCGGGGTTTGATAAGGACCATTGGCCGAGCATGGCCGATTCCACCTGGGCTAACGAAATCAATACGTTCTACCGCTCGGAACCCTACTGGCACTAAGCAGTAGCGTGAGCCAGGCTTAAGTCTGCAACCAGACCGCAGCCGGCATCCAGCAACAACGGCGCCGCGAGCGCCGTTGTTGTGTCTGGCGTGCGCATAGATAGATAGCAATCCAGATCGCCAACCCGGAGGCACCGATGACCGATGTGATCAAGCTGGCCGAATCGAAAGTACAAGTGGCCGATCAGATTTACGACTTTGCCACCGGCCTTGCCGCGCAAAGTTTTATCGCCTGCATGCAAAACCATGATTCGGCGCATTGTCTGGCGGAGCATCCGCCTGTGGATATCTTTCCGTTAAAGCAGGATCTGGATGTGCTGGCCGGCGACGGCGCGGGCTAAGCGCCGCTTGCCCCATGGCGCAAGCCATCAGGTAACAGCGGCCGCGGGCGTTCAAAGCTATCATGCGTGCTGACGCATGGAGCACACGCATGACAGGTAACACCCGGTTCCCGGCAGGGGGCCGCTGATGAGACTTCTTCCACACAGTTCGTTTCGCTGGTGGTCTTTGGGCGTTTTTTTGCTCAGCGTGGCCTTGCTGGGCGGCAGCTCGGTTAACGCGCTGCTGACGCTGGAGCGCCTGGGCGTGCAAAGCCGCATGCAGATGCAGGCCGCCGCCACGCTGGGCGAAGAAGTGCAGAAGCTGCAAGAGCGCACGCTGGCGATGGATCGCGGCGCGCGCCAGTTTCTGATTCTGGACGATTCCACCTTCCGTGATCGCTATATGGACGCCTGGCGCGATGCGCGCTCGGCCGTGCAGAACGTGCGCGCCAGCATGAGCAGCGACGCCACGGTGTTCGACGATTGGGTAACGCATGGCGAACGTGCGGGCTCGGTGCTGGCGCAATCGTGGAAAAACGTGCGCACCCAGCAAAAATATCTGTACGGGCAGTTGGAAGGCCTGCATCAGAACAACGATGAGATCGCTGCGCTGGCGAAAAGCTGGTTGGCGTCGCGCAATGACACCTTCAGCAAAGAACTCGACCAGCAGCGCGAATTGTTGACCTGGCAGATCGGCATCGTCATTGGCATTACCGTGGCGCTGGCCATCGGCTGGAGTGTCGGCTTTGCCCGACCGTTGCGCCATATCGCGGGCGCGATCAACCGGCTGGGCGAAAACCGCCTGGCCGATGCGGTGGTCATCCACGGCCCCAGCGATCTGCGCCAGTTGGGCAACCAGCTGGAATGGCTGCGCAAGCGTTTGCTGGCCGCCGACGCCGAAAAAACCCGCGTGTTGCATCACGTCTCGCACGAACTGAAAACGCCGCTGGCCGCATTGCGAGAAGGCGTGGCCCTGCTGGATGAAGGCATCGTAGGCGCGCTGCAGCCGCAGCAACGGGAAATTACCGGCATCCTGAAAGAGAACGTCTTAACGCTGCAGGCGCGCATTGAAGATTTGCTGCGCTATCAGACCATCGCCTTCCAGGCGCGACGATTGACGCGTGATCGCACCGATGCGCTGGCGGTGGTGCAGCGAGTGGCAGACGAGCAGCGGCTGCAATGGCAGGCGCGCAAACTGGTGGTGCACGTGGAAGGCGAGCCCGTCGTCGTGATCATCGATACCGAAAAAATCGCCATGGCGGTGGGCAATTTATTGTCCAATGCAATCCGCTTCAGCCCCGAAGACGGCGAGATTTATTTGCGGGTCAGCCACGATGGTCAGGCCGTTGCCATCGACTGTCAGGACAGTGGCCCGGGCGTGCCCGAAGCAGAAGTTGCGCGGATCTTCGAACCTTTCTATCGTGGCAGCAGTCAGCCATCCACCAGCGCGCCGGGACACGGAATTGGCCTGTCCATTGTGCGCGAGCTGGTCGAAGCGCATGGGGGCACGGTGCGTTTGCTTAACGCCGGCCCTGGCGCTCATTTCCGGATTCGAATACCTGATGAAACGCCCTGATTTTCGCTTATTGACGGCGGTGGCCGTGGCAGCTGCATTGCTGGCCGCGTGCGCCGCGCCCCCTAAAACCGAACCCAAGCCGCAACTGGCCCCGATTGCCCCCGCGCCGCTGGACCCCACGCGCGCGCTGACGGTGTTTTATGTGCAAACACGGGATTTGCCGTCCGCTGAGCTTAGCAAGCGCGCGCTGGAACTGGGCAATGGCATCCAGACGCCCGATGTGACGCTGCGCCAGGCCATTTTGCTGGGCCACACGCATAACCCGGCCGATACCGCGCGCGCGATTACGTTAACCGAGAGCGTGATCAAGGCCGACAACGGCCTGAAACCGTATGCCCAGTTGCTGAACGCAATGTGGACCGAGCGGCGCAAACTGGAAGACCAGATCGACAAGCAGACCGCTGCGGGCAAGGATGCGCAAAAGCGCGCCGACCAGCTTAAACAGCAGCTGGATGCGCTGAAGGCCGTCGAGCGCGATCTGGCCAAGCCGGTGCCGGGGGCAAGCAAAGGAGATTGATCATGGAAAAACCGCACATCCTGTTTGTCGACGATGACGCCGACATGCTGCGGTTGATGGCCTTGCGGTTGCAGGCGGCCGGTTATCGCGTGACCACGGCCGCATCGGCCGAAGCCGCGCTGGCGCAAATCGGCCACGAACGGCCCGAGCTGGTGATCAGCGATGTGCGATTGCCCGGCCAGGATGGCATGGCGTTGTTTGAACAACTGCGCCAGCGCTACGCCGGGCTGCCCGTGATCATGCTGACTGCGCACGGCACCATCCCCGACGCGGTGGAGGCGATGGAGCGCGGCGTGTTCTGCTATCTGACCAAACCGTTTGATGCGCGCGTGCTGCTGGATAAGGTGGCGCAGGCGCTGAGCGTGGCCGCGCCGGTGCAAGCCGCGCAAACCACCGAGACCGCATGGCGCGCCGGCATTATCAGCCGCAGCCAGATTATGGAAGAACTGCTGGGCGAAACGCGGCTGGTAGCGGCATCCGATGCCAGCGTGCTGGTGCAGGGCGAAAGCGGCGCCGGTAAGGAATTGCTGGCCAAGGCCATTCACCGCGCCAGCCCGCGCGCCAAAGGCCCGTTTGTGGCGGTCAATTGCGGCGCGATTCCTGAGCAGCTGCTGGAGTCCGAATTATTCGGCCATATCAAAGGCGCGTTTACGGGCGCGCTGAATAACCATCGCGGTTTATTCCAGACCGCGCACGGCGGTACGCTGTTACTGGACGAAATCGGCGACATGCCGCTGCCCTTGCAGGTGAAGCTGTTGCGCGTGTTGCAAGAAAAGGCCGTGCGGCCGGTGGGCGCCAGCGAAGCGGTGGCGGTGGACGTGCGCATTGTGTCGGCCACGCACCGCGATCTGGATGCGGCCATCGCGCAAGGGCTGTTTAGAGAGGATTTGTATTACCGCTTGAATGTGGTGTCGCTGACGTTGCCGCCGTTGTCCGAGCGCCGTGAAGATATCCCCCTGCTGGCGGCGCATTTTCTGGCGCAAGTGGCGGGCAAATACAACAAGCCCGTCACCGGCTATGCCCCGGACGCCATGGAGGCGCTGCTGGCGGCCTCGTGGCCTGGCAATGTGCGCCAGCTGTACAACGTGGTGGAGCAGGTGTGTGCGCTGGCCAGTGCGCCCATTATTCCGCTGGGGCTGGTACAGCGCGCGCTGCGGCTACCCGCGCAAGGCATTCTTAATTACAACGAGGCCAAAACCCGCTTCGAGCGCGATTATTTAACGCAGCTGCTGAAAGTGGCCGATGGCAATGTGACCGACGCCGCACGGATGGCGGGGCGCAATCGCACCGAGTTCTATCGTTTGTTGCAAAAAAACGGCTTGGACCCGGCCTTATTCCGCCAGCCGGGTGAAGGCGTCGCTGGTTAGCGACAGCGCCAGGCCTTGATTTGATTGGATTTGCGCCAAGGTCGATAAATGGCGTCGCTCTCTGGCGACATAAAAGCGTGAGATACGACACATTCTGGCGACATCCGGAATACGTTAGTCGGCAAAGTGTTGATTTTGTTGGGGAATCACAAGCTGGCACGGCAATTGCATAGTAGTGCTCACCTCCATTGAGGTCTTACAAGATCCAACCTAACCAAGGAGCCTTTATGCAAATGCGCAAAACTCTGACCAGCCTCGCCCTGATCGCCGCCGCACTGATTGGTGGTATGGCCTACGCCGGGGATTCGTCCTCCGACGCCCCGACCGCTAGCGCGCCGGCAGGCTCTGGTTCTTAAGGTTCTTGCAGCAGGTCTGTTGCGTGTGTGCTTGCGTCCCGGAAAGCCATCCATGCACGTAACTGATCTGGTCACACTGCTTGAGCTGTAGTTTTTCCCGTGACCGACTGACGTTCTCCAGGAATTTCTGGCAAGTCTTGCCTGGAGAACATAGCACCCCTCTTTGAGCGTGTGCGGCCCGCGTCCCCTGACGCGGGCTTTTTTTCGTCTTGGGGGAGGGGCTACTGCGCGGACGCATCTTGAAGTCCGGCGGTACTCGCAATCCTCATGGCCCACACGGCCACTCCGGTTGCTCCGTTCCGGCGGCCTTCAACCTGCGACCGCTCGCTACGCCCGACGCATTGTTGTGATACTGCGAGGCACTCGCTTCGCTCGCTGTCGCGGGGCCGGGGTGGCCAATGCGCTGCGCTGTTGGCCGTGTCTTATAGGGTGGGTCTAGACCCACCATTCAAAGCCGATTGCTATTGCGGTTCGCTTGGCGTGCCACTTTGGGTGGTGGGTCTTGACCCACCCTATGCCACGTTCACTCCCCGTCGAAGAGATCGCCTTGCACGTAGCGTTGTGGCATTTGCTCCAGCTGGTCGGGGTGGCATAGCGCGCTGGCGCGTACCCCCAGCAGACGCATGCGTTGGTCGAGCGGCACGCGTTTAAGGCATTCGCGGGCGGCGTGGAGGATTTCGGCGGGGGTCTGGACGGGGGCGTCCAGCGAGATGTCGCGGGTGACGATGTGGAAATCGGAAAAGCGCAGTTTGATGCCGATGGTGCGGCTGACATAGCCTTTGCGTTCCAGATCGGCGCCCAGCCGTTCGCACAGGCGGATCAGGATATCGGACAGCGCGGCGCGGTCCTGGCGGGCGTGCAGGTCGCGCTCAAACGTGGTTTCGCGGCTGATCGATTTGGGTTCGCTGTAGGTGACCACGGGGCGGTCGTCGATGCCGTGAGCGGCGCGGTGCAACCAGTCGCCGTAGCTGCGGCCAAAATGTTGCAGCAGCGCCTGCGCGTCGTAGGCCGCCAGTTGGGCGATGGTTTCGATGCCCAGCGCCGCCAGTTTCTCGGCGGCTTTGGGGCCGATGCCGTTGATTTTGCGTACCGACATCGGCCAGATGCGCGTTGGCAAATCAGCGTGCGTCAGCACGGTAATGCCGTCGGGCTTGTCGAGTTCGGAACAGATTTTGGCCAGCAGCTTGTTAGGCGCGATGCCCACCGAACAGGTCAGCCCCGTCGCCTGAGTGACGGCTTGCTTGAGCATGCGCGCCAGCGTGACCGAATCCTCGGTATGGCTGCTTAGATCGAGATAAATCTCATCGATACCGCGATCTTCGATATCGGGCGCAATCACTGCCACGGCGCGTTTGAACAGTCCCGAATAATGGCGGTAGGCATCGAAATCGGCGGGTAACAAAATCGCATCGGGCGCAAGCCGCGCCGCCTTCATCGTGCCCATTGCCGAGAACACGCCCAAGGCGCGCGCCTCGTAAGTGGATGTGGTGACCACGCCACGGCCCACATAATCCCGCATGCGCGTGTAATGCCAGTTGCCGTCTTTATCCTGCACCGGCGCATGCGTGGAGCGCCCGCCAATCACCACCGGCTGCCCGCGCAGATGCGGATAGCGCAGCAGTTCCACCGACGCGTAAAACGCATCCATATCCAGATGGGCAATGCGGCGCGCGGCCGACGCGGGCGGGGAATCAGAACCGGGCTGCATCATGCAGTAAGGGGTGATGGCGAATGGCGATATTGTACGATCGTTCTATATCCCGCGCCATGCCGTTTGCCGGGGCGGCTTGGCGCGTGATTGGGCCGTGGATTACTCCACCGGGATTTCTTCGCCCAGCGGTTCTTTCAGCCATTCGCGTAAATGCGTTTGCACTTCAGTGAGCGCGGCGCCAGCGACGATCTCGATATCTTGCGATTCGGCGCGGCTGGCTTCTTTCAGCGTGGGCAGGCACAAGCTGGCCAGCATGGCCTCGGCGTGCATCCCGGCCAGGCCCGAGACGCTATCAAGCTTGAACAGCGTCTGCGCGCCGATGCCTTTATCGGGCGAGCCGGCGTTGGTGGTCTTCGCTTCGATCATATAGGCGTGGTTGTTGCACAGGATGGCCACGTCAAATTCGTTGGTCACGCCATTGGGCAGGCGCACGCGCACGCTGGCGGCGGCGTCCTGGATGGGCAGTTCTCCCACCAGCGCTTCCACTTGCTTGAGCAACCACCATTCCAGCCAGCCGCCGCCCAGAAACTGGCGCGATTCAAATTGCGTCAGGCGCAAGCGCATATCGGGCAGGATGCTGCACAGGCCGGTGGCGCGTAACGCGCTGATCAGGCTGGCGTGATTAGGCACGGCGGCGCGGGTTTCAAATTCGGGCGTCAGGCTGCTGCAGACCGTATTTAGCCGGCCTATCAGCCCGGCATGTTGGACGGCCAGATGGGCCAGCACGTCGGCGGCGGCATCCATTTGCGGTTTGGGGCGGTGCAGGCGACGGCTGTAGCCGATGATTTCCATGCCGTACACGCCAAAATAACTTTCCAACGTGAGCTTGTCGGCCACATTGCCGTGGTCGCCCGGTAGATCGGCGGGCGCGTGCGCCAGCCAGTGAATCTGATCGCTGAACGGGTTGACCACAAAGGCGGGCACTTGCGTTTCCAGCGCCACTTCGTGCGCGATGGCCGAATGCACCGGGTTGGCCCCGGACAGGTTGAACAGCACCGCGTGGTCGGCGGCCACCACCAGTTCTTTCAGCCGCACGCGGATCGGTTCGGGGTTCCACGCATGCGGCAGCGTCAGCACTTGCGCTTGCAAGCGCGCGTCGCGACAGACGCTGGCGATATAGTCGGCACGGCTGGTCTGGCTGGCGTCGGCCAGCAGGGTAACGTGGCTGACTTTAAAGCGTGCATCCAGCGCGGGCGTAATCAGGTCGGGCTCGGGCGCGTCGGCAAAGGCGATCAGGTGGCGGTCCATGCGGGTTTCCAGTTGGTATGACTTCAGCATATAGGCCAGATGCCGTCTTGTCCTTACGCGCCTGGCTGAAAAGCGTGCTTGCCATTCGGCCTACGTGCTGCCAGAATCCGCCCCGTTGTCATTGGGGAGTAGCCATCGTTCAGCACGATGTTGAACGAGTTCACGTCAACAAACTTGAAGCCGCTTGCTTCATGGCGTGATCAGTATCCAGCACCTTGCTGGATGGCCCGGCGAGACCTTTGGCCACGACGCGTTTGCCTGCCGGGCAAGCCGCGTCGTTGCGCCATTGGTTATCTGCTTGCCCGGCCCATACTTATAAATGCTGCTTACCGTCATCCTGTTTTTTCTTTCCGCCATCGCCATTTACCTGGCCTGTGAATACTTTGTGAACGGCATCGAATGGTGCGGCCGCCACATGAAGCTGGGCGCTACCGCCGTCGGCACCGTGCTGGCCGCGTTTGGCACTGCCTTGCCCGAAAGCGCCGTCACCTTTACCGCCGTCGCCTTTGGCACAACGCCCGAGCAAAAAGACATTGGCGTGGGCGCGGCCATGGGCGGCCCGCTGGTGCTGGCCACCATCGCCTATGCCGTGGTCGGACTGGCGCTGTGGGCCAACCGGCGCAAGCTAAAGCGCGGCGATGCGATGGTGCGCGTGGACCATCAACGGTTGGCGCAAGATCAGATTTCGTTTCTGGCCATCTTCATTTTTAAAGTGGCGCTGGGGCTGGTGGCGTTTGCCATCAAACCGTGGCTGGGCGTGTTGTTTCTGGCGGCCTATGGCTTGTACGTGTGGCGCGAAATCACCACGGCCGAAACCGCACCGGAAGAAGAAGAGCTCGAAGACCTGAAGCTGCGGCCGCATAACGCCACCATGGGCTGGGCTGCCACGCAGTCGTTGCTGGCGCTGGCGGTAATCGCGGTGGCATCGCATACCTTTGTGGCCCAGCTGGAGCATATCGGCACATTTATGGGCATCTCGCCGCATATCATTGCGCTGCTGCTCAGCCCGGTGGCCACCGAATTGCCTGAAACCATGAATGCGCTGATCTGGGTGCGTCAGGGCAAAGAGCGGCTGGCGCTGGCCAATATCTCGGGCGCGATGATGATTCAGGCCACCATTCCCAGCGCCTTGGGGCTGTTTTTTACGCCGTGGCGCTTTGATAACCCGCTGCTGGTGTCGGGCATCGTCACCGCCTGTGCGATCGTGCTGCTGTGGAACCTGTTTCGCCGCGGCAACGTCGATGCGCGCACGTTGGCGTCGATTGGTCTGCTGTATCTGGTGTTTGCTGGCTACGTGGGCTGGCATTTCTACGGCTAAGGGCGGGATGCGCGCCGCTTAGCCGGCGCTCTCGCCCTTCTTGAACGGATGTTGGGCCGCCAGTTGTTCGGCCCATTCATCCACGGCCTGTCGCTCCTGGCGCAGAAAGCGGCCGATGGCGTCTCGAAACGCCGGGTGCGCCAGCCAGTGTGCTGACCACGTCGTCACAGGCATAAAGCCGCGCGCCAGTTTGTGCTCGCCTTGCGCGCCGCCTTCAAACAGATTGAGGCCGCGTTCCAGCGCAAATTCCAGGCCCTGGTAATAGCACAATTCAAAATGCAGCCCCGGCACAAAGCCGGCGCTGTCCCACACCGCGCCCCAATAGCGGCCATATAAAGCATCCGGCCCCACCAGATCGAACGCCGCGGCAATCGGCTGGCCTTCGCGATAGGCCAACACCAGCAAACAGGCGTCCGGTTGCGCGGCATGCAGGCGCAAAAAGAAATCCAGGTTGAGATAGGGCGTGGAGCGATGTTCGCGATAGGTGTGTTGATAGCAGCGGATAAAAAAGCGCCAGTCGGCCTCGGTGATGTCCGCGCCCGCTTTGCGCTCGACGGTGACGCCAGCTTCGCGCACATAGCGGCGTTCCTGTTTGATTTTCTTGCGCTTGTCGTGGCTCATGCTGCCCAGAAAATCATCAAACGAAGTCCATGCCGGATCGCGCTGCCAATGAAACTGCACTTGCTCGCGTAATTGCATGCCGTGCTGATTGGCAAAGCGTGCGTCTTCGGGCGTGGGGAACAGGATATGCAGTGAGGAATCGCCCAGCTGGCGCGTCAGTTCGATTGCGCCTTTGATCAGCGCGGCGCGGCTGGCGTCGTCGCGCGCCAGCAAGCGGTTGCCGGGCAAAGGGCTGAACGGCACTGCCGACACCAGGCGCGGATAGTAGTCGAGGCCCTGTTGCTCATACGCGCGCGCCCACGCCCAATCGAAGACGTATTCGCCCCAGGAATGCGCTTTGCGGTAGAGCGGCATTGCGCCCATCAGTTGGCCGTTTTCCTCGGCATCCCACAACGTTAAATGGCACGGTTGCCAGCCGGTTTCGGCGTTAACGCTGCCGCTTTGCTCCAGCGCATCCAGAAACGCATGCTGCAGCCCTGGGTGCGGGCCTGCCAGCGTATTCCACGCGGCGGCATCGATGTCGGCAATGCGGTCATACACACGAATCATGCAAAACTCCGGGCTGGCAATCAGGGGTGCGCGGTAGCGACTGGCTACGGTCACACGCTATAAAATCAGGTCGTCCCGCCGCTCAATCTATCTGGAGGCAGTATGCCCAACACACTCAGAGTCGGCCTGGTCGGTTATGGTTTTGCCGGCAAGACCTTTCACGCACCGCTGCTGGGCACCACGCCCGGCCTGACCCTGGCGGCCATTGCCAGCAGCAAACCCGACGTTGTACTGGCGGACTGGCCCGAAGCCACGGTCTACCCGACGCCAGAAGCGCTGATTGCCGCGCCGGACATCGATCTGATCGTGATCGCCACGCCCAATGATACGCACGCGCCGCTGGCGCAGGCTGCGTTGGCCGCCGGCAAACACGTGGTGGTCGACAAACCCTTTACCCTAACTGTGGCCGAAGCCGAGGCGTTGCAAGCCCAGGCCGCGCAAGTGGGCCGCGTGCTGTCGGTATTCCACAACCGACGCTGGGATGCCGATTTTCTGGGATTGCAGCAATTGCTGGCCAGCGGCCGCCTGGGTCGCGTTACCGAATTGACCAGCCGCTTTGATCGCTATCGCCCTGAAGTACGCCAACGCTGGCGCGAAGCCGCCGTGGTTGGCGCGGGCATCTGGTACGACCTGGGCCCGCATCTGATTGATCAGGCGCTCACCTTGTTTGGGCTGCCCGACGCCATCAGCGCCGACCTGGCATTGCGCCGCGACGGCGCGCAGGCGGTGGACGATGCGCTGGCCGTGCTGCATTACCCGGACAAACGCGTGGTGCTGGGCGCCAGTTGCCTGGTCAGCGGCGGCGTGCCGCGTTATCTGGTGCATGGCACGCTGGGCAGTTTTGAGAAATATGGTCTGGATGTGCAGGAAGACCAGATGAAGGCGGGCGGCATGCCCGGTATGGACGATTGGGGCCATGATCCGCGCCCGGGCCGTTTGCATGGCTGGAGCAACGATCAAGCGGTGGTGGAAGATCTGCATATGCCGGCGGGCGATTATCCGCAGTACTACGCCGGTGTGCGCGATGCCATCAATGGCATCGGCCCGAATCCGGTTACGCCCGAGCAGGCCATTGCAGTGATGCGCATGATCGAGGCGGGCACGTTGGCCAGTAAGACCGGCCAACGTGTGGCGCTGAAGTAATCCCGGGGCGGGTTTTTACTGCCGCCGTTAGCCTGGAAAATAGTCGGGCGCGTTGCCCGGCTTCCATTTGATATTGCAGCCGATGCTGGGCAGTTGGTCTTGCAGGGGCGGCTGCCCGTCGATCAAGGCGCGCAGTGCGGCTTTCAGCGTCGCGCCGTTCGGGGCCTGCCCGCTGCCCGGCCGTGTGGTATCAAACTGGCCGCGGTACACCAGTTCCAGATCGCCATTAAACAAAAAGAAATCCGGCGTGCACGCTGCGCCAAACGCATGCGCGGCGGCCTGGGTTTCGTCGTACAGATAGGGAAAGGTGTAGCTGAGGTCATGCGCGGCCTCGACCATCTTGCTGGGCGCATCTTCGGGGTGGCTCTCGATATCGTTGCTGCTGATGGCCACCATGCCCACGCCATCTTCCGCCAGCTCCGCGCCCAGCGGGGCCAACGCCGGGTTGATGTGCTTTACATACGGGCAGTGGTTGCAGATAAACGCCACCAGCAAGCCTTTGGGGCCCGCCACGCCCGCCAGATCATATAAACGGCCGTCGCCATCGGGCAGGGTAAATTCGGGCAGTGCGGTATTCAACGGCAACATCGTGGATTCGGCTCGTGCCATGGGTTTCTCCGGTCAGATCGATGATCACTCATCAGTCTAGCCAGGAAACGCCATGGCTTGATCTCCACGTGTTATTCGGCCCAGTGCACCACGCCGGTATAGGCGGTCAGCAGCACGATAATGCCGAAGGCAATGCGATACCAGGCAAACGCAATAAACGTATGCGTGGCAATAAAGCGCAGCAAGGCGCGCACGGCAATAAAGGCGCTGATGGCCGCGGCGACAAAGCCGACGGCAAATACGCCGAAGTCGGCCATATCCAGCACATGGCGCAGTTTCCACATGCTGTAAACCGAGGCGGCAGTCAGCGTGGGAATACCGAGAAAGAACGAGAACTCGGTGGCCGCTTTACGCGACAAGCCCAAAAACAGCCCGCCGATAATGGTGGCGCCCGAGCGACTGGTGCCCGGAATCAACGCCAGACACTGCGCAAAGCCCACCTTCAGGCCATCCTTCCACGTGATGTTGTCGACGTCCTGAATGCGCACGCGATGCTGGCGCTTTTCCGCCCACAGAATCAGCAAGCCGCCAATAATAAAGGCCAGCGCCACCGGCACCGGCTTGAACAGATGCGCCTTGATGGTCTCGCTCAGCAATTTGCCGAGGATGGCGGCCGGAATAAACGCCACGATCACCGCCAGCAGCAGATTACGATCCCGACCCGGGCGGGTGGCGCCGGCAAAG
Organism: Amantichitinum ursilacus; assembly: GCF_001294205.1. Classification (GTDB taxonomy): domain Bacteria; phylum Pseudomonadota; class Gammaproteobacteria; order Burkholderiales; family Chitinibacteraceae; genus Amantichitinum; species Amantichitinum ursilacus. Next base: position 70,236 of record NZ_LAQT01000029.1, read on the forward strand.
GTTTGGGCCAGTTTGGCGCGGTATTCCCACACCACGGCCAGGATAGCGCCCAACTGGATAAAGATCTCGTAAACGTCGCGCTTCTCTTTTTGATCAGGCCAGAAGTTGATCAGGTCGCCCGCCAGAATCAAATGGCCGGTGCTGGAGATGGGCAAGAATTCGGTCACGCCTTCGACCACCCCCATGATCAGGGATTTGAGTAGCAGTACAACGTCCATGGGCAGATTCCAGAGTGGGTTTATATCAAAAATTATTGGCGGACTTGCTTAGTCATCGCATAGGGATTGCGCAGTGTTTCGGGTAAGCAAAATGAGTGCCGAAACAGCTTGCAGAAAGCATCAGGCGCAAAGATGACAGGATTTTAAGGCCGGGGCAAATGGCAAACGGGCGCTATGCCGCATTACGGCTTGATTTCGGCGCTGGATGCGAATGAGAGTAAATTTTCACATGCTGATGGTGGAACTCAGGCGGGGGAGGTGCGTCTGAACGTTCATGTGCGATCAATTCGCGCATTTTTGCTCATCTCCTCCCTGATTAGAGGGCGTCGCCGATACCGACGCCCCTTTTTTTTTGGTGGAATGGGCCACTGCAGCACGGCCATTTTGCGTCCCGGCGGTGCTCGCAATTCTCATGGCCCACCTGGCCACTCCGGTTGCTGCGCTCCGGCGGTACGCAAACTGACCGCACTGCAGCGGCCCTGATGCGTTGCGGGTACACCGTCTGTTTACCTGGATTTGCATTCTTTTTGGGCGGCGGCAAGGCGCTTCGCTGTTGCCTTGTGGGCGCGCTCACGTGCCGGGCGCTTAATCTATGATTTGTGGCGGTTGACCAGTTTGTTGATGGCTTCCAGCAGGGCGGGGTCGTCGACGGTGTGTTTGAGGTCGTCGAAGGCCTGGCGGGCGCCTTCGGACAGGTGCAAGGCCTTGGGCGGTATCGGTTTTTGCTCGCGCAGCGTGGCTTGCACCCTGGGCAGGATTACGGTAGCTTGCCAGCCAGCCTGCGCCAGCGTTTCGATCAGATCGGGGGCGGCGTAGCGCAAGCGGGTGGCGGCGGCGGCGCTGTTGACGCCGATCACCAGCGTGGTGCCGGACCAGGCAACGCCAAGGCAGGCCTGGGCGGTTGCCGGAGGCAACTGGCGGCGGATCAGTTCCAGCACGCGGTTGTAATCGGCCACGCGATCAGACAGGCGCACCAGCGCGCGGTTTTCACCGATGAACCCGGCATGTGACTTGCGGCGTTTCATCAAATCTTCAGATTCCTTCAGGCATTCAGGGAGTATCGCCTTGAATATTATTCTTTTATCCAACCGGCGATCCACTGCCGTGTCGATCGGTCCGCGTCAGTTGTGGCTGGCGCTGGCGGCATTGACGCTGCTGGCGGTGGCGCTGGGCGTGGGCATCGGCATGGCCTTGGGCGGCGGTGGTACTGCACCGCGCTTATGGCCGCTGATCAAGCCCTTGCGCCAGGCCGAGCTGGACACGCTGGCGATCAAGCTGGGCGAATTGCAGGCGCGGCTGATCCGGCTGGATGGGCTGGCGCAGCAGGTTGGCACCAAGGCCGGTATCGAGGTCAAACCGTATCTGACCACTCAACCCGCCCCACCACGCGGCGGGCCGGATACGCGGGATCGGCCATTGTCGGCAGCCGAATTGCTGGATCAGGTTAACGCCGCCAATGATCGCGCCAATGGTTATATCGGGCAGTTCAGCCTGGCCGAATCGATGTTGCTGCGGCCCACCAACACGGCCTTGCCCACGCTGGCGCCGTTAACGGCAGGGCTGCAGTCTTCCAGCTTTGGCTGGCGCATTGATCCGTTCAATGGGCACCAGGCGTTTCATGAAGGGTTGGACTTTGCGGTGCCCTCGGGCACACCCATCCGCGCGGCCGGGGCGGGCACGGTGGTGTATGCAGGCTTTCATCCTCAGTATGGTAATATGGCCGAGATTGACCACGGCAATAATCTGACCAGTCGCTACGCCCACAGCAGCAAGTTGCTGGTGAAGGTGGGAGACCATGTTCAGGCCGGTCAGATCATTGCGGATGTAGGCAGTACGGGGCGTTCCACCGGGCCGCATCTGCATTTTGAAATCAGGTATAAAGGCGTGGCGCAGAACCCGCTGCGTTTTCTGGCGCAGAACACCATCGACACGGCTTCTAATCAAGGTCCGAACGATTAAGTAAAGTAATTCTGCCGCACAGTGCTGGAAACCGTGCATTTTGTCCGCATCTGTCGTTTCAGCGTGTATCGCGGCACAGGTTCCATGCATACTGCGCAAAGTTTTGACACGGCGGCGAGGGAAACCTGCCGCCGTTGTCTTAGAGCCGTCGACCAGCAACAAGGGGCCCCTGCCGGCCCCGGCAGGTCACGGTATACAGATCAGGAATACTGAGAAAAATTGAGGTCGCCGCAAGGCGCACTAGCCGGTAACAGGAAATGATCTCCAATCTGCTCAAGAAAGTTTTTGGTAGTCGCAACGATCGTCTGCTCAAGCAATATGGCGCGATCGTGTCCCGCATCAACGCGCTTGAACCGCAAACGCAAGCCCTCAGCGACGATGGCCTGCGCGCCAAGACCGCCGAGTTCCGCGAGCGGATTGCCAAGGGCGAAAGCCTGGACGATCTGTTGCCCGAAGCCTTTGCCGTTTGCCGCGAAGGCGCCAAGCGCTCGCTGGGCATGCGCCATTTTGATGTGCAGCTGGTCGGCGGTATTACGCTGCATCAGGGCAAGATTTCGGAGATGCGCACCGGTGAAGGTAAAACCCTGGTGGCAACGCTGCCGGCTTACCTGAATGCGCTGTCCGGCAACGGCGTGCACGTGCTCACGGTCAACGACTATCTGGTGCAGCGCGACGCCGCCACCATGGGCAAGCTGTACAACTTTCTGGGCCTGACCTGCGGCGTGAACATTGCCCAGATGGCGCACGACGAAAAGCAACAAGCCTACGCCTGCGACATTACCTACGGCACCAACAACGAATTCGGCTTTGACTATCTGCGCGACAACATGGTGTACACCGCCGACGAGCGCGTGCAACGCCCGTTGAACTACGCCATCGTCGATGAAGTGGATTCGATCCTGATCGATGAAGCGCGCACCCCGCTGATCATTTCCGGCCCCGCTGAAGACAGCACCGAAATGTATATGGCGATGAACACGGTGCCGCCGCAACTGGTGCGCCAGCAAACCGAAGAAGGCGAGGGCGACTATTGGGTCGACGAGAAAGCCAATTCGGTGCTGCTGTCTGAAGCCGGCCACGAAAAAGTCGAGCAGATCCTCACGCAAATGGGCCTGCTGCCGGAAGGCGACAGCCTGTACGCCGCGCAGCACATCAGCCTGGTGCACCATCTGTACGCCGCCTTGCGCGCGCATTCGCTGTTCCATAAAGACCAGCATTACGTGGTGCTGGATGGCGAAGTGGTCATCGTCGATGAATTTACCGGCCGCCTGATGTCGGGCCGTCGCTGGTCCGAAGGTCTGCACCAGGCCGTCGAAGCCAAGGAAGGCGTCGAGATCAACCAGGAAAACCAGACCCTGGCCACGATCACGCTGCAAAACTACTTCCGCATGTACAACAAGCTGTCCGGCATGACCGGTACGGCCGATACCGAAGCCTACGAATTCCAGCAAATCTACGGTCTGGAAACCGTCATCATCCCGACCAACCGGCCGATGGTGCGTCAGGACCGGCAGGATCAGGTCTTCAAGACCGCCAATGAAAAATACAACGCCATCATCACCGATATCAAAGGTTGCGTAGAGCGCGGCCAGCCGGTGCTGGTGGGTACCACCTCGATTGAACAATCGGAATTGCTGAGCGGCTTGCTCAAGCAAGCCAACATTGCGCACAACGTGCTGAACGCCAAGCAACATGCGCGTGAAGCCGAAATCGTGACGCAAGCCGGTGCCAGTTCGCAGGTGACCATCGCCACCAACATGGCCGGTCGCGGTACCGATATCGTGCTGGGCGGCAGTATCGAACGCAACGTGCGCGATATCGAAGAAGACGAAAGCCTGGACGATGCCGCCAAAGCGGCGAAGATCGCCACGCTGAAGGCCGAATGGCAAGTGCTGCATGACAAGGTGCTGGCCGCAGGCGGTCTGCACATCATCGGCACCGAGCGCCACGAATCGCGCCGGATTGATAACCAGCTGCGCGGCCGTTCGGGCCGTCAGGGCGATCCGGGCTCCAGCCGTTTCTATCTCTGCCTGGAAGACCCGTTGCTGCGCATCTTTGCCGGTGATCGCGTCGCGTTTGTGATGGACAAGCTCAAGATGCCGGAAGGCGAGCCGATCGAAGCCGGCATCGTCAGCCGCGCCATCGAATCCGCGCAGCGCAAGGTGGAAGGTCGCAACTTCGATATCCGCAAGCAATTGCTGGAATACGATGATGTGTCCAATGAACAGCGCAAAGCCATCTACCAGCAACGCAATGAATTGCTGGAATCGGCCGATACCTCGCAAACCATCGCCGCCATGCGCGATGGCTTCTTCGAAGACCTGTTCCTGCAATATGTGCCGGCGCAGTCGATGGAAGAACAGTGGGATCTGCCGGGTCTGGAAAAAGCGCTGGAAGAATTTGGCGTGCATGCCCCGGTTACGCAATGGATGGCTGACGACAAAACGCTGTCGGACGAGCAACTGCAAGAGCGCGTGATTGCGGCAGGCGCAGAAACCTATGAAGCCAAGGTGGCCGAAGCGGGCGCCGATACGTTCCGTCAATTTGAACGTGCCGTGCTGCTGCAGCATATGGACCAACACTGGCGCGAGCATCTGTCGGCGCTGGACCATCTGCGCCAGGGTATTCATCTGCGCGGTTATGCGCAAAAGAACCCGAAGCAGGAATACAAGCGCGAAGCCTTCGAGCTGTTCTCGGATCTGCTCAACCGCATCAAGCGCGATGTGGTGCAGATTGTGATGAGCGTAAAGGTACGCAGCCAGGCCGATGTGGAAGCCGTACAGCCGCAAGCCGTGCCGGATATGCAGTTCCATCACAACGATCTGGCCGCGGTGCTGGCGTCGGGCGATGAAGAACGCATTAAAGAAGCGCTGATGTCGGCTGCTTCGGCGCAACCGGCGCTGGGCAACAACGGCGGCGGGCATTCGGCTGCGGATATCGCGCGGCAGTTTCCTGGCGTGGCGCGTAACGACCTGTGCCCGTGCGGCTCGGGCAAGAAGTTCAAGCACTGCCACGGCCAGATCAGCTAAGCGATCTTTGCTTTCAGTAATACAAAAAAAGGACAACCGCGGTTGTCCTTTTTTGCGCCCATAGGGTGGGTCTGGACCCACCTTTCAAAGTGGCATAACAAAGCGCTGAGGCCTCGCGGAAAGCGCGGGTTGGCCAATCATGACACACCCCACGCATTGCCAGATCAGAGACCGGCAGAAGGGGTTTATGCCGGCGCAAGCTCAAACAGTTGCGCCACCGCATGCTGATACCACGGCGACGGGTACGCCTGGTTCTCGTTGTACGCCGCCAGTGTCAGCTTGATATCGTGGTCGTCTTCGCTGGCGATGGCGCAGGCAAACAATGCTGGCCAGTCCGGCAGTGCATCGGCCGCGCGCGGTAGAAGATGGGGTACCGGCGGGGCGCCGATGCTGGCCCATGTCACGCAAAACGCGGTCCAGATGGCGGGCATCAGCGCGCGCCCTAATGGCGCGGGCAGATGGTCCAGCACCGTGCGCAGCGCGTTGACGCCAGTGACCAGATGCAGCGCAGTAAAATTGCGCGTGCTGGCGTACAGCGCAATGGCCGCGTGCGCCAGATCTTGCAGCAGTGTGTTATGGGCGGGCGGTGCGGTCAGCACGCGTACAAAGTTTGCATCGGCCACCACGCCGCGCAAGCGCCGGATGATCATGCGTTCCGGCAATTCCAGATGGCTAAGGGCCGGGGCCATATACGCCAGCTGCTCGGCCACGCTACCCGGTTGCGCGGCCACAGCCGGGCTCAATTCAATCGGCAGATAGCTGCTCACATAGGAAGCCAGCCCGGCCGCGATTTCGCCGCAGTGGCCCACATCCAGGCCATGCGCCAGCCGGATCAGCGCATGAAACGCCGCAGTGGCCGGGGCAAACGGCACGCCGGTAAACACTTCGCTCATCACCGCCGCCGCGCCTTCCCGCGCAATGCGCTGTTCAAAATACAGGCTCAACGCCAGAAACTGCCCGGTCTGCGCCAGGCAATCCACCCAGTGGGCGGGCATGCTGGTCGCGGCCGGGATGGTGGCGGCGCGCTCGGCACGGTGCTGCTGATCAAACGCAAGCAAGCGCGTTTCATCGGCACCCAGGCGGTACAGCGCGCTCAGGGCCATGGGCAAATGATTGCTGAAACCGCCTACGGACGCGATGCCGCGATTGGCATCAAGCAGCGCAAACAAAGTAGATGTGGACGTCATGGCAGATCTCCGCATTTGATGTGGGGCCACTTTACAAGTTAAAGTTAACTTTAATGCAAGTGGCATATCAAACCGGTAGTCGCCGCGGCAAGGAGAAAATAACGATGCAAGCTGGCGGGCTGATCAGTATCAGCGAACTGGCCAAACGCGCAGGCGTCGCCGCCAGCGCGCTACGCTTTTATGAAGCTCAGGGATTGATCTGCAGCGTGCGCACGGCTAGTGGCCAGCGCCAGTTTGTGCGCGACACCTTGCGCCGCGTGGCATTTATCCGCGTTGCGCAAAGCGTGGGTTTAAGTCTGCAAGAAATCACCGAAGCGCTGGCGACGTTGCCCGCGCAACGCACGCCGACGCGCGCCGAATGGGACGAGCTGGCGCAGCACTGGCAAAGCCGTTTGCAGGCGCGCATTGATACGCTCACCGCATTACGCGATCGGCTGGGGGCATGTATCGGCTGCGGTTGCCTGTCGATGCAGCATTGCCATCTGTACAACCCCAACGACATTGCCGCCGCACAAGGCAACGGCCCACGCTATTTAATCGGCGCCGCCAGCGAGCGGTCAAAATCCGCGCTGGGGGATAACCCGCATGGTTGCACCCCACCTGCGGGCGCAGAATGCGCGAAGCCTGACCAAAAATATTAGCGGATCATAATGTGCCTGCAGCACAGGCCCGCACACGCTTTAACCGGGTATAAACGCACGGTTTTTGCCGACCAGGGGTGGTCCTGGTTTTAATGTCGCCGCTGATCAGGCCTACTAACGGCATGCGCACCACCAATAGCGCACCCTGATACCTGAACCGGGAGAACGCCATGTACCGTCAACTCAACAAATCCAGCGCTCAGCACAGCAAGCAAACCGAGCTGGTGATCACCGTGACTTTGTGGATGCCGCTGGCCATCGCCGCGGTGTGGTACATCGAAACGCAAACCGGCTTGCTCAGCAGCCTGTTGCGCGCGGTTCTCTAAACCGTTCAGCACTTCGCTTGCAGTGGGGGCGGTGCCGGTCTGTCAATGACCGCATCGCGCACATCGCCGCAAACGATATCCGCATTCAAATTCCAACGCCTATCCGCGTATTTGCCGGATGGGCGTTTGCATTTGTGGCGGCGTTTAATGCGCCAATGGCTTAGTGCATTGAATCGCGAAAGTGGTCCAGCTCGGCATCGATATCCGGGTCATACAGGTCAGCAAACGCGTCGTCTTCCAGGATGATGCGGCTCAGTTCTTCCATTTGCAGCGGTTGACGTTGCGATTGGCTGGGGATGCTGTTTTGCGGGGTATTCATGATGTTGGGCTCCTCGTTGAAACTGGAGCCAATGTACCTGTGGCAGCCCCGCCGCCCGCATCGGTGTGGCGACGTAATCCTGCGTCAGACAAAGCAGCATGCGCATGTGCATAGCTGGCCTGGAACACGGCCAGACAAGCCGCCCGCCGGCCCGTCAGATTCGGGCCGCAGGGCTTGGGCCATCAGGCGTTTTCGCGCGCAATGCGGCACAGCGCGGCAAAGCAGTCCGGGTCCAGCGCGCTGCCCACGGAGCGCTGCATGATAGTCAGCGTCTCTTCAATCGGCGTCGCGCCGCGGTAGGGCCGGTCGGCGCTGATGGCGTCAAAGATATCGGCGGTGGTGATAATGCGGGTTTCCAGGCTGATCTCGGCCGCGCTCAGGCGATTGGGGTAGCCGGTGCCATCCAGCCGCTCGTGATGCGCGCCTGCCATCGCGGCCAGCTCATGAAACGCACCGATGCGCGACAGGATTTCCTCGGTAAAGCGCGCATGTTGCTGCACCGCCTGCCATTCGTGGTCTTCCAGCTTGCCCGGTTTATCCAGAATTGAATTGCTCACGCCCAGCTTGCCCACATCGTGCAGCAAGGCGGCGCGGCGCAACCAGCGCCGGCGGCTCTCCGACACGCCCAGCGCGGCCGCGATCGCATCGGTATACAGGCCCACGCGTTGGCTGTGGCCCGAAGTAAACGGGCTTTTGGAATCGACAATCTCGCCAAAGGCCTCGGCGATATCGTCCAGATAATCTTCATCCAGGCACACGGCAAATTGCGCCGGTTCCAGCTTCAGTACGCTTTCTTCGATATGGGGCGATTCCAGTTCAAACCAGAAGGCCGGATCGCGTGCCACTTCTTCAAAGGCCGCGCACAGTCGGGGATCAAACCACTTGCCTTTGCGCCGCCGCACTTCGCGCAAGGCGGCTTTAACGCCGTGGCTCAGGTGATAAACATCAATCACCTGCGCCAGCAGCGCAATGCGCGCGCCCAGCGGAATCGCTTCGCCCGCCAGGTTGTCCGGGCGACCACCGCCATCCCAATGTTCGTCCAGGCTGCGAATGCCGCCAGCAATGTTCTCGTTAAAGCGCAACTTGCGCGCAATGCTGGCGCCGCGATCGCAACGCGTAGCAATCAGCTCTTGCGCCATATCGCCGCCGTGCTTCATCACATTCATGATCGCGCCCAGCCGCTCGCTCCAGCGCGCGTTTTTGCCGGTGTGGGCAAATACAAAGCCGAGGATTTCCGGCAGGCCGGTGCCTGCGGTTTTAAAGTCGCGTTTAAAGCCGAGGTCGTCGGTCAGATACAGCTCGCAAATGCGCGCTGCATTGCTGCTGCAGCCCAGGTCTTTCAGCAGCAGCGTGTAATACAAATCCCATTGTTCGCGCTCGGGCAACCCCAGTTGCCGTGCAATCGACAAGCCGATCCAGCACACCCGAATGCAATGGCCCGCAGGCTGGCCTTCGGTGATGTCGAGCGCGTAGCTTAACGACGCCATCAGCTCGGAGAGCTTCATCTGGCCCACTTCAGGCGCAAAAGACGTGGTGACGAAGGCATTCATGGGCGTGTACTCGCAAGGCGGGGTCGGCTGCAGGGCTGCGCTGATCGCAGCGGCGTCTTTTTCTTACGCCATGACTATCGCATATTTTGCAAAGTACCGCGCCCTCGGAGCGCTACGGGGCTGATCTGTATGCCAATTTTAAGAAAGAATGCGCCGGCCCTCGGGAGAGAGGCGGCGCAAAAATGAGGAGACAACATTTCGAACAAAGAAAGACGACTCTCTGCGCATAGGGTGGGTCTAGACCCACCCTTCAAAGCCCTATGCGAGCAGCTGTGAACCTGGCGCGCCACTTGTTGAGGGCCACGGTGCGCGCCCGCAGTCCCGCTTTATAAAACTTCCCTACACCTCATTCTTTTCCGGCTTCAAAAACCATCCGCGCTTCGGTGAGCATGTGGCGGTGGCCATCAATCAGCAGCGGCAGTGGTTGTCGCCAGCCTTCCACGTCCACGTGGTACTGCGCGCCGTGGCGTTGCACGCTGACGGTGGTGACCACCTTGCCGCCCAGATCGCGCAGCGTGGCCGTGGCGCTGGCGCCGTCGTCCAGTGCGTACACATGCAGTTCCACCTCGCGCGCATAGTCGTAATCGGGGCGTTGGTCTTGCGTGCCGATGGCCAGCAACGTGTTGGGCCGCACGTACAGCGGCAGGCTCATAAAGCCATGCTGTTGCCGCAGCCAGCGGCCGCCTTGCACTGCCTCGCCGGTAAACAGATGAGTCCATTTGCCCGGCGGCAAATAGAACTCCACATCGCCTTCGGCATTGAACACCGGCGCCACCAGCAGATGGCCCCCCAGCAAATACTGGCGGTCCAGATAATCGCAGGCACGGTCGTCCGGAAACTCCAACATCATCGCGCGCAGCGTCGGCGTGCCGTATTCGACCGCCTGGACCGAGGCGTCAAACAGATACGGCATCAGCCGGCTTTTCCACTCGGTAAAGTGGCGCACCACCGCCACGGCCTCGTCATCAAACAACCACGGCACGCGATACGATTTGCTGCCATGCAGCCGGCTATGGCTCGACAGCAAACCAAACGCGCTCCAGCGCTTGTACACATCAGCCGGGGCCGTGTTTTCAAAGCCGCTGATGTCATGGCTCCAGAAGCCAAAGCCGCTCAGGCTCAGCGACAAACCGCCGCGCAAAGTCTCGGCCATCGATTCGTACGTCGCGCTGCAATCGCCACCCCAATGCACCGGCAATTGCTGGCTACCGGCCGTGCCGGAGCGGGCAAACAACACGGCTTCGTCCGCGCCGCGTTTTTCCACCAGCACGTCAAACACCACCTTGTTGTACAGATAGCTGTAGTAGTTGTGCATCTTCTGCGGGTCCGAACCGTCGTGATACACCACGTCCGTGGGGATGCGTTCGCCAAAGTCGGTCTTGAAGCAATCCACGCCCATATCCAGCAAACGGCGCAGATGCCCGGCGTACCACTCGCAAGCATCCGGATTGGTAAAGTCGACGATGCCCTGGCCCGGTTGCCAGCGGTTCCATTGCCACACAGCGCCATCGGGCTTCTGCAGCAGATAGCCTTTGGCCTTGCCCTCAGCAAACAGCGGCGATGGTTGCGCGATATACGGATTGATCCACACGCAGATCTTCAGCCCGCGCGCCTTCAGCCGCGCCAGCATGCCCGCGGGGTCGGGGAAGGTTTCGCGGTTCCATTCAAAATCGCACCAGTGGAAAGCCTTCATCCAGAAGCAATCAAAATGGAATACATGCAGCGGAATCTGCCGCTCGGCCATGCCATCGATAAAATGATTCACCGTGGCTTCGTCGTAATCCGTGGTAAACGACGTGGTTAGCCACAGCCCGAACGACCACGCTGGCGGTAGCGCCGGGCGGCCGGTCAATCGGGTATAGCGGTCCAGCACTTGCTTCGGGGTGGGGCCGTCGATCACAAAATATTCCAGCGCCTGGCCCGCCACGCTGAACTGCACTTTGGTGACCTTTTCGCTGCCCACTTCGTACGACACGTTTTCGGGGTGATTTACAAACACGCCGTAGCCGCGATTGGTCAGATAGAACGGGATGTTTTTGTACGCTTGCTCGGTACTGGTGCCGCCATCGCGGTTCCAGCTTTCCACCACCTGGCCGTTTTTAACGAAGGCGGTAAAGCGCTCGCCCAAGCCGTAGACGTTTTCCCCCACGCCCAGGTCCAGGCGCTCAAACATAAAGGGTGCGCCGCCTTGCGTGGTGTCGATGACCTGGCCGCAACCGCGAAAACCGCTGCCGGTAATGCGTTTGCCGTTACGCAAAAAGTCGATGCCCCAGTCGCCGGTCTTGGCGATGCGCACGGTCAGATCGCCGCTGGTTAAGGTAGCGACATCGGCCGTGTTGCTGGTGCTGATCTGTGGCGCGCAGTGGTTTAGCGCAAAGTGCGGGCCCACGTCGCGTGTGCCTTCAAAGTGGCTGATGCGCACGCCGATCACGCCTTCCTGCGGCGAAAAAAAGCGTAGCGTAATCAGCCCGGTATCCAGCTGACCGGCACGGCTGGCCACATCGCGCGGTGCGGCATAGACCAGCAAGCCTTGCTCGGTGACGTCCACGCTGTGGATTTGCACCGCGTACATGACATTCAGGCCGTCTTTGATCAGCCAGTTGCCGTCACTGATTTTCATGGTCGATTCCAGAGAAAAGTATTGGTCAAGGCGGTCGGAAACGTTTCCGACCGCAGCCGGATTGATCGTGCAAAAAGGCCGCCGCGAAGTTACAGCGCCAGTTCCGTCGTCTTGTCGAACACATGGATTTGCTGGGGCGCGATATACAACTTGAGCACATCGCCCATCGCCGCCGTCACCGTGCCCGGATGCGCCACCAACAAGGGTTGCGGCGCGCCGTCCACATTGAGCGCAATAAACGTCATCGAGCCGGTGCTTTCCACGCTATCCACCACGCCTTGCACGCTCTGGCCTTCGCCTTGCAGCCGCAGATGTTCGGGCCGCAGGCCGATCCACACCGGCTGGCCTGGCGGCAGCGCGCGGCCCAGTTCCACTTGCTGGCGCGCCGCGCCGCCAAACAGCACGCATTGCGCATCGGGGCCCACCACGCCTTCGATAAAATTCATCGCGGGCGAACCAATAAAACCCGCCACAAACTTGTTGGCCGGTTTCTCGTACAAAGCCAGCGGCGCGCCTTGTTGCTCTACCTGGCCCGCGCGCAGCACCACCACATGGTCGGCCATGGTCATGGCTTCGATCTGGTCATGCGTCACGTAGACCGAGGTGGCATGCAGACGGTGGTGCAATTTGCGGATCTCGGCGCGCATATGCACGCGCAATGCTGCGTCGAGGTTGGACAGCGGCTCATCAAACAAAAACACTTTGGGATTGCGCACGATGGCGCGCCCCATCGCCACCCGCTGGCGCTGGCCGCCGGATAACTGCCGCGGCATGCGTTCCAGCAAATGGCCCAGGCCCAGGGTTTCGGCCACCCCGGCAATGCTTTGCCTGATCGCCTCGGGCGCGCTGCGCTTTAGCCGCAATGAATACGACATGTTCTTTTCGATATTCATATGCGGATACAGCGCATAGCTCTGGAACACCATGGCCACATCGCGTTTGCGCGGCGGCATGTCGTTAACGATCTGGCCATCAATGCGCAGCGTGCCGCCGGTGATTTTTTCCAGCCCGGCAATCGTGCGCAGCAAGGTGGATTTGCCGCAGCCCGACGGCCCGATCAAGGCCACGAAGCGGCCTTCCGGCACCGAGATATTGATGTCCTTCAGCACCTGCACTGGCCCGTAGGCCTTGCTCAGGTTTTCGATCTGGATGCGATGCGTCGCCTGGTCCACGAACTTCTCCTCACCGGTTTACTTGAGTGCGCCTGCGGTCAAACCGGCGACGATCTTGCGTTGTAACAACATGAAGGCAATCAGGATCGGCGTCACAAAGATGGCCGAGTAGGTCATGATCCCGATCCAGTCGGTTTTGGTGGCGCCGACAAAGGCCGACAAGCCGACCGTGGCGGTCTGGTACTGGTCGTCCAGAATCAGCGAGCGGGCATATACGTATTCGCCAAACGACTGCAGAAACACCAGGATGGCCGACACCAGAATGCCATTCACCGCCAGCGGCAGAATCACGCCAAAGAACGCGCGCATGGGCGATGCGCCATCTACCAGCGCGGCATCGCGCAGTTCGCGCGGCACCTGCACAAAGCTGGCGCGACACAGCACGATATAAAACGGCAGCGTTTTGGTGATCTGCGCAATCACCACGGCAAAGCGCGGCGTTTCCAGCAAGCCCAAGCCTTTAAACGCGGTAAAGATCGGCGTCACCATCAGGCTGGACGGCAGTGCCTGCAGTACCAGCACGGCAAAGATGGCGGCGCTGGTCCAGCGGTTCTGCACTTGCGCCAGCGCATAGGCCGCGCCCGTGCCCACCAGCAAGGTCACGCCGGTGGTGCCGCAGGCAATCAGCAGCGAATTCCACAAAAAGCGCGCCATATTGCGTTCTTCAAACACCTGGCGCAGATGCGATTCGGCCTGCTGTGGCCAGAACGTGGGCGGAAACTGGAACATCTCGGCCGCGCTTTTAAACACGGTGATATACATCCAGTACAGCGGAAACAGGTAAACGGCGGTGACGATCAGCGCAATCACCATCAGTACATAGCGCTTCATGCTCACACCATCCGTTCATTGCGCGTACTGCGCACGTAGATCACCGCCACAATCAGCACCAGCACCATCATCAGCGTGGCCACGGCGGAGCCGGCCGACACTTCAAACGTTTGCAGCGACAACTGCCACGACCAGTACTGCGCCACTTGCGACGAATTGGCCGGGCCGCCTTGCGTTAGCGCCGCCAGCAAATCGAACTGTTGCATGGTCATGATGGCGCCCAGCGACACCACCGCGCCCAGCGTGGATTTCATCATCGGCAGCGTAATGCCCCAGAAGCGTTGCCAGGCGTTGGCGCCATCGAGCTCGGCGGCTTCATACAAATCGGCCGGGATGGCGGCCAGGCCCACCGACAGCAGCAACATATTAAAAGGCACGCCCAACCACACGTTGGCGATGATCACCGCGTACAGCGACCATTGCGGATCGGACAGCCAGAAAATCTTGCTATGCAGAATGCCCATCTGCGTCAGCACATGGTTCAGCACGCCGTAGTCGCCGGCAAACAGCAGTTTCCAGATCACGCCCACCACCAGCCCCGGCATGATCCAGCCCGCCAGAAACAGTCCGCGCATAAAGGTGGCCAGCGGAAAGTCCTGCAGAAACAGCATTGCCAGCAAAAACCCGATCACCACCTGAAACAGCAGCGACAAGCCGACAAACTGCAGCGTGTTGCTCAGCACCTGGCCCGCTTCGGGGCGGCTGAACACATCGCGATAATTGGCCAGCCCGGCAAACGGCCGCAGCAGCGTGGCAGGCTCCATCAAGTCGACTTGCTGAAAGCTGAGCACGATGTTGTACAGCAGCGGCAGGCCGGCAAAGAGCAGCAAATACAGCAGGGCAAAGCCCGCCAGCGTGATTTCAAATCCGTTTTCGCGCGGAAAACGGCTGAGCAGCTTGTTCATTGCATCGTTCCAGAGGCAGAGGCGGGCGTCGGGGGATGACGCCCGCGGCCAGGTTAATGCTTGGTGGCTTCGACGGTTTTATACGCCTGATCCATGGCTTTTTTAGGATCAGCCTGGTGCGTCAGTACCGATTGCACGGCGGTCGAAATGGCCTTGGACACTTTCGGCCATTGCGGATTGGGGCCGCGCGGGCGCGCATATTGCATTTGCTCGTTAAACGTCTTGTACGCCTGCGGCCATTTCGGATCTTTGGTCACCGTGTCTTTGCTGGGCGGCAACATGCCGAACTCGTTCCAGTTACGGTTGCGCTGCGAATACATATATTCGAGGAAAGCAAACGCGGCTTGCGGGTTTTTGGCGCTGCGCAGCACGGCATGGCTTTGTTCGCCCAAGGCCGAGGCGCGCGTGCCACCGGCTTTTTCTGGCGGCAGCAAAGCCACGCGCCATTTAAACTTCGCGCCTTTTTCCACCGCCATCAGTTCCCAAGGGCCGTTGATATCCATGGCGGCATTACTGTTGATAAAAGTGGCGGCGGCTTCGGACTGACGATGGCTCAGCGTATCGGGCGAGGCCAGTTTTTCATCCAGCAGCTTTTGCCAGAATGCGGCGGCGCGCGCGGCGCCCGGATCATTCAGCTTGTCCCAATCCGCGCCGGTCGCCTGAATAAACGGCAGAAACTGGAACACGCCTTCTTCATCGCCCACCGCCGAAAACGCCAGGCCGTACACATTTTTCTGTGCATTGGTCAGCTTTTTGGCGTCGGCATACAACTCGTCCCAGCTTTGCGGCGGCTTGTCGGGGTCGAGGCCGGCAGCCTTGAACATGTCTTCGTTGTAATACAGCGCCAGCGTGTTGGCGCCGCGCGGGATGGCGTACACCTTGCCGTTCCAGCTGGCGTTTTTCAGCGGGCCCGGATAAATCTGTTTGACGTCGATGACTTTGGATTTGGCCAGATACGGGGTCAGGTCCAGCAGCGCATTCTTGGCGGCGAACATCGCGGTATTCGGGTTATCGATCGGGATCACGTCCGGGCCATTGCCCGACATCACTGCGCGCATCGCTTCGTCGTTGAGCGACGAGAAACCCACCTTGCGCACTTGCAACTGGATATCCGGGTGCAGCTTGGCAAATTCGCGCGCCATTTTTTCGGTGTAGTTGTCGGGCTCATCCACGGCCCAGACCGACAGCGTGGCGGCCAGGCTGGCGGCGGAACTCAATGCCAGCGTCAAGGTGGCGCACAGCGCCGAAATCCTGATGTTCATAAACCCTTCTCCCTTCCTGTGACGTCGCAGCGTGCTCGCAGATTAGCCGCTGGCGCATGGACCAGGCCGGGCGGACTGCGTGCCCGGCGTCGCGTATCAGTTACGGTGTTTTGTAGCCACCTGGAAAACGTTACGGAAACGTTTCCGGTTTGGTGCGCAAATTCTTGTCGCCGCACTCAAAAGTGTCAAGCGTTCGCTGCAAAATCGAAATGCCGCGTGTTAGAAAGCTTAAAGCGTGGGACGTTAAAGCGAGGTAAGGCGGGCACGGCGTGATCAGGCAAAACCGCATGTCAGCGCGGCGCGCCCAGATCACTTTCGCGCTCGCGCAGCGTTAACGGCCACAGGGTCTGGCGCGGCGTTTTGCCATACAGCCCGGCAAAATCCGGAATCTGCATCAGCAAGGCCTTGGCCAGATGCTGGCCCAGCGCATAGGCGTCGACGGTAAAACCGCTTAACCGTGGCGACAGATATTCCGGCACATCGCTACTGAGCACGCCACCCGAAATCGCCAGATCACGCCCCGGCAGCCGGCCCAGCTCGTGCAATTTGCGATACGCGCCCACGGCCATGGCATCGCTCTGAAACATGATGGCGGTGGGCGGATTGGGCTGCGCCAGCAAGGCTTCGGTAATCAGATAGCCACCGCGCTCGCTCAACTCGTTAATCTGCACATCCTCTTCACGCGGGACCAGGCCATGGCTTTGCATGGCCGCACGCCAGGCGTTGGTATACACATGCGCCTGCATCGCATCATTGCCCGGTACGCCGATGGCGATATGGCGATGGCCTTGCGCCACCAGCCGCGCCACGGCCGCAACGGCGGCGGCTTCAAAATCCAGATCCACCCAGGGCTGGTCAGCGCACGATTCGCAGCGGCCCAAGGACACCAGCGGAAACCCGCGCGCCGCCACGTAATCCAGGCGTTCATCCTGGCGCCGCGTGCCCGCCAGAATTACGCCATCCACATGCCGCCGCTCCACAATGCGGCGCAAACGCGCAAATTCTTCTTCGTACGATTTGCTGCCGTACATGACCAGATCCATGCCATGCAAAGCCAGCACCGATTGCAGGCCATCGGCCAGCGTCATAAACACGCCCAGCGTGTAGTTTTCTTCTTCACGCCGCGCCGGCAACATCAGGCCGATCACATCCAGCCGCCCTTTGCGCAAGCTGGCGGCGGCCTTGTTGGGGGCATAACCCTGTGCCAACGCGGCTTCGCGCACGCGTTCGCGGGTTTTGGCGCTGACTTCGTCGCTGTCGCTTAACGCACGTGACACCGTGGAAACCGACAACTGCAAATCTTTGGCGAGCTTGCGTATGCCCATGGGTGGCTATTTGTATCTGGCAAAAAAGATGACGCGAGCGTAGCGGGTTGCCCACAGCTGGACAAGCTACGACTCGCGTCTTTGTTTTGCCGGCAATGCGGCGCGTGGCGTTTAGAAGCCTTCCAGCACGATTTTGCCGCGCGCTTTATGCGATTCCAGCAGGGCGTGCGCCTTCTTCAGATTGGCTGCATTGATGGTGCCAAAGTGGTCGGCCAGCGTGGTGCGCACGGTGCCGGCATCCACCAGATCGGCCACCGCATTCAGCAACTGATGCTGTTTGATCTGGTCCGGCGTGTTGAACATCGACCGCGTGTACATGAATTCCCAATGCAAAGACACGCTCTTGCGCTTGAGCTTGCGCCAGTCAAACAGCTGCGGGTCGTCAATCAAGGCCAGCTTGCCTTGCGGGGCGATGGCTTCGACGATCTGCTCAAAATGATCATCGGTGTGGGTCAGGCTGGCGATGTAATCCACTTGCGCAATGCCGATGCGCTTCAGTTCGGCCGCCAGCGGTTGGGTATGGTCGATCACATGATGCGCGCCCAGTTGGCGCACCCAGTCTTGGGTTTCCGGGCGCGAGGCCGTGCCGATGACAGTCAGGCCAGTCAGTTGCCGCGCCAGTTGCGTCATGATCGAACCCACGCCACCGGCCGCGCCGATAATCAACAGCGTTTTGCCGGCGGGCTGGTTGCTGTCGATCACTTGCAGGCGGTCAAACAGCAGTTCCCACGCGGTGATGCTGGTTAACGGCAAGGCGGCGGCCTGGGCAAAATCCAGCGATTTGGGCTTGTGGCCGACGATGCGCTCATCCACGATCTGCAGTTCGCTATTGCTGCCGGCACGCGTCAACGCGCCCGCGTAGAACACTTCATCGCCCGGCTTGAACAGGGTAACGGCCGCGCCCACCGCTTGCACCACGCCGGCGGCATCCCAGCCGATGACTTTGGCCTGGCCCGCATCAGGCGCCACATTGGCACGGATTTTGGTGTCGACCGGGTTTACCGAGACGGCTTTCACCTCAACCAGCACATCGTGCTCGCCCGGGGTGGGGTCGGGCAGGGTGATGTCTTGCAGCGATTCGGCCTGGTCCAGCGGCAGGTTTTTGTAATACGCGACGGCTTTCATAGGAGTACTCCGGTTAGTCGGGATTTGAGGTTGCTATTAGCTTAGGCCAGATCATCCGCCCATCCATTGCGCAGAAAAAGCCGCTAAGCGCTAACTCACTTTCAAATATTTATTGAAGATCGCCGCGCCGCCCGGCCTGTGCGGGGCCACGCCGGGGCCGATGCGCTGAGGTATCATCCGGCGTCGCCTGTTTACCTTGCCCCCTTTATGTCTTTGACTCTTCCGCCCGCGCCCGCCGGGGCGATCCGTTATGCCGAACTGGAAAGCCTGCGCGGCATTGCGGCGCTGTTGGTGGTGCTGTTTCATATTCCGGCGTGGAACAGCCAGTTGCATGAACTGGCCATCATCCGCAATGGCGCATTGATGGTGCAGTTGTTTTTTGTGCTGTCCGGTTTTGTGATTTACACGGCGTATGGGCAAAAACTTAACGATTTAAACGCCGTTTTAAAGTTTCAGTTTCTGCGACTGGGGCGTTTATATCCGGTGCATCTGTTTATGCTCGGCGCGTTTACGCTGATGGAATTCGCCAAATATCCGCTGGCGCAGCTGGGATATAACCTGGGCGATCCCTTTGCCTTTAATACCTGGCATGCGTTTTTTCAGCAGTTATTGCTGTGGCAATGCATCGGCCCCGATAACAGCGGCTTTACCTTTAATGGCCCGGCCTGGTCGATCAGCGTCGAGTTTTATACCTATCTGATTTTTGCGCTGGTGGTGTGGCTGGCCCCGCGCGGCAAGCTATGGCTAAGCGCTGTACTGGCCGTGGGCGCAATGGCGGCGATGGTATTTGGCTGGCTGCATGGTTATATCAATCTGATCTGGTGTATTGCCGGTTTCTTTCTGGGCTGCCTGGTGTCGGCGCTGGTGCAGGCGCGCCGCTTTACGCTACCGGCCATCACCCCGTGGCTGGCCTTTGCCGCGCTTTTGGCGTTTTTGCAGTTCAACCATCAGGTGCGCAACGATGTGGCGATCTTTCCGCTGTCGGCGTTGTTAATCCTCGGCATTGTCTGTGGCCAGCCGGGCGCATTTCAGCGCATTTTGCGTTGGCGCCCGCTGCAATGGCTCGGTGAATTGTCATATGCCATCTATATGATTCACGCCTTTATCCTCGATTTTTTTCTCCGCGGCCTGTTCTTTGGCCTCAATGATCGCGTTAGCGACGTGGACAATTTGCCCCATCTGGATATGGCCGAGGCATTGCTGGTCTACGCTGCATTTATCGGGATCACGTTATTGGCGGCGCAAGGCTTGCATCGCTATATCGAAAACCCGTGGCGCGAACGCAGTCGCCGTTTTGCCCAGGGCCGCGCGCTGGGGCTGACGTGGCTGGCGCTGTTGGCGCTATTTGGCATCGTGCAGTTTCTGAACCGATAAGAAACACCCAGGAGTGGCCGGTTTGGAGGCGCTGCGCGCCGCGTAGTACATTGACATTCCGGGCATACACCCCGTTTTTTGTGGCAGGACATGGCATGGCGCGTCAATCCAGCGCATTGATTTATCTGTTTGGCGCCGATCGGGCTGCATTAGCGCTCACGGGGCAACAACTGGCGGTGTTCGGCTTTGAAGTACAAAGCTTTGACCGCGTTGCCGAACTGCTGGCCGCCATGCACAGCGCATCCCCGTTTGCGGTGCTGGTCGATACCGTCGGCGCGGACGTGATCGCGCAACTGGAAACCCAGATTCCGCTGATCAAACGGCTGGCGCATGGCCCGATTTTTATGGCGATTTCAGGCGAGCCGGTGTCGCGCCAGATTGCCCTGATGCGCCTGGGCGTCACCGATTTCGTCAATCGCCCGCTGGATATCCAGAAACTGGTGGCGCGGCTGGACCAGCAACTGGATCAGAGCGCGCCCGAGCCGTATCGCGTGCTGGTGGTGGATGATTCCGACGCCATGCTGAAATGGCTGGAGCTGACGCTGGGCCGCGCCGGCATGCAGGTGCATAAAACGCAC
This sequence comes from Amantichitinum ursilacus, assembly GCF_001294205.1. Taxonomy (GTDB): domain Bacteria; phylum Pseudomonadota; class Gammaproteobacteria; order Burkholderiales; family Chitinibacteraceae; genus Amantichitinum; species Amantichitinum ursilacus. Next base: position 90,657 of record NZ_LAQT01000029.1, read on the forward strand.
GATCCGCTGGACGTGCTGTTGCTGCTGGAACGCCACAAGCCCGAAATCGTGATTCTCGACGTGTATATGCCCGAGTACGAAGGCGACGAAATGGCGCGCATCATTCGCCAGCAGCCGCGCTTTGACGGCGTACCCATCGTGTTTTTGTCGACCGAGACCAATCGCCCGCGCCAGTTGATGGCGCGCTCGATGGGCGGTGATGATTTTCTGGTCAAGAACATGCCACCAGAAGAACTGGTGGCCGTGGTCAGCATGACGTGCGAGCGCTATCGCCGCCTGCGCCAGTGGATGACGCGCGACAGCCTGACGCTGCTGCTGAACCACACCACGCTGATCGAATCGCTGGAAACTGCCGTGCCGCGCGCCGTGCGCGAGCAGGATGTGCTGTCGTTTGTGATGATCGATATCGATCACTTCAAGAACATCAACGACCAGTACGGCCATATGGCGGGCGACCACGTCATCCAGAGCCTGGCGCGCTTGCTGCGCCTGGGCTTGCCGCCCGGCGCGCTGGTGGGCCGTTATGGGGGCGAAGAGTTCGCCATCGTGCTGCCCGGCGTGGCGCCCTTGCATGCCGCGCATTTGATCGATGCGCTGCGCCAGCGCTTTGCCGCCTTCCCGCAAGGCGCAGAAAAAGTCGCCACCTTTTACGCCAGCTTTAGCGCGGGCGTGGCGCCGTTGCAGCCGGGGCAGAGCGCGCAACAACTGGTGGAAGCGGCTGACCTGGCCTTGTATGACGCCAAAGCGCGTGGGCGCAACCAGGTGTTGTTGTATTCGGCCACCGGGTCCCCGTCGGGCGCGCAGGGCAAATAACGCTGCGACGGGGCTGGCCACACCATCCAGCTACCGCAAACACCCTACAGGCACGGCGTTCTTCCCAGGCATCGTCTACAGTGCGTAGCAGCGTTACGCACACTACGACATTCTGCTGAAGACCCATGACAACCAAACATACGATCGCCGTCCTTGATGACGACGCTGAAGTCCGGGCCTGGTTAAGCCATCTGCTGCAAGACGCCGGCTTCGCGCCGCGCCCGGCCGCCGACAGCGCGCAATTGCGCCAGATTATTGCGCTGCACGACCCGGCGCTAATCATTCTGGATTTGCGCCTGCGCGGCGAAGACGGCCTGACCATTGCGCGCGAACTGCGCCAGCAATCCAGCGTGCCCATCATCATGATCAGCGGGCAGGGCGATGAAACCGATCGCGTGCTGGGGCTGGAACTGGCGGCCGATGATTTTCTGACCAAGCCGTTCTCCAGCCGCGAAATGCTGGCGCGCGTGCGGGCGCTGCTCCGCCGCAGCACCGAACTCTCCACCCCCAAAACCGCCAGCGACGGCCATGCGCCCCGGTTGCGCTTTGGCGACTGGGTGCTCGACCTGGGCCAACGCATGCTGGCCAGCGTTAGCGGCGAAGAATGCCTGCTGACGCGCGGTGAATTTGCGCTGCTGGCGGCCATGGCGCAACAGCCGCTGCGCGTGTGGTCGCGCGACCAGCTGCTGGAACACACGCGCGGCCTGGATATCGATGTGTACGATCGCACCATCGACGTGCTGATCCTGCGCTTGCGCCGCAAGATCGAAACCAACCCACGCCAGCCCGCGCTGATCCGCACCGAGCGCGGCGCGGGTTATCTGTTTGCTTCGCCGGTGGTGCGGCTGTAGCGCCATGGCCCGCCCCCTTTTGCGCGGACCGCGGCGCGCAACCTTGCTGCAGCGGCTGGGCCAGCTGGGCGCCACCAGCATTCGCACACGGCTGATCACCGCATTTTTGTTGTTGTTTGGCATTACCCTGGCGGTGGCGGTGGTCGGCATTGCGGGCATGCGCGCCAACCAGCGCGCGCTGGACGAATACGAAGCCAATGTGGTGCCCGAAATCGCCCGCGTGCTGAAGCTGAGCGAGAAGGTCGCCCAGGTCGCCGCCGTCGCACCCAGCATGGCCGGCATCGATTCGCCCGAGCTGCTTCGGACCGATACCGAGGCGCTGCAAAACCTGTTGCGCGACATCCGCAATCTGCAGATCAGCCTGCCGCAAAAGGCCGAGGAACGCCTGGCCGCCTATGCCGAACTTGATGGCATCGACCACGACCTGACCAGCCTGATGGTGCAGGCGGGCGAGCAACGCCAGCTGCAAGCCATGCTGGCGCGCGAACGCGCTCGCGCCGATCTGGCCGGCGACGCCGTCTTGCGCCGCCACAACGACATCGCCCGCAACGCGCCCACCTTGCTGCAGTTATGGATCAGCACCGTGGCCGCCATCCAGGCCAGCGACGCCGCCACGCTGGGCCGCGCCGCCGCCGATAGCGAAGCGCTGTGGCAAACCGCCACCGCGCGTGGCGAAGATCTGCGCGAACCGGCGCTGGCCACCACGCTGCACAGTCTGGCCACCGGCCCCGATAACGTATTTGCCACGCGCCACGCCTGGCTGGTGGGCGAATTGCGCTCGATGTATCTGGTGCAATTGATCCGCGCGCATGCCGATCAACTGGACGCGCGCTCGGCCGGCTATGTGGAAGAACTGCGCCAGGTCGCGGAAAAACGCCATGCCCAGGTACGCCGCGTGGTGGCGTCCAGCGTGTCGGGACTGTTGCTGCTGGCGGTGGCGGGTGTGGTGCTGGCGCTGGTGGGCGTGGCCTATGTGGCGCGCGTGCTGAGCAAACTGCAGAAGATGACCCGGGTGCTGGCCCGGCTGGCGCACGGGGACACCGCGCAACCGATCCCCGCCGCCGAACACCGCGACGAAGTAGGCGAACTGGCGCGCGCCTTCGATATCTTCCGCGCCAATCTGCTGGATAAACAAAAACTGCTGGCCGGGCTGGATAGCCAGCAACGGCTGCTGGAAACGGTATTTCGTTCGATGAACGACGGCGTGTCCATCCACGATGGCGAGGGCCGGCTGGTGTGCTGGAATCCGATGTTCCAGGCGCAACTGGGCTTGCCCGACGGTCGCTTGCGCCAAGGCATGAGCCTGATCGAATTGCGCAAATGCCTGGCCGGGCCGGCGCACTGGCGCTCGGTGTCGCGCGCCACCGCCGCGCGCACCGATGGCGGCCGCACCCGCATCGCCAGCGCCGCCGAACTGCATTTTAACGATCAGCGCATTCTGGAATTCCACTGCCAGGGCATGCCCGACGGCGGCTGGGTGGCGGTCTGCCGCGATCTGACCGAACGCCGCGCGCTGGAAGCCGACCACGCGCAATCGCAAAAAATGGATGTGCTGGGCCAGCTCACCGGCGGCGTGGCGCATGATTTCAACAATTTTCTGATCACCATCCTCGGCAATCTGGAACTGCTGCAAACGCGGCTGGTGGACCAGCCCGAAGCCAACGCCATGGCCGAACTGGCGCAACGCGCCGCCCTGCGCGCATCCACCCTCACGCGCCGCTTGCTGGCGTTTGCGCGCCGCCAACCGTTGCAGGCCGAACGCGTGTCGATTCAGGACATGCTGGCCGAGATGCTTGATCTGGTCGAATACGCGGTCGGCCCGGAAATCAACGTGGTGCTGCCGCCCGAAGAGATGGATCTGTTTGTGCAAGTGGATCGCGGCCAACTGGAAAACGCCGTGCTGAACCTGGCGCTGAACAGCGCCGCCGCCATGCCCAACGGCGGCACGCTGTCGTTTACCGTGGCGCGCATCCCGCACCCGGCGCGCTTGCCCGGCGTGGACAATGCCGTGGTGCTGTCGGTGCGCGACACCGGCAGCGGCATCCCCGCCAACCTGCTGGACAAGGTGATGGAACCGTTCTTTACCACGCGCCCGCAAGGCGAGGGCAGCGGGCTGGGGCTGAGCAGCGTCTACGGTTTCGTCAAACAAAGCGGCGGCGACATGCAACTGCAAAGCACGGTCGGCGCAGGCACCAGCGTGGCGCTGTGGCTGCCGCAAGCCACCGACTGTGAAGACGCCCCCGCGCCCATGCCGCTGCTGCCTGCCGTGCGCATCAAACGCATGCTGGTGGTGGAAGACGACGCCGAAGTCCGCGACACCACGCTGGCCATGCTCAGCACCTTTGGCGTGAACGCCCACGGCGTGGGCAGCGCCAACGAAGCGCAACGCTGGCTGGCCGAACAAGGCCCGGTGGAGCTGGTGCTATCCGACATCTCACTGGGCCGCGGCGGCAACGGCATCGCACTCGCCGCCGCCATCGCGCAACGCTGGCCCGCCATCAAAGTGGCGCTGATGTCGGGCCTGCCGCTGGAATCCCACCGCAAACATCCGGCCTGGCAAGAAGGACAACCGTTTCTGGCCAAGCCGTTTATGGCGGGCGATCTGGGGGCGTTGTTGGGTGGGATGTGATTGGGGGTCAGGGACGCTGCGGTTTGTGATTCGGGCTGATCTGGCAATTTGTTGATCGCACCGGGCGAGTGGGCTTTTACGAGCGCGTAGGCTGCGGTTTCGAGGAGCTGTGCTCCCACCCTCCCATTCACCGCAAAAAGCCCGCATGCAGACCCTCTCTCTGACCAAAGCGCTCGCCAACCTGAACCGCATACTGGAAGACGTGTGCGCCCGACGCGAACCGGTGGCAATTACACGCGCGTCGGGACAGCACGTCGTGCTGATTTCGCTGGCGGAATTCGAGCGCATGCAGGAGACGTTGTATTTGCTGGGCTCGGCGAAGAATGCACAGCGGTTGATGGAGTCAGTCGCCCAGATCGAGAGCGACCGAACTAGCCGATTGGGCCGCTAACGCCCGGCCGATGAGGCATGTCGAACCCCAATTCTTGCATTCGGCTTTGGGTGGTGGGTCTCGACCCACCCTATGGAGCGTTCGTGGAGGGAATGGTGGCAAATTAGACGGCGGTGGCCATGCGAAATGGATGCGTTAAGCAGGCGGTGCCGACGTTCACCGTCACCCGTCGCCACCACGCCCACCCGATGTTGCGCAGCAACGAGGCAGCAATCCTGGCAAACAGCAGGCATTACCTGTCGAGGGAGGGAAAGGAGACCCGGTTTGGGGCTCCGTCCGACCGAAGTTCCGCGGAGCGGCAGCTGAGACATGGAAGTCCCAGACGGTCCGTTTCGGTTTTTGACCTGCGGGCCCCCTGGCGAGTGGCGGAGCCGCGAGT
>NZ_LAQT01000030.1 GCF_001294205.1 Amantichitinum ursilacus
AACTAGTTACTGACATCGGTACGGTACCGCTGTCTCTGCGTTTCGCTGTGTTTGCTGCAGCAGGGAGGCGAAATATACGGCCAGGCCGCCGGACCGTCAACACCTTGCTGCAAACAAAATCGGGCAAAGTAACTAAACCACTAAAAACAAAGAGAATTTTCTTACGCCTTTTTTCGCTTTGTCCTACGCAATGCGGGGTTCTATTTGCTGGTGTCGTCGCCAAATCGACGCAATTGGCTAAATGCCGCCAGTTCCCACCCTCGCATCGCCAATAAAAGCCCCGTTCCATGCCGCCTGGCCAGTGGTGTTTCAAGGCTTTCCTGATGCAACTCGGCAAAGCGCTGCCGCAGTTTGCGGATTTCGGCATGCATCCGCGTCAAGGCATCTGCCGACAACATGCCATGTGAGAACGCCAGCACTTCATCAGCGCCGCCAAAATCGCCACGTAGAAAATCCGGCATGCCTTTCTGGCGGAAAAACGTGCGGATCGGCCCGTCAGGCAGCCAGTCGAAGTTGCGCGCTACATTCAACCGGATGCGGTTACCCGGCAGAAAATGGATCAGCCGCAGCCGGTCCAGTCGCACCAGCAGGCGAACACACTCGTGCTCGCTCAGCTTATAAACGTTAACGATGTCGGCCAGCTCCCAATGATTGAGCGCACACACTGCAACCAGTAACAGCGGCACCTCGGACACCAGTTCGCGTTCTTGCGCTTCGCTTAACAGATGCAACTGGTTTTCGCCCACGACCGCTTCTTGCGTCAGCTCGGCCAGCGTAAAGCCCAACAGATTGCTGATTTCGATTAACCGGTCAACGCCCAAGCGGCGCGAGGCAAACATGCGTTTAACGCTGGGCTCGGATAGTTTGAGCGCCTCGCCCAGCGTGCGATAGGTATAACCCTGACTTTTAAGATGGCGTTTAAGCGTGGAAACCAGTTGATCGAGTTCAGCCATAGTCGGTTTGCTTTTCTTATATATATGTAGAGATCACGTCAGCGCGATTTCGTAGCGCACATGGTCGGTCCGCGTGGCCAGTTTGTCGTACGCCGCACGCGCCGCCAGATTGTCGGTATTGGTAATCCAGTAGATGCGTGCCCAGTCTTGCGCTTGCGCCAATGCTCGTAGCTGCGCAATCAATGCGGATGCCACGCCCATCCTGCGGCCCGCGGGCGCCACAAACAGGTCTTCCAGGTATGCGATGGTGCGCGCGCTCCACGTATGCGGATGGCACACGTAGTGACAAAAGCCGACCAGCTCGCCTGCCGGATTGAACGCACCCAGGCCGTAGATCGACGAGTCAGCGTCCAAGATGCGCTGCCAGGTGGCGGCACAAACGGCCGGATCAACCGCCGCCGAATAGAACGCGCAATAGTCTTGCCACAACGTCAGCCAGCCACTGTGGTCAGCACTTTGCAAAGGTCGGATCAACATCGGTAATGCGCTCTTATATATAGGAGAGGACGGTGCGCCTGCATTCTAGTCGCGGGCCAACGCCGCACGCTAACAGCATGGGTGATCAGTGCTGCAATTGTTTCTTCAACGTAACAACCGCCCTCGCCTGCTACGGCGCACGAATGCACAGACCAGGTCGTCCAGCATCGCTGCGAGCGCGTTGACAGTAATTAGTGACGTCTTGCGCCGCCCCGGCTCAGCTCTTATAAAGGCATACCCCGGCGCTTGGGGAACCCGTAGGCCGCGTTGGCACTCGATAGCCAGGCGCCTTCGCGTTGACGTATATCGCGCATTTTTAATAACAACGAGGTCAGGCATGAATTGGCTCCTGGTAGGTATCGTCGCCCTGATTGCGGCGCCGTTCCTGGTCATCATCGGTAACCGGCAACCGCGTGAAGGCGCGGAGGCGCCGCAACTGGTGCAATACGGCTATCTGGCCGGCATTATTGGTCTGTTTATTTTGCTGGTGCAGTGGATGTCCATCAGCGCCGCCATGCTGATCTTTTTGCTGGGCACTGGTGTCATCTGGGCGTTTGATAAATGGATGCACAAGGCGCGCGCCGACAAACTCCGCCCGGATTGGGCTGAATACGGCCGTGGCTTCTTTCCCGTATTGCTGGTGGTGTTTGTGCTGCGCGCGTTTGTGGTCGAGCCCTACCAGATTCCTTCGTCATCGATGCGACCCGGTCTGGTGGTGGGCGACTTTATTCTGGTGAACAAATTTACTTATGGTCTGCGCGTGCCGATTCTGAACACGGTGTTTGCCCATATTGGCAGCCCGCAGCATGGCGATGTGATGGTGTTCAACCATCCGGACAAACCCGAGATCAATCTGATCAAGCGCGTGATTGGTGTACCGGGGGACACGGTCGAATATCGCAACAAGCAGTTATATATAAATGGCGTTGCCCTGCCCACCCAGCCTGCAGGTGAGCACGACTATATAGAGGGCGGCGATATGCAGGTCCGCAACCTGCAATTTGCCGAGAAACATGGCGAGCACCTGTATAACACCCTGCAAGCCATCGATAACCCGCCCGCGGTTAACCTGGCGGCAGTCGAAGACTTTCAGTATCGCGAAAACTGTCAGTACGACACCAATGCGTTTACCTGCAAAGTACCCGAAGGCCATTACTTCATGATGGGCGATAACCGCGATCACTCTGGCGACGGCCGATACTTCGGTTTTGTGCCTGATAAATACCTGGTCGGCAAAGCGTTCTTTGTCTGGTTTAACCTGGGCCACCTCAACCGGATCGGCACGGTTATTCACTAAGGCCGCCCGCCCTGCCTGCGCCGACGTCCGGGTCGCCGATCACCGCCAACGGCAAAACCCGGGCGTGCGAGACCGTTAACAAGGTGGTCATCGCAGCCCCTGCCGCGGGCACGGCGCGCGTGGCAATCGCCTCGTGCACGGCCGAGTAATACATCAGATCTTCGCCCGGGTTGGAGCCGTGCCGGTGCAACATGCCCGATGACACACGCAAAGCCGCCTTAATGGCGCCACCGATCGTAATAAACATGCCATTACGCGACGCATTGATAATCGCCAGATGGAAATCCAGATCGGCCTGCGCCGCCATGCGCACATCGTTGCCCGCGTTGGCCAGCTCGGTATAACGCCGGCCAATCTGGCGCAAGTCTTCATCGGTGCCATGTAGCGCGGCCAACTGGCTGGCGCGCGGCTCAAAGCACAAGCGCATCTCGAAGATGTCTTGCACGATGGCGCGATCAAACTGTGCCTCCAGCCGCCACGCCAATACGTCGCGATCCAGCAGATTCCAGTCGGTAAAGGGCAGCACGCGCGTGCCGATCTTGGGCGACACCTCCAGCAGCCGCTTGCCCGCCAGATGTTTGATCGCCTCGCGGATCGTGGTACGGCTAACGCCATAAGCCGCACACAATTCCGGCTCGATCGGTAGCAAATCGCCGGGCCGAAATTCGCCGCTGACTACGCGCATCCCCAGAATGCGCGCCACCTGCGCGCTCATGGTGCCAACCAGCGGTTCCCGTTCAAACACTGAGTGGGCCTCCGCGCTCATTACGCCACCATGGCGCGGCGCTAGCGGGTTTCACCGTTGCCTTGGCCGCGCCGGTCATTGGCTTGCGTTACGATCACGTTCCAGGAGCCGGGCTTTAGCCGCGCAATAATGGTTTCGCCATCGGCACGCACGTCGTGGTTAAAACCCGGCGTAACGGTCTCGGGCGCTTCGCGCGTATTGGTGGCTTTCATATTGGTGTGATGCAATTCCAGCGCCTGCGTAATCTGACGCTCACGGCCCAGCCCGCGCAATTCAATGCGCAATTCCATCTCTTCGGTTAAATGCCGATTCAGCGCAAAAATCACGCTCTGGCCGGTGGTTTCATCGTCCACTACGCTGGCGCACAAATAGGGGATCTCGGCGAATGATTTAGCGCTATAAGACGGCGAATCAATCACCGGGCGCAGCACGCGGCCGTGAGCAAATTGCGAGGCTTGGGCAAACGGATAAAAAATGGTTTGCCGCCACGCCGCGCCGCCCGGCTCAGTCATGATCGGCCCAATCACATTAACCAGTTGCGCCAGGCACGCCGTTTTAACGCGATCGCAATTGTTCATCATCACGATCAACGCGCCGCCATTGACCAGCGCGTCTTCAAAGTTATAAACCTCTTCAATCAGCCGCGGCGCCTGCGGCCAGCCTGGCTTGCGCAGATCGTCGATGCTGCGCGCCTTGTACCAAACGTTCCATTCATCAAACGACAGCATGATGCGTTTGCGCGAATGTTTACGCGCAGCAACCCCATCCGCCACCGCGACAATTTCTTTGATGAATTGATCGGTCTGTTCGATATTGCCAAAAAACTCTTCGGTCGAATCGTAGCGATTGGTGAAATACGTATGCAGCGAAATAAAATCGACCTCATCAAAACAATGGTCGAGCACTGTATGTTCCCATTCGCCATAAGTGGGCATATCCCATTGCGAAGAACCGCAAGCGGCCAAGGTAATCGTGGGATCTACCTGGCGCATCACCTTGGCGGTCTCTAATGCAATGCGGCCGTATTCCTGCGGCGTTTTGCGGCAGATTTGCCACGGGCCATCCATTTCATTGCCCAGGCACCAGAACTTGATATCGTGCGGCTTTTCCACGCCATGTTCGCGACGCAGATCACTAAGCGCGGTGCCGCCCGGATGATTGCAATATTCGACGAAATGGCGCGCTTCATCGGGGCCGCGCGTGCCCAGGTTGACGCCAAACATGGGTTCCACTCCCGCCTTGTCAGCCCAGCGCATAAATTCATTGGTGCCAAACTGGTTGGTCTCGGTGGAATACCACGCCAGATCCAGCCGCACCGGGCGCTGGTCTTTGGGCCCAACGCCATCTTCCCAGTTGTAGCCCGACATGAAATTGCCGCCCGGATAACGCACGATGGTCGGGCCCAGTTCGCGGGTCAGATCCAGCACGTCTTGCCGGAAGCCGTCTTCATCGGCGCTGGGATGGTCCGGTTCATAAATGCCGGTGTAGACGCAACGGCCCATATGCTCGACAAAAGTGCCAAACAAGCGGCGGTCGAGATCGGCAATGGCAAAGTCGCGGTCAACAATAAGGCGCGCACTGATCATGGCGAACGTTCCTGCAAAAAGTCCAAGAAGAAGTTGCCGTGGCGCTGCAAGGCCACGGCCAGAGCGGTTGGCAGCGGCTTAATGCACGCTTGCCAGCAAGGTATTCACGCGGCTTTCGATGGCATCCTCGACCGCCGGGATGGCTTTGCCCGACAGCATCATGCTGGAGATTTCCTCACCAATAATGGCTTCGATGGCGCGTTGGCGTGGCACATTGCTGGGGGTGGTTACGCCAATCTGCGTAATCTCCAGGATGTTTTTGCGATAAGGCAGGCCTTGGTACTGCGCGCTCTGCACCACCTTGTTGTTGGCGGGCAAATGGCCGGTGCGGGACCAGTCGTAATCGTGGTCCCATAAAAATTTGAGAAAACTCAGCGCCGCTTTCTTCTCGGCATCGTTATGCGTGCCGCCTTTGATCAGCACCCAGCTATGGCCATCGGCAAAAATCGCTTTCTTGCCGTAGAGATTGGCAAACGGCACCACGTCGTAACCGTCATGTAATGGCGAATCGGCCTTGGCTGCGGCGACCAGAAAATCATTGATGGTCCAGTTGCCGACTACGTCCACCGCCACATCGCCACTGGTAAAGGCTTGCTGGGTAGCGCCATAGTCCAGGCCTTTCTTGATATAGCCCTCGGTCCACAGCTTGTTCATCAGCGTGAGCGCGTTGGTGGCCGCCGGGGTATGCACGCTGATCTTGCGACCATCCGCGCCGAACACCTGCGCATTCTGTTGGTACATCAGCGTGAGAAAGGTACGGGTGGGCGCGGCGGTTTCGTTGGCGGTGGTCCACGAGAAATACGGTTTGCCGGTTGCGTCCTTGATCTTTTTGGCCTGCGCCAGCAACTCGTCCGGCGATTTGGGCAGGATGGGCTGACCATCCGGCGTGGTCAGGCCCGCTTTCTTGAAATAGTTAACATTGATATGCCACAGCCACGACCACGTATCGAACGGCAGCGCATAGGTTTTGCCGCCGATGACCACGCCGCGTTTGGCATGCGGGGTAAAGTCGGCCGTGTTGATACCTACGCTTTTGAAGCCATCATCGAGCGGCTCCACCAGTTTGCGGCTGACAAAATCGCCCAGCACCGATTGATGCATGACGGCAATGGTCGGCACGTTATGCGCCACGATGCGGGAGGTGAGCTGATCGTAATACGGGCCCCACTCTGCCACTTCGGCTTTCACCACCACACCCTCCTTGTTGGTGGCGTTGTACTGATTGACCAAAGAAGTAATCGTGCCGCATTCACCCGTGGCTTTGCTGACATCCGTCACCTTGCCGTAATCGGCTTCGCAGGCGCCAAAAAAGCGGGCCAGCGTGATTTCGGTGGCGGCATGGCCAGTGCCGAGCGCAGCGCCCAGACACAAAGCCAACAGGGATCGAGTCGTCATACCGGCTTGCATTGTTGTTGTCTCCTGAGGATATAAACGCAGCGCGGCAGTGCGCCGCACCACGGCTAGCGCACGGTGGTTCCGGCCACCGCAGAAACGATGTGTTTCTGGAAAAACAGGTAGATGACAAAGATCGGCAAGCCGGCAAACACCGCTTGCGCCATCAGATAACCGATGCCTTCCGACTGGGCAAAATTGCTCTGGGTGGCCGCCAGACCCAAAGTCAGCGTGTACATATCGGGTTTGGACGCCGAAATCAGCGGCCACAGATAGTCGTTCCAGGCCGTCAGAAAGGTGAAGATGCCCAGCGTGGCCTGCGCCGGAATCGACAGCGGCAAGACGATGCGCAAAAAGATTTTCCAGCGCGGCGTGCTATCGAGGAGCGCGGCTTCTTCAATGTCTTTGGGAATGGCCTTGAAATACTGCGTCATCAAGAACACGCCAAACGGGGCGGCTAGCCGCGGCAGAATCAGCCCGCTATAGGTGTTGTGCAAATCCAGATCGGCAAACAGACGGTGCAAGGGGATAACCACTGCTTGCTCGGGCACTGCCAGCCCGGCCAGCACAAATACATATAACGCTTTCTGCCCCGGAAATGCGGTGCGGGCAAAACCATAGCCAGCCAGCGAGCACAACACCAAGGTCAGCAGCGTTTGCGTTACCGACACGATGCAGCTATTGGCAATCCAGCGAAACACCGACGAGGTGCCCAGGATATCGGTGTAATTCTTGAGCGTGTACGGCGCGCCCAGCACCACATCGGTGTGCTGCGCCAGAAAGGCATTGGGTTTAAACGACAGCGCAAAAACCCAGGCCAGCGGCGCGATCCACAACAAGGCCAGCACCATCACCGCGGCCAGAATCAGGTGGTCGCCCATGCGGCGGCCAGCGTGTTGACGTGCGCTCATGTGGATTCTCCGGATTGGGTCTGGCCGCGTTTGCTGATCCACATCTGAAGGGCCACGCCGATCAACATCAGGCCGAACAACACTTGCGCCGCCGCCGCGCTGTAGCCCAAGGCCCATTGCTGAAAGCCGGCCTCGTAAATGAACTGCACCAAGGGGCGCGAGCTATTGTTGGGGCCGCCATTAGTCATCAATTGCGCCTGACCAAATAACTGGAATTGCAGGATCACTTCGATAATTGCCACCAAGGCCACGGTTTTGCGTAATTGCGGCAAGGTAATCGACCAGAACGTGCGCCAGCGGCCGGCGTTGTCCATGGCGGCGGCTTCATAGATCTCTTCGGGAATTTGCTGGAGCGCGGCCAGAAACAACATCATCGGCAATCCGATAATCCACCACACCGTAACCAGCGCAATGGCGGGCAAAGCCAGCGCACTGCTGGTCAGCGGATTGATACTCGCCAGGCCCAGGCTGTGCATCACATTGGCCAGCAGGCCTTTGTCGGTCATGAACACCAGCCGCCAGACCAACGTGACGATGGTGACCGACAGCACCGACGAGCCGAAGAAAATGGTGCGCAAGGCGGTGCCGACACGATCTTGCCGGTTGAGCGCCAGGGCCAGCGCCAGCCCTAGCGCCACAAACGCGGGCGTGGTCATCAGCACAAACAGAAAGGTATTGCGGATGGCGCCACGAAAAATATCGTCGTGCCATAGCCGGGCAAAGTTGGCCAGGCCGATAAAGGCGCGGTCGCCCGACAGCACGTCAACATCGTTAAGACTAAGCCACAAACCAGTGACGACCGGTACTACCAGCAGCGCGATATAAACCAGCACAAAAGGCAGCACAAACAAGGCGTTACTCCAGTGCTGCACGCCTTTGACCTTAGGCTGACTGGAGGCGCGCGCGGCCGCCGGCAGCGCAGAGAGCGTTGTTGTCATGGCGGCGCCCTTATGCGGCATGCCAGGCAAGCCCGGCTTCATCAAACAGATGCACATGCTCGGGCTCGAAGTGCAGGCCGACCAGATCGCCGCTGGCTACTGGCGATTCACGATGCGCTTGCGCCACCACGCTGTGACCATTGCTGAGCGTGACGTACACCAGCGTGCGCTCGCCCAGCCGCTCAATCACATCGGCACGACCGCGCACCGGCGAGGCATCATCCAGCGTCAGCGATTCGGCCCGCACACCGGCCACCAGTTTTGCGTCCTTGCGCGCTGCCTGCGTGGGAACGCCGGTCTGCAATTCGGTGCCATCGGCCAGCCGTACCTTGATGCAATCCGCTTCGGCCGCCACCGGGATGGCATCAATAAAATTCATGGCAGGCGAGCCAATAAAACCGGCCACAAAGCGCGTGGCGGGTTTGCGATAAATCTCAATTGGCGTGCCCATCTGTTCGATGCGACCGCGATTCATCACCACGATGCGGCTGGCCAGCGTCATCGCCTCAACCTGGTCATGCGTCACAAAAACCATGGTGGTTTTCAGGCGTTGATGCAGCCGCGCCAATTCAACCCGGGTACGGTTGCGTAATGCGGCATCCAGATTTGATAACGGCTCGTCAAACAGGAATGCGCCCGGTTCCTTGACCACCGCGCGCCCGATCGCCACGCGCTGGCGCTGCCCGCCCGACAGCTGGATCGGCTTGCGCGCCAGCATGCCTTCCAGTTCAAGCATGCGCGCCGCCTCGGTAATGCGCCGGTCGATTTCCGCGGCAGGCACGTTCACGTTGCGCAGGCCAAAGGCCATGTTCTCGCGCACCGTCATATGCGGATAAAGCGCGTAATGCTGAAACACCATTGCAAGATCCCGCTCGCCGGGCGCGCTGGCCGTCACGTCCTGGCCACCAATCCTGATCTGGCCGGCGCTGACTGGCTCCAGCCCTGCAATCATGCGCAACAGCGTGGATTTGCCACAGCCCGATGGCCCCAGGAAAACCAGGAACTCGCCCGATTCAATCTCCAGATTGAACTCCGGAATAATCTCGGTGCCGCCATAGCGTTTGTTGACGCCCACCAGCTGTATGCCTGCCATGGTTCACTCCGCCGCTTTGGTGCTTTCGTATGATGAATCGCATCATAGGGGCGCGCTGACAGCCGCCAACATGGCGGTTTTTGCTGGCTTTGTGGACGAACCGGCTGGATTGTAGTGTGCGCTGCAGCACTACATTTTTGATCCCTGCGTGTGCCGTACCCGCCTTGCGGATTGGCCATTGCCACGGCCATCAAATTCTCATTTTTATCAAATAAAACCCGAATCCAATCCATTCAGAGATATAGGAATAGTACTAGTTAATTCGATAATTTCCGTTGTGATTTGATTCAACTCAAACAATTGCATTTGCACGCCATCAAATATTTTGACGCCAAGGAAAAAATCATTCCGCTGTGTCAATTCGTATGCTTCTTTATAATAGCTGCAGAAGTTTTCAATTCAATCGTTTTTCGTTTCTTATCAAGGAATTCTCAAATGTCGCAATCCGCTTTTATTGCCGAACCGTTTGCATTGCCTTTTGATAAAAAGACAACCGCATTGGTCATGATTGATATGCAACGCGATTTCGTTGAACCCGCCGGTTTTGGTGAAGCATTGGGTAATGATGTTTCGCTGGTGCGCGTTGCCATCCAGCCTTGCAAGCAAGTGCTGGAAGCCGCCCGCAAGGCTGGCTTGCTGGTGGTCCATACACGCGAAGGCCATCGCCCTGACCTCACCGATTGCCCGCCTGCCAAACTGACTCGCGGCGGCAAAACCTTTATTGGCAGCAAGGGCCCGATGGGTCGCATCCTGGTACGCGGTGAAGCCGGCCACGACCTGATCCCCGAGCTGTACCCGATTGCAGGCGAGCCGGTGATCGATAAACCGGGCAAAGGCGCGTTTTATCAGACCGACCTGCATCTGATCCTGCAAAACCGCGGCATCAAAACGCTGATTGTGTGCGGCGTAACCACCGAAGTGTGCGTCACCACCACCGTGCGCGAAGCCAATGATCGCGGCTTTGAATGCCTGGTGCCGGCCGATTGCGTGGGTTCGTACTTCCCGGAATTCCAGAAAGCGTCGCTGGAAATGATCAAAGCGCAGGGCGCTATCTTTGGTTGGGTCAGCAATGCCAGCAATGTTATCGCTGCACTCGCTGCCTGATGCTTGCGCGTTGCGCCTCACCACACGGTTGCCCGCGCTGTCGGCGGGCTACCTGTTGCGACGGCGCTGGCACGAAGACCAGCTTCTACGCGTGCACAGTTGCTTTAGGCATGCGCTGAATCTGGTCTGGCACGACGGTCGCCTGTGCACATTGCTGTCGGCCCCCGCCGCCGCCCAGCCCCGGGCTGTTGCTGTCGCGGTGCCGGATGATTGGGATTGGCGCCAGCATTGCGACCCCGGCCAGTGGTTGATCTATCGGCAAGGCACGCTGTTTGCGCCCCGGCACTGGCATATCGATCTGACCGCCGCTCCTGTCTGGGAACCATCGCGTGCGCGGGCTCTACTTGATGCATTGCCCGCAGCCCGGTTGCAACAGGTGCATGACTTGCTGGCCGCTCAATTGCAGGCCTACGCGGCGCAACAGTCCGGACACAGCGTGCTCCAGCTTTTGCCGGTCGCGACCACGGGGTTACCGATCGCGCAGTGGCATAGCCAGACCAGCACGCTGGAACTGCAACGTCACGTCAACGCACTACTCGGCCTCGGCCGTGGTTTGACGCCCGATGGTGACGATTACTTGTTGGGTTATCTGGCCGCATTGCATCACTGCCATCGACTGACGGCGCATTTTCGTGTCATGGCGAATGCGATCAAGCAGGGTTTATTACGTACCACCGAAATTAGTCAACATTATTTGCAATTAGCGATTCAGGGCCATTTTTCACAATCAATTTTGATTCTGATTGATTCAATTGCGACTAATCCGCAGCCCGAAATCCTGAAAGACGCGGCTCAATCCGTCATGCAATACGGCGCCAGTTCCGGCATTGATGTATTAGCCGGCTTTTTGCACGGATCAAGAACCATCGCGCTGGCCGTAGCGCAATGGGACAGCAAGCGCATCAAGCAACACACATCAATACAAGCGTGACCGCCGTCGGCGGACAACGTAGCGATCTATCACCGAATAAAGGGTTGATCATGCAGATCAAACATCAGATTTTTCGTAACCGCTATCAGGACTCCGTGTCGCTGATGCAGATTTCCGCCCGGATTTCTGCACTGGCCGATATCGCGCAGGCGTCGGTGGTGATGGGCACGCCCACCAACCAGGCGCAACTGGTAGAAGCAGGCCTGGCGTGTAGCGAAAGCGCGGGCCCCAACGACCTGATCATCGCCGTGCGCGGCAGTGCCGCGGCGTGCGACGAAGCCTTGGCATTGGCCGCGACGGCGCTGGACAGCAAACCCGCCAGCGGCGGCGAATCCAGCGTCGTCGAGGCGGCGCCCAACAACCTGGCGCGCGCACAGGCATTGCATGCCGAGGCCAATCTGGCGCTGATCTCGGTGCCCGGCGATTATGCCGCGGCCGAGGCCATCAAGGCCTTGCGCCTGGGCATGCACGTGATGCTGTTCAGCGACAACATCAGCCTGGCGCTGGAAAAGCGGATCAAGACGTTCGCCCAGCAGCAAAAGCGCCTGGTGATGGGGCCGGATTGTGGCACCGCCATTATCAATGGCATGCCGCTGGGTTTTGCCAATGTGGTCAAACGCGGCGCCATCGGCGTGGTTGGCGCATCAGGCACCGGTGTGCAAGAAGTGACCTGCCGCATCGACCAATTGGGCTCGGGCATTTCGCAGGCACTGGGCACTGGTGGTCATGATCTGCATGACGACATCGGTGGTCTGTCGATGCAAGCCGGCCTGGAAGCGTTGGCCGAAGACCCGGCCACCCAGGTGATCGTACTGGTCTCCAAGCCGCCGGCACGCGAAGTGGCCGACCGTATCCTGGCGCAAGCGCAAAAAGCCGGCAAACCGGTGGTGGTGCATTTCCTCGGCGCAGATCCCGCCAGCGTGGCGCGCCCCGGGATTACGGTCGCCCACACACTGGCTCATACCGCCGAAGTGGCCGTCGCGCTGGAACGGGCGCAAGCAGCGCCTGCAGTCGCGAGCGCCCTGTCAGCGCAAGACGCGCAGCTGCTGAATGCCGCTGCTGCCAGCCTGGCCGCCCAACGCAGCGACATCCGTGGCGTATTTGCCGGCGGCACGTTCTGCTTTGAAGCCCAACTACTGTGCCAACGCGCCGGTTTCGTGGCGGCGTCCAATACGCCAGTCAAAGGCAACAGCATGATCGCGGATCGTTGGCAAAGTCATGGCCACACGCTGGTCGACATGGGCGATGACGAATACACGCGCGGCCGCCCGCATCCAATGATCGACCCCACCCTGCGTAATCAACGCATCCTGGCCGAGCTGACCGACCCTGCCACCGCCGTCGTGCTGTTTGACGTGGTGCTGGGTTATGGCGCCGCGGCTGACCCGGTGGCCGAACTGCTTGAAGTCTGCAGCAAGGCGCGCCAGCAAGCCGCCGCCGCCGCCCTGCCCGTGCTGGTCGCCCACGTCTGCGGCACCGCGGCTGATCCGCAAGACCGCGCCCGCCAGATTACCCGCTTGCGTCAGGCGGGCGTACTGGTGGCCGACTGCAACGCACAAGCCGCGCAATGGGCCAGCCACGTCGCCCTTCAACAAGCCGCCCGCCGCACAGCGGGTGTTGCCGGAGCCGCACAATGAATATCCGTACCTCACTGTTTGAACAACCGCTGGATGTAATCAACCTGGGTCTGGCGTCGTTTGCAGACAACCTTGTCCTGGCTGGCGGCGCCGCCACCCAACTGGATTGGCAACCGCCCGCACTCGGCGACGTGGCCGCTGGCCTCGATCTGGCCTGGCTGATCAACCATCCGCGTGTCGAAGCCGCCAACCAGATTGCATTTGAGCGCTATCTGGCCGCACAGCCCGCGCTGATCGATGTGCAATTTGCTCGTGACACGCTTCCTGCGATGGCGCAGCGCAAGCTGATTCTGCACGCTGGTCCGCCTATTGCCTGGGCCGATATGTGTGGCCCGATGCAAGGTGCCATTGTCGGCGCGGCCATTTTTGAAGGCTGGGCTGATAGCGTCGAAGCCGCTACCGCGCTGGTGGAAGCGGGCCAGATCGACGTGGAACCGTGCCATCACCACAATGTGGTGGGCCCGATGGCCGGCATTGTCAGTCCGTCCATGCCGCTGTGGGTTATCCAGAACACCACCAATGGCAGCTTTGCCTACTGCAACTTCAACGAAGGTCTCGGCAAGGTGCTGCGCTTTGGCGCGAATGGGCCGGAAGTGCTGGAACGCCTGCACTGGATGACGCAAGAACTGGCGCCCACGCTGCAAGCGGCGCTCAAGGTACTCGGCCCGCTGGAGCTGAAGCCCATCATGGCGCAAGCGCTGCACATGGGCGACGAAGTCCACAACCGCAATGCCGCCGCCACCGGCCTGCTGCTCAAACGCCTGGTGCCCGCACTACTGCGCTGCGGCCAGCCCGCCGACCACGTGCAACGTGCGATCGAGTTTATCTATAGCAACGACCATTTCTTCCTCAACCTGTCGATGGCTGCGTGCAAAGCGATGACCGATGCCGCCAGCGGCGTGCCGTGCAGTTCCATGGTGACGGTGATGGCGCGCAATGGCGTCAACTTTGGCATTCAGGTTTCCGGCACTGGCAAGCGCTGGTATCAGGCGCCCGCTAACCCCATTAACGGTTTGTATTTTCCGGGCTACAGCGCAGCAGATGCCACGGCGGATCTAGGCGATAGCGCGATTACCGAAACTGCGGGCGTCGGTGGCTTTGCCATGGCCTCATCCCCGGCGATCGTCAAATTTGTGGGCGGCACGCCCGCGGACGCCACGCAAAACAGCCGTCGCATGCAAAGCATTACGCTGGGCTCCAATCCTGCGTTTACCCTGCCTGCGCTTGATTTCGCGCCCACTGCGGCCGGTGTCGATATCCGCAAAGTAGTCGACAGCGGCACGCTGCCCATCATCAATACCGGCATCGCGCACAAGCTGGCTGGCGTTGGCCAGATCGGCGCGGGCATCACCACCGCACCGATGCCCGGCTTTATCGAGGCCATCCGTGCCCTGGCCGAGCAAGTCCGACTGGCCGATGGAGGTGCAGCATGAAGCCGCGTCTCGCCGTCGTTGCCGTGGGGGGCAACGCACTGATCCGTGATGATCAGCACACCAGCATTCCCGATCAATACGAAGCCGTGATCGAAAGCGTCAGCCATATCGTCCCGCTGATCGAAGCGGGCTGGAACGTGGTGCTCACGCACGGCAATGGCCCGCAAGTGGGTTTTATCCTGCGCCGCTCAGAACTGGCCGCGCTTGAAGTGGCCCCCGTGCCGCTCGATTACGCCGTGGGCGATACCCAAGGCGCCATTGGCTACATGTTCCAGAAAGCGCTCACCAACGAATTGCAACGGCGCGGCCTGATCAAGCCGGTGATTACGCTGGTTACGCAAACCCGCGTCAGCCTCAGCGATCCGGCGTTCCGCAACCCCGCCAAACCGGTCGGCGCCTTCCTTGACGAAGACACTGCGCGTATCCGCCAGCGTGAGCTGGGCTGGACCGTGATGGAAGACGCGGGCCGCGGCTGGCGTCGCACCGTGGCATCCCCGCAACCGCAAGAAATTCTTGAAAGCGGCCTGATCGGCCAGCTGGTCGAGCAAGGCTGCGTGGTGATTGCGTGTGGTGGTGGCGGCATCCCGGTGGTGCGCGATGAGCACCAGCAATTGCAAGGCGTGGAAGCGGTTATCGACAAAGACCTGGCCTCGGCGCTGCTGGCTACGCAACTGGGCGCGGATCTGCTGTTGATCCCGACTGGCGTCGAGCAAGTAGCGATCAATTTTGGCAAGCCAGACCAGCAATGGCTTAACCAGCTCAGCCTGGAAGAAGCGCAGGCGCTGATCGAACAAGGCCAGTTTGGCGCGGGCAGCATGCTGCCCAAAGTCGAAGCGATTCTGGGTTTTGTCGAGCAATCGCGTCAGCAAGGCAAGGCCGCCAGCGGGTTGATTACCAGCCCCGCCGCGATTGGCCGCGCCTTGTCGCGCGAGACCGGCACCTGGATCAACGCCTGATTTGCACTTACCGATTTTTTACTGAATGGAAGCCGCAACAATGTCTGAAACCACTCTGCTCGCCGTCAACGGCACGTTAATGCGCGGGCTCAAACTCAATCCAAACATGTTGGCCGCGGGCGGGCGCTTTGTGCGCGAAGACCAGACCGACGCCTATTACCGCATCTGGAGTGTCAACGATGACCACCCCGGCATGATGCGCGTGGGCGAAGGCGGCACCAGCGTCGCGCTGGAAATCTGGGAACTGCCGATGGCGTCATTCGCGTCGCTGTTACTGTCCGAACCCGCTGGCCTGTGCATCGGCAAATTGCAGCTGCGCGACGGCCAGCAAGTGCTGGGCGTGCTGGCGGAACCGTGGCGCGTGGAAGGCCAGACCGAGATCACCCGCTTTGGCGGCTGGCGCGCTTATGTCGACCAGCTCAGTCGCGCCAGCACCGAGGCGACTTTCCGCATCTGACGGTCTGTTCAATCACTGTTTATTACTTTCCAGGAGATGATCATGCGTTCATCCCGTTCTGATACTGCACCTGGTTATCGCATTGCGATGATCTTGCTTGGCATTGCCGTTACCCCGGTTCTGCTTTCTTCTTCCAGCATTGGCAGCCAGTTGGCCAATGGCGACTTGTTGCGCGTGGTGGGCCTGGGCGGCCTGATCCTGGCCATTATTTCGGCCATCACCATTTGCGTGGGCGAAAAAGCGCGTCTGCCTACCTACGGCATCGTCAAATTTGCATTTGGCGAAAAGGGCGCCATCGCCATCAATGTGCTGTTGGCCATCAGCCTGTTTGGCTGGATTGCGGTTACCGCCAATATGTTTGGGCATTCAGTGCACGACTTGCTGGCGCAACACGGGCTGGAGATTCCCACCCCGCTGCTGGTGGCAATCGGTTGCATCATTTTTGTGGCGTCTACCGCGTTTGGCTTTGCCATCCTCGGGAAGGTGGCCCAGTTTGCCGTGCCAGTGATTGCGTTGATGCTGTGCTACATCGTGTATCGCGCCACCCACGCCCAACTGCCGCCGGTAGTCGTCAATGCCACGATGTCGCCCGGCGTGGCGGTGTCCTCGGTGGTCGGCACCATCATCGTACTGGTGGCCACGCTGCCCGACTTTGGTTGCTTTGTGCACGATCGCAAACATGCGTTGATCGCTGCCATCAGTTCGTTTTTGATTGCCTATCCGCTGCTGTACTGGGCCGGGGCTACCCCGAGCGCGCTGACGGGGCAGAGTTCGTTGCTGGGTGCGATGGCATTGATGGGCCTGGTGCTGCCCACCGCGCTGCTGCTGATCTTTGCAACGGTAACCGGTAACGCCGGCAATATGTTCCAGGGCACGCTGGTGGTGTCGACACTGCTGACGCGTTTCCCCAAGTGGCAGATCACCGTCGCGCTGGGCGTACTGTCCTTTATTGTCGGCAGCATGGACATCATGGCGTGGTTCATTCCCTTCCTGCTGTTCCTTGGCATCGCTACACCGCCGGTTGCAGGTATTTATGTGGCCGATTTCTTCCTGTATCGCCGCAACGGTTATGACCAGGACAGCCTGCAGGCCGAACCGCCCATCAAGCTGTTGACGTTCCTGGCCTGGCTTATTGCCTCGCTAACGGGTTTCATGACAGTGAAGGGCTATTTTGTGTTGACCACGATTCCGTCGGTTGACTCAATTCTGGTGGCCAGCGTGTGCTACGCCGTGCTCAGCCGCCTGGCCCCGCGCCGCAAACTGCAAACCGCGTAATCAACACAGGCGATCAGGAGTCGCAGCATGTTCATATCGAGTGAAACGATACGCATCGTGCGCCTGGTCGCCCGTTATCAAAGCATCACCGCGGCGGCGGTACAGATCCACAAAGTGCCGTCGGCCATCAGTTACACCGTCAAAAAGCTCGAAGAACAACTGGGCGTTGATTTGTTCGTACGCAAGGGCTCGTATATCGAGCTCACTCCAGCGGGCGAGTATTTTGTCGGGCATAGCAAAAGCGTGCTGGACGATCTGGAAGCCCTCAAGCGCAATACCGCGCTGGTGCATGAAGGCATTGAGCGCGAACTTAAAATTGCCGCCAACAACATCGTGCCGCAGGCGGTGCTGATCAACATGATCTGCCAGTTCGAAACGCTGTTTCCTTCCACCCAGATCAGCATGGCCCGCGAGGTCTACAACGGGTGCTGGGAGGCGCTGTACAGCCGTCGCGTCGATCTGGTGATCGGCGGCCCGCATGTGGTGCCCAGTTCGGAAGGCGTGATCAGCCATAGTCTGGGTGAACTGGACTGGGATTTTGTCGTCGGCGCCGACCATCCGTTGTGCCAGCAGCCCGAACCGCTGCCCACCAACGATCTACGTCAGTTTGCCGCCATCTGCATTCGCGACACCGCCATCAATTTTCATCCGCAACAAGCCTGGCTGCTGAACGGGCAAAAACCGGTATACGTGCCCGACTTTGCGACCGCGATGGCGCTGATCCAGTACAACGCAGGCATCGGCTACGTGCCGCGGCATCTGGCCGCGCCGCTGATTGCGCAAGGTTTGCTGATCAAAAAAGAATTGCAGGAACACAAACACGCCACGCATCTGTTCCTGGCGCATCGCACTGAAGGCATGGGCCGGGCGCGACGTTGGGCGGTGGATTGGCTGTTGCAGCCGGAAATCCGGCCGCTGCTCTGCGGCCAGAACGCCCCCGAAAGCGCAGCCGTGCTGCCGGTACAGGGCAGCACGGTTTAACGCCTGCAGCGATCAACTCACTGGGTTTATTGGCCGAGTGCAGCAGCCACTGCATCGCTCAGCGTGGCAGTCGGTCGGCCAATCAGTTTGCTCAACTGCTTGTCTTCATTAAACAGGGTGTTTTTGCTAGCCCCGTTATCGCTATCGGCCAGCAAATCGGCCACCACCTCCGGCAAGCCCACATCGATCAGCGCTTTTTTGTAGCCTGCTTCATCCAGATGCACATAGTTGACCGGCTTGCCGGACTGGCGCGCAATTTCGGCCGCCAGTTGCGGGCCGGTATAGCTAGAGTCTCCCGCCAGTTCGTATACCTTGCCCGCCTGGTCATCGCTGGACGTCAGCACCACGGCCGCAGCCGCCGCATAGTCGGCGCGCGCTGCAGCAGAAATCTTGCCCTCGCCCGCCACGCCCAGTACCGCGCCGTGTGCCACCGCATTGGCCGCCCCGCCAACCTGATTTTCCAGATACCAGCCATTACGCAAGAATACATAGGGCACGCCCGACGCCTTGAGCGCAGCTTCGGTCTGACGATGTTCTTCGGCCAGGCCCAGCAGCGAGGTATCGGCATGCAGCACGCTGGTATAGGCCACCAGTTTTACGCCGGCTGCCTTGGCTGCATTAACCACGTTTTTATGTTGCGTGGCGCGTTGGCCCAGCTCGTTGGAGGAAATCAGCAGTACGCGGTCCACACCGGCGAATGCTTTTTCCAGACTGGCGCTGTCGGTGTAATCGCCGATGCGGGTTTCCACACCTTGCGCCTTGAAGTCCTCAGCGGCTTCCGGCTTGCGCACCAGTGCGATGATCTGGCTGGCGGGCACGCGCTTGAGCAATTCGGCGATGGTCAGACGGCCCAGTTGACCGCTGGCGCCAGTGACCAGAATGCGTTGTTGAGTTGCAGACATGTTGCTTCCTTGTAGGTTTTAAAAAGAGGACAGGTCTATAATAGAGACCGCCTTCCAAGGCCACAAGGAGGCAGTTTTTCCGCTCAAGGTTACCCAAAAGGAACCCACCATGAATTCCCGCAGCACCGTAGACAGCCTGTTTGGCGCCATGCAGAGCGACACTTTCGATGCAACCCAATGCCCGGTGCGCAATATTCTCGATCGCATTGGCGATAAATGGACATCGTTGGTGCTGGTGGCGCTGGCTGATCGGCCGCATCGTTTTAGCGAACTGCAACGCGCCGCGCCCGATATTTCCAAGCGCATGCTGACGCAAACGCTGCGCCAGCTGGAGCGCGATGGCCTGATCACCCGCCAGGTGTTTCCGACCAAACCGCCCGCTGTGCAATATCAACTGTCGCCGTTGGGTGTGTCGGTCCTGGAGCCGCTAGGCCATCTGATTGACTGGGCCAATCGCAGCTACGACCAGATTCTCAGCGCGCGCGCTGAATACGACAGCGCCAACCCTGCCTCCGCGCTGCCTGTCAACGCTTAAGCGCGCCACCCCGCCACTCTTCCTGTTGTCATGGCGTGGTCATCATTTGTTTCTATAACAAACGAAACCATAAACAGGGTCACGCCAGCGCGCCCGCCCGCGACCATAGGGCATCGTCTGACACGCGCATGCGCCGTCTACGAATAGGCGCAGCCACGCACGCGGGGCATCATGACCCACCCGTCGCGTCTGTCGCGGCGCGGCGTCGGCGAGACCCAGCAAGGAGATGCCATGAGTTTTGCCCCATCCAGCGACGCCGCCGCTCAGGCGTTGCACGAACGCTACCGCCAGGTGCGCGCGCATACGCTGGCTCTGGCCGCGCCGCTTTCGGCGGAAGACCAGTGCATCCAGTCCATGCCCGATGCCAGTCCGACCAAATGGCATCTGGCACATACCACCTGGTTCTTTGAAACGGTGCTGCTACAACGCCACGCGCCCGGCTATGTGTTGCGCGATGAGCGTCTGCACTATCTGTTCAATTCGTATTACGAAGCGCTGGGCCCGCGGCATCCGCGCCCCTTGCGCGGCTTGATTACACGGCCCGGTCTGGATGAAGTCATGGCATTCAGACAGCACGTTGACGCTGCGGTCGAGCAATTGCTGCAACACGCCGATGACGCGCTGCTGGCGCAAATCACACCGATTATCGAGCTTGGCCTGAACCACGAGCAGCAACATCAAGAGCTGTTGCTCACCGACATCCTGCATGCGTTTTCTTGCAACCCGCTGCTGCCCGCCTATCTGGTCAAACGCCAGCCGGTCACTTCGGCGCCTTTGCGCTGGCTGGCGCAGCCGGGTGGTGTGGTCGATATCGGCATGCCAGCTGACAGCGGCCAATTCTGTTTTGATAACGAAACGCCGCGTCATCAGGTTCTGCTGCAGCCGTATGCCATTGCCAACCGCCTGGTCACCTGTGGCGAATTCGCCGCCTTTATCGCCGATGGCGGCTACCAACGCGCCGACCTGTGGTTGTCGGACGGCTGGGCCACGGTGCGCGCGCAAGACTGGCGCCATCCGGCCTATTGGTTGGCGCCCGATGACCCACGGCGCCCATTTCAGCAACGTGACGATCTGCCTGCCGATCGCTGGTGGGTATTTGGTCTGGATGGCGTGCAGGCGCTGCAAGCCGACGCGCCGGTCGCGCAGCTTAGTTTTTATGAAGCGGCTGCGTATGCCGCATGGGCCGACGCGCGCTTGCCGACCGAATTTGAATGGGAAGCCGCGTGCAACGCTGCCGGCATCACCCAGTGGGACGATCAGGTCTGGCAATGGACCCGCTCTTCCTACGACCCGTACCCGCGCTTTGAGCCGCTGGAAGGCATCGCCGCCGAATACAACGGCAAGTTTATGGTCAGCCAGGTGGTGTTGCGCGGCGGCAGTGTCGCCACGCCGGCGGGCCACACGCGGCCGACTTATCGCAATTTCTTTCCGCCCGCCGCACGGTGGCAATTCTCTGGCGTGCGCCTTGCACGTGATCTTTGAACCGACTCCGGAAAAACAGACATGCGCTCTTATATTCCTGCCCAAGCTGACGCTGCACCGCTCTTTGATTCCACCGAGCTGGATAGCCAATCCGCCCGGGCCGCTTTCGCCCAGGATTTGCTAAGCGGCCTGAAACGCACGCCCCGCACGGTGCCCGCCAAATATTTTTATGATGCGGCCGGTTCGGCGCTGTTTGATCAGATCTGTGAACTGCCGGAGTACTACCCGACGCGCACGGAGCTTAAAATCCTGGCCGATTTCGCACCGCAAATGGCCGCGCAAATCGGGCCGGATGCCGAGCTGATCGAGTTTGGCGCGGGCTCGCTGACCAAAGTGCGCTTGTTGCTGGATGCGTTTGAGACGATCAATGCGCCGACGTGTTACCTGCCGATTGATATCTCGGGCGAGCATCTGGAAAACGCGGCTCAGCGTTTGCGCACTTTGTACCCGCGTTTGAACGTAAAGCCGGTGGTGGCCGACTATATGCAGCCGATGTCATTACCCGCCACCGAGTCACCGCGCGGCCGGCGCGTCGGGTTCTTCCCGGGCTCCACCATCGGCAATATGGAACCGGACGAAGCGCTGAGCTTTCTGCATTCCGCCGCCGAAATGCTGCGCGGCGGTGGTTTATTGATCGGGGTGGATCTGGTCAAAGACCCGGCACGGCTCCATGCGGCGTATAACGATGCGCAAGGCGTGACGGCGGCGTTTAACCTGAATATGTTGCGGCGGGCCAATCTGGAACTGGACGCCTCGTTTAACCCGGCGGGCTTTAATCACTACGCCTACTACAACCCGATCTTGCAGCGCATCGAAATGCATCTGATCAGCAAACGAGATCAGACCGTGTCGGTGATGGGCCAGCGCTTCAGCTTCCGCGAAGGCGAAACCATCCATACCGAAAATTCGCATAAATACACCATCGATGGCTTTCGCAATCTGGCGGTGCAGGCGGGTTTCCGCGCCGGGCCGACGTGGACGGACGCGGAAAATCTGTTCAGCGTGCATTGGCTGCATGCGCCAGCGGCCTGAAAGAACGAGGCTATTGCGGTACTCAGGATTTTTTTGGGGGATACTGCGTGAGGTACTGCAGAAAGGATCGGTTGCCGGGTGGGCGCATCAAGCAGGTTTAATCACTGTTTGATGGCGTCCCCACGGGGATTCGAACCCCGGTTATCGCCGTGAAAGGGCGGTGTCCTAGGCCTCTAGACGATGGGGACCTGGCAACGGTACTGCTGGGATATGCATAAAGAAGAAGTGGTGCGCCCGGAGCGATTCGAACGCCCGACCCTCTGGTTCGTAGCCAGATACTCTATCCAACTGAGCTACGGGCGCACTGCTAACTTCACTACACATTTACTGCTCTTGATGCCACTGGAAGAGTGGCGTCCCCACGGGGATTCGAACCCCGGTTATCGCCGTGAAAGGGCGGTGTCCTAGGCCTCTAGACGATGGGGACCTGTAAACTGAAACGGCTACCCAAGGTGTGTTGCAAGCTTGAGTAGCCGCATCTGTTCTGGTGGAGCTAAGCGGGATCGAACCGCTGACCTCTTGCATGCCATGCAAGCGCTCTCCCAGCTGAGCTATAGCCCCGATATTCTGGTCTGGGTATTGCCGTTTTTCTGCTTTCTGGTGGCTCGCCACCGAAAGAGACACGCATTCTAGGAGAGAACTTAAAGCCTGTAAACCCCTGTTTGCGATGTTTTGCAAAAAAACTTTAAAAACGTCTGTTTGGTGGAGCTAAGCGGGATCGAACCGCTGACCTCTTGCATGCCATGCAAGCGCTCTCCCAGCTGAGCTATAGCCCCCCAAAGAGGAGCGCATTAAACGGGATTTACGCACGGCTGTAAACCCCTTTTTAACGCGATCCACTTTATTTGTGTGATCCGCCGTGGCTTACCACAGCGACCACCAACGCTCGGTGTTCCAGTAACTGTCTTCCAGCACCTTGGTGTTGGGGTAGTTCTGCAACAGCACGCGTTTGGCGTCGTCACGCAATTGCACGAGCTGCAGCTTGTCATACGAGCGCACCATAATGCCCAGCGCCGGCTCAACCTGCTTGGTATTGCTATAGGTTTCGAGCAGCGATTTACCACGGTTGGCCGCGGCCAGATAAGCGCCGCGCTTGTAGTAATACTTGGCCACATGCAGCTCGTGGTTAGCCAGCGCGCCAATCAGATAACCCATACGCGTGCGGGCATCTTCGGCGTACTTGCTATCCGGAAAGCGTGTAACCAGCTCTTTGAAGGCATCGTAGGAGTCCAGCGCGGACTTGGGATCGCGCTCCGACATATCCTGCTTGGCCAGCACCGACAAAAAGCCCTGGCTATCGTTAAAGTTGACCAGGCCCTTCAGATACAGTGCGTAATCCATTGAAGGATGCGCCGGGAAGGTTTTGATAAACCGGTCGATCGAGGCCAGCGCCAATGCGGGATCACTGTTCTTGTACTGGTTGAACGCGGTTTCCAGCACGGCCTGTTGCGCATAGCGGCCGTACGGATAGCGGGCTTCCAGCTTCTCGAACAACTTGGTCGAGGCATCCCAGTTATGGTCGTTCTGATCAGCCTTGGCTTCGGAATAAATCTTTTCCGCGGACCAGCCTTTGGTTTCGTCCTCACCCTCGGGGTTGGACGCACAACCAGCCAGTAAAATACCGGCCACAGTAAACGCGAGGATTCGCGGTAAAATCTTGTTCATGATGAATCCCGAATTAGAACCCGACGATTATAGCGATTTCGCTGAGCCCCGTGTCTTGATCGTGCCGGCCGATTGTGCCGGCATGCGTCTGGACGCCGCTTTGGCTAAATTGCTGCCCGATTACTCCCGCAACCGCCTCGCCACCTGGGTCAAAGACGGCCTGGTGACGGTGGATGGCGCCGCCGCCAGCCCCAAGACCAAGCTGTGGGGCGGCGAGAGCATGAGTGTAACCATACAACCCGATCCGCACGAGGTGGCTTTTACCGCCGAAGACCTGCCGCTGGATGTGATTTACCAGGATGACGCCATCCTGGTCATCGACAAACCAGCCGGTCTGGTGGTGCACCCGGGCAGCGGCAACTGGAGCGGCACGCTGCTCAACGGCCTGCTGTTTGCCTATCCCGAGCTCAAACAAATACCGCGCGCCGGCATCGTACACCGGCTGGACAAAGATACGAGCGGCCTGATGGTAGTCGCGCGCACGCTGGCCGCGCAAAACCATCTGGTACGGCAGTTACAAAGCCATACCGTGGCGCGGCATTATCTGGCGATTGCTCAGGGCATGGTCGAGCGCGATGGCACCGTCGACGCGCCGATCGGCCGCCACCCGCGCGAGCGCATCAAGATGGCCGTGGTGGGTACCGGCAAACACGCGGTTACGCACTACTGCGTGCTGGAAAAATTTTCGCAACACACGCTGGTGGAATGCCGCCTGGAAACCGGCCGCACCCATCAGATCCGGGTGCATATGGCGCACATCGGCCATCCGCTGGCGGCCGACCCAGTCTATAGCGGCCGCCCCAAACGGCTGGAGCCCGAACTGCTGTTGGCGCTGGAAGACTTTGATCGCCAGGCGTTGCACGCGCGCAAGCTAAGCCTGACGCATCCGGTGACCGGTAAAACCATGATGTGGCGCTCGCCGATTCCGGTTGATTTTGAATCGTTGCTGGCAGCAATGCGCGCACAAGCCGGCATCGATGAAGTCTGGGATGACGATGAAGAAGGCTGGGGTGACGACGATGATGACGTCGAGGTGATTTATGTCCGCGAGTGACGGCATGGATATCAATACCCTCGCCGGCCCCCTGCCCGCCTCCGCGCCGGCCAAGGCCGACCTCATTACGCCGGACTGGCCCGCCCCCGCCCACGTGCGCGCCTTGATGACCACGCGCGCGGGTGGCATCAGCGTTGCACCATTTGCCAGCCTCAACCTCGGCGATCATGTCGGCGATGACCCCGCCGCAGTCGCGCATAACCGCGCGCTGGTGCGCAGCTGGCTGCCCGCCGAGCCCAAGTGGCTGACGCAGGTGCACGGTACGGTGGTCGCAGAAACGGGCGGTTGTGCTGCCGATGCCAGCATCAGCCGCGTGCCGGGCGAGGTCTCGGTGATCATGACTGCTGATTGCTTGCCCGCCTTGTTTTGCGATCGCGCCGGAACGGTGGTGGCCGCAGCACATGCCGGGTGGCGAGGCTTGTGCGACGGTGTGCTGGAGGCCACCTTGGCCAGCATGGGCGTTGCACCGGATCAGATACTGGTCTGGCTGGGCGCCGCGATTGGCCCGCAGCAATTTGAAGTGGGAGACGAAGTGCGCGCGGCGTTTGTTGAACGTAACGCCCAGGCGACCACCGCGTTTGTCCCCGGCGCGCAACCCGGCAAATGGTTGGCGGATATCTACCAACTGGCGCGGCTTCGCCTGGCTGCCGTGGGCGTCACGGCCGTCTATGGCGGCGATCTGTGCACCGTCAGCGACGCCGCGCGCTTCTTCTCGTATCGCCGCGACAAACAGACCGGCCGCATGGCCGCACTGATCTGGCTGGACTAAGCACACAGGGTGGGTCCAGACCCACCACCCAATGCCGTTTGCCAGCTAAGCAATACGGGTTGCGGCTTTGAGTGGTGGGTCTTGACCCACCCTATTGCGGGCCCTTTTGCTTTTCCGCCGCCATTTCCTGGCGCTTTAATTGGCCCCGGCGTTTCAGCCAGAAAATCAGCCACGCCGGCAAGAATCCCAGAAAGAAAAAGAAGATCACGCCCTTGAGCACGCTGCCCATGGTCACCGCGATCATGAAGATCACGTACAGATAACCGATCAGAACGATGTACATCGCAAATATCCGGTCTGGCACCTGCGGCCAGCGCAAAAACAAAGCGTGAACGGCAGGCAGGCTGCGGTTCACGCTGGGGTCAATGCGGCGCGGAGGGCCGCATTGCGACGTCTACGTTCAGCCGCGCTTGTCGGCTTCGATCAGCGCATAAGCCGAGTGGTTATGAATCGATTCAAAGTTCTCCGATTCCACCACATAGGCCACCACGCGCTGCTCGGTGTTCAGTTGCGCCGCCACATCACGCACCATGTCTTCCACGAATTTCGGGTTGTCATAAGCGCGTTCGGTCACGTACTTCTCGTCCGGGCGCTTCAGCAAGCCCCACAGTTCGCATGACGCTTGCGCTTCGACCAGTTCCACCAGCTCTTCAATCCACAGATGGTCGCCCAGCGTGGCGGTGACGGTGACGTGCGAGCGCTGGTTGTGCGCGCCATATTGCGAAATCTGCTTGGAGCATGGGCACAGGCTGGTCACCGGCACCAGCACTTTCAGCTTCATTTCGTATTCGCCGTTACGGATTTCGCCAATCAGCGTGACATCGTAATCCAGCAAACTTTGCACGCCCGACACCGGCGCAGTCTTGTTGATGAAATACGGGAAACGCATTTCGATATAGCCGGCTTCGGCCTCCAGCGCGGTGCACATTTCGCGCAGGATGGTCTCGAACGATTCCACCGAAATTTCTTTTTCGTGGCTGTTCAGAATCTGCACAAAGCGCGACATGTGCGTGCCTTTGAAGTGCTGCGGCAGAAACACATACATATCGAACGTGGCGATGGTGTGCTGGATGCCATCGGCGCGGTCGGCTACACGCACCGGATGGCGAATCGACTTGATCCCCACCTTGTTGATGGCGATGTTGCGGGTGTCTTCAGAACTCTGCACGTCCGTTAATGGCTGGACGTTGTTGTGCGGCGCATTCATGGCCTGCTCCAGATCGGTCTTACGCAAAGGCGGCATTATAACGCGGTCGAATACCCGAGTAAACTTCTCAGGTTTTTTCGGGCTATCGCTTAATAAAAATCGATAGCCACGTTATATAGACGTAAGCGGAATTTAAAAGGACGCTAACGCGCGCCGGGCGGCAGGCCCAGCATCATGGCGTTAACAAAGCGGGTGTAGCCATCGATCAGCAATTGCACCTGATGCGGCATGGCGGGCAGCGTCAGATACAGCGAACCCATGCCGATCATCAACATGATGGGAAAGCCGATCGCAAAGATATTCAGCTGCGGCGACGCGCGCGTCATCACGCCCACGGCCAGGTTGGTCACCAGCAACGAACCCACCACCGGCATCGACAATTGCAAACCCACGGTGAAGATAATCGCACCCTGGTTAACCAGCAGCATCAGTGGTCTGGCGCTAAGTGGTTCGGCGGTGGGTGGCATCTGGGTAAAGCTTTCGATCAGTGTGCGCAGTACGATCAGATGGCCGTTCATGGCCAGAAACAGCAGCGTGGTCATCAAGCTTAAAAACTGCGCCAGTACCGGCACGCTGGTGTTGTGCTGCGGATCAAAAAACGAAGCGAAGCCCAAGCCCATCTGCAAGCCCGCCACATGGCCCGCCATTTCGACGGCGGAAAACACCAGCCGCATAGCCATGCCGATCATCAAGCCGATGATCATCTGGTTAACCGCGATCATGATGCCCACGGCCGACAACACCGGCACATTGGGCATGGCGGGCAGCACCGGCGCAATCAACACGGTAAGCAGCAGCGTAAAGCCCACGCGCACCGTTACCGAAATCGAACCACTGCTAAAAAACGGATCAGCCAGAAACAGCCCGAAGATGCGCATGAACGGCCACAGCAACAGTGCCATCCATGCGTTGATCTGGGCATCGGTAATGGTCAGCATGCGTTAGCCAATCATCGACGGAATGCTCTGGAACAGGCGTACGGTGTAGTCGGTAATCTGCCCGATCATCCACGGACCGGCCAGGATAAACACCAGAAAAGCGGCCAGCAGTTTGGGGATAAACGACAAGGTGGATTCGTTGATCTGCGTGGCGGCCTGAAAAATACTCACGACCAAACCCACCAGCAAAACGGTGATCAGCACCGGGCCGCCCAGCAGCACCAGTACTTCCATCGCCCGTTGCACGAGCGTAATGACTGTTTCTGGCGTCATCTGCGTCTCCTCGCTAACCGGTATAGAAGCTTTGCACCAGCGAACCCATCAACAGCGTCCAACCGTCCACCAGCACAAACAACATCAGTTTGAACGGCAACGCCAGCGTAACGGGCGACACCATCATCATGCCCATCGCCATCAAGATGCTGGCCACCACCAGGTCGATGATCAAGAACGGGATAAACACCATAAAGCCGATCTGGAACGCGGTTTTAAGCTCGCTGGTGACATACGCGGGCACCAGCACACGCAGGCTGACGTCTTCGGGGCCATTGGGCTGTTTAGCGCCTGACACCTCGATAAAGAACGCCAGATCGCGCTGGCGCGTCTGCTTGAGCATAAAGTCCTTCAGCGGCACGGCGGCGCGGTCGAGGCCTTCATTAAAGGTGATTTTTTGCTCGTTATACGGCAGATAGGCCTGGGTGTAGATCTTGTCCAGCACCGGCGACATCACAAAAAACGTCAGAAACAACGATAGACCCACAATCACCTGATTAGGCGGGCTTTGCACGGTGCCCAATGCCTGGCGCAGCAAAGACAGCACGATCACGATGCGCGTAAACGCCGTCATCATCAGCAATACCGCAGGCAAAAACGTCAGCGCCGTCAAAAACAACAGCGTTTGCAGTGGCAAGCTATACGCGGTGCCGCCTGCCCCACCTGGCGTGGCGGTCATAAACGGGATGCCGGCATCGGCCGCCCACAGCGCGCCGCTCAGGCTTAGACCCGCCAGGGCAAACATCGCCAGCAATGCGCGCTGGCCCGGCAGATGGCGCTTGCACGCACGCGCCAGCACGGCAACAAAAGCCTTCATGGAGCACGTCTCTTTTTCATCAGCTCGGCCAGCTTGCCGGCAAACGGCGCGGCCACCGGCTGTACCAGCGGCGCGTCTGCGGGGCGCGGCCGCGTGTGCAGCAGGCTTACGTTTTGCGGCGTAACGCCCACCACCAGCCAGGTGTCGTCCATCTCGACAATCACCACACGTTCTTTGGGGCCGACCATCACGCCAGACACCACGCGCAAGCGGTTATTAACCCCGCCTGGCACCAGCGAAAAGCGGCGCATCAGCCAGGCGGCGCCGAAGATCAGCGCCAGCACAAACGCCAGCGCCAGCACCACTTGCAACAACTGGAAGAACGAGGACGAAGACACCACGGGCGCGGCGGCCGCAGCACTGGCGCGGGCGCTGGCCGAAGCCGAACCCAGTGCGTGGCCCAGCGGGCTGGCCGTGATAAACACAAAAGCCAGCGCGGTGGCTGGCTGCAGTCGGCGGAGCATGCAGGTTACTTGTGCAGGCGGCGGATGCGTTCCGCCGGAGTAATGATGTCGGTGAGGCGGATACCGAACTTGTCGTTGACCACCACCACTTCGCCTTGCGCGATCAGACAACCGTTGACCAGCACATCCATCGGTTCGCCCGCCAGGCCGTCGAGCTCCACCACCGAACCTTGCGCCAGTTGCAGCAAGCTGCGGATGGCGATTTTGGTACGGCCCAGCTCCACGGTCAGCGTCACCGGAATATCGAGAATCATATCGATATTGTTGGGCGCACCCGGCGGCACGGCGCCAGTATCAAAACGCTGGAAAATATCGGCAGCCTGCACATTGGGTGCAGGCGCGGCAGCGGCGGCCGCTTGTTCTTGCGCGGCGGCGCGGGCATCAGCCTCGGCTTGCTCAGCCAGGGCGGCGGCCCAGTCGTCCAGGCCTTCTTCTTGCGGCTCGTCAGCCATTGGCGTCTCCACGGTTTGCATCTTCCGCCGCGGCGGCGGATTCAGGCCCGTTTAATATCTTGTTGACCTTGAGGGCGTATTGGCCGTTGAGAATACCATAGTTGCATTCCAGCACCGGCACGCCATCCACCTCGGCCATGATCGCTTGCGGAATCTCCAGCGAGATCACGTCACCGGCTTTCAGGTTAAGGATTTCGCCCAGTGTCACATCGGTATTGCCGAGCGTTGCCACCAGATCCACCTCCGCGTTCTGCACCTGCTTCTGCATCAGATTAAGCCAGCGGTTATCGGCTTCGATGCGGTCGGCCTGCATCGAGCTGTACAGCAAATCGCGGATCGGCTCGATCATCGAGTACGGCAGGCACACGTGGAAATCACCGCCGCCTGCGCCCAGTTCGATCTTGAAGGTATACGCCACCACCACCTCGGTGGGCGTGGCGATATTGGCAAACTGCGTGTTCATCTCGGAGCGCACATAGGCAAACTCGCATTCGAACACGGGCTTCCAGGCTTTCTGGTATTCCTCGAACACCACTTCCAGCAAGCGCTGGATAATGCGCTGTTCGGTCGGGGTAAAGTCACGCCCTTCCACGCGCACGTGGTAGCGGCCATCCGAGCCAAACAGGTTATCCACCACCAGAAACACAAAATCGGGGTCAAAAATAAACAGCCCCGTGCCGCGCAACGGCTTCATGTGGATCAGGTTCAGGTTGGTGGGCACCACCAGATTGCGGATGAATTCGGAATATTTTTGTACGCGTACCGGCCCCACCGAGATCTCGGCGTTGCGGCGCATAAAGTTGAATAACGCCACGCGCAAATTACGCGCAAAGCGTTCATTGATGATTTCCAGCGTGGGCATGCGCCCGCGCACAATGCGTTCCTGGCGACCAATGTCGTACGCACGTACGGCGCCCGCGTCGAGGTTTTCCTCAACGCTTTCTTCCTCGCCGGTTACGCCGCGTAGCAGCGCATCGACTTCTTCCTGGGAAAGAATATCGTCTGCCATCGCCTGGAATTACATGTTCTCTGATGCTTGTGGGCTGGATTTTTCCGCGCCATGGCGGCAACGGAAAAAGTTTGAATCTGACGGCCAGGATACCCGGAAAATGCGCCGGGCTCCAGGCCGTGTAATTCATTGTATTAATTTTTGTCGCCGCGCAATTCTTGTTTGCGCTGGCGCTTAAAGCAAAGCGCTGGCCATGGCCCACGCCGGTTGTTGCAAAGCTTTACTGCACGATAAAGGTCGTAAAGTTAACCGACAGTACGCCTTCGTCGTCACTGGTAATGCCCAGAATCTTGTTGATGACACCACGAATTTCGCGGCCCAGCTTGTCGGTGCCATCCGGCGCGCGCACATCTTCGGGCGTTTTGCTGCGTAACAGCTTGTTTACATCGCCCTGGATTTGCGGCAAATAACTTTTCAGCTTTTCTTGCGTTTCGGCGTCCGCCACCTGCACCGTAATGTCGGTCTGCAGCATGACGTCGGTATCGCCGGAATTCAGGTTAACCGTAAATTGCGACAGCTTTTCGAAGATCGGCGGTGCATCGTCTTTCTTCTTCGATTTCTCTTTCTTGGCCTTGGCCTCTTTCACTTGCGTCTCAGTACCCGCGCCATCCGCACCATCGGCGCTATCGCTGTTATGCATCATCAAGAATGCAGCTACACCACCGCCAATCAGCACGATCAGTAAAACCACACCAATGATCACAAACAACATGACCTTGCTTTTGCCCTTGGCGGGCGCTGCATCTGACATAAATCCCTCGCACGAGAATGACGGTGACATACAAACGCCCCGGGGCTAACCGGGGCGAATGGGTCATTACGACCTTTGCGCCAGATTATCTTGCCCACCCGCTGTAAAGCCAAGCCAGGCGTGCTCCTGGGCGTCGGGGCGCCATCATACCTGAGCAAGGGGTCAGGTGACGATGGGCGGCGCAAAATCGGCATGCATTCGCTTGGTTTATATATCACAAACTCAAGCAAAACAAAGGATAAGGATAGTTATTTGAGAATATGCGTGCGGTTTTGTCAGCAATTAACCACAGCCGCCAGATATAGGGCGGGTCAAGACCCACCCGTCAAAGCTACTGACCCGTGCCGCGGCGTCGGAATACCGTTGCAGGCGACGGGTCTTATGTTCTGAACCCCACCTGCCAGGCGATACCCCATTGCAACGCTATTAGCCAGGCACTTTGAATGGTGGGTCTCGACCCACCCTATGCCTGTTTAAACAAACAGGTTCAGCCCCGAGCGCGCGACCGGGATTTTGACGTCGGTCAGCCGCGTCACCGTGGTCGTGTCGTCGCTATTGCCAAACACACCGCTATTACGGCGCTGGCTGCCGGATTGCTGTTGTTGCTGCGCTTGTTGCTGCGCTTGCTGGTTCAGCGAATCCGAAGCCACCTGCACATTGGTCAGCGTGATGCCCTGATCGGCCAGCAAAGCTGTCAGCCTGGGCGTCGCGGCGGCCAGTGCTTCGCGCACATTGGCGTGCTGCGAAGTGAAGATCACGCTGGCCTGATCTTGCGCCATCGATAATTTCACTTCCATCGGGCCCAGATTCGGCGGGTTCAGTTGCATTTCCATATGCTGTTCCTGCTTGCCCACCATGATGGACACCTGCTGCGCCACAGCCGCACCCCATTTATCCGAACCTACCGGCTCGGCCACAGTGCGCGTGGTCGGCGTGGCTTGCGCTGCGGTGGCGGCGTGGGCGCGAGCCGATGTGCCACCGGTCAGCGCCGACAAAGCGCTGGCGTTGGCCTGATCCTCGCCCTGCGCGGCATCCCCGTCTTTGTCGGTCACGCCCAGCGTCAGCGGCAAATCCTTGCCGTCGGCGGCAAGATCATCCGCCTTTGCCGCCTGCTTGCCGCTATCGGCTTGCAACGCTTTTAACAGATCGGAGGCCTTTTCTTTGGGGTCGGCCTTGGCCGTGTCATCCTTTTGCGAAGCCAGCAAGGCGCTCAATGTTTTGGCGCTGGTGGCGCTACTGCTGCCGGTCTTGCTGGCGTCCAGAACATCGGTGATTTGCTGCGCGCTGGCCGAGGTATCGGCGGTCGGATCCTGCGGGGCCGCTTGTTGCGCCAGTTGCGCCTGCAACAGTGCCAGCCATGGCGCTACCGTTTGCGCTGTATCCGCCGCGCCGCCCGCATCCTTGCTGGCGTCGTTGATCGGGCCGCTGCTGGTGGCGGCCGCCTTGCCATCATCGCTGGAGGCGTTTTGCTTGTTACTGTCCTGCGCGTTGCTTTGCTGTTGCGCATGTTGCATATGCACGATCTGTTTGGCGTCGGCCAGCGAAGCGCTAAAGCTTTGGTCACTGCTGCCCGACTTGCTGGACGAGGACGAGCTACTGGGGCTGGGG
Organism: Amantichitinum ursilacus; assembly: GCF_001294205.1. Classification (GTDB taxonomy): domain Bacteria; phylum Pseudomonadota; class Gammaproteobacteria; order Burkholderiales; family Chitinibacteraceae; genus Amantichitinum; species Amantichitinum ursilacus. Next base: position 33,125 of record NZ_LAQT01000030.1, read on the forward strand.
GTAGCGGCAAACGTGTTGATCGCATTGGCGGCGGCCATCGGAATCTTCCTGAAACATGGTTTTGCACTGGTAGAAGCAAAAGCAATGCCAGCGGCTGCGCCATGCCCGTCGCGCCCATCGCCCAGGACTATTCTGAGCGCTGAAAACCGCGTGATAGACTGCGGAGCATTACGCGGGAAGGAGGCGCCATGGCTGAAGATTCAGATGCAGAAAAAACAGAACCCGCCTCTGGCAAGCGCCTGGAAGAGGCGCGACAGAAAGGTCAGGTACCGCGTTCGCAAGAGCTCGGCTCGTTTGCCATCATGATCACCGGCATGCTGGCGATGGTGGCGCTCGGCCCCAAGCTGGCCATCGCCATCGAACAGATCTGCCGGCGCGAACTGACGTTTAACCACGCCACGGTGTCTGATCCGCAACAAATGTTCATTCATTTTATGGCCGCTGGTCAGCAGGCGCTGTTTGCGTTTCTGCCGATTGCCGGTGCCTGCGTGGCGGTCGCGCTGATCAGCCCGATGGCGATTGGCGGTTTTTTGTTTACCGGTACCGCGTTTGCCCCCAACTTTGGTCGCCTTAATCCGGCCAGCGGCATCGGCCGCATGTTCTCGGTCCGTGCGTTGGTCGAGGCGGGCAAAGCCATCCTCAAGACAGGCCTGATCGGCGGCGTGGCGGTGACGGTACTGTGGCGCGAGAAAGATCAGTTTTTGCAGCTGATTGTGATGCCCACCGAAGTCAGCATGGCCTATGTGCTGGAAATGGTGCGCTACACCTTGCTGCTGGTAATTGGCTCGATGGGCCTGATCGCCGCCATCGACGTGCCCTACCAGCTATGGGACTACTACAAAAAACTGCGCATGACCAAAGAAGAGGCCAAGCAGGAATCCAAAGAATCCGACGGCGACCCGCAAATCAAGGCGCGTATCCGCCAGATGCAACGTCAGGCCGCGCGACGGCGCATGATGCAGCAAATCCCCAAGGCGGATGTGGTGGTCACCAACCCGACGCACTATGCCGTGGCCTTGCAATACAACGAGCGCATGCGCGCGCCCAAGGTGGTGGCGAAAGGCTCGTATCTGCTGGCCGAACGCATTATTGATCTGGCGCGCGAAAGCAACGTCACCGTCATCCGCACGCCGCCCTTTGCCCGCGCCTTGTACCACCATACCGATCTGGACGAGGAAATCCCGGCTGCCCTGTATACTGCCGCAGCCGAAGTGCTGGCTTATATCTATCAGCTTAAAAACTGGAAGCGCGAGGGCGGTACCGAACCCACGCTCAACGACGATTTGCCGGTGCCCACCGAGCTGGACCCCGAAGCGACCACTGCCTGACACGATCAAACGAGATCACCCGAACCATGAAATTCCGGTCTTACCATGTGGCGTAACATCAACCTCACCCGACTGGCCGGCCCTGCGCTGGTGCTGATGGTGCTGGGCATGATGATTTTGCCGCTGCCGCCGTTTGCCCTTGATATGTTCTTTACCTTCAACATCGCGATGTCGGTGGTGGTGTTGATGGTGGGCCTGTACACGCGCGAGCCGCTGGAGTTTTCGGCCTTCCCCACCGTATTGCTGTTTACCACGCTGCTGCGGCTGTCGCTGAACGTGGCGTCCACCAAGCTGGTGCTGACACAAGGCCACACTGGCGAAGGCGCGGCCGGCCAGGTCATTGATGCGTTCGGCCACGTGCTGATTGGCGGCAACCTCACCGTCGGGATCGTCTCTTTTGTCATCCTGACCATCATCAACTTCGTGGTGGTGACCAAAGGTGCGGGCCGGATCGCCGAAGTGAGCGCGCGCTTTACGCTGGATGCCATGCCCGGCAAACAGATGGCCATCGACGCCGATTTGAACGCCGGCCTGATCGGCGAAGAAGATGCGCGCCGTCGTCGCTCCATCATCGCGCAAGAGGCCGACTTTTTCGGCTCCATGGATGGTGCGTCCAAGTTTGTTCGCGGCGATGCCGTCGCCGGTATTCTGGTTATGGTGATCAACATTGTCGGCGGCTTGATCGTCGGCATGGTGCAGCACGATATGGCCTTTGCCGACGCGGGCCGCACCTACACGCTGCTGACCATCGGTGATGGCCTGGTGGCGCAGATTCCTTCGCTGATCATCTCGGTCGCGGCCGGTATCGTCGTGTCGCGGGTTGGCACCGACGAAGATTTGTCATCGCAATTGCTGGGCCAGTTGTATGGCCGACCGCAGGTGATGTACATCACCGCGGGCGTGATGGCGCTGCTGGGCGTGATTCCCGGCATGCCGCACGTGGCGTTTCTCAGCATGGCGGCCATGGCGGGCGGCCTGGCCTATAACACTGCGCAACGGCTGGAACGCCAAGGCCTGGCCGTCGCGGGCCCCGGTGGCGCGGTGGTGCCGCCGGGTCAGCCCGGCGTACCACAACAACCCGGTGCGCCGGGCGCCCCGCCAGGCCAACCCGGCGCAGCGGCTCCGGCCGAACAGCCGTTGCAAGAAGTCAGCTGGAACGACGTGCAGCCGGTTGATCCGATCGGGCTGGAAGTCGGCTACCGCCTGATTCCGCTGGTGGACCGTAATCAAGATGGCGAACTGCTGCGTCGAATCCGCGGCATCCGCAAAAAGATTGCGCAAGATCTGGGTTTTCTGGTGCCCGCGGTGCATATCCGCGACAACCTCGAACTCAAACCCAACCAGTACCGTATTCAGCTCAAGGGGGTGGATGTGGGCGCAGGCGAGGCCTATGTCGGCCAGTGGCTGGCCATCAACCCCGGCAACGCCGCAGGCCAGTTGTCTGGCACGCCCACTAAAGACCCCACCTTCGGCCTGCCCGCGGTCTGGATCGACGCCAGCCTGCGTGATCCGGCGCAATCCATGGGTTATACGGTGGTGGACGCCTCCACTGTGGTGGGTACGCATATCTCGAATGTGCTGCAAAGCCACGCCGCCGAGTTGCTCGGCCGCGAAGAAGTGCAGGCACTGATCGACCACTTTGCCCGCGAAGCGCCCAAGCTGATCGAAGACCTGGTGCCCAAGATCATCCCGGTGGGCATCGTGCAGAAAGTGCTGCAGAACCTGCTGGAAGAAGGCATGCACATCCGCGATCTGCGCACGATCCTGGAAACGCTGGGCGAGCATGTCGGCCGCACGCAAGACGTAGATGATCTGACCGCCGCGGTGCGGGTTGCGCTCGGTCGCGCCATCATTCATCAGTTGTTTCCGGGCGAACAGGAACTGCCCGTCATCACGCTGGAACCGCAACTCGAAAACATTCTGGTGGCCGCCGCCAGCGGTAAATCGCAAGGCGGACTGGAACCGGGCCTGGCCGAGCGTTTGCTCAAGCAGGCCTCTACCGTCACCGAAGAACTCGAAGCGCAAGGCTTTAACCCGGTGCTGATTACGCCGGGCCAGTTGCGCCCGATGCTGAGCCGCTTTTTGCGCCGCTCGATTCCCAATCTGCGCGTGATTGCACACAACGAGATTCCGGACACCAAGTCCATCCGTATCGTCGGCGTGCTGGGCGCGGCATAAACGTTGGCTCTGGCGCGCAATCCGCTGGCAAAACCCGCATGGGCGAGTGCGAAAGCACAACGCCCGCGTACGCCGCTTGGCGATAACCCCCTGCGCCCGCATAATGGCCCCTTGTTAAAGCATCACATGAAGATCAGCGACTGACTGCGATGGTCGTAAAAAAATTCTACGGCGCCACCACACGCGATGCCTTGCGGCAAGTTCGGGATGAACTCGGCCCCGACGCTCTGATCCTGTCCAACCGACAGGTAGCAGGCGGCGGCGTAGAGATCATGGCCGTTGCCGATGCAGACGTCGCCGCTCTGACCAGTGTGCAAACGGTCAGCGCCTCGCCACGCGCCAGCGCGCGTGCGGCGCAGAATGGCGCGCGGCTGATGCGCTCGGCGCAAGACGAACCGACCCCGGCCGCCCCGGCCCCCATCAACCGGGCACTGGCGCGCTCTTACGCCATTCCCGATGAAGATAGCGAGCCGTCGCTGGATGATCTGCCCAGCGATGTGATTCCGGTGGGCATGCGCAGCAACCGTGGCGCACGGACTGAGGTACCCCGCAGCGAACCGTATATGGATCGCGCTGCTGCACCTGCGCCCGCGCCGATCGCCGCACCTGCTCCGATTATTCCCGCCGCCATGCCCGCAGCAACGGCGCATGGCCACAATGGCGTGCATATGCCGGCTGAGCCGTTGGCCTCGGCCAATTGGCAAACGCCAGCCGCACCCGCGCCACGCCCGACGCCCAACCCGGCAGCCGGCCTGAATCCGCTGGCCGCGCGACCCGAACCGGTGGCGCCACGGCCTGCGCCGCGTCGTGACAGCGGTCGGCCTGCCAGCAATTTCCGCTACGAAGAAGAAAACCAGGCCCATGCGCCCAATGGCGCAGATAAAGAAGCGATGGAAGACATCGCGCGCGAAATCCGCATGTTGCGTGGTTTGCTGGAAAGCCAGATTGCCGGCATGGCCTGGGGCGAACTGTCGCGCCATGCGCCGGAAAAACTTGAAGCCCTGCGCCAGTTGCTGGCCACCGGTTTCTGCCCCGCCTTGTCGCGCCAACTGGTCGACAAGATGCCCGATCTGACGCTCGACGCCGGCATGCGCTGGATCAAGGCCGCGTTGTCACACAATCTGCCCACCATCGGCAACGAAGACGATCTGATTGCACGCGGCGGCATCTACGCCTTTATCGGCCCCACCGGCGTGGGCAAAACCACCACCGTGGCCAAGCTGGCCGCGCGTTGCGCCTTGCAGCACGGCCCCGAATCGGTGGCGCTGCTGACCACCGATAGCTACCGGATCGGCGCGCAAGATCAGTTACGCATTTACGGCCGCATCATTGGCGTGCCGGTACACGACGTCAAAGACGATACCGACCTGGCGTTGACGCTGTCCGACCTGCATGACCGTCATCTGGTGCTGATCGATACCGTGGGTATGGGCCAGCGTGACCAGCGCATCAGCGAACAACTGGCAATGTTCTCACACGACCGCGTCGCCACCGTGCTGCTGCTGGCCGCCAATGCGGCGCCCGCCACGCTGGACGACGTGGCGCGCCGTTACAAAAATCCGCTGCTGGCAGGTTGCATCCTCACCAAACTGGATGAGGCGATGAGCCTGGGCGGTTGTCTGGATGTGGCTATCCGCCATCGACTGGCCTTGCAGTTCGTCACCAATGGTCAGCGCGTGCCGGAAGATCTGCATCGCGCCAATGTCGATTATCTGATCGACCGCGCATTCCGCTCGCAAGGCGACAACCCGGCCTACCAGTTGCGTCAGGACGAATATCCCCTCTATATGGGCGCCCAGCCCGGCGTAACCGAAGCGCCGCTGGATATCCCGCCAGGCCCGCGTCGTGGCTAAGGGCTGGCGCGATCAGGCGGCAGGCTTGCGCGCCCTGATCGGGCCCCGGCCTTGTCGCAGCATCAGTCTGAATGGTGGTCGCGGCGGCAGTGGCGCTACCACGCTGGCCATCAATCTAGCCGCGGCGCTGGCCGAACGCGAACGCGAAGTGCTGTTGCTGGATGAGTTTGAGGGCATGAGCAACAGCATGCATCGGCTACGCGTGGCCGGTGGCTACGATTTCGAATCGGTCTTACGGCGTGAAGTCTCCCTGGCCGATGCGGTGGTGCTTAGTGCCGCAGGCTTTGGCATTCTGCCCATTAGCGCGCGCCCGCAAATGCTGGCGGGCCTGAACGAACGCGAACTGGCCTGGCTGGCGACTGAATTTGAAATGCTGACGGCCGAAACCGATTTTCTGCTGCTCGACACGCGCCCCACCACCTTGTCCGGCGTGCCCAGCCTGTCGCTGGCGGCCGATGATGTGCTGGTGATTGTGTCGCAAAACGCCGAATCGATTACCGATGCCTATGCCACGCTCAAAATCCTCTATACCGAATACGCACGGCGCGAATTCCGCATTCTGGTTAATCGCGTAGAGCGCTTGTCCGATGCCGAGATGATTTTTGAACGCATCAGCAGTGTGGCGCGCCAGTATCTGGGCGATGGCATCCGCTTGCGCCTGGTGGGTTATGTGCCCGAAGACGAATTGCTGAAACGCGCTACCCGCCTGGGCCGCAGCGTAATCGAAGCATTTCCGGACGCCGAATCCAGCCATGCCTTTCGCCAACTGGCCGATGCGATGCTGCGCTGGAAACGCTCGGGCCATCACACGGAAACGCCAGGCCATTTTGTTTACCGGCTGGTTGAAAGCAGCCGCATTCTGACCGACCGACTTCAACGCTAGTCCAACCCACCGGCCAACAATGCCCGCAGCCTCCACCGCCTTGCCGCCGATTGCCAGCCTGGAACTCCGCCGCGATGACGCGGGCGCTGTGCTGTATATCAGCGGCCGGCTGGATGCGCCGGGCAGCGCGCAAATCTGGCCGCAAGCACGGCAACTGGTGCACGGCGAGATCCGTGTGGATGCCAGCGCCGTCACTTATTGCGATGGCGCGGGTCTGGCGCTGCTATATGACGTTATCCAGCGCGGCGCAACCGTCGAACACCTGCCGGATCGCTACGCCACGTTGCTGGCACAGCTTGACCCCACCACCCCGCTAAAAACTGCCCCTGCCGTCGTATCGCCGCCGTTTCTGATTGGTCTGGGGCAGCGTGCGCTTGCCGCGTGGCAACAGTTGTACCAGGCGATCGCGTTTATCGGTGAACTCAGCGCCGCCGTCGCGCTGGTGTTGCGCAATCCGCGCCAGTTGCGCCTCGGCGAAACGCTGCTGCATTGCGCCAAAGCGGGCGCGGATGCATTGCCGATTGTGGCGTTGGTGTCCTTCCTGTTGGGCGTCATTCTTGCGTTCCAGTCGGCGATCCCGATGCGGCAGTTTGGCGCGGAATTGTTTGTGGCCAATCTGGTGGGCCTGGCATTGGTGCGAGAACTCGCTCCGCTGATTACCGCCGTACTGCTGGCGGGCCGTACCGGGGCCGCGTTCGCCGCCGAGATCGGCACCATGAAGGTCAATGAAGAAATCAACGCGCTGGTTACGCTGGGCCTGGAGCCGGTGCGCTTTCTGGTGCTGCCGCGCGTATTGGCGGTGACCTTGATGGCCCCGTTATTAACCGTGCTGGCCGAGGTGATCGGCATTTTTGGCGCCGCGCTGGTGTTGCTCACGTTCAATATTCCGTTGATGACCTCGGCCGGTCAGGTGATGGATACGGTCGGCTTTACCGATTACATCGGCGGCTTGGCCAAAGCTACTTTCTTTGGCTTTGGCGTGGCCGCCATCGGCTGCTTGCGGGGCCTAAGCACCGGCGCGGGGGCCAGCGCGGTGGGCAACAGCACCACGCGTGCGGTGGTCAGCGCCATTGTCATGCTGGTGGTCACCGATGGCTTGTTTGCCGTCGCTTTCTTCTACCTGGGCTGGTAGCACCATGTCCGACGCTAATCCGCATCCCGCCACCGCCTTGCCCGACCCCGCCAGCGCGCTAACGCCTGCGCCGCGCGAGGCCATCCGCGTGGAAAACGTCACCTGCGCCTACGGCCGCAATGTGGTGTTGCGCGATGTGTCGCTGACGGTGCAAACCGGCGAGATTCTGGTCATCCTGGGCGGCTCGGGCTGCGGCAAATCCACGTTGCTCAAGCACATCATTGGTCTGGAAACGCCACGCAGCGGCAAAGTGTATATCGATGGGCAGAACCTGACCGATGCCCAGGGCGCGGCCCGACGCAATATCCTGGCCGGCTTTGGCGTGGCGTATCAATCGGGCGCGCTGTTCGGCTCGATGACTGTCTTGCAAAACGTGATGCTGCCTTTACAGGAATACACACCGCTGGATGCCCCCGCGCGTGAGCTGGTGGCGCGGCTTAAACTGCGCCAGGTGGATCTGGAACAGTACGCCGACTATCTGCCGTCCGAACTCTCGGGCGGCATGCAAAAACGCGCCGCCATCGCCCGCGCGTTGGCGCTCGACCCCGGCATTCTGTTTCTGGATGAGCCGTCTGCGGGGCTGGACCCGATCACCTCGGGCGAGCTGGATGCGCTGATCATCCGGCTGTCGCGCGTGCTGGGGCTGACGTTTGTGGTGGTCACGCATGAACTCGCCAGCATTTACGCGATTGCGGATCGGGCCATCATGCTGGATAAATCGGTGAAGGGCATCCTGGCGCAAGGCAAACCGGCCGATCTGCGCGACCATGCGACTGATCCGCGCGTAACGCGCTTTTTTAATCGTGGAGCCGTATGACACACCCGCGGGTTTATTTTCGGCTAGGGCTGTTTGTGCTGGTGGCCGTGCTCACCGCTGCCGTATTGCTGGTGGCGTTTGGCGCGGGCCGCTGGTTTCGGCCCAGCGTAACGCTGGAAAGCTATTTCGACGAATCGGTGCAGGGGCTCGATCTGGGCAGCAAGGTGCGCTATCGCGGCGTCACCGTGGGCCAGGTCAGCAAGATTTCGTTTACCTATAACAAATACGAACAGGATCTGGCCCCCATCCAACGCCAGCAATATGTGCTGGTGGAAATGAAACTGCGGCCCGAATTATTTGGCGGCAAGGCCATGCAATTTCCCAGCCAGGACAATCTGACCCACGAAATTGTGCGTGGCCTGCGCGTACGGCTAACGCCCCAGGGCTTGACCGGCACCAGCTACATGGAAATCGATTATTTTGATCCGGCGCGCAACCCGCCGCTGCCCATCAACTGGTCGCCGCAAGAACTGTATATTCCGTCGGCGCACGGTTCGATCAGCCAGTTGATGGACGCGACGCAAGATGTGGTGACGCGCTTGCAGAAGCTGGATCTGGAAACCACCGTGCACCGGCTTAACCATCTGCTGGGCACGCTGGACGACCAGGCCGGGCAGTTGAATCTGGCGCAGATCGGCTCATCGGTGCAGCACGTTACCGACAAGATCGATCGCATTCCGGTGGAGCGCATTGCCAGCGATGGTCAGGCGCTGATCAACGAGTTGCGCAGCACCAATCAAAGCTTGAGCAACATGCTGAACGACCCGCAAGTGGCCAGCGCGCCCGCCAATCTGGCCGCCAGCGCCGAGCGCATGCGCCAGTTGCTGGACAAGCCGGAACTGGCGACGTCGCTGGAACATCTGGACGCCACTCTGCGCCGGCTGGACCGTTTAAGCGCGGGCAAGGAAGGCGAGCTGTCCGATACGCTGACCAATCTGCACGCCGCCAGCGACGACTTGCGCGATTTGCTGGCGCGCGCCAAGGCGCAGCCGTCCAGCCTGCTGTTCAGCAGCCCGCCCACCCCCTATCCATTGCCGCGATGATGCCCATGCGTACTCTTTTATCTTTGCTGAACGTGGCGCGCGTGGGGGCGATGGCCTTGCTGCTGACGCTGGCCGCCTGCGCCTCCAACCCGCCGCCGCCCGAAACCTATCATCTGCAAGCGCAACGCAAAGGCCCGCCCTACCCGGTGCGCTTTAATGACACCGTGCTGATTACGCCGCCGCGCGCGCTGCCGCTGTATGCCAGCAACAACTTTGTGTACCAGGAAGGGCCGCAGCGCTTTGCGCAAGACCCGTTCCGCTTGTACAGCGCCACACTGCCGCAGGCCTTGCAAGAGCAACTGGTGATCTGGCTGGGCGGCAGCGGCCTGTTTGCGCATGCAGTGCCGATGGCTTCGACGCAAGCGCGTTTTGTGCTGGAGAGCGACATCCGCGAAGTGGTGGTGGATGTGCGGCCGGATGTGCCGCATACCGCGCAGGTGCAATGGCATGCGCGCTTGCGCGATACCCAGACAGGCGCGTATTTGCTTGATCGCACGTTTATGGGCCAGAGCGTGGCGACCAGTCCGCTGGATGGCGCCAGTCTGATCGCAGCGCAATCGGAAGCGTTAGCGCAATCGCTGCAAGGCCTGGAGGCCGCGCTGTTGACGTTGCAATAAGCACGCGCCGCGCTGACACCGCGACAGCCGCATTGCCTGGCGTGCGCCCCAGCGCCGACAACATCCATTAGAATGGCTGTTGTTTCCTGTAAGTCGAGATTCTCATGGTTGCTGTAACCCGTCCGCTCGCTCAATCCATTGCCGAAGCCGCAGACCCTTTGCGCTGGATGGAGCATCTGGTGCAGCGCTACCCCGCCACGCAAACCGATCGTTTGCGCGATGCGCTGCAATGGGCGCAACAACATTACGGCGATCGCCCGCACCCACAAACCAACGAGCCGCTGCTGCCGCACGCCGTTGCCGCAGCGTCGATCGTGGCCGACCTGAATCTTGATGTCGACGCCGTCATCGCCACGCTGTTATTCGCCGCCCCGGACTTTATCGAGAACCTGAACGAAGCGCTGACCGAGCGCTTTGGCGCCGAAGTGGCGCGGCTGGTGGATGGCGTGTGGCGCGTACGCAAGATTCATACGCTAACGCAAGGCGCGCCGCGCGCGGCCGACAATGGCGCGCAGATCGAAGCGCTGCGCAAGATGCTGTTGGCGATGGTCGAAGACATGCGCGTGGTGCTGATCAACCTGGCATGGCGCACGCAAACCATGCACAGCCTGGCCAAAGTGCCGGATGAGCAACGGCGCAAGCTGGCACGCGAGACGCTGGATATCTACGCGCCGCTGGCCAACCGTCTGGGCGTATGGCAGATCAAGTGGGAACTGGAGGACCTCGGTTTCCGCTATATGGAGCCCGAGACTTACAAGAAGATCGCCAAGCTGCTGGATGAGCGGCGCGTGGATCGGGAAAGCTTTATCAATGATGTGCTGGCCACCTTACGCCGCGAAATCAATGCGGCCGGTGTGGTCCACGTTGATCTGATGGGCCGGCCCAAGCACATCTACAGCATCTGGAAAAAGATGCAGAAAAAGAAGCTCGATTTTTCCGAGCTATACGACATCCGCGCGGTGCGCGTGCTGGTGGATGACGTGAAAGATTGCTACACGGTGCTGGGCATTATCCATAACCTGTACCAGCCCATACCGGGCGAATTTGACGACTATATCGCCCACCCCAAAGGCAATTTTTATCGCAGCCTGCACACCGCCGTCATCGGCCCCAACGACAAAGCGGTGGAGGTGCAGATCCGCACTTTCGATATGCACGAACATGCCGAATATGGTGTCGCCGCGCATTGGCGCTACAAGGAAGGCGGCAAAGGCGACAGCAAGTACGAAGAGAAAATCGCCTGGTTGCGCCAGTTGCTGGACTGGCGCGAAGACATGGCGCACGAGGCGCATCTGGCTGATGCCTTCAAGGCCGAGCTGTTTGACGACACCATCTATGCACTCACGCCCGCTGGCCGCGTGATTGCGCTGCCCAAAGACAGCACGCCGGTCGACTTTGCTTACCACCTGCATTCCGATCTGGGCCATCGTTGCCGCGGCGCCAAGGTGGACGGGCAGATTGTGCCGCTGTCCACGCCGCTTAAAAACGGCCAGCGGGTTGAGATTATCGCGGCCAAGGAAGGCGGGCCCAGCCTGGACTGGCTGCACGATGGGTTGGTTAAAAGCCATCGCGCGCAACAAAAAATCCGCCAGTGGATCCGCCAGCAAAACCATGACGTCGTGGTAAATAGCGGCAAATCGCTGTACGACAAAGAAGCGTCGCGTAATGGCGCCACGCGCGTTAACCAAGAAGAAGTGGCGCATCGTTGCGGCTACAAAACCGTCGACGAGTTGTATGCCGCCCTGGGCCAGGACGAGTTGTCGTTGCGCCAGCTGGCCGACGCTTTCTTTGTGGAGCCGCCCGCGCCCGAAGAAACGATTAATCCCGAAGACGTGGTGCGTCGTGCCAAGGCCGACCAACACGGTGAAGGCATTCTGATTGAGGGCGTCGACAAGCTGATGACGCTGCTGGCGCGCTGCTGCAAACCGGTGCCGCCTGATCCGGTGATCGGCTTTGTGACCAAAGGCCGCGGTATCTCGATCCACCGCCGCGATTGCAGCACGCTCAAACGCCTGGCCGAGGCCTCGCCCGAACGGCTGATTACCGCCGATTGGGGCAAAGTTACCGGCAACACTTTCGCCACCGACATCATGATCGAAGCACACGACCGCCCTAGCCTGCTGCGCGACCTGTCCGACATCATGGCGCGCGAGAAAATCAACGTCACCGGCGTGAATACGCTATCGCGCGATACGCTGGCGCGCATGCGCTTTACCGTAGAAATCCGCGGCGTGGACGATCTGCCCCGCATTTTTGCCCGGCTGAATGACGTACAAGGCGTGCTGCGGATTACCCGCGTCTAATCAGCTGCGGGTTTCATCGGATGAAATTCGCCAGCCCCGTCTAGACCCACCCTTCAAAAGCGAAGATGCCAACCGCAACTTTGCGTTCTTCTTTGTGGCTTTAAGTGGTGGGTCTAGACGGGGACGCCGAGTCCCACCCTATGAAACGCGCGCCACACCATCACAGCACTGTCGAAACCGGCGGCACATAGGGTGGGTCTAGACCCACCTCTCAAAGCCGCCCATGAAAACCACAATTTAGCGCCATTACTTTAATTACATATTTGGTCAGCAAACTACACCCAGAAATCGCCCCCGACTACCAAGCAGGCCCAGTTATTGCTTGATGACAGCTGTGTTACTTCGCCAATGTCGACCCAGGAGTTCTCCCGGTTGGCAGTCGACAAGTCGCGGATCACAGTGTTTTCTTACAAAGCAATAACGCAGGGATTCGGCATATGCACTCGCTTCGCACCAAACTCATTGTTTTTGTGGCGGTTATTACCGCCCTGGCCACCGCTATCCTCACCGGGGCCGCCTATACACGTATGCGCAGCGCCACCCTGACCGGCATTACGCGCGAGGTGAGCGCCGCCGCGCAGGGTTACGACGTGGTGCTGGCCAACTGGCTGCAAGACAAGCAGCACGTACTGGCGGGCGTGCAAGAGACGTTGGCGGCTGCCAATGGTGACGTGAGCGCCATCCTCACCCAGTCCGAAAAAAGCTCCACTTACGATTCGATTTATCTGGGTACGCCCGATAAAAAGATGATCCAGGGCCACAATCTGGATCTGCCACCCGGCTACGACCCCACCGTGCGCCCCTGGTACAAGGACGCGCTGGCGGCGGACAAGTTGATCCGCACCGCGCCCTATATTGATGCGTCGACCAAGCAGCTGATCATTTCGTTTGCCGCGCCGGTCAAGACCGCCGGCACGCTCAAAGGCATTGTGGCGGGCGACGTTTATCTCAGCGCCGTGGTGAAAGACGTGCTGAACATCAAACTGGGGGGCGAAGGCTACGCATTTTTGCTGGATACCAACGGGCAGATTCTGGCGCACCGCGACACCGCGCTGATTCAGAAAACCCTGGCCGACGTGAGCCCCGATCTGGCCAAGGTTAAAGTGGCTGATCTGGCCGACGGCCAGACCCACGAAGTGGGCATCGGCGGTAAAGACAAATACATTTATTTGCAGCCGATTGATGGCTCCGATCTGGTGTTGGCACTGGTAATCGACAAAGGTCAGGCGCTCGCGCCGCTTGATCAGATGCTGCTGCTTTCGATTGGTGCAATGATCCTGGTGCTGGTGGTGGTGCTGCCCGTTGCCGGTGCGCTGATCGGCAACCTGCTGGCGGGTCTGCGCAAGGTGCGCGATGGCATGCAGGAGATTGCGCAAGGCGGTGGCGATTTGACGCGCAAGATTGAAGTCAGCGGCAAAGACGAAATCGCACAAACCGCGCAGGCGTTTAATCGCTTTACCGATCAACTGCGGTCGATGTTTGGCGATATCCAGAAAGAAAGTGACCGGCTGACGTCGGGCGTCACCGATATCAATACCGTGTTGCGCGAGTTGTCGAACGACAGCAAACACCTGTCCGACCTGGCCGCCGCCAACGCCGCGACCATTGAAGAAATCACCGTCAGCATCTCGCATATCGCAGAAAACGCGCGCGATGCTGATGAGTTGGTCACCAATACCGGCGCCTTGTCGGGCGAGTCCGCCGCCACGGTGCGTGAAGTGGCCAACGAAGTGGGCAAATCGGCCAGCGAAGTGGAATCCCTCGCCAGCTTGCTGGATGGGCTCAATCGTCGCTCGCAAGACATCAGCGGCATTATTCAGGTGATTAAAGAAATTGCCGACCAGACCAATTTGCTGGCGCTGAACGCGGCCATCGAAGCGGCGCGCGCGGGCGAACAAGGCCGTGGCTTTGCCGTGGTGGCCGACGAAGTGCGCAAGCTGGCCGAACGCACCGGCCAGGCCACCTTGCAGATCACCGGCATGATTGATGGCATTCGCACCGAAACCGATGCCGCCGTCAGCACGATGCAGAAGACCCATGAGGTGGTACGGCGCGGCGTCAATCTGTCGGACAATGCGGCCGGCAATATCAGCACCATCCGCGAGAACATGAACGCGGTGATGCAAAAGATGGGCGAAATTGCGCTGTCGACCAAAGAGCAGCAACAAGCCACCACGGCGATGGCGCAAAGCGCGGAGAACATCACCAATCAGATGCTGCAAACCGATGCGGCGCTACATCGCGCCACCGACAGCGTGCATCGCTTGTCCGAACTGGCGGGCTTTCTGAAGCAACTGTTTGGCAAGTTCCGGCTGTAACGCCCCGCTTGGCGACGGACGTAAAAAAAGGCGACCCGAGGGTCGCCTTTTTAGTGCGCGGCGGTAACAAGAGCGATGTGGGCGCCCCTGCCAGACCTTAGCGGCTGCGGCGTTCGCCGACCTTAACGATCTTGATGCTGTTGGTGCTGCCGCCCAGGCCGACGATGTCGCCATAGGTAAACACCACCAGATCACCGTGCTGCACCACGCCGCGCTGGATCAGTTCCATTTCGGCGCGCGCCAGCAGGTCTTGTTGCTTGGCGTTCTCGAAATCCATGATGAACGGATACACATCGCGGAACAGCGCCAGACGGGCATAGGTTTCGGCTTCGGGCGTCAGTGCGTATACCGGCACGCCGCTGATAAAGCGCGACAGCCACAGCGCCGACGAACCCGACTGGGTGAGTGCGGCAATGGCTTTAACCTTCAGGTGGCTGGCGGCAAACAGCGCTGCCATTGCAATCGATTGATCGATGCGAGTGAAATCGCCTTGCTTCAGCACTTCGTCGCTGATGCGGTTTTCTTGCGATTTTTCTGCTTCGACACAGATCCGCGCCATCGCTTCCACGGTTTCCACCGGGAACTTGCCGCTGGCCGATTCGGCCGACAACATCACCGCATCGGTACCATCCAGCACGGCGTTGGCCACGTCGGACACTTCGGCGCGGGTCGGCACCGGGCTGGTGATCATCGATTCCATCATCTGGGTGGCGGTGATCGTCAGCTTGTTCTTGCGGCGCGCGGCCTTGATCATTTTCTTTTGCAGCGCAGGCACGGCGGCATCGCCCACTTCCACGGCCAGATCGCCACGGGCAACCATGATGCCGTCAGACGCGTCGAGGATTTCTTCGAGGTTGCCAATGGCTTCGGTGCGTTCGATCTTGGCGATCAGCAGCGCCTTGCTGCCGGCAGCGCGCAACAGCGTGCGCGCCATGTACATATCCGCGCCCGACTTGGGGAAAGACACGGCCACATAGTCCGCCTTGATGACAGCGGCGACCTTGATGTCTTCCATGTCTTTGGCAGTCAGCGCCGGCGCCGTCAAACCACCGCCCTGACGGTTGATGCCCTTGTTGTTGGACAGCACGCCGCCCACTTTGACCTTGGTGTAGATCTCGTTGCCCAGCACTTCGGTCACTTCAAGCACGATGCGACCGTCGTCCAGCAGCAGGATGACGCCTGCGGACACGTCGTTGGGCAGCTCCTTGTAATCGAGGCCCACGCGTTCTTTGTTACCCATGGTGCAGTCAGAATCAAGAATGAACTGCTCACCGTTAACCAGCTCGATCTTGCCTTCTTCAAACTTGCCCACACGAATCTTGGGGCCTTGCAGATCGACCATCACGGCCAGCGGCGAATTCTGCTTGCCAGCCACTTCGCGCACCAGGCTGGCGCGGTCTTGATGATCTTGCGCGGTGCCGTGCGAGAAGTTCAGTCGCACCATGTTTACACCGGCGGAAACCAGGCGTTCGAGCGTACCGACGTCGCTGGAGGCAGGGCCGAGTGTGGCCACGATTTTAGTGCTGCGTTGCATGCAAATTACTCCTGTCTTTATTCGAATTCGCGGACTTGTTGTGCTAGCTGCGGTGCTCTCTTTGCGGAAATACCTTGCGGGACAGGAAGGCACGCCTGCCAGGCGAAGGCCAGTCAACAGCAACCAGGCATAGGTAGCCATCATCACAACGGTCTTATCGACTAAGCCACAGTGCACGCCTGCGAATGCGCGGGCTGCGTGGGTGGTACCCCCAGCAGGAATCGAACCTGCAACTGGCCCTTAGGAGGGGCCTGTTATATCCATTTAACTATAGGGGCCTTGAAAACCGGTCGTGTTGCCTGACACGTTGACTGCACAAGCAATGTCCGGATTGTTGGCACATCCATCCAGTGCTGTTCTTGTTCTTTATTCATGTGCTACAGGCCAGGATTGTGCCCTTGCAGTGCTACCGCGGCGCTACGCCACCACACCACACAGGCCACCCGGGGCGCCGCGCAATGGACGGCATTATACAGATTGCTGACAGATGGCGTGTGATGGCGCGTTTTAAACAGCGCTTTGAGCATGCTGCAGCCGCAGCAAAGCTTGCACATTGCAACCAAGCAGACCGAATATCAGAATCACGACATTTTCAGAGCAGTTTAACGAAAGCATTTAAGTAATGGTGAGCGGTGCCCGGCACTTGTCACCGCCGTATTCCGGTGACACTGAGCAAGCAGTACGCCATGCCCGGCATTAGTCCGCCCCGCTCCAGGGGCCCCCTCGCCGCGCTTGGCGATGAGAAAGATCGTCGCGCGGCAACCTTCCTCCCTCACCAGGATAACCAACATGATCAGTAAAACCAGACTTGCCCTTGCCGCGCTATTCAGTTGCCTTTCGCTCAACAGCTATGCCGCCGTGGTGCAAACCGCGCATCTTGATTTTGGTCTGCAGTACTCCGGCGACGTCAGTCTGGGCGCCACGTTTTACAAGTCGCAATTTTCGCTGATCGACGCGTTGGGCAGCCACGGCAGCGGCGTGGTCGCCAACGCGCCAAATCAATACACAAGCGGTGACAGCAGCGGCGCGTTCAGCGTTGATGTGGTGGATGGCGTGCAGCATCTCACGCTCGATACCGCCGCCGCCTCGGGTTCGCATGCAAATTATTCGATCGCGTCGTTCAAGCAAACCATCACGATCGGCGCGGACGGCGGCAGCCTGTATCTGCCCTACGCACTCTCCGGCTCGACTGATCCCAACGTTGCTCCACTCGATAGCCAGAGCGTATTCAGCGGCGTGTTCTGGGCGTGGGTCGATCCAGTCACCGGCAAATACACCACCGACGGCGCTAAAGTGGGCGATCTGACTGGCGCGGGCGACGTGGTCAGCAACAACAGCTTTACCACCCTGCTGTTTGCCGCACATGGCACGCCCTATACCTTTCAGCTGAGCTTTACGCTGGAACAAACTTTGGAGGAATACCAGGTGCTGCCCCCGCCGGTACCCGAACCCGAAACCTGGGCACTGATGGGCATGGGCCTGGTCGGGTTGACGGCCGCAGCGCGCCGACGCAAGCAAACACACAACTGAGCAAGACGCGCCTTGATTTGCATACAGCCCGTGCCGCGTGGCAGGGCTGTTTGTTTATTGCTGCAAGCGCACAGCCGGAGACGCGATCAAGTTCGAACAAACATCCGCATAAGTCGTGAGATGGTCAATCGCTCAAGCCGTACGCGGCGCAAACATGATGATCGCCATGCCCGCCAGCGACACTGCCGCGCCCACGCCATCCCACAGCGTGGGCCGGATGCCGTCCACCAGCCATAACCACACCAGCGCTACCGCGATATAAACGCCGCCATACGCGGCATAAACCCGCCCGGCTGCGGCGGGATGCAAGGTCAGCAGCCATGCAAACGTCGCCAGGCTGAACGCCGCCGGGATCAGCAACCACGGCGTGGCGCCCTTCTTCAGCCACAGCCACGGCAGATAGCAGCCGATGATTTCGGCTAGTGCGGTCAGCGCAAACAGGGCGAAGGTTTTGAAGATAGGCACGATGGATGGCAACCAGCAGTGGGGTGCTCGAGATAATGCAGTGCATGGCGGGTGGTGTCACTTATGCCGCAGCCCTTCAGTGCAAGCCATTGCGCCGCATTGGATCCACGCCATCTCCCATCCAATGGCGCAAGTCCTGCAAGACTAAACCAGTGCGTTCAAGCCGGGGATCATGCACACGGCACCCGTTCGCACGCTGCAACCCGATATCGCAGCCGCGTTTCGCTTTCTACAATTACCGCAACACCACTTATGCGAAACCACCCCATGTGCGGCCGACTCACCCAGGTCATCGACGGCATTCGTGTCGTTATCGAAATGGGCTACACCCAGCATCCGCAGCTCCGGCTTGATCTGGTGCCGCGTTACAACGTGCCGCCCGGCTCGCGGGTCGCCGCGTTGCATCGGCTGGATGACGATGGCGAGCCGCGTGTGGAAGAGCTGTTCTGGAATTACCAGCCCGCCTGGGCCGCCAGCAAGGGCCGTGCTTATCCCAACGCGCGGATCGAAAAAGTAAGCAGCAGCGCGTTTTACAAAGACGCCTGGCAAAACGCGCGGCGCGTGATTGTGCCGGCCAGCGGCTGGTACGAATGGCTGCCGCAGCCCGATGGCAGCAAGCAGCCTTATTACATCGTGCCGCGCGATGGCGGGCCGTTGTATCTGGCGGGCATTACCTTGTGGCAGCCGGGCCAGCCCAGCGATGCGCCCGCGCGCGGCATGGCCATCATTACCGCCGATGCCGAGGGTGGCATGGTGGATATCCACGACCGCCGCCCGGTGGTGTTAGCCGCCAGCGATGCCGCCTTGTGGCTGGACCGCATGGCGCCGTTGCCGCTGGCGGCGGAGCTGATCAGCCGGCATCGTCGCCCCAGCGAAGATTTTGAGTGGTGGCCTGTGTCGCGCGCGGTGGGCAATGTGCGCAACACGGCGGCCACGCTCATCCACCCGATTGCGTTGTGACTCGCGGCCAGGCGAGCGATGCGCGCGTGTCTAACCCGTCCGGGGTATGTGCGACGCGGCTGGCTTTGGCACACTGCGCGCATTACGTGGCGCGGCCACGATCATGGATAAACGGAGTGTGCAATGAGTGCAGCAACGCCAGGTTCTAACGCGCCCGCAGGTTTGCCCACGGGCAAGGTGTGGGCGATGGCGGCGGCGGCCGGCATTGCCGTGGCCAATATCTATTACAACCAGCCGATGCTGGGGGTGATGGGCCACGAGCTGGGCGTGCCGCAGTCGATTACTTTGGTGGCCACCGCCACGCAGTTGGGTTATGCCGCCGGTTTGATTTTGCTGTTGCCCTTGGGCGATGCGATGGACCGGCGCAAGCTGATCGCCACGCAATTTATTGTGCTGGCAGTGGCGCTGGCGGCGGCCGCGTTGGCGCCCGGATTAAGCCTGTTGTTGCTGGCGTCGCTGGCGGTGGGCATCAGCGCCACGGTGGCGCAGCAGATTGTGCCGCTGGCCGCGCATCTGACGCCGCAAGCGCGCCAGGGTGCGGTGATCGGGCATGTGGTGGCGGGCATCCTCACTGGTATTTTGCTCAGCCGCACGCTGGCGGGTTTTGTCGCCAGCCACGCCGGTTGGCGCGAGATGTTCTGGCTGGCGGTGCCGCTGGTGTTGGTTGCCTCGGGCACCATGGCGTGGCTGTTGCCGCGCGAAGCCCGCGCCGACGCCCGTCCGTCCTACGCCAGCCTTTTAAAATCGTTGCTGCCGTTGTGGCTGGGCCTGCCCGCCTTGCGTCGCGCTGCATTTAGTCAGGCCTTGTTGTTTGCCGGCTTTTCGGCGTTCTGGAGCACGCTGGCATTCCGGCTGGCGCAACCGCAATTCGGCCTGGGCCCGGATGCGGCGGGTCTGTTCGGCATAGTCGGCATGGTGGGGATTTTTGCCGCGCCGCTGGCCGGGCGCTATGCCGATAAAGTCGGCCCGCGCGTGATCGTGCTGGTCGGGTGCGCGGCCACTGCCGTGTCGTGGCTGATATTTGCTGCATGGACCAGCGTGGCGGGCCTGGTGGTGGGCGTGATCGTGCTCGATTTTGGCGTGCAATCCGCGCTGATCTCTAACCAGCACTCGGTGTATCAACTTAAACCCGAAGCCCGCGCGCGGCTGAATACGCTGTTTATGGGCACGATGTTTCTGGGGGGCGCGCTGGGTTCGGCGGCCGCCGCGCTGGCGTGGCGTCATGGTGGTTGGGTAGGAATTTGCGCGCTGGGGATTTTGGTCTCGCTGGCGGCCGTAGCGCTGCAATTGCTGGGCCGACGCGAACCGCTGGCGCAAACGGCGGGCTGATCGTCTGCCCGCTGGTTGCAACAAAGAGGGCGTTACCCGTTCGGGTAGCGCCCTTTTGTCTTTGTTGCGACTGCGGCCGCAATCACGTCCGGCTTAGCGCGCCAGTTCGCGCTCGATGGCAGCCACCAGGCGGGCGTCGTCCGGCGTCACGTCCGGCGCAAAGCGCTCCACCACCTGACCGTCGCGGCTGATCAAGAATTTCTCGAAATTCCACAGCACGGCGGTTTTGTCGTCGCTCTCAAAACCATAGCCTTTCAGCTTTTCGCGCATCGGGCCTTCGTTAACGGCGGCCGGCTGCGCTTCTACCAGTGCGCTGTACAGCGGATGCTGGTCTTCGCCTTTCACGCTGATCTTGGCAAACAGCGGAAACTGCACGTTGTAGTTGGTGCTGCAAAACGAAGCGATTTCAGCATCCGTGCCCGGCTCTTGCGCGCCAAAGTTGTTGGCGGGAAAAGCCAGCACTTCCAGGCCGTCGGCGCGTTTGTTTTCATACAGCTTTTCCAGGCCTTCGTATTGCGGGGTCAGGCCGCATTGCGACGCCACGTTAACCACCAGCAGCACTTTGCCTTGATAAGCGGCCAGCGAGGTGGCGGTGCCATCGCCTTTGTTGACGGGGATCTGGTAAACGGATGCAGACATTTCAATACTCCGGTTGAGGCAGGTTGGAGGATGTCCGCGTCTGTGGGTTATGGGGTGCAGGGACGCGGATCGGTGCTGCGCATGGTGCGCCTGTACCGGCCGCTTCGTCAATTATATTGCGCACAATATAAATGGACTTTTCGGCTGCAATGGGTGGGGCCGTCTTGATCGCCATTCAAAGTGGCATCGCAAAGCACCATCTGTTCAAGTCTTCGCGCTCAACGGCAGTTAAACGCGCCAACCCAAGTGGGATCGCGGAGTGCCGTGTTTCAAGTTATGGCTTTGGGTGGTGGGTCGTGACCCACCCTATGCGTCATCGTTGCTCCGGGGGTAGGCCTGCTTGTGTTGCCACCAGCTGCGCGTGCGCGGTGGCATCTACCGGGCGGTACACCTCGCGCGTGCTCGCGGGGTGATGCGCCAGATTATTGCCGTCATGCCAGTCGCGTTGCGGCCGGATCGGGCGTGGTGCAAAGCCGCCGCCGCAATTAGGGCACACGTTATGCAATACGTCGCGCACGCAATCTGCGCAGAACGTGCATTCAAACGAACAGATCAGCGCATCGGTCGCCACAGGGGGTAACGCTTTGCGGCAGTGTTCGCAGGTGGGGCGCAGTTCCAGCATGCGTGCGTTCTCACAATGGGCAAAAGCCACAGCATAGCCGGGTCCGCCCCGCTGCTCGCGCCAGATTAGCGTCAAATGCTGCCCTGCAAAATCGATGTTGATTGACACCTTGCTTACTCAGGTCTACGTTCCAAACCGGTTTGGTAGTTTGTCATAAAAAGCTACATACCCAACCGCAGGCCATAAACACGGATGGAAACACAGTCGACTGAGGAGATTCTGCAATGCAATTCAGCCATGGATGGCGCGGCCTGCTTGCCGCGCTGTGTACCACAGCGCTGCTGGCAGCGTGTGGCACCGGCAATGACAACGATACGGATGGTGGGGGTAGCGCCGGTGGCGGCACAGGCGGAGGCAGCACCACGCCACCGGTTGCGGCAGCCACGATGCGCGTGCACTACCATCGCACCCAGAACGACACCGCCGACTGGGGCGTATATAGCTGGAAAGGCCCCAAAGTCCCGACCGCCAAATACCCGGATGACCGCATTAAGTTTGCCAGTACCGATGCATTTGGCGGCTATGCCGACGTCGCGCTCGACACCAGCAATACCGAGATGGATTTCCTGATCATCAACGGTAACGGCGATAAAAACTGTGGCAGCGACCAGGTGGCGCAGCTGGCCAGCACCATCGCCAGCAAAGGCCAGGAGATCTGGTTGCTGCAAGGCGACTGCACCATCTACGCCACGCAACCGGCCATCCCGCCAGGCAATCTCAGCGCAGCCAGCGCCATCTGGCTGGATGCGCAAACGCTGGTCTGGGCCGACGCCCCCACCAGCGCCAGCTACAAGTTGTATTACGCGGCCGATGGCGGCATCAGCGCCGACGCCAATGGCGTTACCGGCGCGTCCGCCAGCGTTGACCTGACCGCCGACGGCAGCGCGCTGTCGTCCACGTTGCTGGCCGCGCATCCCAACCTGAGCAAGGCCACGGTACTCAAGCTCGCCAGCCAGGATGCGGCCACGCTCAAGACCTGGCTCAAAGGCCAACTGGTGGCGGTGCAGCTGGATAGCGCGGGCAAGGTGGTGCAAGCCACTTCGGTGCAGATTGCGCCGGTACTGGACGCGCTGTATGCCGATGCCGCCGCCGCAACGCCACTGGGCCTGACCTTTGCGGGTGACGGCACACCGACGTTTGCGCTGTGGGCCCCCACCGCGACGTCGGTCACGCTCAATGTCACGCCGGTGGGCGGCAGCGCCACCACGGTGGCGATGACGCAAGATGCCGCTTCCGGTGTCTGGCAAGCCACCGGCCAGGCCGCATGGACCAACGCCGCGTATTACACCTACGACGTCAATGTGTTCAGCCGCGCCGCGGGCAACAAGCGCATCACCAATACGGTGACAGACCCGTATTCGCTCTCGCTGGATACCAACAGCCAGCACAGCATGGTGGCCAATCTGGCCTCGTCCGCGCTGAAACCGGCCAACTGGGATACGCAAGCCATCCCCGCGCTGGCCAGCAACGCCGATATCTCGCTGTACGAACTGCATTTGCGTGATTTCTCGATCAACGACGCCACCGTCCCCGCCGCGCATCAAGGCAAGTACCTGGCGTTTACCGACAGCAACAGCAATGGCATGCAGCATTTGCGCGCGCTGCAAGCGGTTGGCCTCACGCATGTGCATTTGCTGCCGCTGTTTGATATCAGCAGCATTGACGAAGCCGGTTGTATCAATCCCACCATCCCCAACGCCGCTGCGGATTCGCAAGACCAGCAAGCGGCCGTGGTCGCCAGCGCGGCCAAGGATTGCTTTAACTGGGGTTACGATCCGTACCACTACACCGCGCCTGAAGGCAGCTATGCCAGCAACGCGGCCGACGGCGCGGTGCGGGTTAAAGAGTTCCGCCAGATGGTGCAGGCGTTGCATGCCGCCGGCCTGCGCGTGGTGATGGACGTGGTGTACAACCACACCAGCGCCGCGGGGCAAGACAGCACGTCCGTGCTCGATAAAGTGGTGCCCGGTTACTACTATCGACTGGATGGCAACGGCGCGATCTACACCTCCACGTGCTGCAGCGATACCGCCACTGAAAACCGCATGATGGCGCGCTTGATGATCGATTCGCTGGCCACCTGGGCCGCGCAATACAAGGTGGATGGCTTTCGCTTCGATCTGATGGGCCATATTCCGCTGGCCGTGATGCAACAAGCGCGCGCTACCGTCGACGCCGCCGCGCTGCGCCCGCTGTATTACTACGGCGAAGCGTGGAATTTTGGTGAAGTGCAAGACGACGCGTTCTTTGTGCAAGCACGTCAGGCGCATATGGCGGGCACCGGCATCGGCTCCTTCAATGACCGGATGCGCGATGCCGTGCGTGGCGGTGGTTGTTGCGACAGCGGCGCGGCATTGGCGCAGAACCAGGGTTTTGCCAATGGCGCCTATCTGGCCCCCAACGGCAATAACACGCAGAGCAAAGATGATCTGCTGCATCTGGCCGATCTGGTGCGCCTGGGCATGGTCGCCACGCTGGCCGATTACACGCTGGTGGACAAGGACGGCAACAGCAAACGCGGCGATGCACTGGATTACAGCGGCATGGGCGCGGGCTATACGCAAGATCCGCCGGAAACCATCAACTACATCGAGGCGCACGATAACCAGACGCTGTTTGACATCAACACGCTCAAGCTCAAGGCCGATACCCCAGCCGCGCAGCGCGTGCGGGTGCAAAACCTGGGCGCGGGCGTGCTGTTGCTGTCGCAAGGCATTCCATTTATCCATGCCGGACAAGACATCCTGCGGTCCAAATCGCTGGACAGTAACAGCTTTGATTCGGGCGACTGGTTTAACAAACTGGACTGGAGCTATCAGGCCAATAACTTTGGCGTAGGCCTGCCGCCCGCAGCCAACAACAGCGGCAGCTGGGATACGCTGAAGCCGTTCCTGACCAACGCCACCGCCAGCATGGGCAACGCGCAGATCGTTAATGCGCGCGATGTGTTCCGCGACTTTATGGCCATCCGCCAAAGCTCCACGTTGTTCCGTTTGCGCACTGGCGCGGACGTCAAACAGCGCGTCAGCTTTGTCAACACCGGCCCCAGCCAGGTGCCCGGCGTGATCATCGAGCATATCGATGGCAGCGGTTATAGCGGCGCTAACTACAGCCATGTGGTGATCGCGGTGAACGCCGATATCGCAGCGCATACCGTCGCGGCCCCCACACTGGCGGGCCCCGCTTATACGCTGCACCCACGTCAGCAAAGCGGCGCGGACACGGTGGTGCAGGCGGCCACGCTGGATGGCAGTGGCAATATCAATATTCCGGCACGCAGCGTGGCGGTGTTTGTCGCGCCGTAAAGTGGCAATGCGCGGTTAGATTGGCGCGCAAAACAAAGCCGGCATCCCTGATGAAGGGATGCCGGCTTTTTTAATACCAGCGACGCCGCAAGCGCTAAGCCACTGCCCCGCGCGGACCTTGCATCGGCTCGATGCGCTCCACGCGCCAGGCTTCGCGCACCGCCAGCGCAAATTGTTCGGGCTGGCGCAAACGCAGTTCCAGCGTACGTTCTTCTTGCGCGCCATCACGAAAAATCAGCACCACTTTATTGCCGCGGCGCGCGCGTTTGATCTTGAGCTTTTGCACATCGCGCTTGGGCACAAAATGTTCGAGATCGCCGCATTCAGGCACAAACATCAAATTAAACGGAAACATCGGCTCCACCCGGATGCCGTCCCACGTAACCGATACTGATAAATAACCGTGCGCGCGCGCCAGCCGGCTAAGCACGCTGCTGTTGCTGCCGCCCGAGGCCATGCGCTCAAAAAACAAAGCGCCACGTGGTTTGCGTGGCCATAAAGGTTTGCCGCGCACGGTGCGATACACCACCGACGCCAGCAACAGCGCCAATATCAATAACAACACGCGCACGGTCGGGCTGAGTTTGCCTTGCACATAATCAAGCACGCGCACGCTGCCGATCTGCGGTTGCGCGCGCCACGCTTGCGCTTCTTCATCGCCTTGCGCCGCCGCACGTTTAATCAATCGCTCGCCCGCCACCGCATCGGCCTGCGCCACACCCCGCCCCTGATACAGCAATTTGCCCAGATGAAATTGCGCGCGCGCATTATCGGCGCGGGCAGCGGGTCGATACCATTGCACCGCCTGCGCATCGTCTTGCGGCACGCCCAAGCCGTGCTCATACAGATAGCCGATATTGCCCATCGCCAGCGCATCGCCTTGCGCCGCCGCTTTGCGATACCAGACCATGGCCTGGCGATAATCAATCGGTGCGATATGGGTATACATCCAGCCGGTTTGCAGCTGGCCGGTGGCATCGCCCGCGCGCGCGCTCATCAGATACGCATTGCGCGCCACTGCGGTGTCTTTGGGGATGCCCACACCAAACAGGTTTTGCCAGCCCACCTGGTTAAGCGCCAGCGGCACGCCGGCCTGCGCGGCGCGCTCGGCCCACAGATAGCCTTTGTCCTGATCCACCAGCGTGCCATTGCCCAGAAAGTAGGCCTGGCCCAGGTGCGCCATCGCATACACATTGTTCAGCACGGCTGCTTTCTGAAAATAATCCATCGCCGCGCCATCATCGCGCCGCACGCCCAGGCCATGCGCATAGATTTCGCCAACCCGGTTCAGCACCGCACCGCGCACCACGTTGTCGCCGCGCGCCGCCTGGCTCAGATAGGCATTTAACGCTTGCGGATAATCGCCGTGCGCCAGCAACGCATCGGCGGCGGCCATCTCGGCATCCAGCGGCGGGTCCATCACCAGCGGCAGCGGACGCGCGCAGGCCAGCGTCGCCAGCAGCATGCTGGCAAAGCCCACCGACCACAGCCATCGCGCGCGTTGCATGATGATCCCGATTTTCCAGACCGCGTGATCAGGGCCGACCACGCCAAGGCGGCTTACAATACCATCACAAAGCTGACAACTCCACCAAGTCTTACGTATGGTCGTGTATGGGTTTCAGGCGGTAGGGCGGGTCATCTGAAACATTTCGCCGATCTGCGCGTAGTCCGCCTGATAGCCCGCGCGCATCACCGGCTGCGCCGCGTGCGTGCCAAACAAACCGTCTTTCAGATACTCCTGGCGGATATGCACGCCCACCACCTGACCCAGCGTCAGCCAGTTATTCATCGGCTTGCCATCCAGATCATGCAAGCGCACCACCTGCAGCAGTTTGCATTCCAGCGCGGCCGGCGCGGCCGCCACATGCGGCACGTTGACATTGCGCCCGGGCGCTTTGGCCAGGCCCGCCAGCTCGAACTCATCCACATCCGCCGCCACCGGCGCTGAGGTCTGGTTCATCGCTGCAGCGAGCTCGCGGCTGGTGAGGTTCCAGACAAACTCGCCGGTCTCTTCGATATTGCGAATGCTGTCTTTAAAGCCTTCGCTACAAAATCCAATAATCGGAGGAAAAGTCGCGAATGCGCCAAAAAAACTATACGGCGCCAGGTTGACGTGGCCGCTGGCGCTGCGGCTGGCAATCCAGCCAATCACGCGCGGCGCAAGGATGGCTTTAAACGGATCATGCGGCAGGTTATGGCCCTCACGCGGGTCGTAGAAATGCACTGCGTTGGTCATGGCAAAGGTCCGGAATTCTTAAAACCGCATCAAACCACGCTCCGCCTTGCGTGGCCACCCCGGCGGCCGCTGATTTGCCCGTCGCCCAAGCGCGCATTACCGCTTTTGCGCGGCCGTTACAGCACGGGGCCAGCCACTTTCTTAGAGACCCACCTCACTGATTCGCGTAAGCAGCTGCTGATATTGCCGTTCATCGCGACGCCGCCGCGTTCCGGATTTCCCACAAAGATGGCCGCCTGCAAGCCCTTGTTATATAAAAATTTATTGCGAAACCGTCCGACACGGATTGCAAAGGCAAATAAGAAAATACTGATTAACTCTTACAATTTTGCAGGACATCCACTTTCTTAAGCCTGACTTAAGTCGCTGTTATGATCGCCGCAAAGCCTGCACTCACGGGCTTCTCCCACACCCGGGATGAGACTTGCCAAACCTCATAAATTGAAAGCGAACGGAGATCATAAACATGCATATCAAGAAACTGCTCATCGCCACCGCCCTGACCGCCGCCGTCGCCGCACCGGCCATGGCCGCCACCACCAACGTGGCAGAAGGTAAATCGGTATTCGGCATCGGCCAGTTTGGCGGCGCTGCACTCAGCAGCATCACCGACGGCTTTTTCTCGTCCACGCCCGCCCTGTGGAACGCCGACGCCGCCAGCTGGAAATCGACCGGTAACGTCGCCACCGATCCGTTTATCGTGATCGACCTGGGCGCCAACACCACCTTCAACCATCTGGTGCTGCAAGGCGCGGCCGACGCCAACTACGCCATCAAATACGCCACCGGCGGGCTAAACTTCACCACCGCCTGGGTCGCCAACGGCACCGGCGGCAACGGCCTGCAAACGTGGGACTCGGGCAGCATCGACTCGATTACCGCGCGCTACATCGGCATCTACGCGTCGGGTGGCCTGGGCAACTTCTCGGTCTCGGAATTCCAGGCCTTCCAGACCGGCACCGGCGGCACCGCACCGATCCCGGAACCCGAAACCTACGCGCTGATGGGCCTCGGCCTGGTCGGTCTGGTGGCCGCCCGCATGCGCCGCCGCAATGGCAGCGTAGGCTAAGGTTTTCAAGCTCTGCAATCGAACGGCCGCTTATGCAAGCGGCCTTTTTTTTTTAATTCTGCGGATATTTCGATATTCATAAACACACCCAATTAAAATAAGAGTAAAAATTACCTATTCTACTTTCGCCAGAATTATCTAATATCACTCCAATCCATCGATTCAAGCCCGTTCCCATTACTTCCGCAGAAATAGAAAAATCGCGCGCCATGGAATCGGATTATTCATGTGCATTTCTGGAGAAAAAGAATGATCAGAAATAACATCGTACAAGGCGATAAGACCACGTCCGGCGGAGTGGTAATTGGCGCCAGTCTGAACTTTACAAATGAAGGTCGAATTCTGGCTGGCGAAGGCGACACGTGCACTTGCCCTGCTTGCCATTCTATAGGCCGCATTGTTTGCGTCGGACCGAGACACGAATGCATCTACGACGGCAGACAAGACGCATTGGAAGGCGATCTGGTTTTCTGCAATTGTCCAAAGCCTCATAAACTTATTGCAAGTATGAATAGCATGTGGCATGAAATGACTTCCGAGCAATTAATTGCGCAAGGTTATTCTTCCGTGCACGTCGATTTAGACGGCGCAAATGCTGATATGCCCATAGCGCCGTCGAACCCACCTTCAGGTTTGAGGTTTTTGCTGATCGAAAGCATTTCGA
The DNA here is from genome assembly GCF_001294205.1 of Amantichitinum ursilacus. GTDB lineage: Bacteria > Pseudomonadota > Gammaproteobacteria > Burkholderiales > Chitinibacteraceae > Amantichitinum > Amantichitinum ursilacus. The sequence goes on from NZ_LAQT01000030.1 coordinate 61,953, forward strand.
AAACCAGGCTTGTTCGTCGCCCGTATGTCGTAACGATAGATGGTGTCGAGAAATTCGGCGTTAGTGACATCGACGGCTATGCATGCGTGGAAGTGGATGAAGGTCAAATGATCGATATCCGTGTACTTTTCCAGTCGCCCAAGGGGCTGATCGATGTCTGATTTAAAAATCAAGACAGTGGCCAAGGCTACAACGGACTATTTGTTATCTCCGCCTCTGGAAATTACGGTTAACGATCGCGCAGCCACAAGAGATGCGATCATCAAACAGCTTAATCGCAATGGATGCAATTTTATAACTCGATCTGATTGGGCAGCACATAAAAACAAGTCGGAAAAGATGAAAGACGACTGGAATTATAAAAATATTGCTATTCATCATGCTGGAAGAAGTTATGCGTGCGGTCCGGGGGCGCTGCAACTCCAGGAGATTCAACGCTTCCAGATGGATAAAAGCATAAACTCCATGGATGACATCGGCTATCATTACGCGGTTGATTGTTCAGGAAATATTTTTGAGGGTAGGGATATTAGATTCAAAGGCGAGCACGTGCATAATTATAATACGGGTGTAATCGGCATCGTCCTTTTGCAGAACATGTCCACCCCGGAGGAGGGAGGAGATAGCATTTCACGGCTGAGGGTATTTTTAAAAAAAATGGGTTATAAAGATAATATCGAAATCCCCGAAAACCAGAGAAAAGCGCTTTCGATGCTGATTGATGTTCTATCCACATTTTTTCATATCTCGGTTTTGGGAGGACACCGTGAATTCCCTCGCCAGCTGGGAGAAGGGAAGATATGCCCCGGCAACGCAGGTCTATCTCTGATTAAATCCTTGAGAAAATCCAAGGGCCTGGCCGCACCGCAATCATGAAAATACTTTTAGCAATCTGCGTGCTGCTTGCAATCATCGGCAGCGTGCTGTTTATCGGATACACCCAGGCATACGTTGACGATGAACTCAAGACCCGCTTCTTCCGGAAGAAACACGCCACATTCCAGCTCGAATTCCGCAATCCCTATGCGCATGAAGGCGAGGACGTGCCGCTGCCGTTGCTGGATGCCAAAGAAAAGCGTGATTTGATCGAATACTGCAAATATCGATGGGGTATTGAAGACGCGAGCGATACCAGCCTGCAGCGCTGTGGCAGCCAGCCGATGTAGTCTCGCCGGTTGGCGCAGACGTGCCACGCGCATCACTTGTATGCCGGACTTTCACGGCTGTTTTTTATGGACTATCCCCACCCTCTTCCTGCCAACCCGCACGGTGCCCGCGGGCAGATCGGGTAAACTGCGGCTCTGACTTTTCTGAACCCAAAGCGCCCGATGTCCAACCCCATTCTGCCCGGCTTGTTGGTCTTGCACGGTAACCGTCTCGAAGACCTGCGCGCCGCGGTGTTTGAGTGGCTAAAGCGCTATCCGCTGGCGCCGCTGGAAGAAGCCGTGTTCCTGGTGCAAAGCAACAGCATCGCCGAATGGCTGAAGATGTCGTTGGCGCAGGAAACCGGCATCTGCGCCGCCACGCGCGTGCAGTTGCCGTCGCAGTTTTTATGGCAGTGCTATCGCGCCGCGTTGGGCCGCAGCGCGGTGCCGCAGGTTTCGCCACTGGATAAAGCGCCGCTGGCGTGGCGTTTGATGCGCGTGTTGCCCACCGTGCTGCAACAGCCGGGGTTTGAGCCATTACGGCATTTTCTGGCCGATGGCGACCCCGGCCGCCGCTATCAACTGGCGGAAAAGCTGGCCGACTTGTACGACCAGTACCAGGTGTATCGCGCCGATTGGCTGGCCGATTGGGCTCAGGGCCGCGACGTGATGCGCCCCGCCGCCGGCCCGGTGATTGCGCTGGATGAAGGCCAGCGCTGGCAAGCCGCGCTGTGGCGCACTTTGCAGGACGATGTGCCGGCGCCGTGGCGCGCCACCGGCCGCGACGGCGTGCATCGGCGTTTTGTCGCCGCCATGCAGGCCGGTGAGCAACCTGTGAGCGAGTTGCCGCGTCGCGTGGTGTTGTTTGGCATTTCGGCGTTGCCGCAGCAAACGCTGGAAGCGCTATCCGAGCTCGCCCGGCATGCGCAGGTGATGCTGGCCGTGCCCAATCCGTGCCGGTTTCATTGGGCCGACATTATGGAAGGCCGCGATCTGCTGCGCGCCACGCGCCAGCGCCATGCCGCGCGCGGTGCGCAAAACCTGGCCGAGGTCGATCTGGCCGATATGCATTTGCACAGCAATCCGCTGCTGGCGGCGTGGGGCCGCCAGGGCCGCGACTTTGTGCGCATGCTCGATGAATTTGACGACGCGTTGGCGGCGCAAGAACGCTTTAACACCCGCATCGATTTCTTTAGCGAGCCAGCCGATGACGCCCGCGCCCATGGCACGCCGCTGCCCTTGCTGACGCGCATTCAGGGCCAGATTCGCGATCTGGAACCGTTGCCCGCCGCCGCAGAACCGCTGCCCGCTGGCGATCGCTCGATTGTGTTTCAGGTCAGCCACAGCGCGCAGCGCGAAGTCGAGATTCTGCATGACCAGTTGCTACAACATTTTGCCGCGTCAGGCAGCGCGCTAACCCCGCGCGATGTGGTGGTGATGGTGCCCGATATCGAAACCTTCGCCCCCGCCATTCGCGCCGTGTTCGGCCAATACGGCGCACGCGATGCGCGGCATATTCCGTATCACATTGCCGACCAGAAAAACCGCGACGTCAATCCGGTGCTCAAGGCGATGGAATGGCTGTTGCGCTTGCCCGAACAACGTTGCCGCCTGAGCGAACTGCGCGATCTGCTGGATGTGCCCGCCCTCGCCCGCCGCTTTGGTCTGCATGAGGCCGATCTGCCGCGATTGGCGCAATGGATGGAAGGTGCGGGCGTGCGCTGGGGCTTGTCGCAGCAACAACGCGCGCAGCTGGAGCTGGCCGCCTGTGGCGAGCAAAACACGTGGTTGTTTGGCCTGCGCCGGATGTTACTGGGCTATGCCAGCGGCGATGGCGCCACCTTTGCCGGCATCGAACCGTATGGCGAAGTGGGTGGGCTGGACGCCGCGCTGGCGGGCTCGCTGGCGGCCGTGGTGGAGCAACTGCAAAGCTGGAGCGAGCAACTGCGCCAGCCTGCCAACCCCGCCGTCTGGAGCGAGCGTGGCCGCGCCTTGCTGGAGCAAATGTTTGATCCGCGCTCCGAAGCCGAACGCCTGACCGTGATTGCGCTGGAAACCGCGCTGCAACAGTGGCTGGAAGCCTGCGACATCGCCGATTTCGACGAAGCCGTTACGCTGCCGGTATTGCGTGAAGCCTGGCTGGGCCATCTGGACGAACCCACGCTTAACCAGCGCTTTATGGCCGGTGGCGTGACGTTTTGCACGCTGATGCCGATGCGCGCCATTCCGTTCCGGATTGTGTGTTTGCTGGGCATGAACGACGGCGACTATCCGCGCCGCGCCAATCGCAACGACTTTGATTTGCTGGCGGGTTTGTACCGGCCCGGCGATCGTTCGCGCCGCGACGATGATCGCTATTTGTTGCTGGAGGCCATGCTGGCCGCGCGCGACCAGTTGTACATCAGCTACGCCGGGCGCAATCCACGCGATAACAGCGAACAACCACCGTCGGTGTTGGTGGCGCAATTGCGCGATTACATTGCCGCCGGTTGGGGCGAAACCACGCTGCACGCGCTCACCATCGAACACCCGCTGCAGCCATTCAGCCGCCGCTATTTTGAGGGCGGCGCGTTGTTTACCTGGGCGCGCGAATGGCGAGCCGCGCATGAAGCAATCGCCCCCGTTGCCACCGCCAGCGCCAGCAGCGACTGGCTGCCCGCCGCCGATTTCCGCCTGGCGCTGACGCTACTGGCGCGCTTTCTGCAAAACCCGGTCAAAAGCTTTTTCCGGCAGCGGCTGGACGTGGTGTTTGCCGATGCCGATCTGGCCAGCGAAGACGAAGAACCGTTTGCACTGAATGGGCTGGAACAATATCAGCTGGTCAGCGAGTTGCTGGCGCATCTCGACCCCGCCAGCACCGCGCCATTGGCCGACAATATCGACGCCGCCGCGGCCCGCATTGCGCGCAGTGGCCGTTTGCCAATCGGGCCGCTGGGCCAGCGCGAAACCGCGCAACTGGCCGCGCAAGTCACGCCGGTGTGGCAACAATGGGTAAGCCAGATCGCCGCCTGGCCCAACGCCGGCAGCAAACAATTGCTGCACTTTGAACACGATGGTTTGACGCTGGAAGACTGGTTGGATGGTCTGCGCCAACAGGGCCAGCAACGCGCCTGGCTGCAGCTGTTGTCGGGCACGTTATGCGACAAGCAAGGCCAGCCGCGCGCCGATAAATTGCTGTTGGCCTGGCTGCGCCAACTGGTCGCCAGTGCATGCGGGCATCCAGTGATGGGCATCGTGGTGGCGCGTGATGCCACGCTGACCTTGGGCCAACCCGAGCGCGCCGACGCGCAAGCCGCATTACAAGACCTGTTGACACTGTGGCTGGCGGGCATGAATGCGCCGTTGCCGGTGGCGTGTCGCACCGCGCTCGCGTTTCTGACCCAGGCCACCGCCGACGCCATCGGCGCGTACGAAGGCACGCATGTTACGCAAGGCGAAAACGCCGAACCGTGCCTGGCACGCACCTATCCCGACTACGCCGCGCTGACCGCCGATGGCCGCTTTGCCGAGCTGGCCGAAGCTCTGTACGGCCCGCTGGAACGCTGGCTGAGCGAACGCGTACAAGTCACCCTGCACAGCAGCGCCCACGATGAGGAAACCGCCGATGTCTGAAGCGCCATCCCAACCGACCGCCCAGGCGCTGGACCCCGGCACCTTTCCGCTGTGGGGCAGCCGTTTGATCGAAGCCAGCGCGGGCACCGGCAAAACCTGGACCATCGCTGCCTTGTATGTGCGGCTGGTGCTGGGCCATGGTGACGACAACGGCTTTGTGCGCCCGTTGATCCCGGCCGAAATTCTGGTGATGACGTTTACCCGCGCCGCCACGCGCGAACTGTCGGACCGCATCCGCGCGCGGCTGGTGGAAGCGGCGCGTTGTTTTCGCGGTGAAGCCGAACCGGCCGCGCACGATGGCTTTTTGCGCGATTTGCTGGCCGCGTGGCCTGACGAGCACGCGCGCAAACAAGCCGCCTTGCGCCTGGCGTTGGCCGCGCAAGGCATGGATGAAGCGGCCGTGTTTACCATCGACGCGTGGTGCCAGCGCATGCTGCGCGAGCACGCTTTCGATAGCGGCAGTCTGTTCAACGAACAACTGGTGCAGGACGAATCCGAGCTGCTGCTGGACGCCACGCGCGATTACTGGCGCGAACATGTGTACCGGCTGGATGCCGCGGGTCTGGAGATGATCCTCAACATCGCGCGCAGCCCGGCGCAACTGGCGCGCAAGATGCAGTCGGTATTGCGGCTGAATGATCGCGCCCAGGGCGACGCTGATTTCTTTAATGCGTTGAGCACGCAGGCCGCGCACGTCGCGCAATTGCTGCAAGCCGCCCGCGACAGCTGGTGCGCCCATGCCGATGCGTTAACGCGCGCGTGGTTTGCCGCGCGTGAAAACGGCTGGCTGGCCACCGTGTCGTACAACCACAAAACCACCCCGTTTGAAATGCGCATGGACAGCATCCGCGTCTGGGCGGAAACCGGCGTGCTTAACCACGAAAAAACCAGCGACTGGCTGCGCAAACTTACGCCCACGCATCGCAGCTTGAGCAAGGCGGGCCAGACGGCGGATACCTCCGCGCTCGATCATCCCGCCTGCCACGCCATTGAACGCTGGCTGGATGCCGTCGCGCGCCTGTCCGACCTGCAAGCGGGCTGGTTGCTACACGCCGCCGACTGGATTGAACAGCGCATGCAGCAGCTTAAGAAACAGGCTGGCACCTTTGGTTTTGAAGACATGTTGCGGCGGCTGGATGCCGCATTGCGGGGCGGCAATGGCGTGGCCTTGCGCGCGCAAATCATCAAGCAATATCCGGTGGCGTTGATCGATGAATTCCAGGATACCTCGCCGCTGCAGTACCGCATTTTTGATGCGCTGTATCGCGTGGCCGACAACGATGCGCAGACCGGTTTGTTCTTGATTGGCGATCCCAAACAGTCGATCTACGGTTTTCGCGGCGCGGACATCCACAGCTATCTGTCGGCACGGCGCGCCACTGCGGGCCGCCACTATGTGCTGACACGCAATTTCCGCTCGGCCGAAGGCCTGGTGGCTGCGGCTAACCGGCTGTTTCATTACGCCGAAAGCAACTGGCCTGCGGGCGCATTCCGCTTTCGCACCGATTTGCTCAGCGACAATCCGCTGCCGTTTGATCGCGTTGATGCGCAAGGCCGCAGCGAAGTGCTGGTCGGGTGCGACGGCGCCTTGCCCGCGCTGACCTTTGCCTACAGCACCGCGCTGTTAAGCAGCAAAGAAACGCCGCGCCGCTACGCTGATTTATGCGCCGAACAAATGGTGACGTTGCTGAATGACCCCGCCGTCGGTTTCGCCCACGCCGACGGCCAGTTCCAGCGCCTGCAACCGGCTGATCTGGCGGTGCTGGTGCGCAACGGCAACGAGGCCGCGCTGGTGCGGCGCGCCTTGCAACGGCGCGGCGTGCCCAGCGTGTATTTGTCGGATAAGGACTCGGTGTTCGAAAGCCAGCAATCCATCGATATCCTGCGCTGGCTTACCGCCATTGCCGCGCCGCTGGATGCGCATGCCGCGCGCGCAGCGTGGGCGACAGCCACCGCCGGACTGGCTTTGTCCGAACTCGAAGCCTTGGCGCAAGACGATCTGGCGTGGGATGCGCGCATCGAACAGATGAAATCGCTGCATCTGGCCTGGCAGCGCCAGGGCGTGCTGGCCATGCTGCGGCAATGGTTGCACCTGCTGGATTTGCCCGCGCGCCTGCTGGCGCAAACCGGCGGCGAACGTGCGCTGACCAATCTGCTGCATCTGGCCGAATTGTTGCAAAGCGCCAGCCAGCGCCTGGATGGCGAACAAGCGCTGATCCGCTGGCTGGCCGAACAGATTGCCGGTGACGGCGACAGCGGCGACGAGCGCATCGTGCGGCTGGAAAGCGATGCCGAGCTGGTGCAGATCGTTACCGTGCATAAATCCAAAGGCCTGGAATACCCGCTGGTGTTTCTGCCGTTTGCGCACAGCTACCGCGCGGTGGATCGCCGTGGCGCCAGCGTAATCGAATATCTGGATGAGGCAGGCCAGCGCCAGGTGTCGTTTGACCTGAGCGACGAAGCCCTGCGCCGCGCCGATGCCGCGCGTTTGCAAGAAGATTTGCGCCTGCTGTATGTGGCCGTCACCCGCGCGCGCCATGCCATGTGGCTGGGCGTGGCCGTCACCTATGCGGGCCAAAGCCCGAAACCTTTGCTGGATAAAAGCGCGCTCGGCTATTTGCTGGGCGGCGGCAGCCCGGTGTCCGAAGCCGATTTGCCGCTTGCGTTGGCCACGTTGCAAGCCGGAACGCCGCCGCTGGCGCTGCTGCCGATTGCCGACGAGCCACCGCCGTTTACCCGGTTGCAGGCACGTGAGCAAGCGCCCGCGCTGCCGCCCGCGCCGCATTATGTCGGCACTATTGATCAGGACTGGAGCATCGCCAGTTTCTCCTCGCTGATCCGCGACCTGCGCGCCGAGGGCATCGAAGCCGCCACCAGCGCGCGCGACGATACGCTGCAGGAAACCCCCGACGAAACCCCGGTCCGCCACACCGACCAGGCCGCGTGGCATCGCTTTCCGCGCGGCCCACTGCCCGGCACCTTGCTGCACGACCAGCTGGAATGGCTGGCGCGCCAGGGTTTTGACTATGCCGCCACCGAGGATTTCGCCACCGCCATGGCCGCGCGCTGCAAACGCGTGGGCTGGAGCAACCGCGAAGCCGATGTGATCGAATGGCTGCGAGCGATTGCGCTCACGCCGTTGCAACCGTTGGGCATTGCGCTGGCGCAATTGCCGCCAAAGCAAACGCTGGCGGAAATGGAGTTCTGGTTTCCCACCGCCGAACTGTTGAGCACGCGCATCGACGCCTTGTGCCGCCAATATCTGTTGCCGGAACAACCACGCCCCATCCTGGCCGCGCGTACTTTACGCGGCATGGTGAAAGGCTATGTCGATCTGGTGTTTGAACACGAAGGCCGCTATTGGCTGGTGGATTACAAATCCAATGCGCTGGGCGTGCGCGATGCCGATTACAGCGAGGGCCGTCTGGCCGCCGCCATGGCCGAACATCGTTACGACGTGCAAGGCACGCTGTATTTGCTGGCGCTACATCGGCTGCTGCAACAACGCCTGGGCGAGCATTACAACCCCGCGCAGCATCTGGGCGGCGCGGTCTACTTTTTCTTGCGCGGCATCAACGGCCCCGAAGCGGGCTGTTATGTGTTGCCCGCGCATCCGCAACTGATCAACACGCTGGACGCCAGCCTTAAAGACCATGAGCCAGCGTAAATCACACGCCGATACCTTAAGCGGCGATCTGTTTGACAGCTTGCCGCCCGCGCCGCAACTGACCGTGCCCGCGCTACTGCTCGAATTGCAAAGCTGGACCGAAGCAGGCTGGTTGCGTCGGCTCGATCTGGCCTTCGCCCGCTTTATGGCCGAACTAGACCCCAGCGCCGCACCCGAACTGATACTGGCCAGCGCGCTGGTGGCGCATATGGAAGGTCGCGGCCACAGTTGCCTGGTGCTGGCGGACTTGCTGACCGAACCGCACACCTTGCTGAACTGGCCCAGCGACGGCCTGACTGCCCTGCTGCAGACGCTGCGGCAACTGGCCAGCAGCACGCACGACTGGCTGCACGCGTTGCGCGCCAGTGCCGTGGTCACCGCCAGCGCGGCTCTCGACGCCATGCCACCCCTGGTGTTGCTGGATGGCCGCCTGTATCTACGGCGCTATTTTGATTACGAACAGCGCGTGGCCAGCCAGATTCTGGCGCGCGTGGGTGGCGCCGACGAAACCGCAGATGCAGCGACGTTGCGGCCCTTGCTGGACCGTTTGTTTGGCCAGAGCGATACGCAAGACTGGCAGAAAATCGCCTGCGCACTGGCGGCGCGCGGCCGTTTTAGTGTGATTACCGGCGGCCCCGGCACGGGCAAAACCTATACGGTGGCGCGGCTGTTGGCGCTGCTGTTTGCCAACGCCGCGCAACAAGGCGCGGCCGACCGTCTGCGTATCGCGCTGGCGGCTCCCACCGGCAAGGCGGCGGCGCGGCTCAAGCAATCGATCGACAAAGCCCTGGCTGGCCTGCAGCAACAATTGCCCGGTCTGGCGCTGACTGAATTGGCCACGCGCATGGGCGCGGCGCGCACTTTGCATGCCTTGCTGGGCGCTCGGCCCGATACGCGCAAGCTGCAACACCACGCCGGCAATCCACTCGATATCGATGTGCTGATCGTTGACGAAGCCTCGATGATCCACCTGGAAATGATGGCGGCGCTGCTTGATGCGCTACAGCCGCATACCACGCTGATTTTGCTGGGCGACAAAGACCAGCTGGCATCGGTCGAGGCCGGTGCGGTGCTGGGCGATTTGTGCCGCGAAGCCGAAGCCGCCGCCTATACGCCGCAAACAATGCAATGGATTGCCGCCGCCACCGGCCAGCAGCTGGATGTGCAATGGCAAGGCCACGGCAGCGCGCTGGCGCAACACACGGCGATGTTGCGCGTCAGCCGCCGTTTCTCCGGCCCGATTGGTGAACTGGCACGTGCGGTGAATGCCGGCGACGCCAGCGGCGCACTGCATATTCTGCAAGCGCCTAACGAAGGCGAAATCGGCTGGACCAACCACGCCCGGCCCACCGCCGTAGTCAACCTGGCGTTGCAAGGCCGCGACGGCGCACCGGGTGGCTATCGCAGCTATCTGGACGTGCTGAACGCGGGCCCCACCGCCCACGCCAGCCACGACGAATGGGCGCGCCAGATCCTCACCGCCTTTGACCGCATGCGAGTGCTGTGTGCATTGCGCGATGGTGAATGGGGCGTGTCCGGGCTCAATGGCGCCATCGAAGGCGCTTTGGTGGAACGTGGTTGGTTGCGCAAACGCGGCGAATGGTACGCCGGCCGGCCGGTGATGATTACGCGCAACGATTACGCCACCGGCGTGTTTAACGGCGACATCGGCATCGCCCTGCCCGCGCCGGGCCGCAACGAAGCGCTGCGTGTGTATTTTCTGGAAGGTGACCTGGTGCGCTCGGTGCTGGCCAGCCGCCTGGCCGATGTGGAAACCGCGTTTGCGATGACGGTGCACAAATCGCAAGGCTCCGAATTTGAGCACACGGTGCTGGCGCTGCCCGATGAAGGCAGCCAGATTCTGACGCGCGAGCTGATCTATACCGGTATCACCCGCGCGCGGCTGCACTTTACTCTGGTGAGCGCGGACGCCCGCGTCTTCAGCGCCGCGGTCACCCATCGCACGCGCCGCGCCAGCGGACTTGAACAAGCGTTACAGAGACCCCATTAATGGCCGGGCGCGACGGTGCTACAATCCGTCGCGCTGTCGATCTATTGCCCCATCAACCCGGAGTAACACCATGAAAACGCGTGATAAAACGCTGGTGCCGCGCAATCCGTTTGCCGTCGCCGCCAGCCTGCGCAAAGCAGGCGCCCATGAAAAAACCGAAAAGACCAAACGCCGCGACGCCCGCCAGGCCCTCAAACGCGAACTGGCCCAGGCGGATTTTAAAAAGGGGGGTTCGAAAACCAAAACGGGAGCGTTTTTAACAAACGCTCCCGTTTTGGTTTTTGCCGCAACCCACTGAACGCCCCGTAATCCGCCCACGCATAGGGTGGGTCAAGACCCACCACACAAAGCCACCCAGCAACACGCAACCGCCCGCGCCCCCTTCCCGGCCCCCGGAAGTCGGTTCTAAACAGAAACGCCTGGAAACGTCTGGCCCCCCCCATGTGCAACACCATCACCGCAACGCAAACCGCCTCACCGTTCACGCCCGCCCAGTAAGCACCCTCACCAGGAGCCGTCCTGGTTATCGCCACGTGTGCATTTAGGCAATCTACGGTCTGCGCGCCACACGGCGCGCGAATCTCCGTGTTTGTGTTTGTTGTTGGCCCGCCCGAGCAATCTGGCGGGCTATTTTTTTGCCCAAAGCCCGCACGCCACCAACGCAACCAAGGCCGGGTGTAACCATCCATCCACACGCCGCCACCCTAAGGTGCAACCGCATTGCATGGCGGGTTGCACCTTCTGTATGCTCGCACTCGTTTATGACAGTCGTTATGCCGTTGGCGTATCGCCAGCCGCTCAAAACGCGTTCGATTTCTACTGGAGCAACCGAGTCTATGAGCACCACTACGCTGGGGGTCAAGCTGGATGACCTCACCCGGGATCGCCTTAAAACCGCCGCGCAGCAACTGGAGCGCACGCCGCACTGGTTGATCAAACAAGCAATTTTTAATCTGCTGGATCAGGTCGAGCGCGGCCATCCCGTGGTGGCGCTGCCCGACGAGGCCGACGCGGCCGCAACGGATGAAGCGCCCAAGCGCGATGGCTCGGTGCAACCTTTTCTTGAATTTGCCCAGAATGTGCAGCCGCAATCGGTGCTGCGCGCCGCCATCACCGCCGCATGGCGTCGCCCCGAAACCGAATGCATTCCGCTATTGCTGCAACAAGCGCGCATGCCCGAGGCGCAAGCCAAGGCCGCCACGCAACTGGCGCATACACTGGCGGGCAAATTGCGCGCGCAAAACCCGGGCGCCAGCCGCGAAGGCCTGGTGCAGGGTTTGATTCACGAATTCTCGCTGTCGTCGCAAGAAGGCGTGGCGCTGATGTGTCTGGCTGAAGCGCTGTTGCGCATCCCGGATAAAGCCACGCGCGATTCGCTGATCCGCGACAAGATCGCGCGCGGCAACTGGCATTCGCATATCGGCCAAAGCCCGTCGCTGTTTGTCAACGCCGCCACCTGGGGCTTGTTGCTGACCGGCAAGCTGGTGTCCACACACACCGAATCGGGCCTGTCCACGGCGCTGACCCGCATCATCGGCAAGCGCGGCGAGCCGGTTATCCGCAAGGGCGTCGATATGGCGATGCGCTTGATGGGCGAACAGTTTGTGACGGGCGAAACCATCTCCGAAGCATTGGCCAATGCGCGCAATTTTGAGGGCCACGGTTTCCGTTACTCGTACGACATGCTGGGCGAAGCGGCCATGACCGATGCCGATGCCCACGCCTATATGGCGTCGTACGAACAAGCCATCCGCGCCATCGGCCAGGCCTCGGGCGGGCGCGGTATTTACGAAGGCCCGGGTATTTCGATCAAGTTGTCGGCGCTGCATCCGCGCTATAGCCGCGCACAGCACGAACGCGTGATCAGCGAGCTGTATCCGCGCGTGAAGGCGCTGACCGTGCTGGCGCGCCAGTTTGATATCGGCATCAATATCGATGCCGAAGAAGCCGACCGCCTCGAAATCTCGCTCGATTTGCTCGAACGCCTGTGTTTTGAGCCCGAACTGGCCGGCTGGAACGGCATTGGTTTTGTGGTGCAGGCGTATCAAAAACGCTGCCCCTATGTGCTTGATTACATTATTGATCTGGCCAAACGTAGCGGCCACCGCCTGATGATCCGGCTGGTGAAAGGCGCGTATTGGGATAGCGAAATCAAACGCGCGCAAATCGACGGCCTGGAAGGCTATCCGGTGTATACGCGCAAGGTTTACACCGACGTGTCGTACCTGGCCTGCGCGCGCAAACTGCTGGGTGCGCCCGAAGCGGTGTACCCGCAATTTGCCACGCACAATGCACACACGCTGGCGGCGATTTATCAGATGGCGGGCCAGAACTATTACCCCGGCCAGTATGAATTCCAGTGTCTGCACGGCATGGGCGAGCCGCTATACGAACATGTGGTGGGCAAGGCGGCCGAGGGCAAACTCAACCGTCCCTGCCGCATTTATGCGCCGGTGGGCACGCACGAAACGCTGCTGGCTTATCTGGTGCGCCGTTTGCTGGAAAACGGCGCCAATACCTCGTTCGTCAACCGCATCGCCGATCAATCGATTGCGCTGGAAGACCTGGTGGCCGACCCCGTCGTGGTGGTCGAACAAATGGCCCGGCAGGAAGGCACGCAAGGCCTGCCGCACCCGAGCATTCCGCTGCCGCGCGCCTTGTATGGCGAAGCGCGCGCCAACAGCGCCGGGCTGGATCTGGCCAACGAGCAACGTCTGGCGTCGCTGTCCGCCGCCTTGTTAACCGACCACGCCTGGCTGGCCACGCCGCCCCACGCCGCCGCAGGAGAGAAACAAGCCGTGCGCAATCCGGCCGATCACCGGGATGTGGTGGGCTATGTGGTCGAGGCCGCGCTGGACGACGTGGCCGCCGCCCTCACCCGCGCGCAGAACGCCGGCCCGATCTGGCAAGCCACGCCCGCCGTCACCCGCGCTGCCTTGCTGGAACGCGCTGCTGATCTGATGGAAGCCGAGATGCAAACGCTGATGGGCCTGATCGTGCGCGAAGCAGGCAAGACGCTGAGCAACGCGATTGCCGAAGTGCGCGAAGCGGTCGACTTTTTGCGTTATTACGCGGCGCAAGTGCGCGGCAGCTTTAGCAACGACACGCATCGCCCGCTCGGCCCCGTGGTCTGCATCAGCCCATGGAATTTTCCGCTGGCCATCTTTACTGGCCAGGTGGCCGCCGCGCTGGCTGCCGGCAATACCGTGCTGGCCAAACCAGCCGAGCAAACGCCGTTGATCGCCGCCCAGGCCGTGCGCATTCTGCACGAAGCCGGCGTGCCGCAAGACGCGGTGCAATTGCTGCCGGGCCAGGGCGAAACCGTCGGCGCGGCGCTGGTGGGCGACGCGCGCGTCAAAGGCGTGATGTTTACCGGCTCGACCGAAGTGGCGCGCATTCTGCAACGCAATCTGGCGGGCCGGCTGGATGCACATGGCCAACCGATACCGCTGATTGCCGAAACCGGCGGCCAGAACGCGATGATTGTTGATTCGTCCGCGCTGGCCGAACAGGTGGTGGGCGATGTGCTGGCTTCGGCGTTTGATAGCGCGGGCCAACGCTGCTCGGCGCTGCGCGTGCTGTGTTTGCAAGAAGACGTGGCCGATCGTGTGTTGACCATGCTCAAAGGCGGTCTGGCCGAACTGGTGGTGGGCAACCCCGACCGCCTGGCCACCGACGTGGGCCCGGTGATCGACGCCGAGGCGCAACGCAATATCAATAGCCATATCGATGCGATGCGCGCGCGCGGGCGCAAGGTGCATCAGGTGCAAACCGGCGCGGCCTGCAATCAGGGCAGTTTTGTGCCGCCCACGCTGATCGAGCTGGATAGCCTGGCCGAACTGGAACGCGAGATTTTCGGCCCGGTCTTGCACGTGGTGCGGTGGCAACGCACGGCGGACCAGGCGGGGCTGGATGCGTTGATTGATGACATCAACGGCACCGGCTATGGCCTGACCCTGGGCATCCATACCCGCATCGACGAAACCATCGCGCACATTGTCGAACGCGCGCAGGTGGGCAATCTGTACGTTAACCGCAATATCGTGGGCGCCGTGGTGGGCGTGCAGCCGTTTGGCGGCGAAGGCCTGTCGGGCACCGGCCCCAAAGCGGGCGGCCCGCTGTATCTGCATCGCCTGCTCAGCAGTTGCCCGCGCGATACGCTGCATGCCGCCGTGCTGCTGACCTCGGGCAACGGCGCACCGTTTGAAACCGCCGCCCGCGAGCAATTGCTGCAACCGTTGCAAGCGCTGGCGCAATGGTCGGCCCAGCACGCGCCGCAGCATGTGGCCTTGTGCGAACGCCTGAGCGCCGCCACCGCCGTCGGCGCGGCGGTCACCCTGCCCGGCCCCACCGGCGAACGCAATACCTACACGCTGCTGCCGCGCGAACACGTGCTGTGCGCACTACCCGCCAACGGATCACGCGACGATCTGCTGGCGCAAATTGCCACGGTACTGGCCGTGGGTAGCAAGGCCGTAGTGCTGGATGGCCCGTATGCCGCCGTGGTGCGCGAGTTACCGAAAGCCGTGCAAGCGCGCATTGATGTGCAGCCCGCCGGCAGCGATCTGGCCACGCTGAACATCGACGCCGTGTTGCACCATGGCGATGCCGACCAGCTATTGGCGCTGACCGCCGCCATGGCGCAACGCAGCGGCCCGATTGTAAGCGTGCAAGGCCTGGCGCCGGGCGAGGATGGCTTTGCACTGGAACGCCTGCTGATCGAACGCTCACTGTCGGTGAACACCGCCGCTGCCGGCGGCAACGCCAGCCTGATGACCATCAGCTAAAGCGCGGGCCGCCAGACGACACGGCGCAAGCAAGACGGGGCGTAGCGGCATGGGCTAATCTGAAGCCCATGACCGCCACGCCCCGTCTTTTTATTGGCCTTTCGCCGCCCGATGCCGTGCGCCAGCCGCTAACGCAAGTGCGCCACCACGTGCATACCCGCTTTGGGGGCCGCGTGGTGACGACGGCCAATCTGCATTTAACCCTGGCATTTCTGGGCGCGACGCCCGCGGCCCGCACCACCGAGCTGGTGCGGCTGATCGACGCGCTGGCCTTCACGCCGCTTGACCTGACGCTGGACCAGATCGGCAGTTTTGATCGCGCCCGCGTGGTATGGATCGGCTTAAGCCGCCATCAAACGGCACTGGATACATTGGTGCAAGCGCTACGCGCCGAATTGCGCGCAGGCCAGTTCCCCACCGAAGACCATCCATTTAATGCGCATGTAACGCTGCTGCGCAAAGCCACCTGCCTGACCGAACCGGTGGAAACCATCCACTGGCGGGCGGATACGATCTGCTTGTATGAATCGGTTTCGACGCCGGAAGGCGTGCGCTATGACGTGCTGCATCGGCGGACGGTATAGCGCCACCGGCCTATTCCCCGCCCGCCTGCACTGATCGCGCTACTTCCAGCAAGGCGCGCGCCTGGCTGACGATGGCATTTAAATGCGCGGCCACCTCGCATTGTTCTTCGGCATCCAGTTCCGCTGCGCCGTTGACGGCGGCCAGCTCACAAATGGAATCGAGATCAAGCAGAATCTCTTCAAAATTGAGGCCCCACTCCACGCCATCGTGCAGTAACGCGCGATGCAATTCGCCCAGGCGTTGGGTAAGACTGGCAAGGCCAATTTCATGACGCGCAAACGCGTCAACCGCTTGCTGGATTTCGCTGAGGAGCAACACACGCATCGGTTTGGGTCTCCGGACTTGTTGCAAGTCGTGTCTAAAGTAAAACGTATTGCCGCGTGGGGCAACCCAGGATCAGCATATTAATTTGAGCAGCGGGATTTTTTTTGCAATATACGTGAGCACTAATGCAATTAACAAAACCACTGCGGCGAGTAAGGGAATGGCAAACGCAGGATTGAATAGCGATCCGGTAATCTGTTTAAACGTCAGCACATCCAGAATTGCGGGATGAACCAGATACACACCGAATGACAAATTAGCTGCTTTCCTGGCCATGAGATGATTTTTGAATGGAAATTGGGCAAGCCGCACTAACATGAATACGCACACCGCCATTGCCATCACATTCAGGCTGAGATTTTTATAAAAATAGCCATCCAGCGCGGATAAATCGAATGTGGTTTTCCAATACCCCAACGCCGTAATCAAAAACCCCACAATAAATCCGGCGAATAGCGCAGACCTGTGACGCCGCACTAATTCGAGCGGAATTATCGCCAGCACGTAGCCGAGAAAAAAGTAAGGGATATAACTAATAAACCGATTGCTGAACAGCGCATTCCCGTCCCCTTGCGACCATAAGGCATTGGCCGCGGCCAAACCCAACAGCAGCGCGGCAAGAAACGCCAATTGCCGCGGCGAAGAATGGCGCGCCACGATTCGGAAAAACGGGGTAAACAAATACATACCGGCAATCATGTAGAGAAACCACATGTGGTAATACGGATAGCCACGCATTACCGCGATCAGTATGTCCGCAGCGGTGATGGGCTGCCCTCTGATCTGCGCCTTAAGCAAGGACCAGCCCAAATAAAAAGTCGTCCAGAATAACAAAGGCACCAGAATACGCCGGGCACGCTTGTTATAAAAATCCCGCAGCGATTCGTCTTTAGCAGGATCCAGCAATACCGCGCCACTGGCCATTACAAACACCGGCACCGCCCAGCGCATTGCGGAATCATAAAGATTGGCGATCCACCATTGCGTCGTCGCAATATCGCCATGCGTGACCAGACCCGCGCCTGCCACATGCAGAATAACCACCGCGATAATCGCCAGTATTTTTGCATTATCAATCCAGAGCATAGATCACCATTAATCCCGAAATAGCTGCATTCAAGCAATGGCGAAATCATACGCATAAAGGCGGCATCGCCTTTGCGGACTGATCTTAAAGTGGGGGTTGCTGCTGCAGCATTCCGGCGACCGACTAAAACAGTCGAGTGTGGAATTGGGGGTGCTTGAAGACTGCCATGTTCACAGCTCGCCAGGTTTTCGCGTCACACAGCCCAAGGGCTTATAACCGTAACGAGGGCGGCCTCGTAGGGCGCAGTGTCGCGCGATGCAACGGCAAACCCCCGAGAAGCGGCGATGGCGGCAATGTAGCCATCGGGAGTCGGAAAACCTCGGCCCGCCGCTTTAGCCTTCACCGCCAGTTCGGCATAGCAGCGCGCTGCGTTTGTATCAAACGGCAGCACGCGACCTTTGAACAGGTCCATCAAGCCATCCACCACCAGTATCAGCTTGTCCTAGCGCTTGCCGGTCGGCAGCGCGGCAACGCCGAACAATAATTCGGCGAGCGTGACACTGGAAAGATATAAAGTCTCTGCCGCCTGGTCGTTCAACCAGGCCAGCACGGCCACGTCAGGGGTGGCCTTCATCGCCTCGGACAACATTCGTATCGAGGACGATCATTCAAAACTCAGCGGCTCAGCCGGCGTTTTATCCTGGACCTGATTCAGGATCTCAACATCTTCATTCGTAAGGCCAATTTTTCGCCCCAACGCCGCAAGGGCGTCGCCAAGCCATACCCGATGTTGCGGCTTGACCGCGCTTGCCAGAATCTCACGGACTTCCGCCTCAGTACTTCGCCCATGCTGCGCGGCCTGCACTCGCATTGCGCGATGAACGTCGTCAGGCAGGTTTCGGACAGTCAGCATTGCCATGATTGCATCCCACTTAAAATGTATGTCACGCATGCAATTTATTGAGCTGAATGCATTGGTGCAAGCGAAGCTTCACGTGCGCCGGCAACCAAGGTGTGGGACTGATTTCCTTATCCAATCCCGCACCTGCAGTCCCCGCTACGGAAACACCGCCCCCTGCACCGCCAGCACCCCGCTGCGCCCTTCAATCTCGGCCATCTCCACGTGGTGGTACGGCAAACGCGCCAGGTCGATCGAATCGCACAACTCGGCCGTCGAGACCAACTGGTAGCCTTGCGCTTTCCAGCCTTCCAGCAAGCGTTCAAACACCGGCAGCAGTTTCATGCCTTCCAGTTCGGCGTGCAGGGTGTACACGTGGCCGTAGGGGGTTTCTTCGGCGGTCAGGCGCAGGATGTGTTCGTGCACGTTGTCCGGCGTCAGGCCGTCCACGCCGATCAGTTCGTCCAGCGTGGGCAGTGTGGATGGCAGTTGTGGCACGCGCACCAGTTCGCCTTTCACCACCGGCCAGAACGGATGCGTGCCGCGCACGTCGGAGGCGTAGCGCATGCCCAGTTTTTGCTCGAAGCGGTAGGCGTGTTCGTTCATTTGCCAGCCCGCGGCACCGTGGGTGCGGGCGGGTTCGCCAAAGATGCTCTGAAAACGTTCGAACGCGACTTTCATCTCGGCTTGCGTCCAGGCGGCGTCGGCGTTGGCGACGCCGTCTTGCCAGCGGATATGGTCCCAGGTATGGATGCCGTTCTCGAAGCCGGCGGCAGCCACGTCGCGCATGATGCCGGCGCAGCGTTTGCCGATGTCCGGGCCCGGCAGCAGCGTGCCGTACATCAAGGTTTTAAAGCCGTAATGTTCGACCACCGAGGTACGCGACACTTTTTTCATAAAGCCGGGGCGGAACACGCGTTTGATGGCGCGGCCGGTATGGTCGGGCCCGAGGCTCCACAAAAACGTGGCGTTGGCGCCGTGGCGTTTTAGCGCTTCCACCAGCGCGGGAATGCCTACGCGCGTGCCGCGATAGGTATCGACATCAATTTTGAGAGCAAGAAGACGCATACATCCGCATTCAGGTAACAGATCAGGTTGGATCAGCGGCTGGCGGGTTCAGAGGCCGTGGCCTTGCCGGCGCGCTTGAGCATTTCGTGTTCCATGGCGGCAAACTGGCGCTGCAGCTGGCTTTTGGCCGAACCGGCGCCCAGGCTGCCGACCAGCGAGGAGCTGGGCGTCCATTGGGCGCGGTAGCTTACCACGGTCTCGCCGTTTTTCTCGCTCAGCGTACTGACGCTTTCCATCGCGCCGGAATCGCCGCCCACGGTGTGCGCCTTGATTTCGGATTGCGGCGTTAATGTCAGTTCACGCACCGAATCATAGTTAACGTGGAACAAACCCGCGGCTACCTTGCCGGTTTGCTCTACCTTCCACACATTGCCGTTTTTTTCGAGAATCTTGCTGGACGCCAGATTGGGAATAAACGCGGTCATGTGTTCAAAGTCGGTGAGTACGCCCCAGGCGATTTCACGCGAGACGGGCACGCTGAACTGGGTGTCCAGCTCAACGGTGTCACCATTTTTGGTGACGTGCGCTTCGGGTTGGCTGGCGCCGGCATCGGCGGCAAACGCCACGGGGGCGCACAACATCAACATACACAGCGCGGAAGACAGCAGTTTCATTGCAGCACCTCAATAATGGCCAGCCCCAGTTCGTAAAGTTTGCCGCGCTCGACTTCGTGGCAGCGCTTGACCTGCACGTGCGCCGCAAACGGCGTGCGTGGGCCAGGGCCCGAGACGGGCGGCATTACCAATACATCGAAGGTTTCGTCGGGACGGGGCACATAGCTGGTGCGTATGGTCAGACCCCCTACGCTGAGGTCGGTGCAGATGCCATAAGCCGGCATACTCGAACTTTTGAACCGCAGCTTGACCTTGCAGTTCATCGGTATACGCCGTGCGGTGCGTTGCTCGCGCTGACCCATCTTGCCCCCGCGCAGCGCATGCATGTGCGCCGCTGTTATTTAAGACGAATGTACGGATTGTGGCAGCTGGTGCAGCGCGAGGATGTCAGTGGGCGGCGGATTACGCTCAGGATTCGCGCGTAACGCGCCAGACCTCTTCCAGACTGGTTTCGCCGCGTAAAACGCGACGCAGGCCATCCTGGCGCATGGTCAGCATGCCGTGCTGTTGGGCATAGGCTTTCAGGTCTTGCTCGGCCGCGCGCGCGTGGATCATGGTGCGCACGGCTTCGTCCACCTGAAACAACTCGTAGATGCCGGTACGGCCACGATACCCGGCGCCATTGCATTCGGCACAGCCCACCGGTCGGTAGATCACCGGCGCATCCGTTCCTTCAAAGGCCATGCGTTCGTCCGGCAGGGGCTCATCCGGACGGCGGCAGACCGGGCACAGTTTGCGCGCCAGTCGTTGCGCCAGCACCCCCAATAAGGACGAGGCCAGCAGAAACGGTTCGATGCCCATATCCACCAGCCGGGTGACGGCGCTGACCGAGTCGTTGGTGTGCAGGGTGGCCAGCACCAGGTGGCCGGTCAGCGAGGCCTGCACCGCAATCTGCGCGGTTTCCAGATCGCGGATTTCGCCGATCATGATGACGTCCGGATCCTGCCGCAGAATGGCGCGCAGCGCGCGCGCAAAGCTCATGTCGATGCGCGGGTTGATCTGGGTCTGGCCCACGCCGTCCAGGTCGTACTCGATCGGGTCTTCCACCGTCATGATGTTGGCGACTTGCGCATCCATGCGCGACAGCGCGGCGTACAGCGTAGTGGTTTTGCCCGAGCCCGTCGGGCCCGTCACCAGCACAATGCCGTGCGGCTGGTTGAGCATGCCTTGCAGGATATCGAGCGTATCGCGCCCCATCCCCAGCTTTTCCAGATCAAGCCGGCCCGCGGTTTTATCCAGCAAACGCAGCACCGCGCGTTCGCCATGGCCGGTGGGCAATGTCGACACCCGCACATCCACCGGGCGACCGGCAATGCGCAGCGTAATGCGGCCATCTTGCGGCAAGCGTTTTTCGGCGATATCCAGCCCCGCCATCACCTTGATCCGCGACACCAGCGCCGAGTGCAACGCGCGCTTGGGTTCAAGGATGTCACGCAGATTGCCATCGACGCGAAAACGCACCACCGAGCGCGTTTCAAACGGCTCCAGGTGCAAGTCGGAGGCGTTTTCGCGCAGCGCTTCAGTCAGCAAGGCGTTAATCAGCCGGATGATGGGCGCGTCGTCTTCGGTTTCCAGCAAATCTTCGATTTCAGGCAGTTCTTGCGCCAGCCGCGACAGATCGATATTGCTTTCCAGGTCGTACGCCACCGACGCCGAAGCGCCGCCCGCATTGGAAAACAGCTGTGTCAGGCGGCTGTCGTAAACATCGGCATCCACCAGCTCCACGGTCAGCGGGCGTTGCGCCACGCGGCGCAGTTCGCTTAACGCCGACAATTCGGCACCCCGGCGCATCAACACATGCACCGAGTCGAATTCCTGCGCGATGTCGACGACGCCGTTATCGCGGGCAAAGTGATAAGGAACCAGGCGTGCGCTCACTTGGCGGGTGCCCCCGTCATGTCAGCCGGTTTAGACGCATCAGCGGGCGCCGGGATCGGGCCAGCCGATGGCGTGGTGGCGTTAACGCCCGAGGCATCATCCGGCGATGGCCGCGTGGTATCCGGCACGGTCAGATCTTGCGAGTTGTAACGCGTGTTGCCGGTTTTGAGGCGTGCGGCGCCGTTCAGATCAGGCAGCACCACATCCGGCACGGCCGGCAGCGCGGCGCTATCCGACATCTTGAAGTTCTGCTGCACGCCGCGGATATAGCCGTAGCGGTCGCTGGTCAGCGAATCGGTATCCTTGCTGTCGTACAGGATCACCGGGCGCAAAAACACCATCAGGTTGGTCTTGGACCAGTTGCGCGCCTGGTAGCGGAACAAGCCGCCTATCCACGGCAGATCGCCCAGCAGCGGCACTTTGTTTTCGCCATTCTGCGAAGAATCTTCCAGCAAACCGCCCAGCACGATGGTCTGGCCGTTATCCACCAATACGCGCGATTCAATGGTGCGCTTTTTGGTGGCCAGGCCGCCGCCCGACGTATTGACCGTGCTATCCACGCCCGAGACTTCCTGGTACACCTGCATGGTGATCGCGCCGCCTTCCGACACCTGCGGCCGCACCGCCAGCGTGATACCGACGTCCTGACGCGTATAGGTATTAAACGGGTTGGTATTGGAACCGCTGGAGGCGGTCTGGCCGGTCAGGATCGGGATGTTCTGGCCGACCATGATCTTGGCTTCTTCGTTGTCCAGCGTCACCAGGTTAGGTGTGGACAACACATTGGCGTCGCCCTGGTTTTGCAGCGCCGACAACAACAAGCCGACGGTGGGGCTCTTGCCGTCGCCGGTCAGCGAACCATTGACCACGCCCACGTTAAAGCCGGTTGGCAGCGAGCTGTAATCCTTGCTGGCCGCGGCGGTGACGATGGTGCCGAGCGCGTTGCTCAGCGTGCCCACGCCCGACAGCGACGACAAACCAATTACCGATGCCGATGAGCTGGAGCCGCCCAGCACCCATTGCACGCCCAGTTCATTGGCCTTGCTGGCGTTGACTTCGGCGATGATGGCTTCGACATAAACCTGGGCGCGGCGCACATCCAGCTTGTCGATCACGCTGCGCAGGTTGTTGTAGATATTGTCCGGCGCGGTAATCACCAACGAGTTGGTCATTTGATCGGCCTGCAGCAATACGGTGGCGCCGCCAATCTGCACGCTGGTGCCGGTGCTCTGGCTGCTGTTATTGCTATTGCTGTTGTTGCTGGACGACAAACCGCCGGTGCTACCCGTGCCGGACGTACCGGTGCTGCTGGTGCTGGAAGTGCTGCCGGCGGTGCCGCTGCTGTTGGTCGATGAGGTGGACAAGCCTTGGCTGGAGCTGCTGTTGCCGCCATCCTGGCCGGTCAGAATGCCGCGCAGCGTGCCCGCCAGTTTGACGGCCTCGGCATTGCGCAAATAAACCACATGGATATTGCCACCGGCCGCGCCGGGACTATCCAGCGTGGCCACCAGGCGTTTGATCTGCGTGGCCACGGCGGTGTTTTCGCTGCGCACCAGCAAGGAATTGCTGCGCAAATCCGGCACCACCGTGCTGCGACGTATGCCCTCGCCCAGCTGGTTGGCGGGCGAAACGCCTTGCATGGCGATTTCGGGCATCAGCTTGGCCAGCGTTTGTGCCACATCCAGCGCCGAGGCGTACTTCAAGGTAATCGGGAAAATGTCCGATGAGGATGGCTGGTCAATGTTCTCGATAATGCGATTTAACCGGCGCACGTTATCGGCGTAATCCGTAATCACCAGCGTATTGCCAGCGGCATATGCAGCCACGGCATTATTGGGCGAGACCAGCGGGCGCAAAATCGGCACCAGTTGCGATGCCGATTCATATTTAAGCGGATACACCTGGGTGACAATCCGGTCGCCATTCAATTTCATATGCGCGCTGCCGGTGGCGCTGTAATGCTGTTTGGCATCGGCTTCGGGCATGACTTTGATCACGCCATTGGATTCCAGCGCGGTAAAGCCTTGTTGGCGCAATGCGGAAAGCAGAATCGGATACACGGCGTCTTTGGACACCGGTTCTGACGAAATGATATTGACCGTGCCTTTAACGCGCGGATCGATGACAAAGTTTTTGCCCGAAATCAGGCCGATTGCCTTGATCGTGGATTCAATATCGGCGTTAACGAAATTGAGCATCACGGTATTGTCGGCCGCCTGGACCAACTGGCTGGCCAACAAACAAGCAATTAACAAAGAGCGCACACGAGGTTTCATGGAAGTCCGTCAAGGCTGAATCTGATAACTCAAACGCAAATTGCTGCCGTGGCGCACCACCACCAATGCAACTTGCGATTGCTGACTGAATTGCGTGTAAAGCGTCGAGATATCCGAAGTCGTATTGAGGTTCTGCCCATTAATCGACTTCAGCACATCGCCATTCTGTAATCCGAGCGGGCCCGCAAAGGGCTGGGCGGCCGCGTTATCAATCTGGATGCCGCCGCCATTGGCGTTGCCGATGCCCTTGGCCCAATCGGCCACATTGCCGTTTTGCATGGCCGCAGCCAGCTGGCCGCGTGTGACGGTACTGCTGCTGCCCTGCGTAGCGCTGGAGGCGGCGGCCGCTGTGGGTTTGGCCGGTTCAACGCCTGGAATACCCGGCGGGATGGCCGGGCCACCGCCCGGTGGCGCATTGGTCATCACCGGCTGCATCTGCATTTGCGCAGGGTCGCCGGTTTGCGCGCCCGCCGCTGCGGCCGCTGAGGCATCCGCGCCTTGCAGCGGAATATTCTCGGTATGGCCGCCGTTATCCACTTCCACGTGGTCGCGCGTTACCTTCAGCAATTTGACGCCCGGTTGCAGTTCCTGGCCCACCTTGGCGGCCACGGGGTCCGGGCCCAGCCCGGTAAAGATGGCGGCGCTATAACTATCGCCGCCTGCAATGACCGCAATCAGTTGCGCCGCCAGCGTGGTGGGGCCGGTGGCGACGGCGGCCTGGCCAAACCATACAGGCGCGTTATTCCACGCCATTTGCTGGGCCGGCAAAGGCTGGATCGGTGGCGCCAGGCGCACTTGCGGCGAATGCGGGGCAAAGATTTGCCAGAACAGGCCTGCGCCCGTCCATGCAAGCACCACCAGCAACACCAGCTCCAGCCATAAGGGAGCGCGTGCCACCATGAAGGATTGGAATCTTGAAGCTTTCACCGGAAATACATCTTTATGCGAATAAGGGGCCATTTATACCGCAATGGGCGCGCTCGTTGCTACCCGCACCGAGTTACGCAGTTGGGCGCATGCCAATCAGGCAACGCCCTCTAAAAATATTTCAGCCCGATTGCAAAAAAAAATTGACCACCCTTTTTGCGTATGCTTTAATGCGCACCTCTCGAAAGACGAGGGGCGATTAGCTCAGTTGGTAGAGCGCCTGCCTTACAAGCAGGATGTCGGCGGTTCGACCCCGTCATCGCCCACCACTGCGGAGTGGTAGTTCAGTTGGTTAGAATACCGGCCTGTCACGCCGGGGGTCGCGGGTTCGAGTCCCGTCCACTCCGCCAGCATTCCAGGAAAGCCGCTTTTTTATAAAGCGGCTTTTTCTATTT
>NZ_LAQT01000031.1 GCF_001294205.1 Amantichitinum ursilacus
GGGGACAACGCACATTTTGGTTATGCCACTGTGGTCATCAAGGTGAATTGCGGTGGGCGTTCTTGCATGTGGCTTTGGGTGGTGGGTCTTGACCCACCCTATGAGATGTTGGCGGTCGTGGAGGGAGTGGTGACAAATCAGACGGCGGTGGCCATGCGGGATGGGAGCGTTAAGCGGGCGGTGTCGATGTTCACTGTCACCCGCCGCAACCACGCCCACCCGATGTTGCGCAGCAACGAGGCAGCAATCCTGGCAAACAGCAGGCATTACCTGTCGAGGGAGGGGAAGGAGACCGGTAGTTCGGGCTCCGTCCGACCGAAGTTCCGCGGAGCGGCAGCTGAGTCATGTGAGTGCAAGACGGTCCGTTTCGGTTTTTGACCTACCGGGCCCCCTGGCGAGCGAAGGATTCGCGAGTGGGGTCGCCTTTCTTTTGGTTACTTCTTCTTTGGCGAAGCAAAGAAAAGTGACGTGCTCCCGGGCACCCCCGGGTATCAAAAATGCGCCGCAGGCTAAGCGGTTAAGGTTTTACAACCACGAATAAAAAAGCACCACCGCACCAACCCAGGAAAAAACCACCATGCGCCAGTCATACACCGAACGTAGCGTCAGATTGCTGGGCCCCAAAGGCTGGACCGCCATGCTCGCGTTCCTCGCCCTCATGCTCATCATCGTCCCCGCCATGCACCTGCTCGCGCCGCCCGATAGCGCGCTGCATGTGTCCAACTACGCCGTCACCCTCACCGGCAAGATCATGTGCTACGCCATGGTCGCGGTGGCGATGGATTTGATCTGGGGCTATGCCGGCATCCTGTCGCTGGGCCATGGACTCTTCTTCGCGCTCGGCGGCTACGCCTTCGGCATGTATCTGATGCGGCAGATAGGCCTGGAGGGCAACTACCACAGCGCCCTGCCCGACTTTATGGTTTTCCTCGACTGGAAAGCGCTGCCCTGGTACTGGCAAGGCACCGACAACGTGGTCTGGGCCATCGTCCTCACCGTCGGCGTGCCCACCGTGGTTGCGGGCGTGTTTGGCTATTTCGCCTTCCAGAGCCGCATCAAGGGCGTGTATTTCTCGATCATCACCCAAGCCCTCACCTACGCCGCCATGTTGCTGTTCTTCCGCAACGAAACCGGCTTTGGCGGCAACAACGGCTTTACCGATTTCAAACGCATCCTCGGCTATTCGATCACCGCACCGGAAACCCGCGTGGTGCTGCTGGGGCTGACCGCGTTGGCGCTGGCGGGCACCTTGCTGCTGGGCCGCTGGCTGGTCACCTCGCGCTACGGCCGGGTGCTGGCGGCAACGCGCGATGCCGAATCGCGCGTCATGTTCATCGGCTACAACCCGCTCTGGTACAAGCTGTTTATCTGGACGCTATCGGCCGCGTTGTGCGGCGTGGCGGGCGCGTTGTATGTGCCGCAGGTGGGCATTATCAATCCGGGCGAAATGTCGGCGGCGTCTTCGATTGAAATCGCGATCTGGGTGGCGGTCGGCGGCCGTGGCACCTTGATTGGCGCGGTGATCGGCGCAGTGGTGGTTAACCTGGCCAAGAGCTGGTTTACCGTGTCGTTTCCGCAGTATTGGCTGTTTTTCCTCGGCTTTCTGTTCATCCTGGTCACGCTGTTTTTGCCGCAAGGCATCGTCGGTCTGTACCAGAAGCTGACCCAACGCCGCACGCCGGACGCGCCCAATGCGCCCGCCCCGACGGAAGCAACGCCTTCCACCCCACTGACTCAGGAGCACGCCGCATGATCACGCCCGCGATTGAAGACCGCCCGCAGTGGGCCGATGCCAGCGCTGGCCAGGCACGCGCCGTCACACCCGGGGCCCTGGATATTGCCCACGGCGTCATCCTGTATCTGGACGAAATCTCGGTCAGCTTTGATGGTTTCAAGGCGTTGAACAAGCTCAGCCTGCATATCGACGTGGGCGAATTGCGCTGCATTATCGGCCCCAACGGCGCGGGCAAGACCACGATGATGGATGTGATTACCGGCAAAACGCGGCCCGATAGCGGCAAGGCTTTCTTTGGGCAAACGCTGGATCTGACGCGGCTTAAAGAACCGGAAATCGCCCATGCCGGCATCGGCCGCAAATTCCAGAAACCCACCGTGTTTGAACAGCACACCGTGTTCGAGAACCTGGAACTGGCGATGAAAATGGACAAGCGCGTCTGGCGCAGCCTGTTTTACAAGCTGGATAGCGAGGCGCGTGGTCGCATCGAAACGGTAATGGAACAAATCCGCCTGACCGCACAAGCGCATCGGCTGGCCGGGCTGTTGTCGCACGGGCAAAAGCAGTGGCTGGAAATCGGCATGCTGCTGATGCAGGAACCCAGATTGCTGCTGCTGGATGAACCGGTGGCGGGCATGACCGATGACGAAACCATGCGCACGGCGGAGTTGTTTGTCTCGCTGGCCGGGCAGCATTCGCTGGTCGTGGTCGAGCACGATATGGCGTTTGTGGAAAAACTGGGCGGCAAGGTCACCGTATTGCACGAAGGCAGCGTGCTGGCCGAAGGCGATCTGGCCACGGTGCAGGCTGATGATCGTGTGATTGAAGTCTATCTCGGGCGCTAACAAAGCAAAGGAACCCGCCATGCTCCAAGTCGAAAACCTCAATCAATATTACGGCGGCAGCCATATTCTGCGCGGCCTGAGCTTTACCGCCGAGCCGGGCAAAGTGACCACGCTGCTGGGCCGCAATGGTGTCGGCAAAACCACGCTGCTGAAATCGTTGATGGGCGTGGTGCCCACGCGTAGCGGCAGTATCCAGTTTGGCGGCGCGGACATCACGAAGCTGGCGTCGTATGACCGCGTGCGCGCTGGCATCGGCTATGTGCCGCAAGGGCGCGAGATTTTTTCGCGGCTGTCGGTGGAAGAAAATCTGCGCATGGGGCTGGCGTCACGGCCGGGCAGCACGCCGATTCCGCCGCGGATTTTTGAAATGTTTCCGGTGCTCAAGCAAATGCTGCGACGGCGCGGTGGCGATTTGTCCGGCGGCCAACAGCAGCAACTGGCGATCGGCCGTGCGTTGGCGATGGGGCCCAAGTTGCTGATCCTCGATGAACCCACCGAGGGTATCCAGCCGTCGATCATCAAGGACATCGAACGCGCCATCCGCGCCCTGGCCGAGACCGGCGAGATGGCGATTTTGCTGGTGGAGCAGTACTACGATTTCGCGCGTTCGCTGGCCGACCATTATCTGGTGATGGAACGCGGCGAAATCATCGCGCGCGGCCGGGGCGATCAGATGGATGCCGATGGCGTGCGCGATTTGCTGTCGTTGTAATGCGCGTCAACAGGCGGGATCAGTAGCGCGCCATGGCCGGGTCAACGTCGTTGGCCCAGGCATCCACGCCGCCCGCCAGATTGACGATATGGCCAAAGCCTTGGCGCTCCAGGAACACACCGACCTGGTAGCTGCGCATGCCGTGATGGCAGATGACGACGATTTCGGCGTCTTCATCCAGTTCGTTGAACCGATTGGGGATTTCGTTCATCGGCAGCGACACGCTATCGGCCAGATGGCACAGCGCGTATTCCCACGGCTCGCGCACATCCAGCAGCACGGGCTTGGGTTTGCTGGTATCGGCCAGGCGGGCGGCCAGATCAACGGCGGGCATTTGCTGCATGTTTTTTTATCCACAAAGGCGCTGGCGCAGGCATAGCGCCAGACGTTAAAAAGGCGTGGTGCATGACCACGCCTTTGGGGCATCGACCGCAGCGCTTAGAACTGGAACACCGGCTTGGCCGGGGCGTTCTTCATGCGCGGCAGGTTGTATTCAAACAGCTTGTCGCTGCGCCATGCGGCATTGTCGACCTTGGTCAGCAGCGTGGCGCTCATGATCGGCAGTTCGCCGATGATGGCGATCAAACGGCCGCCGACCGCCAGTTGGTCTTTCAGCGCTTGCGGCACTTCGTAGAAAGAACCGGTGGCGATAATCACGTCGAACGGGGCCTGGGTGGGGATGCCGCCCATGCCGTCACCGACGATAACGCGCGCGTTGCGGATGCCGGCGCGGGCCAGATTGGCTTCGGCTTGCGCCGCCAGTTCGGGCTCGATTTCGATGCCGTACACCTGGTTGGCCAGACCTGCGACCATCGCCATTACATAACCGGTGGCGGCGCCGACCACCAGCACCTTGTCGGTGGGCTGGATTTCAGCGTCTTGCACCATGCGCGCTTCCAGCTTGGGCGACATCAACACCGAACCATGGCCCAGCGGCAGATCGGTATCGACAAACGCCAGCGCCTTCTTATCGGCGGGCACAAAGTCTTCACGTTTAACGGTCAGTACCCGTTCCAGTACCTTTTGATCCAGTACATCCCACGGGCGGATTTGTTGTTCTACCAACAGATAACGGGCGTGTTCCCAATCCATTTTTTCACCTTAAGACCTGACAGCAAACCGGCGTTTGCGCTCGAAATTAGCTTGCGATTATTGCATAAACTGGATACCGTTCACAGCATTGAGTTTCGCTAGGGGTTCCGCGTAGATCGCGGATGAGAGAGTCCCTCAGCACCTGATCCGGTTCACACCGGCGTAGGGAAGCGAAGCCGCCTCGCATCTCATCCATCCTGGCGTCTTTACGCGCACCCTGCGCCGTCTTTCTGTTTAGGAGACGCCATGAATACCCGCCTGGATTTCACTGCCGATACGGCCCATGTCGACGCTGCGGCCATTCAGCCGCTGCCCAATTCGCGCAAGGTTTACGTAACCGGCAGTCGCCCGGACATCCGCGTGCCGATGCGAGAAATCAGCCAGAGCGATACGCCCACCGCGTTTGGTGGCGAGCAAAACCCGCCCATTACCGTCTATGACACCTCCGGCCTGTATACCGACCCCACCGCCAGCATCGACGTGCGCAAGGGTTTGCCCAGCGTGCGTGGCCCGTGGATTGAAGAACGCAACGACACCGTCTTGCTGGATGACCTGACCAGCGAATTTGGCCGCCTGCGCGCCGCCGACCAGAGCCTGGACCCGCTGCGCTTTGAGTTGCACCGCCAGCCGCGCCGCGCCAAAGACGGCGCCAATGTGTCGCAGATGCATTACGCCCGTCGCGGCATTGTTACGCCCGAGATGGAATACGTGGCCATCCGCGAAAACCTGCGCCGCGAACGATATATCGAGAGCCTGTTGGCGCTGGGCGGCAAGGGCAAGCGCATGGCTGAGTTGATGCTGCGCCAGCATCCGGGCCAGAGCTTTGGCGCCTCCATTCCCGAGAAGATCACGCCGGAATTTGTGCGCGACGAAATCGCGCGCGGCCGCGCCATCATCCCCGCCAACATCAACCACCCCGAAGTGGAGCCGATGATTATTGGCCGCAACTTCCTGGTGAAGATCAACGGCAATATCGGTAACTCGGCGGTCACGTCTTCGATCAATGAAGAAGTCGACAAGATGACCTGGGGCATCCGTTGGGGTGCGGACACCATCATGGATTTGTCCACCGGCAAAAACATCCACGAAACGCGCGAGTGGATTCTGCGTAACAGCCCGGTACCAATTGGTACGGTGCCGATCTATCAGGCGCTGGAAAAAGTGAACGGCAAGGCCGAGGACCTGACGTGGGAGCTGTTCCGCGACACGCTGATCGAGCAAGCCGAACAAGGGGTGGATTACTTCACCATCCACGCGGGCGTGCTGCTGCGGTATGTGCCGCTGACCGCCAACCGCATGACCGGCATTGTGAGCCGCGGCGGCTCGATCATGGCCAAGTGGTGTCTGGCGCACCATAAAGAAAACTTCCTGTACACGCACTTCGCCGATATCTGCGAAATCATGAAGGCGTATGACGTCAGCTTTAGCCTGGGCGATGGTCTGCGCCCCGGTTCGATCTGGGACGCCAACGATGAAGCGCAACTGGGCGAACTGCGCACGCTGGGCGAGCTGACCCAGATTGCGTGGGAGCACGATGTGCAGGTGATGATCGAAGGCCCCGGCCACGTGCCGATGCAGCTGATCAAAGAAAATATGGATCTGGAGCTGCAGGACTGCTCCGAAGCGCCGTTCTACACGCTGGGACCGCTGACCACCGATATCGCCCCCGGCTACGATCACATCACCTCGGCGATCGGTGCGGCGCAGATTGGCTGGTACGGTACTGCCATGCTTTGTTATGTCACCCCCAAAGAGCACCTGGGTTTGCCGAACAAGGACGACGTGAAGGAAGGCATCATCACCTACAAGCTGGCCGCGCACGCCGCTGATCTGGCCAAGGGGCATCCGGGCGCACAGATTCGCGACAACGCCTTGTCGAAAGCGCGCTTTGAATTCCGCTGGGAGGATCAGTTCAACCTGGGCCTGGACCCGGACAAGGCGCGCTCGTTCCACGACGAAACGCTGCCGCAGGAAGGCGCCAAGCTGGCTCACTTCTGTTCGATGTGCGGTCCGCATTTCTGCTCGATGAAAATCACCCAGGACGTGCGCGACTATGCGGCACAGCAAGGCCTGGACGAGGCCAAGGCGTTGGAGCAAGGCATGCAGGCCAAATCGATCGAGTTTGTAAAACGCGGCGCTGAGGTTTACCACAAAGAGTAAGCCGCACACGGGCGCACGCCAGCACGGCGCGCGTCCGTTTTGCCTGCTCGCAGCCCGCGCCGCCAGTTCCCGCCAGCGCTGAACATCCCCCGCCGTCAGCATTCCACCTCCTCAATCACCGCTTTACCCGCATCGCGCGACACCGTGGTAATCGCCAGTTCCACCGCACGCCAACTGCCATACGATTCACCCGCACCCAGTACGCAGCCGTTGGCATCAACCAGCACAAAGTAGGGCAGACCAAAGTCATCGGTGCGACGCAGATAGCGTGTCATACGCAATGCGCTGCCACGGACGGCGGCAATCGCGGCCAGCGCCTCGGCACGACTGGCGCAGGGTTCGCCCGTCAGCAGCGTTTTGCCTTTACGGCTTTCCAGCCGGAATACGAAGTAGCCTTCGGGGCAGCGCTTGAGCATAAAGCGGGTAAGCATCAGAACATTCCGGCAGTCAGAAAGCCGCCAATCTGGGCCGCCACGTCCATCGGCACCATCCGGATCAGCGGATGGCTTGATCCAGATCATGCGGTAAAACTACCCGTCAAATAACGACTGCCCACCACTTTGGCGCTCTTGATGAGTACTGACGATAAGGCGCGCTGCCCCGCGCTCGTCCAGCGTTTTGGCGTGGCCGGGGCTGCCCCTGTATAGTTCTGCCCCTTGATGCCCCACCGGATTGATTTTTATGAGCTTACTGCCCCATCAACTTGAATTGCTGGCCCCCGCCCGAACTGTCGAAATCGGCCGCGAGGCAATTCTGCATGGGGCGGATGCCGTGTATATCGGTGGCCCATCGTTTGGCGCGCGCCACAACGCCAGCAACGAAGTCAGCGAAATTGCCGAGCTGGTGCGCTTTGCGCATCGCTATCGTTCGCGCATTTTTGTCACGCTCAACACCATCCTGCACGACAGCGAACTGGAACCCGCGCGCAAACTGATCCGCCAGCTGTATGACGCTGGCGTGGATGCGATGATCGTGCAGGATATGGGTATCCTCGAACTCGATCTGCCGCCGATGCAGATGCACGCGTCCACCCAATGCGATATCCGCACGCCAGAAAAAGCGCGGTTTCTGGCCGATAGTGGCTTTTCGCAAATCGTATTGGCGCGCGAGCTGACGCTGGACAAGATCCGCAAGGTGCGCGATGCCGTGCCCACCGACACCACCCTCGAATTCTTTATCCACGGCGCCTTGTGCGTGGCGTATTCCGGCCAGTGTTTTATCAGCCATGCCGATACCGGCCGCAGCGCCAATCGCGGCGATTGCTCGCAGGCCTGTCGCTTGCCGTACACGCTGACCGACAACGCGGGTGGCGTGGTGGCCTTCGACAAGCATCTGTTATCGATGAAAGACAACGACCAGAGCGCCAACCTGGAAGCGCTGATCGATGCCGGCGTGCGTTCCTTCAAGATTGAAGGCCGCTACAAAGACATGGGATACGTCAAAAACATCACCGCGCACTATCGCGTGTTACTGGACGAAATCCTGACCCGCCGTCCCGAACTGGCGCGCGCCTCCAGCGGCCAGACCGAAGTGTTTTTTACGCCCGATGTCGACAAGAACTTCCATCGCGGCCACACCGATTATTTTGTAAATGGCCGCCTGCCCGACATCGGCGCGTTTGAATCGCCCAAATATGTGGGCGTGGAAATCGGCACCGTCACGCGGCTGGGCCCGACGTGGTTTGAACTCGACAGCGCCGCGCCCCTCGCCAATGGCGATGGCCTTAACTATATGAAGAAGCGCGAAGTGGTCGGCCTGCAAGCCAACACGGTGGAGAAAACCGGCACCGGCGCGCGCGGCGATCTGTGGCGCGTGTCGCCCAATGAGCCGATGCAGGCATTGGAAGGCCTCAAGCCCGGCGTCACCGTACACCGCAACCGTGATCACAATTGGGAGCTGGCGCTGACGCGCAAATCGTCCGAGCGCAAGGTGGATGTGTGGCTGCAGCTGCGCGACGAGGCCAGCGGGCTGGCGCTGACGCTGACTGACGAAGACGGCTGTAGCGCCACCGCGCATGCGGCGCTGGAACTGCAACCCGCGCAGAACGTCGAGAAAGCGCAAACCACGCTGCACGACAACCTGGCCAAGCTGGGCAACACTATGTTCAACGCGGTGCATATCGATATCCAGACCGCGCAAACCTGGTTTGTGCCCGCCGGGGCGATCAATGCCTTACGCCGTGATGCGGTCGAATTACTGGAAAACGCGCGCCTGAAAGCGTGGCAGCGCTTGCCGCGCAAGGCCGAAGTGACGCCGCCCGCGCCGTACCCGGAAACATCTTTGTCCTACCTGGCCAACGTCTACAATCAGGCCGCGCGCGACTTTTATACGCGCCATGGTGTGCAACTGATCGCCGCCGCCTACGAGGCACATGAAGAGCCGGGCGAAGTGTCGTTGATGATCACCAAGCATTGCCTGCGCTTTTCCTACAACCTGTGCCCCAAGCAGGCCAAGGGCGTCAAAGGCGTACAGGGCCAGGTGAAGGCCGAGCCGATGACGCTGAAAACCGGCAACGAAACCTACACGCTGCGTTTTGATTGCAAACCCTGTGAGATGCACGTGGTGGGTGCGATGAAACCGCATATCTTTGATGCGCCGCCTCCGACCACAGCGGCCTCGCTGCAAACCATCCAGTTTTACGCCAAACGCCCGGCCTGATCTCCCGCAAACCCGCCGCAGCTGGCAAACGCAACCTGAGGCCGGTTGCGTTTGCCGCTTCACATTTGTCCGAAAATTCTCAACTTGCCGCCAAACCCGCCCTGCCAAACCGCGCGGGTGCTGGCACAATAGCGGGCTACCCTTTCGAGCCCGCGTCGGCTCTTACAACCGTTATGAGGATGTCATGGATCAAGCCCAGCCGCTGTTGCCTGCCGGTGATCTCACCGCTCTGGACAACGAAGCCCTGAAGCAATTTCACGCCACCGTGCGCGCACGTTATGACGCATTCAAGGCGCGTGGTCTGAAGCTGGACTCGACTCGTGGCAAGCCGTCCGCGCAACAGCTGGATCTGTCCAACGCGCTGCTGGGCGCCACCGATGAAGAAGCCGCACGCGGCGGCGGCGATCTGCGCAACTACGGCGGCGGCGTAGCGGGCATCCCCGAAGCGCGTGCGCTGTTTGCGCCAATGCTGGGCGCGCCAGCCGAGCAAGTGATTGTGGCGGGCAATGCATCGCTGGAACTGATGCACGACACCATCGTGTACGCATTGCTCAAAGGCGTGCCGGGCGGCAATGCGCCGTGGTCGACCGCGCCGGTGACCTTTTTGTGCCCAGCGCCGGGCTACGATCGCCACTTCGCCATCTGCGAACAGTTCGGCATCAAGATGATCGCCATTCCGCTGACCGGCAAAGGCCCGGACATGGATCTGGTGGAAAAGCTGGTGGCGGAAGACGCCAGCATCAAAGGCATGTGGTGCGTGCCGAAGTACAGCAACCCCACCGGCGAAAGCTATTCCGACGAAACGGTGGAACGCCTGGCGCGCATGAAAACTGCCGCGCCGGATTTCCGCCTGTTCTGGGACAACGCCTACGGTGTGCATCATCTGACCGACACCCCGCACGAAGTCGCCAACATCCTCGACGCCTGCGCCGCTGCCGGTAACCCGGATCGCGCCTTTGTGTATGCGTCGACCAGCAAGATCACCTTTGCAGGCGCGGGCCTGGCGCTGTTTGGTTCGTCCAAAGCCAACGTGGCGTGGATGAGCAAGAATATGGGTTTCCGCTCGATTGGCCCGGACAAGCCCAACCAGCTGCGCCACGTGCATTTCATCCAGAACATCGCTGGCCTGACCAACCTGATGAAGGGCCACGCCGCGCTGATCAATCCGAAAATGAACGCCGTGCTGGATGTGTTCGAGAGCCTGCTGGCCGGCCGCGGCGTCGCCAGCTGGACCAAGCCGGAAGGCGGCTACTTTATCAGCCTGGATGTACGTGACGGCAGCGCCAAGCGCGTGGTGCAACTGGCCGAAGAGGCCGGCGTGGCCATGGTGCCGGCGGGCAATACCTTCCCCAACGGCAATGATCCGCGCAACGCCAATATCCGCGTAGCACCGACTTTTCCGCCGCTGGATTCGGTGAAGCTGGCGGCGGAAGGCATCGCGCTGGCGACCTTGGTGGGCGTCAGCGAAGCATTGCTGGCCGAGCGCGCTTGATCAAGCCGAAGTAAGGAGCCGCGAGCGAGCGGGCTGCATGCAATAAAAATCGCGCGATTCTGATCAAGGAATCGCGCGATTTTTTATGCCCGGCGGGCAGACCCAGGCGGCCCGCTATTCCAGCACGCGGTTGGTCACGCCAAACGGAATATGCACGCTGGGCACCACGCTGGCGGACTTGAGTAAATGACCGCTCTGGTCATCAAAAAAGATATGCGGTCGCAGCACCGCCAGTACTTTGCGCTTTTCGATGCCGCCCAGAAAAAACGCATCGTTGACCATCACACCCCAGCTTTTCAGCGTGTTGAGCGCGCGTTCATGCGACGGCGCATTTCGCGCCGTCACCACCGATACGCGCAGCCGGTTCTGATAGCTGGGGTCGTCCCGCCGATGCTGCACTTCCACCGCCTGAATGCGCGCCACCCGCATCAAAAAATCCTGCAACGGGCCGGGATTATGCGGCGTTAACAGATTGCGCGTTTCGTGCTCATGAAAACGCGCCACGCTGGCGGTCGCCTGCATCACGCTTTCGGATTCGTCATCGACCAGCACGCCGTCAAAGTCAAAGGCAATGCGCAGATCGGCATCGTCTTCGTCATCCACCAGCGTCGAGGCCATCACATAGCCCGCCGGATAACCGCGCTGGATGGCTTTGAGTACATCGTCCTGGTTGGCCGACAAAAACAGCGAGATTTCCAGCGCCGGAATGTACTCATACGGCGCGCGGCCTTGCATGAAGATGGCGCGCGTAATGCCCAGCTTGTGCGCTTCGATGGATTTCATCACGCGCAAGCCGGTATCGGGGTCGTTATGCGACAGCAGCACCACCTCGACCAACGGGTCGTCCGGATCAGCGCGTAAATCGTTCAGCGACAACAAACGCCGCACAAACGAAAACGCCACGCCGGGGCGCAGCGTGTCGTTGAGATGGTCTTCCTGATACTTGCGATAGGCGGCCTCGCCTTCAGCCCGGAACACGGCGTCCGACTCAGCCAGATCAAACATGGCGCTGGAGGCAACGCCAATCACAAGACGGTTTTCGAGCGAATACGGCATACAGCAATCCCGACAGTGGGCGATGCGCGATGATAGCGCTTAGGCCGCCACCGTGCGCGCGGCCAGCCAGCGCGGGCCGAATACATTGATCAGCAAGCCCAGCATCACCACCGCGCCCCCCAGCCATTGCAGCGCGGACAAGCGCTCATCCAGCAGCACCGACGCGCTGATCAGGCCCACCACCGGCACCAGCAAAGTCAGCGGCGCAATGCGGCCCACCGGATGTTTGCCCAGCAAACGGCCCCACAACATATAGCCGACGCCCGTGGCGATATAGGCCAGATAAGACACCGCCAGAAAACTGTTCAGGCTGAAATGCGCCAACGCTTCGCTGATGCGGGCCGGCCCTTCCAGCAAATAAGACAGCGCGAAGAACGGCAGCGGCGGCACCAGGCCACCCCACACCACCAGGCTCAGTGGATTGACGGGGCCAATCTTTTTGATGGTTAGATTGCCGGTAGCCCAGCACAGCGCGCCACACAAAGTCAGCCCGAACCCCAACAATGAAAACGAGCCGGTGCTTGCGCCACTGCCGATCAGCGCCAGGCCGCAAGCCGAAACGAGCATGCCGGTGAGGTGATGCCAACGGATGGCTTCATGCATAAAGAGCGCCGCCAGAATCACCGTAAAAAATGCCTGCGCCTGCAACACCAGCGACGCCAGTCCAGCTGGCATGCCCACATAAATGGCGCTGAACAAAAACGCAAACTGCCCGAGGCTGATGCTGGCACCGTAAACCAGCAGCCAACGCCACGGCACTTTGGGTCGCGGCACAAACAAGATCGCGGGAAACACCACC
Source organism: Amantichitinum ursilacus (assembly GCF_001294205.1). GTDB lineage: Bacteria > Pseudomonadota > Gammaproteobacteria > Burkholderiales > Chitinibacteraceae > Amantichitinum > Amantichitinum ursilacus. The sequence goes on from NZ_LAQT01000031.1 coordinate 12,550, forward strand.
AGACAAAAGCGCAGCGCGCCCAGCAACATCGGCGGCACGCCATGCAAGCCGACCTTGATCACCACAAAATTAACGCCCCACACCAGGATAACGGTCAGGGCGGTGATCCAGTCTTTGATGGGCATGTGCGGCTCCGGGGGGTGGGAGCCAGTGAGTATAGAGGGATGGCCAGAGGGTCAGCAGATACAGCCACGCTCGCGCCACGCCACAACAGAGGTAAGGGCCGCTGCCCCTCGTCCATCCTGCGTGCCGGCGCTATGCAATCTGGCCGCACCGCAACGCCCGAGATACAACGCAATGACGCCCGTCCAACCGATCAGACGGGCGCGACATGGTGGGTGATTACGGCTCGATGCGTTAATGCCGCCCGATCAGCATCTCTTTGCGCACCGGAAAATCGCGCGGATCGCCGGTCAGCTGGAACTCGCACACCGCGTGATATTCCAGTTGCCGTTCTGGCAACGGGCTCTGGCGAAATGCATGAAAACGCGGCGACATCTGATGCAGCGACGCGTTAAAGCGCTCGTTGCTGATCTGCTCGGCGCGCTCTTTCTGGCGCAATATTTCGCGCGCCTGCTGCAGCTCTTGCTCGGTGGCATTGTTAAGCAATGCTTCGCGCACGCTGTGCTCGGCCAGATAGCGCTCGGCGCGGCTGCGTAGCAGCGGCCCCAGATGCACATCCGCCGACTGGCTTTGGTTATCCATAGTCATACCCTCATCCGGGCAGGTTGCGAGGGCAACCCACTCACCCAGTTTGGACGACGCTGCGGATGTAGTCGTTCCGTTTTAATTACATGACCGACAGTCGGCACCGTTCATTCTGATTATTTGAAAAATCTGCACTTACGCCACACGCGCAAACACCACGCGCGCCACTTCTTTCAGCGCGGCATCGCGCACGGCGCCTGTGGCTTTGCTGTCGGTCAGCCACACCGTCAGCAAGATCGGCGCGCGCGGCTCGGGGGGCCAGATGATCGCCAGATCGTTGGTGGTGCCGTTTTCGCCATTGCCCGTGGCATTGCCGACACGCCATTCCGGCGGCAAACCGGCGCGAATTCGCGTAGTGGCGTTGCCGTTGCCTACCAACCAGGCCTGCAATTGCGCACGCGATTCGATGGCCAGCGCGTCGCTGAGCAAAAAGCGGTTGAGCATTTTCAGCATCATCGCGGGCGTCGAACTATCGCGCACGTCGCCTTTGATGGCGCTGGTCAGCTCGGGCTCAAAGCGGTCGATTTCGCTGATGTCGTCGCCTTGGGTGCGCAACCAGTTGGTCAGCTGCGTGGGGCCGCCCACGCTGTTGAGCAGCAGGTTAATGGCGGCGTGATCGTCAAACTGGATCGCTGCCGCGCAAAGATCGGCCACCGTCATCTGGCCCGCTTTCAGCCTGGTGCGTGCGATGGGCGCCCAGGGTTGCAGATCGGCCGCTGTAAACAGAATCGGCCGAGATAGTTGTTCCTGATCTTTTTCTACGCGCGCCAATACGGCCGCCGCCAGTAACGGCGTAAACGCGCCCGCCAACGGAAAGCGCTCATCCGGCCGATATGTCAGCCATTTGCCGCTGCCCGTATCCAGCGCCGTTACGCCCAGCCGGCCACCCGCGGTGGTCTCAATCTGCGCCAGCTGGCGCGCGGCATCCAGCCCCGGCGGCGTGGGCGGCACATTGGGCGCAGCCCACGTTCTCAAAATTGGCGTGTACAGCGCAGCGCAAAAAAGCAATCGGCGGCGACTCAAAAGCAGCATGGTAATTCCTGCGTCGATTCGGAAGTGTCTGAAGGGTAGCTTGTCCGGCTCGTGATTGTGTACGCGCTCGCCCCATCGCATCGGCCGCCGCGTTGATCCAACCCATCGCCCAGGAAGTTACACATGCCCAACGTTCGCCTGATTAAATTCGATGTCGATTCAGACATGGACCAGGACCTGCATTTTTGTAAAGAAAATCTGGACGCCCCGACGTTATCACGCGCGTGCCGCTACAGCTTGCGGCTGACCGCGTACTTCTGCGAACACGTCAAAGCGGGCGACCAGATTTTCCTCAGGCATCCTGATGGAGACACCACGGAGGTATTGCTCAGACGCAAATGAGCGCTACCCGCAACCCGGACCTACGACATGCAGCCCGAAGTGCCGATTGATGACGATTTGCAGACCCGGCGTTTGATGCCCGAGCACGATGCCGAACTCACCCCCGACGACTGGCAAACCCTCTCCAACATCACGCTGCAGCAAAAGCTGGCGCACGCCATGATCCAGATTTTTGTGCGGCTCAACAGCGCGGTGATGGCGCTGGTGGTGGTGGTCTGGCTGGCGGAAATCTTTATTGGCCCGCGCATCATCACCGAGCACGTGTTGTTGGCGCTGATTGCGGGCACCGTGGCCCAGGCGGGCATGGTGTTTGCCACCATGGCGCGCCGCCTGTTTCCGCTGGACCTGCGCTAGCGCTGGCTCGCATCAATGGCCCGGCGCCGGATAAGCCCGCCTGGACGGTGTGGCCGCATCCACGCCCCCGTGCTGCAGCGGCGCGCGTTGCGCGGGTGGCGTCCACGGCGTTGTGCTGATGCCGCGAGTCAGATGTTCGCTGATGGTTTGCCCCAGCTGAATCAGCAAAAAAAACAGCGCCACCACCGCCATCAAACGCGGCAGACTGTCGTGCCGCAGCAGTTCCATAAAACACAGCCCGATCAGCACGACCTTGATCAGCGCAATCACAGTGTTCAACACCGTATTCCACAGTCCCAACGGCAGCAGCGCCGTGCCCACCGTTAGCGCCAGCAAACCCAGCAACGCCAGCCATACTTTGGCCACATTACGCACGATCCCGACGGCGCTGCGCTCAGTCATGGCGTGCGCTCCACCAGGTACAGCATCGGAAACAACGCCACCCACACCACATCGACAAAGTGCCAATACAAACCGGCGGCATGCAGCGCGGGCTGTGGCAGCGGCCCCAGCGACTTATGCACGCGGCGCCACATGGTCAGCGTCACGCCGATGCCGATAGTCAAATGGATGGCATGCAAAAACGTGGCGCTGAAATACACCACAAAGAAATACGGCGCGCCGGTATGCGCCGGGCCAGCAAAGTCGGGACCGGGAAACAGATGCTCGGCCCATTCGCGATGCCATTCGTAAAACTTGATCAGCAAAAACACCACGCCCAGCGCCGCGCACGCCAGCAAACAGCGCCCCACCTGGCGTTTGAGCTGCAGCGCGCTCAGTTGCACCGCCAGCGCCATTGCCGCGCTGCTGCTCAGCAAGATGGCGGTGTTCAGCGTGCCCAGCCATAAATCAGTCTGGCGGCTGGCCCAGGCAAAGCCATCCGGCATGCTGATGCGGCCATAGGCCCAGCCCAGCAGTAACGGCCCGAAGAACATCAGCTCGGAGGCCAGAAACGCCCACATCCCCAAGCGCACGGTTTCCAGCCGACCAGCGTCGTCTATCGTGGTCAGGCTCATGCCGCGCCCTCCCCGGCCACTTCGTGCACATGGCTATGCACCACCACCGGATTGCTGAAGTTTTCTACCGGCGGCGGCGACAGCGTTTTCCATTCCAGCCCGCGCCCTTCCCACGGATTGGACGGTGCATGCCGACCATAAAATAGCGACCACGCCAGATAACACAGCGGCAGCAGATAGCCGATGGCCAGAATGGAGGCACCGGCCGAAGACAACACATTCAGCAGCTGATATTCCGGCGCATAGCTGTGATAGCGCCGCGGCATGCCTTCATAGCCCAGCAGATATTGCGGAAAAAACGTCAGATTAAAACCAAAGAACAGCATCGCCGCCGCCACCCGCGCCCACATTTCCGGGTACATGCGGCCGGTGACCTTGGGCCACCAGAAATGAATGCCGCCCAGATAGGCCGCCACCGCGCCGCCGACCATGATGTAGTGGAAGTGCGCCACCACAAAATAGGTGTGCGTCAGATGCACATCCAGCGCCAGCGCCGCCAGAAACAGTCCGGTCAGGCCACCAATGGTAAACAGCCCGATAAAGCCCAGCGCATACAGCATCGGCGCATCAAAGGTAATCGAGCCCTTGTACAAGGTGGCGGTCCAGTTAAACACCTTGATCGCCGAGGGCACCGCCACAAAAAAACTCAGCAGCGAAAACGTCATGCCCGCATACATCGACATGCCGCTGGTAAACATGTGATGCCCCCACACCAGAAAGCCCAGCAGCGCGATGCCCATGATGGCGTAGGCCATAAAGCGATAGCCAAAGATCTTGCGCCGGGCAAAGGTGGGAATGATTTCGCTGACCACGCCCATGGCCGGCAACACCATGATGTACACGGCGGGGTGGCTGTAAAACCAGAACAGATGCTGGAATAACAGCGGGTCGCCGCCCAGCGCCGGATCAAAAATGCCCACCTGGAACAGCCGCTCGATCACGATCAGCACCATGGTCATGGCCAGCACCGGCGTCGCCAGTACCAGAATGATGCTGGTGGCGTAATGCGCCCACACAAACAGCGGCAGCTTGAACCACGTCAGCCCTGGCGCGCGTAAACGGTGGATGGTGACGATAAAGTTGAGCCCGGTCAGGATGGACGAGAAGCCGGTAAAGAACACGCTCAGCACCACAATGATCACGTGCGAATTACTGAACATGGTGGAAAACGGCGTGTAGAAGGTCCAGCCCGTATCTACGCCGCCCAGCAACATGCCCCACAGCGTGCCCACCCCGCCAATCAGATAGATATACCAACTGGCCAGATTCAGCCGTGGAAACGCCAGATCGCGCGCGCCGATCATCAACGGAATCAAAAAGTTACCCAGCACCGACGGAATCGACGGAATCAGAAAAAACCACACCATGATTACGCCATGCGCGGTAAACAGCTCGTTATAGGTTTGCGCCGGCACCAGATCGCCCTGCGGCGTGGCCAGTTCCAGCCGGATGATGACCGCCGCCGCGCCGCCGATAAAAAAGAACAGCGTGATGGCGATGGCGTACAGAATCGCCACCTTTTTGTGGTCGGTGGTGGTCAGCCACTGGCGCAACGTTGGGCCTTCAGTCAGATAGCTGGACACGGTGCGTTATTTCCTGCGCAGATAAGCAATCAAGGCGGCCAGTTCTTCTTCCTGCAACTGGCCGGCAAAGGCGGGCATATTCGGTGGATAACCCGCCACGCGGTTGGCATGCGGCTGCAAGATGGCCTCGCGCAGCCAGCCTTCATCCGCGATCACGCGGCGGCCATCGGCCAGTTGCACCGGCTGGCCAAACAAGCCGGTCAAAGCGGGCGCATTGCCAGCGCCCGCGTCATGACAGCCGCTGCAGCCGTACTGGCGATACAAGGTCTGGCCATAGCTGCTCAGGCCGTCGGCCTGGTCGCCGCTTTCCAGCCAGCGCGCGTAATCAGCCGGTGGCATCACAATCACGCGGCCTTCCATCGTGGCGTGCGCAGTGCCGCAATACACGGCGCAATACAGCTCGTACGTGCCCGCGCGATCGGCGTTAAACGAGATCGAGGTATAGCGGCCCGGAATCACATCCTGTTTGATGCGAAACGCCGGTACATAAAAGCTGTGGATGACGTCTTCGCTGGCCAGCATCAGCCGCACCGGTTGCCCCACCGCCACATGCAACTCGTTGATCTCGCGCCGACCGTTGTCGTGCTGCACTTTCCACATCCACTGCTTGGCCACCACAAATACGGTCATCGCGTTGGCGGCGGGCTGATAGGCCTGCGCGTACAACCACGCGGCCCAGCCAAACACGCCCAGAAACAACAACAGCGGAATCGCCATCCAGCTCAGTTCCAGCGCGCGGTTCTGCGTGGGCGGATGATCGCGGCGCGCGTTGGAGCCTTTGCGATATTTGATGCTGAAAAACGTAATCAGAAACGCCAGCGCCAACGCCACCGTGCCGGTTAGCGCCAACATGCAATAGAACAGCGTATCCACCTGCGCCGCATGCGCGGTGGCCGCGACCGGATGCAACTGGAAGTCGCTCATCGCAGCCCCTCCAGGCGATGCCGCCGCCATAGCCAGCCGCCTAACGCCAGCGCCGCCAGCAATGCCGCTGCGCGCAAGGCGTTAAACACCACGCCGCTATAGCGCCCGACATGCTGATCAAAGCCCGCGCAAATCAACGCCACTTGCTGCGACAGACTCCACGGCTGCGCCTGACGCGCGGCCTGCAAGGCGGCGCTCAATTCGGATGGGATCGGTCGCACGCCCGGCAGATAAGCGCTGACCTTGCCTTGCGCGTCGGCCACCACCAGCACGGCGGGGTGGATGTACTGGCGCTGCGCACCATCATATTGGCTGCTAAAACCGATGGCGCGTTGCAGCGCGGCGATACGCTCGGCCGAGCCGGTAAGCCAGACGCTATCGACCAGCTCCGCATTAAAACCGGCAAAGTCAGTGGCGCGTTGGCGCGCGTCGGCCGGTGTTTCTTGCGCGTCGATGCTGAACAGCACCAGCCGATAATCCCGGCCAGGCTGCAAGGCCGTGGCGCGTAATGACTGCAGCGTGCCGGTAAGCAACGCGCCGCACAGATTGCTACAGCGATACCAGGTGGGCACCAGCAAGATCGGCGCGCCGCCCGCGTAATCAGCCAAGGCGTGCGTACTGCCGTGCTGGTCTTGCCAGGTTTGCGCCAGCGGCAAGGCCGCGCCCAGTTTCTGCTGCAAACCGGCTTGCGACGCGGGGCCCAGCGTGGTGGCCCACACAGGCATCCAGAGCGCGCCGCACAGCAGCAGCACGCCGAACCGTATCGAGCGCACGCTCATCGGCGACCTCCTTTACCCGAGGCGACGGGGGCCGAGGCCAGCAATTGCATCGCCACATCAATATCGATATGCGCGATGCCCGCTTTCCGGTCCACCCAGCCATTGCCATGCAATTGCGCGGCTTTGCTGGCCTGATAGCGCTGCAAATCATCCGGCCCCGCTGTTTGCAATACCGGCCCCGGTGGCTTGATGGCCTGCTGCACATCCTGGCCCGAACTGGCAGGCCCGACATGCTGCAACAGCACGTCCACCGCCAGCCCGGCCGCTACCAACAGCGCCAGCACGGTCAGGCCCACCAGATAGATCGGTTTGGCGTTGATCTGGTCGGGTTGGGTGCGCGGTTCGCTCATACGGTCACCTCGCGTGCGGGCCAGCGTCGCAGCGCCAGCGTGAGCCATAAGGTCAGCATCGGCAGCAGCAAAACCAGCGGCATCCACAGCCGTTGCCCCTGTGGTTGCGCTGAAGGCCAGATCAGCCACAGCACATCCAGCGCATGCATCAGCAACAACCAGCCCGCCAGCGCACGCAGCGCGGCGATGCGTTGTTTGAATGCGCGGCTTAGCAACAAGGCAAACGGCAGCGCAAAATGCCCCAGCAACAGCAGCCACGCCAGGCCCTGCCACGGCCATTGCAGGCGCGGCACATACCAGGAAATCTCGTCCGGCAGGTTTTCCGCCCAGATAATCAAAAACTGGGTGAACGCCAGATAAGCCCAGCTCATCGTGTACATCAGCAGCAAATTGCCGTGATCGCGCCCCAGCCGCGCGCTGCCGCCGCCCGCCATGGTCACCGCCCACGCCATGCCCGCCAGCATCTGGCCGATGGCCACCAGCAAACCCAGCCCGGTGGAATACCACTGGATTTGCAGCGAAGCGATCCAGTCAAAGCTGGCGGCCGTGATGCTCAAGCCATACAGGAGCAGGATCAGCCCGGCGCGCGCGCGGCCGGTGGTGCGCCGTTGCCACTGCCCCAGCAAGCACCACAGCAGCAGATCGAACAGCAAGCGCGCCCGAAAAAACCCGACGTTAAGCCACCAATGCGCGCGCGCCAGTTCGGGCGAGCTGCCTGGGCTGGCCCACGCAAAAATATCGGGCACGGCCCACCACAACGGCAGCCCAGCCAGTGCAATCCAGCCCAGTTGCGCCACCCCAGCCTGCCACACAGGCCGCAGCGGCCAGCCCCAATCGCCGCCGGTTAAATCATGCAGGCACAGATTGGCCAGGCAACCCAGCGACACGCCCAGCGCCAGCCACCACGCCACCAGCCACGCCAGCCAGAAGCCATGCGCATCCAGCGCAAACAGCAACACGGCCAGCGCCAGCAACACCGCCAAAGACCATAACGGTGACTTCATCGCGCGGCCTCCACAGTCTGGCGCAGCGCGGGCGGCAATTGCGCCACCGACGCGTGCTGGCTGAGCTGCAGCGCGCGGATATACGCCACCGTCGCCCAGCGTTCTTGCGGATTCAAGCGGCTGGCAAATGGCAGCATCACGCCATACCCATCGCTGATGATGCGATACAGGCTGGCGTCGTCCAGCTGGCGCAAGCGATCGCTATGCAGGCTCTGCGGTCGGGGAAAACCGCGCCGCACCACATAGCCATCGCCGTCCCCCACTACGCTATGGCACGGCGCGCAGAAGATGTCGTAGCGCTGCTGGCCCTGGCGTAACAAGGCTGGCGTGAGCGCGGGCTGTGCGGTATCCAGCGCTGCGCTTTGCCGCCCGGACGAGCTGCCCGCGCTATCCCCCACCGCCGCCACCACGGTATGCGCCGGGGCGGTGCGCGCCGAAGTGCCATCGGCCCACAGCGGCGACGAGGCATACGCCTTGTAGCGCGCCTGGTCGTACATATCCTGTTTGGCTTTTTCGCAGCCGCACAGCAAGGCCGCCAGGGCGAGACAGAGCCACAGCAGGCGCGTCATTGTTTGACCTCGTACACCGGCTGGCCCAGCGTTTGCAGCCATGCCTGGGCTTGATCGGCCTTGGGGTCTTGCGCGCGGATGCAGATAAAAAAGCGGCGGCTGCTGGCCAGCGCAAATGCGTCGATATCAAACAAAGGATGATGTAAGCGCGGCAGCCCGCTGCCCCATAAAAACGCCACCACCGCCGCCAGCGCCGCACCCAGCACGGTGGTCTCAAACGTAATCGGAATAAACGACGGCCAGCTGTGCAGCGGCCGCCCGCCCACATTGATGGCATAAGCCTGGGTGGCCGAATACCACTGCATCAGATAGCCCGCCGCGCCGCCGACGATGCCACCGAGCAAAGTCAGCAACGGCACCCGATTGGGCGAGGGCAATAGCTCTTCCAGTTCTTCGATGGCTTGCGGCGTAAAGGTATCGATGCGCACAAAGCCCGCCGCCTTGGCCGCCTTCACCGCCTCCACCAAGGCATCGGCGCTGTGCAGGCCCACCAGATAGCCAAAGCCGCTCATGGCTGTTTCTCCTCTTGCACCAGCTCGCGCATTTCAGCCATCGAAATCAGTGGCAAGAAGCGGATAAACAGCATGAACAAAAACACAAACAACGCAATCGAGCCGACATACAACATCACGTCCCAGCGCGTGGGCGTGTAACTGCCCCAACTGGAGGGCAAGAAGTCGCGATGCAGGCTTTGCGTAACAATGATGAAACGCTCCAGCCACATGCCCACGTTGACCAGAATGCTGATGGTCAGCAGCGCCGGAATGTGATGCCGCACGCGGCGAAGCCACAGCAATTGCGGCACGGCCACATTGCAAAACAGCATCAGCCAGAACAGCGGCGCGTAAGTGCCGACGGCGCGGTCCAGCGTCATCGCGCGTTCGTATTCATTGCCGCTGTAAAACGCGGTAAAGGTCTCGGTGATGTAGCCATAACCGACGATGCAGCCGGTGGCCAGCACCACCTTGGCGGCGTTGGCCAGATGCGTGGGCGTGATAAACGCCTGCAGTTTGAAGGCGGCGCGCAGCGGAATCGCCAGCGTAATCACCATGGCAAAGCCCGAGAACAGCGCCCCGGCCACAAAGTACGGTGGGAACAAAGTCGAGTGATAGCCGGGCGTGTTGCCGATGGCAAAATCCATCGCCACGATGGTGTGCACCGACACCACCAGCGGCGTCGCCAGCCCGGCCAGCAGCCAGTACGTACGGTTAAAGCTGACCCACTGCCGCGTTTCGCCGCGCCAGCCCAGCGCAAACAAGCCGTACCAGAATTGCTTGCGTCGGTTGTGGGTCTTGTCGCGCAAGGCCGCCAGATCCGGAATCAACCCGACGTACCAGAACAGCAAAGACACGGTCAGATAGGTGGAGATGGCAAAGAAATCCCAGATCAGCGGGCTGCGCCATTGCGGCCACAGCGTCATCTTGTTGGGGTACGGCACCAGCCAGTAAAAGAACCACGGCCGCCCCAGATGCAGGATAGGAAACAGCCCCGCAATCGACGCGGCAAACAGCGTCATGGCTTCGGCAAAGCGGTTGATTGAGGTGCGCCATTTCTGCCGCAGCAACAGCAGCACGGCCGAGATAAACGTGCCGGCATGGCCAATGCCGATCCACCAGACAAAGTTGGTGAGCGCAAAGCCCCACGCCACCGGCATATCAACGCCCCAGATGCCCACGCCCACGGCAAACAAATAGGCCGTGGCCACCACAAACATCAGCACGCCGAGGCTAGCCACGCCAAACACCGCAGTCCAGCGCCAGCCCAGCGGATCGTGCAGCACGATATGCGCGATGCGCTCGGTGATCGAGCCCGCGCTATAGCCAGGCGCCAGTTCGGGCGTGCCGCGCGACACGGCGGGCTGATCAGGTAGCGCCATGGCTCGCCTCCGGCCACGCGGGGTTGGGGTTGGTCAGCCGCGCCAGATAGGTGGTGCGCGGTTGGGTGTTGAGTTCTTCCAGCAGCGTGTAATGCAATGGCGACGCTTTGATATGGCGGATATCGCTGCCCGCATCGTTCAGATCGCCAAAGTGGATGGCTTGCGCGGGGCAGGCGGCCTGGCAGGCGGTGACCATTTCGCCGTCCTGAATGCGGCGCTGGTCTTTCTCGGCATTCAGCCGCGCGCGCGTAATGCGCTGCAAACAATATGAACACTTTTCCATCACGCCGCGGCGGCGCACGGTGACTTCCGGATTGCGCTGCGCCTTTAGTGGTTCTTGCGCCACATTGGCGTATTGCAGCCAGTTAAAGCGCCGCACTTTGTACGGGCAATTGTTGGAGCAATAACGCGTGCCGATGCAACGGTTGTACACCTGCACATTCAGGCCCTCGCTATCGTGCACGGTGGCGCCCACCGGGCAGACTTCTTCGCATGGCGCATTCTCACAATGCATACAGGTGACCGGCTGAAAGCGCGTCGGCAGCGGATACGGCCCGCCTTCATACACATCCACGCGAATCCAGTGCATGGCGCGGCCTTTGGCCACTTCGCCGGGGCCGACGACGGGAATATTGTTTTCGGCCTGGCAAGCGATGGTGCAGACGCCACAGCCAATACAGGCGTTCAGATCCAGCGTCATGCCCCATTTATAGCTGTCGTAGCTGAATGGCGGATACAGGCTGGCTTGCCGCGCATGCGGGTCCGGCGGCAAGGCGGGATGCGCCTGGCCTGCGCCCGCCGCCAGCATGAGCACTGGCGCGCGGCCTTCGTCATCAAAATGCGTTTGCGTGGCGGCCAGTTCGGCTTTCTCGCCCGTGGCCCAGACGCGCTCGGCCGGCAACGTCCATCCCGGTTGCGCGCCGCGTAGCGGATAAACATTGTGGCCAACGTTCTGGCCCACGCTGCCGGTCTGGCGGCCGCCACCGAAATACAGCACCAGCACGCCATCCGGCACGCCCGACATGCGCCGGATGGGTGCCTCGATCTGCTGGTTTTGCGCTTTGACTTGCAGCAGATCGCCATCGTCCAGCTGGAGCTGGTCCGCAGTGTGGGCGCTCAGGCCGATGGCGTTGCCCCACGTCAGCTTGCTGAGCGGTTTGGGCAGTTCCTGCAGCCAGCCATTGTTGGCATAACGGCCATCGCGCACGCGCGGATCGGGGGCGAAGGCCAGGATGTACGGGCTGGACGATGCCGACGATTTGAAGCCGGTGCTAATCGTAATGTGGCCTGGCGTTAACGGGCGCGCGGCTGGCCAGCCCGCTACCACACCGTGCTGCAGCGCCTGTTGCCAGCCGGGTTCAAAATCGGCCGCGCCCCACTGCTGCTGCCAATACGCACGCACCGTCGCGTAATCATCGGTCGCCTGCGCCTGCAGCAATTGCGCCAGCAGCCAGTGCGGCGACACCCCGTCATACAGTGGCGTAATCACCGGTTGCTGTATGCACACGCTGCCATCGGCGGCATAAGCATCGCTCCAGCTCTCAAACGCATGCGCCATCGGCAGATGCCAATGCGCGCGCAAGGCGGTCTCGTCGCGATACAGCCCTAGATGAATCAGCTGCCCGGCGCGGGCCAGCGCTGCGGCCAGTTGCGGCTGATCGTAAGCGGGGTTGGCATCGAGAATCAGCAAGGTCTGCACCCGGCCCGCATGTAAATCATCAATCAACGCCGACACGCTTTGCGGCGCGTGGCTGGCAATATCCATCGCAGGCAAGGGCAAGACCGTGCGGCCCAGATTGCCCAGATGCTGGTTCAGCGCAATCACCAGCGCATGCGCCTGGCTGGATAAACGCGGCCCGGCGATGATGACGCTGGCGCCCGGCGCCTTGCGCAAATCTGCGGCCAAAGCGCTGATTTGCGGCGTGGCAGGCGCATCGGCTGGCGCGCCCGGCAATTGCAGCGCGGCGGCCAGTTGCCACAATGCGGCCTCGACCTGCGCGGGCGTGGCCAGCACGCGATGATCCGCCATCGCCCCCACCAGGCCCGGCACACATTGCCAGGCATACAAACGGCTGAGACCACCCGCGCGCTCCGGCTTGCGGCTGTTTGCCCATTGCCGCGCATAGGCGGTGGCACCGGGCAAATCGCTGAGGAAATCGCAATCAAAACTGGCAATCACCCGCGCCTGATCAAAACGATAATCCCAGCTGACGGCCTGGCCGAAGGCGTCGCGGCTGGCGTTATCGAGTGCCGTATTACGCAACGGGTGGTGCACCGCCCAGCGCATGGCCGGATAACGCTGCTGCAGCGCCTGCAATTGCGCCAGCAAGGTCGGCGAGGTGGACGGCCCCAGCAAGAGCCGCAAACCCGCGCCGCCATTGTGTTGCCAGTGGGGCGCCTGTTGGTTGAGCAGCGCCAGCACGCTATCCAGACTGGCAGGCACCGCGCCGCGCAGTGGCGTACGTGACCGATCGGGGTCCCACAGTTCGAGGATGGCCGCCTGGCTATAGATATCGCTGCCGCCCTGGCTAAACGCATGGCGCGGATTGCCTTCCACCTTGCCCGGCCGTCCCATATTGGTTTGCACCAACACCGGCTGCGCCACGCCGTCGATTGGATACATCGTGGCGTAAAACTGCGGCTGACCCGGCACCATGCCTTCGGGCATATGCACATACGGCATTATTTTTTCTTCGGGCGGACCGCTGCAGGCGGCGGTCGCCAGCGCGGCCGACGCCGCCATCCACTTCATGAACGTGCGCCGGTCCAGCCCAGGCGCGGCCGCTACCGGGTGCAGCTTGATCACGGTATTGGTGGGGCGAAATGGCGAGTTGGACTGATCAGAAGACATGGCGTCAGCGATGGCAGGTGGAGCAATCGGTTAGCCGACGCCGGTCGGCAATCTGATATTGCTGCAGTAGATCGTCGATCTCGGACTGCGTGAGCACCGCCTGCGCGGGCATGTGATAAACCTGCTCGGGCCGGTGCAAATGCGGGCCTGGATTACGATGGCAGTCCAGACACCATTGCATTTCTAGACTGGCGTTGCGCCAGGTCAGCGGCATCTGGTCCACGCGCCCATGGCATTCCATACAGGCCACGCCCTTGTTGACGTGAATACTGTGATCAAAATAGGCGAAATCGGGCAGATCATGCACCCGCGCCCACGCTATCGGCCGCCCGCTGGCCCAGCTGTCACGCACCGGCTGCAACAAGGGCGCGTCTTTAAACAGTTGCGAATGACAGGTCATGCACACTTCCGTCGCGGGCAGCCCGGCCACCCGACCCTTGTCCACCGAGGTATGACAAAAGCGGCAATCAATGCCGTCATCGGCCACATGGTGCTTGTGGCTGAACGGCACCGGCTGCAACACCGCCGCGCCGCCGACATCTTGCGGCTGCATGCTCCACGTCACCACCCCGACCCCAGCCGCAGCCAGCGCCAGCAAAGCCAACAGAAACAGCTTGAGCCAGAGCACGTCGTGCCGGCTGAACACCTGCGCCATGAGCGGGGGCCGTTAGGGTTTGAGTCGGGTTAAAAACCAGATGCTTACAAATTTGGTAACGATACTAGCGGAAACGATCGGTGGGCCGGTGTAGGACGCGCGCTGATTCGGGCTGTGGATAGCGTGAGGTCTTGAATGAACTCTTGTATGAATCCATAAGTGGCCTTAGAGTGCGGTTATGGACTCATTGAGTATCTCGAAATGGATTTGACGCTACAGAAATACTTCAATGGCGCGTGGCACGATGCGGCGCGGCTGCATATTCGCAAACCGGAACTGGGCAGCGCGTCGCCGTGCGTACTCGACTATGTCGAGGCCTACGTACTCAATGGAATGCTGCAAGCCGATCGCGATGGCATGGATGCGCTCAGCATTCATTTTCCGGTCGGCTTTAAGATCCACCAATGCACGACCTGGCCGGCGTTTTTGCTGGACTTGCTGCCCAGCGGTTTCGGCCGCGATTATCTGGTGGCGCGTGAAAACTGGCCCCGTCCCGATGGCGCGCACAATGACGCGCGCGTTCTGGCCTGTGGCGCCAGCAATCCCGCAGGCAACAGCCGCGTCCTTGAAGCCTGGCAATGGTTGCAAGGCCAGTTGCCCGCGCGCCGGGAAGGCTGGTTGCTGCAAGATATGCAGCGCCATGATGCTGATTTTGTTGAATATGCCAGCCTGCATGGCAGCCTGGTCGGTGGCACCAGCACGCAAGGCCAAGCGGCCAAAATGTGGCTGACGCGCGTGGGGAAGCATTATTTTGCCGATGCATTGGTGACCGATGCCGAAGCTGAAGCCGCGTATTTATTAAAAATGCCGCGCAATGACAGCGACGCAGTGCTGCTGCAACACGAACACCTGTGGCTGACACTTGCGGCTGAAGCAGGCCTTGATCTGGAAGGCGAGCCCTTTATGCAGGGCGACCTGCTGTTCATTCCCCGTTTTGATCGCGACTATCGGGCCAGCGGAGTCGTGCGCCATGCCATGGAGAGCGCCTATAGCTTGATGAACGTGGCCACACCGGGTGCGTCGCTGTTTCATGAAGACATCCTGACGCGCTGGCTGGACGTGGCCGATCCGCACCATCTGGCAAGCGGCCTGCTGGAATACATCAAGCGCGATATTTTGAGCTACTGCTTGCGGGTGGAAGACAATCACGGCCGCAACACCGCGTTCTTTTTAACAAACACAGGTCTACGGCTGACGCCCCTGTTTGATTTTTCGCCCATGTTTCTGGCCGATGACCCGCCCGCCCGCTCAACCCGCTGGCGCAACTTTGGCCACGGCGAGCATGCGCAATGGCCCCGCCTGTTCGATTCGTTTTTACCAGAGCTGATAGGCCCGGCCAATGCGGCTGGCCTGGCCGACGCATTGCGTGCATGGCGGCCGCTGCTGGAGACGGTTCGTCGATCCTTTATCGACACACCGCGTGACCCGCGCACCGATCAATGCGTACGCCTGTTTGATATCGCCCTGGAGCGGCTTGATGAAATCCGCTAAAAAAACGCCTGAGCAATTACGCGAGCTACGGGTAAACCTGATTGAAAAACTGACCCAGGAGCGTCCAGCTGTGGGTGTCGCTGCGCGCATGATTCGAGAATCGATCGGATTAAATCAGCAGCAATTCGCCAAACTGGTCGGGCTAAGCAAAGTGCAGATCGCGCGGCTGGAGCGTGGCGAAGCCAATCCCACACTGGAGACTTTGCAAGCGGTGGGCAAACCCTACGGCTTGCAGATCGGGTTTTATCATTCGCAGGAAGCGGGCCCCCCCAGCACAATGACGGCTCCGCCCAAGCGCCCGATCCCATTACTCGACTTTGGTACCAAATCCACCGACGAGCGATAAAGAAATCACAAATGAGTCCGTAAACACCCAAATCGGCGTTTATGAAGTCTTTTATGATCTCTTATCCACTACCGCTGCATCTGCAGCAACTTATCCATCGGCAGCATATGGCTGTTGAGATTGGCCATGATGATCATCGAGCCAAACACCACCAGCGCCACCACAAACACGCCAAATGCCAGCGCCAGGATGTTGTTGGTGTTTTCCGGGCCGCTGGAAATATGCAGAAAAAACACCAGGTGCACGCCCATTTGCGCGATGGCCAGCGCGGCCAGCAGCACGGGGATGCCGGGGCCCCATACCTGATCGGTGCCGGCCGCCCAGAACGAGGCCAGCGTCAGGATGATGGAGCCGCCCAGGCCCGCCAGATATTTGAGCACGCCCGCGCGTAGATCGGGCGTCTCGCCAGGCGGCTTGCCTTGGGCGTCGTGCCCTTGGCCCTCGGCGTGGCCGTGCTGTTCCGGCGTGTTGTCCGGGATGTTGGACGAGCGATCATTTGCATTGGCCATCAGTGCGCTCCCAGATAAACGATGGTGAATACGCCGATCCAGACCACATCGAGCGCGTGCCAGAACAGGCTAAAACAGCGTAAGCGGCCCACCACGCGTGGCGTAAAGCCCAGCGTGGCCACTTGCGCCAGCATGCCCAACAACCACGCCAGCCCCAGCGTAACGTGCGTGCCGTGCATGCCAACCAGCGCAAAGAAAGCCGACAAGAAGGCACTGCGTTGCGGGCCATTGCCATGGGCGATCATTTCGGTGAATTCGCTCAGTTCCAGCCCGATAAAGCCTAACCCGAGCGCAAACGTGATCGCCCCAAACACATAGGTATAGCGCGCACTGCGCTGGTCGATGGCTAGCGAGAACATGCCGCAGGTAAAGCTGGAGAGCAGCAAACATGCGGTCTCGATCAGCACATGGCCGCGATCAAACAGTTGGTGGCCCGAGGGCCCGCCCGCCGTCTGCCCCGACAACACCGCATACGCCGCAAACAGCGCGGCAAACAAGATGATGTCGCTGAGGATAAATAGCCAGAAGCCATAACTGACCACTACGCGCGTGGGCGCGGGGCCGCGTTCGGAGATGGGAATCTCACTGCCTTCCGGCGTCATTTGCGAAATCTGGGCGTCGGTCATGGCGGCGAGGGTCCAATCAATCGGGCGAGGTCGGTGTCTTCGGGGATCACTTCGATGTCGTGCACGGTGCGCCAGGCGTGCACCAGGCCGGTGGCGACGATGCCGACCAAGCCAATAATGGCCAGCCACCAGATATGCCAGACCAGCGCAAACCCCATCGCCACCGAGAAGAACGCGGCGACAAAACCGGTGGCGCTGCCACGCGGCACATGCAGTTTTTCGGCGGGATCATACGGCGCGGCTTCGAGCGTTTTACGGCCCTCTTCGCGCGCCTGATGCCAGGCATCAAGGCCTTTGATTTGCGGCAGACGGGCAAAGTTATATTCCGGCGGCGGCGAGCGGGTGGACCATTCCAGCGTGCGGCCTTGCCAAGGGTCGCCACTGTGATCACGCCGCTGATCGCGCGTACGGATGCTGACCACCAATTGCGCAATCGTGAGCAAAATTCCGGCAAAGATGACCAAGGCGCCGACCAGAGCCACGATCATCATCGGTTGCCAGCCGGTTTCGGGATAATGCTGCATACGTCGCGTCGCACCCATTAATCCCAGCAGATATAGCGGCATAAAGGCGAGGTAAAAACCAATTAACCAGCACCAGAAACTGGCTTTGCCCAAGCGTTCGTCCAGGGTAAAGCCGAAAGCCTTGGGAAACCAATAGGTGTAACCCGCAAACGCGCCAAAGACCACGCCGCCTATCACCACATTGTGGAAATGCGCTACCAAGAACAGGCTGTTATGCAAAACAAAATCGGCCGGTGGCACCGCCATTAAAACGCCGGTCATGCCGCCAATCACAAACGTGATCATAAAACCGATGGCCCACAATAACGGCGTATTAAACCGCACCGTGCCGCCGTATAAAGTGAACAACCAGTTAAACACTTTAACGCCCGTGGGAATGGCGATAATCATGGTCATGATGCCGAAAAAGCCATTAACGTCGGCCCCCGCCCCCATGGTAAAGAAGTGATGCAGCCAGACCATAAACGACAGAATACAAATGCCCATCGTGGCAATCACCATCGAGCGATAACCAAATAACGCTTTGCCGGAGAATGTGGCAATCACTTCAGAGAACACACCAAATGCCGGCAGGATCAGGATATAAACTTCGGGATGGCCCCAAGCCCAGATCAGATTGATATACATCATGGCGTTGCCGCCACCGTCATTGGTAAAGAAGTGGAAACCCAGATAACGGTCGAGCAATAACATGCCCAAGGTGGCGGTTAAAATCGGGAATGCGGCAATGATCAATAAATTGGATGCCAATGCCGTCCAGGTAAAGATCGGCATGCGGCTATAACCCATGCCCGGCGCGCGCAGTTTAAGAATGGTGGTGGTGAGATTGACGCCCGACAACAGCGTGCCCACGCCCGATATCTGCAACGACCACAAGTAATAATCGACGCCGACACCGGGCGAATACGCCAGCTCCGACAATGGCGGATAAACCAGCCAACCGGTGCGCGCGAATTCGCCGATCACCAAGGACATATTCAGTAACAACGCGCCTGATGCGGTCAGCCAGAAACTGACTGAATTGAGCACCGGAAAGGCCACATCGCGCGCGCCAATCTGCAACGGCACCACAAAATTCATCAGGCCAACCATAAAAGTCATGGCCACAAAGAAAATCATGATGGTGCCGTGCGCAGAAAAAATCTGGTTGTAATGGTCGGGCGGCAGATAACCGTGCGCCGTGCCCGCCGCCATGGCCAATTGCGAACGCATCATTAATGCGTCGGCAAAACCCCGCAGCAACATCACCAGGGCCAGCACCACATACATCACGCCAACGCGCTTATGGTCGACGCTGGTTATCCATTCTTTCCAGAAATACGGCCAGGCGCGCTTGTAGGTGACCAGACCCAGAATCGCCGCAATCACCGCAACCACCACCGCGGCGGAAATCAACGGTAATGGTTCGTTTAACGGAATGGCGCTCCAATCCAGCTTGCCCAGTAATACGCTTGAACTCATGGATTACATCGCCATTGCGGAATGATCGGAAGTAGAGGCATCGTCTGCGGGGGAAGCGGCGCTTTCGGTGGCGCTGGCGCTAACCGGTAAAGGCCGCGCATCGACGATGGCATCGAATACGCCCTGGCCGATGGCGCCAAATTCCAGCGGCGTGGCTTGCAGGCCCGGTTTAGCCAATTGCGCGTAAGTGGCAGCGGTTAATTGCGCCGGATTGCGTTTGGCTGTCGCCACCCATTGGTTGAACTGGCCTTCCGGCAATGCCTGCACGTTAAAACGCATATCGGAGAAACCTTGCCCGCTAAATTGCGCTGACAGTCCAGGATAAACACCGGGCTTATCGGCCAATAAATTAAGCCGCGTGGACATGCCCGCCATCGTATAAATCTGGCTGCCTAATTGCGGCACAAAAAAACTGTTCATGACCGTCGCGGACGTCAATTGCAAACGCAGCGGCGCGCCGGCAGGCACCACCAGTTTGTTGACCGACGCGACGCCCAGCGCGGGATAGATAAACAGCCATTTCCAGTCCAGCGACACCACTTGCACGTCGATGGGCGAATGCTTGGCCAGGATGCGTTTGGGCGGGTCGAGATCGTGCGAGCCGATCCACGCGATGCCGCCAAGAAACAGCACGATCAGCATCGGAATCGCCCACACCACCACCTCGACCGGGCCGGAATAGGCAAAGTCAGGCGAGCGTTTGGCCTTGGCGTTGCCCGCACGAAACCACCACGCAAACGCCAGCGTCAGCAGGATCACCGGGATGATCACCGCCAGCATGATGACCGTGGCATTGAGCAAAATCGTGCGCTCGGCGGCCGCTACCGGGCCTTGAGGGTCCAGCACGCCAACCTGCAGGGATGAGATGACCGACACCGCTGTTCCTGTGCTTACATCGTTTGTTAGCGATGGTAACGGATGCGAGGCGGCGGGCGTGTCGGGCGATGGCTGATATTGCGCTGCCGCATGGGAGGGACATCGCCGGGTCAGGCGGGTTTGATTTGATAACGCGTGCTGCGGCCCGCCCCCGGCAGGCGTTCCAGACAGCCTTTTTCAACCAGATCGGCCAGATGGCGCGTGGCGGTTGCCTTGGAGACCTTAGCCACCGCTTGATAATGTGCTGCGGACAGGCCGCCTTCAAAACCGCGTTGACCGCCGTCCAACAGCCGATTCAATACCTTGATTTGCTCGGCACTGAGCCCTTGGCCACGATGTATTTGCCAGAAGCGCGCCTCGGCCAGGGTGCGTTCGATGCGTGCTTGTGCGCCGAGCAGGCTATCAAGCAACGTTTGCAGAAACCATTGCAGCCAACGCGTAATGTCGGGCGTGGCTTTCTGGCTGGATTCGAGAATCGCGTAATAGCCTTTGCGATCATCCAGAATGCTGGCCGACATCGTGTACAACCTGATCGCCAGCGGCTCACTTTGCGCCAACGCCAGGTCGGTCAGCGCGCGGGTGAGGCGGCCATTACCATCCTCAAACGGATGTAAGGTGACAAACCAGAAATGCGCGACGCCAGCGCGTAGCAATGGTGGCAAGGTGGCATCGCTCAGCGAGGCAGCAAACCACGTGAGAAACACGTTTAGCTGTTCGGCCAGGCCTTCGCCCGGCGGCGCCTCGAAATGCACAACAGGTCGATCTTGCCGCCCCGACACCACTTGCATGACTTCGTCGCCACGCAATGCACCCACGCGGATTTTGCGCGGCAGCAGCAGTGGTTCTTGTTCGGGAAACAGCAGCGCATGCCAATGCAAAAGACGTTGCAGCGTCAGCGCAATATCAGCCTGCTGCGTGGCATCAAGCATCAGCTCAGCCAGACCTTCGCTGCGTGCGCTTGTGCGCTGGGTAACCGCAGCGGGCACATCCAGCCGCCGTGCCAGCGACGATCGCACCGACTCGACGTTGAGATGTTCACCTTCGATTTCGCTAGAAGTAATGATGTTCTGCAACAGCACATCCAGCTGTGCCTGACGGTCCAGATCCGCACCGATCGCACCCGCCATGCCGAGCAAACGCGCTTGCGCGGCCACACATTGCAGCAATAACGGCGCCAACGCATCGGCCTCCCAATGTAGCCGGGGCCAATCGGGGTGTTGCCAGATCCACGGTTGTTTTTGCATACGCTCGCCTTGGGCGGACAAGGGGAATGAGCCGATTAAATGCGCTAATCGGCTCACAGAATGAGCCGATTATGAGCCTTATTCGGCTCACGCGCGCAATCTAGAGCTGCTTGTACATGATGGTGGTGGCATGCAAGCCGCGGCCCGCCTCGATTTCCGGCGCATCCAGCGCGTAATCGGGGATCCGGCCGACCACCTGATAGCCGAGCCCGATATACAGCGGTTCGGCCTCGCTGCCGCTGCGGGTGTCGAGCGTCAGCAAGGTGCGGTTCAATTCGCCGGCGAGGGTTTCGAGCTGGCGCATCAGGGCCTTGGCGATGCCCAGGCGGCGGAATTGCGGATGAACCATCAGCTTGCGCACTTCGGCGCGATGCGGCTGGTTGGGCGGCGTGTCGTAATCAAGCTGCACCGATCCTGCGAGCTGGCCGTCTTGCAGGGCCACCAGCAAGCTGCGCGTGCCGGATTGCAGCGCGGGCAGCACGTTGCCACGCCAGAATGCTTCGGCTTGCGTCGCTGAAAACGGCATCAAAAAACTGATGCTGGCTCCGGCGGCGACGCAATCCTGCAGCAGGCGCGTCAACGCGGGCAGATAGCTTTCGAGGTCGGCGGCGGTGAAGACGGCGATGGTTGAAGCTTGGGTCGGGGTCGGGTTGGACATGGGCATCACACAATGAACAGGTAGTAGCGGGCGCCAGAATCGGCAGGCGTATCGAAAGCGCTGGCGCCGTGCAGTTGGTAGCGCAGACAGTCGCCCGGTTGCAGATCGTAAGTGTGGCAATCCACCGTGATGCGCAGCTGGCCTTCTTGTAATACCAGATGGTGTTCCAGTCCCGGCCGCGGCGAGGCTTCGTAGCGGATGTGGGTGTCGGGGTCCAGTTCGCATAGCAGCGCTTCGCCAGCGAGCGTGGCGGCGGGCGGCGAAACGGAACGACGACGGAAACCTTGTTGCGGATCGGACCAGATCGCTTGGGCGTCGGGGCGGATGAGCGGCTCAAATTGCGCTTCGACCATGCGCATCAATCTTGAGACGGTCAGGCCATAAGCGGCGCAGAGCTTGCCCAGCACGCTGGCGGTAGGGCTGACTTCGGCATTCTCCAGCCTGGATAAGGTGGCGCGGCTGATGCCACTGCGGCGGGAGAGTTCGTCGAGCGACCAGAATTGCTCGGTGCGCAGCGATTTAAGGCGCAGCGCGAGGTGCTGGTCGAGAGGGTCGGGGTGGGGGGATGGGGTTTCCATATATGGGAATATATTCCCCATATGGAAATTGGGTCAAGGCTGTGGCGCGTTAGCCGCAGTCGCCGCTTGGCGCTTACTAGCGGGCAACCTGACAGGCTGGGTCAATGGCACACTCGCACCATCAAAAATCCTGACATGCTGGTAAGGCAGTTGCGCGAATGCCTTTCTCTACAACTCGGGGCAAATCAAATATCAACCGCCCGCGCATAACCATGACCACGACTCACTCGCTCGCCCGTTGGCTGCTATCTGCCCTCATCCTTGTGGTCCAGCCCGCGTATGCCGATGCGCTGGCCGACCAGACCGATGTTCATAACCGGATAACCGCATTACTCGACGCGCGCAGTTTTGCCGAGCTGGACGCGCAAATGGATGCCGCACGCAAAAGCCACTCCACCGCCCCCGACGGTACGCCGCTGTTACAGCTGTACTACAGCGCGTTCACCGTCAATTGCGGCTGCACCGAGCACAGCATTGCAGAGCCCGATGCGTTGCAATGGGTGCGTTGGCGGCAGGCGCTGGAACAATGGCGCCGCCTGGCGCCGCAATCGATCAACGCGCAAATCCTTTACGCCACTTATCATATTTCGTATGGCGAATATGCCCGCGGCACCGATTACGCGAAAGATGTGCGGCCTGACCAGTGGAAAATGATGCAGACCTACCTGGACCGCGCTGCAACGCTGTTACAAAGCATGAGCGGCCCTGCCCGCGAAGACCGCGGTTGGTATGCCGCAAAGCTGCGTTTACTGCGATTGCAAGGCATCGACAATCGCCACGAATACGTTTTGCTGTGGCAAGAAGCCACCCAAAAATATCCGGACTATTTGCCGCTTTATACTTTGGCCGCGGGCTATTTTGAGCCGCGCTGGATGGGTTCTGAGCAAGAAGAAAAAGCGCTGATTGAGCACGCGGTGGCGTTAACACAAAGCTTTTGGGGCGAGTCTTTATATGCCCGGCTTTACGCTCGAGATATGCGCTATGACCAAACACTGGATCCCGCTGTGGATTGGCCGCGCATGCGTAAAGGCTTTGAGCGTGTTGTGCATGACTTTCCGGCAGCCGTTAATTACAGCCAGTACGCCCGCTTTGCCTGCCAATATG
The DNA here is from genome assembly GCF_001294205.1 of Amantichitinum ursilacus. GTDB lineage: Bacteria > Pseudomonadota > Gammaproteobacteria > Burkholderiales > Chitinibacteraceae > Amantichitinum > Amantichitinum ursilacus. The sequence continues at coordinate 36,010 of NZ_LAQT01000031.1, forward strand.
GCGATCTGAAGGCGCTACGCTCTGCCGTCAAACACATTGATTCAGCGCAACCGCTGATCCATACGTGGGGCTATTCGCGCGATTTGTTCAATCGTTGCATGGCCTACGCAAAATCCGGCACGGCTAATAAAAAACCGGTGTGATCATTTCATTTACAACGCTTGTTAATTGCAATCTCCCGCTATCGGTATATCCATGTACATACCCAGACTGTTTTATCGCTTGTTGTTACCACTGCTTGCACTGTGCGTTTGCTCCAGCACGGTAGCGAATGCGGGCTCTACGCCGGCCAAGCCGACCGAAGCGATGGAGTTACGCAATCAGTTCATCAAGCTGTTAGAAGCGCGCAATTTTGTGGAGCTTGATCGGCGCATTGATCAAGCGCGCCGGGATCATCTGACGATTGCTTTGGGTTACCCCAAGCTGCAGATCTACTACAACATATTCAGCCAGGGCTGCGGCTGCACACCGCAGGAGACCGATGCGATGGACTGGATTACATGGCGCAAGAATCTGAATGATTGGCGCGCGCAGTACCCACGCTCGGTGTCTGCGCAAATTCTGGATGCAACCTATGACATCTCCTATGGGCAATACGTGCGTGGCAGCGGTTGGGCCAGGAGCGTAACGCCGGAACAATGGAAAGAGCTGGGCGCGAATATTGAAAAGGCTTACCAAAAGCTGCAACAGATGTCCGGCCCTGCACGTCAGGATCCGGGCTGGTATATCGCCATGCTGAAACTGACCCGTTATCGTGAAGGCGATCATAAGGACGAGTATCTGGACGTTCTCAAAGAGGCCATGACTAAATTTCCCTATTACTTGCCGGTATATACCACCGGCAGCTATATATTTGAGCCCAAGTGGGGCGGGTCAAATGAAGCTTTAAGCACGTTTATCGACCAATCGGCGCGCCGCACCTATCCACGCTGGGGCGATTCGCTTTATGCCCGCTTGTATTCAAGCGAATTAATTGAAGGGCCCCAAGACGAATTGGCGGCCATGGTGGATTGGCCCCGGATGCGTGCCGGTTTTGAGCGATTGATTCATGACTATCCGGCCAAAGACAATTACGCTGCCTATGCACGCTTCTCCTGCCAATATGGGGATATTGATGCGCTAAAGCAGGCAATGCCGCATGTTGATGCAACCCATTTTGATTCGGTCTGGTGGGGCCAGACGCCCCAGTTCTTCCAATACTGCTTGCAGTTAAGCCGCCGCGATCTGCCGGGTCAAAAACCTGACGAGGCGCCCAACGCGCGCAATTCGGTCATCTGGCGGCACCAGCAGCCGACCGGAATGCCCGTACCTCCGCAACCGGCTCATTAACGTCCGGCGCTGGGCCGCGATGGATCAAGTCTCATCCGGCCCATCAATATAAGCCCGGAAATCAATCGCATCCGCGCTCAGCGCGATGGTTTCCGAGGCCGATTCCACGCCAAAGCGCAGATCGCCGGTGACGAAGCCTTCTTTCTCCAGCCCGTCTTTATCGGTGTAGGTGATTTTGAGCTTGACGTCGCGCGTGCACAGCGCGGTGTCGGGGTGGTCGTTGTCGGGTTCGGTATCGCCCACTGACAGGACTTGTTGTACCGTGGCGCGCTCGGTGCCGTAGCCCTCTTCCGGCACCGGCACGGTTTTGCCGAGTAACACCACGGACAATTGGCCCAGCGCTTTGTTGTTGGCGTTCCAGTCTGCGACTTGCATGGTGATTCTCCGGTTAGTCCATGCAGCCATTCTGCGCAGATGCGTGCGTGGCCGAAGTCGGCGAAGTGAGCAACCCGCTGTGGGATGGCCCGGCCGTGTCTGCGGACGCGCATCAGGATTCGGGCTCAGTCTTGTCCATGTACTCAGCAAAATGCGCGATGTATTCGTCCAGGTTTTCTTCGAGCATCGCCCGATATTGCGCGACGAAATAATCCAGCGTTTCTGCGCGGGCGGCTTGCATGTCGGCGCCGTTTTCAAAACCGCAGGCGCTGACCCAGGCATTGAAGCGCGCGAGCGCGTACATCATCGAGGCGCTAACTTTGCCGCGGCTGGTGTCCAGACAATGCTCGTTGGCGAGATGAATGTGGGCGTCGGCGCGGGTGTAGAACTGGTCGTCGGTGTTTTGCGGCATGGGTGGGCTCGGGTTACGGAGACGGGACGGCAGATGGCGATGCGAAGGCGCCTATTCTGCCGGTTTCTTGCGCGACCAGGCCACCCGCCTTGCATCGCATTCGCGCTTGGGAAACCGTGCACCCTCACTCAACATTTCTTCCAGCGCGGCCGCAGCGCTTACCGGCGCGATTACGCCGTAGCCCACCATCTGGTCCAGCAGCCAGAGTGCGCCGTGCACTTCAATGCCGTCTTTCAGCGCCTGGGCGCGTAGAGGGCCGTCACTGGTCAGCAAAGGCCAGCCCGTGATGGTTGCGAGCAAATAACACGACACATCGGCGATCGAGCTATTGCGATGCGCAATCCGGAGCGCGTTGAGGCGATCAATTTCAGATTCGCCGATCGCCTCAACCACTAATCCCCGCTCCAGCAAACAAGCGCCATCCATTTTGATCAGTTCGTCCATGACGTTTTGCGTTGAACAAAACGTAAACGGCAACTGGAATAACTCGTCCAGCAAGCCGCCCTGCTGGAAATGAATCCACACATTGGTATCACCGAAATAAATTCGCGACATTCACGCGCTGACCTTACCGCTGAAACTGGCCAGATCGGTGAGCGACACTTGCAGCAATTCTGCAGCGCGCGACGCGGTGTATAGCCCTTCGGCCAAGCCGCGATAAACCAGCGATTCGAATCGGCTCGGGCGCTCGGCAGGGCGGGTGTCCAAGGCTTGGGCATCCAGATTCTGCGCTGCAGTCACGGCGTATTTGAGTGCGGCACTACTTAAGAGGCCCAACGTTTTCAACCTGTCGACCACCGCAGCCGCCGACAAGCCGTAGCGCTGCATAGCAAGACGCAATTCCTGCGCATGCACCCGCGAGCGCCGCTGCGCGCCGAAATCGGCATGGACCTGAGATTTGGGGTAAAGAAACGCCTGCGCAAATTGTTCGTAGGCGACTTCACGCTGCCTGGGCGACATCGTGGTGGGCAACTCCAGTAGCCAGCGCCCCACTTCGCGCATTGCAAAGCAGCGCAATGCCGCAGCCGAATCCCCTGCATTCAACGCGAGCACGACCTGTTCGCCGTCATTGACCGAGGCCATGGTTCCTTCAAGGCTGTCCGGCGCACGGAGCAATGCAACCTTGATACCGTGCAGATCCAGTAAATCCAGCAACCCGAAAATGGTGTCGCTGCCGAGCCTCCAGTCATCGCGCAAGGTGGCGGCGGCCTGTTCGACCTCATCCGCAGCGCTGACGAGAATGGATTGCGCTGGCGGCGGCGCAGCTCGTTCATCCTGCACGGCAAACCATTGCTCCAGCGCGTTGTAACGCTCGAGTTGCTCTCGCAATTGTTCAACGATTTGCGCCTGGTGCGGCTTCGACCATCTGGCGGGCCCGATCAGCGTGAACGTTGCCGCCCCCTCCTCGCCGCGAAAAAAATACTCCGGCTTGACCTCCAGTACGTGGGCCAGCTGAATCAAGCGCGCCATATTCGGCTTGGCGTGCCCCTTCTCAAATTTGCTGAGGCCCTGCTTGCTGATATCCCCCAAGCGTGCCGCCAGTTCATCAAGGCTTAAGCCACGCAACAAGCGAGCGCTACGAATCCGGTCATTGATCATTGCGACCTCCTTGGTTGACAAAATGGCGCTGGCCATTGTTTTTGTCAACCAAGGCACGGGGCGTCTGGCCGGTGTTTGCATCATCTCTTGCATGGGTGTCTCTCTCATAAACGGTGCTTTACCTGGGTCTGCCTGCGTGCACGCAGGCGAACTGTCGCTGCGGAGCTTGATGGAACAGTCAAAAGGCGGACGCCTATGCTGCACGTCCGCCCACGCCATGCTTAAAGCGGTCGGCCCGTGGCGGCGTCGAAGTCGGCCGTGTCATAGGGATAGGGCGACAGCACGACATTGCCATTAAGCAAGCTGGCGAGGATTGGAATATCCGGCAATAGGCCTGCGCGGATTAAATCGGCTTTATCGAAAATTAGTTTGATGATTTCGGGATTATCTTTGGTGTGCTCAATTCCGAGAATGCGGGAATTTGAAGACGAGTGCGGTACTGACTTATACTCTGCGGTAGCCATAGTTACTTCCTTATCAAGTGATTGTGGTTAGCGGGTCATCGGTGTTGGTAGCGCCGGTGGCTCGCGTCTTCTCAGGTTTTTATTCTATTAGTCTTTAATTTCCCTATTGCTATTACGATAATGTGTTTTGCACATCCGCTGTCGCCGGATACCCAAACAAAAACATGCTATCACCTCGGAAACATCCGATCCGGATAAATCATTTGCTGACTTGATCGACGTCAATTCTCAAATTCCACCCACCGTTATCTATAAAAATCAAAATACCGCTCGGTTTTTGACACTGCAGCTTCACAAGCTGGCTTGGCTAATCGCCGTAGAGGGCCATTTCGCGCCCGCCGCCGGCTCCTTTTGAAAGTCAGGAAGAAATAAAAAGTCTAATCAATTGCATCGCTTCAGAGTTTCAGATCGCAAAATCCCGAGTGGTACATATTACTTTCTGATTGGCTGGATTATTCCTAGGGCGCAATCCCAAGCAAAAGCGGATATTTTGGAATTTCCAATTCAGCGCATTGGCTCCGCCACATTCAAAGAAATGTTTCGTTCGAATACCCCGAAAACATTGGGCCGCAGATTAAAAGCTGCGTTCCCCTATGAATGCCGCTATGCCGCTGCATACAAGAATTGATTGCCCGGCCTTATTTTCCTGAATCTTTTTGCGATGCGTTCAACGTGTGCCGAATTGAATGCCTCATTTGAGTTATTTCATGAATCACCAAGCCCTGTCTTCTTTCATCTGGTCAATTGCCGACCTGTTGCGTGGCGATTACAAGCGCTCGGATTTTGGCAAAGTTATCCTACCGTTTACGGTATTGCGCCGTCTGGATTGCGTACTGGAAAGCACCAAGCCCGCCGTGCTGGCGGAGTTTGCCGCCAGAACGCAACAAGGCCTCAAGCCCGACTCGTTTCTTACCGCCAAAACGCAGTGCCCGTTCTACAACACGTCGCCGCTTGACCTGACCCGACTGCTCGGTGACCAGGACAATATCCGCCAGAACCTGTACGCCTACGTTCAGGCGTTCTCGCCCGCCGCGCGCGATATTTTTGAGCGCTTTGATTTTTATGCCCAGGTCGAACGCCTGGCCAAGGCGGGTTTGCTTTATCTGGTCCTCAAGAAATTCGCCAATATTGATCTGCACCCCGATGCCGTCGACAACGGCCAGATGGGGCTGGCGTTTGAAGAGCTGATTCGCAAGTTTGCGGAAGACTCTAACGAAACCGCCGGGGAGCATTTCACCCCGCGTGAAGTCATCCGTTTGATGGTGAATTTGCTGTTCATTGAAGACGACGATGTGCTGACTCCCGGCAACGCCGTGGTGCGCACCCTTTACGACCCGACGGCGGGCACGGGCGGCATGCTCTCCATGGCGCGCGAATACCTGCTGCAACATAACCCGGACGCCCGACTGACCCTGTTCGGCCAGGAACTGAACGATGAGTCATTCGCCATTTGCAAGGCGGACATGCTGATCAAGGGGCAGCCCGTCGGCAATATCGTGGTCGGCAACACGTTGTCCGACGATGGCCACGGCGCGCGCAAGTTCGATTACATGCTGTCCAATCCGCCGTTTGGCGTGGAATGGAAAAAGGTCGAAAAAGAAGTGCGCAAAGAGGCCGCCGACAAAGGGTTTGCTGGCCGCTTTGGCCCCGGTCTGCCGCGCGTGTCGGATGGCTCGATGCTGTTTCTGTTGCACCTGATCAGCAAGATGCGCCCGGCCGTCGATGGCGGCAGTCGTATTGGCATCGTCCTGAACGGCTCGCCGCTGTTTACCGGTGGCGCGGGCAGCGGGGAAAGCGAAATCCGCCGTTATGTGCTGGAAAACGACCTGGTCGAAGCCATTATCGGGCTGCCGGCCGACATGTTCTACAACACCGGCATCAGCACCTATATCTGGATTCTGTCCAACAAAAAACCGGAAGACCGCAAGGGCTGGGTGCAACTGATTGATGGCAGCAGCTTCTGGCAAAAGATGCGCAAAAGTCTGGGCAGCAAACGCAAAGAAATGTCGGATGAACATATCGCCGAGATCACCCGACTCTTCGGCGACTTTGCCGAGGCCGACCAGGCCATCGTGCTGGACGCTCATGGCAAGGAAGTCAGCCGCAGTTTGATGCTGAGTGGCGCATCTGCGCCCATTGCGCCAGAGGGCGGCAAAGTCAGGGTAGTGCCGATTTCGCGCGTGTTCCGCAATCAGGATTTTGGCTACACCACCATTACCGTTGAACGCCCGTTACGGGATGAACATGGCCAGATCATCCTTGGTAGCAAGGGCAAACAGAAAGGCAAGCCGCAGGCCGACAGCGCTTTGCGCGATACCGAAAACGTGCCGCTGTCCGACGACATTGCGGCCTACTTCAAACGCGAAGTGCAGCCGCACGCGCCGGATGCCTGGATTGATGAAGCCAAGAGCAAGGTCGGCTACGAGATTCCCTTTAACCGCCACTTTTATGTGTTCGAGCCGCCGCGCAGCCTGCACACCATCGACGAAGAACTGCAGACCGTTTCGGCCAGCATTGTGAAGATGCTTGGGGGGTTGGCGGAATGAGTTTGGCGAGGCATACGGAGTACAAGGACAGTGGAGTTGAATGGCTTGGTGATGTGCCGGCTCATTGGAGAGTGCTCCGCCTTAAGCACGCGTGCATCGTGTTTCCCAGCAACATTGACAAACACTCCCGAGATGACGAGCTCATGGTTCGGCTCTGCAATTACACCGACGTCTATTACAACGAGCGCATTACAGGCGACATGCAGTTTATGGAAGCGACGGCTTCCGTGGAGCAAATTGCCAAGTTCACGCTGAGGGCGGGTGACACCATCATCACCAAGGACTCTGAAACGGCCGACGACATCGCGATATCAGCGTATGTGCCCGACGACCTGCCGGGCGTGGTCTGCGGGTATCACCTGTCAATGGTTCGCCCTCAGTCTGGGACGGCTGGTGGTTTCGTGAAGAGATTGTTTGACTCCGCATATGCAAAAGCACGATTCGCAATTGCTGCCAACGGGTTAACCCGAGTCGGCTTGGGTCAGTATGCGTTGGAAAACGTCGAACTGCCGTTTCCGCCACACGACGAGCAAACTGCCATCGCCGCCTTCCTCGACAGCGAGACCGCGAAAATCGATGCGCTGATTGCCGAGCAGGAAAAGCTCATCGCCCTGCTGGCCGAAAAGCGCCAGGCCACCATCTCCCACGCTGTCACCCGCGGCCTTAACCCAGATGCGCCGATGAAGGATTCCGGCGTGGCGTGGCTGGGGGAGGTGCCAGCGCATTGGGTTCTGTTATCACTAAAGCGAATATGCGATGTGCGCGATGGCACACACGATACACCTGAATTTGTTGAGCCTTCATTTAATACATACCCATTGGTCACAACTAAGGACATTTCTGATGGGTTGATTTCTTTGGATGATGCAAAACATATCTCAACCGTTGATTATGGGGAAATTGCAAAGCGTTCGATAGTACAGCGAGGGGATATTATTATGCCAATGATTGGAAGTATCGGTGGCGCTGTTCTTGTCAATACCGACAGCGAATTTGCAATAAAAAATATTGCTCTATTTAAGGTCAACAATGCATTTGTTGGAGGATGGCTGCAACATGTTCTCAATAGTAAGGTTGCACATTTACAGTTTGACCTTCAGCGCTCCGGTGGCGTGCAGTCATTTGTGGGCTTGGGCGCATTACGTAATTTGTTGATTCCGACCCCTGAACTAACTGAGCAACAATTAATTATGGCATTTGTAGATGAAGAAATAGGCAAGCTTGACCAGCTGGTTTCGGAGTGCCTGAGAACGGCCGCATTATTAAACGAACGCCGGTCCGCATTAATTGCCGCCGCCGTCACCGGCCAAATCGGCGTCCGCACAGCAGCCTGAAGATATTTCACTGAAGAACAACCATGAAAACCTTCCAGACCGCCCCTCGTACCCGCCTGAACCGCTGGAATCGGCGCCAACGCAAAAAGCTGCGTCTCGGCGAGTTTCAGGAACTGGGCTTTACCCTGTACCTGACCTTCCATAACCCGCTCGATGAAACTGCTTATGAGCAGCACTGGGACGCCATCATCAAGTGCATTGCGGGACAGGGTTTATGTGTTGGTGGCTTGGGTGGCTCACTCCCCATTGCTGAGACCGATGGCTTTGTTTCTGGCTGGGAGCGCGGGACCGCCACACCAGAACAGGTAGCCAGCCTGCTGGATTGGTGCAGCGCCCGTGCTGAAGTGAAAGAAGCCCGCGCCAGTGAGCTGGTCGATGCCTGGCATGGCTGGGGCGATGTATGAGTGATATTCAACTTTTCCGCCTGAGCAACGGCACCGCCACAGAACTGGCTGGCCGGGCCGTACCCCTTGAACGTGATTTGCAGGGCTTCATCGAGGGCCAGATGGAAGCCTTGCTCGGCGTGCGCTTCCTTGCCACCGAATACGCCACCGGCAAGACCCATAAAGGCCGGATCGACTCGCTGGGCCTGGACGAGAACGGCTGTCCGGTTATCGTCGAATACAAACGCCACAGTACCGAAAACGTTATCAACCAGGGGCTGTTCTACCTGGACTGGCTGCTGGACCATCAGGCCGAATTCCGCTGGCTCGTCATGGAAAAGTTTGGCAAAGAGACTGCCCAGCACATCGAATGGAAAGGCACGCGGCTGCTGTGCATTGCGTCCGATTTCACGCGTTACGACCAGCACGCGGTGCAGCAGATACCGCGCAATATCGAACTGATCCGCTACAAGCTGTTCGGCGATGACCTGCTACTGCTGGAACTGGTCAACGCGCAAAGCGTGGCCGATGCCACGGCGGCGAAGCCCGCGCCAACCGACCTTCCTGCCGCCGAGCCGGACGCGATCAAGCCGCAGGGCAAGGACAAGTCGCTGGCCGAACAACTGACGCTGGCCACGCCGGAGATTCGTGCGCTGTACGAGCAGACCGCGTCGCTGCTGATGTCGCTGGGCGACGATGTGCAGCAGAAGTCGCTCAAGCTCTACACCGCGTTCCGGCGGTTGAAGAATTTCGCCTGCGTCCTCGTCTATCCCAACCGCTTGCTTGTCACGCTCAAGCTGGACCCCGCCACGGTCGCGTTCCAAGAAGGCTTTAGCCGCGACATAAGCCAGGTGGGCCATTGGGGCACGGGCAACGTCGAACTCTGTCTTCTGGGCCCCCAAGACCTGCAACGGGCCCAGGCACTGCTTGAACGCAGCTACGCCGAAAACTGAGCGCCGCAATCAGGCCCGCACAATAAGAACAAGTCAGGAACACCATGAGCCAGAACCTGCACCAGGAACACCATTTCGAGTCCGCAATTTGCGAACACCTTGCCGCCCACGGCTGGCTCTATGCCGAAGGCGACGCCAACCGCTACGACCGGCAGAACGGATTGTTTATGCCCGATTTAGTGGCGTGGCTGGAGCAAACCCAGCCCGAGTACTGGCAAGGCCTGAACAAGACGCATGGCGCCGATTTGCCGGGGTGTCTGGCTGAGCGGGTGCGCAAGCGGCTTAACCAGGTTGGCACGCTGGATGTGCTGCGCCGTGGCATAGAAATGATGGGCGCGCCCCGGCCGTTGGACGTGGTTCAGTTCAAACCTGCCTTGGGCCTCAATCCACAGATTGCGGCGCGCTACGCCGCCAACCGGTTGCGCGTGGTGCGGCAGGTACGTCATTCGCTCAATAACCGTAGCGACGCCATCGACCTGGTGTTGTTTGTAAACGGCATCGCGGTGGCGACCGCCGAGTTGAAATCGGACTTCACCCAGAGCGTGGGCGACGCGGTCGACCAATACCGGCTGGACCGCAATCCGCTGCCCAAAGGCGGCGTGGCTGAACCGTTGCTGTCCTTTATGGGTGGCGCGCTGGTGCACTTTGCGGTGAGCCAGTCTGAAGTGATGATGACCACCCGGCTGGCTGGCACCGAAACACGATTTTTGCCCTTCAACCGCGGCAACCATGGCGCGGCGGGCAACCCCATCAATCCGGACGGCTATGCCACGGCGTATCTGTGGGAAGACGTCTGGGCGGTGGAAAGCTGGCTGGACATTCTGGGCCGCTACCTGATTGGCCGCCAAAACGAGAAAAAGCAACTGACCAGCGTGATCTTTCCGCGCTATCACCAGCTGGACGTCACGCGCAAACTGCTGGCCGATGTGGCGACCCACGGCGCGGGGCAACGTTATCTGATCCAGCATTCGGCCGGTTCGGGCAAGACCAACTCCATTGCCTGGTCCGCGCATTTTCTGGCGGATTTGCATGATGCGGCGCACCGCAAAGTATTCGATTCAGTGCTGGTGGTGTCGGACCGCAACGTGCTGGATGCGCAATTGCAGGAAGCGATTTTCAGCTTCGAGCGCACCACGGGCGTGGTCGAGACCATTACCGGCGCTCGCGGCAGCAAAAACGCGCAGCTGGCGCAGGCGTTGAAAGACGACAAGAAAATTATCGTCTGCACCATTCAAACCTTTCCGCTTGCGCTTGAGGCGGTAGAGAAACTGGCGGCCACCAAGGGCAAACGCTTTGCTGTGATTGCGGATGAAGCGCACAGCTCGCAAACCGGCGATACCGCAGCCATGACCAGGCAAATGTTGTCGGGCGACGAGCAGGCCCCGTCGCAGGAAGGTGACGAAGAGGATGCGGTGGACATGATGGCTCGCCGGATGGCCGCACGTGCAGGCGGCGAGGCCGGCCTGACCTACGTGGCTTTCACTGCCACGCCGAAATCGAAGACGCTGGAGCTGTTCGGCCGCAACGACACCGATGGCAAGCCGCAGGCGTTCCATGTGTATTCGATGCGCCAGGCCATCGAGGAAGGCTTTATCCTGGACGTGCTGAAGAACTACATCACCTATTCGCTGGCGTTCAGATTGGCGCATAACGGCGTGGAGCTGGATGAGCGCCAGGTGGCCAAAAGCGAGGCCGTGAAAGGCATCATGCAATGGGTACGGCTGCATCCGTACAACATTGCCCAGAAAGTGAAAGTGGTGGTCGAGCATTTCCGGGAAAACGTGCAGCCCCTGCTGGATGGCAAAGCCAAGGCGATGATTGTGGTGTCCAGCCGCAAGGAAGCCGTGCGCTGGCAAAAAGCGACCGCTGCGTACATCCGTGCGCAGAACTATCCGCTGGGCGTGCTGGTGGCGTTCTCGGGCGAAGTGGATGACCCGGACTCTTATCCGGACGGCCCCGTCACTGAACATAGCAAAGCGCTGAACCCGGGCCTGAACGGTCGCGATATCCGGGAAGCCTTTGCGGAACCGGGCTTTCACCTGTTGCTGGTGGCGGACAAATTCCAGACCGGCTTTGATCAGCCTTTGCTGTGCGGCATGTATGTCGATAAAAAGCTGGGCGGCATTCAGGCGGTGCAGACGCTGTCGCGCCTGAACCGCGCGCATCCGGGCAAGGACACCACCTATATTCTCGACTTTGTAAATGATGCGGGCGATATCCTGGCGGCCTTCAAAACGTATTACGAAACCGCAGAACTGGAAGCGACCACCGACCCGCATCTGGTCTATGACCTGCGCGCAAAACTGGATGCTGCGGGTTATTACGATGATTTCGAAGTCGACCGCGTTGCCCGCGTGGAAACGGATGCTACCGCCGGACAAGCCGAGCTGATCAAAGCGATTGCATCGGTGGCGGACCGTCTGTTAAAGCGCTTCAAGGCGGCCCGGGATGCCCGCGTAAATGCCGAAATCAACAAAGACGCCGTCGCTGCACAAGCGGCGAAAGACCGCATGGACGCGCTGACCTTGTTCAAGCGGGATATGGGCGCTTTCGTGCGCTTGTATGCGTTTTTGTCGCAGATTTTTGATTACGGCAACACGGATATCGAAAAGCGCTTTCTGTTTTACAAGCGCTTGATTCCGTTGCTGGAATTCGGCCGGGAACGCGACAGCGTGGACTTGTCTCGCCTGCAACTGACCCACCATGCGCTGCGCAACAAAGGCAAGCAGCCGCTGACGCTGGACCACGGCGACGCGCCCAAACTGCAACCTGTCCTTGCGAGCGGCAGCGGGTCCGTGCAGGACGAGGAAAAAGCACGGCTGGAAGAAATTGTTCGGGCGCTGAACGAGGTGTTCGAGGGCGATTTGACGAATGACGATCCGTTGGTCTACGTCAACGGCGTCCTCAAAGGCAAGTTGCTGGAAAACGAAACCCTGATCCGGCAAGCCGATAAAAACAGCAAAGAGCAGCTTACCAATTCGCCCGACCTCGACGAAGGGTTGTTGACGGCCATCATGGATGGACTTGATGCCCACAACCGCATGAGCTCCCAAGCGATGAACTCGGATCGCGTCCGTGATCAGATCAAGGAGGTGCTGCTAGGGCCGGGCCAGTTGTATGAAGCGCTGCGGATGAAGGCAAGACACCAGCTTCGGGTTTGATCGGGTGTGCAGGAGTTTTCAGCGCCTGTCTTGGCGTATGGGTACCCAGGCAGCGTCGACAGCGAAGAGGCCAGGTCGTTGACCCGGCCTCTTTTCATTGCTGGTGAGTTTGGGCCCGCCCAGCCCGAAGCCAACCCAGCCCCGCCTTACTGCCCCGCAACCCGCCGCGCATAGCCCGCAACCCGGTTCTGCAATTGCTGCGCGCGTTGGCTGCTATTAACAAACTGCGTCTCCGGCGGCAGATACGCCGCCAGGTTGGCCAGTTTGACCACCTGCGTGGTGATGGCCGGGCCGCCGGTGGCGGGCGTGGTGGCGGGGATGTTCTGCCAACGCGCCATGATCGTGCCCTCTTTCAGGCCCACCGGATCAATCCAGTTGTAAACGCCCGGATCTTGCAGCGACAGCACGAAGGTGAACGTGCCATCCGCGTTGGGCACGGCTTGCTTGTTGTTAAGGCTGCTCTGGTGGTTGATCGGGTCCACCGTCACGCTCCACGGGTCGGTGACGGGAAACACAAAATAACCCGCGCCGCCGGTGTTGACCGTGGCGATCAGCGCCTCGTCGTTGGCCAGCTTGAAGTGGCCGAAAGAGCTGGCCTGCGTGGTCAGCGTGCCCAGGGTGCTGGAGGACGACGGCTGCGCCAGCGTATTCACCGGATTGATATACGTTTTGATGCCCAGCGCGCCCACGCCGTAATCCAGCGCCGATTCGTTGAGATTGGTGCGCACGTCATCCGCGATCTCCGCATCGCTCCGTGGCGCGCGGCTGGGCGTGCCGACGCGGGTTACGCTCAGCTGATCGGGCGTTTCGGTATTCCAGTTGCCCAGGTTGTTGCGCACAAACAATTGCACCGCCTGATCGGTGGACTGGATATGGTTAACGCGACCATTGGCCGGTTGGTTATCGACGGTGACGACGTAACTGCCATCGGCATTCACCACCAGATCATTGCCCGTCAGCACGGCAATGGTCTGCTGCGAATTCGGGTTATTGATCAGCGAAAACGTCACGTCGGTGGGCCCGCTGCCGCTGCGCTGCCCGTGGATGACGTAGCTGGACGCACCGTCAATCGGGATGGTGCGATAGATATTGTCCGGATTATCAAACGAGTAACGCCCGCCCGGCACCTGCTGCCCAAAGCCACTGTGCGGCGGCGCATTCAGCCAGTACACCTTGGGGTAAAGCGGATCATTGTTAACCGCCTTCTGCACCGCGCTGAACACCAGTTCATTGAGCGCCGGATTCAAGCGCAAGGCGGCCTGCGGGCTAAGGATAAGGCCATAGGCCGTCACGTACGCAGTGCCAACGCCGGCGCGCTGCGCGGAGAAGTTGTTGCTGGCGTTAATGCTGATGGCTTTGGCGTCCAGCGTTTGCTGGTCGCTGGTGTCGAGCACCGACGCCGCGAGCGCATGGCCGCTGAGCAATGCGCCGGCCAGCACCAGGCCGGGGGCGAGAAAACCGCCGCGAATCTGGCGTGCGAGGGCGGTGAGGGCTTGGGGTGATTTCATGTTCCATCCGGGGGTTTGTGTAAGAACCCACGGAGATTAGGAATTTATTTTTATAACTACAAAGAATTTTGGATTTGTTTTATATACACGTTTGTATGTTTTGGCGGTTGGACGCTGCCGGGCGAACACCAGCGAGCTGGTCATACATCGAAGAAACGGAAGGCGCGTTGTTCGCCGCGCTTTTCGCTATTGCAATCGCAATCGCTAAAGGCTTCCCTTTATGACCAGACGAAGGCACACTACGTCGTAAGTGGACTGGGAGATCCTGGTCGGCGCTAAGCCTCGGTTGCAAAACCGGGGCTTTTCGCTTTTTATCAGGGGTAGATCGTCAATCCTGCGGCGCTGGATCCTTTCGCGCCTGCGTAAAGTTTCTGGCGCAAAAGTGCGAATGCCCGATTGCTTTGATCGGGGCGGATCACGCTCATTCCGACGGGTCTGGCGACAAGATCAGCCATCTGGAGACCTGCGGAGTTAATGCGCTTGTCGGCAAAGACAAGTTCAAACGGCAGCGATTTACCGATCCGGTTCTCGCCGGCACAAATCCGCAGAAATTCGAGTTTCAGCTCTGCGTCCTCTTTCTTCCCGCGGCATTCTACGATCACGTGAGTACAACGGCATTCTTGTTGTCGCTCTTGCAGATAGCAGTAAAGCGCTTCGAGGCAAACCCCAAGCGCAATGTGATAGGGGTTATCAAAAAGCCTGCCGTCGGACTGTAAGCGGATTTTATCCACAGCACAGCAGATCAATACAAATTCGCTCGCCGCTATAAATTGCGTCAGGTCGGCGATGAAACAGTCCTTGTGCAGCCGGCTGGCAAATCGAAACTGCCCCTTCTCTTTCCGAATCTCGTGGTCGTGCAACACCACAACATCATGACCAAAGTGCTGGAATTTAAATCGATGCAGGGCCGAAACGACGTTCTCTGCATAGTGGCGCTTTTGAAAAACACAAAGGGCCAAAACGAAAACGGGATAGTCGGGATCCAGGGTTTTCATACCATGGTCACCACTTTCATCCACGTAGACGACAAAATCCCCAAAGCCACCAAGGCCGGCGGGTTGCGCGCCAGATGCATCTGCCACGGTTTGCGGCTGCGCGATAGCGTGCCGTTGCCGGCGGTTGTTATTGGATTCCAAAATGAGCGCCTGCCTGGTGAACGCCAGCGTGCAAAAGGCGGGCTTGAGAGCCCGGATTCAGGCGGACGCGTAATCTGCACGCCCGCCAATATCATGCTTAAAGCGGCCGGCCCGTAGCGGCGTCGAAATCTGCCGTGTCATACGGATAGGGCGACAGCACGACATTGCCATTGAGCAAACTGGCGAGGATAGGAATATCCGGCAATAAACCTGCGCGGATTAAATCTGCTTTATCGAAAACGAGTTTGATGATTTCGGGATTATCTTCGTTTTGTTCAATTCCCAGAATGCGGGAATTTGAAGACGAGTGCGGTACTGACTTATACTCTGCGGTAGCCATAGTTACTTCCTAGTCAAGTGATTGTGGTTAGCGGGTCATCGGTGTTCGTTGCACCGGTGGCTCGCGCCTTTTCTGATCTAAACTTTCTGTATCGTTTTTTCCTTTATTGATCATTTAGAGATTTGTTCTTGCGCATTAAAAATGGCTGGATGCGCAACAACGAAGCTATCCTAGCACTTCAGAATCATCCGAGATAAATAATTCTTCAAAGATTTGACGGTAATCAATTATCTTATTTTCGAATTCAATTACGCGATAAATTTAATCGGAATACGTCTAATTTTTTATCGAAGTAGTTACGACGAATCAAGAAAAAAATGAGAACTCGCTATAAGAACGCGCTGTAGCTCACTCGACGTCTCGGGTTTAGTGCAGACTCGCTTACGTCAGAACCCACCTCTTAGCCGATATCCAGTCTACGAAGACCCGAGCTTTATATGCTCGGGCTAAATGAAGGCGCCAAACTAACACCGCATACTTAGCCAGCATGGTCGCTGTTTGCCTCCGCTGATCAGTTTCAAGCCTCCGGAAGGAAACCAGTCGCCACGCACTGTTGCGATATGCTACTACCTAAGAAGAGAAGAAACTGGGCGCGCTTATGGACTATTGTGCGTGTGGCCACGACGGTTTGGCCATCTCTTCGTAGAAGCGAATTCGCCATATCCGCTAGCTTAAAGATTATCGGTTCCTCCGCGAGATTGGAAAGCCAATAACGCCTGCGTGTATACGTCTCCTATCACCATCATCTTCGACATACGAAGCACTCATCTGATACAGTGGACTTACCCCGTTCAGCTCATATGGAAGCCCGTTCTCATATACTCAATTCGAGTGTAAAGCTGTATCCATAAACATAAGTTAGCGCGCTCATGACGTCGATACCCAAACACTGCTCATTACTGGTTAAGCAACAGGAAAATCTTAAGACTTCGGATGGAAAAGATATAGAGATATGGTGTCTCGAGCAGCCTGTTGACCCTCTTTTGTTGACGGAGTGGGCAAGACACTTTAGAGAGCACTATTGCCTCGATGATGAAATAGACGTAATGAGGGATGGGACCGGGCTTAGTCGGCGTGACTATCTTTTAGAGCTAGTTTTCCCGGACGCAAAGAAATCGCCAGGCCCGTCAATTAGGTCTGGAGATTTTGCAGAAATTTTAGTTGCTGATTATTTAGAGTATTTCTGCCAAATGTGGGTACCCCGCTTTAGATATAGAAACAAATCATCTCCGAATGAATCTGTAAAGGGCGCGGATGTATTAGCATTTAAGATCAACGCTGAGCACACGCAAGAAATCGACAGATTATTAGTGTACGAAGTTAAAGCACAATTGAGCAGCACTAAATATAATGCGCGGCTTCAAACAGCGATAGATGACTCGTCGAAGGATTGCATCCGCATGGGCTATACGCTAAATGCAACAAAACAAAGATTAAAAGACATGAAAGACTATGCAGGGGTCGCCAAGGTGGCTCGTTTTCAAAACAAAACAGACCACCCCTATGTCTTAGAATCAGGCGCTGTAGCACTATTGTCGGGCATTTCATATTGCCCTGAAGAAATCCAAAAAGCTACACAAACGGGTGAGCACGAAAATCAAGCTAACTTATCCCTAATAGTTATTCGCGGGACAGAACTTATGCAGCTCGTTCATTCACTTTATGAGTTGGCAGCAAATGAAGCATAGTCAAGCCAGCCAAGATCTATATGGGATTACCCGCTCAACGGGGAAAAAGCAAGAGCTTGGTATTCAAGACCCGGAAAAATTGAAGGCACCAGCTGAAACGAAACCCGAGGAGCTGTTCATTTTAACAATCGGGACGCTGGGCGATTGTGCCAACTGGATATGTAATAATCTAGAGCAAGGAAAAGGGCTTGAAGAGAAGAACTTAAGTGAGTTGCAGTTTTCAGCTCGCTTCTTTGATGCTTATTTAGCCTCAAACTATAATCCATTAATTAGCCACGAAGTTTCGTTGCTTGCATCTGCAGCTTATTATTTGGCTAGTCGACCTGGCAGCAGCCTGGTCTTGGCTCGTAGATTAAGTGGTCATGTTTTTGATTCACCGCTTGAAAATTTTCTACTTTGGATTTTGACTTCCAATTGGGCTTCGGTGTCCAATTACCTAGAAGGTGAATACAGCGAATATTTAAAAGAAATCTCATTATGCGTCGCGAAGCATTTTTTTTTCGGGGAAAATAGCAGCGACGCCTTAGAGGCTCTGCACGAGCTAAAGAGCTATATTTACCAATTTGGTTCTGCTAAGGAAATTTTTCTAATAGATGTTTGCTTGGCAATAACTTATATGCGCCTGCAATATTCCTCGTGGAATAACCTCGAAGATTTCACAGATTTAGCCATAGATGCTTGGCGCCCAATCATAGGGGAGAGTGGGTTCCCAACGGAACTTTGGCCATCTCAGATGATGCTTGGACAGGCGGGTATATTCAGAGGGAGCTCAGGTATCGTACAGATGCCGACCAGTGCGGGTAAAACGCGCTCTATTGAGATCATTATACGTAGTGCTCTTTTGGCTAACAGAACAAAGCTGGTTGTAGTTGTGGCGCCTTTCAAGGCGCTATGCCATGAAATTACCCATAGTTTACGTACCGCATTTTTGCGCGATCAAATTTCTGTTAATGATGTTAATGATGTGTTCCAAATGGATTATATGGAGGACATTTCGGATTGGCTTCAGGATGAATCAGTAGAAGTTGAGGGCATCGCTAATTCCAACATATTGGTACTTACGCCGGAAAAGTTTCTTTACATCTTGCGCCAGTCGCCAAAAATTGTGGACAGTGTCGGGCTGGTCATCTATGACGAGGGGCACCAATTTGATACCGGAAAGCGTGGTGTTACGTATGAGCTCTTGTTAACTGAAATATCCAGTATTTTACCAATTTCAGCACAAACTGTTTTGATTTCCGCAGTAATAGAAAACGCCGAAGACATTTTGAATTGGCTTATTGGTGAAGGTGGGAAAATTGTTAGGGGAAACGGTTTACTGCCTACATCTCGCTCGATTGCATTTGCAAGATGGGCAGAAGAGGCTGGTGAATTGTTGTTCTACGAGGGAGACAGGTTCTCCTCCCCCGATTATAGCTTGGAGCAGATTATTGAGCCCCATAGGTTGACGCGCGGAAAGGGTGAAAAAAAAGACAGGCAATTTCCTGAAAAAGCCACTCCTATTGATATAGGCTTATTCTTGGGTATCCGTCTCGTTGGTCATGGGGCAGTTGCAATTTTTTGCGGAAGGCCAGAAACAGCAGAAAAAATCCTTAATCGCGCTGTTGAGGTTTATTCGCGCGGTCTGACCCTTGACGCCCCGGCGAGCGCATCGGACAGCTCAGAAATATCTCGCCTATGTCATCTTATTTCGGGACATTTCGGGGAAGGCTCCGACATCTATAAAGCAGCCCGCCTAGGTTTCTTTAGTCATCATGGCAATACCCCACAAGGCATACGCCTGTCCGTAGAACATGCAATGCAGCGCGGCTATATACAGTATGTGGTATGTACGTCAACTTTAGCTCAAGGGGTAAATCTACCTATCAGGTACTTAATTGTTTCTGGGCTTTATCAAGCAGGGGAAAAAATTAAACCCCGCGACTTTCAAAATCTGATGGGCCGGGCAGGCCGTGCAGGAATGCATACAGAGGGTCTTGTAATTTTTTCAGATCCGGATGTTCATGAGTCCAGATATGAAAAATATCAAAGATGGCGTTTCTTAACCGCCCTTGAGCTTTTGAATTCCGACTCAAAAGATACAACGGGAAGCTCGATACTATCAATTGTTCAGCCGCTTAAAATTAGGGGCGGGCTTCTTATCCCTATCAATCCAGTAGAGCTGATTGACGTTATCCTATATGAGCGGAATAGGTGGAGGGAATGGGTAGATCAGCTGATCTCTCGGTTACCCATAAAAAATAAAAATTTTAATACCAAAAATCTGCTAGGCATCTTGTCCCATAGAAGGAATCTCATATCGGCGCTTGAGAGCTACATGATGGCAAATCGTGGGGACGGTTCCTTCGAGGAATTCCAAGGAGATATTGCCGAATTAGCAGCACGGTCATTGGCGTATTCCATTGCCTCGGAAGAAGAGAGGGTCGGCATAGTAGGCCTCTTCTTTGCTGTTGCAAAATATATCGAGAATAAAGAGCCAGACACCGGTCGACAGCGTCTATTTTCCAAAACGCTTATGCCAATTGTGGATATTTTACAAGTCGAGGCATGGTTAAATTCTAATTGGGATATATTGTTGAATTGCCATGATTCTGCTACTTTCCTCGAATGTTTATGGCCTATTTTTGTTTCATTTGGTAATAATAAATTAATCTCCAATTCCAACTCTGGTCCATTCTTTTTTGATGTTGCCAAGATGTGGGTTTCTGGAGAACCTTATAAAAAAATATTCCAGCTGGCCAAAAATGTTCGACCAACGAAGCCATGGGGCGAACATGGCACGAGACAGGTGACGGAACACGATATCATTGAGTTTTGCGAAGGAACACTTGGTTTTGATTGTCCCCTTGTGTTGGCTGCCGTTACCGAGCTGCTGTTTGGGGAGAATTCATCGGATTTGGAGACGGCGAAACCGATACTCTTTTTTCACAAAGCACTCAAATACGGACTGCCAGATCCGCTATCGATTTCTTGCTTTGAAAGGGGTTTTTCCGACCGCGTCTTGGCCCAAGATTTAACTATGGCTCTAAGAGAAAACGGCTACGCTCTAGATTTCCTTATATCGCCTCTCGGTAAGTATGAGGAACTTATAACTCAGCTTTTATCCAAATACCCTCGCTATTTTCAGAACCTCCTGCTCGCGATGAATTCATAATTTCCTACACGCTCAAAAAGTGTGTCTAATGTGCATAATTCGAAAAATGCGTAAAGCAAAAGGCCCCGCAGTTTGGCGGGGCCTTTTCGCACGTCGCTTTATGCCGCCTGAGACGCCATTTACTGGGCAGCTCTACAACTCAAACATCAATATTCCTCGCCACCAGCGCATTCTGCTCAATAAAGTGTCTACGTGGTTCCACCTGGTCGCCCATCAGCGTCGTAAACACCTCATCCGCCGCAATCGCGTCCTCAATGTTCACCTTCAGCAAGCGGCGCACCGTCACGTCCATCGTGGTTTCCCACAGCTGTTCCGGGTTCATCTCGCCCAGGCCTTTGTAGCGCTGGATGGTGACGTTGCGGCGCACTTCGTTCAGCAGCCAGTCCAGGCCTTGCTTAAACGATTTGATGGCGATGGTGTTTTCGCCGCGGCGCATTTTGGCGTCTTCGGCCAGCAGGCCGGCCAGTAGTTCGCCGGTTTTCTTGATCTGGTTGTAGTCGCCGCTCAGTACAAAGTCTTCGTCGATGTACTGGATGGTCACCACGCCGTGCAGTTTGCGTTCAATCTTCAGCAGACTGCCGGTGTCGTCGTGCGTGACTGGCAGGATGGTAAAGGCCGGGTGGTTCAGCGCGGCGGTCAGGCGGGCGGCGCTGTCTTCGGTGGCGGCCTGGTTGCTCAGGTCCATCGGGCCGCTGTTCAGCAGGGCCAGCAGCACTTGCGGGTCGATAAAGCGCGCGCAGCGGTCGATGACGGCGTCGGTCACCAGATATTGGCGTGCCAGCGTTTCGAGTTGTTCGCCGGCGATTTCCGGGCGGTTGTCGCCCGGTTGCAGCGCGGCGTTGTTGACGGCCAGCTTCAGCAGGTACTGGTTCAGTTCCTGGTCGTCTTTCAAATAGGCTTCGCTCTTGCCGCGCGCGGCGCGGTACAGCGGCGGTTGCGCGATGTACACGTAGCCGCGTTCCACCAGTTCGGGCAGTTGGCGGTAGAAGAACGTCAGCAGCAGCGTGCGGATGTGGCTACCGTCGACGTCGGCATCGGTCATGATGATGATGCGGTGGTAGCGCAGCTTGTCGATATTGAAATCGTCTTTGCCGATGCCGCAGCCCAGCGCGGTGATCAGCGTGCCCACTTCCTGGCTGGAGATCATCTTGTCGAAGCGTGCGCGTTCCACGTTCAGGATCTTGCCTTTCAGCGGCAGGATGGCCTGGAACTTGCGGTCGCGGCCTTGTTTGGCGGAGCCGCCGGCGGAATCACCCTCGACCAGGTAGATTTCGGACAAGGCCGGATCTTTTTCCTGGCAGTCGGCCAGTTTGCCGGGCAGGCCCAGGCCGTCCAGCACGCCTTTGCGGCGGGTAAATTCGCGCGCTTTGCGGGCGGCTTCCCGGGCGCGGGCGGCTTCGACCACCTTGGCGCTGATCATCTTGGCGTCGGTGGGGTTTTCCAGCAGATAGTCGTTCAGCGCCTGGCCCAGTACTTCTTGCACCACGGGGCTGATTTCGCTGGAAACCAGTTTGTCTTTGGTCTGGCTGCTGAACTTGGGGTCGGGCAGTTTTACGCTCAGCACGCAGGTCAGGCCTTCGCGCATGTCGTCGCCGGTGGTTTCCACCTTGGCTTTCTTGGCCACTTCGTGCTGTTCGATGTACTGGTTCAGCGTGCGGGTCAGCGCCATGCGCAGCGCGGTCAGGTGAGTGCCACCGTCGCGTTGCGGGATGTTATTGGTAAAGCACTGCACCGATTCTTGATAAGAGTCGTTCCATTGCATCGCCACTTCCACCGTCATGCCATCGCGTTCGCCAATGGAATGAAAGATGTGCGGATGCATGACGGTCTTGGTGCGGTTCATGTATTCGACAAAGCCGCTCACGCCGCCGACGTAGGCAAAGTTTTCTTCTTTGCCGGTGCGACGGTCGATCAGCGTAATGCCCACGCCGTTATTCAGGAACGACAGTTCGCGGATACGCTTGGCCAGAATTTCATAATGGAATTCGATCAGGCCAAAGGTTTCCACCGAGGCAAAAAAGTGCACTTCGGTACCGCGTTTGTCGGTGTCGCCAACAATTTCCAGCGGTTTAACGCGTTCACCCTGGCGGAATTCCATGGTGTGCACTTTGCCGTCGCGGCGCACGGTCAGCTTCAGCCAGTCAGACAGCGCGTTCACCACCGAAACGCCCACGCCGTGCAGGCCGCCAGATACCTTGTAGCTGTTCTGGTCAAACTTGCCGCCGGCGTGCAGTTCGGTCATGACGATTTCGGCGGCCGAGCGTTTGAATTCGTCGTCTTCTTTGATTGCAGTCGGAATACCACGGCCGTTGTCTTCCACGCTGATCGAGTTATCGGCATGGATGATGACGCGGATGGTGTCGCAATGGCCGGCCAGCGCTTCGTCGATGGCGTTATCGAGCACCTCAAACACCATATGGTGCAAGCCGGTGCCGTCGCCGGTGTCGCCGATATACATGCCGGGGCGTTTGCGCACGGCTTCAAGCCCTTTCAGGATCTTGATGCTGTCGGCGCCGTAGTCCGCGCTGCTGTTATCGGGGGTTTGCGGATCGATGTTTTCGCTCATAGCGCTACTTGCTCACAATACGTACGACTGCAAAAAAAGACGAAAGGCCGGGTTGCCCCAGCCTGACAGTGATTTCAGACGCGGCGGTTAGATCCGCATCGGCATCACGATGTACTTGAAGTTTTCGTTGTCGGGGATGTTAACCAGCACGCTGGAAGTCACGTCGCCGAACACAAAGTCGAGGGTTTCGACTTGCAGATTGGTCAGCACGTCCAGCAGATACTGGATGTTGAAGCCGATATCGAGCGGTGCGCCGGTGTAGGCCACTTCGACTTCTTCTTGCGCTTCTTCCTGCTCATTGTTGTTGCACAGGATCTTGATCACGCCATCGGTCAGCACCAGACGCACGCCGCGGAATTTTTCGTTCGACAGAATGGCGGCGCGTTGCAGCGCGGACAACAGCAC
The DNA here is from genome assembly GCF_001294205.1 of Amantichitinum ursilacus. Taxonomy (GTDB): domain Bacteria; phylum Pseudomonadota; class Gammaproteobacteria; order Burkholderiales; family Chitinibacteraceae; genus Amantichitinum; species Amantichitinum ursilacus. Next base: position 59,363 of record NZ_LAQT01000031.1, read on the forward strand.
CTGGCGCTCGATCTTGAGGAACTTGTCGTTGTTCTGCGGAATAACGCGCTGGTAATCCGGGAACTTGCCGTCCACCACTTTGCTGTGGATCACGATGCTGCCAAACGCAAACTTGACCTGGTTGCCGGCGATTTCAATCACGACTTCGTCGTCGACTTCGGCCAGCAGTTTGTACAGTTCCAGGATGGTCTTGCGCGGCAGAATCACTTCGTTCTTGTCGAAGTTGCCTTCCAGCTCGGCCGAGGCAAACGCCAGGCGGTGGCCGTCGGTGGACACCAGCTTCAGATGGCTGCCTTCAGTCACAAAGAACAATCCGTTGAGGTAATAACGGATGTCTTGATGCGCCATCGCATATTGCACGCGGCCCAGCAGCGCTTTCAGCTGGCCTTGCGGCATGCGCAGCGTGGCACGCAGATTGGTGTCGACGGCCAGCGTGGGGAAATCACCGGCGGGCAGCGTTTGCAGCTGAAAACGGCTCTTGCCGGCTTTAACCGTCAGGCGGCCTTCGTTGTCTTCAAACGTCACCACGGCGCGATCGGGGATCGCACGCAGGATGTCAGACAGCTTTTTGGCCGAAACGGTAATGGCAAAGTCTTCGCCCGAGAACCCTTCGGATTGCTGGCTAGCGATCTGGATTTCGAGATCGGTGCCCGTGAAAGTGAGCGTTTCGCCTTCTTTACGGATCAGAACATTGGAAAGGATCGGCAGCGTGTGGCGGCGTTCGACGATACCGGTAACGGTAGCGAGCGGCTTCAGCAGGGCATCACGTTCAGCTTGCAACAAGGGCATGGCAACGGGTCCGCAAAAGTGAGTCAAATAGAACGCGATTTTACCGGATTCCGGGCTTTAAAGCACCTCCCCGGACTGCGGCCTGTAGGCGGCCCAGGACTCACTACGCGCTTAGCTGCGCAGCATCTGCAACAGCACACCGTATTGATGCGACAACTCGCCATCGCTGCTGCGCAATGATTCGATGGTGCGACAGGCGTGCAGCACGGTGGTGTGGTCGCGCCCGCCAAATGCTTCGCCAATCGCCGGCAAAGACATCGGCGTGAGCTCTTTGGTCAGCGCCATCGCCACCTGGCGGGGACGAGCGATATCGCGCGTGCGCTTTTTGCTGTGCATATCGGCGACTTTGATCTTGTAAAAGTCGGCGACGGTTTTCTGGATGTTTTCCACCGTAATCTGGCGATTGCCCGCGGCCAGAATATCGCGCAGCGCTTCTTTGGCCGCTTCCAGCGTCAGCGGCTGGTTGGTAAAGCGCGCATACGCCAGCACCCGCTTGAGCGCGCCTTCCAGCTCGCGCACATTGCTGCGGATATGTTTGGCGATAAAAAACGCCACGGTGCTATCAAGCTTGAAGTTCTCGCGCTCGGCCTTCAGCAACAGAATCGCCACGCGCATTTCCAGCTCGGGCGGCTCGATGGCCACCGTCAAACCCCACGAGAAGCGCGACACCAACCGGTCTTGCAGGCCGTCGATTTCTTTGGGATAGCGATCCGACGTGATGATGATTTGCTTGTGGCCTTCTACCAAGGCGTTGAAGGCATAGAAGAATTCTTCTTGCGTTTTGTCTTTGCCGACAAAGAACTGGATATCGTCGATCAGCAATAAATCGAGCGAATGGTAATAACGTTTGAATTCATCAAACGCCTTGTGTTGATACGCCTTGACCACGTCGGCCACGTATTTCTCGGCGTGGATATAGCGGATTTTGGCGGACGGATTGCGTTGATGCACCGCGTTGCCAATGGCCTGAATCAAGTGAGTCTTACCCAGGCCAACGCCGCCATACACAAACAGCGGGTTGTAGCTGACGCCGGGGTTCTCGGACACCTGCTGTGCCGCCGCGCGCGCCAACTGGTTGGCTTTACCGGTGACCAGCGTCTCGAAAGTAAAGCTGGGGTTCAGCCGCGTGGTCTCGTGGTGCGACGACGTCACATGGATGGCCGGTGCGGGCGGCGCCGCATGTTGGCGCGGGCTGGGCGCGGGCACGGACGACGCGTTGTTATTGCTGTTGCCCACATTGGCGCCATACGCATTGGACGGGCCAGCCGCTGCGGCCAACGTGCCATTGGGGCGTGCGGCCACGGGCGACGGCTTACGCACGTTGCTGCCTACTTTGAGCGAAATCTGCGCCACGCCATCAGCAAAAAACGGGCTGGCCGATTCTTCGATCACACCCAGATAACGGTCACGGATGAACTGCAGAAAAATCTGATTGGGGACGATCAGGTTCAGGCTGTCACCGGCGACTTCTGCCACCAGCGGCTTGATCCAGATGCGGAACTGGTCTGCGCCGAGGCGTGCTTCCAGTTCTGCCAGACAATGGGGCCAACAGTTTTCCAGTGCGGACATGACGTTTCTTGTAGGTGTGCCCTTTACAACTACCGCAAACGGGGGCGACGACAACGCCGCAACGCGCCGGAAAACGGTCGTTTGTAGACGGTTTTCCTGGCACAGACCCGCACTGGCAACAGGGGTATGTGCCAACTTCGGTAACGCTCAGGGATCGGACTTGATAGGGACGAAGGGCGGATTCTACGCCCAAAGCGCAAAGTTATCCACAGACCAGACAGGCGCAATCTGCTTGATGGTGTTGACAATTCAGTGGCTTAGCTATGTAATCGCCGGTTTACTCCTGTTTTTTTCGGCAGACACCATCATGAAACGTACTTTCCAGCCTTCCGTTATCCGTCGCAAGCGCAACCACGGCTTTCGCGCTCGCATGAAGACCCGCGGTGGCCGCGCTGTGCTGAACGCACGCCGCTCCAAGGGCCGCTCGACCCTGTCCGCTTGATTATGGCGGATGCGTCCGGCATGTCGGGCGCCACAGGTTTCCGCTTTACGCGGATGCAGCGAATTCTGAAAACGGATGAGTTCTCATCCGTTTTTAGTTTGCGCAACACCGTCTCCAATCTGCATTTCCAGGTTTTGGTTCGTCCAAACACCGGGGTTTCTGCACGTCTGGGGTTGGTGGTCGGTAAAAAAACCGACAAACGGGCCGTCGCACGCAATTACATGAAGCGCACGATCCGCGAAACGTTCCGGCTACACGCCCACACCTTGCATGGCCTTGATCTGGTCGTGCGTACGCGGCAGGGTTTTAATCGCCGCGAAGGCGCTGCGGCGCGTGCAGAATTATTAGAACTTTTTGCGCGTATCCGCCGTCGATGTCCCGCCTGATCATCGTTCTGCTCCAGCTCTACCGTTACACGCTCAGCCCGCTGCTGGGTGCGCGATGTCGTTATGCGCCCAGTTGCTCGCAATATGCCATTGAAGCCGTGGGCAAATATGGCGCGTTGAAAGGCGGCTGGCTTACAATGCGCCGTCTTGCCCGCTGCCACCCTTGGGGCGGCCATGGCCACGACCCGGTTCCCTGATCCGGCTCCCTGATCTAATACGAGTACACGATGGATACCCGCAGACTTATTCTGTTCATCGCGATTTCGTTCGGCATCCTCTTCTTCTGGCAGAAGTGGATGGAAAAACGTTATCCGCAAACCGCCCAGTCTGTCAGCGCCAGCGCGCCGGCCGCAAACCAGGTCGCCGCCAACGGCGCCGCACCCGATGCCGCAGCACTGGCCAAGGGCCAGCGCGTCAAGTTTGTCACCGATGTATTCAGTGGCGAAATCGACACCAATGGTGCCGATCTGCGTACGCTGCAACTGATCAAACACGGCGCCCTGGCCGATCCGAAGCAAGCGTTTACGCTGCTGCAAGACAGCGGTGCGCATATCTATGTGGCGCAAACGGGTCTGCTGGGTAACGGCCTGCCGACGCACAAGTCGGTGTTTACATCCGCGCAACCGGCCTATGCGTTGGCGGATGGCCAGAACACGCTGGCAGTGCGCCTCGAAGCGCCGGCCAATGCCGATGGCGTCAAGGTTGCCAAAATCTACACGTTTACCCGTGGCAGCTATGAAATCAACGTCAGCTACGAAATCGTCAACGGCGGCAGCAAGCCGCTGACCACGTCGGCGTATTTCCGTCTGCTGCGTGATGGCAAACCGGCCGAAGCCGCGACCAACACCCCGAGCATGTTCGGCGGTGCGCATACCTTCACCGGCCCGGCCGTGTACACCGAGCAAGGCAAGTTCCAGAAAGTGGAATTTACCAAGCTGGACAAAAACGAAGCCACCTACGTGCAAAGCGCCAAGGATGGCTGGGTGGCGATGGTGCAGCATTACTTTGCCAGCGCCTGGATCATGTCGCCGGACAATGGCCCGTCGGTGTGCGGCGCCGCGCCTTGCCGCTATGACCTCAAGCGTCTCAGCAACGGCCTGTATTCGGCCGATGCGATTGTTGACGTGCCGGCCATTGCACCGGGCGCCAAGAAAGACATCAGCGTTAATCTGTTCGCTGGCCCGCAGCAAACTTCAATCATCGACAAAGTCGCACCTGGCTTTGACCTGATCAAGGATTACGGCATCTTCACGGTCTTCTCCAAGCCCATCTTCTGGGTGCTGGACCAGATCCATAAGGTGGTCGGCAACTGGGGCTTCTCGATCATCCTGCTGACCATGCTGATCAAGGCGCTGTTCTATCCGCTGGCCGCAACCAGCTATCGCTCGATGGCCAAGATGCGCAAGCTGGCCCCGCGCATGGAACAGCTCAAGCAACGTCACGGCGAAGACAAGGTCAAGTTCCAGCAAGCCACGATGGAGCTGTATCGCACCGAGAAGGTCAACCCGCTGGGTGGCTGCCTGCCGATGCTGGTGCAGATTCCGGTGTTTATGGGCTTGTACTGGGCGCTGCTGGCGGCGGTTGAATTGCGCCAGGCACCGTTTATTTTCTGGATTCATGATCTGTCGGTGCGCGATCCGTACTACGTGCTGCCGGTGCTGATGACGATCTCGATGTACGTGCAAACGCTGCTGAGCCCGCCGCCGCCGGACCCGATGCAAGCCAAGATGATGAAGATCATGCCGCTGGTGTTTTCGGTGTTCTTCTTCTTCTTCCCGGCAGGCCTGGTGGTGTACTGGGTGGTCAACAACGTGTTGTCGATTACGCAGCAGTACTACATCACGCGTCAGATCGACAAGCAGGACAAGACCACGCTGGCCAAGGCCTGATGGTCCGGCTGGAGTGATAAAAAAAAGCCGCCTTCGGGCGGCTTTTTTGCGTCCGTGGCATGATGGCGACCCGATCTGTACAAAAATTCCGGCCCTCTTCTCTCACTTATCCACAGGCTGCTTTATGTCCGACATCATTCGCCACAACCCCACCGCGCTCTGGTCCGACGCCGTGAGCTTTAATCGCATTGCGTGTTTTGTTGAAGTGCCGGAACGCGGCTCGGATATCGAAACCCAAACGCGCGTGCTGCTGCAGCAAGCCGAACGCACGCTGGCCGCCATCGGCTCAGACAAATCGCGCTTGATGATGGTGACGATTTATCTGACCGATCTGGCCGATCGCGTCGGCTTTAACGACGTGTGGGCGGCATGGCTGCCCGAGGGCTGCGCCCCGGCGCGCGCCTGCGTGCGCGCCGATCTGGCCTCGCCGGAACTGCTGGTTGAAATTGCCTTCACCGCGGCAACCCGCTAACGCATAGGGTGGGTCAAGACCCACCACCCAAAGCCGCGGGTGCGAACGACAAGCATTGCTTCCCACTTCGTTCAGGCTTATCTCTGCAGGTCGTGTAAACCTCCACGTGCGATGAGCTTGGCATACCACTTTGAATGGTGGGTCCAGACCCACCCTATGGGTGTTTCTTTAGCGCGACCCATCGCACGGTAATCGGCGCGCCCGCTGGCGAGCCCTGCGTGCGGGAATGGCCCGATGCGCAGCGCGCTGGCTTGCTGGCAAAGTAGCGCGCTGCCGCCCCTACCCCGTCCAGACCCTCGCCATGATGACTTCCACGCTGCTGCTATTGCTGCCCATTTCGTTTATTGCCGGATTGATTGATGCTGCGGTCGGCGGCGGGGGCCTGATCCTCGTGCCTGGCCTGTTTGCCATCATGCCCAACACCGCGCCCGCCACGCTGATGGGCACCAACAAGTTCGCCGCCATCATGGGCACCGCTTCGGCCACGTGGCGTTACGCGCGGCAGGTCAAACTGGACTGGCACATTCTGCTGCCCTGTGCCGCCGCGGCGTTTGTCGGCTCGTATGGCGGCGCCAGCGTCATCCACTATCTGGATAAAAGCATCGTGCGGCCGATGGTGATTGTGCTGCTGGCGGTGATGCTGATCTACACCTGGTTCAAGCCCGCCTTCGGCACGCAAGACGCCGGCCGGCCGCTCACCCGGCGCGATCTGTATGTCGGCCTGGCCATTGGCATGGTAATCGGCTTTTACGATGGCTTTTTTGGCCCCGGCACCGGCTCATTTCTGATCTTTTTGTTTGTGCGCTTTTTCCACTTTGATTTTGTGCGCGCCTCGGCGTCGTCTAAAGTGGTGAACCTGGCCACCAACCTGGCCGCGCTGGCGTTTTTTATTCCGGCCGGTGCGGTCATTTACGGCTACGCCATTCCAATGGCGATTGCCAATGTGGCGGGCGCGCAAGTCGGCAGCCGTATGGCGCTAAAGGGTGGCAATTTGTGGGTGCGGCGTTTGTTTTTAACGCTGGCGCTGGTGCTGCTGTCCAAACTGATCTGGGATGCCGTCAAATAATGAGCACGCCGCAATACTGGTTGATGAAATCCGAGCCGGATGAAGCCGGCATCGATCATCTGCAAGCCGCGGGCCAGCTGGGCTGGTTTGGCGTGCGCAATTACCAGGCGCGCAACTTTATGCGCGACGGCATGCAATTGGGCGATGGCGTTTTGTTTTATCACAGCAGTTGCGCCGAGCCGGGCATTGCCGGGCTGGCCGAAGTCAGCGCTGCGGCCTACCCCGACCCAACGCAATTCGACCCGACCTCAAAATACTTCGACCCGAAAACATCGCTGGAAAAGCCGCGTTGGCTACAAGTGGATGTGCGCTTTGTGCGCAAAACGCGTTTGATTGGATTGCCGGAATTACGCAGCCACGCTGAGCTGGCGGACATGCAGATCCTGCAGCGTGGCAACCGGCTTTCGATTACACCGGTGACGCCCGCGCAATGGGCGTTTATCCAGACCTTATTCTGATCGGCGCAGGCGGCTTATTTAACGTAGCCAAAGATGCTGACGAATTGGCAGGCGCTGCCCGCCAGCACAAACAAATGCCAGATGCCGTGAAAGTGTTTGACCTTTTCGTCGAACAAAAAGAACACAATCCCCACCGTATACACCACGCCCCCGGCCGCTAACCAATACAAGCCTGCGGGCGGCAAGGCGGCCATCAGCGGTTTAAACGCAAACACCACCAGCCAGCCCATCAGCACATAGATCAGCATGGAAAACAGCCGCGTGCGTTTGCCGATCCACAATTCCTGCACGATACCGATGACGGCTAAAGCCCAGTTCACGCCAAATAAAGTCCAGCCCCAGGGTCCGCGCAATGTGACCAGCGCAAACGGCGTGTAGCTGCCGGCAATCAATAAATAAATAGCGCAATGATCCAGTCGTTGGAACACCGCTTTGGCCGGACCACGCAGGCTGTGGTACAGCGTCGAAATCGTATAAAGCAACACCAACGTCGCGCCGTAAATGGCGGTGCTGACGATTTTCCAGGCATCGCTATAAATGCTGGAATACACCACTAACACCACCAGGCCGATCACCGAAAGAATGGCGCCGACCAGGTGGCTATATCCGTTAAAACGTTCCCCGCGATACATACGTATCCTCAAAATCAAAACTCATAAACTGGCCACAACCTTACCTGTTTTGCCCGGCGCACTGGTGGTATTTATGCAGGATGAATAACGTGCATGCGGCCTTCCCGACGGGGCCCAGACGGCCCGCAAGCCGCATGGATGCGCCATCCGCCTACGTCCGCGCCAGCGTGTTCATGGCATATTCTTGTTCATAACCATTCTTTAGCGCCGCCGCAGTGCCAGGTTAGGCTACGCGGCTGTAATCAGAAACCGCCCCGGAGACACCCTCGCATGCGCACAACAACAATGATCGCGGCGCTGGCCGCCATGCTGCCGCTAACCGTGCTGGCCAAGCCGCTGGCAGTATGCACCGACGCCAATCCCGAAGGCTTTGACGTGGTGCAATATTATTCATTGGTCACCACCAACGCGTCGGCCGATGTGCTGTTTAACCGTCTGGTCGACTATGACGCCAGCGCCAGCAAGGTCGTTCCCAGCCTGGCCGAAAAATGGTCGGTTAGCGAAGACGGTCTTACCTACACCTTCAACCTGCGCCATAACGTGCAATTTGGCGCTACCGAATGGTTTAAACCCACGCGCGCGCTGAATGCCGATGACGTGGTGTTTACGTTTGAGCGCGTGCTCAATCCGCAGCATGCCTGGTTCAAAACCTCCGCCAATGGCTACCCTACGGTGCAATCCATGCAATTGCCCAAGCTGGTTAAAGGCGTGAAGAAGGTCGACGATTACACGATTCAGTTTCAACTTAATTACCCCGATGCAACGTTTTTGCAAACGCTGACCATGGGTTTTGCTTCGATCTATTCAGCCGAATATGCGGACAAACTCACGCCCGCCAAGGCCGCCGATTTCAATAGCAAACCCGTTGGCACCGGCCCGTTTGTATTGCGCTCGTTCCAGAAAGACGCCGTGATTCGCTATGACGCCAATCCCAATTACTTTGGGGGCAAAGCCAAAGCAGACAAGCTGATCTACGCGATTACGCCAGACGCCAATGTGCGGCTGCAGCGCATCAAAGCCAATGAATGTCAGGTGGCGTTGTCGCCCAAGCCGCTGGATGTGCAATCAGCGCGCGGCGACAAGAATCTGAAAGTGGTGGAAAACCACGCCTTTATGACCGCCTTCGTGGCGATCAATACCCAGCACAAGCCGCTGGATAATCCGCTGGTGCGCCAGGCCATTAATGCGGCGTTTGATAGCAATACCTATCTGAAAACCGTGTTTGAAGGCACGGCGCAAAATGCCAGCCGCCCATATCCGCCCAATACCTGGAGCTTTGCCAAAGACCTGGGCGATTACAAATACGATCCGGAAAAAGCCAAAGAACTGCTCAAGAAAGCCGGTCTGCCCAATGGCTTTGAAACCACCATCTGGACCCGTCCCACCGGCAGCACGCTTAATCCCAACCCGAAAGCGGGCGCCGAATTGCTGCAGACCGATCTGGCCAAAGTGGGCATTAAAGCCACCATCAAGACCATTGAATGGGGCGAGCTGATCAAACGCGGCAAAGCGGGCGAGCACGATTTGCTGTTTATGGGCTGGTCGGGCGATAACGGCGATCCGGATAACTTTCTCACCCCGCAATTCAGCTGCGCCGCAGTGCAATCAGGCACCAACTTTGGCCGCTTCTGCGATGCGCAACTGGACAAGCTGATTACCGACGGCAAGCGCACCAGCGATGTCGCGCAACGCACGAAGATGTACCACGACGCGCAAAAGATCATCTTTGAAGCCGCGCCGTGGGTGCCGCTGGCTTACCCGACGGCGTATGCGATTACGCGCGCCAATGTGTCGGGCTATAAGGTCAGCCCCTTTGGCCGCGTGGATTTCTTTGCGGTCAGCGCCGACTAAGCGTTAATCCCGCAATACCCCCGGAGCGGTCCTGGCTGTTGTAGTCAGGGCCGCGCGCCTACGCTTTGTTTGACGGCAACAAACAAAACCAACAGTGGCGGCAAGGGGGCTTGCGATGCAGATCGATTGGCATTTGGTGTCCAGCACGGTGGTGATCCGGCTGTTGGGCAATTTCACCGCCGCCGACCACCGCGACTTTAAACAGATGATGACGGCAGTGCTGGCTTTGCACGGCGTCAGCGATTTCTGCGTGGATCTGGCCGATGTGGATTATCTCGACTCGTCGGCACTGGGCTTGCTGTCGCAATTTCACGACCGGGCCGGGCGCCGGCCCATCAAGCTGACGCATTGCCACGGGCCGGTGAAAATGGTGTTAGTGATCGCCAATTATGAGAAGTTGTTTCAAATGGCTTAAGCCAACTCGGCGTTGTTGTACCTGAACCCAACCCTTAATGTGGAAGGCCAGGATTTCTGCGACTACAACCGGCTTGGGGTGGTGGGTCATGACCCACCGTATACGTTCAGCCCGACCATGCGCGGTGTGGGTTATATATCGCTGGCCATCGCCAAAGCCGCGGGCAAGCTTTCCAGCTCATCGGTAAACAGGCCGTCCACACCCCAATCGATCAACTGCTGCGCGCGGCGTTTGTCATTTACCGTATACGCCAGCACGCGATAGCCCGCCGCGTGGATGTCCGCCACGCGTTGCGCCGTCAGTATCTCGTGATTGCAATGCAACGACACCGCATCCAGCGCGCGCAAGCGTGTGCCCCAATCCTCCACCCACTCATGGATCAGCAAACCGCGCGGCAGATCCGGCGCGGCTTTGCGCGCGGCCAGCAAGGCCACTTCGCTGAATGACGACAGCAACGGCGGCGTGCGTTCGCGCTGCCAATAGCGCGCCGCCTCTTGCGCCACCTGCTTGCCGGTTTCCTGTTCGCGCCCCGGGCAGGGCTTGATTTCGACGTTGGCAAACATCAATTCGGTAATGCAGAAGCTAGCGATATCGCTAAAGCGCGGCACCGGCGTACCGGCAAATTCCACGCCTTTCCAGCTGCCAGCGTCGATGCCGTCCAGTTGCTCATAATCAAGCTCGGCCAACGCGCCTTCGCCGTTGCTGGTGCGTTCCAGCGTGTCGTCGTGGATCACAATGCTGACGTTGTCGGCGGTCAGCTTCACATCGAATTCGACGGCGGAAAAGCGCAGCGCCAGCGCCTTCTGCATCCCCGGCAAGGTATTTTCCGGGGCCAGATTGCCGCCGCCGCGGTGCGCGAATAATTTGGGATAAGGCCAGTGTTGCATGCATCTTTCTCCGGATAGATCGGTCGTACTTTGCCGCAACGCGGCCCGTGCCACAGCCCGGTTAGCAAGCCCGTGTATACTTGCAGGCTTACCCGAAACTGCATAGCGGCTGCACAAGTCAGCCCGACACGCAGATTTTGAGCATATTGCCTGATGGCATACAGCTGTCATGCTGCGGCAATATGGATGTCATTCAATCCCCGTTATTGTGAGAACACCAATGAGTCGAACCGTACACTGCGTCAAACTGGGCCGCGACGCCGAAGGCATGGATTTTCCGCCGCTGCCGGGCGAACTGGGTAAGCGTCTGTACGACAACGTGTCGAAAGAAGCATGGGCCGCCTGGATCAAGCATCAAACCATGCTGATCAACGAAAACCGCCTGAGCCTGGCCGATCCGCGCGCGCGTCAGTACCTGCAACAACAGCTTGAGAACTACTTCTTTGGTTCGGGCGCCGATGCCGTGCAAGGCTTCGTGCCGCCGCAACACTGATCCACGCCGCACACGCAACCGCGGGCCGCTTCCACACGGCCCGTTCGTATCGCGGGCTTGCCCGTGATGTGTCTCAACCCGCCATGCCGTGAAAACCATGATCTACAAACCCGCTGATAATCAATTAATGCTCAACCGCGAGCTGGGTCTACTGGAGTTCAACCGCCGCGTGCTGGCGCAGGCTGAAGACTCAAGCAACCCGCTGCTGGAACGTCTTAAATTTCTTTGCATCGTGTCTTCCAACCTCGACGAGTTCTTCGAGGTGCGCATGGCATGGCTCAAAGAAAACATGCACCACAACGCCACGCGTTTGCTGCCCGAAGGCATTACGCCGCAGCAAGCGTTCGAGTGGATTACGCGCGAAGCGCATGATCTGGTCGAGCGTCAGTACCACCTGTTTGGCCAGATGATCCTGCCGGCGCTGGCCGCCGAGGGCATCCACTTTTTCCGCCGTACTGTCTGGACCGACGCGCAACGCGAGTGGATCCGCGATTACTTCTTCCGCGAACTGATGCCGGTGCTGACGCCGATCGGGCTCGACCCGTCACATCCGTTTCCGCGCGTGCTGAACAAATCGCTCAACTTTATCGTCGAGCTGGAAGGCCGCGATGCGTTCGGGCGCAATTCCGGCATCGCCATTGTGCAAGCGCCGCGGATTCTGCCGCGCTTTGTCAAAATCCCGTCGGACGTCAGCGGCGTAGAACACGGCTTTGTGTTCCTGTCGTCGATTCTGCATGCGCACGTCGACGAGCTGTTTGCCGGCATGCAAGCCAAAGGCTGCTACCAGTTCCGCGTGACGCGCGATTCGGACGTGTCGGTGGACGATGACGACATCAAGGATTTGCGCGCGGCGCTGGAAGGCGAATTGTCGCAACGGCCGTTCGGCAATGCGGTGCGGCTGGAAGTGGCCGACAACTGCCCGATGCATCTGCAGGATTTTCTCAAAAGCCAGTTCCGCCTGGACGACGTCGATGTCTATCGCGTCAACGGCCCGGTGAACCTGGTGCGCCTGATGCAGGTGCCGGATCAGGTGGAACGCCCCGATCTGAAGTTCGAGCCGTTTATGCCCGGCATGCCGACCGAACTGCGCAAAAACCCCGATGTCTTTGCCGCCATCCGCCACGGCGACATCCTGCTGCACCACCCGTACCAGAGCTTTACCCCCGTCATCGACCTGCTGGCGCAAGCCGCGCTCGACCCGAGCGTGGTGGCCATCAAGATGACCGTGTACCGCACTGGTTCGGATTCGGCCTTGATGGATGCGCTGGTCGAAGCGGCGCGTCGCGGCAAAGAAGTGACCGCCGTGGTCGAGCTGATGGCGCGCTTTGACGAAGAAGCCAACATCAACTGGGCCGCCAAGCTGGAACGCGCCGGCGCGCACGTGGTGTACGGCGTGTACGGCTATAAGACTCACGCCAAGATGCTGCTGATTGTGCGGCGCGAAGAAGGCAAACTGCGCCGCTACGCCCACGTCGGCACCGGTAACTACCATCCGCGCACCGCCAAGCTGTATACCGACTTTGGCCTGATGACCACCAACGACGAAATCACCAGCGACGTGAACGACGTGTTCATGCAGCTGACCGGTCTGGGTCTGGCGGGCGATCATTATCAATTGTGGCAATCGCCGTTTACGCTGCAGCCCAACGTGCTGAAGGCGCTGGACCGCGAAATCAGCCATGCGCGCGCCGGCAAAAAAGCCGTGGTCATCGCCAAGATGAACGCGCTGCTGGAGCCCACCGTCATTGAAAAGCTGTACGAAGCCTCGCAAGCCGGTGTCACCATCCACTTGATCGTGCGCGGCGTGTGCGCGCTGCGGCCGGGCATACCGGGCGTGTCGGACAATATCCGCGTGCGCTCGATCATCGGTCGCTTTCTGGAACACCACCGCGTGTTCTATTTCTATAACGACGGCGCCGAAGATCTGTACTTGTCCTCGGCCGACTGGATGGGCCGCAATCTGTTCCGCCGGATCGAAATTGCCTTCCCGATCCTCGACCCGAAAATCAAGAAACGCGTCATCCGCGAAGGCCTGCGCCCGTTCCTGGTCGATAACGCGCAAGCGTGGGAAATGCAGTCCGACGGCCGTTATCGGCGCAAGAATGTGCGTGGCGGCAAGCGTCGTTCGGCGCAAGGCATGTTGCTGGCCGATCTGCAGGCGGGCCCGCGCACATGACACCGGGCGCTACGCTCGACCTGATTTTGTGGCGGCACGCCGAAGCCGATGATCATCACGATGATCTCAAGCGCGAGCTGACCCGCCATGGTCGACAACAGGCCGAGCGCACCGCCGCGTGGCTGGCCAGACAACTGGCTGGCCACAAACTGGCGGTGGTTACCAGCGAAGCGCGCCGGGCGCAGCAAACCGCCAGCGCGCTGACCGCCGATTTCCGCATCGATGCGCGCATCAACCCGGACGTCAGCAGCGTTAACGATTATCTACAAGCGGCGGGCTGGCCCAATCCGGCCAGCGACGTCACGCTACTGGTCGGCCATCAACCCACCATCGGCAGGTTGGTCAGCGTGTTGCTACATGGGGTGGAGCAGGATTTGCCGGTCAAGAAATCGTCGATCTGGTGGCTGCAACGCCGCGTGCGCGATGGCAATGTGCAATACGTGCTGAAGGCCAGTATCTCGCCGGATTTGCTGCCGGATTAAGCGCGCGGCCGCTGGCCCAACCCGAACTGGCGTCCGGGCCAGCACACCCAGCCTACAAATCCACCTTCATCGACAACATCGCCGTACGCGGCAGACCCACGCCCACGCGGCCGCCACCGGTGGCCGACCAGTAACGCTTGTTGGTCAGGTTCTCCACATTCAATTGCCATGCCGTGGCCTTGCCCAGCAGCCTGTGCTGATAACGCACGCCCGCACTGCCCAGGGTGTAGCCACCAATCCACGCCTGGTCCAGATCATTCACCGGCCGTGGCCCGGTGTAATAAGCGCCTGCATTCAAAGCCAGCCCAGGCAGCAGGTTAAGCTGGTATTGGCCAAACAAGCTGGCGGTATAACGCGCCGTGTTCTCGGGCACCTTGCCATTCATGGCCGCCGACGCGCCACGGAAGGCCGCCTTCAGGATTTGCCCCGAGGCCTGCAGCGAAAACTGTGGCAACAACTGGCCCTGCGCTGAAACCTCTATGCCCTGATTGCGCTCGTGGCCATCCTGCACAAAGGTGTTTTTGGTATTGAGATAACTGGCGACACGGTCGATATCAAAAATCGACACCGAATATTGCGTACCCACCGCCGGCACATAGCGCATGCCGATTTCCGCTTGCTTGGCCACCTCGGGCGCCAGCGCCACGGTGGCGTTGGTGGCGGTATCGGGCGCACGATCACCCTGCTCCAACCCTTCGGAATAAGACACATAGGTGGACCAGATCGGGGAGAACTTGTAGATGAGCGCAGCCGAAGGCGTAAAGCGGCGCGGGTTGTACCGATACTTGCCTTGTTCGCTGTCAAAACGCGTATAGCGCACGCCCGCGATGGCTTGCCACTGGTTGTTTAGCGTGACACGGTCCAGCGCATACACGCCCAGATCGGAAGAATGCAGCGCATCGGTGGTGCTGCTGCCGCTGGTGGGCAACCACGGCAACGCCACCGGATCGTAGAGATTCTGCTTGCCGCTAAAGCGATCCATCTTCGATGCGCCCTGATGCAGATTGGTCTGCTCGGCGCCCAGCGTGATTTCGTGTTGCACCGTGCCTAAGGTGTGGCTGCCGAATACTTCGGCCCGATACATCACATTGGTAAATTCCGCGTTGCGACGGTTGCCTGTTAACGTGCCTGCGCCGGTGACGATGTTGTAATTCTTGATTTCGGTAAACGCGCGATCCCGCTCCAGATGCGCCGCGCCGGTTTCCAGCGTCAGTATCCAGTCGGGGCTTAACGCATAATCGGCGCGCAGCAAACCCGAGCTTTGATGGCCATCGAATACCGCCCATTCCGGTGAAATGCGGCGCGTGGCATCGGGCAGGCGCGGCAAGGTGATGCGGCCATTCTTAGCCTTGGGCAGCGCAATGCTGGCTTGCTCCACAATCTGTTTGCGCGCGTATTCCAGATCGGCCTTCAGCGTTAACCGCTCCGAGGCTTTCCAGTCCAGCGCCGCGCTGACCATTTCTTTTTTGCCATGCACCCCGTCGGTGGGCGATTGCAAACTGCCGCCCGCCGCATTGATGCGCAGGCCAAATTGCTGCTGCTCCCCCAGACGCCGGCCCACATCCACGCTGCCCAACGTGCCGCCATGATCGGTCACGCTCACGCCCAGCGTGGCATTGGGCTTGGCGCCCGCGCGCCGCGTCACCAGATTGATCACGCCTGCGGGGCTGGTGTGGCCGTAATACAAGGCGGAGACGCCCTTCAGCACTTCCAGCCGTTCGATATTGTCGAGCGGAATTTCCATCAGGTTAAACAGCGGCAAAGATCCGTTCAGACGAAAGTTGGTGCTGTTATTCACCCGCACACCGCGTATCGCCAGGTTATCAAACACCTCGCCCGGCAATTGCTGCCGCGTTACGCCCGCGGTATTGCGCAAGGCGTCGTAAAAAGTCGAATCGGCCTGCGCATCCAGCACGGCGCGGTTGATGACATTGACCGTGGCGGGCACATCAACAATAGCCTGATCGCGAAACGTACCCACGCCCACGGTAGAGGCATTAAACGTCGCGTCCGGGCCGGCTGTAACCAACACTTCGGCCAGCGTGGGCGCAGGTTTAACCGGGTCGTCCGCCCAAGCGGAGAGAGGAGCAAAAGTGGAAAACGTAACCAACAGCAGGCGGTACTTCATGGCAGCGAATCATCCGTAGTTGCAAATGAGAATCGCTGCTAATACTGTGCGACGAAGTGATTGCCGTCAGCAAGTAATTCCGGGTAATAGTTGCCGAAGGCAATTTAAATAATGAGAACTGGGCGCTCGCTTTCGGCCCTGCACGCGGTGCGCGAATTCGGTATCAACGCCACACAACGTTACGTTGGTCTTACGTACCACCCCTCGCATTCGTATGATGTGTGGCCGCCAAAAGCGGCCAACGGCCCGGCATTCACGAGGCCGATCATAACGAACAGGGATTTTGATATGGGCATGATGCGATTTGCGCTGGGCGCTGCGTTAGTCAGCGCGTTAGCGGCGTGTGGGGGCGGTGGGGGTGGAGATTCGGGCGCGGCCAATGGGTCCAGCGGTGCAGGTGCGACCAGCTATCGCCTGGGCGGCACGGCCACCGGATTATCAGGTGGCGCGGTCAGCGTAAGCAGCAACGGGCAGACCATTACGGTGCCCGATGGCGCGGACCAGTTTGCGTTTCCGCAAAATGTAGCCAATGGCGCGGTTTATAACCTGGTCATTCAGAGCCAGACGCCGGGATTGCTATGCAGCATCAGCCATGCCAGCGGCACGATCAACAACGCGGACGCCTATGGCGCGATCATCAGTTGCGATCATGCCGTTGGGGGCTCGGTGGCCGGCCTGACCAGCAGCGGCTTGCAACTGGCTGATGGCGATAACACTGTGGACGTTGCCGCCAATGCCAGCAGCTTTTTCTTTGGCAATGCCAAGGCAGCCGGCAGTGCCTATTCGATTTACGTCAAAACCCAGCCCGCAGCGCAAACCTGCGTAGTAGCGCAAGGCGACGGCACCATGGGCAGCCGGCCCATTTCCGATGTCGCAGTCACGTGCACCGATACCCTGCATGACAGTTGGGCGTTGATGAGCGATCCGCACGACATCGGCGGTATCTATACGCAGCGCTACGGCGCCAACGTCGCGGTCGACGCCCAAGGCAACGCATGGGTGTTTGGCGGCAACGGCGACGTATCAATTTTTTCATACAACACGTACAACGACGTGTGGCGCTTTGACGGCAAGACCTGGACCCAGGTCATGATTAATTTTCCGGAGCCCGCCGGCAACTATACGCGGCCAGCTACCCGTACCGAGGCGGTGACCTGGATCGACAAACAGAACCACTTGTGGGTGTTTGGCGGTATGGAAAGCCTGGGTACCAATTATGCGGGCTATGTGGTCGACAACGATATGTGGCGACTGGACGGCACAACCTGGACGCGCATTGTGCAGCCCACCACCGTATCGATGGGCACCCAAGGCGTCGCCGCCGCCACCAACCTGCCCCCCGCGCGTACTCGTGCGCAACATTGGCAAGACAAGGCCGGCAATATCTGGATTTATGGCGGCTCCAACGAGCGCGGTCAGCCGCTGGAAGACCTGTGGAAATTCGACGGCACCAACTGGACCTGGATGGGTGGCTCGCAAGACATCAATACCGCCCCGGTGTACGGCCAGCAAGGCGTAGCCGACGCCAGCAACTGGCCGGGCGGACGCTACCACGCCAGCACCTGGATCGACCGCGCCGGCAACCTGTGCCTGTACGGCGGCGTGCAATATGGCGGCTACACGGCCGCCATGTGGTGCTTCAACGGCACCGCCTGGACATGGAGCGGCAATAGCACCTATGACACCGCACCGGTGTATGGCCAGCAAGGCATCGCCGCCGCTAGCAACAACCCCGGTGGCCGCGCCGGCGCCGCCACCTGGCGCGACCGCGATGGCAATATCTGGCTGTACGGCGGCGCCCGCGACATCAATGGCGAAATTCAATACCAGAACGATATGTGGCGTTTCGACGGCAAACTGTGGACGTGGGTCAGCGGCGCACAAACCCCGCTACAACCCAGCATCCAGGGCGCACTGGGCCAGTTCAGCACCGGCTATACCATGGGTCAGCGCAGTGCGCCGACCACTTGGATAGACACATCCGGCCGCTTCTGGGCACTGGGCGGCATCACGTTGTACAACCACAGTTTTGCGGAAGTCGAAACCGACCTCTGGGCCTACCAGCCTTGATACCGGCTGCCCCAGCTGCGGCTGGGGCAGTCATGGCCACAGCCGCGTTGGGCAGGAAGGATTGCCGGTGCCGCCCGGCGACTGTGAGTTACAGCGCGGCGGCGCAGGCAAGCAGTAAAACCCGGTTCGTCAGAAAAAACGCAAGCCCGCACGCCCCACCGCAACAGCGAAACGCATTGCGCGCCCCCATCCAGGAACAGCGGTCCCAGGCAAACAGACGGTTTATCCGCAATGCCTCGGAGCGATTATGGCGCGGGCAATCTGCGGGCCGCCGGCGCGGAGTAACCGGAGCGTACGTTCGGTACGTGAGGATTGCGAGC
>NZ_LAQT01000032.1 GCF_001294205.1 Amantichitinum ursilacus
CGCGAATGCTTGTTTGTCTTTCCCAAGCACTCACACTCATCGGCTGTATTTTGTTAAAGATCGTTGCCACCAGACACTTGGAACCTGCTAAACTCTTCGTTTTCGCTGTTTCGCTGTGTGTCTGCAGCGGAGAAACCGAACTATACCCACCACCCTGCAGACCGTCAACACCTGCTCTGCAAAAATCTTCTCCCGAATCCTTAAACCCCTGATCCGCCAGCAAATCTTTGTTAAAGATTTTTGAAGGCAATTCTGAATCCGACCAAATCGGTCTCGACCAGACGGTTAAAACATTCGTATAAAACCTGCTTTAAACGCCATTTAAACGCCATAAAACTGAAAAGCCGCTCGGGTGAGCGGCTTTTGCATATCAATTTGCCTATAAATTAAGCAAATGGATTAACGATTGGACCCTGCCACCAGCTTGAACTCATAAAAGCGGCAATCCAGTGCACCGTTATATATAGGAAGACGGCGCGACGGCGTCAGGCGGATCAGTTTGGGCAGGCGCAGATCGCCTGTCAGCAGCCAGGCACGCCAGCCGCTGAATTGCTGTTTAAGCACATTGCCCAGCTCCGGATAAAACTCCGCCAGCGCATCCAGTTCTTCCAGACGCACGCCATACGGCGGGTTGGCGATCAGCACGCCTTCGGCTGCGGGCGCTTGTTCGGTATCACGCAGGTCGCCTTGCTGCACGTCCACCAAATGATCCAGCCCGGCTGCGACCAGATTATGGCGCGCGCTTTCAACCGCAACGGCATCCCGATCACGTCCCGTGATCGGTGCGCTCAATGTTTCACGCGCAGCGCCACGCGCCTGTTCACGGTAGCCATCCCATTTCTGCGCATCAAAGCCCGACAGACCTTCAAAGCCAAAGCGGCGCAAACGCCCCGGCGCCAGGCCCAATGCAATCTGGGCGGCTTCAATCAGGAAGGTGCCGCTGCCGCACATGGGATCATGCAACGCTTCGTGACCATTCCAGCCCGACAGCAACAACAAACCCGCCGCCAGATTTTCGCGCAACGGCGCATCTACGCTTTCCTGGCGATAACCACGTTTGAACAGCGATTCACCCGAGGTATCTATATAGAGCGTCGCCAGGCGATCGGTCATAAAGATATGGATACGCACATCCGGCGCATGCGTATCCACACTGGGGCGCTCGCCGCAGGCATCGCGGAAGATATCGCACACCGCGTCTTTTACTTTCAATGCAATAAAATCCAGGCTGCGCAGATTACTGCGTTGCGCCGTCACCGAGACCTTGATGGTGCGTTCCACATTAAACAACGCAGGCCAGTCGGTACGGGTGCCCAGACGATATAGATCGGCCTCGCTGCGATACGCGCGTTCATCCAGGCGCAACAGAATGCGGCTGGCGATGCGCGAATGCAGGTTGGCCAGGTACATCAGGTCAATCAGGCCGCGGAAACCCACGCCGCCTTCTTTAACATCGATATCTTGCGCGCCCAGGTTGGCCAGTTCATCGGCCAGCAACTGTTCCAGCCCGCGCGGGCACGGTGCGTAGTATTGCTGGATGGCGGTCCAATCAAACTGGTTGGGCCGCAATGTATTAGAAGCCGCCACCACGCCACCGCTGCCCGTGCCCCGGCTTGATACTGCGGCGGGTCGCCGGCCGGTATGCGAAAACCCGTCGCGACTATCCCGGCCGCGACCGCCGCGGTCATCGGCTTTACGCTCGCCAAACACGCGCGGTGCGCGCTCGGCTTCAGCGTCCGGACGCTTGCCGCCGCTGGCCGCCGCACCCGTCTTGCGGGCGTGGTCGGCTTGCTGTGCGCCCGGCCGTGCCGGTTTACGCGACGGCGCATCCGCAGTCGGCGCAACGCGTGGTGGCAGTTTCAGGGTTTTCTTTTCAGTCATGATGTGCAAATCCAGTACGCCGCAGCCAGGCTACGGCAGGGTACGTCTAAGGGCGGCAGGCAATTTGCGCCGCACCAGAAAATAAGAATGCTGGATCAGTTCAGCCAGCAAGTCATCCGGAATGGCGGCGGGCGTATCCAGCGCAATCCAGTAATAACGCCCCAAATACGGCGCGGGCCGCACACCGGGGCGATCGGTTAGTTCCAGAAAACGGTCAGGCTCGACCTTGATGCAGACCGAGCCACTGTTCAGGCCATAAATGGCAAACATCTTTGCGCCGATGCTGTAGACCTCGTTGGTCTGCCACTTGATATCGGTCGTGGCCCCCGGTTGCGCCGCGCAAAACGCGCGAAACTGCTCGGCCGTCATCGCCATCCACGGTACTCCTTCCCTACGTTGATGGCTGCAGGATAGCAAGCTTCAGCGTGGGTATCGTCCGCACGGCCGTCCAGGATCAGACCGCCGCCTTGGCGCGACGCCGCGTTTGCGCAATCGCAGGCGCCCAGATTTCGCCAGCCTGCTTTTTGCGCGTAGTCAGCGTCAGATCGCTTGGGCCGTAGACGTTGGTGTTGTGCGTCAGCGGCGTGGTAATCAGATATTGCGCCTGGGTGGCTTTCAAGAAACCGCCCACACGATCAATGTTAAAGATATCCAGATGCGCAAACGGCTCGTCGATAAACACAAAGCCAGACGGGTTGGCGTCGTCCATCATCAGGCTGATCAGCATGATCAACGACTTCATCACCTGCTGCCCGCCCGAGGCCTCGCCATCGTTCAGCCCCATCATGCCTTTCTGGTCAAAGTTGAAGCGTACGGTCAGGCCCGCTTGCGCCAGCACGGTGTCATCGTTTTCCAGTTGCGGCAGATCGGTTTCGACATCAATGCCCGACAATTCGCCCAGCCGCTTCAGATTGCGGCCATAGGTACGCACCGTCGCTTTCAGCTTGTTGATATACGCGGCGCGCGCTTCATCGGTCAGTTGCGCGGTGCGTTCGACTTCGTTGCGATGCAGTTGGGTGTCGCGTTCCAGCGCGTGGTAATCCTCGCCCAGCTTGTCACGACGCAATAGCACGGTCTGATCGGTTTCCCAATCGGCTTGCGCCAGCCGCTCGCGCTCGCGCTCGATCATATGGCGCGCTTCGCTCAGACCACCATATTTGTCCTTGTAGGCGCGCAAGCTGGCGCTGCTACGCATTTCGGGCGGCATGCCGGCTTTGGCGTTGCGCAGATCGCGGATGCGGCGGCTTTGCTCATCGCGTTGGCGCGACAACTGGTTCAGCTCGTCATTGACGTGGGCATTAAGGCGGTCACGCCGGTCTTTCAGTTTCTCGAATTGCACGCGACCGTCTTCACGAATCTTGCGCGCTTCGTCCCAGCTGGCTTGCGCCGCCGCCACCGCCGCGCCGGCTTCTTGGGCGCGACGTTGTTCTTCGGGCCAACGCTCTGCGACGGCCGCAAATTCGTCCTGGCGCGCGGCCAACTGCACCACCGCCTGCATACCCATCAACGATTGTTGCAGGGCCGAGGCATCGCGCTCCAGCTCAACCAGCAAGGCCTCGTCTTTCAGCAATTGTTCGTTCAGATCACGCAAGCGACGCGCGGATTCTTGCAGACGCGAAACCCGCGCTGCCTCGCCAAACGCATATTCACCGGGCCGAGCCGAGATATCGCGCGCACCGCGGCGTTCTTTATGAAAGCCATCGCGCGTAATCCACTCGCCATCCAGATGCTGGCCATCGGCCACTGATTTCGCCCGTTGCGTGCGATTAAGCAGGCTCACCAACCATGCGGGCGCATCGGCCTTAAAGTCGACAATCTCAAGAATCGAATTGCCATTGGCGCGGCCCACCTTCTCACGATCCGGCACGATGAAATGGCGGTATTTAAGCTGCTGCCCCAGTTCAAATGCGCGCTGCCGGTCTTGCGGCTTGTCCAGCAGAATGATGTGGCGATACGGGGCCAGCAACGCTTCCACCGCGTCCTGCCAGGTGTTGTCGCGCACCTCCACAATTTCGGTCAGCAATTGATGGCGGATACCCGCTTCGTCCAGCGCCGCGCGCATGCGGTTTACAAAGTCGGGATGCGGCGCCCGGCCCTGGTCCAGCGCAAACTTCATATCGGCCAGTTGCTGGCGTTCATCCTTTTGCACGCGGATGGTTTGTTTCAGTTGATTGGCTTGCTCACGCTTCAGCGCCAGTTGGTCCGCCAACGCCACGCCATCGGCGCCGTTTTCGGCGGCAGCCAGCTGGCGCAGGCGTTCTGCCTCTTTCATGGTTTTTTCGCTGTCGCGCGCGGCATCGCGCGCCGACTGGAACACCGTATAAGCCGCATCGTTTTCGATCCGCGCCGCTTCTTCATGCGTCACCGCAATGGCTTGCGCCGCTTCGCTGTGGCGATAGTGCGCATCCAGCGCGTCCAGTTCATCCTGCTTCTGGCGCAATGATTTGCGCGCGCCGCGGAACTGGTTGATATAGCCGCGCAGGCTTTCCCATTGCTCCACGTACTTCAGCGCAGGGATGGCGTGCTGCTCCAGCGTTTCAATATCACGCTGCAAGCCTTGCCATTCCAGATAGTTGTTGCCGCGCAATTTAAGACGTTCAACGTCCAGGCCCAATTGGCTAAGCTGCTGTTCCATCTTGCCGAGTTCGCCCTCGGCTTCCTTCAGACGCAATTTGGCTTCGGCGTAATGGTCGAGCACCTGCTTGTCGCCAAACACCTGGAACACCAGCTCAAGCAGCGCCTTGGGCGAGTATTCGCACAGCTTGTCGGTGTCGCCCTGCTCCAGCGCCAACACTTCGGCAATCGCGGGCGTCAGGCCGGCTTGTTCCAGCCGACGTTTGTATTCGTTAACGCCCAGCCACTGCACGGTCAGCTCGGTTTGCGCATCCAGCGTGACATCGCCTTCGGCAATTGCGTACTGGCGCACCCAATCACCGCCCTGCTTTTTAATACGGCAAAACAAGGTGACGACTTCAGAGGTGGCCGGGAAAAACAGATACGGAAACAGCCCACCGCCCTGGCGACGCGGGTTGGATACCACGCCGCGCAGCCACGCGTTGTTCTCACGGTTATTGCGCACATAGCGTTTGTAATCGCGCCGGCCCGAGCATTTGAGCGCCAGCAACGTGCGCAGCGCATCCAGCAAGGTGGTTTTGCCGGAGCCATTGGGGCCAACGATGGTGACAATCTGGGCATCCAGCGGCACCTTGATGGCGCGCCAGAAATCCCAGTGGATCATTTCGAGTTCACGAATCTGGAACATTTACAGGTCTTCTCCAGATGCGGAGGAATCAACAGTGGCAACGTCGAGCGCCAATTGCGTGCCCGACAGATCAAGTACTTCGGCCATCGCGCCTTCGATAATGCGCGGCGCCAGTCTGGCGTAGTCGATCATCAGATCGAGCATCGGGCCTTCGTGGATCATCTTGTTGCGGCGGACCACAAAGCCGAGCTTGGCCAGTTGGCCCAGGTTCATCGAAAAGCGCGATTTGCCGCCCAGCTTTTTGCCAAAGTCGGCGTAGATGGCGTCTTCCGGCACGCCCAGCGCCACTTCTTCGCCGCGCGCAATGGGCTTCTCCGAGCCAAACAGATCGGACTGGCCGCCGTTCTTGCTGGCGCGCGCAATCTGGCGCTCGCGCTTGGGCAGAATGATCAGCGCCCACACAATCACCAGCAAAGCGATCGCATCGCGCGGCAGACCCATATTGTTGGACAGCCAGTTATCGCCTTCGCCAAACACCCAGTCTTCCATCTCGGGTTTAAGGCCGATGGCGATGTGCTCGGCGTACGGGTTCTCCAGCAATTGCATGCCGCAATCGTCCAGACGCCGGTCGAGCATGTCGCGAAATACTTCGTCGACCAGCGCGCGACGCGCCAGCGGGTCTTTGCGCGGAATAAAACGGTGGGCGAACAGGCGCGCCAGCAGAATATTTAAAGCTTGATCCATAACGGGTACCTGGTCAGAGCGGCTTAAGCCGGCCACGCGTGAGCGCAGCCACTTCGGGGTGATCAATCAGGTCGACAACATCATCGGTCTCAAACGCCAGCGGCAGCTTGACCAGGTCGGCGACGATGCTTTGCTCCAGCGCGGCCTCGCGGTCACCCAGCAGCGACAACAGCGACAGACGATAGGCGGTTTCGGCATAGGTATCGGCCAGCACGGCGTCGGTGAGCGGCGTTTCGAGCTTGATGTTTTGCAGCAGCTCAAACAGTTCTTCGGCATGCCACAGGCGCTCGGCTTCAGCGGCGCTGACATTGGGCGATTCTTCCGAAGCGGGCAGCTCGCTGACGATCTCCTCAACGCGTTCGCGCTCAAGGATTTCAAATTCGGTTACGTCCAGCAGCAAATCCGAAACCGCAAAGGCGGGCTCGGGATGAAAACTGAGTAGATCGCGGCCCAGATCGGCCAGTTGTTCTTGCGAGCGGCCGCGCAGCCAGTCCGACACATTGGTCGAGGTCAGCCCGGACTGGCCCAGATGCACGCGTTGCGCCGCCAGTTCGGCCAGGCGGCGCTGGAATACGCCGGTCATATTAAGCATGCGGCCTTGCGACAGCGCGATGGCTTGTGCAATTTGCTGCACGCGGCGCTCGCCCGATTCGTCTTCGAGCACGGCGCGGACCACTTCGGTGCCCTTTTCCACCCACTTCCACACGCTATCTAGCTTGGCGCGCGCGCTGCGGATCTGATGTTCGGATTGCGATTCAAGCGCTTGCTCAAAATCGCCATGCAATTCGGTCAGCCGCGCCTGCAAATGCTGCAGCGATTCGGTCGAGATATTGCCCACAGCCTGGCCCGCTGCCACTTGCGCGGTCAGATAGCCGAGTTCGGCATCGCCATCGGCAAATTGCGTCAGCGTGGCCACCGCTGCCAAGGCCACGCGGCCCGGTTCGGACAGGCCGTACAACCCTTCGTCGCTATCCCACACCAGCAAGCCGTTATCGCGCAGCCGCTTTAACACGGTGTCGCGCTTGATGGCATTGATATAACTGAAATGGCTTTCCAGCTCTTGCGGGCTCCAGCGTGGCGCTTCGGCGCGCGAGCCAATCTCACGCAGGATCAGCAGCCGCACCATGACTTCGTCTTCGCCACCGCGAAACAGCGTGATCAACGCATCCAGATACGGACGCGCACGCAGCAGCCCGGCCAGCGGTCCGAGATCAGCCGGGTCGACGCCGGGCTGAAAAAAATCAGCAAAGGGGGAATCTGGATTCAACATGCAACCGCGAGGTAAAACGAGGAAAGCGGCATTCTACGACGGCTGGCGATCTGGCGTCGCATTGCGGATGCCATCGAGCGCCTGATCCAGCGCGGTGGTCACGCGGCCGTCGGGGGCAAACTTGCGCGCCAACAGCGCCGGGCTGGCTAGAAGCTCAGGAATATCGCCGTCTTGCCAGGTATAGGGCGACCACGCCCCGTCTTGCCAACGAATCAGCCGCAGATTATTACGCAGCACGCGCGGTGCAAACGAGGTCTGCATCAGCACGCTCTGGAAAAACATTTCGTCCGGCACGGCGGTGCGGGCAAAAAAGCGCAGTACTTCGGGATGCTGTTCGCAAAACGCCAGGAGGGCGCGGCAAGCCGGAGCCGACAGCGTCCACCATTGCGAGCCCGCAAAAATCTGCGGCACGGCCACCGGCGGATAGCGCCGCCACCCCAGTCGTTGCACCGCGCGCTGCAGCTTTTGCCACAGCTTGCCGATCGGCTTGCCGTGCCAGCTTTGCGGATGCCAGGTTTGCCAGCGATAGCGCACGTCAAACTGTGCTTCGGTGCGGATATCGATAAAGCCGTCGGTGGTTTGCGCGGCGAGGAAACGGGCGATGTCTGTGTGTGTCTGCAGCGGATAATCCGCGCCCGACAACAACGTCGCCCAGGCACAGCCATCGGCCAGCGCGGCGCGCATTAAATCGAGGGTGGCAGAAACCAGAGAGAAACCGCCCCAGTAGCAGGGGCGGCGGGCGATGAACTGAACGTCCATGCCAGCAGGCACAGCGGCCTGCATTGCGGCAAAAGTCTGGGCCGAAGCACGCGCATCCACATGCACGTAGCAACGGCCACCCGCCAGTCGCTTAAGCAAGCGGCCCAGTTGCTGCGGGTGGTCATGCGCAAGAATCAGCCACGCCAGGCGTGGCGCTTGCTCAGTTATCGTCGCCATCCACGTGGGCCAGCGCGCGGGCACATTCTTCCGGCGTCAGACCTTCGCAAATATTGTGCGGCGCGATTTCTGGGATAGGTACCACATTGGCGCGCGCGGCTTCTTTCTTCAGTTCGCGCACGGCATCCAGGTAATCCATGATCGCCCAGGTCAGTTCGCGCGTGCCATCGCCAGTCAGGCCAGAAATGGTAAACAGACGCGGACGGGCCGGATCGAACGCGGCGTATTCGTCTTGCGGGGTCTGGTCCCAACCATAGGCATCAAGGAAGGCTTTGACGCGCGCGTCGCGCTCTTCTTCCGGGATCATGTCCAGCTTGTTGAGCACCAGCCAGCGCGGCTTGTTGTACAGGTTCTCATCGTATTTGCGCAGTTCTTCGACGATGGCTTTGGCTTCGGCCACCGGATCGGTTTCTTCGCTAAACGGCGCCAGATCCACCAGATGCAGCAATACGCCAGTACGTTGCAAATGCTTGAGGAAGCGATGGCCCAGGCCCGCGCCATCGGCGGCGCCTTCGATCAGACCGGGGATATCAGCCACCACAAAGCTGCGGTTGTCATCGATACGCACCACGCCCAGATTGGGGTGCAGCGTGGTAAACGGATAATCCGCCACTTTCGGGCGTGCAGCCGATACAGCGCGGATAAAGGTGGATTTGCCGGCATTGGGCATGCCCAGCAGGCCCACATCAGCGAGCACTTTCAGCTCAAGCTTGATGGTGCGGGTTTCGCCTGGCTCGCCCGGCGTGGTTTGACGCGGCGCGCGGTTGATCGACGATTTGAAATGGATATTGCCCCAGCCGCCCTTGCCGCCCTTGGCGATGACCACGCGTTGGCCGTCATGGGTTAAATCAGCCAGCACTTCGTCGGTTTCGGCATCCATGATGACCGTGCCGACCGGCATGCGCAGTTCGACTTCGTCGCCGGCCTTGCCGTAGCAATCGGCGCCGCGGCCCGATTCACCGTCTTGCGCCTTGTAACGTTTTACAAAGCGATAGTCGACGAGGGTGTTGATGTCTTCATCTGCCACCGCCCACACACTGCCGCCCCGACCGCCATCACCGCCATCCGGACCACCGCGGGGGATGAATTTTTCGCGGCGCATACTGGCCGACCCCTTGCCGCCCTTGCCGGCGAGTACTTCAATTCTGGCTTCGTCAATAAATTTCATGTTGGGACTCTTGTGTGAGCGTATGGGCAAGGTGCGCGCAGTAAGACACCACACCCGTCGCGTTATGTGCGACAGGCGCCCTGGTCGTAGCGGATCAAAAACGGGCAGCGCCCGCGGCTTTAACTCGATAAAGATAGAGCCATATTGATCAAGAGCAAGAGGCAGCTTGTAACTACGCCTGCAAACTTGAGCCTCTTACAAAAGAAAAAAGCCCTATCCGAGGATAGGGCTTTCAAGCTGCGAGGTCGCTAAAGCCTTAGGCTTGCGCTTCTTCGCCAACGTACGGGGTCACGATCACGGTGCGACGCTTTTGCGCGCCCTTGATCGCAAATTGCACGTAACCATCAACCAGTGCGAACAGGGTATGGTCTTTGCCCATGCCGACGTTCTCGCCCGGATGAAATTCAGTACCGCGTTGGCGGATGATGATGGAACCAGCGTTGATCAGCTCACCGCCGTATACCTTCACGCCAAGACGCTTGGCCTGTGAGTCGCGACCGTTGCGCGAACTACCGCCTGCTTTTTTGTGTGCCATGGTGTTTTAGCTCCTGACAGATTACGCGTCGATCGAATCGATGCGGATTTCAGTGTAGTTCTGGCGATGGCCTGCGTGCTTCTGGTAGTGCTTACGGCGACGCATCTTGAAGATGCGAACCTTTTCGCCACGACCGTGGGAAACCACGGTTGCCTTGATGGAAGCGCCGGCGACCACAGGGGTCCCGATCGTCACTGCGTCACCGTTTGCCACCATCAATACTTCATTCAGTACGATCTGGCTGTCGATGTCTGCAGCAATCTGTTCTACTTTAAGTTTTTCGCCAATGACAACTTTGTACTGCTTGCCACCGGTTTTTACGACTGCATACATTTAACAAGCTCCAAAGAGTTTGCACCCAAAAAAACCATGCCGCGAACGGCACAGCCCTCCGCCCACGCGAAGGAATCGGCGAATATACGCAATCTTTCTTTCCCGGTCAATCACTTAGGCCAAATGGACGGTTGCAGCCACCCAGCCCGCCGCCGCATAGGGTGGGTCTGGACCCACCGACCAAAGTGATATGCCAGGGACGCGCTACGTCGCCGACGGCTTGGTCAGCCGGGTCCTGGCCAACTCCATGCCCAGCGCCAGCCCCTGATGTTGCCCCCTGGCCAGCGCCAGACCGGGCCAACGTAAACCCGCCTTGCAAGCCGTCCGCCGCTTGAATCGTGTTAATATCCCGGCGGCTTTATCTCTCACCTTTTTTATCAGATACGCAAAGCGAGGCGCTCGTGGCAATGGAGTTTGTCAAATCGGTAGTCGACCAGAACATGAACCAGGTCGATGCCTTGATCCGCAAACAGCTCTATTCCGATGTAGTGCTGGTCCGCCAGGTCGCGGAATACATTGTGGCCTCGGGCGGCAAGCGTCTGCGCCCCATGCTGGTGTTGCTGTCGGCCGAAGCGCTGGGCTATCAGGGCGAACATCACCGCACGCTCGCAGCCGTCATCGAATTTATCCACACCGCCACGCTGCTGCATGACGACGTCGTGGACGAATCCAGCCTGCGCCGCGGCCGTGATACCGCCAATGCCGTGTTCGGCAACGCCGCCAGCGTGCTGGTGGGCGACTTTGTCTATACCCGCTCGTTCCAGATGATGGTGTCGGTGGGTTCGATGCGCGTGATGCAAGTGCTGGCCGAAGCCACCAACATCATCGCGGAAGGCGAAGTGCTGCAGCTGATGAATATCGGCAATATTGATATCGATGAAGCAGGCTACCTGCACGTTATCCAGTACAAAACCGCCAAGCTGTTCGAAGCCGCCACCCGCCTGGGCGCAATTCTGTCGGGGGCCGACGCCGATACCGAAGCGGCATTTGCCCGCTACGGCATGCATCTGGGCACCGCGTTCCAGATTATCGATGACGTGCTCGATTACTCCGGCCAGACCGACGAAATCGGCAAGAACCTGGGCGACGACCTGGCCGAAGGCAAGCCCACGCTGCCGCTGATCTACGTGATGCAACACGGCGCGCCCGAGCATGCGCAGGCCGTACGCGAAGCGCTGACCGAAGCCAGCCGCGACCGCTTTGACGACGTCTCGCGCGCCATTGCCGCGACCGGCGCATTGGAATACGCCCGCAAAATCGCCGCCGAAGAAGCCGCTCGCGCCAAGGCCGAACTGGCGAATATCCCCGACAACCCGGCCCGCCAGGCCATGCTGATGCTGGCCGATATCGCAATTTCCCGAAACAGTTGACAGCTTGAAAGCCCGACTGTAATAATCCGGGCTCTTCGCGATTGACGCAGTTTTATTTCGCAAGAATTCGGGGTGTAGCTTAGCCTGGTAGAGCGCTACGTTCGGGACGTAGAGGCCGGAGGTTCGAATCCTCTCACCCCGACCAGAATATGAAAGTTAAATGCAGCGAGTTCTCGGACTCGCTGTTTTTACGTCCGCCGTCTGCGTGGCAAAACGCTGGCCCTTGTACCGCCTCTCGCCAGCGCCTCTTCAAACATCCTCGCAATCGGCCCTACCATGGAGCCTTTGCCGCGATGCCCCGATCAGCACTGATTTCTGCGTTATTGCTCGCCAGCCTGTCTTTGTCCCTCAACGCCCGCGCGGAAACCGACCCGTGGGCCAATTACGACAAAGTACTCAAGACCTTGCCCAAAGACGCCGCCGCAACGCTGGACCGCGGCGTTAGCTGCAATCATTTCAGCGGTGAAATCAACGGCGATAATTCGGCCGCGGACAAGCAGACCTTCCGTGAGATGAAAAAGCTGAAGTGCGGCACGGTCGATCAAGATATCGCTTCGGTAAAAAACAAATATAAAAACAATAAAGCGGTGGTCAATGCCATCCAGGTCTATTACGAGAACTGACGTTATGAACAGGCCGCGCATTATCATGACCTCGCTGCTGTTTGCGGCCTCGGCGTTCTGCCTGGCCGACAACAACCCGCTGGTGGGTCAGTTCGGGCACGACTTTACCCAACGCAAAGACGAACCCGTCTGGGAAATCAAAAAGGACGGCGCGCAATACCAGCTCCGTTCCGTAGCCCCCGGCGAGACCGCTCAGGCAGCACATTCATTGAGCGATGCTGAACGACGCAAATTCTGGCAGACGATGAGCTGGCCGGAAGACACCAGCGCCGCCGCGCAGTGCGTTGGCGACAGCGAACACATGCTGTGTTTCGTCCCGGCCGCGACTCGGCAAAAGATCGATTGGCTGAAGTCCAACAAGTCCGATTACTTTTACTACGACCAGGCTGCCGGCGTGATGCAAGCGCAAAAGGTCGCGCACTAAGTCGGCATAAGGGGCCGAACCCCACCTTGCCTGCACGGGGAACGCGCAATTTCTTCCAATACAGGTGAGCGCAGCGCCGCCACAATGGCGCTCCTTTGCTACCTGATCATCCCGTCCGCCCATGAGCACCGTATCCAACGGCTTTCTGCTTTCGCTGTCTTTATGTCTGGATATTGGCGTGGTCAATATCGCGATGATGACGGCCGCTATGCAACACAATTTCTGGCGCGGTTTCTGGCTGGGCATGGGGTCGTGCGTGGGCGATCTGATCTACGCCATCCTGGCGCTGGCGGGCATGACTGCACTGTTGCAGTTTCCGGCGGTGCGTTGGGCCATGTGGATAGGTGGTGGGATCGTGCTGGTCATTCTGGCCATCAAGATGATCCGCTCCGCCTTGCATGCGGCAGCCGATCTGGAACGCAAAGCCGCGCCCATCGAAGGCGGCTATGCCCAGCAAGCCGTCAAAGGCATGTTGTTAGCCCTGTCTTCGCCATCGGCGATTGTGTGGTTTGCCGCAGTGGGCGGCGCATTGATTGCGCAATCGGGCGTACAGGGCTGGCAGGCCACCGGCTTGTTCCTCAGCGGCTTTCTGGCGGCGGGCGTGGTGTGGACGATTTCAATCTGTCTGGTGGCGCGCCAGGGCGGCAAGTTGTTTGGCGCACGTGCGCTGACTTATTGCTACTACGCCTCGGCCGCGCTGTTTGCCTTCTTTGCCTGGCAAGTCATCACGTCGGGCTACAGTCATTTTATTGTTGGCGGCGCGCCCTGATCAGCGGCGCGATCATGCCGGGCAAGCAAATTGCGTCGCCACGGCGAAGCGCAGCGGACTAATCCCCATCACCTTGCGAAACGCATTGCTGAAGTGGCTGAGATCATAAAAGCCTAATCCCAGCGCCACATCCTGAATATGCCGCCCCAGCCGCAAACGCCGACGCGCCTCAATCAGCCGCAATTGCATGTGATACGCCAACGGCGGCATCCCCACTGCGGCTTTAAAGGTGCGGATTAAATGATGCTTGCTGACATTGCCGATGGCGGCCAGTTGTTCCAGCCCGATGGGAGCATCCAGATGCGCGCGCAAGTAATCCAGCACGCGCCCCAGCATTTGCGTATCCACCGAGCTGGTCGTGGCTGCCGGGCAGGTCGCGCCATTTGCCAGCAGCGCGGCAGTCAATTCCAGCATGGCCGTCTCAACATCGCCTTCCAGCGGCTGACGCGCCGCGCGGTAGCAAGCCAGAATCGCCTGCAATACCGCGGCATTGCTAAACGCGCCCTGGTTTAATTCGGGCGCAACGGCGCGCGTGCGCCAACCGTTCTCAGCGGCCACAGTGGCAAGGCGTTGCGGCTCTATATATAGAGACACAAAATCAGCGCTGCCGGTGGTTGTGTCAAACGTCGAAGCTTGCACGGCCTCGGGGTTGTACACCGTTACCGAATGCGCGTTGGCCGTAAACTCACGCCCATCCACCCAGATTTGCTCGCTGCCGGACAAATTGGCGCCGACCACATATTCGGCGTGTGTGTGGCGTGGAAAACGGGCGGCCGTCTGCGCCTGCAGTCGCGCCACTTCCATCCCTTCTACGCGATACAACTCCGCCATCTCGATCACGATTGCGCCTCCGGTTGGCCAGATCGCTTTATAACATGATCACCCTGCCGCTTCGTTTGCGGCCGGTTGCGCCAGCGCATGCGACCGACCGATCGGGGCGGGCGGGCGTTTTTTGCGGGCGTTACATCCCCTTTTTATCGCGCCGCCCTTTATAATTCCCGCCTTTGAATCGATTTTTTCCGGACCCAAGCCATGCAAGAGCAATACAACCCGGCCGAAGTGGAAGCCGCTGCACAACGTGAGTGGGAACAACATCAAACTGACCGCTCGCTGGAAGACACCAGCAAGCCCAAGTATTACTGTCTGTCGATGTTTCCGTATCCGTCCGGCAAGCTGCACATGGGCCACGTGCGCAACTACACCATCGGCGATGTGCTGAGCCGTTATATGCGCATGAACGGGTACAACGTGCTGCAGCCGATGGGCTGGGATGCATTTGGTATGCCGGCCGAAAATGCCGCCATCAAGAATGGCGCGCCGCCTGCGGCCTGGACCTACGAAAACATCGATTACATGAAAAAACAGCTCAAGTCGCTGGGTCTGGCGATTGACTGGGAACGTGAAATCGCTACCTGCAAGCCGGACTACTACCGCTGGGAGCAATGGCTGTTTACGCGCTTGTTCAAGAAGGGCGTGGTTTACAAGAAAACCGGCGTGGTCAACTGGGATCCGGTCGACAACACCGTGCTGGCCAACGAGCAAGTTGAAAACGGCCGTGGCTGGCGTTCGGGCGCGTTGGTGGAAAAGCGCGAAATCCCGATGTATTACTTCCGCATCACCGATTACGCCGATCAATTGCTGCAAGATCTGGATCAACTGGATGGCTGGCCCGAGCAGGTCAAAACCATGCAGCGCAACTGGATCGGCAAGAGCTTTGGCGCTGAAGTCGCCTTTGATTACGACGTCGATAGCGTCGGCGAAGCGGGCCAGCTCAAGGTTTACACCACGCGCCCCGATACGCTGATGGGCGCCACCTACGTCGCCATCGCCGCCGAACACCCGCTGGCTACGCTGGCCGCGCAAAAAAATCCGGCGCTCAACGACTTTATTGCGGAGTGCAAATCCGGTTCGGTGGCAGAAGCCGATGTCGCCACCATGGAAAAGAAAGGCCAGCCTACTGGCCAGTTTGTGGTGCATCCGCTTACCGGCGCCAAACTGCCGGTCTGGATTGCCAACTACGTGCTGTGGGGCTACGGCGAAGGCGCAGTCATGGCCGTGCCGGCGCACGACGAACGCGACTTTGAATTCGCCAATAAATACACGCTGCCCATCGTGCAGGTCTACGCCCCCAAAGCGGGCGACCAGGCTTATGACAGCACGCAGTGGCAAGACTGGTACGGCAACAAGGACGATAGTCTGGTCACCACCAACAGCGGCAAATACGACGGCCTGAGCTATCAAGCCGCGTTCGATGCCGTGGTAGCTGATCTGGCCAATAACACGCACGGCACCAAGCGCACGCAATATCGCCTGCGCGACTGGGGTATCAGCCGTCAACGTTACTGGGGCTGCCCGATTCCCATCGTGCATTGCGCCGATTGCGGCGACGTGCCGGTGCCGGAAGACCAGTTGCCGGTGGTGCTGCCTGAAAACGTGGTGCCGGATGGCCGTGGCAATCCGCTGGCCAAAATGCCCGAATTCTACGAAACCACCTGCCCGACTTGCGGCAAACCAGCGCGTCGCGAGACCGACACGATGGATACCTTTGTCGAATCGTCGTGGTACTACGCCCGTTACACCTCGCCCGATGCGCAAACCGGCATGGTGGATGAGCGCGCTAAATACTGGCTGGATGTCGACCAATACATTGGCGGCATCGAACACGCGATCCTGCATTTGCTGTACGCGCGCTTCTTCC
This sequence comes from Amantichitinum ursilacus, assembly GCF_001294205.1. GTDB lineage: Bacteria > Pseudomonadota > Gammaproteobacteria > Burkholderiales > Chitinibacteraceae > Amantichitinum > Amantichitinum ursilacus. Next base: position 15,954 of record NZ_LAQT01000032.1, read on the forward strand.
ACAAGCTGATGCGCGATGAGGGCCTGATCCACACCGATGAACCATTCCGCAATCTGCTGACGCAAGGCATGGTGGTGTGCGAGACGTTCTATCGCGAACACGCCGATGGCAAAAAAGACTGGTTTAACATCGTTGACCTCGATCTGGAACGCGATGCCAAAGGCCGCATTACCAGCGCCGTCGCCAAGGCCGACGGCCTGCCGGTCACGATTGGTGGCGTCGAAAAGATGTCCAAATCCAAGGGCAATGGCGTTGATCCGCAAGCGCTGATCGAGAAATACGGCGCGGACACTGCCCGCCTGTTCATGATGTTTGCCGCGCCGCCGGAGCAAAGCCTGGAATGGTCGGACGCCGGCGTGGAAGGCGCCAACCGCTTTCTGCGTCGTCTGTGGCGCATGGTGCACGAGCATGTCGCACAAGGCGCCGTCGCTGCGTATGCCAGTGGCGAGCTGTCGGCCGAGCTGAAAGCGCTGCGGTTTGCCCTGCACAGCACCATCCAGAAAGTCAGCGATGACTTTGGCCGGCGCAAGCAATTCAATACCGCGATCGCCGCTGTGATGGAACTGTTGAACACGCTGGCTAAAGCACCGGTGGCTGATACCGCTGGCCGCGCCGTTGCGCAAGAAGTGCTGGAAACCGCGGTCAAGATTCTGGCCCCGATCGTGCCGCACGCCACCAACGCGTTGTGGGATGCGCTGAAGCCGGGCTCGCGTCTGGCCGAACAAAGCTGGCCCAAAGCTGATGCGTCGGCGCTGGTACAGGATGAAATCGACATGGTGGTGCAGGTAAACGGCAAGCTGCGTTCGACCATCCGCGTGAGCAAGGACGCCAGCAAAGCGTCGATCGAAGCCCTGGCGCTGGCCGACGAGAACGTGCAGCGTTTTGTTGAAGGCACGCCCAAGAAAGTAATCGTGGTGCCGGGCCGCCTGGTCAATATCGTCGCGTAATCAGTGCCAGAGCGCCGACACGAACGTTCGCTACATAGATAAAGGTTGAGGCAATGACCCAGACGTTACGCCGGATTACGGCGGTTTTGCTACTTGCGCTGCTTACGGCATGTGGTTTTCATTTGCGCGGCAAGGGCGACACCGCCGGCTTCGCCTATCCGCAGGTTTATGTGGAAGGGGGCGGCGGCACGGCGGAGCAACTGCGCAGTTACTTGCCGCTGCTGGATGGCATCAAAGTGTCGAAAACGCCCGTCGAAAACGCCACCGCCAAGGTCGTAATCATCGGCGAGAAGGTCGACAATATTGTGCTGACCATTAATAGCTCGGGCCAGGCCACCGAATACAAAGTGGTGCTGACCGTCAGCTTTAGCGCGTTCCGCCCTGATGCCACCGCGTTGATGACCGACCAGAAAGTCACGCTGTCGCGCAGCTATTCCTATGATCCCAACAATCCGATCGCCATGAACGGCGAATCGGACCGCCTGGTGCGCGACATGCAGCAAGATGCCGTGCAACTGATCCTGCGCCGCATCAACGCCGTCGCCGCCCGTGACAAAGCCAATGCGCAGTGACGAACTGGCCCGCCATCTAAAAGGCGGGCTATCGCCGCTTTACGTGCTGCACGGCGACGAAGCGTTTCTGACGCTCGAAGCCGCGCAGGCGTTGCGTGACGCGGCGCGCCAGCACGGCTACGCCGAGCGTGAAGTGATGACCGTCGAAGCGGGCTTCTCGTGGAGCCAGCTGGGTATGGTTGGTAACAGCTTCTCGCTGTTCTCGGAAAAAAAACTGCTCGAATTACGCATTCCCACCGGCAAGCCGGGCGTTGAAGGCGCAAAGGCGCTGGAAGCGTTCGCCAACCGCTTGCCGCCCGACACCGTCACCGTGGTGCAGCTGCCCAAGCTGGACCGTACCGCGCAAAACGGCAAATGGTTTCAGGCCCTTAGCCAGCACGGCCAGGTGGTCGAAGCGCGTCCGGTGGAGCGCGGCGCATTGCCCGCCTGGATGAATGCGCGGCTGACGCTGCAACAGCAAAGCCTGGACGCCGATGCAATGCGTTTTCTGGTCGACCGCGTGGAAGGCAACCTGTTTGCCGCGCACCAGGAAATCCAGAAACTGGGCCTGCTGCATCCGCCCGGCACGCTTAACCTGGAACAAGTGCGCGCCGCCGTCGCCAATGTGGCGCGCTTTGACGTGTTCCAGCTGGGTGAGGCCTTGCTGGCCGGCGACGCCACGCGCTTTGTGCGCATGCTGCACGGCCTGCGCGCCGAAGGCGAAGCGCCGCATCTGGTACTGTGGGCGGTGGCCGAAGAAGTGCGCAGCCTGTGGCGACTGGCGCATGGCAAGGCGCACGGCCACAATATGGCGCAGCTGATGAAAGAAAACCGCGTGTGGGGCGCCAAACAAGCGCTGGTGGAACGCGCGCTGGACCGTGTTGATGGCACACTGCTACGCGACGCGTTGGCCCACGCCGCCCGCATCGACCAGATGAACAAAGGCGTAGGCCAGGGCGATGCATGGGATGAGCTGCTGGCCATGTGCCTGCCTTTGTTAAAAACCCCAAAACCCAACCGACCGGATTTGCCGCGCCGCGCCGCGTAACCTTGTTGCGGCGCTTGACGATAGAGCCAGAGAGCCGACCATGAAAGAGCAGATCCTCGTAAACATTACTCCGCAAGAAACGCGCGTCGCCACCGTCGAAGATGGCGTGGTGCAAGACATTCATATCGAACGTACGCAGCAACGCGGGTTGGTGGGCAATATCTATCTGGGCGTGGTCAAACGCGTGCTGCCCGGCATGCAAAGCGCGTTTATCGAAATCGGACTGGAACGCGCGGCGTTTCTGCATATCGCCGACGTCATCGAGCAACGACAACATCCCAACGACGAACTGCGCATTGAAAAACTGGTGCACGAAGGCCAGCCCGTCGTCGTACAAGTTATCAAAGACCCGATCGGCACCAAAGGCGCGCGGCTGTCGACGCAAGTGAGCATTGCTGGCCGTTTTCTGGTGTTTTTGCCGCAGGAAAAACACATCGGCATCAGCCAGCGCATCGAGAACGGCGACGAGCGCGAACACCTGCGCAACCGCATGGCGCGCCTGCTGCCGCCTGACCATCTGGGCTATATCATCCGCACCTCGGCCGACCATGCCACCGATGCCGAACTGCTGGCCGATATCGATTATCTGAATCGCATCTGGGCCGATATCAAACAGAAATCGCAAACGCTGCCGGCCAAATCGTTGTTGTTTCAGGATCTTTCTTTGCAACTGCGCACACTGCGCGATATGGTCAATACGGAGACCGAAGAAGTACTGGTGGATTCGCGCGAGAACTTTAACAAGATGCGCGAGTTTGCCGAATCATTCGTCGCCGACGTGCTGCCGCGCGTGCAGCACTACGTAGGCGAACGCCCCCTGTTTGAGCTGTACGGCGTGGAAGCCGAAATAGAACGCGCGATGGCGCGCCGCGTAAACCTGAAGTTTGGCGGCTACCTGATCATCGACCAGACCGAAGCGATGACCACCATCGACGTCAACACCGGCGGCTTTGTCGGCCACCGCTCGTTTGATGACACCATCTTCAAAACCAACCTGGAAGCCACCCACGTGATCGCGCGGCAACTGCGCCTGCGCAACCTGGGCGGCATCATCATCGTCGACTTTATCGATATGGATAACGACGCGCACCGCACTGCGGTGATGGACGAACTGCAAAAGTCTTTGTCGCGCGACCGCACCAAGGTCACCGTGTCGGGCTTCACCAGCCTCGGTTTGATCGAGATTACGCGCAAACGCACGCGCGAAAGCCTGGCCCACGTTTTATGCGAACCCTGCCCCACCTGCCAGGGCCGCGGCCAGATCCGCACCGCCGCCACCGTCTGCTACGAAATCCTGCGCGAAATCTTGCGCGAAGAACGCCAGTTCCAGGCGCGCGAGTACCGGATTTTGGGGTCGCAAAATGTGATTGATATGTTTCTGGATGAGGAATCGGCCAGCCTGGCGCAGCTGGTCGACTTTATCGGCAAACCGATCTATTTGCAGGTGGAGACGGCGTATACGCAGGAGCAGTTTGATGTGGTGCTGGTGTAACGCCTGCACCTGCCGTGGCACCACGCTTCGGTTGCAATAGCAGCCCCTCCGCCGACAGTGCATATGAGGCCCCCTGCCACTGCCCATCACGCTTCAAGATATCCTCTTCGGTAAGTTTTCTTATTTTGCTCTGGTTTTCGATACAGTCGCTTTAGAATGGCCGCCTGTTCAGAAAACCTACTGGACCAGGCGGCAGCCTGGCCTTACCGAAAAGAATCATGATCCGATCCTATTTGCCTGTAGAACGTCTGGGGCTAGCCGCGGCGTGTATCTCCATTTGCGCAATGGTACTCACCATCATCTTTGGTATACATATTGCGCCGACTTATCCCGATTTTATCGCGGGGTATCCTGGCTGGTCGGCCACCGGCAAATGGCAGGATCTCGCCGCAGGGCCCGCGTTTATTCTGGCGTTGGTGATGTCGGCGGCCGGTCTGGGACGGCGGATCATCATCGAACGCGAAGGTGATTTGCCAAGCCCGGAACGGGAGGCATTCAGTCGACAACTGTTGTACTGGAGCTTGCCCGCCTTGATGGGGGCGTTGTTGTTGGTGGGCCACCCTGAAACCGACTCTCGACTGTTTTATCTGTCCGGCATCAGCGTCATGGTGGTCAGCTTTATTGCCCGGCAGTCCAGTGAGACCAACGGACTGAGCCCCGCAGAGTCCGGTATGGCGCTGGTTTGTGTGTGGGGGCTGGCCCTCAGCCCCTTCTCGGTGCATCTGGCCGCTACCCGTTTTTTCCTGCGTGATTTCGCTTCAGAGAAGACTGCTGTGCACGCAGCGGGGCTGCTTCTGTTATGCGGCATGATGGCTTTAGTCTTTCTCGGTCGCTACCGTCCCGTTATCGTACGGCGGCTCTTACCGTTGGCTCTGCTGGTTACCCAATTGACGCTATCACTGTTTTTTCTGGTGTTATTGCCTGCGGGGTTGATTGATCCGTCTGGCACGTTGCGTCATTACCCGGTTACGCCTGCGCTTTATATCGCGGTAGGTGCGGTAACGCTGGCTGCTTTGGTTGATGTGATCCGCCGTTATTTGCGCAGCGCTCCGGCTGGAACCGAGGCGTCGCTGTACCCGCTGGTCTCGCCTTGGTCGTTGCTTGCCTTGCTGATGGCGTTGCATGTGGGCCATACGCAGCCTCCGATCGTCAGCGCCGACGACTACCATTTTGGTGAGATTTTGCTGAGCTGGTGGTCGTGGCTTAACGGAGCCCAGCCCTACACACAATACATTCCAGCCCACGGCATTATCGATGACTATTCGACCGGGTTTGTGTCATGGCTGTTTCTGGGGGGCGATGCGGGCACATTCAGCGAAGGCACGCGTCTGGCTTACGCTGTCATGGCCATCCCGACCTTCTTTGCCTTGCGCCGTACTACTTCCAGCACCTTGCTATCCTTCATGGCGCTCTATGCATTTGAAGGACGCCTTGTCTGGCTGTTCTTTACGCTGTTCCTGGCGCTCTGGTTCGACCAGGCGCTTTGGAGACGTCCAGGGCGCTGGTTAATCGTCTGGTGCTACAGCGTCCCTGTTCTGCTATTGGGTGTGCCTGCGCAAGGCGCATTGTTAATCGCTGCCGCCACGCCAACCGCGCTGCTTGCCGTGTGGCGCTGGTGGCATTCGCCCGCGCGGCAAGACTGGAAGCAGGGCGCGCTGGCGCTCGCAGTTCTGCTAGCGCTACTGCTGGCTACGCCAGCGGCTTCCATGATCCTGCAGGGGCTTATCTACCTGCGTGAAAATGGACCCATTAACCAACTGGCCTATGGCATTGGCTGGGCATTGTCGTGGACGACGCCCGCAGCACGTTCCGTGCTGATGTATGACCTGGCCCGTATGTCGTGGATGCCGGTGGCCGCTTTTTGCGCTTACGCGGTTTTTTGCAGCATGCGGCGTCGACCATTTCCTGGGGTTAGCCTGCGAGTAGCCGCGCTAGGCCTGATTTTTTGCCTGTTAATGATTCCGTACACCATGGGGCGCATTGATCCTGTCGGCACGTCACGCACTGGCGTGGTCTCGCTTTTTTGCTGGACCCTGCTACTGCCCATCATGTGCCATGCCTGCGGTCCGCGGATAGCCAATGTCAAAGCGCTTTTGTTACTGCTCATGGCGTTGGCTGGCGGGTTACTGGGGTCGCCACCCGCAGAGTTGAGTAATCTGCGCAGCGTTGCCCACGCCAATATCCAGACGCCTCCCATGCGCGACGTGGCCGCGGCGGGGTTGCCGCGTTTGGGCATGGGCTACTTCTATGACGATCACTGGCGTCGCCTTGTGTCGGTGGCACATATTCTCAACACCGAACTACCACCGCGCTCGCCCTACCTGGATCTGACTTCGCGCAACGGGCTATATTTTTATACAGACCGGCCGCCTCTGCTACCAGTCACCGCAGCGTATAACATGGCGCCGCTGTCACAACAGCAAAAAGCAGTGGATATTGTTTCCCGCAAGCGCCCCGCGCTGGCGCTGCTCGAAGTGGACAACATAGTGCATGACGGCGGTGGCCTTGCCCTGCGCGCACCCGTTTTGTACCGCTACGCGATGCAGCATTACACCCCTGAAATGAATGACGGTTATGTCATTGGTCATCTGGACAGCTGGACTAAACCAGCCCGGTTGTTGGCCTACGCACAAGACGCGCTGATAGACGCACGCTGGGATCATGGTGTCGACCGTAACGCGCCGATGATTGCGGTCTCCGATCATAATTCGCTGCCCTTGCTGCAACCCGGCGACGAGGTGACTTTGGCCAGCGGCGAGCGCAGGGCCATCAGATCTCTTAACCTTGCTGAGAATATTGTCACGTTGACGGGCACGCAACTAAAGGCAGCTGAGGGCCGCGTCCTGACAATAGCTATTCCGCCAGCGCGTACCGCGCAATACCGGACTGCACTGCAGGAACGTGCTTTCGCCATTCATGATTTGCAAATGCTGCCGGCAGCATGGGGCCGCTCCTGGGCCAGCCTGCAACGACGGACGACCGATGAGCGGCCAATCGCGCCGTCGCCGGTTGACACCCACGACATACGGGCGGCGGGGGGGGTATGGCAGATTGCCGGTCCCGATCCACAGCTGGTTTTTGATATCTCTTCGCTGAAAACGTCAGGCGCCGCGCGCGGCATGCTGCATTTTGATTTTGAATGCCTTTCCGCAAGCAGCACGCCACGCATACAGATTTTTTGGTGGGGAGACGCGGAAGGCGGCGCGAGTGAGGCGCACAGCCTGGTATTTACGGCGGGCGACTCAAAAGGAGCGATGGCTGTACCGCTGGATTCACAGCCGAGTTGGTGGAATTTAAAGCAGGTCAGCCGCCTGCGTATCGACCTTGATACGGCAGGTGCATGTGGGGCAATAGTGGTGAAAAACCTGACATTGTCGCAGCGCTGAGCAAACACCCCCGTCACCTGATTCAGTGACGGGGCGATACGCTCACAGCCAACTTAACGGTGGCGCTTGCGACTGGTACGGCTACGCACCACCAACCACCGCGGAGCTCGAAACCGGATAATGCAGCGATACAACCAGAGATAAGCAAAGACAAACAACAGCGCGGAACATTGCAGCGCCCACGTGTTGTTCCATAGTAATACCGCCGGGATAACGCCCAGCGAAGACAACAGCCACAAGTACGGTGAAGTCATCGAATTACGAAATACCTTGTGCCGGGGATCGGGACTTCCCACGGTCCAGCGCATCAAGCGCTTGTACACAAGCTGGTGCAGATGTGCAGCGTCGGGCAAGCCTGGATTCGATTGCCGGGAAACCCTTCGCATCATGGTAAAAACGGTTTCGACTACCGGATAACTAACCAGCAAAAAAGCGAACCATGGCGAAACCTGGGGATTACGGGCTACCAACAGCACAACCAGGGCACCGATCCAGAAGCCCAGAAGGTAAGCGCCACCATCGCCCAGGAAGATCAGGCCGCGCGGCCAATTCCAGAACAAAAAGCCGAGGCATGCGCCAATGCCGGCGACCGCCATGGCCCAAACCAGATGGTCCGACAGTATGAAGGCAACGTAACCGATGCCCGCAAGCATGATGGCCGCTACGGCAGCGGACAGACCGTTGTATCCATCGATGAAATTAAGGGCGTTGGTAACACCCGCCAGCGCGACCACAGTAATTATGAAGGAGCAGGCCGGTATAGCGAGCACGGGATCAATAAACGGGACATCCATTCGCAACACTCGCACGCCAAGAAAACACCAGGCTAGCGCCGCCGACAACACAATGCTCGCCATGCGTATCAGCACGCCACCACGCTTGCTGATGTCTTCAAACAAGCCACTGGCAAAGGCAGGCAAGGCGACTGCAAGCATTTGAAGAAAGTAAGGGTGCTCCGCTTTCCCACGGAACCAGAGCACCCCCCAACAGGCAACGAGCGCAATGGCGATGGCAATCCCGCCGACGCGCGGCACAGGTTGGACGTGGAATTTTTGCACGCCCCCCATGTCCGAATCGGCGCTGAAGCGGGCGTGAAGATGACTGCTGCGGACCAGCCACATTGAGGCTAGAAAGGCGACCGCAAACGAAAAGACGATTGGAAGCACGCGATGTGTTCTTTATGGCTGCAATTTATAAGGCCTATTATGACTCGATTCTATAGTCCGAGGTCATGTTCGGCGCGCTTGTTACGTATACGCCTGTAAGTATCGCTGAACCAACCCCAGCGATTGAAATACCGGATAGCAGACATGATGTGGTATGCAAGCAAGCGCGGGTTGCGGTAAGAACCCTTGGCATAATCATGAACCGCCGTTGCGTCGGGGAAGTAGCAAGTACTCCATTGCATGCCAATCCGCCTGCAAAGGTCGGTATCTTCCAGATACATAAAGTAGCGAGGGTCAAACCCCCCGCAATGTTGCAAAGCATCCCGGCGCAGCAACATAAAACAGCCCGACAACACCGGGATGTCCGCAGGGCTTGCGTAAGACCAATATCGCAGTTCATATCGATCGCGCAGCTTGCGTTTCAGTGCGCAATCCGGCAAAAAACGTCTGAACAAAAGGTCCAAAGGCGTCGGCAGTAGTTTACACAAATGTTGCAGTCGACCATCCGGATACTCAATGCGTGGCATTAATTGCCCCACCTCGGGGTGTGTATCAAGGTATTCGAGCATGCGTAGCATGCTGCCAGCATCAAAGCTGATGTCCGGATTAACGACTAAGTGATATGGGGTATCGACGTCACGCAACGCCGACAGAGCCAGGTTGTGGCCTTTGCCATAGCCATGATTGACGCCCGTGCACAGATATTGCCAACCTTGACGATTAACGTAATCGCGCAATTGGGTGTCATTGCCGTTATCCACCACGCAAATAGCGGCATATGCAAGTGCGGTCAGAGAGGTAAACAAAGGATTCAACTGCATCAGCGGTGTGCGGTATACAACCACCGAAATGCTCAAACGGATTTCACTCATGGGGCTCGCCCGGTTTTACCGCGCAACCCGTCCCACAGCCCGCGCAGCATCATGTACGCGTGGCGCCGACGCTGTCGGGTAAAGATCGCATAAACCACAAATCGCAAGGGCAGTTTATAAAGCTCAATCCATTTCCATTCGCGTGGAATGTAGGCACGCTTCATCAATGCAATGCAATTGCGAAAATAATAATAATGTCGCAGCGGTGAATGTAGCGGATACGATCGCCCGAACACTTTAACGGGTTCATCGCCCAGCGAGTGTTGCATCGTAACCGCTGGCCAGCCGTAGCTGCGCCAGCCCTGCGCCCGGGCGCGCAACCCCCACTCGATATCGACAAAGTCGATGAACAAGCGCTCATCCATTGGCCCGATCTGCTGCCAGGCCCGTGATGGAATACACGTGCCCGAAGTGATCAGATAATCAGCTTCGATCAGTGCCTCACCTTGCGCGGGATGTCGCACAATCCTGCCGCCGACCAACTGAATAAATGGCGCGCGCTGTTGCAAGCGGCGATCAAAATAGGCCGGGCCGATTTGCGCCACCGGCTCTCCATCCAAGGCCTGCAATTGTGCGACGACACCATTAACCATGGCGGCCTCTGGCTCACTATCCTGATCAAACAGAAAAAGATAGTCACAACCTTGAGCCAGCAGCCGTGCAACGCCTTGGTTGAGTGCGGCGGCCACGCCGAGGTTTCGCCCGTTGGCAATCAAGTCAACATGCGCATATCGGTTGGACAACGTCTGTAACGCCGCAGGGCATTGCGCCGAATTATCGACGACAGCGACAGCGCCAAATAACTCTTGCCACTTTTCAATGCCGCTGAGGGCAGCCTCGTCCGGATGATAGGTAACTACGACGGCACCTATCATGACGCAACCCGCTCGAAGCCTCGCCGACCCGCATCGATGCGGATAGCGGGGCGTGGAAAACGAACATGGTATTTCAGCAAATCCGGTAATCCTGATTGATGCATATAGACATGGGGCGCCCGGTCAGGCCGACAGGCGCCTGTATGCCGCTGGCCACATATCCCGTTTGGCACGCGCGCCTTCGTGTGGAAACGACTCCGGGCTGGCGATGCAGATGTGATAATTAGCTGTGCTAGCCCAGTTATCGAAATTATTGATCCATCCAAGCGACGCGGCCAGGAAATGCGGGGGATCGAGAATAATATTCACAAACAGATGCGCTAGTTCTTCCGCCGTCGCATCGACGTCCAGCGTATTCAACAGCTGACGAGCCTTGCGATAGCCCGCCAATGATCCAGCATTGATCCGGGCGACGACTTGTTCAATGTCGTAATTGATTCCGCGGCACTGATCTTTGACCACTTTCACCGGCAGCACCGTGCGTTCCCCGAAATGCGCACCCGCATCAAAACCGATCGTGGCGCCTTCGGGTGCGGAGAAGAACATTTCGATCGGCACCCGGTTGTCGTAAACCTGAGCTAGCCAAGCCGGATCACACAAACTGGGGTCGAGCAATGCCTTCATCTGCAGGCGCGCCGCGCGGGCCCGCCGCGACGGGGTATCCGCGAGACAAAAGTAATACCCGATTACCTCGACATCAAACATTGATTTGACCGCGGTTTCGAACGCGTCTTGCGTTGTGCCGCTCCAGCCTATATCGACAAAGCCCAGCCGCATGCCATCGCGAATTCCCATTTCAAGCAGATAACGATATAGGCCAGCGCGCGTGTCATAGGCGTGGCGCACAATTAGCTTTTTATGCAGACGCAAAAGATGGCGTACGTGTTCGTGCAATTCCGCCGTGATAACAATGTCACGCGTCAAACCAGCAGCAAATACGGCTTCGTCAGAGGGCAGAGGTAGACCGATACGGGCAAAATAATCGTCCACCGAAAAATAATCGCTTCCCGAAATCAGGAACTCGAGGTGAGCCTCAAAATTGTGTTCATTAATCTGTGCCAGCGTGTAGGCGACGCGGGAGCCATGCATATAGGCAAAAGGCACGTCGACCGGCTCATCGGCAAAAACCTGGTTCAGCAAATGGCCATCGCGTGATACAAGGCAAAGCAGGTCCGGCGTATCTTCAGTGCAGACCGAGCGTAACCATTGCGAAAACGCCAACAACCCCACCGCACCGCAATAAGTGCCAGCGCCTTCAAGCGGGTCGGTGCCACGATGTTGTTTGACTTCAAGCCTCAACAGCTCTTCAAGTACGGAGGTAACCGGCGTTTTTGCAAGATGGCGGTGTTTGATATCGACAGGGCAATAATGCACGCCGGTCAGCCCGCGGCTTTGGGCCCGCTGCACGTCGGAGATGTAATTGTCCCCGATATGGGCAATATCGCCGGTTTCGACGCCAAGCGTCGTTGCAACCTGCAAATACAGTTCGCCCGTGTCGCGTTTGGTGGCATTGCTATCGCTAGAGACAAAAACCCGCTCTGGCTGGAGGCCAAAATCCTTGCAAAGCGCAGCGATGAAATCGCCGGGCAAATACATGTCCGAAATAACAACTACCCGTTTACCCGCAGCGACCGCGTATTGAAACAACGCGCAAGCGGCAGCACTGGGTCGCGTTAGCGCACGCTCAAACGCCAACTCAGACGCAAACAGTTCATCACGGTTATAACCAGGAATCTGCATTCCATCATAAATGTCTGCCAGCGTGATTTCCTTGCGGCCGCTTGCCAACATGCGCTGAAATGCCACCCCCTGTGCCTGCTGACGTATGCGCCGGAAATCCGCAATGCCGTGCTGCAAACCGACCAGATCAAATACGACTTCCGGCTCGGGCATGATCCGGTAGCACAAAGTGTCATAAAAATCGAAAGATATGATTTTGTGATTGTCTATTTGTTCTTTGATTTGAAGCACGGAAATTACCAGTTGGTCAGAAATTCACCGCTGTTCGGGTGCAAATTCGGGTTGTAAAACGGATCGCGTCCAAATAATTGTGGATGATTGCGATAGAGGATTTTCTTTTCTCCGTGTAAGCGTTTTAGCTTGGCTGGATCAATGTCATCAAGCCCGCGGCTTACAGATTCATAATGATACAATCGGGCCGCCTGCGCGACCACGTTAAAATAGCCCGCTGCGTATAACTTGAAACATAAGTCGACATCGTTATACCCAATCGCTAACGACTCATTAAAGCCGCCGACGCGTTGGAATTTATCGCGGGACACGAGAAGGCAAGCCGCGGTAACGGCCAGCCAGTTATAGTCGAGCAATGAACGACCAAAGTAATACGGGTGAGACGGATCGCGGTCATAGAATGCATGCCCAGGTCCATCAGCCAGATTCACCACGCCACAGTGCTGCAAAGTGCCATGTTCAAACAATAGCCGGGCACCCACCGCGCCCACATGGGGCAATTGCGCAAAGCCCAACATGCGCTCAAGCCAATCTCCTTCAATGACCTCGGTGTCATTATTTAAAAACAGCAGATAATCGCCAGTGGCTGCAGCGACGCCTTTATTATTGATTGCTGAAAAATTGAACGGTCCCGCGGCGTCTACAATACGCGCCATGCTCTCGCGTTCAAGCTGGCTGAAGCAAGCCAGGCTTTCAGCTTCTTCACTGCCGTTGTCGACCACAATAATTTCGTAATTCAGGTATGTGGTCTTGCTGACGATCGAGTCGATACAACGCCGTAGATAATCGATCTTGTCGCGTGTAGGAATAATGATCGATACCTTCGGATTGCCATCGACTGCGTATTTGATTCGATATTGGCCCGGCATCTGCGGCACCGGCTCCAGTTCGCCGCGCAAGCCACGGCGCGCCAATGCATCCAGTTTAGCCTTGCGCAGCGAATCGATCGCGTAAGGCTTTGCCTCGGCGCTGGCGGCGATCGAGCCCGAGTGTATCCGCCAGTGATAAAGCACTTCCGGAATATGCGCGACGCCGTGCCAGACCTCGCTCATACGCAGCACCAGATCGTAGTCCTGCGCGCCCTCATAGCCCACGCGAAACCCGCCGACGCGCTCGAACAACGCGCGGCTGAAACATGAGAGATGACAGGTATACATGATGCTCATGAAGGCATCAGGTGACCACGCGGGTTTGAAGAACGGTTCGCTGAACCGCCCCGCCTCGTCGATTTTGTCCTCGTCCGAATAAATGTATTCGGCTCCCGTTGCCGCAATACACTTAGCCATCTTGTAGAGCGCGTCGGGCGTGTACAGATCGTCGTGATCCAGCAGGGCGATATAGTCGCCAGTGGCCAAGGCGGCGGCCGCATTTGAAGCGGCCGAGATTCCGCCATTGGTGGTCTGAAAAGCGACCTTGATTCGCGGATCGGTGATTGATTGCAGGTAACGGCGAGTCTTTTCATCGCTGCTAAAGTCATCGGCGATGCAAAGCTCCCAATGGGGATACCACTGCGCCTGGACCGACTCGATCATCGCCTGTAGCTGGCGTAAATCAGTGTTGTAGGTCGGCGTAACCACCGAAAATAACGGCGCCGCGGCCATGTTGGCGATTTCTGCGGCAATGTCACTCGTGAACGCGGGATCACGATAATGCCAGGCAGTGGGCAAAGAGCCTTTTTGCACCGGGGGAGCCATAACATTCGCAAGATCGGCAGGCAAGCGGCGATAGAGGCGCAATTTAAGGCCATGTAACCCTTCATGACGCAGTACCGACAATACGCGACGAAATGCTGCCGCCGGGCCGCCCTGCCGTTTGATCATGCGTGGCATGGCGCGCGCGCCTCTGCGAGCGGCGCCAACATACAAGGCCACCCGGCCCTTGCGCAGCGGCGAGGCGCCTCCGAAAGCAGCGCCCACCCACCGTACCGGCGCTGCCACACGCCAACTGGTGGAACTGCGCAAGGCGGCTATCTCGTGCCGCAACGCGTTAACCTCGCCCACCAGATCGCTGGCACTGGCCTCACGCTCGCTTAACAATCTGTTTTGTTCGCCAAGGCGCTGCGACATGACCTCTTTTTCCTTCTTGAAGCGTGCCAACAGGCCTTCGCTTTCTGCAATTTTTTTCAGCTGCCCCTTGCTGGCCAGCATGAGTTTTTCACGCTCGGATTCCAGCAACTGGCAACGCAGGCTGGCTTCGGCAATCGCTGTCATCATCGCGCGGCTGTTATGGCGCAACACGCCGATGCCTGCCTTGGCGTACACGGCACGCAATGTCACCGGAGCAGACGCAGCCGCCAACGTAGCCGAATCGATTGAGGGAAAAATCTGCGGATCGTCGTTATCGCATTGCAATAACAAACCGCGCTGCTCCAGCGCGGGCACACTGACAATATTGACCAATGCGCCCAGCCCGTACTCCGTCCCGTCCCAACGCCAAATTACATTGCCCGCCGCATCGTCAAGCCGTAGCTCGCTCAGCATCAGCATCTCGGGCTGTGCTACCGGGTCCAGCCGCAGCGCAGTCAAAGGCACGGAGGGTAGCTGGAATTCAATCACCGACGGTTCGGTACCCCATTGCCCAAAATGGCGCAGGCAATTGAGTTCGTTGAAGCTCTCCTGGGTGGTCGCAAAATACAGCGCTGCAAAAAAATAGCCTTTTGGCAATTTATTGGTGCTTGATTTTGGTGACGACCAACCCGTGCGGCTAGCGGTTTGGTAATGAGCCAGCACAGCCCCGTCATCCATGCACGCGCTTGCCAAGCTGGCGTTGTACTGTTCAAACGATGCCGCGCGCACATGCGTCAACCAGGCCAGCAGCCTGCGTGGTTGCAGCAGCAGCGCC
Organism: Amantichitinum ursilacus; assembly: GCF_001294205.1. GTDB lineage: Bacteria > Pseudomonadota > Gammaproteobacteria > Burkholderiales > Chitinibacteraceae > Amantichitinum > Amantichitinum ursilacus. The sequence goes on from NZ_LAQT01000032.1 coordinate 31,103, forward strand.
GAGGGAAGATGAAAGCGGGTCAGTATCCACGCCAGCACATTTTCCTTTTGCTCCGGCCAGGGCGCATCTGCAGCGGTTAGCAAGGTGGCAATGTCGTGGCCATCCCCAGCGGCATCGAGATGGCTATGTCCCAACACTACCAGCGGCTTGCGCCACAACATGGCTTGCAGACCCACGCTGGAGCTGACCGAAACCACGCCATGCACAAAGGGCATCAAGTAATGCGACGTTCCGTATACCACGCGGAACATCGGGTGCCAGACAAAATTGGGATAACGCACCGTCAGGTAGTCGATTACCTCAGGGCGCAGGATTTCGTATTCAGGATGCTCGCAAACCACGACCGCAACGTGCGGAGGCGTGGCTTCCAGCACATTGATCAACAAATCGTACTGATCTTTGAACGTGGCATTGGCGTCGTAAGCATAAAAGTTGGAAAACTGCAGCGGTAACAGAATTGCCGAGGAGAATTGCGCAATGGTCTCCCCGACATACGCGTAAACCGGGTTGCTCTGATCAGCCCGCGCAGTGCAATACCGCTCGCGAATCAGGGCGACAACCTGCTCGGCATCTTTCGAAGGTTTGATATTCTGGATTTCATCCGCAAACCGCCCCAGCATCCCAGCAGAAAACATCCCGCATGGATCGAGGTAGATGGTTTCAGGAAACGGAGGCCGCGAAATCATTCCGAGTTCGAAATGAAACGTTTGTGCATGGGGAAACGCAGTCGCGAGAAAAGGCGCTGGCGAAAACGTGATGCAGATATCCGGAACAAAATCCCCGAGCTTGCCAGCAATCAAGTGTGCCATGGAAGCGAGGACCGGCGCGTCGTTCAAGCCCAGATACCAGCGCGAGGCAGCGTCCAGCGCGTTGGCCCCAAACGCCGGGATCAACTCGGATTGGCCAATTGTCACCACCCTGCCTTGCCCCAGCACCTGACGCGCAGTCACTCCGAGCGCGCTACCGGTAACACAGGCAAATTCATGCACCTGGGCATCGTCCGCGCCCAGAGAAGACACCATGCGGTGCATGAAATCAAGGAGCCATCCTTTTTTCCAGAGCGGATTATCGCGCTCAACCAACGGCTCCACATAAAACAGGATATTCATTACTTCAAAATTCCCCGTGGCGCGTAAATATTTCCTTAGGCGCAATACCCAGCGCGACGGCCATTCCAACGCGCCATTCTTTTTCGATGCCTTTTAAAGCCAGTTCTTTGATTTCCGGCCACAGTTGCTCGGGGATGGCGATTACTCCATCGCCATCGGCAAAAATGAAATCGCCGTTTTTGACGGTCACCCCACCGATATTGATCGGCATGTTCATTGCCCGAGTGGTGCCTTCAAATTTGATATCCACGCAGTAATGCCCCCGTGCAAACACCGGGAAGTCGAGCTTGGCCACATCATATTTGTCACGCGTTACGCCATCTACCACAGCACCCACCGCGCCCGCGCGCATGGCAAGTTGTGCATTCAGGTTGCCGAAATACGCATGATCTGGCACCCGGTTTTCCACCATGATCACATCGCCGGGCCGCACAAACTGGTAGGTGTCGAGCGCGTCGTAGATGCCCTGCCACGACTCGTTTTCCTGCGGGCGGTCCAGCAACAATGTCTTCGCCCGGCCAAAAAAGCGTCCACCACCCATAATTTCTTTGGGCAGCACAAAATTCAGGCCCATTTCACGGGTGATGTCGGCAAGCATCGACGAGGTCAGGTAAGGAAACAAAGCGCCCAGGGCAAGGTTTTCCCGTGCGCGGGCGCCAGCGGCAATCGTCTCAGCCAATTGCAGATCTTCTGGCCAGTTCACGTCGACCACTTCGGTGGGGTCAAGCACGAACATAAGCGGATTGCTACCGAAACGTTTACCCGAGGCCAGTACAGATGCGCGAACGATATAAAGCGACATTGCCTCAATGGTGACAGCCGGAAGATCGACGCTATTTGGAATCCGGCCGCGACCATACTCCGGGTTGCCGTCCTTCCACGTGTATTGCTTGCCTTGTGTGACAGCAACCAGCGAATCGTGATCAGGGCTAGCCAGTAAGGCGTCAATGGCGCGATTGAGCGTACCGGCGTCTACAAACGGCGCCGTGCAAAGTGCCTGGACATACAGGTCGGCCGTGCGCTGGCTGCATTCCCAGGCAAATAACTCGTGTCCGTCCGTTGCATTCGTGGCCAATTGCTCTGGTCGCTTCAAACGGCTTACCGGCAGGTCGGAAGCCAGATGTGCGATTTCGTCGCTATCAGTATCCAGTACCACTTCAGTAATGCGCTCACATTTCAAGAGCTGACGGAGCTTGCGCTTAAACAGGTATTCGCCGTCCAGCACACGTAAGTTCTTGTTCTGAATACGGTCGCTCGACCCTTTGGCCGGCACGAAGGCAACAATATTGACCACTCTGATCTCCACTAAAAGGAGCGAAACGAGGGCATGCTTCCAAGCCAGCATCGTGCTGAACACGTATGTTTTGCTCTTATGCCACTCGTGTCGCTATAGCTAAACCGGGGCGACCGGCTTCAGTTCGATATTTGCTGGTGAGTATACGTACCCAAGCACTTGGCGTTTTGAGACAACAGTAATTTTTCGTATCGGCCAGCGCTGATCGAGCTCGATTCGACTTTCCGAAATATCAGCGAGGCCGATATACAGAAAATATTCGCCAGCCGGTACGTTAAGCAAAAACCGATACGACAAGGTTTGAATGCCGGGACTAAGGGCCAGATCAATGCCAGCGTAAAGATTGTTATCGCCCCAGACATCCACGCCTGCCTTGTTTTTTAGCGTAAAACCGCTCACGACTCGAGAAAACGATTTATGGCTATGGATGGTGGCGCGTATGTCCACCGCGTCACCAGCATGGAAAACCTGGCGCGGGTGGCCGTCGTCCCCAAGAAAATCAACGCTCAGGTACTCTGCCTCACGTGTACCCAAGCGGGTTTCACTGATGCCTTGCAGCTCGGATTGATAATTCACGGATACCTGTGGCACCGCGTGCAGGGGCGCTGCCACTGGCGCCACACCTGCTCGGGTCAGCGTTTCGTATTGTTTGACCACGGCCAATGGGTCATCACTGTCGATTAGCAATTGGCCGTGATCCAGCAGAATGGCGCGATCACAAAGCCGGATGATGCTGCCGGTATCATGCGATACAAACAAAATGGTCACACCGCGCGCTTGCAGTTCGCGCATGCGCAACATGCACTTGAGCTGAAAGCCGGCATCACCCACGGCCAACGCCTCGTCAACAATGAGGATATCGGGATCTACCTGTACCTGAACGGCAAATGCCAACCGCACCATCATGCCGCTGGAATATGTTTTCACAGGCTGATCAATGAAATCACCGATATCGGCAAATTCCGCGATCGCCGAATAGCGATCCGCAATTTCCTGGCGACTCATGCCCAGCAAATTGCCGTACATGAAGACGTTCTCACGTCCAGTAAACTCGGGGTTGAACCCTGACCCCAGCTCCAGCAAAGCGGCGATGCGCCCGTTTGCAGTGATGTTGCCCATGGTTGGGTTGAGCGTGCCGCAAATCATTTGTAGCAATGTCGACTTGCCGCTGCCGTTGCGGCCCAGAATCCCGACCGTCTCGCCTTTGCCGATCTCAAACGACACCCCATTGACGGCCCAGAACTCGCGAAAAAACCGTTTACGTCCCCTCGCCATCATCTGCAGCAGTCGGTCGCGTGGTCGTTCGTATATGTGGTAGCACTTGCCGACGTGCTCGACAACGATGGCTGCTTCAGAGGACATCGGCAAACCCCTTTCTGGTTTTCTGGAACCAGGCGAAACCAGCCCAAGCCACACAGAACGACGCGACGTATTGCGCAGCCAGCATGTTCCATGTTGGCCATTGACCCCAGATCATCACGTTGCGAGCTTGCTCGATAATCGGAACGAGCGGATTCAGGTTCAGCAATGCCCGGTACTCCGAAGGCAACGACGAAGCAGGATAAAAAATCGGAGACATGAACATAAGTACTGTAGTGAGCAACGCGGTCACTTGAGCGATATCGCGCAAATACACGCCCAACGCGGCCAATGCCCACGACACGCCAAGGGTAAACAGTAACAACGGCAATATGACGAGAGGCAACAGCCAGATGGTCGCAGGGGGAACGCCGCGGCAAATAAAGTAAAAAAACAGCCAGACCAGAAAGCTGATCGCCATGTGGAAAAACGCGGCGCCCAAGTTGACCCAAGGCAGCATTTCCAGAGGGAAAATGACCTTTTTGACGTAGTTGGGATTAGCCAGAACCAGCGTCGGGGCTCGATTGATGCATTCTGCAAACAGGTTGAACACCATTAACCCGGCAAACAAGATCAATGCGAATTCGGATTTATCGCCGCTTGCGCCACTCCAACGGGCCTTGAATACCTCGCTGAATACAAAGGTATAAACCGACAACATGAATACCGGGTTAAAGAAAGACCACATCAACCCCAATGCCGAACCGCGATAGCGGCCTACCACTTCGCGCCTGATCAGCGCACTGACCAATCCCCGATGCCGCCACACGCCACGCGATAGTTCGAGCGGCGACGCCGAAAAATGCAACATTAAGCAAACACCTCGGCGTTTTGCCACAAGGCGGCGGCCGCATCCTTGGCCGACAGCGCCGGTTCCCCGGTCAGTGGCCACGTAATAGCCAGTTGCGCGTCATTCCACAGCACGCTGCGTTCGTGCTCTTTAAACCAGTAATCCGTCGTCTTGTACAAAAACTCGGCGTAATCCGACGTCACCACAAACCCATGCGCGAAGCCTTCCGGCACCCACAGCTGGCGTTTGTTGTCGGCGCTGAGCGTTACGCCCACCCAGTGGCCAAATGTGGCCGACGATTTGCGCATGTCGACGGCGACGTCGTACACCTCGCCAGCAACCACGCGCACCAGTTTGCCTTGCGGGTGCTCAATCTGATAATGCAGGCCGCGCAATACGCCGCGGGCCGAGCGCGAGTGGTTGTCTTGCACAAACTGCACCGGGCGGCCGATGGCTTCTTCAAAGCGTTGCTGGTTAAAGCTTTCGTAGAAAAAGCCGCGGTCGTCGCCGAACACTTGCGGTTCGATGATCTTGACGTCCGGGATCGCGGTATCGATCACTTTCATTTTTTAATAAACCTTTTCTTTCAGCATACGCAGCAGGTACTGGCCATAGCCGTTCTTTTTAAGCGGTTGCGCCAGCCGTTCGATTTCGGCGGCGCTTACCCAGCCCGAGCGAAACGCAATTTCTTCGGGGCAGCACACTTTGAGGCCCTGGCGGTCTTCGATGGTATGAATAAACTGGCTGGCTTCCAGCATCGATTCGTGCGTGCCGGTGTCCAGCCAGGCATAGCCACGGCCCATGGTTTGCACGTCCAGTTGGCCAGCGCTGAGGTAGGCCGCGTTGACGTCGGTAATTTCCAGCTCGCCGCGCGGCGAGGGTTTGATCGATTTGGCAATCTCCACGACTTTGTTGTCATAGAAATACAAACCAGTCACCGCGTAGTTGGATTTGGGCTCGGCGGGCTTTTCTTCCAGGCTGAGCGCATGGCCATCGGCGTCAAATTCCACCACGCCGTAGCGTTCCGGGTCATGCACGCGATAGGCAAATACCGTGGCGCCGCTCGGTTTGGCGGCGGCGTTTTGCAGCAGCTCAGCAAAGTCGTGGCCGTAGAAAATATTGTCGCCCAGCACCAGCGCGCAATCATCATCACCGATAAATTGTTCGCCAATGATAAACGCCTGCGCCAGGCCATCCGGGCTGGCTTGCACTGCGTATTGCAGTTTGATGCCCCACTGGCTGCCGTCGCCCAGCAATTGCTCAAAGCGCGGCGTGTCTTGCGGGGTGGAGATCACCAGGATTTCGCGGATGCCCGCCAGCATCAATGCGCTGAGCGGGTAATAGATCATCGGCTTGTCGTAGATGGGCAGCAGTTGTTTCGATACGGCCAGCGTGGCCGGGTACAGGCGGGTGCCGGAGCCGCCCGCCAGGATAATGCCTTTACGAGTCATGTTCGTATTCCTTTTGTTTTAGCGATGCAGCAGCAGCGTTAGCACCTGGTCAACGCCCGCTTGCCACTGCGGCAGCGTCAGGCCAAAGGTGGCGCGCAGTTTTTGCGTATCCAGCCGCGAATTGGCCGGGCGTGGCGCGGGCAGCGGATAAGCGCTGGTCGGGATCGCTTCAATGCGCTCGGGCGTGGCTTTCAAGGCCACACCGGCTTGTTGCGCGGCGGCTGCCACATAGCGGGCATAGCCGTGCCAGCTGGTTTCGCCTTCGGCGGCCAGATGATAGGTGCCATACGGGTACGCGGCCGGTTCATCGGTATGCAGATATTGCGCCACCAGTTGCGCGGTTACGTCGGCGATCAGGCTGGCGGCGGTGGGCGCGCCGATCTGGTCGGCCACAATCTTCAGCGCGTCGCGCTCTTGCACCAGGCGCAGCGCGGTTTTCAAAAAGTTGGCGCCGTGTGCGCCGTATACCCAGCTGGTGCGCAGAATCAGATGGCGCGCATGCGCGGCGCGGATAGCGTCTTCGCCCGCCAGTTTGGTCTGGCCATAGACGGAACGAGGGGCAGTGGCGGCGTTCTCGGTATACGGCTCGGTCTGGTCGTCGCCTGCAAACACGTAATCGGTGGAGTAATGCACCAGCAATGCATTCAGCCGCGCCGCTTCTTCGGCCAGCACGCCGGGCGCGGCACCGTTGATGGCTTGCGCGGCGGCCTGGTCGGTTTCGGCTTTATCCACGGCGGTGTAGGCGGCTGGGTTAACGATCACGTCCGGCTGCAGGCGTTGCACCAGCGCGCGCAAAGCTTCGGGCTGCGACAAATCGCATTCGCTGCGATCCAGCGCCACCACGCGGCCCAGCACGGCCAGGCTGCGTTGCAGTTCAAAGCCGACCTGGCCGGTTTTGCCGGTAATCAGAATAAGAGGCAGATCACGCGCCATATTGCTGCGCCACCCAGTCGCGGTAGGCGCCGCTGGTTACATTGCCCACCCAGTCCTGGTTATCCAGATACCACTGCACGGTTTTGCGGATGCCGGTCTCAAACGTCTCAGCGGGTTTCCAGCCCAGTTCGCGTTCCAGCTTGCGGGCGTCAATGGCGTAGCGCCGATCGTGGCCAGGGCGGTCTTGTACGTAGGTAATCTGGCTGGCGTAGGCCGCGCCATCAGCGCGCGGTTTGATCTCGTCCAGGATCGAACAAATGGTGTTCACCACGTCGAGGTTGGCTTTTTCATTCCAGCCGCCGACGTTGTAGGTCTCGCCCAGGCGGCCGTCTTGCAGCACGCGACGGATGGCGGAGCAATGGTCTTTTACATACAGCCAGTCGCGGATTTGCTGGCCATCGCCATAAATCGGCAGCGGTTTGCCAGCTAGTGCATTAAGAATAACCAGCGGAATCAGCTTCTCAGGAAAGTGATAAGGGCCGTAGTTATTGGAGCAATTGGTGGTTAGTACCGGCAGGCCGTAGGTGTGATGCCAGGCGCGGACCAGATGGTCCGATGCCGCTTTTGAGGCCGAGTACGGGCTGTTGGGCTCGTAACGGTTGGTCTCGGCAAACGGAGCATCGGTGGCGCTCAGCGTGCCGTACACCTCGTCGGTAGAAACATGCAGAAAGCGGAATGCGGCTTTGTCATCGGCGGGCAGATCAGTCCAGTAGGCGCGCACGGCCTCCAGCAGATTGAAGGTGCCCACCACGTTGGTCTGGATAAATTCGCCGGGGCCAGTGATGGAGCGATCGACATGCGATTCGGCAGCGAAATTGATCACGGCGCGCGGACGGTGTTCGGCCAGCAGCTTGCCCAACACTTCGCGGTCGCCAATATCAGCGCGCACAAATACATGCGCCGGGTTCTGCGCCAGGCTTTTCAGCGTATCGGTGTTACCGGCATAGGTGAGCTTGTCCACGTTGATGACGGGTTCATCGCTCTGCGCCAGCCAGTCCAGCACGAAATTGCCGCCAATAAAGCCGGCACCACCAGTTACCAGAATCATTTATTTACTCAAGCCATAAGAAAAGTAAGCAGAAGGCAGCCCCGGTAGCGGACTCGCCGTATCAGCCCGCGAGGGCCTTGCCGAAACCTGAACGCGCGATATTGTCTCAGAAGGCTTAAGCACTTCATAGCTGCGGACAGCGGCAATCCCTGGCATGCCGCATTGCAATATCCCGGGGGAGTGGCGCAGGCGTGGACCAGCCTGACTATTTTCTCCGGCAAATCAAGTACTGGCGGGCAATTGCGCCGCCAGGTACAGCGCCAGCATCTGTTGTAGTTGTGCCAACACGGCGGGGCGGTGCGGCAGGTCGATTTCGTTGGTCAAGGCCACTGCCGTCTTCATGGTTTGCAGCACCACCGCGGCCATGGCTTCGAGCTGTTCGGTGTCCATGCCCGGCGCGTGCGGCCGTAAGATTTCAGCAACATAGCGCCGCATATGCTTGCGGATGCCGGTGGCTTGTAAGGCGGGGCCGCGCTCACTTTCGGCCAGGCCGCCAAAGGCCGGATGGTCGGCGCGAAAGCGGATCAGCGTGGGAAACAGCTCGCTGGCCAACTGGTCGATGCGCCATTCGGGCGAGGCATCCTGCAGCGCCTGCATACGTTGATACAAAGCTTCGGCGTAACGCGCCAATACCGCATCGGCCACATGTTCTTTGGTGGGGAAGTACTGGTACAGCGATCCGATCGACGCCCCGGCGCGCGCCGCAATGGCGGTCATGGTGGCGGCGTCAAAGCCGTCTTCGGCAAAAACCTGCTGCGCCGCATCCAGCAATGCCGCCACGCGCAGGCGACCTTTCTCGCGTTGCGGTTGTCGCACGGTTGCATTTTGTGAGGACATCCTCATATACTCCGCGTTTGTGAGTTGATCCTCACAATATTTTGTCTGTTATTCAATCCGCTGCCCCTTGGGCCAGCCCCTATTCTGAGGCCAGAACCATGAATATCGATGCAAAAACCACAGCGCTTGTTCTGATCGATCTGCAAGACGGCATTCTGCCTTATGCCGGCGCCCACCCCGCCAGCCAGGTGCTGGACTTGTCCAACCAGCTGGCGCAGCGGTTTCGCGCGGCCGGTGCGCCGGTGGTGCGGGTGCGCGTGGGCTGGAGCGAGGATTATGCCGAAGCGCTGAAGCAACCGGTGGACAGCGCGGCAGGCGGTGGCGCATTGCCCGCCAACTGGTGGGATGTCCCCGCGCAGCTGGAAACCAGCGCCAGCGACATCCAGATCACCAAACGCCAGTGGGGCGCGTTTTACGGCACCGATCTGGAACTGCAACTGCGCCGCCGCGGCATCAACACCATCGTGCTGGCGGGCATCGCCACCAATATCGGCGTCGAATCGACCGCGCGCAACGCCTGGGAAATGGGCTTTGGCATTGTGCTGGCCGAAGACGCCTGCAGCGGCCCGAGCATGGACATGCATCAGTTCGCCATCAAGAACATCTTTCCGCGCATCAGCCGCGTGCGCAGCACCGCTGAAATTCTGGCGGCGTTTGCTTAAGCGACGCACGTCGTTATTGCTTTAAACGTTCGACCGCCCGGTCAGAATGACAACCTCGGCCATCGCGCCGTCATGTCTGGCCGGGCATACTCGCGCCTCAGACTTTGCTGAAGGTTAGAGATGCACGCACGTACCCATGCCCCCCTGACGCCCGCGCTGGTTGCGCTGATGGCGTTTACCACCGGCCTGGCCGTCGCCAGCAATTATTACGCGCAGCCGCTGCTGCATACCTTGTCGCAACATTTTCAGGTTTCCGCCGCGCATGTCGGGCTGATCGTCACCGTGGCGCAACTCAGTTACGCCACCGGCCTGATGCTGCTGGTGCCGCTGGGCGATCTGCTGGAACGCCGTCGCATGATCGTGACCATGCTGGTGCTGTCGGCCTGCGGCTTGTTGCTGACCGCCAGTGCGCCATCGTTGGGATTGATTTTGGTGGGCACCGGCATCACCGCGCTGTTTTCGGTGGTGGCGCAAGTGTTGCTGCCGCTGGCGGCGACCATGGCGCAACCGCACGAACGCGGCAAAGTGGTGGGCAGCATCATGAGCGGCCTGTTGCTGGGCATTTTGCTGGCGCGCACGGTGGCGGGCACGCTGTCGGCGCTGGGTGACTGGCGCACCGTGTACTGGTGCGCAGCGGGCTTGATGCTGTTGACGGCCGCAGTGATGCGTTTGCGCCTGCCCAGCAGCCAGCAACATCTGGGGCTCAGCTATCCAGCCTTGTTGGGTTCGGTGCTGCAATTATTTGTGCAAGAACCGGTGTTCCGCCTGCGCGCTTTGTTGGGCGGCCTCAGCTTTAGCGTGTTCAGCGTGCTATGGACGTCGATGGCGTTTTTGCTGTCCAGCCCGCCTTGGCATTTTAGCGATGGCACGATCGGCTTGTTTGGCCTGGCGGGCGCGGCGGGCGCTTTGGCCGCCAATGGCGCGGGGCGGCTGGCGGATAAAGGCAAGGCGCAGTGGGTCACCACCGGTGGCTGGGTATTGCTGGGCCTGGCGTGGTTGCCGTTGGCGTTTGCGCAGCAATCACTGGTGGCGTTGGTGGTGGGCATTCTGGTGCTGGATCTGGCGGCGCAGGCGGTGCACGTCACCAACCAAAGCATGATTTATAGGCTGCGACCCGATGCGCGCAACCGGCTTACCGCCGGTTATATGACCAGCTATTTTATTGGCGGCGCGACCGGCTCGTTGTTGTCGGCCAGCGCATTCAATCTGGCAGGCTGGAACGGCGTGGTGGGCGTGGGCGCAACGCTCAGCGTCATCGGCTGGCTGGTGTGGCTGGTCGGCAGTCGCCGCGTGCCCAAACATGGGCATCATCCCGAAGCGCACTGAGGGTTACTGATAGATAGCTGCAATAAAAAACGGGGCGCGTGGCCCCGTTTTTTGCGTCCTGTGCATCCGCTTACTGGTCTTTTAACCAGCGCGCCGCGTCAATCGCAAAGTAAGTCAGGATGCCATCGGCCCCGGCGCGCTTGAACGCCAGCAGCGTTTCCAGCACCACTTTCTTCTCATCCAGCCAGCCGTTCTGCACGGCGGCCTTGATCATCGCGTATTCGCCCGACACCTGGTAGGCATAGGTCGGCACGCCAAATTCATCTTTCACCCGGCGCACGATATCCAGATAGGGCAGGCCCGGCTTGATCATCACCATGTCCGCGCCCTCGGTCAGATCCAGCGCCACTTCGTGCAGCGCTTCGTTACCGTTGGCCGGGTCCATTTGGTAGGTGTATTTGTCGGCTTTGCCCAGGTTGGCGGACGAACCCACCGCATCGCGGAACGGGCCGTAAAACGCCGAAGCATATTTGGCCGAATACGCCAGAATGCGTGTCAGCTCAAAGCCGGCTTCATCCAGCGCCTGGCGGATCGAGCCATTGCGGCCATCCATCATATCGCTGGGCGCCACGACATCCACGCCAGCTGCGGCGTGGCACAGCGCCTGTTTGATCAGCGCCGCAACGGTCGCTTCGTTCAGCACATAGCCGTTGTCGTCGATGATGCCGTCCTGGCCGTGCGTGGTGTACGGGTCCAGCGCGCCGTCGGTAATCACACCCAACTGCGGAAAGGCTTGCTTGAGCGCACGTACCGTACGCGGCACCAGACCGTCTGGGTTCCATGCTTCCGCGCCATCCAGGCTTTTCAGCGGGCCGTCAATCACCGGAAACAACGCCAGCGCTGGAATCCCCAGCGCCACGGCTTCGGCGGCGGTTTTCAGCAGCAGATCGATCGACTGGCGTTTAACGCCGGGCATCGAGGCCACTTCTTCTTCGCGGTTTTCCCCGTCCAGTACAAACACCGGCAGGATAAAGTCATTGGCGGTCAACACATGCTCGCGCATCAGGCGGCGCGAAAAGTCATCACGCCGCATGCGACGCATACGGGTGGCAGGAAACTGGCGCAGAAAGCTCATGGGATCAACTTTGCAGAATGGAAGAAATCGAAATCAATCTGCCCATTTTATCCGGGCTGGTTGCGATTTGCCTTCCGGAATACGGGCCTCGCTACGACCATAACGCACCAGCCCAAGTTCACTGGCGTCGATTTCGGGTTGGCGTGCCAGCACGCAATCGGCAATCACGCGCGCGCTGCCGCAGGCCATGGTCCAGCCCAGCGTGCCATGGCCCGCGTTGATAAACAGATTCTCATAACCGGTAGCGCCCACCACCGGCGTGCCATCGGGCGTCATCGGGCGCAGGCCGGTCCATGCGCTGGCCTGCTCCAACGGGCCCGCGGTGGGGAACAGATCGTTGCTGACCATCTTGAGCGTGGCGATGCGCGCTGCGGCCAGGCGCTTATCAAAACCGGCAATCTCGGCCATGCCGCCCACGCGCAGGCGGTTGTCAAAACGGGTGAGCGCGATCTTGTAGCTTTCATCCAGCACCGTGGAGCGCGGCGCGCCATCCGGGTTGGTCAGCGGCACGGTAATCGAATAGCCCTTGACCGGATAAATCGGCAAATCGAGGCCCAGCGGCAGCGCCATCGCGCGCGCGGCACAGCCAGTGGCCAGCACGACGCTGTCGGCTTTCAGCACTTCGCCGTTGGCCAGTTCAACGCAATCAATGCGCGCGCCGTGGGCCACCAGCCGTTGCACGTCCACGCCGTAGCGGAAATTAACGCCATTGCTGGCGGCGCGGGCGGCCAGGCGTTCGGTAAACAATTTGCAGTCGCCGGTTTCATCATTGGGCAAACGCAGCGCGCCTGTCAGCTTGTGCGCGACTTGTGCGAGCGCAGGTTCGGCATCGACCACGCCCGCGGTGTCCAGCACGTCGTGCGCCACGCCCATCTGCGCCAGCAATGCGGCGTCACGCTGGCCACCCAATAACTGTTTATCGGTACGGAACACCTGCAAGGTGCCCAGCGCGCGCTCTTCGTAATGCAGATCAATTTCGGCGCGCAAATCACGCAGGCAATCGCGGCTGTATTCGGCCAGCGGCACCATGCGATTCTTGTTGCGGGCATACGCGGTCTCGGTGCAATTGGCCAGCATGCGCGCCATCCACACCAGCTGAAACCAGCTGCCATCGGGGCGGATACGCAGCGGCGCATGGCGTGATACCAGCCATTTCATTGCCTTCCACGGGATACCGGGCGCGGCCCACGGCGCGGCATACCCGGGCGAAACCTGCCCCGCATTGGCAAAGCTGGTTTCCTCGGCCGGCGCGGGCAGTTTTTCCAGCACCGTGACCTCACAGCCGGCCGCTTTCAGGTAATACGCCGTGGTTACGCCAACCACGCCTGCACCAATCACGATGACTTTCATAGAGAGGGTCTCGCGCTTTTATGCGCATGCCATATTTATGGAGAATATCTGGAGTATAAAAACGAACATCCAGTGATATTCTCCATTTCATGTTGGCAAAACACGAATAACCACCATGCGCACACGTTATGAAAGCGGTCGGGCATTAGACCGCGTCGATTACAAGATTTTGCGGATCTTGCAGCAGAACGCCCGTATACCGATTACCGAGCTGGCCGAAAAAGTGGGCCTGACCGCCACGCCGTGCACAGAGCGCATCAAGCGGCTCGAAGAATCGGGCGCCATCCTCGGTTATTACGCGCGGCTTAATCCGCAAATACTGCATGCGCCGCTGCTGGTTTTTGTCGAATTGAAATTGGGCCGCAAATCGGGCGAGGTGTTCGATGACTTCCGCCGAGCGGTGGCCAGCATCCCGGAGGTGCTGGAATGCCATTTGATCTCGGGCGATTTCGATTATTTATTGAAAGCGCGGCTGCCTGATATGAGTCATTACCGGCGCTTGCTGGGCGATATTCTGTTGCGACTGCCGGGCGCAGCCGAGTCGCGCAGCTATGTGGTGATGGAAGAAGTGAAAGAGACGCTGGCGCTGCCCCTACCCGATCAGGCCCCGTAAGTAGCGCGGCCCGGACGTCAGCGGCGGGCCACAGCGACTACATTTTCACTGCCACAGCACGCCGCAGCCGCCCTACAATGCGGTTTTGCCCACAAGGCGCTGTCTGCTACGCAGCCGTACCCCGGAGTCCGTCCCCATGTCTACCCAGCCGCAAATCATCCAGGACCGTATCGCCCAGCTTCGCGCCGCCATGGCCCAAGCCGGCGTCGATGCGGTCGTTGTTCCGTCCGCTGACCCGCATTTGTCTGAATACCTGCCCGAGCGCTGGCAAGGGCGTGCGTTTTTCTCGGGCTTTAACGGCTCCGTGGGCACCCTGGTGGTCACCAAAGACTTTGCGGGCGTGTGGGTGGATGGCCGTTACTGGGTGCAAGCCGAAACCCAACTGGCTGGCACCGGCGTCAAGCTGATGAAGTTGCTCAGCGGCCAGGCGCAGCCGCACGCGGACTGGCTGGCGGCCAATCTGCCTGCGGGCGCGGTCGTTGCCGCTGATGGCGATGTACTGGCGCTGGGCGCGGGCAAAGCGCTGGCCAGCGCGCTGAAAGACCAATCCATTACGCTGCGCACCGATCTCGATGTGCTCGGCGACGCCTGGGCCAACCGCCCCACGTTGCCGTCCGCGCGTGTTTATGAACATACCGGCCCGCAAGCGCCGGTCTCGCGCGCCAGCAAACTGCAAGCGGTGCGCGCTGCCATGCAACAGGCGGGCGCATCGTGGCACTTTATTTCCGCGCTGGATGACATCGCCTGGTTGCTTAACCTGCGCGGCGCAGATGTTGAATACAACCCGGTGTTCCTGGCGCACGCGCTGATCAGCGTCGATCAGGTCACGCTGTTTATCGGTGACGACAAAATCGACGCCGCGTTGCAATCTGCGCTGGCGCAGGATGGCGTGCAGCTGCAGCCGTACGATCAAGCCACCGCCGCCCTGCGCGCGCTGCCTGCTGACGCAGTGGTGCTGGCTGATCCGGCGCGCACCACCGTCGGCATTATCGGCGCAGTGCCCGCCAGCGCCCGCGTCATCGAAAAGATCAACCCGTCGCAGCTGGCCAAATCGCGCAAAACCGCCGAAGAAGCCGCCAACGTGCGCGCCACCATGGCGCAAGACGGCGCGGCGCTGTGCAATTTCTTTGCCTGGCTGGATAAAGCGCTCAATGTCGAAGCGATTACCGAACTGACCATCGACGAAAAACTGTCGGCGGAACGCGCCAAACGCCCCGGCTTTGTGTCGCTCAGCTTCAGCACCATCGCTGGCTTTAACGCCAACGGCGCGCTGCCGCACTATCGCGCGCTGCCCGAAGCGCACTCCGAGATCAAAGGCAACGGCCTGTTGTTGATTGATTCGGGCGGCCAGTATCTGGGCGGCACCACCGATATCACCCGCGTGGTGCCGGTGGGTACGGTCAGCGCCGCGCAAAAGCGTGACTACACGCTGGTGCTGAAGGGCGTGATTGCCTTGTCGAGCGCGAAGTTTCCGCGGGCCATTCGCGCCGCCATGCTCGACGGCATCGCCCGCGCGCCGATGTGGGCGGCCGGCGTGGATTACAACCACGGCACCGGCCATGGCGTGGGCTACTTCATGAACGTGCACGAAGGCCCGCAAAGCATCGGTTACTTCCGCGACGCAGGCCCCGATACCGCGATGGAGCCCGGCATGATCACCTCGATCGAGCCCGGTATCTACCGCCCGCAGCAATGGGGTATCCGCATCGAAAACCTGGTGCTGAATACACCGGCGGAAAGCAACGAGTTCGGCGAATTTCTGCAGTTTGAGACGCTGACACTGTGCCCGATCGACACCCGCGTGATCGACACCAGCCTGATGCGCGCCGATGAACTGGCGTGGCTGAATGACTATCACGCCACCGTGCGCGAACGCCTGCTGCCGCTGGTAGAAGGCGCAGCGCGGGACTGGCTGCTGGAACGCACCGAGCCGCTGACCGCTTGACCCGGCGGCCCGGGCGGCAGCGCCCGCCTTGGCCCGGTAATGCAATCCACTGCGCCCGACCTGGTTCGGGCGTCGTGCTTTTACGGAATGTTAGATGAGCGCACTCGACGCCCGCCCACCGATCTGCATTGCTGCGGCAGTGCTGTCGCGGCACGACGGCCACGTGCTGCTGGTGCGCAAACGCGGCTCGCATGCGTTTATGCAACCAGGCGGCAAGATCGATGCTGGCGAGACGCCGCTGCAAGCGCTCTGCCGCGAACTGGCGGAAGAATTGCAGATCACCGTGCCGCCGACGCTGCCGGTGTATATGGGGCGGTTTGCGGCGCCCGCAGTGAATGAGCCGGGCTTTACCGTGATCGCCGAAGTCTTCACATTGCCCTGGAATGCAGCCGTAACGCCCTCGGCCGAAATTGAAGAGGCACGCTGGGTAGACCCCGATCAGCTCGACGCCATCACACTGGCGCCGCTAAGCCGGGATCAGATCCTGCGGCACTGGAAAACGCTGGCTTGAGGTCACCGGCGCCCTCGCCGTCGCGCTGCGTCTGGAGTTCGATAACCATACCAGGAAAGTCGAGTCGGGCTGCGGCAGCACGGGCCTTGGCATTTTGATAGCCCGCGCTGTGCAAGATGAGCTGGACGGCCACTCCAGCCACAACCAGCGCCAACGCAGCGCCGAAATAAAAACCCGACAGCGCCAACGCAATCGTTACAACGGCCGCGATCAGGATGATGCTGCGTGGCGCCTGCAACAGCGTGCGCGCAGTGGGACTGTTGGCCGCGCCCAGCGCCGCGATGATCAGGTGCTCGGGGAATTCGGTATGCCACGCAATAAAGCGATATTCGCCTGCGGCGATTTGCGCGTCGGCGCGTATGTGCACATTGGGCTGAAAGCTCAGACAGGCCGATTCGATACCGCCAAAACCAACCTGGCCGCGCTCGGTAACAAACTGGCCGCGAAGCACGTCAGCGTCGCTGCAATATTGTGCAATCTGCACGGGCACTGCTTCGCCGACATACAAATGCAGCAGGTATCCGCCATCACCGCCGGTGCTGAGTCGAATCAGGCGCTGCCGCTGCACCAGGCGCGCGATCCCCGCGGCGTCCGGCAGCCGCTGGGGCAAGGCATCAATATCAAATAACGCCATTTCGGCAGCGTCGGTGCCACCGGACAATCGATAATGGGACATCGGCGGACTCTAAAGGGTCTCAGGGATGGAGCAGATCACGCTGCATGCGGCGAGCGGAGTCCGGTTGAATTACCAGTTACTCTCACGTTCCGGCGTGGCGCTGATTTTGTGAATCGACAAATCGGCGCCATGGTATTCCTCTTCTTCATCCAGCCGGATGCCGACCAGGCGCTTGAGCACGCCGTACACCAGATAACCGCCGCCAAACGCCACCGCCACGGCCAGTGAAGTGCCTAGAAGCTGGCTGGCCAGGCTTACACCGCCCGCGCCGCCCAGCGCGGTCTGGCCAAAGATGCCGGCTGCAATGCCGCCCCACACGCCGCACAAGCCGTGCAACGGCCACACGCCCAGCACGTCGTCGATCTTCCAGCGGTTCTGCGTGACGGTAAACAGATAGACAAACGCGGCCCCGGCCACCGCGCCGACCACCAGGCTGCCCAGCGGATGCATGATGTCGGAGCCCGCGCATACCGCTACCAACCCGGCCAGCGGGCCGTTATGCACGAAGCCCGGATCGTTTTTGCCGACCCACATCGCCGCCAGCGTGCCGCCGACCATGGCCATCAACGAATTCAGCGCCACCAGACCCGAGATGCCGTCGATGCGTTGCGCGCTCATCACGTTAAAGCCGAACCAGCCCACCACCAGAATCCACGCGCCCAGCGCCAGAAACGGAATCGATGACGGCGGATGCGCCGCCACGCCGCCATCTTTGTGATAACGGCCTTTGCGCGGGCCCAGATGCAGTACCGCCGCCAACGCAATCCAGCCGCCCACCGCATGCACCACGACCGAGCCGGCAAAGTCATGGAACGCCGCCCCCAGATGCGCGGTCATCCACGCCTGCACGCCCAGGTTGCCGTTCCAGAAAATGCCTTCGATAAACGGATATAGAAAGCCCACCAGCACAAAGGTGGCGGCGCTTTGCGGATGAAAGCGCGCACGCTCGGCAATGCCGCCCGAAATAATCGCCGGGATGGCCGCCGCAAAAGTCAGCAGAAAGAAGAACTTGACCAGCGAATAGCCGTTGTTTTGCGTGAGCGCGCTGACGGGCTGCAGAAAATGCACGCCATAGGCGATGCCGTAGCCGATGAAAAAATAGGCAATCGCCGAAATAGCAAAGTCAGTGAGGATTTTGACCAGCGCGTTAACCTGATTCTTTTTGCGCACGGTGCCCAGCTCTAAAAACGCGAAGCCCGCGTGCATGGCCAGGATCATGATGGCGCCGAGCAGGATAAAGAGCACATCGGTGCTGGATTTCAGGGTGTTCACAAAAAGCTCCGCAATGGCATGCACTAAAACTGAGTGGAGCGCACCAAAAGCAATCTATATGCCAAGCTGGATAAGGTCTTGTTTTATCGAAATTGAGTTCGCCTATTTATGCGAAATGCACCGGATTTGCGCACAAGCTCGGTGCAAAATAATCAGAAGGCGAGAGATCAGGCACCAAAATGGCGACACATATTTTCGACTTGGTGCGCGCTTGCACCATTGGCGAACAGGTGGCGCGTTCACGTAAGAAAACCGGCGCTTTTTGATACGTAGCGAGACATCGCCACGGTGCTCTGTAAAGAATGTGAAAAGGCCGGAACGGATTCTTACGCCGTTGTACTAATTCCATACAAACCAGGTAGTTATCACACTAGCGATGTGAACTTCACACTAGATATGATGACGGCATTGGGTACAACATCGCTTTGCACTGGGCCGCGTGACTCCACGGGGCCGGTAAGGGAGTAACACCATGAAATCGCTCGTGTTGATGCTGAGTCTGGCCTCGATGGTTGGCGTCGCCGCAGAAGCGCAAGCCGCCGAATATGGCCGCGTTATTTCGACCACGCCGGTGGTAGAAAACTATTCCAACCCGCAGCAATCGTGCTGGACCGAACAAGTGGTGGTGCAACAGCCCCACAACTACGGCGGCGCATTGCTGGGCGGGATTTTTGGCGGGTTGCTGGGCAGCACCGTGGGCCGCGGCAACGGCAATGTGGCGGCCACTGCAGCGGGCGCCGCAATTGGTGCGTTGTCGGGCGATAACGCCGCGAATGCCGCCAACACCAGCGTGCAGAACGTGCAGAAATGCACCACCGTGCAAGGCGCCACGCAACAACGCCTGATTGGTTATGACGTCACCTATGAATATTCCGGCCAGCGTTACACCACGCGCATGGCGTATGACCCGGGCAACCGCGTGCCGATTTCGGTCAGCGTGGATGGCGAGCAGCAGCAACAGCAACCGGTGCAAACGGTGACACAATCCGCGCCGATCACCACGACCACCACCTACGTGCAATCGCAGCCGGTGATCGTCAGTTCGCCGACGGTGGTGTATACCACGCCCACGTATTACGCGGCCCCGGTCATCTGGCCGGCATTGTCGGTGGGTTTCTACCGCGGATGGGGTGGCGGCTGGGGTTATCACGGCGGCTACCACGGTGGCTGGCATCATTAAGCCCGTATCGGCCTTGTCTCGGCCTGCGCAGTAACCCCCGGTCGCAGGAAACAAAAAACCCGCATTGGCACAATGCGGGTTTTTTTATGGGCGCTTGATTGCGCGCAAAATGCTCAGTCTTGCAACATTTTTTCCAGTTCACCGGTGCTGAACAGTTCTTTCATGATGTCCGAACCGCCCACAAATTCGCCTTTGATATACAGCTGCGGAATGGTCGGCCAATTGGCGTATTCCTTGATGCCCTGACGCACTTCGGCGTTTTCCAGCACGTTGACGGCCACAAAGTTGGCGCCGAGGTTTTTAAGGATTTGCACAGCGCCAGCCGAAAAGCCGCATTGCGGGAAAGTCGGCGTGCCTTTCATGAAAAGCACAACCGGGTTTTCGGTGACGGTCTGACGGATGCTGTCTTGGATGCTCATGGATTTAACTCGCGCTGCGGAACCCCCACGTAGCGATCGACGCTGAGTTCCTGATTAATTTACTCGGGTATTCTACTCAGCCGCCGGTTTGGGGGCAAGCCCGCCGCTGACGCGATCCAGCCCGGCCAGGTCTTGCCAGGTCTGCACGTCGCGATAACCGGCCTCGGTCAGCAGATCACGGCTGGCCAAGCCCTGGTCATAGCCGTGTTCAAACAGCAACCAGCCGTCAGGCGTCAGCCAATGCGGTGCGTTGTCGATAATTGTGCGGATATGCGCGAGGCCGTCCGCCTCATCAGTCAGCGCGCCACGCGGCTCAAAGCGTAGATCGCCTTGCGCCAGATGAGCATCGTCGCGTTCGATATACGGCGGATTAGACAAGATGAGGTCAAAGCGTTGCGGTGACAGCGCACTAAACCAGTCGCTCAGCACAAACTGCACTTGTGGCGCATGCCGCGCGCCATTGGCCTGGGCCACGGCCAGCGCCGCCGCGGACACATCCACCGCCGTCACCTGCGCCAGCGGTCTTTGCTGCGCGACGGTGACCGCGATGATGCCGCTGCCGGTGCCCAGATCCAGCACCGGCGCGGGTTGCGCCACAGTGATGCGTTCCAGCGCCAAATCAACAATCAGTTCGGTATCGGGCCGCGGAATCAGCACATCCGGCGTAACCGCAAACATCAAGCTGTAGAACTCGCGCTCACCCACCAGATACGCCACCGGCTCGCCAGCCCGTCTGCGCGCCGCCAGTTCGGCAAAACGCTGCGCCAGATCGTCCGGTACGTCGTCGCGATCATGCGCAATCAGCCACGCGCGGCCGTGGCCGGTCAGGTGGAACAACAAGGCGGTGGCATCGCTGCGATCAAGCCCGCTTTGCGCTAACAGGGTCTGGTAGGTAGGCATGCGCGCAGTTTAGTAGCCGCGAACACGCCGCACAAATTGTGCGGGCGCGCGGGCGGCAGGCTCTCGTATAATCCGCGCACAGAATGAGACGGAGTTGTGCGCATGCTAACCGCTTACGGTTTTGTCGAAGGCCGACTGCGGCCGATGCCGGTAGAAGCGGCGGCCGATCTGGTCAAGCCAGACGTGGTGTGGGTGGATGTGGTCGACGCGCTGGAACACGAGCGCGGCTGGCTGAATGAAACCTTCAAGCTCAAACTCGATGACGAAGAAATGGAAGACATCGAGGATTCGGCGCGTTGTTATATCGACGAAGCCGGCATCCATCTCAATTCGTTTTTTCTGCATCAGCGCCATGACGAAGCCGAAGTGCTGACGGTGACTTTTTTGCTAACCGAAGGCCGGCTGTTATCCATCCGCACCGACGAGCTGGCCGCGTTCCGGCTGTTCCGGATGCGCGCGCGCATGCAGGCCGACTTTGTGCATTCGGCGGAAGACATTCTGCTGGCCATTTATGACGTCGCGGTCGAATACGCCGCCGATGTGCTCGAAGGCGTGTACACCGGCCTCGACAAGGTCAGCAGCCGCGTGCTGACGCGTTCCAGCGAAATGAGCGATAAAGACATGGCCGAAACCGTCTCCGACATCGCGCGCCAGGAAGACATGAACGGCAAAGTGCGGCTGGACTTGATGGACACGCGGCGGGCATTGTCTTTTTTGCTGCGCGGACGTAGTTTGACGCACGCACAGCAAGACAATCTGCGCGAAGTACTGCGCGATCTGGAATCGCTGAACAACCACACCGCCTTTCTGTTCGACAAGATCAACTTCTTGATGGACGCGGTGATGGGCCTGATCAACCTGCAGCAAAACAAGATCATCAAGATTTTCTCGATTGCCGCCGTGGTGTTTCTGCCGCCGACGGTCATCGCCAGCATCTACGGCATGAACTTCAACGCCATGCCGGAACTACACTGGCAATTGGGCTATCCGTTTGCGCTGGTTTTGATGGTGCTGTCCGGCATTGCGCCGTACTGGTTTTTCAAGCGCAAGGGCTGGTTGTAACGTAACCCGCGCAGGCTGCGATAACGCCCCCTGCAGGCGTGCTACCTTGTTTTTTTGTCGCCACGGCCGCATTTGTGCCTGACGCTTTTTTAAGATGGGTGTTACCGATGACCGTTCCGCATCTCACCACCGCGCTGTCTGGCCCTTTGCTGGATCTGGAGCGCCGTATTCTGCTGGCCCAGCCCGAAATCGAACACTGGCTGCGCAATCAATGGCAAGAATCGACGCCGCCGTTCTATGGCTCGGTGGATTTGCGCAACGCCGGTTACAAGCTGGCCCCGGTGGACATGAACCTGTACCCGGGTGGCTTTAACAACCTGAATCCCGAATTCCACCCGCTGGGCGTGCAAGCGGTGATGACCGCGCTGGAAAGCTTCTGCCCCGACGCCAAGCGCCTGCTGCTGATTCCCGAAAACCACACCCGCAATACCTTCTATCTGCAGAACGTGGCCGCGCTGACGCGCATTCTGAAGATGGCGGGCCTGGTGGTGCGCCTGGGCACGCTCAACCCCGAAATCACCGAGCCGACTTCGTTTGATCTGCCCGATGGCCAGAAACTGACGTTGGAACCGCTGGTGCGCAATGGCCGCCGCTTGGGCGTGGCCGGTTTCGACCCGTGTGCCGTGCTGCTTAACAATGACTTGTCAGCCGGTATTCCGCCGATCCTGGAAGGCATTGAGCAAACGCTGCTGCCGCCGCTGCATGCAGGCTGGGCTGTGCGCCGCAAAACGCATCACTTTGCCGCCTATGACCACGTCGCCAACGACTTCGCCAAGCTGATCGGCATCGATCCGTGGACCATCAACCCGTATTTTGATCATGTCGATCAACTCGACTTCCACGCCCGCACCGGCGAAGAACGTCTGGCCGATACCGTCAGCCAGATGCTGGAAAAAATCCGCAGCAAATATAAAGAACACGGCATCGACCATGACCCGTTTGTGATCGTCAAAGCCAATGCCGGCACCTACGGCATGGGCGTGATGAGCGTTAAATCGGCCGATGACGTGGTCGGTCTTAACCGCAAGCAACGCAACAAGATGAGCGTCATCAAGGAAGGCCTGGAAGTGCACGATGTGATCGTGCAGGAAGGCGTGCCGACCTTTGAGAGCATCAACGACGCCGTGGCCGAGCCGGTGGTTTATATGATGGATCGCTTTGTGGTGGGCGGTTTCTACCGCGTACACACCGATCGCGGCCCCGAAGAAAACCTCAACGCGCCCGGCATGCATTTTGTGCCGCTGGGCTTTGCCAGCCCGTGCACCACGCCGGATTGCGATGGCGAACCCGATAGCGCGCCTAACCGTTTCTACGCCTATGGCGTCGTCGCGCGGCTGGCCTTGCTGGCGGCAGCGCACGAACTGGAAGCCACCGCGCCCGCCGTGCATTTGTCGTTCGCGGCCTGAACGCCCCCGCCCCTCCCGCGGTTTTAACCGGAACCCAACATGCGCCTGCTCGTCATTGCTGACCCCGTGGTCGGCTTCAAGATCCACAAAGATTCCACCTATGTGATGTTGCGCGAGGCCGCGCGACGCGGGTGGGAACTGTGGGTGACGCAGGCGCATGATCTGCGTGTGTACAACGGCGTGGTCGAAGCCGCCGCGCAAAAGCTCACCTTTACCGATACGCAGGAATACAAGATCTGGTTTGAACTGGAACCGCATCTGCAACAGCCGCTAAAAGACTTTGGCGCCGTGCTGATGCGCAAAGACCCGCCGTTTGATGCGCAATATCTGTACGCCACGCATCTGCTGTCGCTGGCCGAGGCGCAAGGCGCACGCGTGTTCAATCCGGGCCAGACGCTGCGCGATTACAACGAAAAGCTGGCCATCCTCAAACACCCGGAATTCATTACGCCCACAATGGTGACGCAGCGCGCCGCCGATATCCGCGTATTTCTGGCCGAGCATCAGGATGTGATTCTCAAGCCGCTGGATGGCATGGGCGGCATGGGCATTTTCCGCATTACACCCAACGACCCCAATGTCGGCTCGATTATCGAAACGCTCACCGAGAACGAAACCCGCACCGTGATGGCGCAGCGTTATCTGCCCGCCATCAAGGACGGCGACAAGCGCGTGTTGCTGATTGACGGCAAGCCGGTGGACTGGTGCCTGGCGCGCATTCCGGCCGCGGGCGAAACGCGGGGCAATCTGGCGGCGGGCGGCACCGGCGTGGCGCGGCCGCTGACGCCGCGCGACCGCGAAATTGCAGAAACGCTGGGCCCGCAACTGGCCGCCAAAGGTCTGTTTCTGGTGGGTCTGGACGTGATTGGCGACAACGTCACCGAAATCAACGTCACCAGCCCCACCTGCTTCCAGGAAATTACCGCGCAATCCGGCATTGATGTGGCGGCTTTGTTTATCGACGCGCTTGAGCGCAAGTTGGGCCTGTGATCCGATTGTGGTGCCGGTTTTTGCTGTATGCCGTATGCGCGATCACGCTGACTGCCTGCGGCAAACCGCCTGAATTCCAGCAAGAAAGCTATGTGTTCGGCACGCGCGTGCAGATCACCATCTATGGCGAGCCCGAAGACAAGGCCGCGCCCGTCAGCGCCGCCATCCTGGCTGACCTCGACCGGCTGCACGCGCGTCTGCATGCCTGGCAGCCTTCAGAAATCACGCGCATGAATGCGGCCTTTGCCCAAGGCAAGCCGTACCAGACTGACCCCGAAATGATCGCGATCCTGAAGCAGGCCAAGGGCTACGCCGATCGCTCCGATCAATTGTTTGATCCGGCCATTGGCGATCTGGTGGCGGCTTGGGGTTTCCATGAAGACACGTTCGCTGCCGTTTTGCCCGACCCGGCCTTGTTGCACACGCTGGTGGCGGCGCATCCGTCGCTGGACGATCTGGAATTTGATGGCAACCAGGTCAGCAGCCGCAATCCGGCCGTCAACATTGATCTGGGTGGCTTTAAAGGCTTTGCGCTGGACCGCGCCGCCAGTTATTTGCGCAAAAAGGGCATGAATAACGCGCTGATCAATATTGGCGGCAATGTGCTGGCGCTGGGCCGCAAAGGCGATACGCCGTGGAAAGTGGGCCTGCAGCATCCGCGCAAACCTGGCGTGCTGGCCATCATCCAGCTTAACGACGGCGAATCGATCGGCACCTCGGGCGACTATCAGCGCTACTTTGAAGTCAAAGGCCAGCGTTATTCGCATCTGATTGATCCGCGCAGCGGCCAGCCCGCGCAAACCATGCAGGCGGCCACCGTGATTGCGCCGCCCAGCGCCGAGGCGGGCGCGATTTCGGATGCGTCCACCAAACCGGTGTTTATTGGCGGCATCAGCAGCGCCACGCATTACGCCGAACGCTTTGGCATCAAGGATGTGTTGCTGGTGGCCAGTGATGGCAGTGTGTATCTAACCCCCGATATGCAGGCGCGCGTGCAATGGCAGCAGAACCCGCCGCATATCTACCGGTTGCGCTAAGGCCACAACCCGCCCCGCTACACCGGATATTTTGCCGCGCAGGTCAGGTTATCTCTTACGAGACAGGCGGTTTTTCGGTTATAAATCCGGGTAGGGCGCGCGCCGGGCAGCTTGCGGCGCGGCGATAACCCAAAACAAGACCCGAATACACTGCACCAGGCCGTACAAGGAAACCGTTCCACATGGTAGGCATCATCATCGTGACGCATGTGTCGCTGGGCGAGGCGCTGATCTCGTGTGCGCAGCACATCATGGGCCGCCCCGTGCTCAATGTCGCGCAACTGGCGGTCAGCAAAACCGATGATCCCGACCAGGTGGTGGTCAAGGCGCAAGAACTGATCGAAGTCCTGGACGATGGCTCGGGCGTGCTGTTGCTCACCGACATCTACGGCGGAACGCCCTCGAATGTGGCCAACCGCCTGATCCAGCCGGGCCGCGTCGAAGCGGTGGCCGGTGTCAATCTTCCCATGCTGGTGCGCGCGCTGACGTACTGTCAGCAGCCGCTCGAAGTGGTGGTCAGCAAGGCCATCACCGGCGGGCTCGAAGGCGTTTTGTACATGTTGCCCAATCAAGGCTGATCAAGGTCAGAGAACACCATGCCGTTACTCGAAGTGGAAATCGTCAACAAACTGGGCCTGCACGCCCGGGCCTCCAGCAAGCTCACCCAACTGGCCAGCCAGTTTCAGAGCGAGGTCTGGATCAGTCGCAATCAAAAACGTGTCAACGCCAAGTCCATCATGGGCGTGATGATGTTGGCGGCGGGCAAAGGCAGCAAGGTCACGCTGGAAACCAGCGGCCCGGATGACCAGAACGCACTGGATGCGCTGACGGCGCTGATTGCAGACAAGTTCGGCGAAGGCGAATAAGCCTGCCCAGCACACACCGGCTGCCTGCACGCAGCCCTCGTCGGGAGGTTGGATGAGTCTTACATTGCATGGGATCGGCATCGGTGGCGGTATCGCCATCGGCCACGCGCATCTGATATCGCATACCGATATCGAGATTGTGCATTACGCGCTGCGGGACGAAGATCTGCCGTCCGAAGTGGCGCGTTATGACGCCGCGATCAAATCCACGCGCCAGGAACTGGAAATGCTGTGGGGCAGCATTCCGGATAACGCC
The DNA here is from genome assembly GCF_001294205.1 of Amantichitinum ursilacus. Classification (GTDB taxonomy): domain Bacteria; phylum Pseudomonadota; class Gammaproteobacteria; order Burkholderiales; family Chitinibacteraceae; genus Amantichitinum; species Amantichitinum ursilacus. Next base: position 57,470 of record NZ_LAQT01000032.1, read on the forward strand.
CCCACCGAGCTGGGTGCGTTTCTAAGCCTGCATATCATGTTGCTCAACGACCAGACGCTGTCGGTGGAACCGCGCGAGCTGATCGTCAAACGCAAATGCAATGCCGAGTGGGCGCTGAAAGAACAGCTGGACCAGCTGTTGGCGCAATTTGACGATATCGAAGAAGAATATCTGCGCGAACGCCGCACCGACGTCATCCAGGTGGTGGAGCGCATCTTTAAAGCACTGGCGGGCCACGATGCGTGCAGCCATGCGCTGGCGCCCACCAACCGCGACACCATCCTGGTGGCGCATGACCTGTCGCCGGCCGACATGGTGCTGTTTAAAGACACCGATTACGCCGCCTTCATGACCGACGTGGGTGGCCCCACCTCGCACACAGCCATTCTGGCGCGCAGTCTGGATTTGCCGTCCGTGCTGGCCCTGCGCCAGGCGCGCGCGCTGATCCGCGAAGAAGAAGTGGTGATTGTCGATGGCGTGAACGGCGTGGTCATCGTTGACCCGGACGAACGCACGCTGGTGGAATACCGCGCCCGCCAGATTGAATGGCAAGCGCGCCAGGCCAAGTTGCAAGACATTCTGAACAGCCGCTCGATTACGCGCGACGGCGTGGAAATCGAACTGTTCGGCAATATCGAAATTCCTGACGACGTTGAACAAGTGCTGGCCGCCAACGCGGGCGGCATTGGCTTGTTCCGCTCCGAATTCCTCTTCCTCAGCGAAGACGATCTGCCCACCGAAGAAGAACAATACCAAGCCTATAAAGCGGTGACCGAACGCATGGGCGGCCAGCCCGTCATCATCCGCACCATCGATCTGGGCAAAGACAAAATCCCCAAGTGGCAAACCGAAACGGATTCGCCCAACCCCGCGTTGGGGCTGACCGGCGTGCGGCTGTGCCTGGCGGAAGCCGGCATGTTCCGCATCCAGTTGCGCGCGCTGTTGCGGGCCTCGGCGCACGGCAAGATCAAATTGCTGGTGCCGATGCTGTCGCACGTGGGCGAAGTCAAGCAGGTGCGCCGCCATATCGAAGAAACCAAGGCGCAATTGCAACGCGAAGGCATCGCCTTTGACGACGCCATCGAACTGGGCGGCATGATCGAAGTGCCGGCTGCAGCGCTGACGGTGGCGCATTTTCTGCATCATCTCGACTTTGCCTCAATCGGCACCAACGATCTGATCCAGTACACGCTGGCCGTTGATCGTAACGATGACGCGGTCTCGCACCTGTACGACCCGGTGCACCCGGCCGTGCTGCAATTGCTGGAACACATCATCGGCACCTGCAATCGCATGAACAAACCGATCTCGATGTGCGGCGAAATGGCCGGCGACCCGGTGCTGACACGCATTCTGCTGGGCCTGGGGCTGCGCCGCTTTTCGATGCTGCCCACGCAGATCCTCAAAGTGAAGCAACAAGTGCTGGATACCGATCTGGCCGAGGTGCGCGATCTGGTCGGCCAGTTATTGCAAGCCGAAAACGCCGACGAAGCGCGTGCACTGCTGAAACAACTGCAGTACTAGAATGCGCTAGAGTGCCCTTTCGCGAATTCGCGCCCGCCGCCCGCCTGGCTACCCGCATCAGGCCCGCGCGGCGGGTCTTACGTCCCAGGTGATTTATGAGTATGCAGCTGGCGCCGGCCAGCCCGGATGTCGCACAGCTTCTGGCGCAGGCCGAAGCACTGTATTTGCCGCAATGTGAACTCAGCCTGCCGCTGGCCGAGCAAGCCGCCCATCTGGCCGCCACGCTGGGTGATGAGGCCGGCGAAGCCGCCGCGCTGTGGCTATGGGGCCGTTGCCTGAACGTGCTGCAAGGCGGCGAGGCCGCGCAACCCGTGTTGCGCCGCGCGTTGACCATGGCCACCCACCTCGACAACGCCTTTGCCCGCGCCCGCGCCAACCACGCGCTGGCCGAAGCGCTGGCCAGTGGCGGCGACGACAGCCGCGCGCTCAGCCATTGGCTGGATTGCCTCGAAGACGCATTGTCCACCCAGCAAATCGGCCTGTTTATCGAAGCCACGCTGGGCCTGGGCAATCTGTACGTCATCCACGAAGACCACGAAAACGCCTTTCGCTATCACACCATCGCATCCGATTTCTCGCGCTTGCACGACAACCAGGATTTGCGCGCCAAAGCGGCGCTGCATCTGGCCGCCGACCTGATCAAGCTCGACCGTCTGCCGGTGGCCGAATCGGTATTACGCCGCGCGCAACAAGACCTGATCCTGCCCTTGCGCCGCGACTGGCTGGCCGAAATTCACAACTATCTGGGCGCGATTGCGCTGCGCCAGAACCAGTTTGACGCCGCCCGCGAGCATCTGGAGCAGGCCTATCAGATCAACCTTGATACCGGCTTGATGTGGGGCCAGATCGTCAATCTGACCGGGCTGGGCAAGCTGCTGCTGCGCTCGGGCGATGGCCAGACCGCCGAGCGCTACCTGTTGCAGGCGCTCAAGGCCGTCGAAAAACTGCATGCGCCGCATCTGGTGCAAGACATTCACGAACAACTGGCGCTGTTGTACGAGCAACGCGGCGATGACGTGCGCGCGGTGATGCATTACATCGGCTTTCACGAACACTATATGCAGCGTGTTAACCAGGGCGTGGCGGGCAAGCTGGCGCAATTGTCGTCGCGGCGGCTGGCCAATCTGGAAATCCGCTTGCGTTTGTTGGGTTCCGAATTCGAGCTTAATCGATTACGCGAAGCCAATCGCGAAACCGATCTGCGTGTGCAAGCGCTGCAAGATGCGGCCTATCGCGACGCGCTGACTGGCGTGATGAACCGGCGCGCGCTGGATGAATCGTTGCCCGGCATGATCGAAGCCGCGCAGCAGACCGGCGAAGCGCTGAGCATGCTGGTGCTCGATTTCGATCACTTCAAACTGATTAATGATCGCTGGTCGCATCAGGTGGGCGATCAGGTGCTACGCACTGGCGCGACCGTCTTGCAGGCTTCATTACGCGAGCACGATCTGGCCGCGCGTTACGGCGGCGAAGAATTCGTGCTGGTGTTGCGCAATACCGCGCTGGATCTGGCGCGCAATGTGGCCGAACGCATCCGCGCCCGTGTTGAGACCGAAGCCTGGCACCATATCGAACGCGGCTTGCAGGCCACGGTGTCGGTGGGCGTGGCGCAGTGGCAGAGCGCCGAATCCGCGGGTGCGTGGTTTTCGCGCGCCGATGCCGCCTTGTACGACGCCAAACGGCGCGGACGTAACCGGGTGTCTGTGGCAGGAGCCGATCGATGAACGCACGTGAGCAACTGCAAACAGTGCTGGCCACGCTGCGCAATCGCGGCATTGGCAACGAGCCCCCGGACGCCCAGGAACGCGCCGCACAAGCGGTCGCCCTGGCGCGGCGCGAGCAGGAAGTGGATCTGCTGGGCGCATTGCTGATCGAACAAGGCATGCTGGCCCTGGGCCGCGGCGAGCAAACGCTGGCCGAAGACATCCTGCAAGAAGCCGTGCGCGTGCTGGGCCGCGGCAAACACGAGCGCGAACATGTGCGCGCGCTGCATGCGCTGGGCCTGGCGCTGTATACCCGCGGAGAATATCTGCAGGCACTGGATACCTGGCTCAAAGGCATGGAACTGGCCGTGGCCGAAGGTCTGCGCGAAGACTGTGCACGCGCGTGGGTGGGCGTGGGCAAGGTCTATCACGCGTTTGGCCACACCCAGAGCGCACTGCATTTTCATGAGCAGGCATGGCAGTTGGCCGAGCGCGTGGGCGACCCGACGCTCTCGTGCGAGGTGGCCATCAACCTGGCTTCCACCGCTTATCGTTTGCATCATCTGGATGACGCGCTGCATTACCTGGCGCTGGCCGAAGTGTGGCTGAAAGGCCCGGTGCAGCACCCGTTGTGGTCGGCCGAAGTGCTGTCGTATTACGGGCTGATCTATTTTGAGCAGCATGATTACGCCAAGGCTGAAGCGGCATTAAACAGTGCGCGCGCGCTAAACCAGCATCACCGCAATCTGTGGGGCGAAGGCCATGTGCTGCTGCATCTGGGCCGCACTTATTACCAACTGCAGCGCATCCCAGAAGCGCTGGATTGCCTGAACCAGGCCAATGAAATCGCTGTGCGCGGCGGACTGGCGCATCTGGTGCAGCAAGCCGAAGCGCTGCTGGCGCAGATCAGCATGGAAACCGGCGATTACCGCCAGGCGCTGACGCACCAGAAACGCCTGCACGCCAGCGTAATCGCCACCCACCAGGACGAAGGCCAGACCATGCGGCTATCGCGCGCCAACGAAAAACGCCTGGCGCAGCTGGAACATCAACTCTCGGTAGAACGCATCCGCTTGCAGTTCAATCAGCCATAGGGTGGGTCAAGACCCACCCTGCAAAGCCGCCGAGACGTGCCACAAAGCGCGCGCCACCTTGGCGCGTCCGGCCACTCTGGAAGGTGGGTCTCGACCCACCCTATGCGGCATCAGTTCGGTGCACAGCGCATCAAGCGTCGTTCATCGCGGTGCAAGTTGTCTGTAAACCGCGTCAGCGTTTTCGCACAAACCACTCAAATTCCCTTTTAAATCAACGCCATCATTCCGCTGGCATGCGCCTTGCTCTAGTTCCATCACGTATGTATACAAGATGGAATACAAACATGAGCGCAACGGTACTTCCGCAATCGGGCTGGACACTCGAAGAATGGCAAGCCGCCTATCGCAACGGTCTGACCGTTGACACCGCCCTGCGCCATGTCTTGGCCCGCTGCTCCGCCAGCGACGTCGCCTGGATTTCGCTGGCCACGCCCGAGCAAATCGCCATCCAGTTGCATCAGCTGCAAGTGCGCCTGGCCGCAGTCGGTGGGGATCGCAGCCAGCTCCCTTTGTATGGCATTCCATTTGCCGTCAAAGACAATATCGATGTCGCCGGTTTTTCCTCGACCGCCGCTTGCCCCGAATTTGCGTTTGAGCCCAAAAAGCACGCCACGGTCATCCAGCAGCTCACCGATGCCGGCGCGATTGTGCTGGGCAAAACCAATCTTGATCAGTTTGCCACTGGCCTCAACGGCACGCGTTCGCCGTATGGTCCGGTGCCCAATGTGTTTAATCCGCGCTATATCAGCGGCGGTTCCAGCTCGGGCTCGGCCTCAGTCGTGGCGCGCGGACTGGTGCCGTTTGCGCTGGGCACCGATACCGCCGGTTCGGGCCGCGTGCCCGCAGGCTTTAACAATATCGTTGGCCTGAAGCCCACCAAAGGCTGGCTGTCCAACACCGGCGTCTTGCCCGCTTGCCGCACTCAGGATTGCGTGTCGGTATTTGCGCTGACCGTGGACGACGCCCAGGCCGTCGCGCATGTGGCCGGGGGCTTCGATGCCACCGACGCCTATAGCCGCGTACCCAATGCCGTCACCCGCGCCATGCCGTCCAAACCACGCTTCGCCATTCCGGATACGCTGGAATGGTTTGGCGATCAGGAATCCGCCCGCCTGTTTGCCGCCGCCATCGAGCATCTGCACGAAGCCGGCGTCAAAGTGGAAACCGTGCCGTTTGCGCCGTTCCTCGAACTGGCCGCGCTGCTATACAAAGGCGCGTTTGTGGCCGAACGCCTGGTCGCCACCGCCGACTTGCTGGCGCGCAACCCGGCCGCGATCAACCCGGTGGTGCGCGGCATTCTGGAAGGCGCCAATCAATATTCCGCGCTCGACGCCTTCAAAGCCGAATACCGCCGCGCCGAACTCACGCGCGTTATCCACCAAACCCTGGCCGGTTTCGATGGTCTGGTGGTGCCCACCGCGCCCAGCATCTACACCATCGAATCCATGCTGGCCGACCCGGTGGTGCTGAATGCCAATCTGGGCACGTATACCAACTTCGCCAATTTCTCCGATCTGTGCGCGCTGTCGCTGCCGTCCGGTTTCCGTGGCGACGGTTTGCCGTTTGGCATTACCGTGCTGGCCCCGGCGTGGCAAGACGATGCGCTGGCCGAGTTTGGCCGTGGCTGGCAACAACGCGCCGCGCTGCCTTTGGGCGCCAGCGGCCGCTGCCTGCCCGCACTGGCCCCAGCGCCAGCCCGCGCCGATTGCATCCGCGTCGCCGTAGTGGGCGCACACCTCACCGGCATGCCGCTCAACCATCAATTACTGGAACGCAACGCCACGCTGGCCGCGCGCACCTTTACCGCGCCCGAATACAACCTGTACGCGCTGGCCAATACCACGCCGCCCAAGCCCGGCCTGGTGCGCAGCGCCAACGGTGCGGCCATCGAAATCGAATTGTGGGATATGCCGATCAGCCAGTTCGGCAGCTTTGTCGGGCTGGTGCAAGCGCCGCTGGGTATCGGCACGCTCACCATCGCCGACGGCAGTCAGGTGAAAGGCTTTATCTGCGAACCGTGGGCCATTGCCGACGCCACCGACATCACCCGTTTTGGCGGCTGGCGCGCCTATCTGGCCAGCCTGAAGCCGCACGAATAAGCCGTTGCCACACCCACAAATCCAACAACTTGAGTAACCAGCCGGCCTGCCGCCGTTTGCGAGGTGTTTGAAGATGTTCAATACCGTACTGATTGCCAACCGGGGCGAAATCGCCTGCCGCGCCATCCGCACTCTCAAACATCTGGGCGTGGTCAGCGTGGCCGTATTCTCGGATGCCGACCGCAACAGCGCCCACGTGGCGCAGGCCGACGTGGCCATCGCACTGGGCGGCGATCGCCCGGCGGATAGTTATCTGCGCATCGACAAGATCATCGACGCCTGCAAGCAAACCGGCGCGCAAGCCGTGTTCCCCGGTTATGGCTTTTTAAGCGAGAGCGCCGAATTCGCCGCCGCCTGCGACGCCAACGGCATCGTGTTTATCGGCCCCACCGCGCTGCAAATGCAGGAGTTCGGCCTGAAGCACCGTGCGCGTGAACTGGCCGCGCAAGCCGGCGTGCCCACCACACCCGGCAGCGGCTTGCTGGCCTCGGTGGCAGACGCGCTGGAACAAGCTGGCAAGATTGGTTATCCGGTGATGTTGAAAAGCACGGCCGGTGGCGGCGGTATTGGTCTGACGCGCTGTAACTCGGCCGAAGAACTGGCCGCCGCGTTCGACCGCGTACAACGCATGGGCGAACAGTTTTTCCGCGACAGCGGCGCGTTTGTCGAACGCTTTGTCGACCAGGCACGCCATATCGAAGTACAGATTTTTGGCGATGGCAAAGGCCAGGTCGCCGCCTTGGGCGAGCGCGATTGCTCCATCCAGCGCCGTAACCAGAAAGTGATTGAAGAAACCCCGGCGCCCAACCTGCCCGCCGCCACCCGCGCTGCTTTGCTGGCTTCGGCCAAAGCGCTGGGCGAATCGGTGAACTATCGCTCGGCCGGCACCGTGGAATATGTCTACGACAGCGCACGCGATGAATTCTATTTTCTGGAGGTCAACACACGCCTGCAGGTGGAACACCCGGTCACCGAATCCGTTACCGGGCTTGATCTGGTCGAATGCATGCTGCGCGTGGCGGCCGGGGATGCGCTGGATTGGGATGCGCTCAACGCCGCCCCGCAAGGCGCGGCCATCGAAGTACGTTTGTACGCCGAAGACCCGGTCAAACAATTCCAGCCCTCGCCCGGCTTGCTGACCGAAGTGCGCTTTCCCGAATCCGATATCGTGCCGGTGCGGGTGGATGGCTGGGTGCAGACCGGCACCGAAGTACCGTCGCTGTACGACCCCTTGCTGGCCAAGCTGATCGTTAAAGGCGCGGACCGCGAACAGGCGCTCGACAATCTGCAAAAAGCGCTGGCGCATACCGCGCTGCATGGCATTGCCACCAACCTCGATTATTTGCGCCAGATTATCGCCAGCGAGGCGTTTTACAGCGGCAAGGTCTCAACCCGCTTTCTGGATACCTTTGAATTCAAACCCTCGGTGATCGAAGTCCTGGAGCCGGGCACTTATACCAGCGTGCAGGATTACCCGGGCCGCGTCGGCTATTGGGACATCGGCGTGCCGCCGTCCGGCCCGATGGATGATTATGCGCATCGCCTGGCCAACCGCATCGTCGGCAACGACATTGCCGCCGCCGCGCTGGAAGCCACATTGCAAGGCCCGTCGCTCAAGTTTCATTGCGATGCCGTGGTCGCCGTCACCGGCGCGCCCTGCCCGGTGACGCTGGATGCCGAACAACGCGAAATGAACGAGCCGCTGTATATCCGCGCCGGCCAGGTGTTGCGCTTGGGTCGCGTCAGCAGCGGTTGCCGCACTTATCTGGCTATCCGCAACGGCATCGATGTGCCGGTTTATCTGGGCAGCCGCGCCGCCTTTGCGCTGGGCCAGTTTGGTGGCCACGCCGGTCGCACCTTGCGCGCCGCCGATATGTTGCCGGTGGGCCAGCCCGACTTGCCCGCCAGCACCACACCCGCGCCCACCAGCCAGCCGCGCAGCGCCCCGGCCGCGCTGGTGCCGCAGTACGGCCAGTTATGGGAAATCGGCGTGTTGTACGGCCCGCACGGCGCGCCCGATTTCTTTACGCCCGAGTCGATTGCCAGTTTCTTCGAAGCCGAATGGGAAGTGCATTACAACTCCAACCGCTTGGGCGTGCGCCTGATTGGCCCCAAGCCGACCTGGACCCGCACCGATGGCGGCGAAGCCGGTTTGCATCCGTCCAATGTGCACGATTGCGAATACGCGGTCGGCAGCGTCAACTTTACCGGCGACAGCCCGGTGATCCTGACCCGCGACGGCCCCAGCCTGGGCGGCTTTGTCTGCCCGGTTACCATCGCCAAAGCCGAGTTGTGGAAAGTGGGCCAAGTCAAACCCGGCGACAAGATCCGTTTTCATGCCATCAGCTACAAACAGGCCGCCGCGTTGCAAGCCGCACAAGACGAACAACTGGCCACACTGCATTTAACGCCGCCCGAACCCGTGGCCGTCACCGTGCTGCCCGCCACTTCGTCGCCCGCCATCCTGGCCGAACTGCCCGCCAACGGCGCGCGCCCGGCGGTCACCTATCGCCAGGCCGGGGATACCTACATCCTGCTGGAATACGGCCCCAACGTGCTCGATCTGGCCTTGCGTCTGCGCGTGTATCTGCTAATGCAGAAACTGCGCGAGCTGGGCATTGAAGGCTTGCTGGAACTGGCACCGGGCGTGCGCTCGTTGCAGATCCGCTTTGATAGCCAGGTAATCAGCCAGCAAAAGCTGCTGGCCAATCTGCTGCTGGCCGACGCCAGCCTGCCCGATGTGGAAACGCTCAAGCTGCCGACGCGCGTGGTGTATATGCCGCTGGCGTTTGAAGATTCAGCCACGCTGGGGGCGGTTAAACGCTACTCGGAAACCGTTAAGGCCAAAGCGCCGTGGCTGCCCAATAACGTCGACTTTATCCAGCGCATTAACGGGCTGGATAGCCGCGAGCAAGTGCGCGACATCATCTACGACGCCAGCTATATGGTGATGGGCCTGGGCGATGTGTATCTGGGCGCCCCTTGCGCGGTGCCGATTGATCCGCGCCATCGCCTGCTGACCTCCAAATACAACCCGGCGCGCACCTTTACCGCCGAAGGCACGGTGGGGATCGGCGGCGTGTACATGTGCATTTACGGCATGGATTCGCCCGGCGGCTATCAGCTGGTGGGCCGCACGCTGCCGATCTGGAACACCTTCCTGAAGAACCCGGTGTTTGCCGTGGGCGAGCCGTGGCTGTTGCGCTTTTTTGACCAAGTGCGCTTTTACCCGGTGAGCGAAGCCGAACTCGACACGCTGCGCGAAGATTTCCGCCACGGCCGCGCCGATTTGCGCATCGAACAAGAAGTATTCGATTTCGCCGCCTACAAAGCCTTTCTGGCCGACAACGCGGTCAGCATTGATGACTTCAAGGCGAAGCAGAAAGTGGCCTTCGAAACCGAAGTGGCGTTGTGGCAAGCCGACGATGCCGCGCCGCAAGCCGCCGCCGAACTGGTGGAGGAAGACGACAGCAGCGTGCCCGATGGCCACCATGTGGTGAGCGCCGATCTGAATGGCAGCATCTGGAAAGTGCTGGTGGAAGTGGACCAGCACGTGGAAGCCGGCAGCACGCTGATTGTGGTTGAGGCCATGAAAATGGAACTGGCCGTCACCGCGCCCGTCAGCGGCATCGTGCGCACCATCCGCGCCCAGCCCGGCAAGGCGGTCACGCCGGGCGAGCGCTTGCTGGTGATCGAACCGGTGTTGGCGGAAGCCGCCGTATGAAGCCCGAATCGCTGATCGACCCGATCGAACCAACGCCTGCCGCTGAAGCCGCCAGCGTGGCCGCGCCACGGCGGCGCGGTGCGGCCGATAACCTGGCCAACCGGGTCTATGCGGCGATCAAGACCGACATCATGGAGTTCCGGCTGCTGCCCGGCGACCGCTTTACCGAAAGCGAAGTGGCCGAACGCCTGAGCGCCAGCCGCACGCCGGTGCGCGAAGCCTTGTACCGGCTGCAGGCCGAGCATTTTGTCGAAGTGCAATTTCGCAATGGCTGGCAGGTGCGGCCGTTTGATTTCGATTATTTCGAGGACCTGTACGACGTCCGCATCATCCTGGAACTGGCCGCGGTGCGCCGCTTGTGCGAACGCGTCACCGACGCGCCGGTGCCGGAGCTGGAAGCGCTGAAAGCCATCTGGCTGGTGCCGGTGGGCGAACGTATTACCGACGGCGTGATTGTGTCGGGCCATGACGAGAATTTTCACTCGGCCCTGGTGGCGGCCACGGGCAATGGCGAGATGGCGCGCATTCATCGCGAAGTGACTGAAAAAATCCGCCCGATCCGCCGGCTGGACTTTACCAAGCCGTATCGCGTGGATACGACCTACCACGAGCACGGCGCCATCCTGCGCGCCATCGTGCAACGCCGTAGCGATGAGGCGCAACGCATGCTGAAAGCACATATCGACGAGAGCAAAGCCGAAGTTCGCAAGATCACGCTGCACATGATGCATGCCGCGCGCCGACGCGGCGAAGAGAGCAGCTAGCCACACAGGTTGTGGCCTGCAACTGGGCCGGAACCCGGTACGACATCACGCAAAGACAACAACAAAAACCAGAACCAGAAAAGCAAGAAGCAGGAACGAAACTCCGTTTTTACATAAACCATGTTTCAGATTCGGGAGATGTCACCATGAACCGCCGTACCGCCGTTAAAACCCTGACCCTGGCCACTTTGCTGGCTGCCACCGGGCTGAGCAGTTCGCTGTCTTTCGCCGCCGACACCATCAAGGTCGGCATCCTGCATTCGCTGTCGGGCACGATGGCGATCTCTGAATCGGCGCTGGAACAAACCGCGCTGATGACCATTGCCGAAATCAACGCCCAAGGCGGCGTGATGGGCAAAAAGCTGGAACCGGTGGTGGTTGATCCGGCCTCCAACTGGCCGCTGTTTGCCGAAAAAGCCCGCCAGCTGCTTTCCAAAGACAAAGTGGATGTGGTGTTTGGCTGCTGGACTTCGGTATCGCGTAAATCGGTGCTGCCGGTATTTCGCGAACTGAACGGCCTGCTGTTCTACCCGGTGCAGTACGAAGGCGAAGAACTTGAGAAAAACGTGTTCTACACCGGCGCTGCACCTAACCAGCAAGCCATTCCGGCGGTGGATTATCTGCTGAGCAAAGACGGCGGCGAAGCCAAGCGCTTTGTGTTGCTGGGCACCGATTATGTGTACCCGCGTACCACCAACAAGATTCTGCGTTCCTACCTGCATAGCAAGGGCATTCAGGACGCCGACATCATGGAGGAATACACCCCGTTTGGTTATTCCGACTACCAGACCATCATCGCCAAGGTGAAAGACTTTGCCGCCCAAGGCAAAAAGACCGCCGTGGTCTCCACCATCAACGGCGACAGCAACGTGCCGTTTTACAAAGAACTGGGCAACGCCGGCCTGAAAGCCACCGATGTGCCGGTGGTGGCGTTCTCGGTGGGCGAGGAAGAACTGCGTGGCGTGGATACCAAACCGCTGGTGGGCCAACTGGCCGCGTGGAACTACTTTGAATCGGTCAAGAACCCGGAAAACACCAAGTTCGTGAAGATGTATCGCGACTGGGCCAAAAAGCAAAAGCTGCCTAACTACGAAACCGCCGTCACCAATGATCCGATGGAAGCCACTTACGTCGGTATCCATATGTGGAAGCAAGCGGTCGAGAAAGCCAAGTCCACCGATGTCGACAAGGTGATTGCGGCCATGGGCGGCCAGACCTTCAAGGCGCCGAGCGGCTTTACCCTGGAAATGGACCCGAAAAACCATCACCTGCACAAGCCGGTGATGATTGGTGAAGTCAAAGCCAACGGCCAGTTCAACGTGGTGTGGAAGACCTCGTCCACCGTCAAGGCGCAACCGTGGAGCCCGTTTATCCCCGGTAACGACAAGAAGAAAGACGAACCGGAAATGTAAGCCCCGGTGGGTTCTGCGTTGAATGCTTGAGTTTTGCTGAGTAACAGGCGGATCGGGCCCACGGGCCTGATCCGTTACCGAGGGGACACCCCGATGCATAAATCCGTGTATGCCCGTGTGCTGGCGCTGCTATTGTGGCTGCTGTGCGCACCCGCCATGGCCGCGCTGGACGCCAGGCTGGTCAAGCAACTGACCGACGACGATAGCGACCAGAAAATCGCCGCCATCAGCGCGCTGGCCGCCACCGCCAGCCCCGATGCGCAAAAGCTGCTGACCGCGCTGGGCAACGATGCGCTGTATGCCAGCGACAGCAAGATCTGGTTCAAGGCCGATGACAAAGCGTATGACGCGGTCAGCGGCGCCGAACTGAACCCCGCGCCGGAAGACGTGGACACGGTATCGATCAATAACCGCGTGCGCGGCGCGCTGCAGGGCGCGTTGTCGGGCTTCAGCTTGCTGGATAAAGACCCCGCCGTGCGCATGAAGTCGGTGCAGGCGCTGCAATCGTCAGTGGGCCCGGCCATGGTGCCGATGCTGACCACGGCGCTGAAAACCGAAACCGACAAGGGCGTGAAAGCCCAACTCGAACAATTACTGGCGCAAGCCAATCTGCAAAACCCGGACGCCAAAGCGCGGCTGGCGGCGGTGGATGGGCTGGCGCATAGCAACTCGCCGGCCGCACGCGGTTTGCTGCTGGCCCTGACCGACCCGGCGCACGAAAAAGACGCCACCGTGCGCACCGCAGCGCAAAGCGCAGTCGCCTCGATCGACAGCCGGCTGGCGTGGATTGCTGCGGTGGCGAATGTGTTTTCCGGGCTGAGCCTCGGCAGCATTCTGCTGCTGGCGGCGCTGGGCCTGGCCATCACTTATGGCGTGATGGGCGTGATCAATATGGCGCACGGCGAGCTGCTGATGGTGGGCGCGTACTCGGCCTATGTCACCCAAGGCGTGTTCCGCGCGCACTTTGCCGGGGCGCAGGACTGGTATCTGGTGGCGGCGATCCCGGTGGCGTTTTGCGCAGCAGCGCTGGTGGGCATGCTGATGGAACGCACCGTTATCCGCTGGCTATACGGCCGCCCGCTGGAGACGCTGCTGGCGACGTGGGGGATTTCGCTGGTGCTGATCCAGGCAGCGCGCGCGCTGTTCGGGCCGCAGAACGTGGAGGTGTCGAACCCGTCGTGGATGTCGGGCGGCATCGAACTGCTGCCCAGCCTGATCCTGCCTTGGAACCGCGTGGTGATCATTGGGTTTGCGCTGTCGGTGCTGGTGTTGATGTGGGCCATCATGCAAAAGACGCGGCTGGGCCTGTTTGTGCGCGCGGTGACGCAGAACCGGGCGATGGCGGGCTGCGTGGGCGTGGCGACGCGGCGCGTGGATACGCTGGCGTTTGGCCTGGGCGCGGGGATTGCCGGGCTGGGTGGATTGGCGTTGTCGCAGATTGCCAACGTCGGGCCCGATATGGGGCAGGGTTATATCGTTGATTCGTTCCTGGTGGTGGTGCTCGGCGGCGTCGGGCAACTGGCGGGGGCGGTGTGGGCGGCGTTGGGGTTGGGCATCGTCACCAAGCTGCTGGAAGGCTGGGCGGGGGCGGTGATTGCGAAGATTCTGGTGCTGGCGTTCATCATTGTGTTTATTCAGCGGCGGCCGCAGGGGTTGTTTGCTTTGAAGGGGCGGGTGGTGGATTGAGCGGGTTGTCTGGGCAGTGGGGGATTGGGCGGTTTGTTTGGGTGGTGGTGGTGGGTTTGGGCGGTGTTGAAGAGCTTAAACGCTTATGCCTGGGGCGGGTTTTTTGATATTCGGGGGGTGTTGGAAAAGCACTTAACCGCTTGGGCCTGCAGCGCATTTTTGATGTTTGGCCTGCGCCGAGTGACACTTTAACCGCTTGAGCCTGCGGCGCATTTTTGATACCCGGGGGTGCCCGGGAGCACGTTACTTTTCTTTGCTTCGCCAAAGAAAAGATAACCAAAAGAAAGGCGACCCCACTCGCGAATCCTTCGCTCGCCAGGGGGCCCGGTAGGTCAAAAGCCGAAACGGACCGTCTGTTACTTCCGCGCCTCAGCTGCCGCTCCGCGGACGCGACGCTCAGTCGGAGCCCCTCGGGTCTCCTACCTTCGCGCGCTCAGGAGATGGCGCTGGTTTGCCAGGCTTGCTGCCTCGTTGCCTTTGGCAACATCGGGTGGGCGTGGTGACTGGGCCGTGACAATGAACGACTAGTGCGCACGCTTAACGCTTTGTGCATAGGGTGGGTCTGGACCCACCACCCAAAGTGGCAAGCAAGAACAACTGGGCCAACCGCCCGCAAATTTACCTCCTCGCGGTGGCTTGCAAGAACAATCAGGCCGAATTACCCACATGCGTGCCTTCCCGCCGAGGCATGCAAGGAAACGTAGGGTGCGTTACCCCGAAGGGGTCTTGTCCTCGCTTGC
>NZ_LAQT01000033.1 GCF_001294205.1 Amantichitinum ursilacus
CTGGCAGACTGCTTTGTTTGGTGGGTCTCGACCCACCCTATGTGGCGCCGCGGGCGTCGAGCGGGCAGTCGCGTTTACGTCCGCCCATGGGTTACAGATTCGCGCTGCGCGCCAGCGCCTCGTGCAGAGCAAGATTCAGTTTTTCTTCGCTGAATGGTTTGGCCAGCACGTTGATGCGAGCTTTCAGCGCGCGCTGCAGTTCTTCGGCGTAGCCAGTCATCAGCAGTACCGGCAAATGCGGCCACGCCACCTTGATGGCCTCGGCCAGATCGATGCCGTTGATTTCGCCGGGCATGTGGATATCCGACAGCACCACATCCAGCAGCGCATCGCGTTGCAAGGCCTCTAACGCCGCAGCAGCGCTGGCGACGCGCGAAACCACGTGGCCGTCGGTATCGAGCATCGCGGCGATGCCCTCGGCGACATCGTCGTTGTCTTCCACCAGCAAGATGCGCAGCGGAATCGAGCTTCGCGTCGCCTGGGCGCGTAGTTCGCTCACCTTGACTGCCTCGGGTTGCGCGCGCGGCAAGTACAGATTGACGCTGGTGCCGCCATTAACCTTGCTTTCTACCGTCACCAGCCCGCCGGATTGCTCGCAAAACGCAAACACCTGCGCCAGGCCCAGCCCGGTGCCCTGGCCTTCGGCCTTGGTGGTAAACAACGGTTCAAACACGCGTTCGCGTACCGATTCCGGCATGCCTGGGCCATTGTCAGCCAGCGTTAACCGCACAAATTCGCCCGAACGCCCCGGACCGTCGGCGGGCAGCACAATGTTCTCGGCCCACACGGTAAACACACCGCCATAAGGCATGGCGTCGCGCGCATTGACGGCGATGTTGATCAGCGCCACCTGCAGCTCGCTCGGGTCTACCTTGATCGGCCAGATGTCATCGCTCAGTGCATTACGTAATTCGACTTTCTCGCTCAGGGCCGAGCGCAGCAGTTGCTCGGCCAGCTCAATCTGCCGCGGCAGGATCACGATTTCGGCGCGCAGCGGAAAGCGGCGGCTGACGGTCAGCAACTGCCGCGTCAACGCTTCGCCAGTTTGCAGCGCGCGTTCAATCGCATCGACATAGCGGTTTTCTTCGGTCAGATGGCGGCGGCGCAGGATTTGCACATTGGCCGACACCACCATCAGCAGGTTATTAAAGTCGTGCGACACGCTGCCCATCAGCTTGCCCAACGCTTCCATCTTGCGTGATTCGCGCCAGGCCGCTTCCATGGCGTGGCGCGCGGTGGCTTCGGTCAGCCAGCGTTGCCAGGCCTCTTCTTCACGCGAAAGCTGGCGCAGCGAATACATGATTACGCCCCACAGGGCGGCGCACGGCAGCAGAAAAATCAGGCTGAAGCCGGCAATCTGCCGCAGCCAAGCCATATACAGATCGTGCTCGGGGTAGGCCGAAATCACGTAACCGCCGTGGGCCTCCACGCGGCGATAGGCAAAGAATTTCCATTTGTTATCAAGGCCGGAGCGCGCTTCCAGCGTACCCGCCAAGGGTGAATTCTGATAAGCCGTAGCAAATTGCAGCGAGGGATTAAAGCGCATGCCTACGCGCGGGCTGGATGGAAAAATCGAGAGCAGCGTGCCGTCGCTACGCGTTAGCGCAATCGACTGGCCGGGCAGGTCGCCGGCCAGTTCGGCATAAAACTTCTGAAAATAATCGGGATTAAGCGAAATCAGCACCATGCCGGCAAAGCGCCCGCTGCTGTCGCGCCAGGCCACGCTGTCATTAAAGATGACATGCGGCGACGCGCGCGCCACCATCACATCGGACAAGCGCCCACCCACGCCCGCGCGGATGTCCTGAAAATCCTTGCGATCGGCGATATTGACTGGCATCGCCGGGTAAACGCGGCTGCTGACCAGCGCGGTGCCATCCGCGCCCACCACGGCGATCGCGTAGACCTGCGGCAGGTTGGTGGCCATGCGGGCCAGCCGTGCATGCAACTGCGCCTGATCGGCCTTTAACTGGTCTTCGCTGCGATTGCCCAATAGTTCGACCACGCGATCCGTCAGCGCGGCATCCAGATCAAACACTTTGTTGGCTTGTTCAGCAGCCACGCGCGTGGCGCGGATCAGCGTGGCTTGCACTTCATCTTTGCGATCTTCCAGCGCGCGATTGGCCACCACGATAAACAGCAGCAGCGGCAAAACCACCGCCGCGGCCAGCGTGGCTTTCAGCACGCGGCGCAGCAACTCGAAATTGCGAGGAGGGAGTGCCCGCAGCGGAATCATCTCTGCTGAGGAATCGTGCGCACGCGTCATGGCTGCTGCTGGACCTTGTTTATGCAAATAACATAGGGGGAGGGTGGGGCCGATTATGCCGTTCCGACCGGTCGGTTTCTACGTTGGTGCCCACATGTACAAAAAAACGTGAGCCAAGAAAAACCCCGCCGGGGCGGGGTGGGGGATCAGCGCAGCGGCCGGCCTTAAGGCGGGCTGCTTAGAAATCGTAGGTCGAGCCCGAGTTACGCGCTTCGACCAGATCTTCCAGCTGGCGGCGACGCAGGGTCTTTTGCCGGTTAGCGTTGGAAATCATTTCTTCGGTCGGACCACGACGGCGGGCCGGAGCCGGGCGGGTGGTCATCTGGGCTACTTCTTTTTCAAGCGTTTCGTCTGCGTTCATTGACATCTACCCCTTCCTGGAAACGTTACGCGGGTTAACAAGGTGTACTGCGGGTTGTTGTTAAGTCTTGCCTGAAACGTAATTACAAACCGCAAGAATAACACTATCTGCCCGGAAATTTCTGATATTTCCTTGTAACCCTCGAAAAAGCCAATGCGGCCCACAAGGGCCGCATTGCTTGCACCGCGCCAGGGCTTACTGCGCTTTAGCGGTGCGGATTTTGCCGCCTTGCTGGATCGGATCGGTGTAGCCATCGGTCAGCGTTTTCATAAACGCCACCACATCGCGGATTTCAGCATCGGTCATCGGCGGCTTGTCGCCCCGCTTGTGATTAAACGGCGCTTCCATATTGATGTTTTCCACATATTGCTTCGGCAGATCGTCGTATTTGATCACTTTGCCGTGGCTGTCTTTGGCGTACCACTTGCCCGGATTGGTTTCGCGCTCGTTATAAAAGTGCACCACTTTTTCCAGATCGTTAAACGCGCCGTTATGGAAAAACACCTTGCGCGTCGCGACGTTACGCAACGACGGCGTGCGGAACAGCCCGCAGAATTCGCCCCGGCCTTTCAGATCAGTACGGTCCGGGCCGCACGCGCCCATATCGTTGAACTTGCTGTTCTGGTTGATGGCCAGCTTCATGTTGCGCGGCACGCCGATGGCCAGCAAACCAAAGTCGCTAAAGTTGGGAAAGATGCCTTCGGGCGTCACGGCGCTGATGTGGCAGCTGGCGCAGTTGCCTTTTTCTTCGTCGTTAAACACCTCCAGGCCGTGCAGCTCTTGCTTGGTCAACTGGGTCTGATGGCGCAGGAAGGCGTCGTACTTGCTGCTGTAAGGATAGAAGTCGGCGGGCGTATCTTGATAGTCCTCCAGCGCCAACGTGCCCCACTTGAACAGCTGATCCGGGTTATTGAAAATCTCGTCGCCCAAGAGCTTGCGTAATTGTGGGGCATACGCCGCTTTTTGCAGTTTGGCGGCCACTTCAGCGGGCGAAGCATTGGCCATTTCGTTAACGGCCAGCAGCGGAATCCGCGCTTGCTCATGCACATTGCGCGCACGGCCATCCCAGTTATGCCCGCCGGTCGGGCCCGCATCGACGCTATCGTCGCCATCATCGTCATAAAAGTGCTCGGTAAACACCGGCACCGTTTGCAGATAACGCAGCGAGGGCACAGCGCGCGTGCCTTCCAGTTTGCCGTCGCGACCCCCCAACTGCACTTGCAGATTGTTGGGGGGGCCAAACGCATGATCAGGGCTGTGACAGGTGGCGCAGGCCATCTTGCCCGATGCCGACAGCGACGGATCAAAGAACATCAGCTTGCCGACGGCGGCCAGTTCTTTGTAGCTGGGCTGGTTTTTTACCGGCGCGTAATCAGAACTCTTCCAGGCCGGTTCTTTTTTGGCGGTGGCGCTGGCGCTACGGGCGGCAGGGGTGGCGGCCAGACTGTCTTTGCCGCCGTACAGGGCGCCCAGTGCCAATAAGGCGGCGCAGCTGAATACAGGAAAAAAGAGCCGGGATTGGGGTTTGGTGAAACGGGGCATCGCGGTTGCCTGCTTATCAAGAATTATTCTCAGGCCCGCAGTCTAGGTTTGACACATTACCGACATATGACAAGTCGGCGCATCGCTGACAGCGACACGGTAAATAAATTCCATCCCGCAACATTTCGCTAACGTGGCTGAAACATTGCAATACACATAATGCGCCCACTTCTAACAAGGAGATGTACAAAACATGAAGCGCGCACTTGTATTCCTGCCCATGGCCGCGGCCATTGCGGGCGCTCTGGTGGCCTGTGGCGAGGGCAATGATGGCGGCAACGTCACCACGCCCACCCCGTCGCCCACCCCCGTCGCAACAATCTCCGGTGTTGTAACCGGTAGTTACTTCCAGAAAGCCAAAGTCTGTATCGACGCCAACAACAACGGCGTGTGCGACACCGGCGAAACCAGCACCACCACCGATGCAAGCGGCGCCTTCACGCTGACCGGTACGGGCGCTCTGGTGGCCGAAATCGGCACCGACGCCGTCCGCTACGACCCGGACACCAAAACCAGCACGCCAGTCACCAGCAAGCTGGTGTTCCGCGCACCGAGCGGCGCCACCGTGGTCAGCGCGCTGACCACCGAAGTGGTGGCCATTGCCGGCACCAACGGCGGCGATATCGCCGCTGCGCAATCCACGCTGGCTACTCGCCTGGGCGTGACCATCGCGCAAGTGATGGAAGACCAGAACAAAGAAGCCGACACCAACGTTAAAGCCATCCTGAAAGCCGAAAGCGACCAGGGCATCACTCGTATCGCCACCGCAGTGGCAGCGGGCGGCGACGTGACCAAAGCGCTGACCAACGCGCTGGCGCTGGACCAGATCCAGAACGTGGTGGTCATCTACGCCGAAAACCGTGGCTTCGATAACCTGTATGGCTTGTTCCCCGGCGCTAACGGCATTCCGGGTGTTAACCCGACTGCAACTGGCTCGGTCGCCAAACAAACCGACTATGACGACAGCGTGCTGCCGTACCTGCCCAAAACCTGGGGTGGCCTGACCGCCGCCGGCCAGTCGGTGACCATCAGCGAAGCCATGACGGCCACCTTCCCGAACGGCATGTTCCAGATTGATGATCCCAAAGGCCTGCTGAACACCGGCGTGACGATGGACCAATCGGTACTGACGCGCGATCTGGTGCACCGCTTTTATAACAACCAGATGCAGATCAACGGCGGCAAGAACGACAAGTACGCCGCGTACTCGGATGCCGGTGGCCTTAGCATGGGCTACTTTGACGGCAGCAAGATGCAGATGTGGAAAGTGGCACAAAACTACGTGCTGGCTGACAACCTGTTCCAGGGCGCGTTTGGCGGTTCGTTCCTGAACCACCAATACCTGATCTGCGCTTGCGCACCGACCTACCCGAACGCCGAAGACGCCAGCAGCCCGGTCAAGAACGCCATTGCCGCGATCGACACCGACGCCAACGGCAACTTTGTACGCCTGACGCCGGGCACCAATGCGCCGGCCAGCTCGCTGACCAGCGCGCCGGTGTACAAGCGTGATGCCGCGATCACGCCGAAAGACGCGTCGGGTATGTATTACGCCGTTAACACCATGCAACCGGCGTACCAGCCGTCCAGCGTGGCGCCGCCGTCCACCGACAGCACCAAGCTATACGCCGACACCACCAGCGCCAGCTATCTGCCGCCGCAAACCCAGACCAACATTGGCGATCTGCTGAACGCCAAGAAAGTCAGCTGGGCGTGGTACGGCGGTGCGTGGGCCAGCACCCTGGCGCAAGCCAAGGCCGGCCGTACGTTTGCCAGCCCGATCCCGAACTTCCAGTTCCACCATCAGCCGTTTAACTACTACGCCGAATTTGATCCGGTAACGCACGCAGCCGACCGCGCGACGCACCTGAAAGACTTCGACACCGACATGCTGAACGACATCAAGAACGGCACGCTGCCCGCCGTTGCGTTCTACAAGCCGCAAGGTAACCTGAACCAGCATAACGGCTACGCCAACGTCACCGACGGCGACAGCCACATCGCGGATCTGATTGCCAAGCTGCAAGCCAGCCCGCAATGGAAGCACATGCTGGTCATCGTTACTTATGATGAAAACGGTGGTTTCTACGACCATGCTGCGGTGCCGAAGGCAGACCGTTGGGGCCCGGGTACCCGTATTCCGGCCCTCATCGTGTCGCCGTACGCCAAGAAAGGCACTGTGGACCACACGCAATACGATACTGCGTCGATCCTGCGCTTTATCACCCACCGTTATTCGCTGCCGGTACTGCCGGGCCTGACCCAGCGTGACAACGCGCTGGTGGCCAACGGCGGCAAGCCGATGGGCGACTTTACTGCGGCACTGGATTTCACCCAGAGCGTGCAATAAGCCATAACCTGAGCTGACGTTCTGACACCCACCCGGAAGGCGCAAGCCGACCGGGGTTTTTTATGGCGCCGCCGTGGGCGCGCGGGCAAGGGTGGGACGGAACGGACTCAGCGATGTAGTTAGCGCGGCGCTGGCCGCAGGCGGTGGCAGCCAGAATTCGATCACACCGGGGCGAGGCGACAGCACCGCAGGCAATTGGCGCGGCACTGCATGGGGGAAGGCCGCGGCCAAAGCTTCGGCGCACGCTTCATCGCCTGCGGCATACAAAAAGGTGGGCACGCTCCAGCGTTGTGGCGGCAGGCTGTTTTGCTTGAGCGCGGTGGTGGTCACGTTTTCGATGCCCGGCGTGCGTATGCCCGATCCGGCCAGGTTGTTGATAAAGCCCAGCGCTTTGCTGCGCTCGGCCTCACTATAAATCTGCACAAACAATCGCATCGGCCGCTGCGACAGATTGCACGACAGCACGATGCGGTCATAGGGCGTGGGCGTGGGCGTGGATCTGGCGCTGGCGGCGGGCGTTGGCGCGGCCCATGGGCCGGGTGCGGGGGCGGTCGCGGAGGCGGAGGCGGAGGCGGAGGCTGTCGCGGTCGCGGGCGCTGGAACCGGCACAGGCGCAGGCGCGGTGACGGTCGAGTCCTGCCCCAACGGGCCGGGCTGCAGACTGGCCACCTCCACGCGCTCGGTCAGCATCATCCGCAGCAATTGCCGCAGGCGCCCTTGCACGCCACCCACCCAGGGCAGATTGCCCAGGTCAAACGAAGCGGGCGTCGCGCTCTGGTCACCGCCGCGCACGCCGTACCAATACTGCCGCCACACTTCGCCCGCTTGCGGGTGCCCGGGCCGCGCTTTGAGCGTGGTGCAATGGTCGTCCTGGGTGTTCTTGCCGCAAAACGCGGTGATCGCCTTTTCGATACTCTTGAGCGCCGCATCGGTGGCGTCCGAGCGGCCAAAGCCTTGCTGTAATTCGCGCAGATGCGTAATGCGCACATTGATGGCCAAGGCGTCATCGCAAGCGCTGGCGGTGCACTTGGCCAGATCGGTTTGCACCTGGTCATACAGCTTGAAAAAATCCGCCGCCGCCTTGCTGTCATCGGCCTGTTTCTGATCAACGCCATGCCACACCGCGGCCAACAACGACAAGGTGGCCGTCGCACCCACGGTCCAGCGCAGGGCTGGTGTGGCGCGCTGGCGACGCGCGCTGTCCGGGTCGGCGGGTGGAGCGTCGGCCGCTTTGGCGGTTTCCACTTGTTGAATGGGCGTTTCCGCCGCCCAGCGCGGCAATTGCCAGACCAGATCGGGCGTAATGCGCTGGCCCAGAATCCGCCCCAGGCAGTGATAGCTCTCCCATTGCGCCTCATCAAAAAACTGATCGCCGCTGCTTTGCTGCGGAAAATCCGAATTACTGTCGGCGTAGCCAATCAGATCAAAGTCCGGTTGCCGGGCACGCCGCGGCTTGACCACCAATAACGCGCCAATGCGCGGATGCTCGCCGCGCTTGCAATAGCGGATGCGCGCCAGCAAAAAATGCTCGGGGCCTGCCTCCGCAGTAATAGTCGCCACGGTGCCCACCGCCGCTAAAAACGCATCGTGCCCATGCCAGCGCTGGCGCAAGGCGTCGGGCGCTAAAAATTCGATCTCCGCGCCATAATCGATGCGCGCTTTGCGCACCAGGTTTTCCAGATCCTCAAACAGATATTCCGGATCGGCGCTGCAATCGGCCAATACAATCACGGACGGCCGCCGCTTGAGCAGCGCATAAACGCCGGTATTGTCGAAATGCCCGCCATCCGATAAATACCAGTGCGGATCATTCAAGCCCGGAAAACGGGCCAGGCATTCGCCACAAATGGCCCAGTATTTGGCAAAGCGCTTTTGCCAACGTTTAAGTCGCAGCGTGTGCGCATTGAAATCGGCATCAATGGCCGCATTCGGCGGGCGCAAGCGTTTCGACCAATAGCCCAAACGCAAAGCGGATAAAAAGAACAGCGCGCTTAAACCACTGCGCGTACGCGATCCCATTCCTGAACCCACCGCCGCGCCGGAAATCACGGTCCATTGCGCCAGGGTGGTTTGCGCCGGCAAGGCCGCCAGATCCGGAAAACGCGTGCCGGTTTCCACGCCCAACGCACTGACCGCCATCGCAATGCCTTTGCGATCCGCGTTATAGCTATCGGTACGGTCATCAACCGTCTGGTTAATGCAGCAATTAATCAGATGAATAGGCCCGCCGTGTTTATGCGGTGCGTATTCACTCATCGGCGGATCATCACCATCGACAAATTCGGAGATATTGCAGATGCGATCCGCAATTTCGGAAGACACCGGGTCCAGCGGCGAACCGGCTCTAAAACGCCCACCGGCGCCGATATTGCCCAGCGACACATAAGCACGCGCCATGCGCAAGCGATAGAAATAATGCAGCGACGCCAGATTGGCGTGTTCCAGATCGCGCCCGGTTAAACACATATAAATAACCACCGGCACAAACAACACCAACCAGCGCAACGCGCCTTGCCATAACGGTGGATCGGGCAGGGCAGACAGATTCCACGAGAAATACAAATAGAACTGCAACGCCACCGACCATAACAGCAAGATAAACAGCAACAGGGCAATACCGACATAATGTGCAATGCGTTCCAGCGGAATTGAAACCCGCGTTTTGGCTTCCAGCGTTTGTTGGAATATCCGCACCGCCACCAACACCACACTGCTGGTGGATGCGCCCGTCAACAAGGACCACGCGTGATCTTCATTGGCCAACATAAACGCCAGTTGCCAACTGACCGCATCCAGCACGCAGGCCGCCAACAATAAGCCCGCGCAAAACAAACTTTGCGTTAGTCCCGCCGTCGCCCATTGCCGCAAACCCGCAGGCGGCATGCGCCGTACCCGTAAACGGCAGCTGGCTAATGCCGCACTGAGCAAACCCGATAACACCGCCAATAACACAATGCTGCTTAATGCGCTGACGCTGATCTGATCGACATCCATCGAACAGGGAAACTGCGCCGCCTGATTGCTATCGCGCGCGCACACCGCCGCATCGCTCAGCCCATCCAGCACGGTGCCGGTTAATGCGGCAAAAAAGCCCAACACCAACAAGGCAATTGCTAACGTTTGCCGCGGCGTACTGGTTTCGTTTTGCGAAAACCAGAACACGCCAATATGTTTGGCCAGGTAATACAAGGCAATGGGCCACGCCAGACACCACCATGACGGCAATGTCACGTTATGCAAAGTCAGCCATGGCGTTTGTAAAAGCAACTGCACCAGGCTTTCCAGCGCATGCGGCAATGTGACCACGCCCGCAATCAATAACATCAACAACGCGACTTCAAATTGCGTCGCAATAAAGCCGCGTAATGAGGTCGCAAAAAACAAAGCCTGATCGCGCGCGCCCCCGGGCATCAAATATCGACCATTGCTGCGCAACCACCACAACAAGGTGGAATCATCGCGCCGCATGCCGCCTTGCACTTCTTCGGCATTGGAAGATTCAATATCGCCGGTTTGCGCGGCATCGGCCCTTAAACCAAACAAACGTCCAAACGCCGCGCCGATATAGCCACCGCCGGAAACGGTGGATAAATAATCGACATGTTCAAGCACGCGGTTTTTGGCCAACGCACGCAAAAGGCCAAAGCTGAACGTAGCGCTGCGGATGCCGCCACCGGATAAAGCGACGGCAATAACGGGCCGCTGCTGGTCGGCAACCCCGGCGTGACGGCGGCGCTCGGCAATGATGTCATGCTCGAAATCGAGACCGGATGGTTCGGGGATTTGCATGGACACCGCTCCCGCATGATCAGGTTCATCAAGGCTGAGAGCGGGGCCGATCTGGCGGGTGACTGTCTGCTATTGCCGGCTATGGCAGGAGTATATGCGGCGAGTAAGAGGGAGCAAGGCGAGCTTATCGGCGGTGGCGCGTATGACATCAGATCCGATGGATGAGGCAAAGCTTGATTCGGTACGAGCAGCCATGCTGCGATCCTGAGCTTCGCCTCTTCATCTAATGGCGAATTTGTGCCTGTTCTTTAATTTCATGATTCCATTAAGTGGGGAGCGCTCTGTCGCAGATAATCTCTTAATGCTAGCCAGACCTCCTCGTTTCCAATTAGAAAGCTGTCGGCTTTTTTCCATTCGGGTAAATCTAAGGCTGTTTCGATTTCATATCTGCCCACGAGCTCGATTGAATTTCTAAGAATTTCAGCCTCTCGCTTCAATCCTACAAATTCATAGGCATCAGCGACGTCCAGGTATTGCACGCCACCGGGAAAGGCCGCCGACATCATGAATTCCACACCACCGTTATCGAGAATTCCTTGCGCGTGGTACACCAACATAAAATTTCTTAAACATTCTTCCAGTTGAAGCGGCGTTCCCTTTGAACTCGGCAATTTTGCTAATATTTTTTGATAGGCAAGGTCCAGCACTGCATATTCGTCGTTGTCCATTAGTATGCCGCCTCGCAACCGCCGATCAATCCGCAAATTATTGACTCTCCGATGCTAGTTGCCGCATCGGATGTACTTTCCCCGCCTTCTGCCGCCTCAACAATGGCTGGCAGGGCTGTAATCCAGACAATCCAAGGCAGAAATCCAGCAACGACTATTACATACTTGATAAAGGCCAACGTCCCTGAGATATTTTGCTTCCACCCAATAAAAAAATGAAAAAAAGAGAGCGAATACCAAAGTACATGCTAAGGAAAAATGCCCGAAAAATCATCTTCGATATCCTTATGGATGGCCATCGCGCGGCAGCCGATTAGCAAGTATGCTATCCCATACGTCTTCGCCAATGCCGATACGGCACCGGCGCAAGCCCCGGCATGAACCGAGTCTGCCTTGGGCCAGCGTATTTTTGTTCCATCTAATATCCACAATCGAACCTTCAAAGCAACCTCTCCGCGTGTCTCATACTTGCACACGTTATTTCAATGACAATTTCCCTATCAAAAACAATTTCATGTTCCACAAGGTTATTTTCTTGTCTCACTTCGTGGTAAAGCAAATCGGCCTCTCGCGCATTGCCAAAAAAATCGAAATTAGTCAGCTTACAATCTTTAATTTCAAAATATTTCAGAACATGAACCCTGTCGTGAAAAGGTCCAAGTAAATTAAGGGTTAGGTCCGGCTGCGCTTCAATATCATTATAAATATAATTTTTTGCGCGAAAAAAAATCGAATCGAGCCAGGCATCGTGAAGACTGCCTCGGCTGGACAAATCATGTCTTGACGGGTCCGACGCAAAAGCATAAATATCGGGTTTCATTTCGTTTTTTTTTGATTCTAAATATTGGAAATATTTGTCGTATGACATAAATCCATTCATATCTTCCCGAATATAGATCACGATTCATTACCTTCTCAAGTATTATCATCATTTATTCGTTTCTTAATATGCTGCATCGCACCCACCCATCAAACCGCACAGAATGTCTGCGGTAACCGCAGTGCCGATATCTCCTACGTCGTCGCCATTTGTGGCACCCTGCGCAATTGTAGGGAGGACGGTCAATAGCAGAGCCGCGGCACCTGCACCAGCTATTCTCGGCTTCATAAAATCCCCGACGCTTCTACCCTTGATGCTTGCGGTTCCTTTTTTGGGGACATAGCCAGCACGACGGGCAAAGTCATAAGCTTGGCCCCTGCATTGCGCCGCAACCGAATCTGGCAAATCAGCGGGGGCACCTATCTTTCCATGCTTGTTGAACCATCCATTTGGCCCATACAAGCCAGCTTCCTTTCCATTAGGTGAATAGACGTGAATCTCAAAGCTGGCTTGGCCCTCAACAGTGAATGTATCTATTCCACCTTTCCATCCTTGACCCAAGTCGACATAAGACCTTGCTAGTCCATATAGATCAATACCAATAACCGGATTGCCACGCGCATACGCATAAGTATTGATCCCCCCACCCAACCCGATCGGATCGAGCGAGCACTGCTGACTCGCCGGATGCTCATCAGACGTACCGCATAATCCCAGCGCTTGGCGTTTAAAATTCTGGCCGATTTATCGGCTAATCGAAGGGCATTAAAATACTGCGAGCTTCAGCAGCGCGCAGATATCTGGAGAAAATTTCTTGCCCATCGAAGAAGGGTTCGTCCACTTGTACAATGCGCTCCGCTCGGACATAAACCCAAGTAAGTTCACCGCGTTCAGTCGGATACACGATGCCGCTTCTGCCATGGCCGACGATATCAGCTTTGAGTGCAGCACTTTCTTCCGAGTCAGCAGTTACCAATACAAAGCTTTCCTCCCAAAAGCTCTCAAGGAGTTCACCCAACGATGACTGCACTTCACTTCGAAAAAACAGGCTGGCCATATAAATCATATTCAACTACCTTTTTAAAGCGCAAATCATTGAGTAGCGTCCACGCTGTTTTCGCAGTCTTGTCACCATTTTTTAAGGCCTCCAGGATCTGCTGCAGCGTTTTATCCTTCCATTGGCCGCGAAAGACTTCCCGAACGCTCGCCTTACATTCTTTTGCGATGATTCGATCCGCATTACTGGTCAGCCGGTTATGGCATTTTGAATAACAGCATTCTGCTCGCCAGAGCCCGCCGCATCCAGTAATGCCCTTAATTCGTCGACGTCTCCACGCCGAATGGCTTGTTCAATCGCTGCATCCACCGTGGTGCGCGCCATTGCGCTTGGATCGATAAACACTAAGGGGTTATTACCCACATACCCATAAGTACTTATCCCCCCACCCAGCCCGATCGGATCGCTCTGGATATACCGCCCCAAGCATGGATCATATTCGCGATAACCATTGCTGCTGCGCGAGATCTCCTTGTCCCGGTACTGCCCCGGCATGCGCAGGTTATACACAAATGTATTGCCCGTGCCGTCGTACTTTATTTTCCAGAGGTGGGTTTCTATCGAGGGTGGTGGCCAACCCTCAAACAATAGAAACAACAGCGCCCATGCAAGACGGGCGCCGAATATATTCAAAATGGGGGTTAGCCTATCCCGAAAAGAGAGCCCATTACGTTTTTCAACCACGCCTTTATGTCGGGCCAAGCCATTTTCTTCTTTTTAAAAGAAGATACCAGCAATGATCCGGTAAACCACACAACCAGACCCAAACCTACGATGATTGTTATAAATTCATACGTTGACATTAGAACCCCAAAGTTCCCAGTTCACGCAGAAGCTCGCTAGGCTCGGAGAGCAGATCGACGCCCTTTTCCTTAAAGAACTGAACAGGAGTCGGCTCATTCGGGTCATCATACTGAGTACCAAATGGCAGTACGCCAAGCAAATTTCGCCAACTAGCATCAGACCACTTGTCATTAATTGCCTCGCTGCATTCTTGCTTAGCGCGCTTCCAAGCCGAATTGGCTGAATTGATATTCCACGCCCCCCAAGCGGCGGCCCCCATTCCGGCAGGCGCACCTACAACGCTCGCATCCGGACCGGCCGCAGCCCCCAGCTTCAACATCCCCGCTGCATATAGTCTTCCGGCATTAGCAGCATTACCAAAGGATGCTGTAGCTTTCACCGGATTTAACAAACCCAGCGGATCAATATTGCCCGTTGGGTTGCCGTCCACATATGCACAAGTATTAATCCCCCGCTCAACCCGATCGGATCGGACTGGATATACCACCCCATATACGGATCATATTCGCGAAAGCCGTTGCTGCTGCGCGAGATTTCCTTGTCCCAATACTGCCCCGGCATGCGCAGGTTATACACAAACGTATTGCCCGTACCTTGCGGATCTTCATACGGATTCGGCGTCGGTCCGAACGGGTTGGTTTCCCAGCGCCACACCACCTTGTTGGTGGCCGGGTTGGTCACCTGTTTCGGGCTGCCCAGGTGGTCGGGCCAGACGTAGTACGCCACCGCCGTGCCAGCGCTGTTCAGCCGCACCGTGGCCATCGGCCAGTCGCCGAGGTAGACCGTCTCCTGCACCATCTTGCCGGTACAGTCGTACTCGCCGAGGATGTGGCCGGCTTCGTCTTGGAGAGGTGAGTCGCCGCACCGCCGGCGGTTTTCCACGCCGAACGAGATGTGCCACCTTGGAGGAAGATGTTCTCGGTCATTGAACGTGCGCCGGTATTTAGGCCATGTGCATACGCAGCCTGGCGGGCAGCATACTGTTGATTGAATGACTTTCTGCGGAGGAGCAAAGCCCGCCTTTACCAAAAGGTGCAGGAACCACGCCTGCTATTCACTTTTGGTGTCAACTATCAGATTCCGCAGATAAACTTGCCGGCATCCATCAGATGCGTCCGTGATGCAACCCGATCACCGCTTTTCTAGATATCGATGCCAATAAATTTCCAATGCATGTTTCGCCCCAAAATCGCCATGCTGAATCTTAAGATGCTGGAGCACCGTCGCGATTACCTGCCTTTGCTGTTTGTTTAAAAATTTTAATTTTTTTTCAATCCACGAAGCCCTTGGCTCTCCGTTCGATACGGGCGGGGTTAACGTGTTAATCACGGTGTCCACCAAGGCATCTGCCTCGCAATAGTGCGCCACAATCAGATCGAGGTAAGCCGGTATGTAATAGCCAAAAGCGACATCAGAAAGACTCCTTAAAGCGTCTTCCGTATGAAATAGCGACATTAGGTCAATATTATTCCAGGTCTTGCCTTGAAATAAATTCGCCGCCTGTGCTGCCCCATCTGAAAAGCCACATTCCGGCGAAATTAAATCAGCATCCGAAGGCAAGCGCGCAGTCCCAAAATGATTTTTTATGGACAGTCTAATTAACGTATTTTCCATTAGTTACAACCTTTCAATTGCGAGTGGAGCTGGCAAACATACATGGTGCCTCGCACGGTCTCTCTTTAAAGTTGATGGGCCAAGTCGCCCCCACGAAAGCATTGATTCATAATATTGTTTCTGGCATCCACGCATGATTGCCCTGCGTTCATTTTGTCACGAATCACTGCGCAACTATCCATTGGCGAGCACTTTCTCGGCTGATCGCAGCTCTGGCCTTTTTTATCTTTTAGATGGTTGTAGTGGTCGTCGTTGCAGTCGCCCGGGGGCGGCGGATTATTTACAGTGCCGCAAACGTTTTTCCACCATTTTTGCGCTTGGGCTGGGAGGTCAGGCGGCGAATCTGGTAACTGTTCTGATGGTGGCGAAGTCTCACATGCCGCGCCATCAGGTAGAAATGCACACGATTGGACGCCCGGGGCGAGTCCAATCGGATCTGTGTGGGTCAGCGGATTTCCACCCACATAAGAATATGTGTTAATCCCACCCGCAAGGCCAATCGGATCGGACTGGATATACCGACCCAGGTACGGATCATATTCGCGATAGCCATTGTGCTGCGCGAGATCTCCTTGTCCCAGTACTGCCTCGGCATGCGCAGGTTATACACAAACGTATTGCCCGTGCCCTGCGGACCTTCATACGGATTTAGGGCCGGTCCGAAGGGGTTGGTTTCCCAACGCCACCCCACCTTGTTGGTGGCAGGTCGGTCACCTGTTTCGGGCTGCCCAGGTGGTCGGGCCAGACGTAATACGCGACGGCCGTGGCCGCGCTGTTCAGTCGCATGGTGGCGACCGGCCAGTCGCCCAGGTAGACCGTTTCCTGCACCATTTTGCCGGTACCGTCGTACTCGCCGAGGATATGGCCGGCCTCGTCATAGACCAGGCGCGTGACCACGCCGCTGACGGTCTTCTGCATGCGCTGACCGATGGCGTTGTACGTGTACGTGCCCAGCACCGTACTGCCTTCGGTGGTTTTGACCATGCGGCCGACGTTGTCGTACACGAAGGTCGCACCGCCGCGGCTGGTCTGGTTGCCCGCCGCGTCATAGCCGAAATAGACGACGGGGCTGGCAGTGATGCTGTTCGGGCGGTTGCTGGTAGTGCTGTACACAAACGGGGTGGTAGCCGATGCGGTGCGGTTGCCGTTGGCGTCGTAGGTGTAGCTCCAGCTGCCGGTGCCGGCGATGCTGGTGGTGGTCAGGCGGTCCATATTGTCGTAGCGATACGAACCCGCGAATTGCGGGTGCGCCGAATCGACGATGTCGGTGACGTTGCCGACGTTGTCGTAGCTATAGACCTTGCTGGCATCGCCCATGCTGATGCTGGCCGTGCGGCCGACCGCGTCGCCAGCGCGTTGCCATCTGGCGCCGTTGGCCCACGTCCACGCCAGCGGGGCCGACATGGCTTGCCAGGCCACATTGTTGATCAGCGACTGGCCGTTGAAGTGCGGGCCGCACCGGCCGCTTCCGGAGCTTGGCCCCATTGCGCCGGGCTCTTTGCAATCAAGGCAAAGGCGATCACGCCGCCGGAAGAAAGAGGGAAAAATCTCTCGCCGGTGCCAGACAAGGCCAAGGTCGTACTCGCCTACGCGGAGGGGTGTTTAGACCAGCGGGCTTCCGCCCTCCGACCAGGAGGTGAAGTCAAACAGAAATGGGAGGAATCAGGCATGACTGAATTGATCGAAACCACTGCTTTTTTGCACCTCTGCCTCAAGAGTCGTACGGCGCTGTTTTTCTGCTTGTGTCCCGATTCCAGCCAATGCGGCGTGAGCTTTGAGAATTAACGGACGAAGGGTAGCGGCCTCGACTTGAGGCGAAAAATCTGTATCGCGTCCTCTCTGCCGAGAGTTCCCACAAGTTTGTTCAAATCGGAAATATCGCCGACTTGTCCATCAGCCTCAATATCCCATGCCTTCTGGACTGCATATTCGGGGTCTGGATACTCACCGCAAATATAGTAGTGATCAAGGGCATCAAAGATCCTTTGAGAAGCCCATATCGCGTTAGTAATATCGCCGGAAGCACATAGTCTTAGCCCGTAACATATCGCTGCGGCAGCGTCTTCTGCGTAAGGCTCCGCCGCATGCACTGATTCTTCGTCTGTGGGGATCGCGGCAAAAGTGGCTTCCGCCAGGTGTGCCAGGTCTGATTGACTTATGGGATTACCACCGGCAAACAGCCATATCGCTTCCTGCGCCCGCGTGAACAACGCTTGTCGCGCAATATCGCGTTCGCCTTCAAGATATCGAAGTAGGGCAGGCATCAATCTCGAACTGCAGGAAGCACTTATTGCGGCAGCATCAGGCAACGCTAATTGCCTGATCATTCCTATAAGCTTTTCACTTCTTTCTAATGACATAAAGCGATCACCATTCGGTCGTTGGATTCCGTTTCGACCACCAATGCAATGCACCCTGTTCGCCATGCTCCGCCTCGCTCTCGTGACTGGTCTCCTACGCGTTTAACTGGCCATGGAAAAGTTCATCTGGATACGTCGCGTGCTGGAAGGAACTATGGTTAGCGATGTTGTGGATTTTATGGCGCGAAACTTATCATTAAGCTCCAGCATTGGTACGAGTTTCAAACTCCTCTTGTATCTACAATGACACCAGTAGTAAGCGATGCTCGATAAAATTTGCCCCCAATCACTTCAATTCCACCCCGTCACCCCCGCCGATGCCCCCGCGCTGGCCGACCTGCGCGCCGACGCCATGCGCCCCAGCCTTGAGCGCGTCGGTCGTTTTGATCTGGATCGGGCGCGTGCGCGTTTGCTCGACCACTTCAACCCCGCGCAAACCACCGCCATCGAATACGCAAACCAGCGCGTTGGTTTCTTCGTGCTCGATGCGCCCGCGGAAGATGGCAGCGTTTACATCCGCCATCTGTATCTAAGCCCGGCCGCGTCGGGCCAGGGTATTGGTAGTCAGGTGATGCTGCGCCTGTGCGCAGCGGCTGATGCGGGCGGGTATGCGCTGACGCTGGGCGCTTTGTTGGAGAGCGATGCCAACCGTTTTTATCAGCGCCACGGCTTTGTCGAAACGCATCGCGATGCTTTCGATATCTATTACCGACGTGAGCCCCAATCCACGTAATTGGCGCTGGGGTTGAGCGTTATTTCTGCTTGTATCCAACGTTACCGCTGCGCGCGACGCGTCGGCATTTCTGCGGGTATGATCCTTTCGGTCCATCGTCCGGCTGTCTTTTTCCGATGAAATTAAAAAATACCAAAGTGCGCTGGCTTATCGGCGTGCTGCTTGTGGTTGTGCTCGCGCTCGTTGCCCGGCATTTCTTGTTTAAACCCGCTCCGCCGCAGTATCTGAGCACGCCGGTGGCGCGCATGGATCTGGAAGACACCGTGCTGGCCAGCGGCACCATCAAGCCGGTCAAGCAGGTGAGTGTGGGTGCGCAGGTCAATGGTCAGCTCAAGTCGCTGAAGGTGGCGTTGGGCGATCGCGTCAAAAAGGGCCAGTTGCTGGCCGAAATTGACCCGGTGTTGCAAGAAAACGATCTGCGTAAAGCCGAGGCCGGGCTGGCCAATGTGCAGGCACAAAAGGCCAGCAAGCAGGCGTTGTTGGCGCAGTATCAGCTGACGTTGACGCGGCAGCAGACCATGTATGGCGAGGATGCCAGCGCGAAGGCGGATCTGGAATCGGCGCAGGCGCAGGTCACGTCCACCAAGGCGGATCTGGCTGCGCTGGATGCGCAGATCAAGCAATCGGCGGTGGAGGTGGACACTGCCAAGGCCAACCTGGGCTATACGCGCATCACCGCGCCCATGGATGGCGAAATCATTTCTGTGGTAACGCAAGAAGGCCAGACCGTGGTATCGGCCCAGAGCGCGCCCACGATTCTGATCATGGCCAATCTGGACACGATGACGATCAAGGCGCAGGTGTCGGAGGCCGATGTGGTGCGCGTGAAGGCCGGGCAGCCGGTTTACTTTACGATTCTGGGCGCGGCGGACAAGAAGTTCAGCAGCACCTTGCGTGCGGTGGAACCCGCGCCGGAAAGCATCAGTTCTGAAAGCTCGACCACCACAACCACCAGTACCAGCAGCACCACCGCCGTGTATTACAACGGCCTGTTTGACGTGCCCAATCCGGGACATGTGTTAAAGACCGATATGACGGCGCAGGTTTCGATTGTGCAGGGCGCGGTCAAGCAAGTGTTGGCGATCCCGGTGACGGCGTTGGGGCAGAAGGCGGCCGATGGTTCTTATACCGTGCGGGTGGTGGGGCCGGATGGGCACGCGCAGCCGCGCAAAATCACTACGGGCCTTAACAATAACGTCAACGTGCAGGTGCTGACGGGTCTAGCGCTGGGCGACAAGGTGGTGGTGGGCGATTCCACCCAGATCAAACCGGCCAGTGATGAAGACCAGCATCGCGGCCCGCCGCCGGGGCACTAAGCATGAGCCAGGCACCCAAGCCCTTATTGCAGCTGTCCGGGCTGGAACGGCGTTTTCCGGCGGGCGAAGAAGAAGTGCGCGTGCTTAAAGACATCAACCTGACCATCCACGCGGGTGAGATGGTGGCGATTGTCGGGCAGTCGGGTTCGGGCAAATCCACCTTGATGAACATCCTTGGTTGTCTGGATCGGCCGTCGACGGGCAGCTACAAGGTGGATGGCCGCGAAACGCGCGAGTTGCAAGGCGATGAACTGGCCACGCTGCGGCGCGAATACTTTGGTTTTATCTTTCAGCGTTATCACTTGTTGCCGCATTTAAGCGCCGAAGAAAACGTCGAAATCCCGGCGGTGTATGCCGGCGCCGACAAGCAACAGCGCCGCGAGCGGGCGCGGTCCTTGCTGGGCCGTCTGGGTCTGGATAACCGCACCTTGCACCGCCCCAGCCAGTTGTCGGGCGGGCAGCAACAGCGGGTGAGTATCGCGCGCGCGTTAATGAATGGCGGCGACGTCATTCTGGCCGATGAGCCCACGGGCGCGCTGGACAGCCACAGCGGCGAAGAGGTGATGAATATCTTGCGCGAGCTGCATGCGCGTGGTCACACCGTCATCATCGTGACGCACGATATGCAGGTGGCCAGCAACGCGCAGCGCATTATCGAATTGCATGATGGCGAGGTGGTGGCCGACCGGCCCAATGGCGAGCAGCGTCCCGATCAGACCACCTTGCTTGATGCCAAACCCACCCGCCGCCAGGCCATGTGGATGGCGGCCTGGGGCCGCTTTGGCGAGGCCTTCAAAATGGCGTGGATTGCCATGGCGTCGCACCGCATGCGCACTTTGCTGACCATGCTGGGCATCATCATCGGTATTACCTCGGTGGTGTCGATTGTGGCGCTGGGGCAGGGCGCGCGGCAGAAGGTGATCAACGACATCAGCTCAATCGGCACCAACACCATCGACATCGTGCCGGGCAATGGCTGGGGCGATGATCGCGCCAGTACCATCCACACGCTGAACGCCAATGATCTGAGCATTTTGCAGCAGCAGTTCTATATCGACAGCGCTACGCCGGGCGTCAGCGGCAGCGTGATTTTGCGCTACGGCAACGTGAAAGCGTCGGCGTCGGTTAGCGGTGTGGGCGAGCAGTATTTTCGCGTGCGCGATATTGAAATGGCCGATGGCCAGGCGTTTTCGAATGCCGATGTGCGGCGTCAGGCGCAGAGCGTGGTGATCGACGACAACACGCGCAACAAGTTGTTTAAAACCTGGGAAAACCCGGTCGGCAAAGTGATCTTTCTGGGCGGCATGCCCGCCACCGTGGTGGCCGTCGCCAAGAAAAAAGAAAGCGCGTTTGGCAGCAACACCAGTCTGGAAGTTTATTTGCCGTATACCACGGCGATGGGGCGTTTGCTGGGGCAGACCTATTTCAACAGCATCACCGTGCGCGTGCGTGACGGCATGCCCAACGATCTGGCCGAGGCCAGCCTGACCAAGCTGCTGACCTTGCGCCATGGCACCAAGGATTTCTTTACCAATAGCAGCGACAGCATTCTCAAAACGGTGGAAAAAACCACCGCCACGCTCACCTTATTGATCTCGGCAATTGCGGTGATTTCGCTGGTGGTGGGCGGCATTGGCGTGATGAACATCATGCTGGTGTCGGTGACCGAACGCACTCATGAAATCGGCATCCGCATGGCGGTGGGCGCGCGGCAGAACGACATCATGCAGCAGTTTCTGATCGAGGCGGTTCTGGTGTGCCTGATCGGTGGCTTGATTGGCGTGGTGCTGTCGTTTGGTATCGGCGCGGTGTTCTCGATCTTTGTAAAAGCGATGTCGATGCAGTTCTCGATTGCTTCGATTGTGGCGGCGTGCGTGTGCTCCACGCTGATCGGCGTCATCTTCGGCTATCTGCCCGCGCGTAATGCGGCGCGGCTGGATCCGATCCAGGCGCTGGCGCGCGAATAAGCGGCGGCCCATCGACATGCGTTATTCATCAGGTTGTCGTTTTATGAAAATTTCGATTCTGGCGGCGGCAGTGCTTGCAGGTGGTGTGCTCAGCGGCTGCGGCAGCGCGCTGCAAACGCAATACCACACGCCTGCGGCCAGCTTGCCCGCGCAATGGAGCGGCTCGGCCGATGCGACGGCGTTAGCTGCCACCACCAGCACGCCGTGGTGGCATGCGTTTAACGATCCGCAACTGGATGCGCTGATCGAACGCGCGCTCAGCAGCAATAACGATCTGGCCGCCGCAGGCTGGAAAGTGCGCCAGGCGCGGCTGCAAGCGGGGCTGACCGATACCAATCTCACCCCGACGGTAAGCGTCGGCGCCAATGGCAGCCTGGCCAAGCCACTGAATGGCGGCGCCAGCACGCGCACCTATGGCGTGACCGGCTCGCTGAGCTATGAGATTGATCTGTGGGGCAAGCTGGCGCGGCAGCGCGATGTATCGCAATGGGAAGCCACGGCCACTGAGCTGGATCGGCAAAATACCGCGCTTAGCCTGGTCGGCACCACGGCCGACTTGTACTGGCAACTGGCGTATCTCAACCAGCGCATCGCCTCCACCGAACAAAGCATCGCCTACGCAGAGCGCACGCTGGCGCTGGTAAAAACGCAGCACGCGGCGGGTGCTTCCAGCGGGCTGGACGAAGTGCAATCGGCCCAATCCTTGGCCACGCAACGCGCGGGCCTGGCCACGCTGGTGCAGCAACGCGAAGAAGCGCGCAATGCGCTGGCCATCCTGTTTGATCAGGCGCCCGAAAACCGCAGTGCTGAATTGCCCCAGTTGCCCATCGGCAGCCTGCCCGATGTGCCAGCAGGCGTCCCCGCCGACGTGCTGGCCAGGCGCCCCGATCTGCAAGCGGCCGAAGCGCGTTTGCGCGAGAGCCTGGCCAATGTCGATTACACGCGCGCCAGTTTTTATCCGGCGTTTACGCTCACCGGCAGCGTGGGCACCAGCAGCACGTCGCTGGCCAATGTGCTGCGCGATCCTGTCGGCACGCTGGGCGCGGGTTTGACCTTGCCGTTTGTGCAATGGAATACCACGCAGCTCACGATCAAGGTGTCGCAGGCACAGTATGAGCAAGCGGTGGTGACGTTCCGCCAGACCCTGTATTCGGCGTTCGCCGATGTTGAAAATGCATTGTCGGCGCGCACGCAATACCTGCAGGAACAGCAGCAGCGGCAACTGGCTTTTGACTACGCCGTGCGCGCGGAAAGGCTCAGCGAAACCCGCTATCGCGTTGGCCAGACCAGTGTGAAAGATTGGCTTGATCAACAAGAGGCACGCCGCACCGCTGACTTGGCGTTAGCGGAAAACCGCTATAACCAGTTGTTAAATCTGATGAAGTTGTACCAGGCCGTGGGCGGCCAGCCCCTGTAGCGGCTGAAGGCAATGTATCGATGTAAGACCCCGCCCACAGCGATAGCAGCACGGCGGGGGCTGCAAACTGTGGCGTAGTGTGTGAATTTTTGGGCCTGTACACAGACATTACTGGCCCAACTTTCTCAAGAGCGATATTTTGAGAAAACGTGGCTTTCGATAAAAGTCAGCCGCCTGAACCCACAGACCGACGCCATCATGCCCCGTGCCCAGCTCAACCCGATCGAACTCGAATATCAGACGTTTGGCCAACCCGAAGACACGCCCGTGTTACTGATCATGGGTCTGGGTATGCAACTGCTCGGCTGGCCCGAGGAGTTCTGCCGCAATCTGGCCCGAGCGGGGTATTACGTTATCCGCTACGACAACCGCGATGTCGGTTTGTCGAGCAAGCTGGAACAACTGGGCCGGCCGCCGCTATTGCTTAACATGCTGCGCCACAGCCTGGGCTGGAAGATCCCCGCGCCATACACGCTGGACGATATGGCCGAAGACGCCATTGGCTTGCTCGATACGCTGGGTATTGCGCGTGCGCATGTCGTGGGCGCTTCAATGGGCGGAATGATCGCGCAACTGGTGGTAACGCATGCGCCGGAGCGTGCGCTGTCCTTAACCAGCATCATGAGCACCACCAGCGCACCCGGTTTGCCGGGGCCCACGGTGGCGGCGCGCGCCTGTTTAACCCGTCGCCCGCCGCGCAAGGCATATCTGCCGGAACAACGCGAGCTGATGGTCGAGTTCATGCTCAATAATCTGCGCGTGCTGCAAAGCCCCGGTTTCCCGATGGCGGATGAGATTGCGGCCGCGCGGATTCGTGAATCGCTGGATCGGTCGCTGTACCCGGCCGGCGTATTACGCCAGTTACTGGCGGTGGTGTCCGCACCGGATCGCAGCACTTTACTGCAGCAAATCAAAACGCCGTCGCTGGTGGTGCACGGCGTGGATGACCCGTTGATTCCGCTGGCGGCCGGGCAAGATACCGCCGATAAAATCCCTGGCGCGCGCTTTGTGGCGGTACATGGCATGGCGCACGACCTGGCACCCGGCGTCTGCGCCCGGCTGGAAGCGCTGATGCTGCCGCATTTTGCAGCGGCCGAAGACCTTGCGCGCAGCCGCATCACCGCCACCGCCGAAGTCATCGAATAAACCCAGGCAAGGCGGGCTGACGCCAGCGCGAGCGAAGCTCAGCGACTGCCGTCGTGCTGGCCTGATCGCGGTTGGCCGCTGGCGGCCCGCGTGGGCATGGGCTAACCTGGATGAATCATCCGCCGAGCACATCCCATGATCGAACGTTGGCTTCTCGCCGCCATCCATTTGCTGGCCTTCGCCTTTGCGCTCGCCGCCATCCGCAATCGCGCCCGTGCCTTACGCCAACCGGTGCCGCTGTTCGAGCCGCGCGACGTACTGCGACAAGACATGTTGTGGGGCCTGGCCGCGCTGGTGCTACTGCTCACCGGCCTGTGGCGCGCTTTCGGCGGTCTGGAAAAAGGCGCGCAATACTATCTGCACCAGCCGTTTTTCCATCTCAAAATGACCTGCCTGGCGCTGATCCTGATCCTTGAAGCGTGGCCCATGCGCGCGCTGATCAAATGGCGCGTCGCCCGCAGCGCCGACCCCGCCGCGCCACTGCCCGGCGCACGCAAACTGGCCATCATCTCCGACGTACAACTGCTGTTGCTGCTACTGATGGTGCTCGCGGCCACGGCAATGGCGCGCGGTGTGATGATGGGGTAGGGCCGCGCGTCAGGCGGTTTTTTTGAGGCTGGGCGCGGACGCTTCGCCCTCCGTATGCGGCTCGGTTTCTGTGCGCCGACGCGGTCGACCGCCTTTCTGGCCATTGATGCGTGACGCGGTTGCTTTCGCTTCGCTGCTGCGACTGCCGTTGCGCGCCGCCACCACCGATGCCGCCATTTTCAATAGTGGCTCGCTGGCCGCGATCAGGCCCGCGATGGAAACGTGGAGGTCGCGCGATTCCAGCGCCAGCCCGGCGCCCTCCAGGCAGATCTCCAACTGATCAAATTCCGTTGCATCCAGTGCGGCGAACTCAGGGTAGTTACGCACGGGCAACGCCACCGCGCTATCGTCAGCGAACCCGATCAGCAAGGCTTGTAGCGCCGACACATAGCGCACCGAGGTCGCGTGTAGTTGCGTGGCCTGTCGACGCCTCCCGCGCTCAATGGCGCGCGCTAACACCTCAGCGGTGACCACTTCATCCGGACCATCCTTGGCCCGTACCCTCTGGATATTCATAGTGCGATCTCCACTTGCCGGGGCTCTCCCGCAAGGTATAAAAACGTCTTCGATACCTCGGCTTCATACCGGGCCGCAACAATAACGGGCGGGCCCAGGCGTCCATCGGGAGGACCCCCCACGCGCTGCGCGGTGGCGTCCCAGGATTGATTTTCCAGGCAGACAGTGCCGGTGCCCAGCCACCACAACGCACGCGCCTTGCGAAGGTGATTTGCCTTTTTCATCTCGGTGCGAAAACCGCTCCAGCAACTTCACCGCCGGGCTGTTTTGCAAGGGATGCACATCCCAAAGCGCCACCCGATTGTCCCAGAAGCTGAACACAAAACGCGCGTCCCAATCCGGCGTCCGGACGTGCAAATGCGGAGGACAGTGTTCGTCGCGTACAAAAACTGAAAACACATATCCGTCGTAGCTGAAGACTTTCATTTATAACCCATCTGTTAGGTTTTGTCTGGTTTGTGAAGGGCGACGTTTGACACGGATAACCCGGGCCGCCCGCGAGCAAGCACGCAGACTACACCGGCAAAACCCAAGATCATTCCGAACGCTCACCAAACATTGACGCCCATCAAACCCGCGCCGCTGCTGGATTGAGGGCCTTCAAACCGCAATCAAACCCGTCCATACGGCAATCAGAAAACTCGCTATTTATGCCACCTCGAAGTCACCACGCGGACCCGCCACACCACCAAACGGCTAAACCAACCCACAGCCGCCGCCGGTTTCCAACACGTCTAGACGTTCATATCGTTGTAATGAAACACCCCCATCATTCGCCTCGAACCAAACCACAACATCGAGGATCACGGAAATGCTGCCACGCCTGTTTGCTGCCGCCCTTGCACTAAGCGCCACTGCCGCCTGGGCCGATACCACGTTGACCGTTTACACCGCGCTGGAGGCCGATCAGGTCAAGGCGTATCAAGACAAGTTCGAGCAAGAAAACCCTGGCCTGCATATCAACTGGGTGCGTGATTCCACCGGCGTGATCACCGCGCGCTTGCTGGCGGAAAAAGCCAATCCGAAGGCGGATGTGGTGATGGGTGTGGCTGCGTCGTCGCTGCTGATCCTGGACAAGGAAGGCATGCTGCAGCCGTACGCGCCCAGAGGCGTGGAAAAGCTGACCCGGTCGTATGTGGATAGCAAGAATCCACCCGCCTGGGCCGGCATGGATGTATGGGGCGCAACGGTCTGTTTCAACACGGTAGAGGCCGCCAAGCTGGGTCTGAAAAAGCCGGAGTCGTGGAAGGACCTGCTCAAGCCCGAGTTCAAAGGCAAGATCGTGATGCCGAACCCGGCTTCCAGCGGCACCGGTTATTTTGATGTGACCGCATGGCTGAAGATTTTTGGCGAAAAGGGCGGCTGGGATTACATGGATGGTCTGCATCAGAACATCGCCCAGTACGAACACTCGGGCAGCAAGCCGTGCAAGCAAGTGGCGGCGGGCGAATATCCGGTAGGCATTTCGTTTGAATATCGCGCGGCCACGCTGAAGAAGGGCGGTGCGCCGATTGATCTGGTATTCCCGAAGGAAGGCCTGGGTTGGGATCTGGAAGCCACCGGCATCATGAAGGGCACCAAAAACCTGGACGCTGCCAAAAAGCTGGCGGACTGGTCGGCTTCGCTGTCGGCCAACCAGTTGTATGAAAAGAACTTTGCCGTGGTCGCCATCCCTGGCGTGGCCAAGCCCATCGAATTTATCCCCGCTAATTACGAGCAGATGCTGATCAAGCAGGATCTAGGCTGGTCCGCCAGCAATCGTGATCGCATCCTGGCCGAATGGACCAAGCGTTACGACAGCAAGTCCGAGCCGAAATAAGCCTTGCCTCTTGCAGTGCTCAGGCCGACATCGCGTTGGCCTGCGCACTGTGCTTGCCGGATGTTTCTATGCATGACTCGTTAGCAGATTTACAAGCCCTGTACGCGCAACAAGGCGATCAGCAATACGGTGGTGAAGCCGTATCGCAACTGGAACACGCTTTGCAAAGCGCGTGGTTTGCCGAGCAGGACGGCGCGCCGGACAGTCTGGTGATCGCCGCGTTATTGCACGACGTTGGCCATCTGTTGGCGGGCCAGCACGATGACGATATTGCGCACGGCATTGATGACCGGCACGAGGCCGTCGCCATCCCCGCGCTCAAACCCTTGTTTGCGGAAGACGTGCTGGCGCCGATTGCGCTGCATGTGGCGGCCAAGCGCTATCTGTGCGCCGTGCAGCCTGATTATTTTGCGAGCTTGTCGCTGGCCTCGCGCCAGTCACTGGCCTTGCAGGGCGGCCCGATGAATGCCGCCGAGGCCGCGCGTTTTGCCGCCAGCCCATATGCGCAGGCGGCGATTGCACTGCGCACGTATGACGATCGCGCCAAGATCGAGAATCTGGCCACGCCGACGCTTGATCATTACTTTTTGCGTGCCCGTGCGATCAGTTTGCCCGCGCGTGCGCCGCGCCAGGAGCCTGTATGAAAGCCGATCCGGTCATCCATTTAACGCAAACGGCGGCGCTAGGCCTGGGCGGGATTTCCAAGCGCTTTGGCAGTTTTAGCGCATTGCGCGATATCGAACTGGCCGTGCATAAAGGCGAGTTTGTGTGTTTGCTGGGGCCGTCGGGCTGCGGCAAAACCACCTTGCTGCGCATAATCGCGGGACTGGACAGCGCCGATACCGGCCGCATCACCATGCACGGCAAGGATGTAACGCATCTGCCGCCGGCCAAACGTGATTACGGCATTGTGTTTCAGTCGTATGCCTTGTTTCCCAATCTGACGGTGACACAAAACATTGCCTATGGCCTGAAAGGCCGTCGCCAGGATCAACGTCAGCGCGTGACCGAATTATTGAGTCTGATTGATCTGGCCGGCATCGAAGATCGCTACCCCAATCAGTTGTCGGGCGGCCAACAGCAGCGCGTGGCTTTGGCGCGTGCGCTGGCCACCTCACCGGGTTTGTTGCTGTTGGATGAACCGCTGTCGGCGCTGGATGCACGCGTGCGCGAGCATCTGCGCCGCGAAATCCGCAGCCTGCAGCAACGCTTGGGTATCACCACCATCATGGTCAC
Source organism: Amantichitinum ursilacus (assembly GCF_001294205.1). Lineage (GTDB taxonomy): Bacteria > Pseudomonadota > Gammaproteobacteria > Burkholderiales > Chitinibacteraceae > Amantichitinum > Amantichitinum ursilacus. Next base: position 28,370 of record NZ_LAQT01000033.1, read on the forward strand.
GCATGATCAGGAAGAAGCCTTGACCATGGCTGATCGCATCGTGGTGATGAACCACGGGGTAATCGAGCAAATCGGCACGCCCGAAGATATTTATGCGCGTCCGCAAAGCCGCTTTGTGGCCGAATTTGTGGGCCGCGCCAACTGGTTGCCCGGCGTGGTGGAAGCGGGCCATTGCGTGCGCACCGGCGATGTCAGCCTGCAGTTGCCCGACAGCGCCGCCGTCAAAACGGGCGACGCCGTGCAACTGTTTATCCGGCCCGAAGCCATCAGCATCGAAGCGCGCTGGCAGGGCGGTCGCAACGCGGTGCTGGCGCAACTGATCAGCCAGGAATTGCTGGGTGGTTTCTGCCGTCTGACGCTGAGCGTGCCCGCCATGGGCAACCTTAATCTGATCGCCGACGTTAGCCGGCCCACGCTGGCGCAATTGCGGCTGGACCAGGGTCAGCGTTTGCCGCTGACGCTAAGCCCGGCGGCCTTGCGCGTGTTTACCGACGAGGCCGCAGCATGAGCCTGTCGTTGCGGGTGTGGAGCGGCCGCCAGCCGCGCGCGCGGACCGACAAAGTGGCGGCGCTGCTGACCTGGCTGTCGGCGCTGGTGTTGCTGGTGTTTCTGGCGCTGCCGCTATTGGCGATGCTGGGTAAGGCATTACGCGACAAGTCCGATCAATTTGTCGGCCTGGCCAACTTTGCCGGCCTGTTCACGCCGCGCTTTGTTTTTCTGCTGGGCAACAGCCTGAGCGTGGCCGTGATCAGCACGCTGGTGGTGGTGCCGTTGGCATTTGTCTTTGCCGCCGCGCTCACGCGTACCTGCATGCCGGGGCGGCCGGTGTTTCGCATGCTGGCGCTGATCCCTTTGCTGGCCCCGTCCTTGCTGCCCGGTATTTCGCTGATTTATCTGTTCGGCAACCAGGGCTTGCTGAAGTCCTGGTTTGCCGCGGCGGGCATCTCGATTTATGGACCGTGGGGCATAGTGCTGGGCGAGATGTTTTATACGTTTCCACATGCGCTGATGATTTTGCTGACCGCGCTGGCGCTGGCCGATGCGCGCTTGTACGAAGCCGCCACCGCCCTGGGCGCGGGCCGGATGCGCCAGTTTGCAACGGTGACGCTGCCGTCGGTGCGCTACGGGCTGATTTCGGCAGCGATGCTGGTGTTTACCCTGGTGATGACCGACTTTGGCGTACCCACCATCGTAGGCGGCCGTTATGACGTGCTGGCGGTCGAAATCTACAAACAAGTGATTGGCCAACAGAACTTTGGTCGCGGCGCGGTTTACGGCATTTGTCTCTTGTTGCCTGCCGTACTGAGCTGGGTGCTGGACCGCCATGTGCAGCGCAAACAGCAAGCGATGCTCAGCGCGCGCGCTCAGCCACTGCAGCCCAAACGCCAACCGTTACGCGACGCGCTGGCCCTGCTGGTTTGCGTGGTGATCGCCTTGTGGCTGCTGGGCATGCTGGGCGTGTCGGTGGCTGCGGCCTTCATCAAACAATGGCCGTACAACCTGAGCCTGACGCTGGCGCATTTTGACTTCGACAATATGGATGGCGGCGGCTGGCAGGCGTGGCGCAATAGTTTGCGTCTGGCGGGCGGGGCGGCGTTGGTGGGCGGCGTGGTGGCGTTTATCGGCGCGTACTGGGTAGAAAAAACCCGCGCCGCGCCGCTGGGCCGCGCCACCATCAATATGCTGGCCATTTTGCCGATGGCGGTGCCAGGGCTGGTGTTGGGCCTGGGCTATATCTTTTTCTTTAACGCGCCGGGTAATCCGCTCAATGTTTTGTACGGCACGATGGCACTGCTGGTGCTGTGCACAGTGGTGCATTACTACAGCACGGCGCATCTGACGGCGCTGACCGCGCTCAAGCAACTGGATGGCGAATTCGAATATGTGGCCGCTTCGCTGCAAGTGCCGTTCTGGACCACGTTGCGCCGTGTGACGCTGCCGATTTGTCTGCCTGCCGTGCTGGATATCGCGCGCTATTACTTTGTCTCGGGCATGACCACGCTTAGCGCCGTCATCTTTCTCTATACGCCCGACACCGTGCTGTCCGCGGTGGCGGTGCTGAATATGGATGACGCGGGCGATACCGCCGCTGCCGCTGCGATGGCCAGCCTGATCGTGGCGACCTCGGTGGCGGTGTGCCTGGTGTTTGGCGGCGTGTCATGGTGGGCTTTGCGCCGCACGCAGCGCTGGCGTCTGCGGTGAGGGCGGCGTTGAGGGCGGCGGTTTGGGCGCGTATCGATTTCGGGCCAGCGCGTCACTTGCGCGCTGGCGATGTTCACACTTTTTTTGCCTCAGAATTCATCTAGACGTTCGGGAGACTTGACCTATGCGCGAACCCATCCTGTTAACTCCAGGCCCGCTCACCACCACGCTCAAAACCAAGACCGCCATGCTGTCGGACTGGGGCTCGTGGGACGCCGCCTTTAACGAACTGACTGCCAGCGTCTGCGCCGATCTGTTGGCGATTGCGCATGCGCAGGAAGACCACGTGTGCGTGCCCTTGCAAGGCTCGGGCACATTTGCGGTCGAAGCCGCCATCGGCACGTTGTTGCCGCGCACAGGCAAATTGTTGGTGCTGGTCAATGGCGCGTATGGCAAGCGCATGGCGCGGGCGGTGGAAGTGATGGGGCGCCAGGTGGCTATCCTCGAATTTGCCGAAAACGCGCCAGTCGACGCCGCCGCGGTGGCCCGGCGTCTGGCGCAGGAACCCGCAATTACGCATGTCGGCGTGATCCATTGCGAAACCAGCACCGGGGTACTCAACCCGCTGGCCGACATCGCCCGCGTGGTCGCGGCACAAGGCAAACGTTTGATTATTGATGCGATGTCGAGCTTTGGTGCGCTCGATATCGACGCGCGCGAGTTGCAATTTGATGCGCTGGTGGCGTCCAGCAACAAGTGTCTGGAAGGCGTGCCCGGCATGGGCATCATCATCGCGCGCCGTGCTGCGCTGGTGGAAAGCCTGGGCAACAGCCATTCGCTGTCGATGGATCTGCACGACCAGTACGTCTATATGCAAAAGACCGGCCAATGGCGCTTTACGCCACCCACGCATGTGGTGGCGGCCTTGCGCGCGGCGCTGGACCAATATCACGCGGAGGGCGGCCAGCCGGGCCGCCTGGCGCGCTATCAAGCTAATTATCAGATGCTGGTGACGGGGCTGGCGCGACTGGGGCTGACGCCGTTTCTGGCCAGGGATGATCAGGCCCCGATCATCGTGACCTTTCATGCGCCGGAACATCCCGATTATGACTTTCGCGCGCTGTATGAAGCGGTGCGCGAGCGGGGTTTTGTGCTGTATCCCGGCAAGCTCACCGAAGTCGAAACCTTCCGTGTGGGCTGCATTGGTGCGATCAACGAGGCTGAAATCGGCCAGGCCGTCGCGGCCATCGGCGAGGGGCTTAACCAGTTGGGCTGGCTGTGACGCGCTAACAACGTTTCATATCGTTTTCATATATGCCGTTTAACCTGAGACCATCATGAATATTGCTAACCCTTCCGCGGCGCGCCGCGCGTCGCCCATTGCCGCCCATTTGCAGGCTGTCATTTTTGACTGGGCGGGCACGATCGTCGATTTTGGCTCGTTTGCGCCGACGCAAGTGCTGGTCGAAGCCTTCGCCGGTTTTGATATTGCACTGACGCTGGACGAAGCACGCGGCCCCATGGGCGTGGGCAAGTGGCAGCACATCGAAGCGCTGGCGGGCGATCCGGCGATTGCGCCGCGCTGGCAAAAACGCTTTGGCCGCGCCGTGTGTGCGGAAGATGTCGATACGCTGTACCAGGCGTTTATGCCGCTGCAGATTGCGCGCGTCGGCCATTATTCGTGGCCCGTTCCTGGCGCTCTGGACATGGTGGAGCGTCTGCGCGCGGCCGGTTTGCGCATTGGTTCTTGCTCTGGCTATCCGCGCCAGGTGATGAATGCATTGCTGCCGCTGGCCGAGGAGCGCGGCTATACGCCCGACACCGCCATTGCCGCGGATGATCTGGCCGCCGGCGGCCGCCCTGGCCCGTGGATGGCGCTGGCCACAGTCCTGGAGCTGGGCATTGATGACGTCGCCGCGTGCGTCAAAGTGGACGACAGCACGCCGGGCATCGAAGAAGGTTTGCGCGCGGGCATGTGGACCGTGGGTTTGTCCGCCAGCGGCAATGAAGTGGGGCTGACGTTTGAAGAATGGCAGGCGCTCAGCGCGTCCGAACAGCTGGCACGCACCGCGCCCGCCGAACAAAAACTACGCGATGCCGGTGCGCATTATGTGATCGATACCGTGGCGGACTTATGGCCGGTGCTACAAGACATCGCCTGGCGCCGCAGTTGCGGAGAGCGTCCGTGAACATGCCCAGCGCGCCCGCTGAACTGAGTGTGTCCTACGGCCAGGCGGAGTTTCGTCCGTTCTGGTTTGAGCAGGCGTTGGCGCGCGAAACGCTGCCGCCCGCCGCTCCCTTGCTGGGCGAAACCACGGCCGATGTTTGCATTGTCGGCGGCGGCTTTACCGGCTTGTGGACCGCACTGCAGTTAAAGCTGGCGCAGCCGGAGCTTGATGTGGTGATCATCGAGCGCGATTTGTGTGGCGCGGGCGCGTCGGGCCGCAATGGCGGCTGCATGCTGACGTGGTCAACGCGGCTGTTTACGCTGCAACGTTTGTTTGGCCAGCGCGAGGCGACGCGGCTGGTGCGCGCATCCGAGCAAGCAGTGCACGACATCTCCGGCTTTTGCAAAGCGCATGGCATCGAGGCCGATGTACGCGTGGACGGCACGCTGTATACGGCCACCAACCAGGCGCAAGTGGGCAGCATGGATGAGCTGATGGCGGGGCTGACCAGCAGCGGGTGCAATAGCTGGCAACGCTGGAACGCCGCCGATATCCAGGGCCGTGCCGGTTCGGTGCGGCATCTGGAAGGCTGGTATTCACCGTCGGCGGGCACGGTGCAACCGGGTTTGCTGGTGCGGGGATTGGCGCGGGTGGCGCGTGAGATGGGCGTACGTATTTACGAGAACACGCCGATGCGCGCGCTCAAACCCTCCGCCAAACCGGTGATCCAGACCGAGCAAGGCCGGGTAGTGGCGGGGCAGGTGGTGCTGGCCATCAACGCGTGGATGGCCACGCAGTTCAGCCAGTTTGCCCGCAGCATCGCCGTAGTTTCCAGCGACATGATCATCACCGAGCCGCGCCCGGGTTTGCTGGCGCGTACAGGTCTGGCGCATGGCACCAGCGTGCTGGATTCGCGCACGTTTGTGTATTACTACCGCAGCACGCCCGACGGCCGCATCATGCTGGGCAAAGGCGGCAATACGTTTGCGTGGGGTGGCAAGATATTGCCCGAGTTTGATCAGCCCTCGGCCTATGCCAGTCAGCTGCAGGATGCGTTGCACGATTTCTTTCCGGCATGGCGCGATGTGCCGCTGGCGGCGTCGTGGAACGGGCCATCCGATCGATCCGTTACCGGCCTGCCGTTTTTTGGCCGGCTGGATGATCATCCGAATATCTTTTACGGCCTTGGCTATTCCGGTAATGGCGTGGCGCCCAGCTATATGGGCGGGCAGATTCTGGCGTCGCTGGTGCTGGGGCTGGATAACGACTGGACCCGCAGCGGCCTGGTACGTGGCCCGCGCGGCAAGTTTCCGCCGGAGCCGATCCGCTACGCGGGTTCCCTGCTGGTGCGCGACGCGATCCGGCGGAAAGAGTTTGCCGAAGATATCGGCCACGCACCCAGCCAGCTGGATTGCTGGCTGGCGCGACTGGCGAATGCGGCTGGGAAGTCGGATAAGGGCGGTGCTTGATCGAGCCCGCTCTTCCATAGGGTGGGTCTAGACCCACCATTCAAAGCCCTGGACTTGGGCGGCACCGGTTGGCGGTAGTGCGTTCAAACCCAGGCTGGCCAGGCCAAGCGTCCATCAGAGCGACCTTTTTGGTTCGAATCCACGGCTTTGACTGGTGGGTCGTGACCCACCCTATGCGGGGTGGGATTGATCGGGTGCGGCGTTGATGCATGGCCAAGTCAGCCGTCGGCCGTTATTTTGAGTATCAGCTCACGCAAAATCTGTTCGGCGCTGTCATTGGGCACCTGGCACGTACCGGCAGCTTCGTGACCCCCGCCGCCGTAATCGAGCATCAACTCACCAATTTTTGTGGCTGAGCTGCGGTTGATGACGGATTTGCCAGTGGCAAACACCGTGTTTTGCTGGCGCACGCCCCACAACACGTGGATCGAGATATTGCATTGCGGAAACAGCGCATACACGGTAAAGCGGTTGGTGACGTAGATCGTTTCTTCATTGCGTAAATCCAGCACCAGCAGATTGTCGTACACGCGCGCGCAGCGGAGGATTTGCTCCAGCGCCAGCGGGTTGTGTTCGGTGTAGACATCCACGCGTTGCTGCACATCGGGCAGCGCCAGAATCTCGTCGATATTGTGATCCCGGCAGTAAGTGATCAGGTCCATCATCAGCGCGTAATTCGAGATACGAAAGCTGCGGATGCGGCCCAGACCGGTGCGTGCATCCATCAAAAAATTGAGCAACACCCAACCTTGCGGCTGCAGGATTTCTTCGCGGCTGAAGTCGCCAGAATCGGCTTTGTCCACGGCACGGATCATGTCCATGCTGATATGCGGAAACGCCTCGGCGCCGCCGTAATAGTCATACACCACGCGTGCGGCGGATGGGGCTTCGGGATCAATAATGTGGTTGGGCCGCGGGCCCTGGTTGCGCACGGTTTCGGACTGGTGATGATCGAACACCAGATGCGCATCGGCCACGTAGGGCAGGTTGGTGGTGATATCGCTGGAATTGATATCGACGCGGCCATCCTGCATGTCTTTGGGGTGGACAAACAGGATGTCGTCGATCAGATCGAGTTCCTTCAGCAGCACGGCCGAAACCAGGCCATCGAAGTCGCTGCGCGTCACCAAACGGTAGCGGCGGGGCGGCATGACGAGCTCCTTTACGCCAGTGTGGGGCCGCGCCGGCTGGCGAGGCACTCCACAATATAGACGCTATGACGCCGCCCGCAGCCTTAAGATTTCTTGCCGATGATGGTGGTGGCGGTGGCCACCAGGCTGGCCACGTCACCTGCGTTGGCGGGCAGCAGGATGGTGTTGCCTTGCTTGGCGATATTGGCAAACGCGGCGATGTACTGCTCGGCCACTTTCAGGTTCATCGCTTCCAGACCACCTGGCGAGCGCACGGCATCGCCCACGGCTTTAACGGCATCGGCGGTGGCGGCCGCCACCAGGCGCAGCGCTTCGGCTTCACCTTGCGCGCGGTTGATGCGCGCCTGGCGCTCGCCTTCGGACTGATTGATCTGCGCGCGCATGTCGCCTTCGGATTTCTGGATGGCGGCGGTGCGCTGGCCTTCGGAAAGATTGATCTGTTCCTGGCGCACGCCTTCGGACTGCGCAATGCGGCCGCGCTTTTCACGCTCGGCGGTAATCTGCTGCTGCATGGCGTGCAGAATTTCTTTGGGCGGCGTCAGGTCTTTGATTTCATAGCGCAATACCTTAACGCCCCAGCTGGTGGCGGCTTCGTCCAGCGCCAACACGACGGCGCGGTTGATGTCGTCGCGTTCTTCAAACGTGCGGTCGAGCTCCAGCTTGCCGATGACCGAGCGCAGCGTGGTTTGCGCCAGTTGCGAAATCGCCATCACATAGTTGGACGAACCATACGATGCCAGCTTGGGATCGGTGACCTGAAAATACAGAATGCCGTCGACGGTGAGTTGCGTGTTGTCGCGCGTAATACATACCTGGCTGGGCACATCGAGCGGAATTTCTTTAAGCGTGTGCTTGTAGGCCACGGCATCGACAAACGGGATGACAAAGTTAAGGCCGGGTTGCAGCACGGAATGAAAGCGGCCCATCCGCTGCACAATCCAGGCTTCTTGCTGCGGGACAATGCGGAACGTGCGCGCCACAAAAATCACGGCGATAACAAACAAAGCTAATGCAAAAGGCATGGTCTTCCTCAAAGGCTAATGTGAGCGTGGCGTGTGCCAGCCCGCGCTGGCGTACTGGCGCGTGGGGCGTAATGCCGCGGTGTGGCGTTGACTGTTTTTAAGATTTTTTGGAACAGATTACGAATGGTGCGGGGGCGGCAGGATATCGATCAGCAGCAGATTGCCGCGCTGCGCCACGATATACCAGGCGTTGGCATCGGGCACCGCGCCGCGGGCGGCTTCTGCGTCCCACAGCGTGCCGCGATAACGTACCCGGGCGTGGATCTGGTCGGTCCAGCTGTCGATGCTGACGCGCTGGCCGATGTCGAGGCCGGGCATGGGCGCTGGGGGCATGCGGCCGATCTGGCGGCGGGCGCGCCACTGATGCAGCACGCCAACGGCAATCACTGCGGCCAGCGCGGCGCAAATAATCTGCGCGGGAACTGAAACCAGCAGCGACGCCAGCGCCCCCACCACCAGCCCGCAGGCGACTGCCAGGAGGTATAGCGTGCCGCTCAGCAGCTCCAGCCCGGCCAGTACCAGTGCCGCCACCAACCACATCATCAAGATCGACATACCGTGTCCTGTTCTGGCCTTGGCCAAGGGTTCTTATTGTGTGCTGGAGATATAGATCACGGCTTGGGTTAGCGCAAAGAAGCGGCAGATAAGCTGTTGCGTTGCAGCATCAGGCGGTATTTTTGAGGCGTGGTGTGGGCGTGATTGCGCAAATAAAAAGGCGCCCGCGGACGCCTTTTTATGAACAAGCTGGATGGCTTGATCGTCGCGCAATTACATCGACAGTTTTTCAACGCCACCCATGTATGGACGCAGGGCCGTCGGCACAGTGACGCTGCCGTCGGCGTTCTGGTAGTTCTCCAGCACCGCCACCAGCGTACGACCTACCGCCAGGCCAGAGCCGTTGAGCGTATGCAGCAGTTCGGGCTTGCCGTTTTCATTGCGGAAACGCGCTTGCATGCGTCGCGCCTGAAACGCCTCGCAATTAGAGCAGCTGGAAATCTCGCGATAAGTATTTTGCGCGGGCAACCAGACTTCCAGATCATAGGTTTTAGCGGCCGAGAAACCCATGTCGCCGGTACACAAATTAACCACGCGATAGGGCAATTCCAGTTTTTGCAGAATTGCTTCGGCATGGCCGACCAATTCTTCCAGCGCGGCATACGAATTATCAGGATGTTCAATTCGCACCATTTCAACTTTATCGAATTGATGCTGGCGAATCATCCCGCGTGTATCTCTACCATAAGACCCTGCTTCCGAACGGAAACATGGCGAATGCGCAGTCAGTTTGATTGGCAATTCTTCGGCTTTGATAATGCTATCGCGCACGGTATTGGTCAGCGTAATTTCGGAAGTCGAAATCAGATATTGCGCCGGGCTATTTTCATCACCGCCTTTTTCTACCTTGAACATATCTTCGCCGAATTTCGGCAATTGGCCAGTGCCAAACAAAACATCGGCATTGACAATGTAAGGCGTGTAAGTTTCGGTGTAGCCGTGTTGCGTGGTGTGCGTGTCGATCATGAACTGCGCCAGTGCACGATGCAGGCGGGCAATCTGGCCGCGCAGCAGCGTAAAACGGGCGCCAGACAGGCGTGCGCCGCCTTCAAAATCGAGGCCCAGCGGGCCGCCGACGTCAACGTGGTCTTTCGCGTCAAAGTCGAATGCGCGCGGCGTGCCCCAGCGGCGCACTTCCACGTTGTCTTTGTCATCCTTACCGGCCGGCGTATCCGGGTGCGGCAGGTTGGGGATGGACAGCAGCAGGGCGTTCAGCTTGTCTTGCAAAGCGGCCAGCGCGGTTTCGTTGGCTTTGAGCTCATCGCCCAGCGTGGCTACTTGGGCCATGATGGCGGATACATCTTCACCGCGTTGCTTGGCTGCGCCGATCGACTTTGAACTGGCGTTGCGCTGGGCTTGCAGATCTTGCGTGCGGGTCTGCAGGGTTTTGCGTTCGGATTCGAGCGCGGTAAAGGTCGCCGCGTCGAACTGATAGCCACGGGCGCCAAGGCGGGCGACGACCTGGTCAAGGTCGTTGCGGAGCAGATTGATATCGAGCATGTTTGGCCGCTGTTTAAATGTAAGAGTGTGATCGAGATTGGAAAGGGGTGTGGCAGCACACCCGGGCGCTGACGGCTTGCGCCAGCGCGTCGGACGATTTTACCCGTTTTGCTCGCGCCACGCGGCATCGAGTTCAGCCAGATGGCGCAGCTTTTCGGCAATTTTAGCTTCCAGCCCGCGTGGCGTGGGCTCGTACAGCCGCGTGCCCTCCAGGCCTTCGGGCAGATAAGTCTCGCCGGCAGCGTAAGCATCGGGCTCGTCATGCGCGTAGCGATACAGCTTGCCGTAGCCGAGTTGCTTCATCAGCTTGGTGGGCGCATTGCGTAAATGCTCGGGCACCGGCCGCGATTTGTCTTTGCCGATCAGGGCGCGCGCATTGTTATACGCCATATAGCCAGCGTTGGATTTGGGTGCGATGGCGAGGTAGATCACCGCTTGCGCCAATGCCAGTTCGCCTTCCGGGCTGCCCAGGCGTTCGTAAGTATCGGCGGCGTCCAGGGTCATGCGCGCAGCACGCGGATCGGCCAGGCCAATGTCTTCCCACGCCATGCGCACCAGTCGGCGCGCCAGATAGCGCGGGTCTGCGCCGCCATCCAGCATGCGCGTCAGCCAGTACAAGGCAGCGTCCGGATTGGAGCCGCGCACCGATTTATGTAGCGCTGAAATCTGGTCGTAGAAGGCATCGCCACCTTTATCAAAGCGGCGGGCATTGAGCGACAGCGCATCTTGCAAAAACGCGGCGTCGATATCGGTGCGGTTGCTGGCGCGGGCGGCATTGGCGCTTTGCTCAATCAGGTTAAGCATGCGGCGCGCGTCGCCGTCGGCATAACCCACCCAGGTATTGACGGCGTCATCGCTGGCGGCAAGTTGCGGAAAGCAGCTTAACGCGCGGCCAGCCAGTTGGCGCAGATCGTCATCAGCCAGCGCTTGCAGTACGTAAACCTGGGCACGCGACAACAGGGCGGCGTTGACCTCAAACGAGGGATTCTCGGTGGTGGCGCCAATAAATGTGACGAGGCCTGATTCCACAAACGGCAGAAACGCGTCTTGCTGCGCCTTGTTAAAACGGTGCACCTCGTCCACAAACAACAGCGTAGGGCGGCCGCGCATGCGGTTGCGGTCGGCTTCGTCCATGGCGGCGCGGATGTCCTTGACGCCTGAAAACACGGCTGACAGCGAGATGAACTCGGCGTCAAACGCATTGGCCAGCAGCCGCGCCAGCGTGGTTTTGCCCACGCCCGGCGGGCCCCACAGGATCATTGAATGCATCTCGCCCGAAGCAATCGCCAAGGCCAGCGGCTTGCCCGGTGCCAGTAAATGGCGCTGGCCGACTACTTCGTCGACCGTCGCGGGCCGCAGGCGCTCGGCCAGCGGCTCGTGTGGCATGTCGGGCGTAAACAGATCATTGGTGGACGACATCGGCGTCTTTGGGCGGGGTAAAGTGGAACAAGCTGGCGTCGAGCTTGGGATTGCGGGTGATCTGGCTAAAGCGGATCTGCGTGGTCTGGCCAAATTTGTCGAGCAGATCCATTTGCGCGATCTGGCCGTTGGCAAAGCCCAGCCGCACCACTTCAAAGCTACTGTCGGCGCGTTTGGGTGTAGCTTCCAGCCAGGTCATATTGTCTTTGTCGGCCAGCGTGCGCAGCGTGTAGTTCCTTTCCCAGCCGCTGTCGCCTGCAAGTATGGCTGCAGGGCTGCTTTCCAGCGCATTGCCCATATCCTTGACGGTGGCTTGTTTCAGGTCGGGGTCATACAACCAGACTTGCTGGCCATCGCCCACAATCAGTTGCTGATACGGCTTTTGATATTCCCAATGAAACTTGCCCGGAATGGCGATCGCCACGGTGCCGCTGCTGTTCTGTGCCTTACCTTTGCCGGTGACGGTCTGGTTGAACTGGGCCTGCAGCGAATGCGTGCTGGATAAAAACTGCTTGAGGTCGGCGGTGGCATCCGCTTGGGCAAATGCAGCAACGCCGGCAAAAACCAGCGCCGCCGCGGAAATCAATGTTCGGGTCATATCGATCTTCTGGTGAGGGTCTTGTAAACAAAGACCGGCGTACAACGATTGCGTTCTACAAAAAGAAAAAGCCCCACCATCAGGCGGGGCTTTTGCTGCGAGCGCAAATTACTGAGCGGCAGGCTGGGTCACTTCGTGAACGCCTTGCACGTCGATTTCAACGCGGCGATCCGGAGCCAGACACTCGATCAGTTTCTTACGCGGCTTGACCTTGGCGCAAGAATCGCCAGTCACCGGATCAGCCTTGCCCTTGGATTGAGCGTCAACCTTGTCTGCCGGAGCACCCTTGCTAACCAGGTAATCAGCAACAGACTTGGCGCGACGATAGCCCAGGTCGAAGTTGTACTTCTCGCTGCCGATACGGTCGGTGTAGCCAACCACAACAGCTTTGCCTTCCTTCGGATCCAGATCCTTGACTTGTTCGTACAGCTTGTCCAGAGCGTCCTTGCCTTGCGGCTTCAGGGTGGACTTGTTGAATTCGAACAGCACGTCAGCCTTCAGCGTGAAGTGCTTGGTTACGGTAACAGGGACCGGAGCCGGAGCCGGAGCGGGGGCAGGGGCCGGAGCGGGTGCCGGAGCGGCAACAGGCTCAACGTAACCTGCACAACCTTTCACAGCTTTGTCTTTGGACCACGTGCCGGTTTGCCAGCATTCGCCAATACCATTCTTCACAACGCCTTCCGGGTTGGCGTCATTTACGTTGGTGCCATTGGTCAGGTATGCATCAGTTGCAGCGAAAGCGGAAGCGGAAAAACCGAGTGCCGCAACTACGGCGAGACTCGTCATCGTTTGCTTGAGCGACAGCATAGTTTTTTCTCCTGGTTGAATATCGTTCGTTTGAGATGATTTATATGGTGGTACAGATGTTATTGGGTATAACCAACATACCCTGGATGTCAAGTTGTTCTTCTTTCCAAACACCTTGCGCATTTTAGTGGTTTAACTTAAACGCAGGCAAATAAAAACACTGTGAACTTTTGCCGACTCCGCGTTGAAATTGGTCTACCTGGCGCGGCATGTTAAACTCCCGCACATGTCACGGCCTGCTTATGCAGGCTGTCCACCTGATCCGGTCCGCAAGGGCCACAACGCCAGATCGAATCCAGGAAGATGTCCGAACAGCCTAGCTTTGCCAAAGAAACATTACCCGTCAGCCTCGAAGAGGAAATGCGCCGGTCCTATCTTGATTACGCCATGAGCGTCATCGTAGGTCGCGCCCTCCCGGACGTTCGCGACGGCCTCAAACCGGTCCATCGTCGCATCCTGTTTGCGATGCATGAAAGCAACAACGTCTGGAACCGACCCTACGTCAAATGCGCCCGCGTGATCGGTGAGGTACTGGGTAAGTACCATCCGCACGGTGACTCCGCCGCGTATGAAGCGCTGGTGCGTATGGCCCAGGACTTCTCGCTGCGCTACACGCTGATTGACGGGCAAGGCAACTTTGGTTCGATTGATGGTGACATGGCGGCGGCCTATCGATATACCGAATGCCGTCTGGAAAAGTTGTCAGCGGAACTCTTAGCCGATATCGATAAAGAGACCGTCGATTTCACGCCCAACTATGACGAAAAAGAACTCGAGCCCAGCGTATTGCCGACTCGCGTTCCTAATTTGTTGATTAATGGTTCGTCGGGTATTGCGGTGGGCATGGCCACCAATATTCCGCCGCATAATCTGAATGAAGTGATCGACGCCAGCCTGCGTTTGTTGCATGCGCCGGAAACCACGGTCGACGAGATCATCGACATCATCCCCGCGCCTGATTTCCCCACCGCCGGCATCATCTACGGCGTGCATGGCGTACGCGAAGGCTATCGCACCGGCCGCGGCCGCGTGGTGATGCGCGCCCGCACTCACTTCGAAGACATCGCACGCAGCGCCGATCGCCAGGCGATCATCGTTGACGAACTGCCGTACCAGGTGAACAAGGCGCGTCTGCTGGAGCGCATTGGTGAGCTGGTGCGTGAAAAAACCCTGGAAGGCATCAGCGAAATCCGCGACGAATCCGACAAGTCGGGCATGCGCGTGGTGATCGAACTGAAGCGCGGCGAAGTGCCTGAGGTGGTGCTCAACAATCTGTACAAGCAGACCCAGCTGCAAGACAGCTTTGGTATCAACATGGTGGCGCTGGTCGATGGCCAGCCGCGTTTGTTGAACATTAAGCAAGTACTGGAAAGCTTCCTCAAACATCGTCGCGAAGTGGTTACCCGTCGCACCGTGTTTGAACTGCGCAAGGCGCGTGAGCGTGGCCATATTCTGGAAGGCCTGGCCGTTGCGCTGTCCAACGTCGACGAAATCATCGAGCTGATCAAGGCCGCGCCGACGCCGGCCGAAGCCAAGACTGGCTTGATGGATCGCCTGTGGCGTTCGGCGCTGGTGGAAGACATGCTGGCGCGCACCGACATCGGCGCCTCGCGCCCCGATGGCCTGGGCGAAGAATTCGGCATGACCGCCGACGGCTATCGTTTGTCCGATGCGCAAGCGCAAGCCATTCTGGAATTGCGCCTGCAACGCCTGACCGGCCTTGAGCAGGACAAGATCGTCGCTGAATACAAAGAAGTAATGGAACGTATTCTGGATCTGCTGGACATCCTGGCCAAGCCGGCACGGGTTACGCAGATCATCGAAAACGAACTGGTTGAAGTCAAAACCAACTTTGGCGATGCGCGTAAATCCGAAATCATCACGCACGCCGAAGACCTGTGCCTGGAAGATCTGATCACGCCGCAAGACATGGTGGTGACGCTGACGCACAGCGGTTATATGAAAGCGACCTCCACCGAGGAATATCGTGCGCAGCGCCGTGGCGGCCGTGGCAAGCAGGCGGCAGCTACAAAAGAAGACGATTTCATCGACAATCTGTTCGTAGCGAACACCCACGATTACATCTTAAGCTTCTCCTCACGCGGTCGGGTTTACTGGCTGAAAGTGTACGAAGTACCGCAAGGCGGCCGTAACAGCCGCGGCAAGCCGATCAACAATCTGCTGCCGCTGGAAGACGGCGAGAAGATCAACGCGATTCTGCCGGTGAAGGAATTCCGTGAAGACCAGTATGTCTTTATGGCCACTGCAGATGGCACGGTCAAAAAGACCTCGCTGACCGATTTCTCGCGTCCGATGAAGCGCGGCATTATCGCGATCAATCTGGACGAAGGTAACAACCTGATTGGCGTGGCGCTCACGTCGGGCAATGACCAGGTGATGTTGTTCTCCGATGGTGGCAAGTCGGTACGCTTTACCGAAACCGACGTGCGCCCGATGGGCCGTGCGGCCGGTGGCGTACGCGGCATGATGTTGGGCGAAGGCCAGAAAGTGATTTCGTTGCTGGTGGCCAATGACGACGCGCAACAGGTGCTGGCCGCCACCGAGAAGGGTTACGGCAAGCGCACGCCGGTGGGCGAATATCGTCTGACCAGCCGTGGCACGCAAGGCGTGATCGCCATCGATACCGGCGAGCGTAACGGCAAGCTGGTGGCCGCCACGTTGGTTACCGATAGCGATGACGTGATGCTGATTACCACGGGTGGCGTGCTGATCCGTACCAAGGTGGCCGAGATTCGCGAAACCGGCCGCGCCGCGCAAGGCGTGCGTTTGATCAACCTGGATGACGGCGAAGCATTGTCCGGGCTTGAAAAAGTGGTTGAAACCGGTGACGACGACGAAGAAGGCATCGAAGGCGTAGAGGGCGAGGAAGGCGGTAGCGAGGCAGCGGCAACGCCGGATGCGGATGCCCCGGCCGCCGATGACGCCAGCGACGCTGAAGGCCCGCAAGACGAAGTATAAAAATCACGGAGAGCGGCACGCATGAACAGCCTTTGGTTGCCTGTAGAAAACCCGGTGTTTTTTGAGCAGTTGCAGCAGTGGTTCATGGCGTTGCCGCATTGCCGTGCGCTCGGTATGCGTTTTGCCAGTGCCGAGCGCGGTCGCGCCACGCTCGAACTGCCTTTCAACGACAAGCTGATTGGCAATCCCGATACCCGTGTGATCCACGGTGGCGTGGTCACCTCGCTGATCGATACCTGCAGCGGCACTGCTATATATACGTTGCTGGGCGGACCGGAACCCCTGGCCACGCTTGATCTGCGCATCGACTACCTGCGCCCGGCCCGGCCGGATGCATCCCTGTACTGTATGGCCGAGTGCTACCGCCTGACCGACAATGTGGCGTTCACGCGGGCGACGGCGTATCAGGATGATCCTCAGAAGCCGGTGGCGCACAGTGTGGCCACTTTCGCGCGCGGCATGGACCCGAAAGGCAAGGTGGCCGCATGAGCACATTACATCCGGTCCACACGATTGAAGACCTGGCCTGCGCCATCGCGGCGATTCCGTATGCCTCGTTATTGGGTATGCAGGTGCGCGACGAGGCCGGCCAGCCGATGTTTTTTCTGCCCTACGCCGAACACAATATCGGCAATACCTTGCTGCCTGCCTTGCATGGCGGCGTGATCGGCGGGTTTCTGGAAAATGCCGCCGTGTTACATCTGATGTGGGCGCGTGAGGCCGAAGGCATTCCGCGAGTGATTGATTTTTCGATAGATTATTTGCGCAGTGGCAAACCGCAAGACCTGTTTTGCCGCTGCGATATCGTGCGCCAGGGCAAACGCATCGCCAATGTCCTGATGACCGCGTGGCAAGACGACGCGGCCCGCCCGGTGGCGCAAGCCCGCGCGCACTTTCTGCTGGCCTGAAGGCCACGCACCCGACACATCGTGCGCCGCTGCGGCGGCCGCGTTTTCCACTGCGTAACCAGCAAGGATGATCATGTCCCAGATCTATAACTTCAGCTCCGGCCCCGCGGTTTTGCCGCGTGAAGTTCTGCAGACCGTGCAGGCCGAATTGACCGACTGGCACGGCTCCGGCATGTGCGTCATGGAAATGAGCCATCGCGGCAAAGAATTTACCCAGATCATCCATGAAGCCGAAGCCGATCTGCGCAAGCTGCTGAATGTGCCGGCCAACTATCGCGTGCTGTTTTTGCAGGGCGGCGCGCATTTCAACTTTGGCATGGTGCCGCTCAATCTGTCGAAAGAGGGCGATACCGCCGATTACGTTGACACCGGGCACTGGTCGCGCATCGCCATCAAGGAAGCGCGCCGTTACGCCAACGTCAACGTCGTCACCAGCAATGAAGACCGCGGCAGTACCTATGTGCCGGACGAAGCCAGCTGGAAGCGTTCGGCCAACGCGGCGTATCTGCATTACTGCAGCAACGAAACCATCGGCGGTGTTGAATTTCCGTTTGTGCCAGCCAGCACATTTGAGGGCAAAGACATCCCGCTGGTGTGCGATATGTCATCCAACATTCTTAGCCGTCCGCTCGATATCGCAAAATTTGGCGTGATTTACGCGGGCGCGCAAAAGAACATCGGCCCGTCGGGCCTGACGCTGGCCATTGTTCGTGAAGACCTGCTGGGGCACGCCCGTCCGGGCACGCCGACCATGCTGGACTACCAGGTGCATGCCGCCGCCGATTCGCTGTACAACACGCCGCCCACGTTTGGCATCTATGTGGCCGGCCTGGTGTTCAAATGGCTGTTGGCCAACGGCGGGGTAGCCGCGATGGAAGCACGCAATATCGAGAAAGCCGCACTGCTGTATGAAACCATTTCGGCATCGAATGATTTCTACCGTTGCCCGGTTGAAAAGGCGTTCCGCTCGCGCATGAACGTGCCGTTCTTTCTGCATGACGACGCACTTAACGAAGCATTCCTCGAAGGCGCGCAAGCGCGCGGTTTGTTGCAACTGAAAGGCCATCGCGCCGTCGGCGGCATGCGCGCTTCGATTTACAATGCCATGCCGTTCGAAGGCGTGAAGACGCTGGCCGAATACATGCGCGAATTTGCCCGCTCGCATTAAGCCAGCGCGCATTAGTCCCGATCAAACTGAATGACTGGAGAAGGCATGTCGGATGACTTGCTGAAGGCGCATCGCGACGCAATCGACGCGATCGATGCCGAGATGTTGAAGATGCTGAACCAACGCGCCGAGCACGCCCGCACCATTGGTGAAATCAAGGGCGGCGGCGTGGTGTATCGCCCCGAGCGCGAGGCGCAAGTGCTGGCGCGCATCAAGCAGCTTAACCAGGGCCCGCTGTCGGATGAGACCGCCGCCAAGCTGTTTCGGGAAGTGATGTCGGCGTGTCTGGCGCTGGAACGTCCGCTGACCATCGCCTATCTGGGCCCGGAAGGCACATTTAGCCAGGCCGCGTCGATCAAGCATTTTGGCCACGCCGCGCATACGCAAGCTTGCGCGTCGATTGATGAGGCATTCCGCGTGGTAGAAAGCGGTTCGGCCGATTATGTGGTGGCGCCGGTGGAGAACTCGACCGAGGGCGCGGTGGGCCGCACGCTCGATCTGATGGTGACGTCGCCGCTGCATATTTGCGGCGAAGTGGTGCTGCGTATTCATCACCATTTGCTGCGTAGTCAGCCCGGTGTGGCAGGCATTCTGCGCGTGTATTCGCATGCGCAGAGCCTGTCGCAATGCCATGAATGGCTGAACAAGAATCTGCCTTCGGGCGTTGAGCGCATTTCGGTGTCGAGCAATGCCGAAGCCGCCCGCCTGGCCGCCCGCGAACCCAATAGCGCCGCGATTGCCGGAGATGCGGCGGCCGAGCGCTTCTCGCTGCAGCGCCTGGCCGAAAACATCGAAGACGAACCGAACAACACCACGCGTTTTCTGGTGTTGGGCCGCCAGCAAACCGGGCCATCGGGCAAGGACCGCACTTCGCTGGTAATCTCCGCGCCCAATCGCCCCGGCGCGCTGCATTCGCTGGTGGAACCGTTGGCGCGCAATGGCGTGTCGATGAGCAAGTTTGAATCGCGCCCCAGCCGCACTGGCTTGTGGGAATACGTATTTTTTGTCGACATCGAAGGTCATGCCAGCGAGCCCAATGTCTTGGCGGCGCTGGACGAACTGCGTGGCGTTGCCGCATTCGTCAAAGTGCTGGGTTCCTACCCGCAAGCGGTGATCTGAGGTCGAGTTGGAGCAGTCATGAAATCAGTCGTTGTGTTTTGTGGTTCGCGCCATGGAGAAAAACCGCAGTACGCCGAAGCCGCGCATGCGCTGGGTACCCAGTTGGCGCAACGCGGTCTAACGCTGATTTACGGGGGCGGCCGCGTCGGTTTGATGGGCGAGGTGGCGTTGGCCGCCTTGCATGCGGGTGGCAATGTGGTCGGCGTCATCCCCAGCTTTATGAGCGAGCGCGAACTGGCGTTGCGCGAATGCACCGAGCTGATCGAAGTCGATTCGATGCACACGCGCAAGGCGCGCATGGCGCAACTGGCCGATGCCTTTATCGCGCTGCCTGGTGGTTTCGGCACGTTTGATGAATTGTTTGAAATCTTGACCTGGTCGCAAATCGGCCTGCATGGCAAGCCAGTGGGTATCCTCAATACGGCCGGATATTACGATGGTTTGCGCCAGTTTCTGGGCACCACCGTCACCGAAGGGTTTGTACGCGCGGGTGAATTCAGCAAGCTGCAATTTGCCGATACGCCCGCAGCCATCCTCGACAAACTGGCCGCCACCCCCGCCTTGCCTGGCCGTTGGGAAAAGGCCGATCTGGTCAACAAGACCTGAGCGTTGCCGGCCTGACGCCCGCAACCACAACCATCAGCACTGGAAACAAGTATGTCTACGTCTTTGCGTGAACTCGCCCCTGAATACATTCGCGCCATTGCGCCTTATCAAACCGGCAAGCCAATCAGCGAACTGGCGCGCGAAACCGGCATTGCCGAGGCCGATATCGTCAAGCTGGCGTCCAATGAAAACCCATTGGGCTTAAGCCCGAAAGCCAAGGCGGCGATCGAACAGGCGCTGGCCGATCTGGCGCGTTATCCCGATGGCGGTGGCTTTGATCTGAAGGCGAAGATCGCGCAGAAATTCAACGTGGGCCTCGACCAAATCGTTTTGGGCAACGGCTCCAACGATGTTCTCGAACTGGTGTCGCACGCGTTTTTGACCACGCAGGATTCGTCGGTGTATTCGCAATACAGCTTTGCCTGCTACCCGCTGGCGGTACAGGCGGCTGGCGCGCGTCATATCGCGGTCAAGGCCGTTGAATATGGTCACGATCTGCCCGCTATGTTGGCCGCCATTGCGCCCGATACCAAAGTGGTGTGGATTGCCAACCCCAATAATCCGACCGGTACTTATGTGCGCCCGGGCGACCTGATCGAATTCCTTGAAGCGTGCCCGCCCAACGTGATCGTGGTGCTGGATGAGGCATATACCGAGTTTCTGCCGGTCGAAAAGCGCACCGACACACTGGCCTGGGTCAAGCGCTTTCCCAATCTGATTGTGGTGCGTACGTTCTCGAAGGCATATGGCCTGGCCGGTCTGCGCGTGGGATTTGCGCTCACCAGCCCTGAAGTGGCCGATATTCTCAATCGCGTGCGCCAGCCGTTTAACGTCAACAGCCTGGCGCAGGCTGCGGCGTGTGCGGCGCTGGATGATGTCGAGTTTCTGGAAGAATCGCGCCGCGTTAACGAAGCGGGCATGAAGCAGCTTAGCGAAGCATTTGTGCGCTTGGGCCTGGCGTTTATCCCCAGCTACGGCAATTTCATTACTTTCCATTGCGGCGATGCGGCGGCGCTGAACCAGTTTCTGCTGAACAAGGGCGTGATTGTGCGGCCGATTGCGGGCTATGGTCTTAAAGACAGCCTACGTGTTTCCATAGGCTTGCCGGAAGAAAACGCGCGCTTTATTGCGGCGCTGGAAGAAGCGTTGGGCGACTGATCCGCACCGGATTGCCGCCCCGTCGGGTCGTCACCGCATTACGCGGTCGCGGCCCGATTTTTTTTTGCCTGACGCAGGTTGTCGGCCGTGTACACCGCCAGCGCTAACCAGATCACGGCAAAGCCGAGAAGCCGTTGCTGATCAAAAGGCTCGTGCCACAGCCAGGCGCCAAGGATGAATTGCACGGTGGGTGCCACATATTGCAGCAGGCCCAGCGTGCTGAGCGGAATGCGCTTCGCCCCCAACGCGAACAGCAGCAAAGGCACCGCCGTGACCGGCCCGGCCAGCACCAGCAAAGCCTGCAGCGACACCGGCGCATTCACCATCATGCTGTGCCCTTGCAGTGCCAATACCAGTAGCCAGATCAGCGCAAACGGAAACAGCACCAGCGTTTCCAGTGTCAGCCCTTCCAGCGCGCCAACGGGATTGGTTTTGCGCAGTAAACCGTAGATGCCAAAGGTGCAGGCCAGGCCGAGAGAAATCCATGGCAGCGTGCCCGCTTGCCATGTTAACCAGACCACGCCCGTTGCAGCGATTGCGACGGCCAGCCATTGCCCGGCACGCAGCCGTTCGCGCAGCACCAGCACGCCCAGCAACACGTTTACCAAGGGCGTAATGAAATATCCGAGGCTGGCATCGATCACCCGGTTATTGGCGACGGCCCAGATATAGATAAACCAGTTGGCGGATAAAAACAGCGCGGTGCAGGCAATGCGTGGCATCAGGCCCGGCTGGCGCAATGCGGGCCGCAGCCAGCGCCAGTGTTTGCGCATGGCCAGGATCAGCGCCAGAAACACCAATGACCAGGCGATGCGGCACATCAACACTTCGGCAGGTGAGACGCCTTGCAGCGTTTTCAGATAAATCGGCAGCAAGCCCCACAACAGATAGGCGAGGGCGGCAAAAGCAACGCCGGTTTGCATGATGGATACCGGGGAATGAAACAGGGCCGCCGATGATACCTGGCAGCCCTGGCAATGCATAGACGGCGTAATTACGCGCGTCGGTTTTACGGATTACGCGAAGCGGGAGTAACCGCGCAGGCGCTCAGTCTTTGCCGAGCAAACCGGCAGCCGCCAGTTCGCGAATGCGGCGCACGGTGTCGATATCGGCTTCCTGATACGCAGATTTAACGTACGAGGCGTAGTACGCGTCTTCAGCCGCTTCTGAGCCCGGCGTGGCGGTTTCGGGCAGGCTGGTGCGGTAGATAAACCGTACAAACAGATGTAGCGGCTCGGGTTGTTCCAGTCGCATGGTCAGTACGCCGCCGCCATGCTGATCGTTGGGCTGCGTGTCATAGATGATTTCGCGGCCGGTATCCCATTCAATGTGGTCACGGATATTAAGCTTGCCCAGTGCGAATTCGCGCACCAGAAAATCATCACCCTGCTCGATGATTTCGAGTTCGGTAATGTCTTCCTGAAAATCTTGCGGCTTTTCAGCGCGCCACATCAGGCCGCGCCACACTTGCGCTGGCGTTAACGTGGTCAGCATCGGGTTGTTGGGGTCGTTGATTTCGACCAGATGTTCAAAGATCAAAGCGGTGACTCCTGTTCAACATGGCTGACTAGATCGGGGCAAAACGCGCTAACCCAATCCGGCAAACAAAAACAGGGCCGTAATGGCCCCGTTTTTTGCGACATTACATCGGCTTAACGATGACGGCCGTGGGTGCGGCGCGGTTGATCAAACCACGTCGAAACCGGCGTGTTTTCGTTGCTCAGCGGCTGGGCATCGCCACGGCGAATCGCTTCACGCAACGAAGCATCCACTTTCGGTGCGGCGCTGCTGTTGCCATTGCCATTGCCGCCGCTACGTGCACCGCCATTGCTGCGCGGCTGACCGGTGCCAGCACCCTGACCACCACGGCCCTGACGCGGTTGACCATTGGCCGCGCCCTGGCCTTGCGCACGGCCTTGGCCGCCCTGGCCGCCCTGGCCGCCATTGCGACCCTGACGCGCTTGACCATCACCACGCGCCTGGCCTTCGCCACGCGGCGCGCGCGGTTGACCGTCGCCACGCGCCTGGCCTTCCGCACGCGGTTGGCGCGGCTGACCATCACCACGGCCTTCGCCACGCGGTGCACGCGCCTGGCCGTCTTCGCCACGTGCTTGACGCGGTTGGCCGTCGCCGGTCTTGGCACCACGGTTTTGACGTGGCTGACCATTGCTGCGGCCCTCGCCGCGCGGCTGACCTTCTGCGCGCGGTTGACGCGGACGACGCGGCTGTTGGCCTTCTTCGCCCACCACCGCGGTCTCGCCGTCGGCGCTGGCTTCTGCGCGATCACGACGCGGCTGGCCGCCACGTTGACCACGGCCGCCGCCACCGCTGCGGGCCTGTTGTTCGCCACGGCCCTGACCACGACCCTGGCCTTGCTGTTGGCGGCCACGGCGACCTTGTTCAATCGGCTCGGCTTTGGCATTCGGATCGGGCTCAAAGCCCGGCACGATTTCGCGGGTCAGGCTGCGCTTGGTCAGCTTTTCGATATCCGACAGCAGGCGCATTTCGTCGATGCAAACCAGCGAAACCGCTTCGCCTTCCGCCCCCGCGCGGCCGGTACGGCCAATGCGGTGGACGTAATCTTCGGCCACCATCGGCAGCTCAAAGTTGATGACGTGCGGCAGTTCTTCGATATCGATACCGCGCGCGGCGATATCAGTGGCCACCAGCACCTGCAGCGTGCCGGATTTGAATTCGCTCAGCGCGCGGGTACGGGCTGACTGGCTCTTGTTGCCATGGATGGCCAGCGCGGGAATTTCTTCTTTCGACAACTGTTCAGCCAGGCGGTTGGCGCCATGCTTGGTGCGGGTAAACACCAGCACCTGAAACCAGTTGTTTTGCTTGATCAGATGCGCCAGCAACTGGCGTTTCTTTTCGCGATCCACCAGCACCACTTTCTGCGTGATGGCTTCGACAGTGGCATTGCGACGCGCCACTTCGATCAACACTGGCTGGTTGAGCAGCGTGTCCGCCAGCTGTTTGATTTCATCCGAATAGGTGGCCGAGAACAGCAGGTTCTGGCGTTTTTTCGGCAGCAGCGCCAGCACTTTTTTGATGTCGTGGATAAAGCCCATGTCCAGCATGCGGTCGGCTTCGTCCAGCACCAGAATTTCGATAGTGGACAGATCCACCGTGCCCTGCTGCGCATGATCAAGTAAACGGCCCGGTGTAGCCACGAGGATATCCACGCGGCCTTTCAGCGCCTTAATCTGCGGGTTGATGCTCACACCACCAAAAATGCAGTGCGATTTGTGTTCGGTGTATTTACCGTAATCACGCACGCTTTCTTCGACTTGTGCGGCGAGTTCACGGGTGGGGGTGAGTACCAGCGCACGGATCGGGGCTTTTTCGCCACGTTTTACCGTGATGGGATTGGCGCTGAGTAATTGCAGGATGGGCAGGGTAAAGCCGGCGGTCTTGCCGGTGCCGGTTTGTGCACCGGCCATGATGTCGTCACCAGCCAGTATGGCCGGGATCGCTTGGGCTTGAATGGGGGTCGGTTCGGTGTAACCCAGTTCGGTTACGGCGCGAACGAGTTCATCCGCGAGTCCTAAAGCGGAAAAGGTCATGCAAATAACTCCAGAGCGTGTATCGGCCCACGCCGCGTGCGCGGCCCAGTCCAGAGCGGATACAGAGAATTGTCAGGTGAGAACGGCGACGACTGGTACGCTCAGCGTGGTTCGGTTTATTTGGCTTTAAGGCAACTGCCGGCGTCGACAGTTCGCGCTTTCAGAAAACCTGCATGCTGGTTGCACACCCGGTATTGGCTGCCTGAGGGGTACGGCGCCAGTTTGCGACCACGCCGGGCACATTATACGCATGCCAACCCACCCGTCGAGTGTTTTGCCGGAATCACCTGTCAGCTGGATGACATTACACGCCGGTTTGCGGCAGCCGAGTGGCTACCACGCATTGGTAAACGCCGCCAAAAAAGGTGCGCTTGTGCCAATGGAACAATTGCGGCGTATGCGCATAGCTGTAGATTTCGCGCCGCCACAAGGCATGGGCAAACGGCTCCAGCCACGCGTTTACGCCGCGCAGCAGCCAGCCGATCGGTTGCCACCACGCGGGCTTGTGATAATCGACAAACACCGCTTCGGCGCCGGGCTGCAACTGGTTGAGCATGCTGTTTACCACTTCAAACTTTTTGTCTTCCGGCACTTCATGCAACAGAAAGAAGCTGCAGATCACATCGTAATGTCCCACTCCGGCAAACCGGGCGGCGTCGGATTGCCAGACGTTGGCCCAAGGCATGGACTCCAGTTTGGCGCGCGCATGCCGTACTTGGGCAGGGGTCACGTCGGTGAGATGAAATGCGCCGCTGTGGCCCACGCGCCGCGCCGCCCGTTGCACCAGATCGCCATATACATGCGCCACTTGCCACACGCGCATGCCGGGCTGAAGCCGCTCCAGGTAAGACCGCATCAGACGTTGATCCTGCCCGAACAGCAAGGTGCGCACCACCAGATTGCGGTCCAGCCAGCGCACATTGCGCGAATTGACATAGGCCCAGTCATACACCTCAAGCATGTAATCCGGCACACCATGATGGTCGGGTTCGAGGTCAGGTGTGGGGTGAGTGGGGTCCAGTTGCAGATCGTGCGGCGCGATGGTTTCGAGTGGCGGAGGAGTAGTCATGATGCTGCGTAGCCTCTACAAAGAAAGACAACAGCATGCAGCGATCAGAATCATCCGTTATTGCGCTGCACCAAATTTTGCTGAAAAAAGCCCTTGCAGCGGCGCGGTGCGGCTCCATCTGCCTCGTTGACGCGACCGATCGGTCTAAACCGGCCCGCGCCCGGATTTTTGCTGTCATTCAACCTGATTGCGGAGTACCTGCCCGATGTCTCATCTTTTTTCTCCTTTTCAATTACGCGGCGTAACGCTGCCCAACCGCGTGGTGATTTCGCCGATGTGCGAATACTCGGCGGTGGACGGCGTGGCCACCGACTGGCACCTGGTGCATCTGGGCAGCCGTGCGGTAGGCGGTGCGGGCCTGGTCATTCTGGAGGCCACTGCGGTCAGCCCGGAAGGCCGCATCAGCCCGGCTGATCTGGGCTTGTGGAATGACACGCAAACGGTCGCGCTCAAGCGCATCGTTGATTTTATGCATGAACAAGGCAGCGCCGCGGGCGTGCAACTGGCGCACGCGGGCCGCAAAGCCAGCACGTTTGCGCCGTGGGCAGGCAATGGCGCGGTCAGTAAGGCCGAGGGCGGTTGGGACGTAGTGGCGCCGTCTGCCGTACCGTTTTCGCCGGAGTATCCGCAGCCGCAAGCGCTGGACCAGGCGGGCATCGACAAAGTGGTAGCCGACTTTGTCGCCGCTACTCAACGCGCCCACACCGCCGGCTTTGATGTAATTGAAATCCATGCTGCGCATGGTTATCTGCTGCATCAGTTCTTGTCGCCGCTGTCCAATCAACGCACCGACCAATACGGTGGCAGCCTGGAAAACCGGGCACGTTTGCTGCTTGAAGTAACCCGGGCCGCGCGCGCCGCATGGCCCGCCGAACTGCCCTTGCTGGTGCGCGTATCGGCGACCGATTGGGCCGAAGGTGGCTGGACCGCCGACGAAACCGTTACCGTGGCGCGCTGGCTGAAGGACGCGGGCGCCGATCTGATTGATGTGTCCAGCGGCGGTTCGATTCCCGCACCGCAAATCCCTGTCGGTGCAGGCTATCAAGTGCCGTTTGCCGAACGCGTGCGCCGGGAAGTCGACGTGCCCACCGGTGCGGTGGGCATGATCACCGACCCGATGCAGGCCGATCAGATTGTGCGCAATGGCCAGGCCGATCTGGTGTTGATTGCGCGTGAATCGCTGCGCGATCCGTACTGGCCCGTGCATGCCGCCACTGCGCTGCATCAGACGCCGCATTGGCCCGCCCAGTATCTGCGTGCTGCCCCCAAGGGCGCGGTCGCGCGCAAGCCGTTTACCCAGCAAGGGGACGCCGCATGAAGCTCGCATTGATCGGATTGGGCCAGATGGGCGCGGGCATCGCCGCCAACCTGTTAAAGGCCGGGCATGACGTGACCGTGCATAACCGCAGCCCAGGCAAGGCCGAAGCGTTGCTGGAGCAAGGTGCGCATTGGGCTGCCACCCCGCGCGAGGCTGCATTGGGCGCTGAGGCCGTATTGAGCATGGTGGCTGATGACGCCGCATTGCTCGGCATAACGCAGGGCGACGACGGTTTGCTGGCGGGTCTGGCCGCAGGCGCGGTGCATGTCTCGATGAGCACGGTAAGCTCGGCGCTGGTTGAGCAGCTGGCGCTTGGCCACGAAGCCGCGGGCGTGGCGCTGGTCGCTGCGCCGGTGTTCGGGCGGCCCGATGTGGCGGCAGCGGGCAAATTGACGGTGGTGGCGGCTGGTGATGCGCAAGCCATCGAAAAAGTCCGCCCCGCGCTCGAAGCCATCGGGCAGAAGCTGTTTGAAGTGGGCACCCAGCCGCAGCAGGCCGCCTTGATCAAGCTGATCGGCAATTTTCTGATCAGCGCGGTGATCGAAGGCTTGGGTGAGGGTGCTGCGCTGGCGCAGAAAGCCGGTGTTGATCCGGCCAGGCTAATCGAGGTGTTAACCAGCACGTTGTTTAACGCGCCGGTGTATCACACCTACGGCAATTTGATCGCGCAGGGCCAATATCGTCCGGCCGCATTTGCCTTGCCCTTGGGCGCGAAAGACAACCGGCTGGTGTTGCAGGCGGCCGAAGCGCTGAATGTGCCGCTGCCGTTTGCCAGCGTGGTGCGTGACAAGTTTGTGCAAGCGCAGGCTTTGGGCCTGGGTGATGCCGACTGGTCGGCCATTGCCAGCGTGTCCGCCACCAACGCCGGGCTGTAACGCGGCGGAGTGGGTGCTCATAAAAAACGGGGCAGAGGGTTAATCTGCCCCGTTTTTACGTCGGATTGCCGGGCTCAGGAATTAATGCGGTTACGTCCGGCGCGCTTGGCGGCATACAGCGCCATATCCGCGCGGGCCAGCAAGGCTTGATGTGGCTCGTCCGTGCGCAATGCCGCTGCGCCGATGCTCACCGTGACCTGCAAAGCCGCATCCAGCGTGCTCCAGTCATAGTCGGCCACCGCATGCCGCACGCGTTCGGCGACATGGCTGGCGGCTTCCAACGTCGCGCCCGGCAATAACAAGGTGAATTCTTCGCCACCATAGCGCGCGATGAATTCATTGTTGCGGCAGGTCTGGCCGATCAGTTTGACCACCTGTTGCAATACCTTGTCGCCCACCAGATGGGTAAAGCGGTCGTTGATGTCCTTGAAGTGATCGAGGTCAATCATCAGCACCGCCATGGCCTGCTGCAAACCTCGCGCTTCGGCGTGCAGCGCCTGCAGCCGGTCTTCCAGCGCGCGCCGGTTCCACGCCCCGGTCAGCGGATCGGTTTGCGCGGCGCTGGCCAGGTTCTGGATGGTCTGCTCGTGCGTTTGCACGCGCGCCATCAGATGGTGGTTTTCGTGGCGCGCCTGTTCCAGCTCCATGCGCTGTTCCAGCTTGTGCAGACGCCGTTGCGTGACGCGCTGCAATCGCTGTTCGCGCGCGCGTTGCTGCAGCGTGATCTGGCATTGGTGTAGCGAACGATGGTGGTTCAGTGCCAGCTCGTGTTGCGCACTGTCTTTGTACAACTGATACAGCAGGCGATGCGCTTGCAGCACTTGCCACGACGCATTGACGGCATTGGCAAATTCGAGCGCCTCGTGCAACGAGACGATGGCGTCTTCAGCATCGCTATTGCGCGCCAGAAACGTGCCATGCGCCAGCAAAGCCAGGGCGCGGGACCAGCGGAACAGTGGGCCGGCATCGTGCGATAACGCCAGTGCCTGGCTCAGCCAGCGCTGTGCTTCCGCGGCATGGCCTGATGCCGCGTGGGCCTCGGCGTAATACACCGAAAGCTCCACGTGCCAGGTTTCAAACCCATGTACTTCGGGCAGCGCATCATGCGCAATCTTCAGCGCCACAAAGGCGCTGGGCACTTGCCCCAGCCGCAGATAATCGGTGGCCAGGCACAGATAAATTGCGCTGTAGATGGTGGGGTCGTAAAACGCCAAGCCGTAACCGGCTGAGCGCAAATGATGCGTTTTGGCTTGTTCGTAATCTTCGAGCGCGTAATAGATCTTGCCGACACCCAGATGGCCGCATACGCACATGGCGGTGTCCTGCGTCTGCATGGCGTATTCCAGGCATTCCACCCAGTGCCGCATCGCCATATCAAAATGACCATGCATCAGCGCCAGGTCGGCGGCGCGGTCCAGCGCCATCGGCAAATCGGCGATCAAGCGTTGGCGGCGCGCCAGGTCAATGGCTTTTTCCAGCATGCCGGTGGCAGCGTCTTCGCCTTCCCAGCTCAGCGCCAGCGCGTGGTACAGCTGCGCGCGCGTCAGGGTTTTGCGGGCGCGCAATACGCTGGCTTCTTCGGCAATATCCAACGCCGCGCGGCGCGCTTCGTCGGGCGCTGATTTCAAAAACAGGCGCACGCGATCGAGTTCGGCATCCAGCAAACTGGTTTGTTCGAGGCTCATGGCAGGATATCCATGGTGTCGAATGCGTTGCGCGGCAAGTGCGCCAGCGGCGGCGCCTTGAGCACGCTGCGAAACGCGGTGCGGTGATCGTGCACGCGGCAGGCGCGCAGCACGATGCGGGGCTGCGGTTCGGTTTGCATGGTGGCAATCAGCGCTTCCAGCGCCTGTAGCAACGGCTTGACCACGCTATCGAGCTGCTCGCCCGGCACGATCAGCACAAAGCTGGCCGTGGAATAACGTGCGGCAAACCACGCGTGGCGCAGCGTAAACGTGGCCAGGGCGCGGCCCAGATCCGCCAGCATCTGGTCGCCGGTGGCGAACGAATAACGCTCGCTGATGGCGTTGAGGTTTTCCAGCCGCACATTCAGCAGCGTTACCGTTTGGCCGTCGAGGCGCGACAATTCTTGTTCCAGCCCGCCGCGGTCGATCAAAGCCAGTTCGCTGCGCAAGGTCTGGCGCGCTTGCGTGGCCACGCGCTGCGCATTGGAGGCATGACGTTCCAGCAAGCGGTCAGTTTCTTTGCGTGCCTGGATGACTTCCAGGCGGAGTTCCAGTTGCGCCAGGCGGCGATGCGAAGGACGGCTGCCTGGATCATCGAGGCTGCCGAGGTAACGCAGCCGCGCATCGTGATAAGCCTCGTGCGCAGCCAGCGCCTCAGCAAAGTTGCCGCGCGCTTCTTCGGCAGCACAAAGCGACAGATACAGGGATTGCAGCAAATAGCCGGTGTCGAACATCTGCGCGGCGGCGATGGCTTCGTTAAGACAGGCGACGGCGTCATCAAACTGGCGCGCGTGGCGATGCAGGCGGGCCAGTTCGTTAAGGCACTGCACTTGCACCCACGGCGCGCCACCGGCTGCTGTGCGCAGTGCTTCTTGTAATTCGCGCGTGGCGCGGGCGCTATTGCCGTTCTGCGCCTCGATCAGGCCGTTGTAATAATGGATTTCGGCGACCCAGGTCGGGTTTTCTTCGGCCGAAATCAAATCTTGTGCCGCATGCAGCAACGGTTGCGCCTGGCGCACCAGCCGCTGGCGCGTGTAGTCGCCTGCGAGTGTGATGGCGCATTGCGCAATAATGGCCGGTTGCCCGCTTTGGCAAGCAAAATCATAGGCTTGCCGGCGCAGCGTCAGCGCGCGCTGCGGCTCTTCGATAATCTGGTAGTAGTTGCCGATACCCAGATAGGCGAGGGCGGACAGATTGGGCTGGCGGCTTAACATACTTAATTCCAATGTCGCCATCCAGGTGTCCAGTGCCACGCCATAGCGGCCTTGGGCGCGCTGGCACTCCGCCAATATCCACAATACGCGGGCGCGTAATTCGGGCAGTCGGTCGCACAATTTAAGCCCGCGCCGTGCCGCGGTGGCGCCTTGGCGAAAATGCATTAGCGACCACTGCGCGCGCGCTTCAATCTCCCATGACTGCGCCACGGTTTCGACTGCCGCCGGGCCACAGGCGCGCCGCGCCTGGCGGGCCAGTTTAAGGGCCAGCAGCGCATCGCAATCCACCTTGGTATGGGCGGTTTCGAGCAGTGCGGGAACATTGACAGTCTTCACGGGGGGCGTACTTGTGCAAGGTTGGGGGCGACGAGCCAGTCTATATTAGAATTTGCTTGCTTGCTCATCTAGACAGTCCGCTTGTCGTTTTCCTGCCATATCCCGCATTTTTAGTAAGGATAAGCCTCGCTTTTAAATAAGCGCGGGCCCGTCTATGCACTATTTTGGTTCTGTATTGCGCTTTGTAAGTAAATCGGTAAGAAAATGCGCGTATCCGTTTTGACCAGATAGACAGTGCGCGCCGGGCGGGACAAAACCGGCAGGCAGACGGGTTACATGTATACTCGCGCCTTTCGAAACACCCCAGCAGGAGCCGCCGTGCCTATCAATCATTACGATCTGCAGCGTCTGGCCGCCATCAAGATCAAAGAAGACATTCGCAAGAAGGGTTCGCCGGACCGTTTTGGCAAAGACTCTTCGGGCAATAAAGATCGCCCCAAGGGCAAATCGCTGGTCGAACGACTGATCCAGCAAAACATCGCGCCTTCCGACGACACCGAAAAATAAGCGCGGTTATCGCGCAAAAAAAACCGCCATCCGGTTGCCCGGTGGCGGTTTTTGTTTGGGCGGCAGCGCCGCATGGTTACTTAGTCGAGATTGGCGACGCAATCGACAAAGTAGGCGGTAGTGTTGCCTTCCTTGACGGCGACCAGACCGTGGATGTAGGTCTCGAAGCCGGGGAAGTTATTGTTGAATTCACGGGCAAACTTCAGGTATTGCACGATGGTGTGGTTAAACACCTCGCCCGGAATCAGCAAGGGAATGCCCGGCGGATACGGCGTCAGCATCACCGCGGTGATACGGCCTTCCAGTTCGTCCAGCGGCACGCGTTCGATTTCGCGATGCGCCATCTTGGCAAAGGCCTTGGCCGGTTTCAGTGCGGGCACCAGATCGGACAGATACATCTCGGTGGTCAGGCGCGCCACATCGCGAGCCTTGTAGATGCCGTGGATTTGCTGGCACAGGTCGCGCAGGCCGATGCGTTCGTATTGCGGAAACTGCTGCACGAATTCCGGCAGGATGCGCCACAGCGGCGCGTTCTTGTCGTAGTCGTCCTTGAACTGTTGCAGCGCGGTCAGCAGCGTGTTCCAGCGGCCTTTGGTAATTCCGATGGTGAACAGGATAAAGAACGAATACAGGCCGGTTTTCTCGATCACCACGCCATGCTCGGCCAGATATTTCGACACGATCGAGGCGGGGATGCCGGTCTCGGCAAAGTCGCCGGCCATGTTCAGGCCCGGGGTGATGATGGTGGCCTTGATCGGGTCCAGCATGTTGAAGCCTTCGGCCACGTCGCCGAAACCATGCCATTCTTCGCCGGCTTTGAGCATCCATGCATCGCGATGATCGAGGCCTTCGTCGGTCAGATCGGCTGGGCCCCACACCTTGAACCACCACGAATCACCGTACTCTTCATCCACCTTGCGCATGGCGCGGCGGAAGTCGAGTGCTTCAGACAACGATTCTTCTACCAGCGCGGTGCCGCCTGGCGCTTCCATCATCGCAGCCGCCACATCGCAGCTGGCGATAATCGCGTACTGCGGGCTGGTGGAGGTATGCATCAGATAGGCTTCGTTGAAGATGTCGCGGTCGAGTTGGTTCTCTTGCGCATCCTGCACCAGAATCTGCGACGCCTGGCTCAAGCCCGCCAGCAGTTTGTGCGTGGATTGGGTGGAGAAAATCATCGACTCTTTGCAACGCGGACGGCCTTCGCCAATGGCGTGGTAATCGCCATAGAAATCATGGAAGGCAGCGTGCGGCAGCCATGCTTCGTCAAAGTGCAGCGTTTCGATCTTGCCATCGAGCAAGCCCTTGATCTCTTCGACGTTGTACATGATGCCGTCGTAGGTGGACTGCGTAATGGTCAGTACGCGCGGTTTGACATCCGGATCGGCTTCGAGCTTTTCGCGGCAGAACGGGTTGGCCAGCATTTTGCGACGGATGTTTTCCGGCTCGAATTCGCTGCGCGGAATCGGCCCGATGATGCCGTAGTGGTTGCGCGTGGGCATCAGGAACACCGGCACTGCGCCGGTCATCATGATGGCGTGCAGGATGGACTTGTGGCAGTTGCGGTCGACCACGACGATATCGCCGGGCGCCACGGTGCTGTTCCACACAATCTTGTTGGATGTGGACGTGCCGTTGGTGACAAAGAACAAATGGTCGGCATTGAAAATGCGCGCGGCATTGCGTTCTGATGCAGCCACCGGGCCGGTGTGATCCAGCAACTGGCCCAGTTCGTCGACGGCGTTACACACGTCGGCGCGCAGCATGTTTTCGCCAAAGAACTGGTGGAACATCTGGCCCACCGGCGACTTCAGAAACGCGACGCCACCGGAGTGCCCCGGGCAGTGCCAGCTGTACGAACCGTCTTGTGCGTAATGCGTAAGTGCGCGGAAGAACGGCGGGGCCAGCGTATCCAGATAGGAACGCGCTTCGCGGATGATGTGACGCGCCACAAATTCGGGCGTGTCTTCGTGCATATGAATAAACCCGTGCAGTTCGCGCAGCACATCGTTGGGGATGTGGCGGGCGGTGCGGGTTTCGCCATACAGGTAGATCGGGATATCCGGGTTGCGACGACGAATTTCTTCAACAAAATGGCGCAGACTGGTCAGCGCGTGTTGCGTTTCTTCGGCGCTGCCGCCGCCGAATTCCTCATCATCGATCGACAGGATAAAACCGGCCGCACGGCTTTGTTGCTGCGCGAACGAAGTCAGATCGCCATAGCTGGTGTAGCCGATGACATCCATGCCCTCGGCCTCAATGGCCGCGGCAAGTTCGCGAATACCGGATCCGCTGGTGTTTTCCGAGCGGAAATCTTCATCGATGATAACGAGGGGAAAATAAAAACGCATGCCAATGTCCTTCTGTAAAAAACATTAGCGCTTCGGGCACGAGGCTTATAGGCGCAACTAAAAAATGGGCGCTAGGGCCGTGTGCCTTGGGTGTAGGCACAAGACCCATCCTCCGCATGGCGGTGGACGGCGGCTTGGGGCTCTG
>NZ_LAQT01000034.1 GCF_001294205.1 Amantichitinum ursilacus
CGGAGTTAAACAATCCGGACTGGGGCGCGAGGGCTCGCGCTATGGCATCGAGGATTATCTGGAACTGAAGTACCTGTGCCTGGCCGGGCTATAAGCGCACCGCATAGGGTGGGTCTCGACCCACCACTCAAAGCCATTTTCCAGGCACTCCTATCCTGGCATGCGACTTTGAATGGTGGGTCACGACCCACCCTATCCGCAGCTTGCTGCTTGACCATAGGGCGCGTTACCCCGCAGCAGTATTCATCCGAAGTGGCGCCGTTTGGTGGCGTTAAACAATCCGGGCTGGGGCGCGAAGGCTCGCGCTATGGCATTGAGGATTATCTGGAACTGAAATACCTGTGCCTGGCCGGTCTATAAGCCCACCGCATAGGGTGGGTCTCGACCCACCACTCAAAGCCATTTCCAGGCACTGCTATCCTGGCATGCCACTTTGAATGGTGGGTCACGACCCACCCTATGCGTGCAATGGTGAACCGATGTCATTCGGCCTTGGCCATCAGCTCAAGGATTTCCGCCGCGATTTCATCCGGGTGGGTTTCCAGCGCGAAGTGGCCGGTGTCAAGCAACACCACCTTTGCCTCCGGATTATCGCGTTGGTATGCCTGCGCGCCGGGCGGGATAAAGAAGGGGTCGTGCTCGCCCCAGATCACCAGCGTGGGTGGGCGGTGTTCGCGGAAAAACGCCTGGAACGCCGGGTACAGCTTGAGGTTGTTGGCGTAGTCCAGCGTCAGATCCAGCTGGATGTCTTTATTGCCCGGGCGTTGCATCAACGCGTAATCCAGTGTCCATGTTTCCGGCGCCAGTTTGCTGATATCGGGTACGCCATGCGTGTATTGCCAGCGCGTGCCTTCCAGCGTCAGCACGTTGTCGGCCACAAACTGGCGATGCTCTGGCGTCGGTTCGGCCCAATAGCGGCGAATCGGGTCCCACGCGTCGCCCAGCCCCTCCTCATACGCGTTGCCATTCTGCGAAATCAACGCACTCACCCGCTCCGGATGCTTCAGCGCCAGCCGCAGGCCAGTCGGCGCGCCGTAATCAAAGATATACAAGGCATAGCGCGTCAGTTTCAGCGCATCCACAAATGCGTCCAGCGTGTCGGCCAACGCGTCAAAGGTGTAGTGGTAATTGCGTTCGGGCGGCACTTCGGTAAAGCCAAAGCCGGGCAGATCGGGCGCAATGACGCGGTATTGCTGCGCCAACCGCGGCATCAGTGCGCGGAACTGCAACGACGACGTTGGGTAGCCGTGCAGCAGCAACAGCACCGGCGCATCCTTGGGCCCCGCCTCGCGGTAGAACACGTTCACGCCATCGGCGGCGACGGTGTGGTGGCGGACAAACAGATTGGCATTGGGGTGGGCAGTCATGGTGGCTCCTTGGCAGTAACCGTATAAATAGGCATTGAACGGTTACACTATGCGACGACCGTGGTAACTGTTCAAGTTATTTTTTAAAGGTTACAATCTACCGCGTCGTCACCGCACCGGAAATCGTCATGGCCATCGCCCCCCTGTTTGTCGCGGATCACCCCGCGCTGGATTTGTTGAATACCGTGATGACGGTGGATGGCGTTGCGGTTGACACCTGGCAAAGCGATGCCGATGTGCTGCGCTGGCTGCAAACGCTGGCGCTGCCCGGCTTGAGCGTGCCCGCTGCTATGCCGGGTTTGCTTGCTGCGGCACGAGCATTGCGCGAAGGCTGGCGCGAACTGGTGCGACAAAAATACGCCGGGCACACGCCCGATCTGCAGGCGCTGCAAAGCTGGCTCGATGCCGCCAGCCGCAGCCTGCACCTTTCCGCCGATGCCAGCGGCGACATCCAGCTCTCTGCGCGTTATACACACGCCAACCCGGCGCAATTGCTGGCCCCGCTGGCCGAAGCCGCCGCCGATTTGTTAGCGCACGGTGATTGGCAACTGGTGCGCCATTGCGAAGACCACAGCTGCAGCCTGATGTTCTATGACCGCACCAAGGCGCATCGGCGGCGCTGGTGCAGCATGGCGGCGTGTGGCAATCGCAACAAAGTGGCCAAATTCCGCCAGCGCCAGCAAGCCTGAGCCACCGCGCAAAAAAACCCCGCAGTCATCGATGGCGGGGTTTTTGCGGTTGCGACGGCGCTGAACGCGTTATTCAACCGGGATACACACTTCGGTGTCGCCACTGGCGGTTTGCGGATCGTAGTGCTCGCCGTAGCGCTCGAACGTTGGCGCATGCACCGGTTTGAATTCAGGATGCGCGGGCAACCAGTGCCGCCAGATCGCTTCCATGGTGTGGCCCAGCAGGGTGGCCGCACCTTCGTGCGTAAACACCAGATAACGCTGGGGCTCGATCTGCCACGAGGTCAATTCGGCAGGTACATCGGCGGCGCTTTCCACTTCGATACCGGCCATATATTCAAAGCTACCGTTGGCGTTGGCGGGCAGACAGACCCCATACGTGACCGCACCCGGTTGTCGGGCCAACTGGCGCATCCACGGTACAAAGCGTTGCCACAAGGCCGGGATATTGCCCACGCTGCTAAACGTAAACTGGTCTTGCAAGCCCGCCAGCACCATGGCGCGGCCTTGTTCCACGCGCGGCTCGGCCAGCGGCGTGGGTGTATTCGAAGCAGTCATTACGGTCTCCGTGCGGTTTTGACGATCTGTGCACGTTATAGAGGCTGCCGGACGGGGCGCAAGTCCGGAATCGTATGCGCAACCGCACGTTCTTCCTCGCCACCTCACCCCCGGGGCCCAGGACACCTCCTGGCTGGGACCCTTTCTAGCTTTCAAGCCGCGCGCCGCAACGCAGAATGCATTCCATCGGCCACCCACTACCGCACACGCAAATCACCTTGGTGGCCCTACTTGCGGAGTTACCCAAAATGAAAATCGTCAAAGCCCTCGCCCTCGTCGCTACCCTGATCGGCGCACAAAACGCATTTGCCGTCACCACCCAAACCTCGCAATTCCAGGTTTCGCTGACGCTGCAAGCTGCCTGCACCATCACTTCGTCGGCCCTGAACTTTGGCACCCAAGGCGTACTGACTTCCGCAATCAATCAAAGCACGTCGCTGTCGGTGACCTGCACCAACGCCGCGCCCTACAGCATCGGCCTGGATGCTGGCAACGTAACCGGCTCCGCCGTCTCCAGCCGTCTGCTGCAAGCCGGCGCCGGTGGCCCGACGGTGGCTTTCCAGCTGTACAAAGATTCCAGCCGCTCGCAAATCTGGGGCAATACCGTCGGTGTGGATGCTGCCACCGGCGTGGGTAACGGTAGCGCCCAGACCCTGTCGGTGTACGGCCAGATCGCCCCGCAAAGCACCCCGGCTGCGGGCACGTATTCCTCGACCATCACCGCCACCATCTCGTTCTGAGGCAATCGGGATCGAATGATCGATCCGCGCTGAGAGTTTGAAGCCGCACCCTTATTGAATTGATCTACGCATTACCGAATTCGCAGTAACCCGATACGACGGCCCGGATTAGTGGTCCGGGCAGTCAGCATGCATTTCACGACGCAAGGTGGGATGAGCAGGGGCAGTACCGCAGTGAAAGAAAGGCCAGTCTGGGGGGACTGGCCTTTTTTTATGGGCGCCTGCGACGGCGCGGTCAGCAACGCCCAACAACAATGCCCGCAATCGCTGCGGGCATTTTTTATTGCTGCACCAGGGTGTGATTACAAGCGCCCTACTGCGCGATACACCACGCGTTGGCGGCCGTGAGTCTGACGGTGGCGCACAAACCAGGCGGTGGTGGTGGCCAGCGTGCTCAGCAAACCGCCCCAGGCCCAGTCGGCCATCAGCCAGTCGGACGACACGGCTTTCAGCGTGCCCATATGCGCCAGCAGATAACCGCCCTGCACCACCAGGCCATACACGCAGCCCAGCGCGGCGGCATTGCGCCAGCGCGGTTGGTCCAGCGCCGGGATGATGGCCAGCAGCAACAGCACCAGCGGGTAATGATCCAGGTTGATATCGCTGCGCACCGGCACTGCACGTTGCCACAGCGTGGGCACGCCCAGTGTGAAGTCGTAACCGAACAAACCCAGCCACAGCAGATTAAGCAACATGGCGGCCGCCAACACGCCCGCACAGGCGAGGGCGTAACGATGAAAGCGGCTAAAACGGGTGGTGTGCAGGGTTTCGAGGCGGGCGGGCGTCGTCATTATGGGGCTCCGGCGCGGGTGGCGCGGGTTGCGGTGAGTTGATGGCTGTACTTTAGTCAAGCACCGCGCCGGGCTGCATCGGTGGGATTGCGCGGCTGGATGTGGGTCTTTTTAGCGAGATGCCGATGAATAAAAGCGGACCGGTGTCAGTGCCCTCGCCTATGCTGTCAGTGACGTGCCGACAGGACTATCCGCAGCGCGCCGCTTAAGGCCAGCGCGCGCCGCAACCAGAATACGCCGTAACGATGCCGCCGCGCGCCTTGCGCCGGTAGCACATAAAAAAACGGCGCACATCTCACGATCCTGCCTGACAGCCAACAGCCTTTCCGGAGCCTCATCATGCCATTGCCCCTCGACGCCCCCGTCGATAAACGGGACCGCCCCTATCCGCCGCCGCAACGCGCAGAATTATCTGAACAAGGCCGCATGCGCCGACGCGCATTGATGCTGGTGGCGGCCCTGGGCATGGTGGCGACGTTCCCCGCATGGCTGCAAGGCAGTGTGGCTCATGCCGCCCCTGCGGCCAGCCCGGCCGCGGCGCCGGCCGAATTTCTGGCCTTGTCGCAACTGGTAACGGGCCGCAGTCAGCTGGATACCGAAGTGGCCAATCGTATTTACGCGGCCTTGTCGCAAAAAGACCCGGCCTTCCCCAACCAGGCCAGCGCCTTGTGGCAGCACGCCAACGCCGGCGTCGAAGGCTTGCAGCAAGCTGCGCTCAGCGATCCGGCCTTGTCCAAAGCGCTCACCAACATCGTCAGCGCCTGGTATCTGGGCGAAGCCGGCGGCCAGGTGGTGCAATACAAAACCGCCATCGGCAATCAAGTGGTTGAAGACGTGGTCGTGACGCCCAGCTATTGCCGCGCGGCGCCCGGTTACTGGACGGCGCAACCGCCGCATACCGTGGCGCGCAGCATATGAGCGATGCCAGCAATGCAGATGTAGTGATTGTGGGTTCGGGCGTGGCGGGTGCGCTGATTGCGCACCAGTTAGCCAAAGCGGGTAAATCGGTATTGATACTGGAAGCCGGTCCGCGCATCGAGCGTTGGCGCATTGTGGAGAATTTCCGCAATTCGCCGGCCAAAGATGATTTCATGACACCCTACCCCAGCACCCGCCACGCACCCCATCCTGAATACGCCCCCGCCAACGATTACCTGATTTTTAAA
Organism: Amantichitinum ursilacus; assembly: GCF_001294205.1. Classification (GTDB taxonomy): domain Bacteria; phylum Pseudomonadota; class Gammaproteobacteria; order Burkholderiales; family Chitinibacteraceae; genus Amantichitinum; species Amantichitinum ursilacus. The sequence continues at coordinate 5,312 of NZ_LAQT01000034.1, forward strand.
GGTCCGCAAAAATACAATTCGCAATATATCCGCGCGGTCGGTGGCACCACATGGCACTGGGCAGCGGCCACTTGGCGCTTTTTGCCCAATGATTTCCATTTGCAATCGATTTATGGCGTGGGCCGCGATTGGCCCATCAGTTATGCCGATCTGGAACCGTATTATTTAAAAGCCGAAATTGAGCTGGGGGTATCCGGCCCCAATGACGGCACCGATTTAGGTTCGCCGCGTTCTGCGCCCTATCCGATGCCCGCTTTGGCCTTGTCGTGGAATGACCAGCGTTTTCATGATGTATTAACCGCCGATGGTTTCAAGGTGGTGTCCGAACCGGTGGCGCGCAATAGCCGCCCCTATGACGAACGCCCATCCTGTTGCGGCAATAACAATTGCATGCCGATCTGCCCGATTGCCGCCATGTATAGCGGCATTATTCATGTGGATAAAGCCGAGCGCGCCGGGGCGAAATTGCTGGCCAATGCTGTGGTGTACAAGATTGAAGTCGGCGCGGCCAATCGTATTGTGGCGGTGCATTACAAAGATCCGTCCGGCGTATCGCATCGTATTTCGGGCCGCTATTTTGTGCTGGCGGCCAACGGCATTGAAACGCCCAAATTAATGCTGATGTCCACCGACCATAATCCGCAAGGCGTGGGCAATAGCTCGGGCCAGGTGGGCCGCAATCTGATGGACCATCCCGGCACCGGCGTGACCTTTTTGGCAAACGAAGATTTGTGGGCAGGCCGCGGGCCGATGGAAATGACGTCGGTGGTTAATTTGCGCGATGGCGCCTTCCGCAGCGAATACGCCGGTAAAAAACTGCATTTGAATAACGGCGCGCAAACGCGTTCCGCCACCCGCAAAGCCATCAAGATGGGCTTGCTGGGCAAACAGCTGGATAGCGAAATCCGTTACCGCGCCGCGCGTACCGTCAATATCAACAGCTTTCACGACATATTGCCCGACCCGGCCAACCGCATTGTGCCCAGCGCCGACCATCGTGATGCACTGGGGATTGCGCAACCCGAAATCACCTATGCCATCGACGACTATGTGCGGCGCAGCGCGGCACATACGCACGAAGCTTATGCGCGCATTGCGCAATTGTTCGGCGGCAAGGAAATCAGCTTTGATGATGAATTTGCGCCCAACAATCACATTATGGGCACCGCGATTATGGGCACCGATCCGCGCAATTCCGTCACCGACGCGCACTGCCGCACGCATGATCACGAAAACCTGTATATCGCCAGTGGCGCCACCATGGTGACGGCCGGCACGGTCAATTGCACGCTGACCATTGCGGCTTTGTCATTGCGTATTGCCGATACTTTAAAGGCGGTGCTATGAAGCACTTGCGCATTGGTTTAACCGCATTGATTGCGTTGGCCAGCACGGCGCTATTTGCCGCTCAGGCCAACGATCCGGCCCTGATTAAACGCGGCGAATATCTGGCGCGTGCGGCCGATTGTTTTGCCTGTCACACCGCCGATAAAACCAGACCGTTGGCGGGCGGCTATGGCATTGATTCGCCATTTGGCACGATCTACACCCCCAATATCACGCCCGATAAAGAAACCGGCATCGGCAACTGGAGCGATGATGAGTTTTATCGCGCGTTGCATAACGGCATTGGCAAACACGGCGAACAGTTGTATCCGGCGTTTCCGTATCGCGCCTTTACGCTGATGCCGCGTGATGACGTGATGGCGATCAAGGCTTATCTGTTTGCCCAGCCGCCGATTCATTACACGCCGCCGCCCACGCAATTGCCGTTTCCGTTTAATCAACGCTGGTTGATGCTGGGCTGGAAGATGTTCAATTTCCGCGAAGGCGAATTCAAGCCGGAACCCGGCAAGGATGAAACCTGGAATCGTGGCGCATATCTGGTAGAAGGCCTCGCGCATTGCCAGGAATGTCATACGCCCCGCACCCTGACCATGGGCCTCAATGCCGACAAAGCATTTGGCGGCGGCCGCATCGGCAATTGGCATGCGTTTAATATTTCATCGGATAAAACCAGCGGCGTGGGTGGCTGGAGCGATGAAGAACTTATCCAGTATCTGCATACCGGCAAAGCCGATGGCCGCGCAGCCGCAGCGGGCGGCATGGCCGAAGCGGTGGAAGACAGCCTGCGCTATTTATCGCCCGAAGATTTAAAAGCCATTGTCGGCTATTTGCGCAGCGTGCCACCGGTGCATAACCCCAAGGACAATCAATCGCGTTCTACATGGGGTAAAGCGGCCAATGACGAAGTCAGCTTGCGCGGCAAAGCCGGTATTACAGCCAGCAATGACGCCAGCGGTGGCGCGGAATTGTTTAGCGCCAATTGCGCCAGTTGCCACAATCCCAGCGGCGCGGGCAGCAGCGATGGCTATTATCCGTCGTTGTTTCATAACTCGACGGTAGGCGCGCAAAATCCGGCCAATCTGGCGTTGGTGTTATTGAATGGCGTGCATCGCGATATGGGCAACCAGACCGTGTTTATGCCCAGCTTTGGCGACAAACTGACTGATGCGCAAATTGCCACGCTGACCAATTATTTGCTGGAACGCTTTGGCAATCCGGCTCGCACCGTGGATGCCCATTTTGTAAAGCGCTTGCACCACCCCGGTAAAGGATCGACCTATCTGATCGTGGCCATTGCGGCCTTTGCCGTGGTGGTGCTCGCGATTATCGCGTCGCTGTGGGCAATTCGTCGTCGCCCGTTACGGGTATTGCATCACTGATTAAAACGCAGCACTGCGTTAGCCCATAAACCCGACACTGGCCGGCCAACCCGCATTGGTAAAGCTGGCCAGATTGGGCACCACACTGCTTAATTGCGTGGGCGTAACGCCAAACCACGTGGCCAGCGTGGCGACATACTGGTCCACCGAGGTGGTGGGTATCCAGCGCCCTTCTTTGGTGGTGTCATCCGGGCCGCCCAGAACATGTTGCGGAAAGCGGCCGTAATACTGCTTGCCTTTGACCGCCCCACCCATAATCAGATGATGGCCACCCCAGGCGTGATCGCTGCCTGCGGTGGAATTGGGTTTAAGCGTGCGGGCAAAATCCGACATGGTGGCGGTGGTGACATTGCTGCCCAGTCCCAGACTGCCAATGGCGTTATTGAAGGTGGCCAACGCATTACCCAATTGGCCGTACAAGGTGTTTTGCACATTCAATTGATCGCCATGCGTGTCGTAGCCACCTTGCGACACAAAATACACCTGGCGTGATAACCCCAACTTGGCGCGTTGTTCAATCAACATGGCCACCGTCATTAATTGGAGGGCAATCGAAGAAGTCTGGCCGGCAAACAAGGGCCGCACCGTTGACGTGGCGTTATTAACAATCGGATTAACCAGCGCGCTATTGGCCAGCGCCGATTGTTTGATCTGGCCATCAATATTGCGCAAGCGCGTATTGCCGGTTTGCCCCGCCAATGCCGCCACCGCGCCTTGCAAAGACGTATTGGCGTAGCTGAGACCAAATGATCCCCCCGCCGTCGGCACTGCCAATGGGCGGGTATTTTTGCCCAGCGTAAAAATACTATTGCCCGCCAGCGTAATCACCGGCGGCACCGTGCCCGCACCGGCATTCACCGCATCGGCCACGCGCCCGCCCCAACCGCTGCTTTCAACGCCCTGCGGCGCAATGCCGGTGGTTTGCCATTGCTGTTGCTGGTCGATATGCGAATACAGATTGGCAGGCAATTTGTAGCCCGCGGTTTTTAACTGCGCTTGCGTGGTCGGCTTGGCCAACGGGCCGGCATTAAACTGGATCGCCAATTGCCCGGCATCCCATAACGGCGCGAGTGCGGCCAATGCAGGATGCAAGCCGAATTGCTGCACGCCATTCATGGTATTGGCGTTAATTGCGGCCGGATTGGCCAACGGCGTTAGCTGCGCCTGCGGAATCGCCAATGCGCCACGCACACCGGCGTAGGTGGCATACGCGCTGGCGTCGTACGGAATGATCATGTTGTTGGAATCATTGCCGCCGTACAAAAACACGATGACCAACGCCTTGTAATCACTGGCGCTATCGGCAAAGGCGCTGTTCAAGGACAACTGGCTTAGTGCGGCCAACATGCCGGCGCTGCCCGCGCCTTTTAAAAAATGACGACGGTTCATTAGCGTTGTACCTCGTAAAGCGGCGATGTCGCGATCAGATATGCGACCGTGCGCGCGGGCAATTGCGGATTGGCGGCGATGGCTTTGGCGGTCAGCGCTTTCACTTGCGCCACAATGGTGGCGTGGGCGTCTGCGGGCAGATCATCGTGCAATAACACGGCCGCCATTTGATTGACCAATTGATCCGGATCGGTAATCGGTACCCAGCTGGCAAAATCAATTCGGGTGCCGATGGAGCCGGTGACGCTGCTATCCGCGCCGACACCATTGGTTTGCAATACATAAGCGCCCACGGCATTCATGCGCGCCAAAGCGCTGCTGGTATCCAGAATGCCGAATTCGGGGCCGTACAAATCAGCCGCGCCCGGTGCGCGATATTGCGGCGAATAAAAATTGAACACTGACGGCGAGGCGTAAATGTTTTGCGACATGCCCGCTACTGCACTGCGCGGCGCCATGCCATCGCTATTGGCGCCCAGGGTACGCAACAGGCTGGCGATAAACAATGCGGGCTCGCGCAGATGGCCATAACCGGCATCGGCGACATTGCCGCCACGCGCTTCCGGGTCTAACAAAATGGCTTTGATCACGGCTTTCAGATCGCCGCGCACGCCGCTGCCATTGTTATCAAAAGCAGCGCTGACGCGTGCCACATAGGCCGGGCTGGGATTGCTGGTCACCAGTTTCTGGATGAGTTGCTTGCCCACAAACGGGCCCACGTTGGGGTGGTTGAAAATAATATCGAGCGCGCCATCCAGATCTTGCTGTGCCGTCTGGCCTGCGGGCAGCGTTTTGCCATCCAGCAGCACTTTGACGTCAACGTCGTGCTGCGTGTCAAACGCCACCATCTTGCCCGCGCGGTTAGTGGGATTGGTCCATTTGGACGTCGCGCCCGGCAGCGGCGGAAAAGTCCATCCCGTCATTGCGCGCGCCATGGCGGTAATTTCGGCCTGGCCATAGGTGGGCACCGCATCGCCATTGCTGTCGGTTTGCACGCTGCCATCGGCATTGAGTTTTTCCAGGCCGATGGTAAACAACTGCATTAATTCACGCGCGTAATTCTCATTGGCCTGTATGCCTTTGGCGGCATTGGGTTTGCCGTTATTGACCATATTCAGCCAGCTGCCCATTACCGGATGCAAAGTCACATCGCGCATCAAATCACGGAAATTGCCGAAGGCATCATTCAACAGCATATTCTGATAATCTGCCTGGGCATAAGCTTCATAGCCCGAGGTCACAAACAATTGCGATAACGCAAAGGCCACGCGCTGGCGTAATTGGTCTGGTCCGTTAATTGCATTAACAAAGAACTTTCGCTGTACCTGGGTTAACCCGTAATAATCGCGGCTGCAATTCTTGAGCATTAATGGGTCGGTGGATTGCGCCACAATCGAGGCATCCGTCGCGCAACTGCCCTGCGTGGACGGATTAACGTAAAAGAAACCGGAATAGCCGGTGCTGGCAATGCCGAATTGTTTGGTCAGCCATTGATTGGCGCTGCCGGATTGCAATTCGGCAAGGCTGGCGGTGGTGGCACCAAAGGTGGCTTGTTCCAGAAAGCGCTGGGCGTCCTGTTTAGAAGAAAACATCACATCGCTATTGCTGCTGCCCGTGCCGCCATTACCGCCGCCATTGGCGCCATTGCCCGCGGCCACATTGCCACTGCCGCCGCTATCGCCACTGCCCCCACCACCGCCGCACGCGGCCAAAGCCAGTGCGAGCGCCAGCGTACACCAGACGTGCAAGCCCGCACGCCGTGCCTGATCCGACATAGCCCTATCCCCTTTAATCAATACATGCTGAATAACGCTGATCGCAGATCAATGGCAAAGCGGTGATTGCCTTTTATCACCGACCGATGCAGGGTCGGATTGATCTTTTGCGTCGCGTTTTTACCGGGTTTATTTAGGCAGCAGCCTATGGATACAGAAAGACATTCAAGATGAGTGGCCGATACAAACAGACAGATTACCGGGTGTATAGCCAGCAACAATTAGCGCTTCATGACGCTGTAATAAGGGCTGCCGTAGATGGGCAGGCCTGCCCAAAATCGGCAGTTGCCAATGCAGGTTGATCACGTTATACGCGCGCAATCCCACGTGGACTGGCCCATCAATCCGGTTTGGCGGCAATGGCTTGCGCTCAATATATTGCTGCGCACTATTGGGCCAAATACGCTAATCAATATAGCGGCAGCGCCGCGTGGCCAATTGGCAAGCGGCTTTCGCTGTCATTGATTGCAATCGACCGTACAAATCATCGCCATCAGTAATGCAAACCGATCTTGCCAATTGCGCAATCTGCATTACAAAGAGAGCTGCGCTTTGTGGATCGTCAAGGATCAATACGGATGGCAACAGCGCCGTATTTCGCACAGGCGCAAGCGCGGGCTCAATGACAACAAGATGGGCAACGCAAAGCCGCTGCCACTGGCGGCCGGCGCGGAGCTTCAGCCACTTTTTAACTGGCGTTGCCCACCCACCCGGACGGCGCAAGCGCGACTACACGCCACCAATAAAAAACGGCCGTGATTGCTCACGGCCGTTTTGTTTCCAGACTGCGGTTTGCGTTAGCGACTTAACCCATAAAGCCCAGGTTAGCCGGCCAGCCTGCGGCGGTAAACGTCGACAGATTAGGCGCCACAGAAGCCAGTTGCGCGGTGGGCACGCCCAGCCAGGTGGCCAGCGTGGCCGCGTATTGCTCCACCGAAGTGGTCGGAATCCAGCGGCCTTCCGACGAGTAATCATTCGGGCCAGCCAGTTGATGGGTCGGGAACGTACCGTAGTAGTTCTTGCCTTTGACCGCACCACCCAGAATGAACTGGTGACCGCCCCATGCGTGGTCGGCACCACCGGTGGAGTTCGGCTTGAAGGTACGACCGAAGTCCGACATGGTGGCCACCGTCACATTGTTGGCGAGGCCCAGCGAGTTCATTGCATTCATGAAGGTAGCTACGCTGGTGCCCAGCGCGGTGTACAAACCTTGTTGCGTGGCCAGCTGGTCGGTGTGGGTATCAAAACCACCCAGCGACACAAAGAACACCTGACGAGATTGCGCCAGCTTGGCGCGGCTTTCGATCAGCATGGCCACGGTGGCCAGCTGCACGGCAATGGCGCTGGTCTGGCCGGAGAACATGGCTTTGACGGCCGAGCTGCTGTTGTTGATGATCGGGCTGATGGTGGAGCTGGCCGCCAGCGCTGCATTCTTGATCGAAACCTGAGCCAGTTCGAGCTGCGACGAAGCCAGATTACGTAAACCGATTTCCGAGCCGGCCAGGTAAGCATCGCCCCACAGCGGCGAGAACACGCTGCCATAAGTGGGCACCGACAACGGACGCAGGCTATCGCCTTGCGTGAGAATCGAGTTGCCCGACACGCTGATCACCGGAGAAATGCCGCTCAGGTTAGCGCCGACGTGTTCTGCGGCGCGGCCACCCCAGCCAGCGCGGATCATGCCCAGCGCATCGGTGCCGGTGGCTTGCCATTGCTGTTGTTGGTCAGCGTGCGAAAACAGGTTGGTCGGCAGGGTTGCGGTGCCTGCCACGATCTGGGCACGGGTGGTGGGTGCTGCCAGCGGGCCGGTATTGAACTGCACCGCCATCTGGCCCGCGTCCCAGAACGACTTCAGCGGAGACAGCGCGGGGTGCAGGGCAAACTGGGTAACGCCTGCGGTCTTGGCGGTGTTAAGGCCAGTGCTGGGATTGCTCAGCGGCACCAGGCTGCTTTGCGCCAGAGCCAGGCCACCGCGGATGTTGGCGTAGTTGGTGTAGCTGGCGCTGTCGTAGGGGATGATCATGTTGTTGGAGTCGTTGCCGCCAAACAAAAACACGCACACCAGGGCTTTGTAATCGGAGCTGGTATCCGCCAGGGCTTTCAGTGCGCCCAGTTGGCTCATTGCGGCAACCATGCCAACACCACCAGCGCCTTTCAGGAATTTTCTGCGATTCATATCTGCCAAACCTCGTAAATGGGCGACGTCCAGGACGCCAAAGTCTTTAAGGGGGCGGCTCACTCATTCACTGCGTCTTGCTGATCTCTGCCGCGTTGGTGCTATTAGGCCCGAGTATCAGTGTTTTCTTAACCAGGTCGATACCTGGGGACGCTGTAAGCTTGGTGAGTAAGGCGCAAAACCGGGGGCGTGGCGGGCTGGTTTTTAAATGGTGCCAGCGTCGCGTTGCCACTTTAAAATCAAGGGTTTACATCTGGATTCGGCGGGGGCCGACACCCCGAGGGGTATCGGCATCGCCACATTTACTTCTGGATTTCGTATTGCGGGGACGTCGAGATCAGGTACACGCAGTAAGAAGCGAGCATGGTCGGGTGCGCTTTGATCTGTGCATCGCTATACATGTTCAGGTAGCGCATGATCGCGGCCTTGCCTGCGGCGGAGAGCGAACCGTGCAGCAGCAGATCATTGAACTTGTCCACTGCGGCGCTGCGGTCGGTCAGCGCGCCGAATTTGGTCAGGTCAATGTGCGTGCCGATCGAGTTGGTGATCGATGCATCAGCACCCACACCGCCCAGGAAGAACATCTGCACTGCATAGTTGGAGCGATTGATCTGGCTGGCGGTATTCAGCACACCAAACTCAGGGCCGTTGACGCTGGTGCCCGGAGCAACATAAGCCGGCGAGTAAAAGTTGAACACCGACGGCGACATGAACACGGCTTCACCTTGCTGGCCGCTCCAGTAGTTGGGGCCCATGCCATCGGTGGTGCCACCCAGGGTGCGCATCAGGCTGATCATGTACTGGGTCGGTTCACGCAGGCGGCCGTAGCTGCTGGCGGTCTTGACGTCACCACGCGCTTCCGGATCGGTCAGGATGGCGGTCACGACTGCGGCCAGGTTACCGCGCACGCCGGCACCATCGTTATTCCAGACTGCGCTGACACGCGATACATAAGCCGGGGTCGGGTTGCTGGTGACCAGTTTCTGAATCAGTTGCTTGCCAATGAACGGCGCCACGCTGGGGTAGCTGGTGGCTGCATTAACGGCTGCTTTGACGTCCGACAACGCGCTGCCGCCTGCAGCGATCTTGTAGCCGCCCAGAACGACTTTGGCGTCGGTATCGTGGTGTGCTTCGATCGCCACCATCTGGCCTGCGTGGACGACGGTGCCTTGCCAGGTCACTTTGCCGCCCGGTGCAGCCGGGTAGGTCCAGCCGGTAAAGGCACGCGCCATGGCGGTGACTTGCGCCTGGGTATACACCGGCAGCGGCTTGCCGTGCGCATCCAGTTTGACGCTGCCGTCATAGTTGAGCTGGCTGGTGCCGGTGGTAAACAGCTGCAGAAATTCGCGAGCGTAGTTTTCGTTGGCCTGAATGCCCTTGGCGGCGTTGGGCTTGTCGTTGTTAACCATATCCAGCCAGTCGCCCATGGTCGGGTGCAGGGTGGTGGTCAGCATCAGGTTGCTGTACGTATCAAACGCATGATTCAGCAACATGTTTTGATAATCAGCCTGAGCGTAAGCCTCGTAACCCGAAGTCACCAGAATTTGCGACAAAGCAAACGCAACGCGTTGGCGCAGCTGGTCTTTGCCGCTCACGGCGTTGGTAAAGAACTGACGTTGCACAGCAGCCGGCGTGAAAATGTCACGCGCGCAGTTCTTCAGCTTGAGCGCGTCGGTCTCGTATTTGACGACGTTAACTTCTTTGTTGCAGGCGACACCAGAACCCGGGTTTACGTAGTAGGTACCTTTGTAACCGGTGGCCGGGGTAGCGATCTGTGCTGCAATCCAGCCCTTGATACCCAGACGTTGCACGTTGGCAATGTCAGCTTCGGTAGGGCCGAAGGTGGCTTGTTCCAGCAGACGTTGCGCATCGGCACGAGTCACCGTGGCGACGGCGGTTTCTTGTTTGGTTTGCAGATTCTGGCTGCTGTCCTGGTTGCTGCCGATCTCGCTGCTACCACCACCACAGGCGGCCAGTGCGGCGGTCAGAGTCAACACAGCTGCGCTGCGAAGGGCGTTCGTACCGCGCAAAACTTCAAATCGAAAATCCATTGTGTAGCTCCATTGCGTGGGGCGGCGTCTTTCGCTGTGGGCTTGGTAGCCGGTGCCGCGATGGACCGTATTTAGCCTGAAGCATCAGTATTTCAGGAATACCTGATGGACAACCGGCGCTACAAAGCAGACCAAAGCGATGACGCTGCGCTTACGCAATTTCTTTACTGCAATTACCTATTCTTGCTTTTTTTGTAAAAATACGACCTACTGACCTCGAAAATATGCAACACAAGCCCATGAATTTATTGGTAAAAATTCACGTTGACCTAATCTTACAAATATCGTGTGCAAATTCACAGATTACATCAAAAATAAGAATTGACAGAAAAGTTGGGCTTTTGCTCGTAAGTGAACCACCCTTCCCCAGGGTGGTACCTGGGAGGAATGAAAGCAGGCAATTGCGGGACGAACGGTCGGTTTTCCGCTCGTCACGCGGCATTACAAGCGGTTGAAACAATGGAAAAATTCTGAAAAAAATGCAAAAACCATCCGGTCAGGGTATCGCCACGTGTCCGGCGTACATCCGTCCAGTTGGTCAGGGCATAAAAAAAACCCAGGAGGGCTCCTGGGTTTTGTCAGCTTGGGGAGTGATGTCGTCAGAAAGACATATTGGCCGCACTCAACCTTTCGGATTGTTCACGGCAAAAAGATTTGTATCAGACAACTTCAATCCGCTTTGGCGGCGCTTGCCTTGCTTTTTGCCCGGCTGGGGGCCAGCAATTTCCAGCTGCCGTCGTCCAGCTTGCAATATGCGGGTGTCATACGATCGTTTTGTACCTTGCTGGTAAACGAGAGCTGGATATTCCGACAAGCGCGACCGCCATGCTGGTAGCTGCGCGTGGGCACCAGGTCCACCGTGGTGCCGCGTTTGCTGTCGGTATCGGCATCGGCGCTGCTCCAGCTGCGGTGCTCGCCATCTTTGGCTTCGTTGAGCGTGGCCATCACGCTTTCGTTCAGGCTTTTTTGATCAGCGCCGGACAAGCGCGTTAACGGGGTATTGCTCATAAAGCCCAGGCCAGCGCTTTGCGCCATGGGGATAACGATGGGCGCGGTCGCAATCAGTGCGGCCATGCAGGCGGTCATACAACGCATGCTGGAACTCCCTTCGGGATGGTTGGATTTTTACACAGTGAGAAAAAAGGTTCTGTCGGTGTGCGGCGTACAAGGTCGCACAGGCTGTGGGTGGCGGCCTGACGCGGTGATCACCCCCCTCGCCGGCCGCCTGATCGGCCTGGCGGTGCGGGCTGCACACCCGCCCTGCCTGAAATCTTCAAAGTAGCGCTCACATTCGCATTGCTGCGAGCTTTCGGCGCGACGCTGCGGCAGGCGTGGGCAAACAGGGGCGTAGTCTTGCTTAACACGGTCGGCGCAGGCTACGGCATTAGTCGGCATTGCCTATGCCATCCGGGCGGCGCCACGCCGGTTCCGGTCAGACTTTGGCGTTTTACGGGATGCGGTATCAGATATAGACAACCGGGCGAGCGCGCGCCAGTCGGATGCAGTCGAAATCTATATATATATAGATAGTGCGGCGGCGCTGGAGGGCTAGTCCGGAAACAGCACCGACGCCGTCAATCGCACGCCCCAGCCCGGCGCGGTTTCGGGCCGCGCCATCCAGTATTTGCCTTCCAGACCCAGACTGGCTTTTTGCTGGCCAAAGTTGAATGCCTTGCTGACACCCGCGCTGACCGGCACCGCCCAGTTATGCTGCGCCCAGTCATAACTACTCTCGGAACCCACCGACCAGGTCAGCCCCGATTTCTGGATAAACGCCAGAAACGGCTGCATGGCCGAGACGCTGCCCGCATTACGCAGATTGCTGGCCACGCCCGGCGTGGCATACGACCAGATATGGCTGGCCTGCACGCCCCACTGCCACTGGCTGGATTGCATCATCACCACGCCCGAGGGGCCGACGCCCCAACGGTCGGTGCCGGCCAGGCGTGTGCTGGGGTCAGTACTGAGATAAGCGGTGCCGCCTGCCAGCAGCAGACCATCGTTGCTGGTGGTATTGGGCGCCAGCCAGACGTTATGCACGGTCTCGCCGCCGCCATACGGATTGCTACCGGGCAGAAGATCAGTCTGCGCGCCCGACAGACTGGTGCGCGCCAGCATCGACCAATCGCGGTTAAGCGGTACCAGCGCATCCTGTTCCGGCTGCGGCACGCCCCAGTTATGCGCCAGCGCGCTTTGCATCAGCCGGGCCCCCACGGTTTGCTGCGGCGGGCGCAATAACGCCAGGCCGGCGTCATCGATTTCATCAGCCAACGCAGTCGCCGCCGTCATGGCAAGGCACAGATAAAACGCAGCCTGCAGCCAGTGTGGCCGTGTTTTGTGCGCTGCGTTGCCGTGTGCCATGCCCGTTCTCCCGACGTGCGCCGACCGGTCTTGTGGATGGGGCGGGCTACGTGTCTAGTGTGTTTTTATTCAGGGTCGGCGGCGCGTTTAAAACGCGTTTCAGCAGGGCCTGACCAATGCTGTAACGTTAGACGGGTTGTCGTGAAAATTCACGCCCAGCCGTTATCTGGCTACGGCCGCTAGTCAGTTTTGCAACACCCGCTGGCGTTCAAGGCGCTTTGGGCGACGCGGGCTGCGGCCCCGCTGGCGGCACGGCCGGGGCGGTGTACCAGGCAGCCCGCGGCACCAGTACATTGCGCTCGGGCTGCTCTTCAAAGTGCGGCGACATGATCTGCACGCCGTGCGTATTGAATTCATCCTGTATTTCGCCATGCAGCACCGACAGCACCGAGGCGCGTTCCAGCGGGTTGGGCATATGCGCGAACAACTGATATTCCACATAAAAATCGGACAGGGCGCGCTGCAACACATACGGCGTGGGCGTCTGCGCCAGCCCCGGCGTACGTAGCGCCGCGCCGATCAACATGGCGTGGACCTGACGCCACGGCGTGTCGTAGCCGATTGTCACCGTGGTCGACACCAGCGACCCCGCGGGCCCGGCCTGGCGGGTGTAGTTGTAGATGGTGTTGCCCACCACCACCGCGTTCGGGATGGTGATTTCCTCCATGCGCCGCGTCAGCAACTTGACCGACAAGGTGCTTAATTCGGTGACCACACCGGTGGTGTCACCGATGGCCACCAGATCGCCGCGGCGCAATGCGCGTGAATACACCAACACCATTCCGCTCATAAGCTGGTTAACCACGCCCGCCGAACCCAGCGTGATCATAAAACCGAATAACACGGACAAACCCTTGAATACGTCGCTTTGCGAGCCCGGAATATACGGATAAGCAAAGGTCAGCCCCAATGCCCACACCAATACGCTGACCATGCGCCGCGTTGCGCCCGCCGTTTCGGGGTGCAGACCAGGTATTTCCATCTGCCCCTGCTGGATTGAGGCAAAAATGCGAATCACCAGTGCGTTTACCGCGCGCGTAATCAGCAGGATCACCACCACCGTCATTACGCCCGGAATGGCATCGATAAACGCCTGAGCAAAGCGGCTGGCCAAGCCGGCCAGCAACGCGCCCATGCGATCGCCCAAAGGTTGGGTAAACGTAAATTGCTCCAGCACATACAACAACCACGCCCACGCCAGCGCCAGCCAGGCCAGCACCGCAAGAGTCTGAATCAGACGCACCGCCCATTGCTGCAACATCTCGATCCAGTCAAAGCCTGCTACGGCGGTGTGCGCGTCGCGCACGCGCGCCAGCACGGCCAGCAATTTGCGCCGCAAGCGACCCAGCAACCAGCTGGCCACGATCAGCAAAGCTGTCGCAATCGCGCTGGTGATTGCGCCGTGGATCAGATTCGGCCAGTGCAGGCCATCGGCCTTGGCGACCAGCGCGGCGCGCAGATTGGCGTCGGTGCGTTCAACCAGTTGCGGATAGCTTTGCGCGGACGCCGGGTCGCGGTCGTCGGGCACCAGCCAGAACAGCAGCCGATCGCCCAACTGGAAGACGGTGACCGGCGCGCCATTCATGCTGAGCTGCAAGCGCGTTAGCGGCGCGCTGAGTGCGCGTTCGGACAAGGCGTCCAGACTGGCTTCGGTACGCGACACCCGCAGTTGCGGGGTAACTCCACCCAGACTGGCGCGAAACGTGACGATGTCGCGGTTGGCAAATTGCAAGGTGGCCGCGGCAGGTGCCGGGGCGGTCAGTGCACTGGGCGCCGCCGTGGCACAGGGTAACGTCACACACGCCAGCCACAAACAAAGCAGGTATTTGCACATGGTTTTTGCCGGGCCATTTTTGAGGGGTTTTGGGTGGTATAGCTGATGCCGGTGGGGAAATGAATGTTTACAGCGCCAACACAACATCAGCGCCCTGTCCGCAGGCAACCAGGACATTGCCATCCGAGTGCAAAACCGCGCCCTCCCGACCGCCTACCGCCATGCAATTGGCGTCTGCGGGGGCCTGGTTTTCTCGTAATTTTCTGAATCGTGGGGCAATTATTGCCGGTGTCATCACGCAATTGGAATGCATTACAGACTGCGCCGCACCCTGCCCCATACCCTTTGCCGTTGGTTCTCAACAATATCGGCAAGGGGCAAAACGGCATGCAGCGGTATTTTCTGGACGTGATGACTGCGGACGCCATTTCGCCGCCACTGGATGTGCATTCTTTCCTGATTCAGGAAGCCATCGGCCAGCCCTACCGGATCGAAGTCACCGTCACCAGTTCGCAGCCCGATCTGCCGCTGCTGGCCTTGCTCGATCGGCCCGCCACCTTCCGCATCCCCTTGCATCCAGACGATATCGTTACGCCCAGACCGGATGCGATGACCGCTCCCGTTGCGCCGATCAAAGACCGGCGCTGGAACGGTGTCATCCGCGAAGCACGCCGACTGGCCAGTTCGCGCGATCTCACCGAGTATTTTTTTGTCTTGGAGCCGCGGCTGGCACGGCTGCGCGATAGCAAAACCACGCGCTTGCTGCAAAACCAGTCCGCCCGCCAAGCCGTGGAAACCGTGCTGCGCGCGGCCGGCTGTACCGGCGCCGATTTCCGCTTTGATTTGCGCCGCCAACCCGAAGTGCGCGATCACCTGACGATCTGGGCAGAATCGCCGTACGACTTTGTCCACCGCTGGCTGGAAGCTGAAGGCATCTGGTTTGTCTTCGAACAGAAAGATGACAAGGATTGCATCCGCTTTTGCGATGACAACTCGCATTACCTGCCACGGCTGGGCGTCATCCTGCAGCGCTCGGATGCGGGTTTGCTCAGCCACCAACGCGAAACGGTGCGCCAGTTGGAAGTCCACACGCGCCCTGCGCTGGCGGCGGTCGGCACGCGAGATTACAACTATCGCGCCACCGGCGGCGCGCCACTGGACAGCGCCAAACGCACCACAGGCCAAGTGCCTGGCGAGTTGGGCGAACACTATATTTATGGACCCAACTACAAGACGCCAGAGGAAGGCGCGGCGCTAGCCCGCCTGCACTACGAAGTCAGCCACGCCACGCAAGTGCAAGCGCATGGCGCGGGCAACGTGTTGGCCATGGAACCGGGAAGGCTGTTCCAGACCGATACGCACTTCAGCGAAGCGGAATTCGGCTGGGTGGTGGTCAGCATCGAGCATCGCGGCGCGCGCAACCAGGCGTACTCCAACCGCTTTAGCGCCATCCCCTCCACCACGCAGTACCGCATGCCGCTGGATACGCCCCGCCCGCGCATCAGCGGCACCATCCCGGCGCGCATCACTTCGCCCAGCAAATATCAGTACGCGTTTCTCGACGCCGAAGGCCGGGTGCGCATTACCTATGATTTCGATCAGGACAAAGGCCAGTGGCCACCTGGTGGCAGCAGCCGCCCGGTGCGGCTGGCCTCCATCTATTCGGGCAACGATTACGGCATCACGTTTCCGCCGATTGATGGTCAGGAAGTGCAAATCAGTTTTGTGGGAGGTGACCCGGACCGGCCGTTTGTGGCGCACACGATGCACGACCAGACCAACCCGGCCCATCTGCACGCGGCGACGTACAGCAAAAACATCATCCGCAGCGCCGCGGGCAACGAAATCCGGCTGGAAGACCGCCGCGGCAAAGAACACCTGCGCGCCTATAGCCCGTATGGCCAGTCCTGGCTGGATCTGGGCCATCTGGTGGCCAGTCAGTACCAAGGCAACGACACCGAACGCGGCCATGGCTTTGAATTAAAAACCAACGACTGGGGCAGCGTGCGCGCGGGTAAAGGCCTTTACCTGAGTGCGCACGACCGACCGGGATGGCAACACGCCGCAACTGGATCTATCGGAGCCCCGTGCACAACTGGAGCAAGCGCTGGCGCACATGAAATCGCTGTCGCTACTGGCTGGCCAAGCCAAAGCGCTGGCGGCCGACGTGGAAGCGCAGCAGCAGTTGTTGCAGCACAAACTGGACAAACTGCAAGCCGCAGTGCTGCTCGCCAGCGCGCCCGCAGGCATCGCATTAACCAGCGGCGAACATCTCCAGCTGGCCGCCCACCAGAACCTGATGCTGACGGCGGGCCGCAACGCCGACCTAGGCGTCATCAAGCGCCTGACCATCGCCGCAGGCGAAGCCATCAGCCTGTTCGCGCACAAAGCCGGCCTCAAACTGTTTGCCGCGCAGGGCAAGGTCGAAATCCAGGCGCAAAGCGACAACCTCGAACTGATCGCCACCAAAGACATCCTGCAAACCTCGGGCCAGCGCATCGTGCTGGGCGCGAAAGACGAACTGATGCTGGTCGGCAACGGCGGCAGTTATATCAAGCTGGATGGCGGCAATGTCGAAATCGGTGGGCCGGGCAAATTGCTGATACGCACCAGCGGCGTCAGCAAACAAGACGCGGCCAACCAGCGCGTTGCCATGCCCGCCTTTGCCGAAGACAGCTTCGACGAAAAATTCATCATCTCGCACGGCATCAGCGGCGAACCGCTGCCCAACCAGCGCTACAAGATCACGCTGGCCAGCGGCGAAATCATCGAAGGCCTGACCGACAGCAAGGGCCAGACCGCGCTGCTACGCAGCCAGGCGCTCGACGGCATGAAGTTGATGCTGGGCGCGGCGGAGAAGACTGCTCAAACCGGGCTGGCTGCAGGCATGAACACGACATCGGGCGCTAGCGTGCCGAAGGAACGGCCATGAAACGCGCTGGGTATAAAGCCGCTGGCTTTTTGTTGGCTGTTGCCGGGGCCGTATTACTGAATGGCTGCGCCATCATCGCACTACCTGGCGCGGCGGGCGCCGTGGGTTCCACCCGATCAAACAGCGAATGGAAGGGCTATCCGAAGTACGACGTTGATCCACAAGTGATCTATCGCATCGATGACCATCGCTACGTGACCATGGAGAACTACCTGGATTGCAAGTTCGCGAACTACGTGTCGGGCAATCAGGAAGTCTATTACCACCACGACAGGCTGGGCATCACCACCCGGTTGGGAACCAATAGAACCGCCTATCAAGGCAAATTGATCATTGATGCACCGGCTGGCAAAAACCTGGCCTTCCCTGGCTCACCCTGGGGCGTTTGCACGTACGGCGACAAGGGTTGCAGCGTTTACATCGCTTATTCAGCAGACAGCGGCAGGACGTGGAATGGGCTCCAGTACATGCACTACGCCAAAAGTCCCGCCGAGACACGCGATTACGCCGTCGTGGTTACCGACGACGCACTGTATATACGCCACCGCGACGCAGATCCCATCAAATATCCAATGGGCTCTCAGTGGAATAGCGCTTGGGGTCCAGGATTGGGAAACCAGGATTTTGGATCTCGCCTACGTGCGGCGATGACCGCAGCCCGGCAGCAAGATATACCTCAGGAAGCCATTGATGATGAGGGGCGCTATTACGATCAGTTGCCTTTGGAAGAGCGCGATGCAGCCATGCGCCGTCTCTCCATTTTCAAGCGCCAGGTCATGGCCACTGTCCCTGCGTCCAGGATCCCTCCAGAGGCACATACCCCGTCGGGCATGGACCGTCTCGTCTGCGACCCCACCATCACGCCGCGCGGTGTGACCTACTCCAAGCCGGCGTACTCCCGGTAAAGCCAGTCATGAGATGCAAATTTGCACGCCCGCCGCACACAACGTCCCAATCAGAAAAAGAGACTTTGCAATGAAACAACCACCCCTGAAATCCGCTGCCTTTGTGCTGGTTTTGACCGGAATCGCGTTGCTGAACGGCTGCGCCATCATCGCACTACCTGGCGCGGCGGGCGCCGTGGGTTCTACCCGATCAAACAGCGAATGGAAGGGCTACCCGAAATACGACGTTGATCCACAAGTGATCTATCGCATCGATGACCATCGCTACGTGACGATGGAGAACTACCCGGACTGCGAGTTCAAAAACCACGTCAGCGTGGATGGCATACAGGTCGTGCGTTACCACGACGACAAGATGGGTATCAATACGGAGTTGGTTGCCAGTTTTGCGGCCTATAAAGGCAAGCTGATCATCGCCGCGCCGGGCGGCAGGAACCTGGCTTTTCCGAGTACACCCTGGGGGGCCTGCACCTACGGCGAAAAAGGATGCAGCGTATACATCGACTACTCCACGGATGGGGGCATCACTTGGGGAGCAATTCAGTACATGCAATACGCTACTGACATCGCGCGTACCAAAGAATACTCGGTGGTAGTTACCGACGACGCGTTGTATATCCAGCAGGGCAACGCCACGCCACGCCAATATCCGATGGGTAGCCAGTTGAGTAGTGCTCGCGGTCCCGGCTTGGGCGAAGAGGATTTCAGAGCCCGTATAGATGCCGCATTAGCCGCCGCGCGCCCGCCAGACATCCCGCAAGAAGCCATCGATGACGAACGGAGTTACTCGAACAAACTCCAGCAACAAGTATCACAAGAAGAGTACGACAAGGCCAAACGTCGCCTTTGGGCCTTCGAGCGCCAGGTCGTCGCCACGGTCCCTGCTCCGAGAATTCCCGCTGAGGCGCGGACCCCATCCGGCATGGACCATCTCGTCTGCGACCCCACCATCACGCCGCGCGGTGTGACCTACTCCAAGTCCGCGTCCCCAATCTAAGGGAAACGGAGACACATCATGAATAAACCAAAGTTCAAGCATCAACACGTAGAGCCGACCCGCATTGTCAACCCATCGATTGACCACAACGGTAGGAGCTCGTGGAGCTCTATCCAGTCACCGGCCGGATACCCGGTGCGCGCGGAATGCCAGGTAAGGTCGCATCTACCCGGCCTCATCATTTTTGTGCACGGCGTTAACTCGCAGGGCGAATGGTACAAGTCAGCGGAAGAGGCGCTATGCAGCGGGCTAAATATTCGACTCGGCCGAAAAGGCACAAGGGATGAATTGAGATCCCTCGATTCAGGGGAGAACGAAAAAGAGGACGCCTCGTCCGGAGGAACTGCACGGGAGGGCTCAATCCCCAACTCCCCAGTCATCCGCTTCTACTGGGGCTATCGTGCCCCGGATGGACAAGAGCTGGCATATCGCATCCCGCTGCGCAATCTGGCGGGTGACGATTTCCATGCCTACAGTCGTTTGCAACAGCAGCACATCGTCTCCGGCCAGATGAAGGGTGCCGGGCCGTTTTACTGGGGTGGCGGGCCGTTCCAGAACGGCTGCAATGCCTTGCCCATGATGTGGAGCACGCGCGGCTTCAGCAAATGGGCCTGGCTGGGGCCGTTTCCCATCAGCACTCAGGCCATCAATACTGCAATTGAACGTCAGTTACAGGCGTCGCCGCCGCGCACTTATTACGCCTATGCGGCCAAGCGGCTTGCGGACCTGATCGACCGCATCCGTACTTCGCATCGCTGCGATACGGTGACCGTCATCAGCCACAGCCAAGGCACGATGGTGGCGCTGGCTGCGGCGGCCATCAGCCCGCCGGACGCGCTGATCCTGATGAATTCGCCCTATGCGCTCGACGACAAAGTGACCGATACCATGACCTCTGGCAATGCGCGCGCCACGGTACAGGCGCGGCAAAAAACCTTTATCAATATCGTTAAGAAAATTGGCCAGCACGCGACGCGGCTGCAAGACCACCCGGATAAGCCGCTGTTTACCGGCGCCAGCAAAGACGAGAACGGCCTGATCTGCGGCTGGAAGCCTGAAGCGACGTCAACACACCCGGGCGAAGGCGGCAAAACCATTCCGGAACGCGACAATCACGGCCGCACTTATGTGTATTTCAGTCCGCATGATCGGGTAATGGGCATGTCCGCGCTGCAAAGCATCGGTTGGCAAGGTCTGCCCAACAACGACCAGGCCAGACCCATCCTCGAACAATGCAAGGGGTTGCTGTTTCAGCGCATGCTGGCGCGCAACACGCCCTGCGGCGTTGCGCCGAACCCGACCACGCCGTACGGCACGTTGCCGGACATGGTGCCCACAACAGAAAACCCGCAGGGCAATCCATTCTGGGACGGCAATGAAAAAGTGCTCGGCGTGGCCAACCTGTGGACCGTGCCGCCGCGGGGACAAACCGTGAATATCAATGCGGAAGAAGTGCCAGCTCCGATTCGGCCTGATGAACTTTCATCGTTTGACATGCCGAAAAACACGGAAACCGAAACGGAGGGTGAGAAAGGGGTTGGCTGGGGACAGAGCATCCCGGACAAGACAGGAAAACTGGTGCCCAATGACCCCGAGTTCAAATACTTCGCCAGCATCTACGAGCCCGAATTTTACGTCGAAGATTCTAGCCTGCGCGCCCGCCTGGACGCAGGCCCCAACCATCATCGCCCGCCCAAGCGTCTGGAAACCCGCGAAGAAATGCTGGCGCGCATCAAGCGTTATCACGCCGAGCCCACTGACCATAGTTCCCTGCCTGGCCACGCTGAATTCATGAAACGCGTGGTGGCGTATGACCTGCCCATCGGTCATTGCGATGCCGGCAGCGATCTTGAATTCATGCAGCAATTGCGTCAGCAAGCCGACTGGACCTGGAGCGATCCCTATATGAAGACCGGCCAGTATGACGTACCGCCCATGCCCGCCGAGATCGAACCTGAAACCGTGCAAGACATCGTGGACGAGCGCGCGCAAAACCGCCGGCGCTACGGCCACTAGCCGCGCAGCACGCTGCTTACCCATCGCAGCCAAGCCCCCGAAACAACACGCGAACGCCAGAATAGTCGCGTTCAGCGCCTATCCAGGAGCCCCATCATGCACCGACCCGTAATCGTCCTGAACGACCCCACTTCTCACGGCGGCAAGGTAATGACCGCCTCGTCCAGCATGGAGATCGACGGTATGCCGGTGGCTTTGCTGCACGATCTGGTGTCGTGCCCCAAGCACGGCCCCAACAAGATCATCGAATGCGACGTGGGCTATCAGGAGGGCGGGCGTGGCGTGGTGGTTCATTACTGCAAAACCGAATGTGGCGCCGTGGTGCGCGCTACCCAGACCGCGGTGGATTTCTGATGGCCTGGCCGATACCGCAATTGCAACTGCAACTGCAAAGTACAACCCGCCCGTACGCCTTCATCCTGATCGCGCTCGCCCTATTGCTGCCGATACTGATCGGCGCCGTCACGGGGGTGCTGCATTGCCCTAACTACACGTATGTCGCCGCGCAATTCTGGCTCCCGGCGACCTACGCCACGGCGCAGTCCCTGCTGCTGTTTGGCGGTGCGATAGTCATGGTTATCGAATACGGCGAGTACAAACATGTCATCTGGAACCACTGGCGCGTACTGGAGCTGTATACCTGGCAACGCTGGACGCATAACCCGCTGGCGCTTTTGGCCAGCCACGTTTTGCTGCCCGAGGCGGACATCGCCGCGCGCATGGCCGGGCTTGAACCTGGCCCACCCGACGCCGCGAGCGTCGGCAAGGTGCTGTTCGCGGATGAGATTCTGGCAGCCGGACAATTCCGCTTTCAGCGCATCTGCCAAGAGCTGCTGACCGCAGTCGGGCCGGCCCTTGCGGCGGCCCAGGCACGATCGCACGCGCGCTTGCAGGTGTGGCTGCAAAGCCCAATCACGCTGACCGACCTGCATTGCGAACAGGTGCGCGAGCAGATCAGCCAGGCCGGATTACCCGCCCCGCAAAAAATCAGCGTGCTGGATAACAACAAGGTGCTGGAAGCGCAGCAAACGTTCCGGTCTGACGATCAGGTCATCCATCTGGTGCTGGCGTTGCAATATCACGCCACCGTGGACGATGACACGCCCGAAGGCGCGGCCGCGTTGGTGTTGTGCACCGGCTGGCACGCCGCGCATTACGGCCAATCCACCTGCAACCAGCTGTTCCGCCCGATGCAGACGCGCACCAGCACGCTGGCCGCCGATATGCACACCTGGATTACACGTGGCCAACAACCGCGCGATCAGCTCAAACAACTCTGGATAGGCAGCCTGGACAAAAGCACGCAGTACAGCATCAAAACGCTGGCGGGCGATATGGCGCTGCCACTGCGCCAGAATCCGCCCGCCTTCGGCGTCTTCGACCTGGAAAAATCGCTGGGCCGCTTCGGCCCGGTCGCCTATTGGTTGATGCTGGCGCTTGGCACCGAACTGGTGGCCTGCAACCAGGGCAGCCAGGCCCTCGCGCTGGGCAACGCAGACCGCATCGACCTACAGATGACCGGCCTCGCCAACTCCGAATGGGCCCGCTTTGGCACGCCCGACCAACCCTTCTACTACCCCGCAGCGGGCATCATTATGGTGGGCTGGGGCATCGCCATGGCGCTCGCCGCCATTCCGATCATCCTCGATCCGCAAGCCGACAATGCCCCCACCACGATCGCCGCCGCCATCCTGGGTCTGCTCGCCCTCGGCACACCTTTGATCTACGCAAAATGGCTGGAAAACCAATGGAGACCCCACTTCGAATATGAAGTGCGCAGCACCACGCCGTAAAACCCACTGCAGGCATCGCCCTCAAGCAACCGGCTTACCGATCACCCACCCCACGCACGGCACAAAGCTCAAATCCCCCGATCCAGAGACACCGCATCGCCTCTACACCCGCCCGATATTGCCAAAGGCCACCAAGCCAGCGCCCGCAGCGATGCCACCACAATGTCCTGAGCGCGCAAAGGTAGGAGACCTGGTTTATCGGGCTCCGACTGCGCGTCGCGTCCGCGAAGCGGCGAAAGTAACTCGCTTGGTCATAACGGCCAGGCGGGGCGTGTGGCTTGACCTGATTCAATGAGGGCGGCCACGCCGAGGTCGGCCCTTCCATAATTACGTTTATCGGATTCTTGTGTTAGCTAAAAGTCAGCAAACTACATTGATCGCAAATAACCAGTTACAGGAAATGCCCGCTCTGGCCCCGGCTTTGCCGGCTTGATTGTTTTTTTGCGGAATGACCTTATGAAAACCAGGATGTTTGCGCCCCTGCTGGCCGGGATGCTGGCGCTATCACCGTTGGCCCAAGCGGATGGATATCAATATGAATGGGGCGAAATGGGGTTCGACAGCGGCAAGCTCGATTTTTTAAGCGACCCGACTTATGGCTACTACAGCTATTGGTATCTGCACTTTGAGGTACCAGGCAACGCGCCAGAATCGCTGCTGACCATCAATTTTACGGCTGACGGCTACACCACCAGCCCGCCGCTGGTTCACCTGGGCGTGTACACCAGCATTAACCTGGGCCCACCGGATATCTATTCGCCCTACCCTAACGAGGACATCAAAGACCTGGATACCAGCGCCAATCATGGCACCGACACCGTGCTGCTGACGCCGGGATCGTGGTTTGTGGTGGTTGAGCCGACTGGAAATGGCTGGGGCGCGGTGCAGGTCACCGGCGCGCTGACGCCGGTGCCAGAGCCAGAAACGTGGGCCTTGTTGGGCGTAGGCGCGTTAGGGTTGCTGGCGCGGCGCTGCCGTAGTCGAGCGGGCCAGCTGGCTTGAGGTACTCGCACATCAAAAACAAATGGCGCGCCCGTCAGCGCGCCATTTTGCATCCGCGGGTACACCGCTCATGATGCCGCGTTTGGCATCTGCCGCTGCTTACGGCGTTACCTCGCCCCACGCCCTTGCTCCCAAGCCGTAGCCCGCTAAACTCCAGAACCACGATCCGACCAACTAACCAACCCTCCAGATGCCCACCATCCTCCGCCCCGCCACCCTCGCCGACGCCCCCGGCATCGCGCTCGCCCTTGCCGAACTGGGCACCGACCGCTACAACGTCGCCGCCACCGATCTCGCCCGCCGCCTGCCCGCGCTGCTGACCGCCCCCAACGCCATCGTCTACGTGGCCGTCTCACCGCAAGGCGAAATTACCGGCGTCTGCCACGTCGCGGGCGTGCGCAATCTCTCCACCGATGGCTACGCCGAAGTCATGGAACTGGCCGTCCTGTCCGGCTGGCAGAAACAAGGCATAGGCCGCCAACTGCTCGACGCCGCCGTGCAGTGGACCCAGCAAAACCATTACGCGCGTCTGCGGGTGCGCTCCAGCACGCACCGCACCGAAGCGCATCTGTTTTACGAGCGCTATGGCTTTACGCGCAAAGACGCCAGCTTCGCCTTCGAGCAAATCCTGTAACAGCAAAAACAAAAGCACCCGCGCAGGGTGCTTTTGTACCGGCTAATGTCGCTGGCTTTCGCCATTTGCCTTAATGCGCCGCCACGGCCTCGCCCGACAACCCGTTCCAGCCACCGCCCAGCGCCTTCACCAGCAACACATGCGCGCTAAACTGCCGCCCCTGCAACTGCAGCGCCGTTACTTCCGACGACAACGCCGTCGCCTGCGCGCTGGCCACGGTCAGATAAGTGGTGGTGCCCGCCTTGTACTGGTTCTGCGCCAGTTGCTGCGCATCGCGCGCGGCCGCCACGGCCTGGTCGCGCGTCACCGCTTCGTCGTCCAGCACCCGCAGCGCCACCAGGTTGTCTTCCACTTCTTGCAACCCGCCCAATACAGTCTGCCGATACGTTGCCACCACCTGATCGTAATTAGCCTTGGCTTCGGTCTGCCCCGCTTTCAGCAAACCGCCTTCAAACAACGGTTGCGCCAGCGACGCGCCCAAAGACCAGATCTGGCTGGGCGCGTTAAACCATTGCGCAAAGCTGTTGTTCTGATACCCACCCGACGCGGACAGCGACAAGGCCGGGAACATCGCTGCCGTGGCCACGCCGATATTGGCATTGGCCTTGGCCACCGCGCGCTCGGCCGAGGCCACATCGGGCCGGCGTTCCAGCAAGGCCGACGGCAGCCCCACCGGCACGCCCGGCAATTTCGCCGTCAAAGGCGCTACCGGCAGGCTGAAATCCGCGGGCGCTTTACCCAGCAACGTGGCGATCGCATGTTCCATCTGCGCGCGGCTCACTTCCAGATCGGTCAGCTGCGCTTGCGCGTTCAGCAATTGCGTTTGCGCCTGCGCCACATCCGAGCGCGTGACGATGCCGGCCTGGTACTGGTTCTGCGTCAGCGTCAGCGATTTTTGATAAGCGTCGACAGTTTGCTGGTACAGCGTTTTCTGGCTATCCAGCACGCGCAGTGAAAAATAATCCTGTGCCAGCGTGGCTTGCGCGCTCAGCAACGCGCCTGCCAGATCGGCCTCGCTGGCTTGCGTGGCCGCGTCTTGTGCTTCGACTGAGCGGCGCACCTTGCCCCAGATATCGGGCTCCCAACTGGCGTCCAGCGACTGGCTGTAGTTGTTTTTAACGCTGCTGCGGCTGGTGGTGGTGGTGTTGTCCACGCCGCTTAGATTGCTGGTGTTGCTGGCGCTGCGATTGGCCGACAAACCCAGCGACAAGGTGGGCCAGAACGAAGCGCGCGCCGCGTCGCCCGCCGCCACGGCCGAGCGATACGCTGCTTCAAACTGTTTGACGGTCTGGTTGTTGACCTGCACTTGCGGCATCAGCTGGTTAAGCGTGGCGTCCTCATACACGCTCCACCAGTCGCCGCGCGGTTTCAGATCAGCCGGTTGCGCCTGTTTCCAGCCCGCAAGTTCCTTGTACGCCACCGGCATGCTGGCATCCGGCGCGCCTTTGTAATCGGGGCCGACGGCGCAGCCGCTCAGGCCACCCACCAGCACCGTGGCCATCGCCAGCGCCATCAGGCACAAGCGCGACGCCGGACGGCTGGAAAGGGGCGATTCAGTATTTTGCGAAGAGACCATATCAATATTTGCCATAGCGTTTAGCGTGGCCCGGCGTCAGGGCGCGGGTCGAAGGTGGATTGGGTTTCGGCCATGCCGCGACGACGCAGCGCCCACAGCCGGAACCGGTCGAGATACAGATACATCACCGGCGTGGTGTACAGCGTCAGAATCTGGCTAACCACCAGGCCGCCGACAATCGAGATGCCCAGCGGCTGGCGCAATTCAGCGCCGTCGCCGTGGCCCAACGCCAGCGGAATTGCGCCCAGAATAGCGGCGGCCGTGGTCATCATGATCGGGCGAAAGCGCAACACGCAGGCATGGAAGATGGCGTCGCGCGAGTTCATGCCCAGCCGTCGTTCTGCATCCAGCGCAAAGTCGATCATCATGATGGCGTTTTTCTTGACGATACCAATCAGCAGCAATACGCCGATCAGCGCCACGATGGTGAACTCGGTCTTGAACAACATCAGCGCCAGCAACGCGCCCACACCGGCCGACGGCAACGTCGACAGAATGGTGATTGGATGCACGTAGCTCTCGTACAGGATGCCCAGCACGATATACACCGCAATGATGGCCGCCAGAATCAAAATCGGCTGGCTGCCCTGGCTTTGCTGAAACGCCTGCGCTGCGCCCGAGAACGAACCATGCACGCTGGTGGGCACGCCCAGCCGGTTCATCGCGTCTTCAATCGCTTTTTGCGCTTGCGACAACGACGTGCCCGGGTCCAGGTTAAACGAGATGGTGCTGCTGACAAACTGGCCCTGATGGTTCACCGCCAGTGGCGTAAAGGTCGGGCCATAGCTGGCCACCGCCGACAACGGCACTTGCGCACCTGCGGCGGTAATCAGAAACACGTCTTTCAGCGCCTCGGGGCTTTGCCAGTACTGCGGCGCCACCTCCATCACCACGTGGTACTGGTTGAGTGGGTTGTAGATAGTGGACACCTGGCGCTGGCCAAATGCGTCGTTAAGCGCGCTATCGACCTGGCTTACGGTCAGCCCCAGCCGCGCCACCGCATCTCTATCGATATTGAGCGACGTCTGCAGACCCTTATCTTGCTGGTCGGTGTTCACGTCTTTCAGGATGTCGATATTCGATAACGCCGCGCGCACCTTGGGCTCCCACGTGCGCAGCGCTTGCAGATCATCGGCCTGGATCGTGTATTGATACTGCGCGTTGGCGCTGCGACCACCGACGCGGATATCCTGCACCGATTGCAAAAACGCGCGCGCGCCGGGCACCTGCCCCAAGGGCTCGCGCAGCCGCGCAATCACCTGATCGGCCGTTACGTTGCGTTCGCTCAAGGGCTTGAGCGCCACAAACATATTGCCGCCGTTACGCTGGCCGCCGCCGGTAAAGCCCACCACCGATTCCACGGCCGGATCACTTTTCACGATGTTCATAAACTGCGTCATCTTGATGCGCATAGCCTGAAAGCTGATGGCCTGGTCCGCCTGAATCATGCCCATCATGCGGCCGGTATCCTGCTGCGGAAAAAACCCTTTGGGAATCGCGATATATAGATAGACGTTGAGCAACACCGTAGCCAGCAGGATCAGCATGATCAGCGGCGCCTGGTTCAGCGCCCACGTCAGCGAGCGTCGGTAGCCGTTCAGCATGCCTTCAAACACGCGCTCACTGGCGCGATACAGCCGGCCGTGCTCTTCGGGCTCCGGCCGCAGCAAGCGCGCGCACATCATCGGCGTGGTGGCCAGTGACACCACCAGCGACACCAGAATGGCCACCGACAAGGTCACCGCAAATTCGCGGAACAAGCGGCCCACAATGCCGCCCATCATCAGGATCGGGATAAACACCGCCACCAGCGAAATGCTCATCGAGATCACGGTAAAGCCGACCTCGCGCGCCCCGGCCAACGCCGCCGCAAACGGCTTCATGCCTTCTTCGATGTGGCGCGAGATGTTTTCCAGCACCACGATCGCATCATCGACCACAAAACCGGTCGCCACGGTCAGCGCCATCAACGACAAGTTGTTAAGGCTAAAGCCGCACAGATACATCGCCACAAACGTGCCGATCAGCGACACCGGTACCGCCACGCACGGGATCAGCGTGGCGCGGCCATTGCGCAAAAACACAAACACCACGCCAATCACCAGCAGCACCGAGATGATCAGCGTGCGCTCCACTTCGTTGAGCGAGGCGCGGATGGTGGGCGTGCGGTCCATCGCCGTTTCCATATTGATAGCGGCGGGAATTTGCGCTTTCAGCGCGGGCAGCTCGCGGTTTACCGCGTTAACCGTTTCGATGATATTGGCGCCCGGCTGGCGGCTGATAATCACCAGCACCGACGGCTTGCCATTGGCCATCCCGGCATTGCGGATGTCCTGCACCGAATCGACCACGTCGCCCACATCGGATACGCGCACGGCGTTGCCGTTTTTGTAGCTGATGATCAGCGGCATGTATTCGGCCGCGGTTTTGGCCTGGTCGCTGGCGTAAATCTGCCAATGCTGGTCGCCCGATTCCAGCATGCCTTTGGGCCGGTTGGCGTTGGCATTGGCCAGCGTGGTGCGCACGCTTTCCAGCGGAATGCCGTATTTGTTGAGCTGCGACGGGTTCAGCTCCACCCGCACCGCAGGCAGCGAACTACCGCCCACGCTGACCTGGCCCACGCCATCCACCTGCGACAACTTTTGCGCCAGGATGGTCGAGGCCGCGTCGTACATCTGGCCCTGGCTCATGGTGTTGGAGGTCAGCGCCAGAATCATCACCGGCGCATCAGCCGGGTTCACCTTGCGGTAGGTCGGGTTGCTGGGCATGCCGGACGGCAACAGCGCGCGGCTGGCGTTGATGGCCGCCTGCACATCGCGCGCAGCGCCGTTGATATCGCGGTTGAGGTCAAACTGCAGCGTAATGCGCGTCGAGCTTAACGAGCTGGACGACGTCATTTCGGTTACGCCGGCGATGCGGCCCAAGGCGCGCTCCAGCGGCGTGGCCACCGTCGCCGCCATGGTATCGGGCGACGCGCCGGGCAAGCTGGCCGACACCGAAATGGTCGGAAAATCCACCTGCGGCAACGGCGACACCGGCAGCAGATTGAAGGCCACCGCGCCGGCCAGCGCCACCCCGATGGTCAGCAACGTGGTGGCCACCGGGCGCTTGATAAAGAGGGAAGAGAAGCTCATCAGCGCACATCCGTCACACGGGCGCTGTCATGGCGACCGCGCCAGGTGCGCAGACGCGTGCCCAACCGGTCAAAGTACAGATAGATCACCGGCGTGGTAAACAGCGTCAGCACCTGGCTCACCAGCAAGCCGCCCACCATGGTCACGCCCAGCGGATGACGCAATTCGGAGCCGACGCCGGTGCCCAGCATCAGCGGCAGCGCGCCCAGCAAGGCTGCCATCGTGGTCATCAGAATCGGACGGAAGCGCAGCAGACACGCCTGATAAATCGCCTCGCGCGGCGACAGACCGTGGTCGCGTTCCGCCTCCAGCGCAAAGTCGATCATCATGATGGCGTTCTTTTTAACGATACCAATCAACAAGATAATGCCGATGATGGCGATCACGCTAAGGTCGGTGCGCCCCACCAGCAAGGCCAGCAACGCGCCGATGCCGGCGGAGGGCAGCGTCGACAGAATCGTAATCGGGTGGATATACGATTCGTACAGCACGCCCAGCACGATATACATGGTGATAATCGCCGCCAGAATCAGCCACAACTCGTTCTGCAACGCCGCACGGAAGGCCAGCGCCGCACCCTGGAAGCTGGTGACGATGGCGGATGGCATGCCGATGTCTTTTTCGGCTTGCTCGATCAGCTTGACCGACTCGCCCAACGACGCGCCCGAGGCCAGGTTAAACGAGATGGTCGATGCCGGAAACTGCGCCAAGTGGTTGATCGACAATGGCGAATCGCGTTCTTCCACATGCGCCACCGCCGACAACGGCACCTGCACGCCGCCGGTACCGGCCACATGCAGATCAGCCAGTTGCGCCAGACCCTTATCGCTGGGCGTGGCTTCCAGAATTACGCGGTACTGGTTGGATTGGGTAAAGATGGTCGAGATCATGCGCTGGCCATAGGCGCTGTACAGCACCTGATCGATGGCCGCGGGCGTAATGCCCAGCCGCCCGGCCGCATCGCGATCAATATCCACCCACGCCTGCAAACCCTTAGCCTGCAAATCGCTGGCGACATCGGCCAGTTGCGGGATGGTCTGCAGCTTGGCCACGAGCTTGGGCGTCCATTCGCCCAACTGCTCCAGATCGGGCGATTGCAGCGTGAACTGATACTGCGTGCGCGACACGCGATCTTCGATGGTCAGATCCTGCACCGGCTGCATGTACAGCGTAATGCCCGCCACATGCTCCACTTTGGGCTGCAGGCGGCGAATGATATCGCTGGCGCTGGCGCGGCCCGAATCGTGCGGCTTGAGGTTGATCAACATGCGGCCGCTATTGAGCGTGGCATTGGTGCCATCCACGCCGATATATGACGACACGCTGTCGACATCGGGATCTTGCAGAATCACCGCCGCCAGTTGTTGCTGCCGGTCCGCCATCGCGCCAAACGATACCGATTGCGAGGCATCGCTGATGGCCTGGATCACGCCTGTGTCCTGCACCGGAAAGAAGCCCTTCGGCACAAAGATATATAACAAGGCGGTCAGCGCCACGGTCGCCAGGGCCACCATCAGCGTGAGCGGTTGGCGATCCAGCACCCAGTTCAGAATCTTGCCGTAGCGCGCAATCACCCGATCAAAAAAACGCTGGCTGGCATGGTAGAACCAGGTCTGTTTTTCTTCCGGCACATGCTTGAGCAAACGCGCGCACATCATCGGCGTCAGCGTGAGCGACACCACCGCCGAAATCAGGATCGACACCGCCAGCGTGATGGCAAATTCGCGGAACAAGCGTCCGACCACATCGCCCATAAACAGCAGCGGAATCAGCACCGCAATCAGCGAAAAGGTTAGCGAAATAATGGTAAAGCCGATCTGTTCCGCGCCCTTGAGCGCGGCTTTCATCGGCGTTTCGCCTTCTTCGATATAGCGGCTGATGTTTTCGATCATGACGATGGCGTCATCGACCACAAAACCGGTCGCAATGGTCAGCGCCATCAAGGTCAGGTTATTGATCGAGAAACCGGCCATATACATCACGCCAAACGTGCCGATCAGCGACAGCGGCACGGCCACGCTGGGGATGATGGTGGCGGGCACATTGCGCAAAAACAGAAAGATAACCAGCACCACCAGGCCCACCGACAGCATCAGCTCCAGCCGCACATCGCTGACCGAGGCGCGGATGGTATCGGTGCGGTCGGTTAACACCTTGACGTCAACCGAGCCGGGCAAGCCTTGCTGCAAGCCCGGCAGAATGCCTTTGATGGCATCGACCGTAGAGATAACGTTGGCGCCAGGCTGGCGCTGGATATTGACGATGATGGCCGGCTTTTTATCGGCCCATGCCGCCAGCTTGCTGTTTTCCGCGCCATCAACAATCTGCGCCACATCGGACAAGCGGATCGCCGCGCCATTCTTGTAAGCGACGATCAGGCTTTGATATTCCGCAGCCGTCTTCAGTTGATCATTGGCGTCGATGGTCGACGCGCGCAACGGGCCATCAAAACTACCCTTGGCCTGGTTGACGTTGGCTGCACCGATGGCGGTGCGCACATCCTCGATGCTGAGGCCATACGACGCCACCTGCTGCGGATTAACCTGCACCCGCACCGCCGGACGCTGCCCGCCCGACAGACTGACCAGACCCACGCCTGGCAATTGCGAAATCTTTTGCGCCAGCCGCGTATCCACCAGGTCTTCCACCTTGGGCAGCGGCAGCGTATCGGACGTCACCGCCAGCGTCAGGATTGGCGTATCGGCCGGGTTAACCTTGCTGTAGATCGGCGGCATCGGCAGATCGGTCGGCAGCAAATTGCTGCCGGCGTTGATCGCGGCCTGCACTTCCTGCTCGGCCACATCCAGGCCGATTTCCAGGCTGAACTGCAGCGTAATCACCGACGCGCCGCCGCTGGATTGCGACGACATCTGCGCCAGGCCCGGCATCTGGCCAAACTGGCGCTCCAACGGCGCGGTAATCGACGACGTGGTTACATCCGGGCTGGCACCCGGGTACAGCGTGACCACCTGGATGGTGGGGTAATCGACTTCGGGCAACGCCGAAATCGGCAAAAACTTCATCGCAACCAGGCCGGCCAGCAAAATGGCCACCATCAATAACGAGGTCGCGACCGGCCGCAAAATAAACGGGCGTGAGGGATTCATACAAGGCTCCGGCTAACGAACGAGGACTGGCCTTGTTGTTTACTGTTGATCCGACGACGGACGATGTTGCCACGCGCCCGAAGCACGCTTGCCATGCGGACCGCTGCCACGCCGACCGCGCGGCTTGGCCGCCACTTCGCTGGCATTGGCCGCCACCACTTCCACCTGGCCGCCATCTTTCAGCTTGTCGCCACCATCAATGACCACCACGTCGCCCGGATGCACGCCTTTGACCACTTCCTGCTTGTCGCCATCAATTGCGCCCAATGTCACCGGCACGGCGCTAACGGTTTTGTCCTCGCCCACGGCAAATACAAAGGTGCCGGACGAACCACGCTGCACCGCCGCCGAGGGCATAAAGGTGGCGTCGTGTTTGGTCTCAACCAGCAAACGCGCATTCACAAACTGATTGGGGAACAAGCTGCCGTCTTCATTGGGGAAGGTGGCTTTCAGCTTGACCGTGCCGGTGGTGGTGTCGATCTGGTTATCGATCGTCAACAACGTGCCCTTGGCCAGTTGCGTGGTCTGGGTGCGATCAAACGCATCCACTGCCAGCTTCTGCCCCGCCTGCAATTGCTTCATTACTGCGGGCAGATTGCCTTCCGGAATCGTGAACAACACCGATACCGGCGTCACCTGGTTAATAACCACCAGGCCATTGGTATCCGCGCTATGCACCATATTGCCGGGGTCGACCTGACGCAGACCCACGCGGCCCGAAGCCGGCGCTGTCACCCGCGTATACGATAATTGCAATTTGGCCGAATCCACCGCCGCCTGGTCTGCCTTGACCGTGCCCGCGTATTGCTGCACCAGCGCCGCTTGCTGATCGGCCGTCTGTTTGGAAATCGAATCCTGCGTTACCAGGGTTTGATAACGCGCCGCATCTTGCTGCGCACTGGCCAGCTGCGCTTTGTCGCGCGCCAACTGGCCCTCGGCCTGCGCCACCGCTACCGCAAACGGCGCCGGATCAATCTGGGCCAACACCTGGCCTTCTTTAACCATCTGGCCTTCGGTAAAGAACACCTTCTGCAACAAGCCATCGACGCGCGTATGCACGGTGACCGAATTGGCCGGTGTGACCGTACCCAGACCATTCAGATAAATATTGAGATCGCCCTTACGCACCGGCCGCGCGTGCACCGGCATCGGCCCCGCGCCCGCCCCCATCATCGCGCGACGCCCCCCGCCCGCATTGGCCGACGGCGCCGTCTGCGCATGCTTGATGAAATAAACCCCACCGGCCACGATGACCACCGCCGCAACCCAGTACGGCCAGGTCGTGCGCTTGCGTTTTAAATGGGCAGGAGGAGTAACGACGGGCTGCTGATTCTCGGACATACCGGTTCCAGTTCTACGTGTCTGCGCCCGTTGCGCACGGGCTTGTGGTTGGTTGGCACTGAGCGTGTGTCTTGCGCGCGCCCGCCTTGCTGCGGCGCGCGGACTGTTTATTTATCAGAATGCGTTATCTGTATGCGCGGCTACTTTGCCCTGGCCGGGCTTAGGCCACGCTGAAGCGGCAGTGTGCCGGATGGGTCCGTTAATAGGGGTTAGGTCATCGTAAAGGTTTTGTAAAGGCGGGGGATGGGCGCGGCTTATCGTCGCGCGCATCAAGGTGGGGGGCCGACGCTCACGCTTGAGCGTGAGCGATGTTGACTGCATCGCCGACCGGATGCGACATCAGGCAATCACGCGGCAATGGTCTACACCTTCGTAGCCGCGCAACTGCATTGCCGCCATTCAGAAATAGCAGCGCATTACAAAATTGAGTGTGTCATTAGTGCAGCGGGATGACATTGTGATCACTGCCGCCCCACCTCACTCCCCGCAGCCCCCGCCGCATACATCGGCACCCCGCCCTCGTGATAAACCGCCTGCACCGGAATCGCAAAGCCAATACCTTCAGCATCAAATGCCTCAACCATCGCAAGATTCACTTTCTGCTGAATATCCATATACAGGTTGTAATCGCCCGACAGCACAAAAAACACCACTTCAAACAAATAACCGTGATTAGCAAAACCCAATAAATGCGCCCTATCCATGCGCACCTGGTCTTGTGCCAGGATAGCGTCGCGGACGATCTGGTCGATGCGGGCAAGTTTGTCTTTGGGGGTGCGATAGGTAACGGTAAACGTAAACAGTACGCGCCGTTCCTGCATCTTCTGGTAATTGCGGATTTTGCTTTTCAGCAGAAAGTCGTTGGATAAAACGATTTGCTCGCCCGCCAGGCTGCGGATGCGCGTGGTTTTAATGCCGACGCGTTCGATATTGCCCAGCATGTCTTCCACGATAATGAAATCGCCCACCACAAATGGTTTATCCAGCACGATGGCCAGCGATGCAAAGATATCGCCCAGGATATGTTGCAAGGCCAAGGCGACGGCCACGCCGCCAATACCCAAACCTGCGACCAGCGCCGAAATGTTAAAGCCCAGCTGGTCCATGACCAGCAATACGATAAATGCCCACAAAAATGCGCGGCAGATAAAGCCGATGACGGCCAATGCGGTGGCGGTTTCGGCGTCAGCGCCGGGCCGGTGGGCAGCTTCCAGGCTAAACCACACCGTCAGCATGCGGTTCGCCCAGAGCGCGACTTGTAGCGTAATGCCGGCCATGGCCAATACGGCGAGCAACGTTTCTAGCCGCGCGGGCAATTCGAGATTATTGCCGCCCAGATAAAGCGCGACCGGAAACAGCACAAAGATCGACGTCGCGCGAAATGATTCTGCGATGGCAGTCGCGCCCAGCTTTTGTCGTTTGCGTAATCGCGGGGCAATCCAGCGCACCAGCACTTTGCGCACCAGCCAGAACAGCACCAGTGCGACCACGACAATAAAGCCGGCGAACAGAAAGTCGCCGACTTCATTCTCGGTAAGGATGCGGCGGCTGAACAGCGGCCCCCGCCCGGCCAGCGACCAGACCGAGCTGGCCGCTTGCGTTGCTTTGGCGGCGACGGCGCCCGCCATGTCAGCGCACCTGGCCGAACAGCACCGCCACCGGCAGGGGCTGCATGATGTCGCCCAGATGCAAATCGTTGCTTGCGGCGATTTCGCGACCGGTCAGCACATCGTGCCAGGTGATCTGGCCCAGTTCGCCTTCCAGCGGCAAGCGCGTATCCGCCCAGACGTCAGCAGGGATGGCGGGTGTTGATACCGCGCCCGCCAGTTGCCACGGAAAACGCGTAACCGCCACCAGTACCACATCATCGCCATAGCGGCGGGTAAACGCGACGGCATGCTGCCCTTTTGCACCATCCACGCGCAGCGGCTGGTAGTCGCCATCGCCAAATACGCCGGGATGATCGCGGCGGAATTGCAGCAGGCTGGCCACCAGCGCCTGTTTGACGCGGCCGTCGGTCCAGTGCTCGATCAACTCTTGTAATGCGCTGTGTTTATCGGCGGCCCTGTTCCACGCTTGCAGCGACGTATTGCGCGCCTCGTAATCCACCGGGCGACGATTGTCGGGGTCAACCAGGCTCAAATCCCAATATTCCGTGCCTTGGTACAGATCAGGCACGCCGGGCACGGTGCTGCGCAGCACCGCCTGGCTCAGCGAATTGATCGCGCCTGCGGCGGCAATTTCGCGCACAAAGTTGACCATCTCGCCCACGAACGGCGTGCCGGGTGCGCACGAGCCGGTGACAAAATTGCGGCTGGCGTTCTCATATTCGGTATCGGGTACAAACCAGTCGGTGCGCAACTTGGCTTCGCGCTGGGCCTTTTCTTGCCAGGCGCAAATGCGCTCCACAAAGTCTTGCAATTCATCGGCTTGCGCGGGCTGACCGGCGATGTCGGCAGGCCATGCACCGGCCAGCATCTCGTACAGCATGATTTCGACATCGGTCGGTGGCACGGCCGCGCCGTCGATATGCGCCACGCGTTGCTGGTTAAGCTTTCGCCACTGGTTGACCACGCTAATCCAGCGCTCCGGCATTTCGCTGACCACGGCCAGGCGTGTGCGCACGCCCTCGCCGCGTTTGTGGTCGTGCGTCGCGGTGGTCAGCATGGCGTGCGGAAAATCCTTGGCGCGGCGCAGAACCGATTGGTGAAACGCGTTGGGCGACATGGCAAACAAAGACGGGTCCGCGCCCACTTCATTACGCGACAACAGCACGCCATAACGATAAAACGCGGTGTCTTCGATCGACTTGGCGTTGACCGGCGACGTCAGTTGCAGAATGCGCTGGATGGCGGTACGCGCGGCCTTGTCGTTTTCCTGGTCGATGGGGGCCAGCGCGTCGGGGTTCACTTCGCTTTGCGGACCGGCGTTGGGCCAGTTTTCCAGCCACTGCGCCAGCCGTTCCAGCACCGGCAAATCCACGCGGCGCAAGCTGGTGCGCGCGCCATCTACCGCTTTGTGCAGCAAGCGGCGGTCTTGCTCGCTCATGCCATCGTCGCCGGTATACACGCGATACACCGGAAAATGCACCACCAGTTCGATCAGCACACGGCGTAACGCATGGAAGGTCACTTCGCGGCTTTGCAGATGGCGGCGCGCCACGTTTTGCAATGCGCGCGTGGCGGAATCGAGTTCGCTACTGAAATGTTCGGTCAGGATTTTGCGTCGCGACGACTCGGCGACGATTTCATAATCATCCGGGATATCGTCATCGGTCCATTCTTTCCACGCCGCTTTAAGTTCGGGCAAGTGGCTGCGATCGTGCAGCAATGCGCCGACTTCATTCATAAAGTCGTAGCCGGTGGTGCCATCAATGGCCCAATCGGTATGCAGCGTTTCACCTTGGGCGAGAATTTTCTCAACCACAATCCACGGACGACCGCGCGGTGCGTCGTTGGGGCGCGCCTCGGTCAGCGCCTCCAGCCGTTGCCGCAGCTTGCGGCAGTATTGGCCAGGCCATGCCA
This sequence comes from Amantichitinum ursilacus, assembly GCF_001294205.1. Classification (GTDB taxonomy): domain Bacteria; phylum Pseudomonadota; class Gammaproteobacteria; order Burkholderiales; family Chitinibacteraceae; genus Amantichitinum; species Amantichitinum ursilacus. Next base: position 42,525 of record NZ_LAQT01000034.1, read on the forward strand.
GACCATCGATATGGTCGATGCGCACACCATCAATCAAACCGTCCTGGTACAGCCGGAAGATGAGCGCGTGGGTGGCTTCGAACACTTCCGGCACTTCGATGCGCAAGCCAGCCAGCGTGTTGACGTCAAAAAAGCGCCGCCAGTTGATTTCATCGCTGGCGCAGCGCCAGCCGCTGAGGCGGTAATGCTGCGCCTCCAGCAAGCGATGCAAGGCCGGGCGCGTGGCTTCATCGCTGCCGTCATAGGCTTTCAGCGCGGCGGCGATCACGGCCTGGCCCGCTTCGGATTTCGCGAAATGTTGCAGGCCGCCAAACGCGCGGTCTGCCTGATCGCGTAAGTGCTCGGGCTCATCCAGCCGTTCGAGTACATCAAACGGACGCCACCAGGCGTCGGCGTCGTCCATGCCGTGCTCGGCGCTGACGTGACGCAAAATCTCGGCGTGCGATGCGGCCGAGACCGGAAAGACGTTGTCGTAATAGCGAATCACAAAGTGGCCGTTGTCCGCCTCGAAATCCAGCTTGATCTGGCCCGCCAGCGCTTCCGCGTAGTCGCTGCCCAGAATCGGCGCCAGCACTTTGCCTTTCAGGCCCGGCACCGGTGTATTCCAGTCGATATCAAAATAGCGCGCGTACTGGCTGCGCTCACCCCACGCCAGCACATCGGCCCACCACGGGTTTTCGCTGGCGCCCACGCCCATATGGTTGGGCACGATATCGACGATCAGGCCCATCTTGCGTTCGCGTAATGCAGCCACCAGACGGCGCAAGCCCTCTTCACCGCCGATTTCGGCACTGATTTGCGTGGGGTCGACCACGTCGTAACCGTGCAAAGAGCCGGGGCGCGCGGTGGTGATGGGGGATGCGTACAGGTGGCTGACGCCGAGGCCGGAAAAGTAATCGAGACGGCTTAGCGCGTCGTCAAACGTAAAATCTTTATGAAACTGCAGCCGCAAGGTGGAGACGGGAATTGCCATTGTTGTTCTGCCTGTTTTGCGTGTTCGAAGAGGAACGGGATCGCAGGCCGCCCGTGCAGGGGCAAACCTGGCCATTGCGGCAAGTCTCAGGCAGAACGGTTATTGAGAATGTCGGACAAGCGCCGAACTTGCTGCCCGGTCTGCGGCTACCGGGCAGCATGTAAGCAAGCTGCAGGTTTTATGCGGATTCGCGGATCACCAGGCGGCCCGGAAAGCGTTTCTGAAAATAGCCGCCGACTGGCGCGCTTTCTTGCAGCATAAAGTGGATGGCGGTCTGGCCAATCTGCTCGATATCCTGGTGCACGGTGGTCAGTTGCGGCTCCAGATATTCGCCGATATCCAGATTGTCATGCCCCGCCACCAGCATGTCTTTACCCGGTTGTTTGCCAAATTTGCGCAGCGCTTTGGCCGCACCAAACGCCATGCGGTCGGTGGCGCACATGATGGCGCCGACGCCACCGTCGCGTAATCCGCCCTGCCCGCACCACGCCAATAATTGTTCGTAGGCAAACGATTCGAATTGCCATGTCGGCGCTTCCACATCCACCGGAATAACCTGCGGCGTTTCGCCCGCTTGCAGCATGGCTTCCTGATACCCGGCCAGGCGCTCGGGCCGCGAGGGGTTGGCGATGCGTGGGGTGCCCAGATAGGCGGGTCGTACGCCGCGACTGAGCAGATAGTTGACCATCAAACCGATGCTCTGGCGGTTGTCATTCATTACAAAATGGCAGTCTTCATCGAAATACGCGTCCAGAAAGATAATGCGCATTTCTTTCTGTAATGCGGCAAACAAGGCGCGATTGGCGTTGGATTCAATCGGCGTAACGATGATGCCGTTGACCTTCATCGCCCGCAAAGTCATCAGCGCCGCCGCTTCGCGCTTGGGATCGTTGTTGGAGGCCTGGATGACAATCTGCATGCCGCCACGCGCGGCTTCACGTTCCATGATCTGCAGCACCTTGCCAAAGAAGGGCTCGGCAATAAACGGCAGGATCACCCCGATCAGATTGGAACGCCCTTTGACCAGGCTGACCGCGTGCAAGTCCGGCACGTAATGCAGCTCGCGGCAGGCGCGTTCGATGCGTTCGCGCGTGGCGGGCTTTAGCGTTTCGCTGCCATTAAAAAACTTGCTGACGGTGGTGCGCGACAAACCGGCCGCTGCGGCTACGTCGTTCATGGTGACCACACCCGGAAATCCATCGGCATGCGCCAACGTGGATTCGGCCGGTGCGGCAGCTACAGCATGCAAAAAATCGTCGTTTTGGGTGGTCATGGGGGCAAATGTGTACGCGTGTAGCGGCAAAGTCTACACATTTTCTGGCGTAGCGAAACCCCGTTCTGGTTCAACGATTTAATTGCACTGCGCAAACGTTTGAGCCCAGCGCCCGTGCGGCCCGCAGCCCGATTAAACCGCGCTGTTTTATTGCATTGCACCAATCTGACGCCACGTTTCGCACATAAAAAGAACACCTTATGCCATTCGTCAGCTCTTAATTGGTGCCAACTCGATTTAATAAATTTACACGTGTAGATTTATTGCACCGGCATCACTCAAAACAGACCGGCCGATGCCATCGCCCACATGGGCTTGCGTCTTCTCATACCTTACAGATCAGGAGTTTCACCATGCGTTTGCGTCAGTCCTTGCTTGTCGCCACTTGTGCCGCCGTGTTTGCCACGCCCGCCTTCGCCGCCAAGCCACTTAAATACATCGGCATTACCGTGGGCGATCTGGCCAATCCGTTCTTTGTGGCTATCGGCCAAGGCGCAGAAGCCAGTGCCAAAAAGATCGCGGGCAATAGCGTCAAGGTCACTACCGTATCCAGCAAATACGATCTGAATACCCAAGTGGGCCAGATCGAAAACTTTATCGCCAACAAGGCGGACATCATTCTGGTGAATGCGGCCGACCCGAAAGGCATTGCGCCTGTTATCGAGAAAGCCAAGGCGGCTGGCATTGTGGTGGTCGCGATCGACGTGGGTGCGGAAGGCGCGGATCTGACCGTGATGTCGGACAACAATATGGGCGGCACCGAGTCCTGCCGCTTTATGGCCAAAGCCATCAATGGCAAGGGCAATGTGGTGATCGTCAACGGCCCGCCGGTGACCTCGGTGATTGATCGCGTGGCGGGCTGCAAAAAATTGCTGGCGGCCAGCTATCCGGGCATCAAGGTGCTGAGCGATAACCAGGACGCCAAAGGCAGCCGTGATGGCGGCATGCAGGTGATGGCCGATTTGCTGACGGCGCATCCCAAGATCGACGGCGTCTTTGCGATTAACGATCCGACTGCCGTAGGTGCGGAACTGGCCATCAAGCAGGCGGGCCGCAGCGACGTCAAGGTTATCGCCTCGGTGGATGGCGGCCCCGACGCGCAAGTGGCGCTGAAAGACAAATCCAGCCTGATGGGCGTTTCCACCGCGCAGAACCCGTACAAGATGGCGCAGACCGCCGTGCAACTGGGCTATGACTGGATGAATGGCAAAAAGCCGGCCAACGCCACCGTGCTGCTGCCCACGCCGCCCATTACCAAGGCCAATATCGGCAGCTACGCCGGTTGGGTTAAACAGTAATCCGGTTTCCGGCTGAACCGCGTGCGCACCTTGCGATTAGTCTGAGGCTTATCGATATGCTTTAGGACAAATCGCAAGCGTGCTCGCGGATGTTTACACGCGCCGCTTTTGCAGGCGGCGCGGTTAGCGGGAGACCCGTGCGATGTCTGAACTCGTCCTTGATGTAAAGGGTGTGAGCAAGCGCTTTGGCGCGGTGCGCGCACTCGACAATGTGCAATTGCAAGTCCACAGCCATGAAATCCTGGCGCTGATGGGCGAAAACGGTGCGGGCAAAAGCACGCTGATGAAAGTGTTATCAGGCGTGTATCAACCCGACGCCGGCGAAATCCGCCTCGGTGGCCAGACCATCAAGGTGCATTCCCCCGCCGATGCGCGTGCCGCCGGCATCAATCTTATTTATCAGGAACTGGCCGTGGCGCCCCATATGTCGGTGGCGCAAAACGTGTTTATGGGCAGCGAGCCGCGTGGCCGCTTTGGCCGCGTCGATACCGGCCTGATGACGCGCAAGACCAACGAAATCCTGGCCAGCCTGGGCGCGCGCTTTAGCGCCGATACGCTGGCGGGCAGTCTCGGCATTGCCGACCAGCAACAAGTGGAAATTGCGCGCTCGCTGATCCACAAAAGCAAAGTGCTGATCATGGATGAGCCGACGGCGGCGTTATCGGATCGCGAAACCGAGCGCCTGTTTGAAGTCATCCGGCGTTTGCGTAATGACGGCATTGCGATTGTGTATATCAGCCACCGCATGGCCGAGATGGTGGAACTGGCGGATCGCGTTTCTGTAATGCGTGACGGCGGTTACGTCGGCACCTTACCGCGCGAAGAGGCTACGCCCGAACGCGTAATCCAGATGATGGTGGGCCGGCCGCTGGGCGACTTTTATCAGCGCCGCGAAACCACCACGCCAGGCCCGGTGCGCCTCGAAGTGCGGAATATGCATAGCGATCGTATCCACGGCGCGTCGTTTGCGGTGCGTGCCGGCGAAGTGCTGGGCCTGGCGGGGCTGGTGGGTGCAGGTCGCACCGAACTGGCACGGCTGGTGTTTGGCGCGGATGAGCTGCATCAGGGCGAGATTTTGCTGGATGGCCAGGTCATCAAAGTCAAAGAGCCGCTCGACGCCATCCGCCGCGGCATTGCTTATCTGCCCGAAGACCGTAAGGGCCAGGGGCTGTTTCTGCAATTGTCGGCGCTGGCCAATACCACCATGAGCGTGCTGGGCCGCAACTCGCGCTTTGGCATTCTTAATCACAAAGGGCTGCGGCGGCTGACGGAAGACGCGATCAAGCAACTGGCCGTCAAGGTGCCCGGCCCGGATGGCATCGTGGGCGGCTTGTCGGGCGGCAACCAGCAAAAAATCCTGCTGGCGCGCTGGTTGGCGATCAAACCCAAGGTGCTGATTCTGGACGAGCCCACGCGCGGCGTGGACGTCGGCGCTAAAAGTGAGATTTATCGCATCATCAACCAGCTGGCCGCCAGCGGCGTGGCCGTGGTGGTGATCTCCAGCGAGCTGCCCGAAGTGATCGGCATTTGTGACCGTGTGCTGGTGATGCGCGAAGGCCATATCAGCGGCGAACTGGGCGCGGGCCAGATCAATCAGGAGGCCATCATGACGCTGGCCACCCACCTGCCCGCCGCCGTCGACGCCACCGTCACACTGCATTAATTACAGGACAACATCATCATGAGCATCCCTCTTCCTACCGCAGGCCAACCGCCGTTGCCGCGCCCGCATGCGCGGCTGAATGCGCGCGAAGTGTTTAACCGCGTCGGCATGCTGCCGGTGTTGATCGTCATGTATGTGGCGTTCTATTTTTTAACGCGTTATCTCAGCGATGACGGTACGTCCAATTTCATGACGGCCGGCAACACCATGAATATCTTGCGGCAGACCTCGATTAACCTGGTGCTGGCCTGCGGCATGACCTTCGTGATTTTGACGGCAGGCATTGATCTGTCGGTGGGCTCGATTCTGGCGGTGGCCGCCGTGCTGGGCATGCTGACCTCGCTGCCCGAACACATGCCGATGCTGGCGCTGCCGGTGTTCATGTTGTCGGGCCTGGCGCTGGGTCTGCTTAACGGCGTGCTGGTAGCCGGCTTCAAGATCAACCCGTTTGTGGTGACGCTGGGCACGATGACCTCGCTGCGCGGTGCGGCCTATCTGTTTGCCGATGGCACCACGGTGCTCAACCGCACGATTCCGTCGTTTGAATGGCTGGGCAATGGCGCGTTTATTGGCGTGCCCTGGCTGATCTGGGTGGCGATTGCGGTGGTGCTGGTCAGCTGGTTTCTGCTGCGCCAAACCGTGCTGGGCCTGCATATCTATGCCGTCGGCGGTAATCCGCAAGCGGCGCGGCTCACCGGCATCAAGGTCAGCGCGGTGCTGCTGTTTGTGTATTCCATCAGCGGCCTGTTCTCGGGCATCGGCGGCGCCATGAGCGCGTCGCGGCTGTATGGCGCCAACGGCAACTGGGGCACCGGCTACGAGCTGGACGCTATCGCCGCGGTGGTGTTGGGCGGCACCAGTTTGATGGGCGGCGTCGGCTCGGTGTGGGGCACGGTGGTCGGCGCGCTGATTATTGGCGTGATGAACAACGGGCTGACCATTATCGGGCTGTCCAGCTTCTGGCAATACGTGGCCAAAGGCGCGGTGATAGTGCTGGCCGTGCTGCTGGATAAATGGCGTCAAAGCCAGGCCACCACCAACTAAGGCAACGGGTGGGCTTGCCCACCCGCTGAAGCATGATGACGGGATGGAATATCGCGTGGGCTCACGGCGTGGCGCAGGTACAAGCGCTGGGTGGCATGCTGGGGCCGGTGGATTTTGTTTTGCCACACGGCCAACACGTGCAGCCGATGTATGTTGCGCCGTGGGCGCAAGAGCCGGTGAATGCCGCACTGCCTGGGTTGTTGCGTGGCTTGCGCGGCGAATGGCCGTGCGTGCCGTTCAGTCGGGAAAGCGCGCCCGACGTGATCGCGGCGGGGTGGCAACGCCGCGTGCAGACTGATCCGGCGTTTTTGCTGCCGCATGGGCCCGGCTCCAATCAGCTGTGGCAGTTGATCGGGCAAAGCCCGGCGCATTTGTTACTGGAACTGGAATACCCCGCCCACAGCGCCGTCGCGCGACTGGAGCGCGAAATCCGCCCCGATCCGCTGCACGCCGCGCTGGAGATTACGCTGCGCATCAGCGCGCGCGCCGACACTGTCTGGCCGGTGGCGCTGCACCCCACGTTCCGCCTGCCCGCCCGGCCCGGCAGTCTGCATCTGCGGCCCGGCCGTTATGCCGAAGCGGTGACTTATCCGCTGCCGTTTGAAGCCTCGTCGCAACTGCAGCCCAACCAGTCCGGCGCGCGGCTGGAGCACATGCCGGGGCAACACGGCGCGCTGGATCTCACCCAACTGCCGCTGGTTAACGACAGCGAAGAGCTGCTGCAACTGATCGACTGCGATGGCTATTTCGCGCTTGATTATCTTGATGACGCTGCCCGCGTCACGCTGACCTGGTCCACTGCGGAATTGCCCGACCTGGTGCTGTGGCTCAGCCAGCGCGGCCGCCCGTATGCGCCGTGGTTATCCCGCAATCTGGCGCTGGGCGTAGAGCCGGCGAATGGCGTATTTGAACTGGGCGGCGTGCTGACACCACCCGCGGATCACCCGCTGGCGGCGCGCCAGGGTTTGCCGCTGCGAGCGGGGCAAACCGTGGCGATCACTTACCGGATTGCGGCAGAAGCGCTGGCGGGCTGATACCGCCGCTGTGCGCTTAAGGCAGCGCCTGGCGTATATCGGCCACCAGCGCATCCACCTGCTCGGCCGTGGTGGCCCACGAACAGACAAAACGCGCGCCGCCCGCGCCGATAAAGCTATAGAACGACCAGCCGCGCGCTTTCAGCGTGGCGGCGGTGGTCTCGGGCAGCGTGGCGAAGACGGCGTTGGCTTGTACCGGAAACATTAACGCCACGCCGGGCATGGCGCTCAGCGCTGCGCCCAGGCGGCTGGCCATGGCATTGGCGTGCGCGGCGCGGATTTGCCATGCGTTGTTTTGCAGCATGCCCACCCACGGCGCGGCCAGAAAGCGCATCTTGCTGGCCAGTTGCCCGGCTTGCTTGCAGCGATACGCAAAGTCTTGCGCCAGATCGTGGTTAAAGAACACCACCGCCTCGCCCACCGGCATGCCCATCTTGGTGCCGCCAAACGACAGCACATCCACGCCCGCGCGCCAGGTCAGATCAGCCGGGCTGACTTGCAGATGCGCCACGGCGTTGGCAAATCGCGCGCCATCCATATGAAACGACAGATCCATATCGCGGCAGGCGGCGCCCAGCGCTTGCACTTCGGCCAGGCTGTACACGGTGCCCACTTCGGTGGATTGCGTGATCGTCACCGCGCGCGGTTTGGGGTAATGGATGTCGGTGCGCGCCGCCACCACGCGGGCGACGTCGGCCAGATCAAGCTTGCCGTCCGCGCCGTCGGCCAGCAGCAGTTTGGTGCCGTTGGAAAAGAATTCGGGCCCGCCGCATTCATCGGTTTCGACGTGCGATAACTTGTGGCAGACGATGCTGTGATAGCTCTGGCATAACGACGCCAGCGCCAGCGAATTGGCGGCGGTGCCGTTAAACACAAAGAACACGTCGGCATCGGTTTCGAACAGATCGCGGATGGCGTCGCAAGCGCGGCGCGTCCAGTCGTCGTTGCCATAAGAGGCCATCACGCCGCTATTGGCTTCGATGATGGAGTTGAGCGCTTCGGGGCAGATGCCCGAGGTGTTATCGCTGGCAAATTCGGTGTGCAGCATGGGCGGATCCAGGGGTGGCGGATGGTGGGGCGACGGCCTTGTGGGCCAGCCGCCATTCTAGCAGCGCGCAGGCGTGCAGCCAGCGGGCGTAACCCTTACAACGCGGTGGCAGGCCGATGCGCTGACCGCCACCCCGCCCTGCGCGGATTTCGCCCGCGCCCTCCCTTTACCCGGCGGGCTTAGTCTTCCAGATTGGCGTGGTACTCCACGGCGTCGTGCTTCCAGTAGGCCGAAGCGCGAATGCGGCTTTTGTCCACGCCATGCGCCAGCAAGGTGCCGCGCAAACTCTGGATGGAGGCGGATTCCCCGGCAGCCCAGAAGAAGCCATCGCCATCCGGGATCACCAACCGTTGTGCCGCCTGCAGCAACAAACTGCCCGGCACGCCCGCGCGGCGATGCAGCCAGTGGATTTGCACATTCGGGCGCTGCGCCAGTTCGATTTCCTCGGCGGGCGTGCCCACTTCGGCAAAGACGATGGCGCGCGCGCCCGGCGCGGCTTCTTCCAGAAAGCGGCCTACGGCGGGCAAGCCGGTTTCATCGGCAAACAGCACATACCACTCGTAATCCGGCGGAATCACCATGGAGCCGCGCGGGCCACCCAGGCCCAGCACCTGGCCGACTTGCGCCTGCGCCGCCCATTCCGCCGCCGGGCCAACGCCGTGCAAGGCAAAGTCGATGGTCAGCGTATGGGCCGCATTGTCATAACGGCGCGGCGTGTAATCCCGCGCGGGCGGACGCGGTTTGTCTTCCGGCCACACCGGGCCGTTGTCGCCCCATGTCGGCAGCGTGGGCGTGGTTTCGCCGGGATTGGGAAAGAACACTTTGACGTGGTCATCAAAGGAGGCCGAGACAAAATCGCTGAGATCAGGGCTGACCAACGTCACGCGCAGCATATGCGGCGCGATGTGCTGGATGTACTGCACGGTGGCGACACGAAATTTAAGGTTATGGCGCACGCGGGTGGCGGCGCGGGTGCTGGGGGTAGTGGCTTGAGTCATTGCAAAGCTCCGGCGAGGTGACAGGGGATTTGCCGGTCTGTACTGCCAGCAAACGTATCGTACGATACAGTCATAAGATATAACTCGACAAGCCCTGCGGCGACCAACGTAACGGCATCGGCTCAATTTCCTTTCATGCCATAAGCATAGAAGCGCTGCGCGCCGATGCGGGCCACGGGCAGCCCAATCCGCGCCGGGCCTTGCCGTGGCCGCAGCGCTATCCCATTACTTGCGTCAGCTTGGCCGACAAACGGCGTCAGCAAGCGGATTGCGGCCGGAATGGGCTTACACGGCGCCAAGCCGCGCCAGCTATCACTTTGCGCGGATTGGCGTGTACGTAACGCGCGTGCATCGCGTTATCACAGATACAACAAGCGGCCTGTGTGCTTTCACACAAAGGTCGCTTTAATTGCGCGATTTACTTACAATCGCTCGAATCTGACAGACCGGCGGTATTCCCCGATATCCGGCAGGTGCGGCAACGCACACACGATGCAGCAGGGACAAGAGAGCAATGGATAAAAACGAAATTCTGGCGCGGGCCAGAACCACCTTTATTGGCGCGTTTAACGACGCCGCCGAACTACTCGCGCCTGCCACCCTGCTGCGGCTGACCGCCGCCACCGAGACCGGTGTGCTCACCGCTGCCGAGCGCTACACGCTGTACGAAGCGCGCAATGTGCTGCAAAAAAACGAAATTCCGGTGCGCCAGTTGTTGCGTGATCGCATGGAAGTGCTGGTTAACCGCAGTTTCCAGACGGCATACAGCACGTTTCGACCGTCGTTTGCCGATTCGTTTGCACAAACCACGCTCAGCCTGATTGATACCTCCACGCAAGAAGAAGAACTGCGCGTCGACACCGTCACGCGCCGGTATCGCAATACCAGCGAACAAGAATTACGCGATCTGAATATCCGCATGGCCGTGCTGTTTGGCCAGGAAGACATCAAGGAACGCGAAAATCCGTTTCGGCCGTGGCTGTTTGCGCGCGCGATTTCGCAAGCGGTCGAAGCGCTGGGCCAAGGCCCGGACACTGCCACCGTGCTGACGGATTATCTGGCCGAAGAATTCACGCCCTCCGTGCATCGCGTGTACGAACGGCTCAACCAGTTGCTGTCCGATGAAGGCATCGGTACCAATCTGCAGCTCAAGATTCGCCGCACCGCGCAATCGCGCCCCGCCGGCATACCGGGTCAGATGCCGCAGGCTGGCGCGCATGACGACGGCGGTGCGCACGCGGATTCGCCGTTTGCCGGCATGCAGCCCAACCCGGCGTTTGCAATGCCGGGCGGCCATGCCGATCCGTTTGCCGCCATGGCGGGCGCGCAGGCGATGGGCAATCCATTTGCACAAGCCATGGCGCAGGCGGGCAACCCGTTTGCCGGATTGCAGAATGCGTTTTCGCCGGACCCGACCGACCAGTTGCTGCAAGCGGTACAGCGTGCGGTATCGGGCGGCGGCGATGTGCCGGGCGGCGCGGCGGATGCGGCGGTGGGCGGCAGCGTACCCAATCTGCCGCAAGGTCTGCCGGGCGGCATGCCGCAGTTGTTTGCGCATGGCGCGTTTCCGCAAGGTGGCTTTGGTCAGGGTGGCATGCCACAAGCGGGCTTTGGCCCCGCAACCGGTATGCCGGGTGGCTTGGGCGGCGGCATGGGCGGTTCGGCTCAGCAAGGCTTTGGCGCTAGCCCGGCGGCCGGTGGCACAGCGGGCGAGGCCGCGCGCAAAAGCTGGCTGAGCGGCGCCAGTGGCGTGAGCGATGCCTTGCGCCATCTGTTTAGCGGCATGCGCAAAGTGGCGCCGCGCAGCGCGGATGATCTGGCCAGCCCGTTTGGCGCGCCCGGCGCCACCGACGAGCCCTTGCATTTTGATGGCGGCGCGGACAGCTTCGAGCGCGAAGCCGCGTTCGAACCCACGCAATTTACCGGCAGCGCCGTCATCCACACGCCCTTGTCCGGCATGGTGGAAGAACTGCAGTACATCGCCACGCCCGACGCCAGCGGCATTATGGAAAACGGCCGTGTGCGCAACCTGATTATGGAAGCGCGCGCGCGGCTGTCCGATGTGGCCAAAGACAGCACCGAGCAGATGGTGATCGACACCGTCGCCATGCTGTTCGAATTTATTCTGAGCGATACCGAAGTGCCGGCCGAAGTGCGCGCGCAATTGGGTCGCCTGCAGTTTCTGGTGCTGAAAACCGCCCTGCTCGACCCCGACTTCTTTACCCAGGCGCACCACCCGGCGCGCATGCTGGTAAACCGCATCGGCTCGATCTCGCTGGGCCTGCGCAGCCTGGACCCCAGCGGCGAACGCATCAGTATCGAAATCCGCCAGATTATCGAAACCTTGCTGGCCGACAAATCTGAAGGCCTGGCGCTGTTTACGCGCATGCTGGACGAATTCGACGCGTTTATTGCGCGCGAATTGCGCTCGGCCGATGCCCGCGTGGAACGCGCCGTGGCGGCGGTGGAAAGCTCGGAAAACCACACGCTGCTGTATGCGCGCACCGCGGGCAAGCTGGGCGATGCCTTGTCGGCGTTCCGGCTGGACACGGTGTTCCATGATTTTCTGGTCAACGCGTGGTCGCACGCGGTGGAACGCGCAGGCCGCAATTCGCCCGAGCGCGCGCATCGTTATCGCGAACTGGTGCCCGATCTGGTGTGGAGCATTGCGCCCAAGGTGTTGCCGAGCGAACGCAAAGAGTTTCTGGGGATGATTCCCGGCATGCTGGCCACCTTGCGCGAAGGCATGGCCGAAAGCGGGCTGACGCGCGAACAGCAGACCGCCTTCCTCGGCTGGCTGGCTGACCGGCACAAGCTGGCGCTGTCCGCCGCCAGCGTGCCCGCGCCGGTGCCGCCGCTGGATATGTTGCGCGAAACGTTTGCCGGCTTTGTACATGCGCCCGCCGAGAGCGAAGGCCGCGACGAAGAAGCCGCCGCCTTTGACCGCGCGCATCTGGCCGAAGCGATCCAGGAACTGGATATCGAACTTGACCTGATCGACCACGTGCTGGCGCAAGAATCGGACGAAGCGGTTGCAGCGCCCAGCGCACCCGGCGACGAACTGCAAAACCGGCTGCAAAACGGAGTGATGGTGGAAGTAAACCTGGACGGTAAGCCGTCCATTGCGCGGCTTAACTGGATCAGCACCAGCGCCTCCACCTTGGTGCTGACGCTGGAAGGCCATGAAAAGCCGAGCGTGGTCAGCGTAAAGCTGTTCCGCCGTTTGCTCGACAGCGGCCGCGCGCGCTTTATCGAGGCTGCACCGTTGTTTGAACGCGCCGTCACCGCGTTGATGGATTCGGCCGACAAGGTGGACCAGACCCCGCTGCCACTGGCGGCTTAAGCGCCCTCATCTGTTTTAATTCCGACCACCAAAAATGGCGCGTGTTTAACGTGCCATTTTTTTATTTTGCGGGGACAGTCGGCATCAAGCTCGGGCGATACATGCCGATACAATGGCATCGGATAACCGCACAAGAAAAGACGATGATCTCTGCCACCAGCCTTGGACTGGCGCAGCGCATGGCGCTGACCGGGCCCGACACATCCAGCCAGACAGCCAGTAAAAAGACACAAGCCGATACGAACGCTGCCGCCAACAACCTGAGCACCGCCACGGATGCCCAAACCAGCGCCAGCACGCAGGTGTCTTTAAATTCGCAAATGCGCAATCTAATGACCGCGCTGACATACCGGCCGGTCTCCAGCAAAAACAATACTTCGATGCTGAAACAGGTGAGCAGCGGCAGCGACCAGCGCAAGGCGGCGGCGCGCCAACGGCTCAAGCAGCTTAAAGAACAGATCGACAGCATGAAACGCTTTGCGGTGGCGCTTAATCCGCGCGCGGCCACGGCAATGGCCGTGCTGCTCAAGCAGTTGGCGCAGCAGGTGAAGGCGGCAGCGGCCGAACTGAGTGCCGGCTCGGGCGGCAGCAGTGGCGGCGAGATGCATATCATGCCGGTGGCCAGTAGTGGCGATAGCAGTGGCGAGAGCAGTGCCGATGCTGGCGCAAGCGTGGCGGCTGCGGTCAGCAGCAGCGCGGATACCAGCGGCAGCGACAGCGCGGGCACGGACAATGGCGGCGATGCCGGCAGCGCGGCGGATGCGCAAGCGGCCGTAGCTGCCGCCGAACAAGCCGCCACCGCCGCCAGCAGCGCCGATCAAACCAGCAGCGCCGCCAGCGGTAAATCGAGCGACGCCACGGGTAAGAGCACCGACGCAAGCGGCGCTAAAACCGCTGATAAATCGACCGGCAGCGCCAGCAAACCCAGCGTCAACGTCAACCCCGGCACGGGCGCCAAGCCTGATCCGCAAGCGGCCGCCGACGCCGACTTGATCCGCAAAGTGGCGGGCAGCCTGAAAGAACTGATGGCGCTGGTCAAACTGCATCTACGCGGCCAGCCCAGCAAAGACATGCAATCGGCCGAAGCGGCGATGAAAGACGTGGACAAGATCGTCAAGAACATGACGGGCAACAGCGGCACAACCGGCACCTTGGGCGGCATCGGCGGCATCGGCGGCACGGCCAGCGCACTGACCGTACCCCTGACTTCGCTGATGAGCTCGCTTAACTTCGGATAACCACGCTGCGGCATGGAGTGGGTAAAGACGGGGACGCCGAGTCCCACCCTTTCTCGCCACCAACGCGGCTGCCGCATATGGTGGGTCGAGACCCACCATTCAAAGCCATTGCCACAGACTGCGGGCGTGGCATACCACTCTGGCTGGTGGGTCTTGACCCACCCTATCTCGCCACCCAGCGCCA
>NZ_LAQT01000035.1 GCF_001294205.1 Amantichitinum ursilacus
CCCGTCCACTCCGCCAGCATTCCAGGAAAGCCGCTTTTTTATAAAGCGGCTTTTTCTATTTATGCAAGGCTTCTATTTGTTTTTGCATTTCTGACAAACAAATAGATCGTATTAAAGTGTATTAACCCGATGTTGATCGGCCGTTTAAAAATTTTTAAACAACTGATTGACGCTAATTGGTGCATATGCTTTAATCCGCACCTCTTGACGGAGGGCGATTAGCTCAGTTGGTTAGAGCGCCTGCCTTACAAGCAGGATGTCGGCGGTTCGACCCCGTCATCGCCCACCATTCGTCATACCTGTAGTACGCAAGTCATACCACTGCGGAGTGGTAGTTCAGTTGGTTAGAATACCGGCCTGTCACGCCGGGGGTCGCGGGTTCGAGTCCCGTCCACTCCGCCACTTTCCCAGGCAGTTCTCTCGGGGCTGCATCAGTACCACTGCTTTATATAAGCAGATTTCTGCAGCGTAGTTCACACCGCAGCGCATACATCCCTCTGAGCACTATAGATAATACTGACGTATGCCATTTGCATTGTTACAATGCGCGCACGTCATTGTTTGCCCCGCAGGCCATTGCGCCCGTCATTTCCAGGCCGCCTGGCACTTGACCCGAGCCCTCGCTCTGGCGCAAATTCGTCCCAAAATTCCAGGCCCAATCATAAAACCATGTCTTCAGCCGCTCGTGCCGCTCTACCCCGCTTCCGTCCTTTAATGGTCGGGTCTGCGCTCTGCGTGAGCCTGGGCGGTGTTGCGGCTGTGCATTGGTGGGGCGGCATGGAAATGGGCCTGCCGCTGTTGCTGATCGGCGCATGGCTGATTATCGGCACCTTGTGGCTGGCCATGGTTAATGGCGCGCCAGCCGCCGAAGCCGCGCCCAACGACGCCAGCACTGCTACCCCCGAAGAAGATTTGCGTAACTTGCCGATTGCCGAATCGCTGCCCGACGTGGTGTGGCGCATCGATTTTGCCAATCGCGTGGTCACCCCGCTTAACGAAGCCTGTGCGGCCCACCATCCGGTGGCGCAAGGCAATAACGTGCGCTTGTCGGGCTTGTTTCCGGCGCGCGTGTCGCGCCAGTACCTCGAAGCGCTGATTGCAGTGCAAAGCGCGCAAAGCATGCAGCAGTTTGAATATCGCCTGGGCAATGGCGATGAATCGGGCTTGCGCGTGTTCGAGGCGCGGCTGCTGCCGCTGTCCACCAAAGAATGTATCGCCGTCATCCGCGATGTCACGCAGATGAAGGCCACCGAAGAAGCCTTGTTTAACCAGCAGCTGTTTGTGCACCAGATTATTGATTCGAGCCCGAACCTGATCTTTGTGCGCGATAAACATGGCCGCTTTTTGCTGGTCAACCGCGCCACGCAAACCACGCTGGGCCACGAACTGCTGGTGCAATCGCACCTGGCAGCGCATGACTCGCAACTGCCGTTTACGGTGGGCGACACCGAAGTGCTGGAAAACGGCGACACCGTGCGCGTGGTTGATCACTGGACGCTGCCTAACGGCCGCACCCACTGGTTTGATATCACCAAGCAACCGCTGGTGCGCGATGGCGATGTCTATATCTTGAATATCGCGATTGATATCACCCACGTTAAAGCCGCCGAAGCTGCACTGGCCGCGTCCGATCCGCTGTCCAGCGGCGTGGCCGATGCGCTGCCGATTCCGTTTATGTTGGTGCGCAACGGCATTATCGAATTTGTGAACAACCCGCTGTGCGAACGGCTGAACACGCCGCCGTCCGACCTGCTGGGCCGCCCGCTGGAAGCCATCGCCAGCAACGGCGGCGATCTGCTGGCCAGCCCCAAGCCGGGCGTACCGCAACGCATCCGCTTTGTGCGCGGCCACGCTGAGTACGATTGCACCGTGCAGCAAGTGGGCGAAGAAGACGACAGCACCCGCACCCTGGTCGTGCTGGCGTAACCCAGACAAGAATGCAGCATAGGGTGGGTCTCGACCCACCCCCCAAAGCCGTTAAGCGCGCCAGTGTGGCGCGATCTCTCCGTGTAAGTGCCAGAAAATTAAACACCGCTAGCCTGTGTGGAGCTCGTCGTTGGCTTCGCGTGGTGGGTCGAGACCCACCCTATACGCCCCCAGCCTCGCATTCCATCCGTGATAAAATCGGCCGCTTTTACGTCCGGTTATTCTATGTCCGCTTCCCTCGCCGAACTGCAAGCGCAACTTGACCAGTGCATGGCCCGTGACCGTGCCGCGCTGGCCCCTCGCCTGCATGCCGCCGCCAACCGGCTGCGTTCGGGCAAGCCGGCAGACCGGGCGTTAGCCGAGATCGGCCAGGCCATGATCGGCAGCCTGCAAAAGGCCGAGCGCCGCCAGCATCAACTACCCAAACCCGAATTTGACGAAGCGCTGCCGGTTAACCAGAAGCGCGACGAAATCCGCGCCGCAATTGCCGCCAACCAGGTGGTGATCATCTGTGGCGAAACCGGCTCCGGCAAAACCACGCAATTGCCCAAAATCTGTCTGGAGCTGGGCCGTGGCACCTTTGGTTTGATCGGCCACACGCAACCGCGGCGACTGGCCGCGCGCACCGTGGCCACGCGTATTGCGCAAGAACTGAAGTCCGAGATTGGCGCCGTAGTGGGCTACAAGGTGCGCTTTACCGAAAAGACCAGCGACGCCAGCTATATCAAGCTGATGACCGACGGCATTTTGCTGGCAGAAACGCTGTCCGACCCCACGCTGAGCGCCTACGACACCATCATCATCGACGAGGCGCACGAGCGCAGTCTCAATATCGATTTTCTGCTGGGCTACCTCAAGCAACTGCTGCCGCGCCGGCCCGATCTGAAAATCATCGTCACCTCGGCCACCATCGACGCCGACCGCTTTGCCAATCATTTTTCTGGCGCGCCGGTGATCGAAGTGTCGGGCCGCACCTATCCGGTGGAAGTGCGCTATCACGCGCCAGAAACCAGCGATGAAGACGCCGCCGAAATCGAAATGGAAGAAGCCGTCGTCACCGTGGTCGAGCAATTGTGGCGCCACGATGGCCCCGGCGATGTGCTGGTGTTTCTGCCCGGCGAGCGCGAAATCCGCGAGACCGCCGAGGCGTTTCGCAAAGCCAAAGTGCGCGATGCCGAAGTGCTGCCGCTGCTGGCGCGTTTATCCAACGAAGAACAGCAACGCATCTTTCGCGCCTCCAACGGCCGCCGCGTGGTGCTGGCCACCAACGTGGCGGAAACCTCGCTGACCGTGCCGGGTATTCGTTACGTGATCGATTCGGGGCTGGCGCGGATCAACCGCTATTCGCCGCGCGCCAAAGTCGAACAATTGCTGATCGAGAAAATCTCGCAAGCGTCGGCACGCCAACGTGCTGGCCGCTGTGGCCGGGTGTCTTCAGGCATTTGCGTGCGCTTGTATGAGGAGACCGATTTCAACGCGCGCCCTGCGTTTACCGATCCCGAAATCGTGCGCTCGTCGCTGGCGGCGGTGATCTTGCGTATGGCCGCGCTCAAGCTGGGCCGCGTAGATGAATTTCCGTTTCTGGAAGCCCCGTCCGGCAAATTGATCGCCGACGGTTACCAGCAATTGCGCGAACTGGGCGCGGTGGACGATGGCGATGTGCTAACGCCGATCGGCAAGCAACTGGCGCGTTTGCCGGTCGACCCCAAACTGGGCCGCATGCTACTGGGCGGACATCAGGAACATTGCTTGAAAGAAATCCTGATTATCGCCAGCGTGATGAGTCTGCAAGACCCGCGCGAGCGTCCGTTTGAAGCGCG
This sequence comes from Amantichitinum ursilacus, assembly GCF_001294205.1. Classification (GTDB taxonomy): domain Bacteria; phylum Pseudomonadota; class Gammaproteobacteria; order Burkholderiales; family Chitinibacteraceae; genus Amantichitinum; species Amantichitinum ursilacus. The sequence goes on from NZ_LAQT01000035.1 coordinate 3,747, forward strand.
CGATGCCGCCGACCGCGCGCATCTGCGGTTCAGCGATGACAAATCGGACTTCATGTCGTACCTGAAAGTCTGGGCCTTCTTCGAAGAAGCGCAGGCCAACAAGCAATCCAACCGCCAACTGCTCAATCTGTGCCATCAGCACTTTTTGTCTTACTTGCGGCTGCGCGAATGGCGCGATCTGCATCGCCAACTGGAAGATATCGTTGAAGACCTCGAATGGCGTCTCAATGAAAAGCCCGGCACTTACGAACAAATCCACAAGGCCCTGTTGACCGGCTTGCTGGGCAATATCGGCATGAAGCAGCCCGAAGCCGATGAATACCTGGGCGCACGCGCGATCAAGTTCCAGATTTTCCCCGGTTCGGGCCTGAAGAAAGCGCGGCCGAAATGGATTCTGGCGGGCGATCTGGTCGAGACCACCAAGTTGTTTGGTCGCAGCGTGGCAGCGATTGAGCCGCTGTGGGTGGAGCGGCTGGCCAGCCATCTGGTCAAGCGCCAGTATTTTGAGCCGCATTGGGAGAAAGACCTGGCGCAAGTGACGGCCAGCGAGCGCGTGACGCTATACGGCTTGCCGATTGTGCCGCGACGCAAGGTGCATTACGGCGCCATCAACCCGACCGAGGCGCGCGAAATCTTTATCCGTGAAGGTCTGGTGCGCTTTAACTACAACACCAAAGCGCGCTATTACGAACACAATTTTGAGCTGCTGCTGGAAATTGAAGAACTGGAACACAAAGCGCGCCGCCAGGATTTTCTGGTGGATGACGAAGTACTGTTCCGCTTTTTTGATGCGCGCATTCCGGCCGAGGTGGTTAACGGCGCGGGCTTTGAGGCCTGGCGTAAAGAGGCCGAGAAAGCCGACCCCAAACTGCTGCTTCTGGATCGCGATGATCTGATGACGCAGGCGGCGGGCAGCGTCACGCTGGAGCAGTTCCCCACCTATTTCAAACTGGCCGAAGCGCGTTTGCCGCTGGCATATCGCTTTGAGCCCGGCCATGCGCTCGATGGCGTCACGCTGACCTTGCCGCTGCACCAGCTTAATCGCGTAAATGCCAGCATTTTTGACTGGCTGGTGCCGGGCATGCTGCGCGAGAAAATCACTTTGCTGATCAAGGCCCTGCCCAAGCCGATCCGCCGTTTGTGCGTGCCGGTGCCGGAATTTGCCACGCGCATGCTCACCGAACTGGATAAGGCCGACCGCGAAGCGCCGCTGTTGCCGCAACTGGCGCACGCCGCCACGCGTGGCACCGGCCATGGCATCAGCGAAGATGACTTTGCCGCGGCTGAACTGCCGGCGCATTTACGCATGAACTTCCGCATTGTGGATGATGCGGGCCAAGAACTGGCGCAAGGCCGCGATCTGATCGCCATCCGCAATCAGTTGGGCGAAGCGGCGCAGCTCACCTTCCGTGAAAGCGGCGACGAAGCCGGTCCGGAAATCGAGAAAAGCGGCATCACCAAATGGGATTTTGGCGATCTGCCAGCCAAACTCACCTTCAAGCGCCAGGGCCGCAATATCACCGGTTATCCGGCGCTGGTCGCGGAAGAGGAAAGCTGCGCCATTCGCGTATTCGATACCGAATTCGCGGCCGAAGCGGCGCACCGGCCGGGCGTCATCCAGCTGATGAAGCTGGAGCTGAAAGAACACGTCAAGCAGTTGCCCAAGGCAGTACCGGGCTTCCAGCAACTGGCCATCCAGCTACGCGGCCTGGGCAATAGCGACATGCTGATGGACGACCTGGTCGATTGCATCTGCAACCGGGCTTTCCTTGGTGACGACGAAGCACCGCGTACTAAAAAAGCGTTTGATGAGCAGAAGACGCGCGCCAAGGTGCGGCTGCCTTCGGTGCGTGATGGCGCGGTGCGGGCGCTGACCGATATCACGGCGGAATACACCGCTGTCGCGCCATTAGCCAACAAGCCGGGCCCGATTGCACACGAACTGAAAGCGCAACTGGCGCGGCTGGTGTATCCGGGCTTTATGTCCGGCACGCCGTGGGAACATCTGCCGCGCGTGCCGTTGTATCTGCGCGCGATCAAACTGCGGCTGGAAAAACGCAGCGCCAATCCGACCCGCGATGCTCAACGTGCGGACGAAGTGACTGCCTTTGAGGCGCGCTATCAGGCCGAGCTGGAAAAATGGCAACGCGACGGCCGTGACACCGCCCCACTGCTGCCGGTGCGCTGGATGATCGAGGAATGGCGCATCAGCTTGTTTGCGCAAGAACTGCGCACGCCGTATCCGATTTCGCTGAAGCGGCTGAACAAAGTCTGGGACGACCTGGTCCGCCGCTGAAAGAGACCATGCTGCGTGATTTATCCGCCATGCATAGGGTGGGTCATGACCCACCCATCAAAGCCGATGATAAGACCCGCCATCGAGGCGTTTTTGTTGATGGCTTTGGGTGGTGGGTCGTGACCCACCCTATGAGCCTTGCGCGGGTTATGAGGTATGGGACGACCTGGTGCGCCGCTGAAAGGGCCACGTTGCGTCATTTCTCCGCCATGCATAGGGTGGGTCATGACCCACCCATCAAAGCCGCTGATAAGACCCGCCATCGAGGCGTTTTTGTTGATGGCTTTGGGTGGTGGGTCGTGACCCACCCTATGAGCCTTGCGCGGATTATTGCGTGGCGACCGGGCGGGCGGGGTCGGCGACCCATTCGCTCCATGATCCGGCATACAGGCGGCCGCCGTTGAAGCCGGCCACGGCCATTGCCAGCAGGTTATGACAGGCCGTCACGCCCGAACCGCACTGATGCACCACATCGGCGGGCGGAATCGCGCCAAGCAAAGCGCGCCATTCCTGCTGCAATTGTTCCGGCGACTTGAAGCGCCCATCAATCAGGTTGTCGGCATAAAAGCGGTTGAGCGCGCCAGGAATATGTCCGCCGACCGGGTCGATGGTCTCGCCCTCGCCTTTAAAGCGCGATGGGCTGCGCGCATCGACCACCTGAAACGCCGATTCACGCATATTGCCCATGATCTGGGTGGCGCTCACCACGCGGGCGGCGCGCACATGCGGCACAAACACGGCCGCCAACGGCACCGGACGTTCTTCGCTGATGGGTTTGCCGGCCGCTTGCCAAGCCTGGAAACCACCATCCAGCACCTGCACGTTGTCGTGCCCCAGCCAGCCCAACAGCCACCACAGGCGCGCGGCGTACATGCCGCCGGAAGCGTCGTACGCCACCACGCGACTATTGTTGCCGATGCCCAGACTACCCAGGCGCGCCGCCAGCCATAACGGCGCGGGCAGCGGATGCCGGCCGTTGTGGCCATTGCGCGGGCCGGACAAATCGTCGTCCACGTGCAAATAAATGGCGTTGGGAATATGGCCCGCTTGCCAGGCGGCCCGGCCCTCATCGGGGGCCAACAGATCATTACGGCAATCGACCACGACCACGTCGGGATCGGTCAGTACGCTGGCAAGTTCGGCCACGGTCATCAGTGGGGACATGTCATCGGGCTCCGGTTGGGGGGCTCGGGGGCTAATGCCCCGACGCCCCGCACGTTATAACCCGGATTAGCGCAGGCCGCACGGACTAAGCGCAAGGTTTTTTTGTATCGCCCCGACGTGGTGCAGGCCGCCTTGCACCGTGTGGGCGCAAACGTTGCCGACCCGGGCCGGGCGGCGTGGCAAGGTCAGACGCGCTCCACCGCCAACGCCACGCCCATGCCACCACCAATACACAGCGTGGCCAGGCCGCGCTGTGCATCGCGTCGCGCCATTTCGTGCAGCAAAGTCACCAACACGCGCGCGCCGGAAGCGCCAATCGGATGGCCCAGCGCAATCGCGCCGCCATTGACGTTAACGCGCTGCATATCCCAACGCAGTTCACGCGCTACACCCAGCGCCTGCGCGGCAAACGCTTCGTTGCCTTCGATCAGATCAAGGCTGTCCAGCGACCAACCGGCGCGCGCCAAAGCACGCTGCGTGGCGGGCACCGGGCCCATGCCCATCAACGCCGGATCGACCCCCGCCGAAGCGGCCGCGCGGATGATCGCCAGGATCGGCAGGCCCAACTCCGCGGCGCGTTCGCGGCTCATCAAGATCACGCCAGCTGCACCATCGTTGATGCCAGACGCATTGCCCGCCGTCACCGTGCCTTCTTTATCAAACGCCGGGCGCAGTCTGGCCAAAGTTTCGACGGTAGTACCGGGGCGGATAAATTCGTCCTCCAGAAACGCGATCGGATCGCCTTTGCGTTGCGGTACGGGCACGGCGATGATCTCGTCGGCAAAGCGGCCGGCTTCGCGCGCAGCGGCGGCGCGCATTTGCGAGGTGGCGGCCAGTTCGTCCTGCTCGGCGCGGCTGATGCCGTATTTGCGCGCAATATTCTCGGCAGTTACGCCCATGTGGTACTGGTGATAAACATCGGTCAGGCCGTCGTACACCATGCTGTCCACCAGCGTGGCATTGCCCATGCGGAAACCATCGCGGCTGCCGGGCAACAGATGCGGCGCGGCGCTCATGTTTTCCTGGCCGCCGGCAATCACAATCTGGTTGTCGCCCGCCAGGATGGACTGCACGCCCAGCGCCACCGCTTTCAGGCCGGAACCACACACCTGGTTCACCGTCAGGCCCGGCACCGCATCCGGCACACCCGCCTTGCGCGACGCCTGGCGCGCCGGGTTCTGGCCCAGCCCGGCGGTCAGCACATTGCCCATCATGACTTCGCTGATCTGATCAGCGCTGATACCGCTGCGTTGCAGCAGCCCTTTGATGACGGTTGCACCGAGGTCCGGCGCGCTGACACTGGCCAGAGCGCCACCAAAATTGCCGATGGCGGTACGGCCAGCCGCAACGATTGCGATTTCTTGCATCGAATTCTCCAGAGGATCGGCGCGCCAATACGTTGTTGGCGCGTCCGGTTGTTACAGTGCGGCTGATTGTGCCTGCTGCGCTGCAACAGGCGCAGGGCCGCTAATCGTTTCAAACGGTCCGTGGCGGCGGGTGGCGGCGCGCTTCTGCGTGCGCCGGTTTGAGCGTCACGCCGCTTTGGCTTTCACATAACGCCCCGGTGCGGGCTCGATCGGTTTGAAGTCAGCGTTGCCCAGCGTTTTGCGCGCCGCCACCGTCTTGCCGGTAAACGGCTGCAGCCACGCCATCCAGTCGCTCCACCAACTGCCCGCGTGTTGCTGTGCGCCGTCCAGCCACTGCTGCACGTCATCAACAGCGGTGTCGCGCGTCCAGTAGCTGCGTTTATTGGCTGCAGGCGGATTGATGGTTCCCGCGATATGGCCGGAAGCGCCCAGCACAAAGCGCGTCGCCCCCCCCAGCAATTGCGTGCTTTGCCACGCGGTTTGCCACGGCACGATATGGTCTTCGCGCGCGGCAAAAATGTAGGTGGGCACTTTGATCTCGCGCAGATCAATTGGCACGCCGCAAATCTCGAACGAGCCCGGATGGGTAAGATTGTTTTGTAGATACATATTCTTGAGAAAGAACGTGTGCATCGGCATGGCCAGATCGGCGCCGTCGTTGTTCCAGTACAGCAAATCAAACGGCGGCGGCGTTTTGCCTTTTAGATAGTTGTGCACCACGTAATGCCAGACCAGATCATTGGCGCGCAGCGAGGCAAACGTGCGCGACAGTTCTTTGCCCGACACGATGCCGCCCGCGCCCGCCGCCAGTTGCGCTTCGCGCTGGCCCACCAGATTCCAGTCGATAAAGTGCTGGATATCGCCGGGGTCGGCATGGTCAAGCATCGCGGCCATCAGCGTCAGCGACGCAATCCAGTCGTGTCCGCGCGCCTGCAACACCGGGATGGCCGTGGCCACCAGCACGCCGCCAATGCAGAACGACAGCACATTCAGCTTGGGTTTTTTGCTGATGGCGCGCACCACTTCGGCGGCTTTGATGATGCCGTCCTCAACATAATCGTCCCATTGCAGATGGCCCAACTCGGCCGGAATGGAGCGCCACGACACCAGAAACACCGTCTGCCCCTGCGCCACGCACCAGCGCACCATCGAATTGGAAGGCTGCAAATCCATGATGTAGAACTTGTTGACGCACGGCGGCACGATCAGCAATGGAACTTCGCTGACTTTGCTCATCAAAGGTTGGTACTGCAGCAACTGGAACACGTCGTTTTCGAACACCACCGCGCCTTCGGTGGTGGCCAGATTACGGCCCACTTCAAACGCGGATTCGTCGGTCATGGTGATGGTGCCTTTGCGCACGTCATCGGCCAGTTTCTGCATCCCTGCCTGCAGGCTGGCGCCTTCGGTTTCGGCGGCCAGCTTTAACACTTCTGGATTACTGAACGCAAAATTGGCCGGGCTCAGCGCATCGGTCAGTTGCCGCGTGAAATACGCCTGGCGGGAACGGGCGGCGGCGTCACCGCTGCCGTTGGCGCTAGCCAGCGTGTTTAGTAACCGGGCTGTAAGAAGATAGTTTTGCTTGATGAACGAAAACGGCGCGGCATTCCACTCGGGCGCGGCAAAACGACGGTCGCCGGCTTCGGGCTCAATCAGCGGTTCGGCGGGCGCGCCGCGCAGATAAGTGGCCCATAAGGTCATCTGGTCTTGCAGCCATTGCGCTTGCAATGCGGGCCAATCGGCGGTCAGGGTGTTGTTTTGAGGGGAGTTTTCGGCGGCCGAGCGACCGTCGGTCGTACCGGCTGCAGCGTCGATCCATTGCTGCCAGAGCTGTTGCTGGCTGGCGGCCAGCTGCTGATAAAACGCATCAAAAGAGGAGGAATCAGACACGCGGGGCCTCGCAACAGAGCCAAACACAGGAAAACCGCACCAGACTGGTGAGGTGAACCAGCATACGAAAACGCCGTTTTTGCTGCAAGTTCGGTGAAATTTTTTAACGTGAAGCTTTGCAAATCGCGCAGTACTGCTTGATTTGGCATGACTTTCTTACTCTTCTCATTTACCATGACGCGCAATCTGATCGAAATGGCCCACGCATTCTGGAGACCGACCATGCGTCCTCTCAACCCCCTGATTATCTCGTTGCTGACTGCGGCGGCTCTGGCCATGGCCCCCGGTGCACATGCAGCAACGCATCACAAGCACAAAACCACAGCGCAAGCCAGCGCTAAAAAGTCGACCAAAACGTCGAAGAAATCTGTCGCGCGTGTTGAAACCACGCTGACGCCGTCGCCTAAAGGCTCCGTCAGCCGTCGCGCCATTGCACAAGCCCGTCGCGGTGTGCGCGTGCAGCCCGCCATGGCCTTGTCGTCGCTGGATAACCCAGGCGTGCAGTCGGCGGCGGTGCTGATTCTTAACGAAAACAACGGCGACGTGGTTTATCAAAAGAATCCGGACAACGTCACCCCGATTGCGTCGATCAGCAAGCTGATGACCGCGATGGTGACGCTGGACGCGCATCTGCCGATGAACGAGTTCATTACTATCAGCGAAGAAGATGTCGATACGCTGAAGAACACCAGTTCACGCCTGACCGTGGGCACGCGGCTAACGCGCGCCGAAGTGATGCTGTTGGCGCTGATGTCGTCGGAAAACCGTGCCGCGGCGGCGTTGGCGCGCACCTATCCCGGCGGCAAGGCATTGTTTATCACCAAGATGAACGAGAAAGCCGAAGCGCTGGGCATGCACAGCACGCACTTTTACGATCCGACCGGCCTGACGCCGCAAAACGTGTCGACCGCGCGTGATCTGGTGACGATGGTGAAAACCGCGCGCACTTATCCGGAAATCCACGAGTTCACCACGTCGTCGCAATACGAGTTCACGTCCAACCTGAATGGCCGCACGATGTCTTTTCATAACACCAACCCGTTGGTGAAAGAAGACCGTTGGGACATCGGGCTGACCAAGACTGGCTTTATCAACGAAGCGGGCCACTGTCTGGTGATGGAAGCCACCATCAGCGGTACGCCGGTGGTGATTGTGCTGCTGGATTCGACCGGTAAATACACCCGCATTGGCGACGCCAACCGCGTGAAGAAATGGCTGGAAACCAGCCCGGTCGCGCTGGCACGTAGCTAAAGCACGGCAAGCATAGGGTGGGTCGTGACCCACCAACCAGAGTGGCATAACCGGACATTGATGTCCGGACGCATGGCTTTGGTTGGTGGGTCTTGACCCACCCTATTATTGTTTTAGAAGAACTGCGTCAGCCACGCCTTGAACTGCCCCGACGACATCGCCCCATTCACCCGATCAATCTCGCGTCCGCCTTCAAACACCAGAATGGTGGGAATGCTGCGGATCCGTAGCGCGCCTGACAGATTCTGCTGTTGGTCGGTATCCACCTTCAAAAACGTCGCCTTGCCGGCAAAGTGCTCGGCCGCGCTGGCGTAGGCTGGCGCAAACGACTGGCACGGGCCGCACCAGGTGGCCCAGCAATCCACAATGATCGGGCGCGCCAGGGTCTTGATCAGCGTCTGGAACTGCGCCTCATCCACCGCCAGCGGCGCGCCGCTGAGCAACGGTTTATGACAGGCACCACAGTTGGGCTCTTCCGCCAGCCGCGTGTCTTCCACGCGATTTTGCGTCTGGCAATGCGGGCATGCGATCTGCATGGTGATCCTCCATCGGCCGCGCCGGGCCTTGTTTTTGCTGTTGGGCCAACATGGTTACAAACCAGACGACGCAACACAAGTCTGGCACGTTCCCTTCCCCTCTTCGGGCCGGTACAATCGCCCCCCGCTCTATCTATCTGTCGAGTCCTGCGTATGCTCTGGTTCCGTAATCTGCAAATCTATCGTTTGGCCCCTGATCACGCATTGACTGCGCAAAACATCAGCAGTGCCCTCGAAAAGCGTCCGTTTGTGCCATGTGGCAGCAGCGACCTGATGTCGCAAGGCTGGATTGCGCCCGCGGCGCATGCGCCCGAGCAATATGCCTATCCATGGCAGGACGCCGTGCTGGTCATGCTGAAGACCGAAGACAAATTGTTGCCCGGCGCCGTAATCAAAAACGCCGCCGATGCGCGCGTGGCCGAGATCGAAGCGCGCGAAAACCGCAAGGTGGGCAAGCGCGAAGCCAAGGAAATCCGCGAACGCATCGTCGACGAGCTGATTCCGCGCGCGTTTACCCGCAGCCGCACCCAACGCGCGCTGATCGATCTACAAGCCGGTCTGGTGTTGGTGGAAAGCGCCAGCGCCAGCAAGGCCGAAGAATTGCTGTCCTTGCTGCGCGAAAGCCTGGGCAGCCTGCCCACCCGCTTGTTGCAAACGCAGACCACGCCGCAGACCGCCATGACGTTGTGGCTGGAAAGCGGTGACGCCGGTGACTTTGATCTGGGCCAGGATGTGGAACTGCGCGTGCCGGCCGATGACGGCGCGATTGCGCGACTGGTGCGCCAGCCTTTGTCGGGCGACGAAATCCAGATGCATTTGTCCGCCGGCAAACTGGTCACCAAGATTGCCGTGTCGTGGCAAGACCGCGTGGCCTTCCAGTTGACCGAAAAACTGGAGCTGAAACGCCTGGCCATGATGGATACGCTGGAAGAAGAACTGAAAGACAGCGACGCCGCCGACAAGGAAGCGCTGTTTAACGCCGGCCTGACCTTGCTGCTGGGCGAGCTGCGCCAGTTGGTGCCCACGTTGATTACTGCGTTGGGCGAAGAGATGCCTGCCTGATCCAATAGTTGCGTACTACCGAATGCCCGCTGGTTTCAGCGGGCATTTTTTTTGCCGCAACGTCTGTAAATAATCCGCCTTACCCTGACAACCGCCTGCGGCCCTCGCGCGTTGGATAACCGCAAAACCCTTGTGGGAATGCGGGTTTGCGCGATGTAGTCGATCGACTAGTAACTCCAACCGACCGTTCGTCTACTGGCCAATTCCGTAAATCTTAAGCACTTCAATGATTTAGGAATTGACTACCCGAAACCGGTTGATCAACAAAATGATGATTGCTTTGACAACTATATCGGTCGAAATCTATGATCGCCGCGTAATTTTGAGAATTTGAGAATTTCGCGAAGGGTTTGCTCATGTCCATCTCCCAACCCCCAGAAGAAAATCTGGGCGTTCTGGTCCGTCAGGTACGTGACGGCATGTTTCATCTGTTCGAACACAAGCTGGCGCAAAGTGGCCTTGAGTTGAACCTGAGCCAGTATCTGGTGCTCAAGCGGCTGGCCTATCACGGTGTGCAGACCGCCACCGAACTGGCGCGCGCTATCGACCACGACGCGGGCGCGATGACCCGGCTGCTGGATAAGCTGGAAGAAAAAGGCTATCTGCGCCGCCAACCGCATCAGGAAGACCGCCGCGCACTGCAGATTTCGCTGACCGAAGCCGGCCAGGCGCTGTGGGCCACCATGCAGGCCTGTGGCGAGGCCTCGATGGCCGTGGCCGTCTCTGATCTGAATGACGCCGAGCAAGATCAACTGGTGTCTTTGTTAAAGCGTGTGCGCAATACGCTGGAGAGCAAATAAGTGATCCCCCAAGCCGTTGAAACCGCTGCAGCGCGCTGGCGTAGCCCCGCGTTGCTTACGGTGCTGGCCGCGTCGATTCTGGCGGGCTGCGCCAATATGAAGGGTCTGGACACCCGCGCCAACCTGCGTGACGCCAGCAGCGTGGTGGGCAAAAACGCCACGGATGCCAGCGTCTGGCCCGCGCAGGACTGGTGGCATAGCCTCAACGACGCGCAACTGGACGCGCTGATCAGCGAGGCGCTGCAGAACAACCCCAATCTGGAAGTCGCCGACGCGCGCAACCGCGCTGCGCTGGCGCAAGCGGGCGCTGCCGATGCCGCCCGCGCGCCGCGCCTGGACGCCGCTGCCGCCTATTCCGGTATCCGCATTCCCGGCACCGTGCTGCCGCCGCCGTATGGCGATAGCTACGCCGCACTGAAGATGGTGTCGCTGAAGTTCAGCTACGACTTCGATCTGTGGGGTGGCGAACGCGCCGCATGGGAAGCCGCCGCCGGTCAGGCGCGCGCCGCCGCAGTCGATGCGCAACAAGCGCGCATTACGCTGTCCGGCAATATCGCGCGCACTTATGCGCAACTGGGTTATGCGTGGTCGCTGCAGGATGTGGCCCGCTCCGAACTGAAGCGCTCGCAAGATCTGCTGGGCCTGGTCAAGCAACGTGTGGACGCCGGCATCGATAGCCAGTTGCAATCCAAGCAAGCGCAGGCCGCTGTGCCCGCCGCGCAGCAACAGATTGAATCGGCGCAACAGCAAATCGACGATGCGCGCCTCGAACTGGCTGCATTGGTCGGCGCCAGCCCTGATCGCGCCGACCAACTGGGCCGCCCGCACGTAATCGAGCCCGCCCGACTGGCGCTGCCCAATACCCTGCCCGCCAATCTGCTCGGCCGTCGCGCCGATGTGGTGGCCGCGCGCTGGCGTGTGGAAAGCGCCAGCCAGGATATCAAAGCCGCCAAGGCGAAGTTTTATCCCGACTTCAACCTGAGCGCCGCCGTTGGCCTGGCCTCGTTGGGTCTGGGCGATTTGCCGCATTGGGAAAGCCGTTACGCGCAACTGGCCCCGGCCATTACGTTGCCGATTTTTGATGGCGGCCGTCTGCGCAACAACCTGGCCGGCAAAGACGCGCAATACGACGTGGCCGTGGCGCAGTACAACCTGACGTTGGTGAACGCCGTGCACGATGTGGCCGCGCAGATCAGCGCGCTCAAATCGCTGCAAAAACAGGTGGCGCAACAGCAAGACAGCATCCGCATTGCGCGCGAAGCGTTTGATCTGGCCATGCAGCGCTATCACGGCGGGCTGGGCAACTACGTGGATGCGTTGACCGTGGAACAACAACTGTATTCGGGCGAAATGCGTCTGGCCGCGCTGAATGCGCAGCAGATAGATGCCTCGGTGTTGTTGGTGCAGGCGCTCGGCGGGGGTTTTGACGCCGATGGCGCGCTCCCCGGCCAGGTCGACGCCAGCAGCGTCGCCAGCGCCCAATAAACGCCGCATACAAAGACAAGACATTTCGGCTTGGCCGAACTCAGCTAGCTTGAGGACATAAAAGATGAGCAACGAACAACAGCAAGCCGCGCCGCAAAAGCCGTCGCGCCGTACTTTCCTGCTGCGCCTGGTGGCCCTGATTGTGGTGATCGGCGCTGTGGCGTGGGCGTTCTGGTATTACACCGTCGGCCGCTGGAATGAAGACACCGACGATGCTTATGTGCAAGGCAACGTGGTGCAGATTACGCCGCAGGTGCCGGGCACTGTCACCAGCATCGGCGCGGACAATGGCGCCCTGGTGAAAGTAGGCCAGCAACTGGTGGCGCTGGACCCGAGCGATGCGCATGTCGCCATGGAACAAGCCAAAGCCAACCTGGCCCGAACCGTGCGCCAGGTGCGCGGTTTGTTCAGCAACGTCAACAGCCTGCAAGCGCAAGTAGCGGCCCAGAATATCTCGCTGCAAAAAGCGAAGCAGGATTACGACCGCCGTCTGGCACTGGCTAAAACCGGCGCGATTTCGGCCGAAGAACTGAGCCACGCGCAAGACGCGCTGGCCACCGCGCAATCGGCGGTTGCTTCCTACGAAGGCCAGCTCAGCACCAGCAAGGTGCTGGTGGAAGATACCGTCGTCGCCAGCCATCCGGACGTGCAAGCCGCTGCCGCCAAGCTGCGCTCGGCGTATCTGGATGACGTGCGTACCAATCTGCAAGCGCCGGTCACTGGCTATGTGGCGCAACGTACCGTGCAAGTGGGCCAACGTGTGCAACCGGGCACGCCGCTGATGGCCGTGGTGCCGCTCAACCAGGTGTGGGTGGAAGCCAACTTTAAAGAAACCCAGCTGCAACACATGCGCATTGGCCAACCGGTGACGCTGAAGGCCGATCTGTATGGCAGTGGCGTGGAATATCACGGCAAGGTGGAAAGCCTGGGCGTGGGTACCGGCAGTGCGTTCAGTCTGCTGCCGGCGCAAAACGCCACCGGCAACTGGATCAAGATCGTGCAACGGATTCCGGTGCGCATCACGCTCGACCCGAAAGAACTGGAAGCGCATCCGCTGCGCATCGGTCTGTCGATGGCGGTCGATGTGGAACTGCATAACCAGGATGGCCCGGCGCTGTCGCAAACTGCCGCCACCACGCCGGTCTTTACCACCGACATCTACAAGCAACAACTGGCTGCCGCAGACCAACTGATCGCCGATGTGATCCACAGCAATCTGCCCACCACTGTCGCCAAGAAGTAATCGTCATGAGCCATCCGACGTTTCGTCCGCCCAACCAGGCGCTGGCCACCATCGGCCTGTGTCTGGCCACCTTTATGCAGGTGCTGGACACCACCATCGCCAACGTCAGCTTGCCCACCATCGCGGGCAATCTGGGCGTGAGCTCGGATCAGAGCGCGTGGGTCATCACGTCGTTTGCGGTCAGCAACGCCATTGCGCTGCCGCTGACCGGCTTTCTGACCCGCCGCTATGGCGAAGTAAAGCCGTTTGTGTGGGCCACGCTGCTGTTCTCGCTGGCGTCGTTCTTGTGCGGGATTGCGCAGAGCATGGGCATGCTGGTGGGTTTCCGCGCGCTGCAAGGCGCGGTAGCGGGCCCGATGTATCCCATCACGCAAGCGTTGCTGATCTCGATCTACCCGGCCAATAAGCGCGGCCAGGCCTTGGCCTTGCTGGCGATGATTACCGTGGTGGCGCCGATTGCCGGGCCCATTCTGGGCGGCTGGATTACCGACAATTATTCGTGGCCGTGGATTTTCTTTATCAACGTGCCGATCGGGATCTTTGCCTCGTGGGTGGTATCGGGCCAGATGAAGGGCCGGCCCGAGCGACTGGAAAAACCGCGCATGGATTATGTTGGCCTGGTCACGCTGATTATCGGCGTGGGCGCGCTGCAAATCCTGCTGGATAAGGGCAATGATCTGGACTGGTTCTCGTCCACCTTCATTATCTGGCTGGCGATTGTTGCGGCGATTGCGCTGACGGTATTCCTGATCTGGGAGCTGACCGACAAAGACCCGATCGTTAACCTCAAGCTGTTTCGCCATCGCAATTTCCGCTTTGGCACCATCACGCTGGTGCTGGGTTATGCCGGGTTCTTTGGCATGAGCTTGCTGCTACCGTTGTGGTTGCAAACGCAGCTGGGTTACACGTCGGTGTGGGCCGGTCTGGCCACCGCGCCGATTGGCGTGCTGCCGGTCATCCTGACGCCGGTGGTGGGCAAATACGCACCGCGCTTTGATTTGCGCTTGCTGGCGTCGATCTCGTTTGTGGTGCTGGCCACCACGTCGTTCTGGCGTGGCGCGTTTACCACCGATATCGATTTCCACACCGTGGCGCTGGTGCAGTTGCTGATGGGTCTGGGCGTGGCGTTCTACTTTATGCCGGTGCTGTCGATTGTGTTGTCGGATCTGCAACCGCATGAAATCTCGGCCGGTTCGGGCCTGGCCACGTTCTTGCGTACGCTGGGCGGCAGCTTTGCCGCTTCGCTGACCACGTGGATCTGGCAACGCCGCGGCACCGAGCACCATGCACGCTTGACCGAACATATCTCGGTGTACGATCCAGCCACGCAACAGGCGATGACGCAACTGGGCCACGGCAACGTGACGCAAGGCGCGGCGGTGATGGACCGCATTGTGCAAAGCCAGGCAATGATGATGTCCACCATCGACTACTTCAACATGCTGGGCGTGCTGTTCTTGTCGCTGATCTTTGTGGTGTATTTTGCCAAGCCACCGTTTGCACCCAAGGGTGGCGGCGCCAGCGCGGCGGCGGCAGGCGGTCACTGATTGGCGGCACGGTTGCTGTTATCGCGCCAACAAAAAAGGCATCCGGATGGATGCCTTTTTTTATGCCGCGACGGCGTGGCTTAGTCGTAATACACCGTGAGCGTCATGCGGGCGTTAACGGTGCCGACTTCGACATTCTCATTGCCCTCCGTGGCGATATAGCGCGCGCTGAGCGGAATATTGAAGCTGCCGCCGCTGATCGTGCCCACCGCCAGCGTCGATGCCGGTGTGGTGCCGGTGGTGTCGGTGGGGTCCGCCTGAAACTGCACCGGCGCGCCCTGCCATAACACCTGGATGCCCACGCCGCTGGCCGTGGAATCCAGCGTCAGCGCCAGCGTATTGCTGCTGTTGCCCAGCTTGACGTTATCGCTCAGCAACATCGACACGCGCTTCAGACTCTGCGCACCGCCGGGGCACGTCAGCCCGACATTGAATGGCGTCAGTCCGATGTTCTGCTCGTTATTCTGAAAAAAACGCAGCAAGGCCGAATTAAGCGGCACGGTCATCACCGGCGTGGTCACAAAGCAGGTGGCGGGCACCAATGCCCAATCACCCGGCGCGGACAAACTGAAGGGCACATAACGACTGGCCGCCCCGCCCTGCACCGTATCGCCATCGCCACCCACCCAGACATTTTCCAGACCCGCGCTGGCCAGATTGAAGGTGGCGTACGGTTTGACCGCATTCAGTGCGATCGGGCCGGTCTTGACCAGGGTATAGGTAAAAATCCACGGCACGGTATTGCCCAGATATTTGCCGTCCGCCAACGGAATACGTGCGCCGCCGCTTTCCAGCGATACCGGCATCACCACGCCATGCGCCTGATCAACCAGAATGCCGCTCAAGCGGAAGCGGATGCCGATGCCCGGCACGCCGGTGGGGTAGACGCCGCCCGCACCCGCCACCGCATCGCCCATCCAGCCAAAGCTGCCACCACCGCCCGTGCAGTTGATCAGGCCGTAATTGATACTGCGTTGCGCGCCGCTGGCCACCGCAGTGCTGGACCACGCCCCCAGGCTGGCGCCCTCGGCCAGATCCGCCTGCACGCGCACCGAGCGCGCCACCACATTCAGCAGGGTGTTGTAGCGCCCGGATGCATTCACGCAGGCGGCCTGGGCCAGCGCGGGCAACAGCGTCAGCAGCAATACGCCCAGCAACATCAGGCGTTTGCGCCACGCGGCCAACGCCGGGCTGATCAGCCTCGATTGAAACAAAGACATCGGGTCTCCTTGACCTGCGCAGGGTGCGGGTCGGGCATAAGCACGAGGGTTCATGGCGCGGCCACCGGCACACAGCGGGCGGCCGCGGTTTGCAGTTGCGCCACCATGGCGGCGCTACTGTCCAGCTGATAGCGGGCCACGCATTGATGACTGCCGCGCGCGCCCCAGCGCACCGCCAGTTCACCGCTGGCGGCCAGGCCGGTGACATAGGTTTCGCCGTGCTCGCCCACCACACCGGCATCACGTCCGCGCGCGTCGACCACTTGCGCCCCAAACGGCAGCGGCAGGCCAGCAGCATCGGTCAGCGTCAGCAACGCCTTGCTGCCGATACGGCTGTCAAAGCTGACTTTGGCCAGTGCGCCGCGCGTGGGCACCACGGTTTTGACGGTGTCCTGCATTTCCACCGTGTCGTCGCGGTTGCGCGCGGCCGGATCCAGTTCGATACGGTTGGCGCGATAGGCCGACAGATTGGGCACGATGGCGTAGCCATGTTCATCAGTACGCACACCAGGAAGCGAGCTGACCGCCACGTCGGGCGCGCCATGGGTATCGATCAGCGCCGCGGTATCGCCCAGCGACTGGCCGAGGGTGATGCCGCCCTGATGCAAGGCCATACTGCCGCTCAGGCTAACGCCGGTCTGGTGATAACCCTCGCCCGCGCTGACATTGCCGCCCAGCGTGGCATAACGGCCCGAATAGCTGACATTGCCGTCGCCATGGCCGCTGCGCGATCCGTATTGCGCATTGAGCGCATAAGCCAGACTGCGGTCCGCCAGCGCCGTGCCATTAACGCCCAGCTGCTCAGCCATGCCGGTTACGCTGTCGTGCGTGACGCTGGCCGTCACCATCGCATTGCGTGGGCCCGGGCCAAACGGAATCGACAGGTTGGCGCTGATCTGGCGCGTGGTTTCGTTACCGGCGCTGCGGCCCTGGCTGTAATACACGCCCAGCGCATAAGGGCCCAGCGTTGCGCTATAGCCCACCTGCGCCGACAGATTGCGCGGGCCGGAATAATAGATTTGCTGCGAGATCGACGCATAGATCGAGCCATAGCGGCCCAACGGCTGGCTGAGGCTACCTTGCACCTGGCTTTTGCGCGCGCCAGTTACACGCAGATAATCCAGGCGCTCGGCCATTTGCGCCGCGTTCTGTTCGGCCACCGCTTCGCCAAAAGTGCGATAGCCCGCCGTGGAATAACGCATGCCCGCCACGCGCAGGTTGAGGCCGTTGGCAAACACCTTGCCGTACAACACGCGATAAGACTGGCCGCTGAGCGTATCGCCAGCCTGCAAGGGCGGTACGTACCGGCCCCATTGCGGATCACGCCGGGTATGCGACGCGCTGACGTCGGCCGAGACCGCGCCAAATTCACCCAGATTTTTGCCCACGCCCAGCACGCCCGCCTGATAGATATGTGCGCCCAGCAAGCCGCCAAACAGCGTGAAATCAAACAACAGGCCGCGAGTGAGCGTGGCCTGGCCAAAGGTTGGGCCGCTGCCACCCCCGGCATCGCGATATTTGCCCAGCGTGGCGCTATAGCGCGTGCCGCCTTCGCGCACCATCACCGGCAATGAGGCAAATGGCGCAATAAAGCGCGTCTCGCGGCCATCAGCCTCGGTGATGATCACTTCCAGATCGCCCGTGGTGGCGTTGGGCAGATTGTCGATGGCAAACGGGCCCGGCGCGACCAGTCCGCTATACAGATCAAAGCCGCGTTGGCGGATGGTGACGCGCGCATTGGTTTGCGCCACGCCGCGCACCACCGGCGCATAGCCTTGTTGATCGTCGGGCAACATGCTGTCGTCTGAGGCCAGCTGCACCCCGGTAAAGGCGATGCCATCAAAAATATCCGACGACGTGGCCGCCTGGCCCAGCGTCAGCCGGCCTTGCAGCGGCGCGACATCGCGTTGCAGATAGTTGTCGACGGCTTGCACCGTCGTGTTCTGGTTGGAGCCGCTTTGCACATTCAGCGTGGAACGCAGGCGCCATGGGCCCACATTCAGCCCGGCGCGCACCGCGCCATAGGCCGCGTCATTGCGCACATGGTTGGCGCTGCCCGTCGTCACATTCATGCTGTAATCCAGCAGCTGCGCCGTCTCACCCGCATCCCATTGCGCTGCGGTCACCGCGCCCCGCGGCGGTCGCCACATCGCTACCTGCGGTACGCCGATATCCAGCCGCTGTTGCAGCATGTCAAAGCTGACGCTGGCTTGCGGCACCAGCGCGGGCAAATCCACGCAGCGCTGTGGCCCGGCCGCGACGAAGGCGGCGCTGTGCACATCAATGCCCCATTCCTGCAGCATGGCCGGGCTAAGGCACGGCGTGGCGTCGGCGCTTGCATCGGCGGCGGCGACAAATTGCAGATCGGCAAAGCCAACGCGCGTGCCGTTAACCCAGATTTCGGCGCGATAAAGACCCGCCTGCACCACATTGCGCTCGGCAAAGGCAGAGATATCCACGCGGCTTTGATCATCCGGATTGCCCAATTGCAGAAAGCCCGCGTCAAAGCCGGTGGCGCGGGCGGGAGCAGCGCGCGGCAAGGCCACGGCGTTGGGTGCTGGGTCGGCCGCCCAGAGCGTGGCGCTGGCCAGCGTCAATATCAGGGCCGATAACAGCCGCAATCGACGCGGCGCGCGCAGCGCTAAAGCTTGGGGAAATGTCACAGCGGAGGGCTCTCAAAAAAGCGCGCCATGCTCGGGGGAAAGGCGCTCATGGCGTGGTCGCGGCGCGGCGGGCTTGCAGCGTGATGGGCGCCGTTACGCCACCAAAATCATTCATGGCGCTAAAGCTCACCGCCACGGCATCGCCTGCGGCAGCGGGCAAGGGATAACGCAGCTTGCTTTGCGGCAGCACCATGTCGTTACGCAGCGGCGCGCCATTGGCGCTGGCATCAACCACGGTAACGGCGTAGGCCGAGGGGTTGCTCACTTCCAGCGCCAGCCTGCCCTGTTCGTCCGGCGCAATACGCCATTGCAATTGCGCAGGCGCATCCGCGGCTGTGCCTTGCAATTGCGCAGGGCGATAAAAAAATTTAATGCGGGTTCGAATCGCCAATTGCAAAACGTTTTCAGTTTCGGCTTTAGGCGGTATTTCTTTTACATTCAGATAAAACACCGATTCGCGATCTTGCGGTAATGCCATGGCGCCGGTGGAAATAATCTTTAGCGTCATGCTTTTTTTAGCATCGACGCGCACTAAAGGCGGTGTAACCAGGAATGGCGCTTTTTGCCCGGATTGATCATCCACCCACGATTGCACCAGATAAGGCCGGTTATCGCCATTCTGAATCGGCACCGCCAATGCGGATTGGCTGGCGTCAAAAATAACGCGCGTACTGCCGACCGAAATTCCGGCATAAGCGGATATCGAAAACATTAACCCGCCAAGCAACGACAAAACAGCAATACAACGGCGACCTGGGCGCATGGATACGGCTTCCTCAAATCAAAAAAGCGCCGGAAGCGCAGCGTGGCCCCCGGCGCGGCAAAACGGACCAAGTTACTGGTAAGTCACCGTAAATTGCGCCTGGGCATTGGCAAAGCCCACGGTAACGGCAGCGGCGTTCTGCACATAGCGCGCGGCGTAGTTAATGGTGTTGGTGCCCGCGACCAGTGTGGACACGGCCGAGTCATAGCCCAATGCCAGCGGGGTGCCGTCGGGATTGAGCAATTGCACCGCCACGCCCGTGGCTTTATCGGCTTCTTCGGTCAGTTTCAGATAATCGCCGTCTTGCACGCCATCAAAACGCACGGTCACTTTTTTGTAAGTGACGATGGAACAGTTTTCGAGCGTAATCGGAAACTTCTTCATTGCCGTGCCGGTATTCACGCCGGTAAATCCGGACTTGGCCACTGCGCCAAATTCAACATTCTGGTTTTGCGTCGCCACACTGACCGAACATGCTGAATCCACTACCGAGCCTTTGAAATTAACGGTACCGTCAAAGGCAAAGCCGTAACCACTGACACACAATGCCGCAATTGCAATTGCTGATTGAGCAACACGTTCAAACTTTTTTTTCATGAGGACGATCCACCAGAGAATTGAGAAATAAATAAGAAGCCGCTGAACCCGGCTAGCGGCGCGTTAAATCAGACCACGGCGGCGGACCGGCTCCGCATAGGACGCTTCTTATTTCGGCTGCGCGCGCCTGTGACGGTGTTCACGGCTATAGGCGGTACCAATACTCACTGTTATGGCAGTGGCAGAACGCGCACAGGGCGCTGCCCGGCGCGGCGCAAATCCAACCGTTCAGCTTGAATGCGTGTGGCATAAGCCACACCCGTCCCGCGCTATCTCGTCGCGATCGCCAAGTCCGGGCAGAATCTGCATCAGCAAAACTTAATACGTTAGCTTACAAACTGCGGCCAGCCACTGCGCCTCTCCCGCCGATGCGCGCAAAAATGCTTGCCGGCGCTGTAACCTGAGCTAAATTGTCGTTCAACCCATTACGATGCATTGAGCCCGTCCCCATGGCCACCACTGCGCTCGCAGAAGCCCGCGTTTTAGCTGCCGACGATTCGCCCACCGTGCGGCAATCGTTGCGGCTGACGCTGTCCACCATCGGCATTACCCGGGTTGATGTGGCCAGCAGCGTGGGCGAGACGCGGCGGCGGCTTAAAAACGGCAATTACGACGTCGTGTTGTGCGACTACGACTTTGGCGGCGGCATGAATGGCCAGGAGCTGCTGGAAGAACTGCGCCGCACCGGCGAGCTGCCGCTGTCCACCATCTGGTTCATGATCACCGCCGAAGCCTCGTACGAGCGTGTGGTGGCGGTGGCCGAAGTGGGTCCGGATGACTATCTGCTCAAGCCGTTTACCGGCGCCAAATTGTCGGATCGGCTGCGCAGCGCGTGGGATCGCAAGCAAGCGCTCAAGCCGCTGTACGACCACATCAGCGAAGGCAACATCAGCGCCGCCATCGACTTTGCGCGTGAGCTGCTGCCGCGCGCCGAGGCCTCATATCGCAATGATTTGTTGCGCTTGTTATCCAGTCTGCTGCTGGAAGCGGGCCGGCTGGACGACGCGCGCATGCTGTACGAAGAAATCCTGAACAAGCGCGTGGTGCCGTGGGCGCGGCTGGGTCTGGCCAAGGTGTTCAACCGCCAGGGCCGCAAGGAACAGGCGCATACGCTGCTGAATACCGCCATCAGCGAGCACGCCAATTATGTAGATGCGTACGAAGAACTGGCCAATTCCTATCTGGCGGAAGGTCGGTTGGAAGACGCCATGGGGGTGTTCGAAAAATGCCTGACCATTTCGCCCAACAATGTGTCTCGCCTACAAAAGGCTGGCAACCTGGCCAATATGCTGGGCCAATCGGACAAGGCGCGCAGCCTGTTGGAAAAAGCCGTGGCCTGTGGCGGCAACAGCAGCGCGCTGGCGCCTGAAACCGTATTGCAACTGGCGCTGGCAGCCAAACGGGGCAATGCCGCCGCCGATGCCGACAAATATCTGCGCACACTGGCCGACGTGGCGCGACGGGATGCGGGCGTCAACAGCCAGGTGGTCGGCATATTGGCCGCCGCCATCTTTGGCGGCAAAGCCGACGAGCTGAACAAGGTCGAGCCGTTTTTAAGCCATCCCGAATTTACGCTGGAACTGGCGGTAAACCTGATCATGACTGCCGATATGGTCTGTCCGCCCACAGTCGATGGCGAGCGCCCTGCTCCCGGCGTGCCGCCATGGCGCTGGCTGCAGGCGGTGGCGCAGCGCTTTATCACCACGCGCCAGACCTCGGGCGTGCTGGAAAGCGCCGCCAATCTGCGCCCGGGCTGGAAGGACTTTATCCAGCGCATCGGCCAGGATGTAATCGACCTGAACAACCGCGGCGTGCAATTGATGATGCGCAATGCGGTGGGCGAATCGGTCGGTTTGCTGGTGGAAGCGGCGGAGCGCACGCACAACAGTCGCCTGATGCTATCGGCCGCTCATGCGCTTAATCGCTATCTGCAAACCGGCGGCGTGGATGCGGTGGAAAAGCGGCGTTTGCTGCATCTGGCCGATCAGTTTCTGGCGCGATTGCACGGCTCAATTGGCCACGATGTGCTGTTTAAATTGCGCGAAGATCTGGGACTGGATCGCACGCTATAGCCCTGTCGCGCTAATCCAACGGGCACGCCTGGCCAACGGCGTGCGCCAGCATCGCCATCACCGCCCGGATCGGCGCGGCACGATATAGATCGGGATAAGTGACCAACCACATTTCGCGCTCGGGCGCAGCCACGGGCGCGGGCAGGCGCTGCAGCGCCGGGTCAGAATCACCGACAAACCGTGGCAAGGCCGCCACGCCCAGGCCGCCGCGCACTGCCGCCATCTGCGACGATAAATCGCTCGCTTCAAACACCAACGCTTTGCCTTGCGCAATCTGATGCAGCCAGCGTTGCTGCGTGGTGTTGTCCAATGCGGCGTCGTAGCCAATAAATTGCCATTGCTCGACGGGCGTGCTGGCGTAATCGGCGTGACTGTACAGCGCAAACCGCATCATACCCACGCGTTGCGCAATCAGATCCGGCTCGTTGGGTCGCGTCATGCGCACGGCGATATCGGCCTCGCCGCGATCAAGCGCCACGGTGGCCGCCACGCCGCTTAACACCAGTTTGATCTCAGGCTGCTGCAGGCAGAACGGCGCCACGTGCGGCGCCAGCAGCCAACTGGCCACCGCAGGCGGCGCGCTGATGCGTACCGTGGCGCGGCTGTTGGCCTGCAGATTGCGCGCCTGCCGCGTTAGCGCCTGCGCCTGGTCGGCCATGCCAGCGGCTTGCTGGGCGAAGGCGCGACCGGCGTCCGTCAGCACGGTGCTGCGCGGCAAGCGATCCACCAGCCGCAAGGCCAATGCCTGCTCCAGCGCGGCGATGCGTCGCCCCACTGTTACATGATCAACGCCAAATTCACGCGCCGCCGCCGAGAGCGAGCCACTGCGCGCATAAGCGCAAAAGTATTGGATATCTTGCCAGTTCATCTTGCGCAGTATTGCACATGCCTTGAGCAGATCAGGTGACTATATGCACCTGGGCTACACGGTTCTAATGGCAGACGTTTCCATCCCCTAGCCACCCAGGAGCTTTCAATGTCTGCCGCCATCGTCATCAGCGCGCCCGGCGCGCCTGAAGTCTTGCATCTGATTGATCAAACCGTCCCCGCGCCCGGCCCCGGCCAGGTCGGCATTCGCCAGCGTGTGGCGGGGGTCAATTTTGTCGATGTGTATTTCCGCCAAGGCCAATATCCGTTGGCGCAGTACCCAGCCGTAGCAGGCTTCGAAGGCGCGGGCGTCATCGAGAGCGTCGGCGCGGGCGTCGACGGCTGGCAAGTCGGCCAGCGCGTGGCGTATATGGGCGCGCCCATGGGCGGTTATGCCGAAGAACGTGTGCTGCCCGCCAGCGCGTTGATTGCGATTCCAGACGGCGTGGATGACGCCACCGCCGGCGGCAGCATGCTGCGCGGGCTTACCGCCTATATGTTGTTGCACCGCGTGTACGCGTTGCAGCCTGGCGACTGGTTGCTGGTGCATGCCGCAGCCGGTGGTTTGGGCCAGTTGCTGACGCGCTGGGCCGTGCGCAAAGGCGCGCAGGTGATCGGCACCGTCAGCAGTGAGGCCAAAGCCAACATCGCCCACGCAGCGGGCGCGCAGACCGTGTTGCTGCACAGCCAGCCCGACTGGCCGCAGCAAGTGCGCGCGCTGGCTGACGGCGTGGGCGTGCATCTGGCGGTGGATGGCATCGGCGGTCCTATCCTGCCCGCTACGTTCGGCGCGGTGCGGCCATTCGGCGTGGTGGCCAATATCGGCCAGGCCGGTGGCGCAGTAGCGCCGGTGGATATCAGCAAAATGGGGCCGATTGCACTGGCCAAACCCAGCGTGCTCGCCTTCGCCACCCAGCCCGAGTGGTATTACGCGGGCGCGCAAATTCTGCTCAACGAACTGCAGTCTGGATTACACAACCCGATCGGCCAGCGTTATGCCTTGGCTGATGCAGCGCAGGCTCATCGCGATCTGGAAAACGGTAAAACCACGGGCAGTGTGATTTTGACCCTGTGAGGGTAAATGGCGGCGCGGATTAATCATCCGGTCGGTTAAAACAGCAAGGCGGGATTAAATCCCGCCTTTTATTTTGGGTTTGTTTCGTCTGTTAATCGCGTTAACGCCTTATTCAACTTCAGTGCGCGCTAATTAAAAGCCGCTGCGCTCAGCTCGCGCACATTGGCTATAAATCCAGATAAGACGCGTCCAACCGTGGCGTGGGGGTCATTGAGCTGCAAGCGGCATCGGGGCTGGACCAAGGCTTTGCGAAAAAAACTGCGCAATGTGTGATAACCGCCGCGAATTGCGCAAAAAGCGCTGTAAGCCCTTTCAATGACCGTGGCTCTCAAACATAATCGCGCGCTTATATTCGAACGTCGACCAGCCCAACCGCACGAGCACTGGAGCAACGATGGATTTTTTAAAACAAGCTTATAACGAGCTTGAAAAAATGGTTTTCAACACGCTTAGCCGCAAATTCGCCAGCCTGTTTGTGCTGGTGCTATTGCAGCTGGCGTTTGTTTATGTGGCGTGGTCCAGCGGCCAGGATATCCTGGGAGAATTGCAGCGCCAGCAAGTCAGCGCCGCCGCCAGCGCCGCCATTCAGGGCAAGGTGCATAACCTGCAGCAACTGGCCTTATGGATCGGCATTGCTTCATTTGCGCTGACCGCATTCATGGTCTGGTATTTGCGCTATCTGGTGGTGCGCCCGTTAAAAAAAATGATTTCCGCGCTGGACGAAGCCAATAGCGGCACCGGTGATTTGTCGCGCGATATGGCCACCATGACGCACGACGAAATCCATCATCTGGCCAACAGCTATAACCGCTTTCTGCAACGCCAACGCGAGATGATTGCCGCCGTCCAATCGCTTACCGTCAAGATTGCGGTGGAATCCACGCGCTTGTTAAAGAATGTGGATGATTCCAGCGCCAGCACCGCCAATCAGGCGCGCTTTGCGCAAGAAGTGCAGGACGAAAGCAACACAGCGGCTGCCAATGTCGATACCGTCTCGCACGAAACCCGCAGCATTGCCGACAGCACCGAACAAAACCTGGAGCTGGCTCGCTCCTCCACCGCCGAACTGCGCGCGGCCAGCGCCAGCATCAGCGGCATTACCGCCTTGCTGGATGACTTTAATAAAGTGGTAACCGAGCTTAAAGATCGCTCGGTCGGCATTAAATCAATTGTCGGGTTTATCAAGGAAATCTCGGATCAAACCAATTTGCTGGCCTTGAATGCCGCCATTGAAGCCGCGCGCGCGGGCGAATCGGGCCGCGGCTTTGCCGTGGTGGCCGATGAAGTGCGCAAACTGGCCGAGAAAGTGCGTGTCGCCACTGAAGAAATCGGCGGCAATATGGATTCGATGCTCAGCCAGGTCGACAATATCCACGTGCATACCCAGCGCATTAATCAAAGCACCGACAGCACCCGCAGCGGCATTATCAATGCCTGCGAACACTTCAGCACCATGGTGGGCGACTTTGAAACCACCAGCCGCAGCCTGACCGATATTGCCGAGCATTTGCAGGCGGTATCGGACAGCAATGCCGGCACCAATCGGCGCGTGGCGCAAATCCATGCCGATGCCGAATCAATTAGCGGGCGCATGCAACACGCCTCCACCGCCACGCGCGATCTGGCCAAATTGACTGAACGGGTGCAAGAAATGATCGGCACCTTTGTACTGGGCCACGGCGATCTGGATGCCGCCATCAATCGCGCCATGAAAGCGCGCGACGTGATCCAGACGCGCATGCAAAGCCTGGCCGATCGCGGCATCAATTTGTTTGATAACGCGCTAACGCCGATTGCCGGCACCAAGCCGCAGCAATATAACGCCGCCTATATCGACGCGCTGGCCGAGCAATGCCAACCCGAATGCGACAAGCTGGTCCACGACGTCAAAGGCGGCAAAGTGGCCTTTATGTTGAATACCCAGGCATTTTGCCCGGTCAACAATAGCTGGTTTTCCAAAGCGCCCACCGGCAATGCCGACAGCGATCTGCGCACCAGTCGCAATAAGCGCATGTTTAGTGATGCCTCGGGCAAACGCGCCGCCGCCAATACCCAACGCTTTTTATTGCAAACCTATATGCGGGATACGGGCGAAATCATGACGGAAGTGGATTTGCCGATTTATATCAGCGCACGGCATTGGGGCAATTTGCGCCTTGGCCTGGACGCCAGCCAGCTGCTGGGCTGAGCACCCGCCAACAATCGGCGGATCGGAGCGGCCCGGACAGCGCAAGCCTGGATGGCCTACAGGCAACTCGGCCAGATGAGGCTACTGGCCACGCTGCGGCGCAGCAATACTGGAGGCACAAAACACAAGGAGTACTGTTTATGTCCCTCAAGAAAACTGCCGTGATTGCCGCTTTGTTTGCTTCCACCCTGGGCGCTGCCCTGCCCGCCTCTGCCGCCGTTGCTGGCCGCAGCACGCTGGGCGTGACGGTTGAACAAGAACAGTTGGTTGTTAACGGCTGGAGCGTCAAGAAGAGCGTGCTGGGCAAGGATGTCTACAACGACCAGAACGAAAAGATCGGTAAGGTTGAAGACGTGATTGTAGCCCCCGACAAATCGCTGTCGTTTGCCGTGATCGGCGTGGGCGGTTTCCTTGGCGTGGCGCGTCATGACGTGGCCATTCCGGTCGACCAGTTCACCACCAACGACGGCAAGTTTGTGCTGACCGGCGCCAGCAAGGACGCCCTGAAGGCGCTGCCGAAGTTTGAATACGAAAAGCAGCCGAAGAAATCCAGCTAATCCGCCACCGCGGAGTCCTGGTTAACTGATAAGTGGGAACGCATAACGGCGCAGACTCTGGCAAGGAGCTGCGCCGTTGGCTTGTCAGCGGCCCGCATCCGGTCGCACCATGGGCGTCTTTCGACGTGACCGCCTGCTTCTGCCATGACCCCTTTCCAGTCCGAACGCCTGACCCTGCGCCCCATTACCCTTGATGACGCCGCCTTTATCGTGCAACTACTCAACAGCCCCGGCTGGCTGCAGTTTATTGGCGATAAAAACGTACGCAACGAGGCCGACGCGCAGCGTTATATCAACGACGGTCCGTTGGCGATGTACGCCGCCAGCGGCTTTGGTTTGTGGGTGATGGTGCGCAGCGAAGATGGCGCCTTGCTGGGCATGAGCGGGTTGATCAAGCGCGCGGGCCTTGATGATGTCGATCTCGGCTATGCGCTATTGCCTGAATTCGAAGGCCAGGGTTACGCCAGCGAGGCGGCCCAAGCCTGGCTGGCGTGGGGCCGCGACGTAAAAAACCTGCGGCGCGTGGTGGCGATTACTGATCAGAATCACACCGCGTCGGGCCGGCTGTTGCAGCGTGTCGGCTTTGCGTTTGAGCGCGTGATCGAAATCCCGAATATCGACCACCCGCTCAATTTTTACAGCATCGCGCTGTAACGCTCACAGCATCCGGTCCAGCACGCCATTGCGCGACACAAACTGATGCTTCAGCGCGGCAGCCACATGCAGCAACACCATGCTGGCCAACGTCATGCAACCGATGCGATGCGCGACATTAAACGCGTGCGTAACCGGGCCTTCTTCAAACGGCGTGCTGATCGGAATGGTCCAGAACAGGTTGTAGCCGTGCGGCACCATCACAAAACCGGTAATCAACACCCACGCAATCAGCCCGTACAGCACGTTGTGGGCAATGTGCGCAATCTTTTGCTGCTTGCTGGGGATGCTGGCGATCGGTGCGGGTTCGGTGCGCAGCAGTTTCCAGATCAGTCGCACTGGAAACAACATGATCAGCACCGTGGCCAGCGACATATTCATTTGCGACAAAAACGAATGCAGCGTCGGATTGGTGACGATGTGCATCGAATAGCCCGCCACGCTGGCGTAGATGATGGCCACGGCAAACACCCAATGCAGCGTGCGCGATAGCGCGTCATAACGTTTGGGCGCGGCCACCGGCGCGGCGGCGCACTGGCCGCAATCGGCGCACAGGGTGTGGTTGATCGGGGCGAAAGCAGTCTGTGTATTTGCGATATTCATGGCAATACTCCAGCAACGGGGCGGCGCCGCTGGCGTGGCCACACAGTTGCAAATCAACAGGAATCAATAAGGATCAAGGCGAGCCGGATTCTGAATAGCCAACAAATCGGACCGATCACTCGGCGCGTTTACGCCAGGCCAGCGCGGGCAAAGGCTGGCGCTGTACTGCGGGCGCGGCCAGACGACGGCGCACCGGGGTACGGCTGGCTTTAAAGCTTTTGGCACGATGAGGTTTGAACAGCATGGCGATGTCCTTGAAGAGAAGGCGGGATGCAATGAGGCGCATCTTCGCGTGTCTGCCCAAGGCTGTGTACCAGGACGGCTCCTGGTAAAAAATACTCAATAAATACAGTGGCTTAGCGTGTAATCTGAAAGCAGAAAACTGACAACCCTGTTGGAATTCGTAAGGGATTATTCTTGCAACCGTAAACCCAATAGGGTGGGTCTAGACCCACCGCTCAAAGTGGTCAGAGAAAAAAGGAACGCTCGCGTTTTTGTTGATGGCTTTGAATGACAGGTCCAGAACCACCACTCAAAGTGGCCAGAGAAAAAAGGAAACGTTGGCGTTTTTGTTGATGGCTTTGAATGGTCGGTTCAGACGCACCCGTCATAGTGGTCAGAGAAAAAAAGGAAACGTGGGCGTTTTTGTTGAGGGCTTTGAATGGTGGGTCCAGACCCACCCTATGCGCCGTTCTAGCGCATCAATTGGGCATCGCGTGTCAATGCTCAGCTACGCCAGCGTTTCAGCGCGAAGAACGCCACGGTGGCGGTAAAGACGGCGACGATGGCCACCACAATCCAGAAGCCATGCGCGTGTTGCGCCAGCGGGATGCCGCCCACGTTCATGCCCAGCAAGCCGGCGATGATATTGAACGGCAGCGCCAGCACAGTGACCACGGTCAGCACAAACAGGCTGCGGTTATCCTGCTCGTTGATGCGGGCGGCAATCTCTTCCTGCAGCAGTTTGATGCGCTCTTGCAGCGCGCTCATATCGTTAAGCACCGCGGCAAATTCTTCGGTGGACTGGCGCAGGTCGACCACGTCCTGCTCCGCCACCCAATGCGGCGGCTTGTTCAGCAAGCGAAATAGCGCCGCCGGTTCCGGTGCCAGCAGCCGTTGCAACCGCACCATCACCCGGCGCAGGGCGCCCAGGTTAACGCGGCGATTCTGCAGCCGTTCAGCCAGCAGGCGGTCTTCGATATTGTCGACCTCGATCACCGCATCACGCACGATTTGCTCCAGCACTTTCACCTGCAGACTGAGCAACCGCACCATCAAATCCACCGGCGAACGCAGGATTTCGCCCTTCTTGACTGCATCGCGCAAACGATCGATCGAGCGCAACGGTCGCGTGCGCGCGCTGACCACCAGGCGGCTTTCCAGGCTAACCCACAGCGTGGAAATATCGGTGGCTTCAAACGAAAACTCGAACAGCACATCGTTCATCACCGCCAGCAGCGCGTCGCCTTCTTGCTCCACGCGTGAAGAGCGGCTGGCCTGATGCAGCGATTCATGAAACGCCTCGGGCAGCGACAGATGCTCGCGGATCCAGCGTTCGGTTGAGGCCTGCGACAAGTTGAGGTGCAGCCAGATAAAGCCCTCGGTTTGCTCCGGCGGCAGCGCCAGCCACGCCAGCGCCTCGGCGGCATCCACAGAATGCGGCATCGCGTCGGGCAAGCATAAAAACCCACAGACCAGGCCTGCGGATTCTATGGCGTAAGGTTGGGCGGTATTGAGCAGCATGCGGCGAGGCTACCGGCGACAAAAGACAGCTATGTTACAGCCGGGCGCTGCTGCCGTCGCGCGGGCGCAATGGTATGCTCGCGCGCAACAGGCTCTCGGAGTTTTCCCATGTTTGGCAGCACGGTACTCGAAGTCATCGCCGGTATGGCGTTCTGCTATTTTTCGGTCAGTCTGATTGTCAGCAGCGTCAACGAAGCCATCGCCAGCTTCTTTAAATTACGCGCCAACACCTTGCTGGATGCCGTCAAAGACATGCTGAACGACCCGCAAATGGGCGGCCTGGCGCTGGCGCTGTACAACCATGCGCGCGTCAATCCGTTGGGCGACGGCAAGGCCACCACGGCGGCCGAGCTTAAATACAAGCCGGCGTATATTCCGTCGCGCCAGTTTGCCAGCGCGCTGCTCGATATCCTGCGCCAGAGCCAGCAACAAAACGCGGTGGCCGATCTGACCGACACCATTGCCGATCCGCAATTACGCACCTTTCTGGCGGGTGTATTGCGTGAGGCGCAAGGCGAAGAGGCACGGGTGGTGGCGGGCCTGGCGCAATGGTTTGATCACAGCATGGAACGCGTTAGTGGTCGCTATAAACAGCGCCAGCAAATCATCACGTTTTTTGTGGCGCTGACGCTGGCGGCCGTGCTCAACGTGGATAGCCTGTATCTGTTTCATACGCTGTGGACCAACGGCAGCATCAAGCCCGAGTTGTATCAGAACGCCAGCGCCGATAACGCGGTGCAGGCCATCCAGAACTTGAGCAATTTGCCGCTGGGCTGGACCGACACGCGCCTGGCATCTATCCACCACGTCGGCACGATTTTGCTGATGCTGTGCGGCTGGGGCGTGACGGCGCTGGCCGCAATGTTTGGCGCGCCATTCTGGTTTGATTTGCTGCAGAAATTGATTGTATTGCGTGGCAACGGCGCCAAGCCCGATCTGGCGCAACCCGCGGCCGACCAGACCGTGGCGGTGCAACGGATTCCCGCGCCACCGCAGCCGGTAGCGCCTGGCGTGATCGACGGCTCAGCGCAATAACCGCGAAGGAGCTGGCGCGACAAATTTAGCCGAGGCCTGGGCGCGTGGTGGCGGGGGCTTCGGGATGTTCGCGTCCGGCGGTGGTACGCGGCTGCGAACGCGCGCGGCTTTTGCTCTCGATATAGGTGCGCAGCGGGCCTTCTTCCCACGGCGGATTGTCGCCAAAGTGCTCCACCAGCAAATCGATAAAGGTGCGTAATTTGGCCGAGACAAAGGCACGACTCGGGTAGACCGCATACACGTAAATCGGCGGGCGCGGATATTCCAGCAACACCGGCACCAGCCGGCCCGCGTGGATGTGTTCTTCGATCAGAATGGTGGGCTGCAAGGTAATGCCCAAGCCGCTCAACGCGGCTTGCACCGCCATTTCGCCATTGTTGACGCGTAAGCGCGGATCAATCGAAATCGAATATTTGCCATCTGGCCCGTCAAACACCCACGCGTTGCCATTGTTGCTGTAGGTGTAGGTAATACAGTGATGGTCGACCAGATCGGATGGTTTCTTCGGCGCGCCATGCGCGGCCAGGTAAGCGGGCGACGCCACAAACAATAAATTGATCGGGCTAAGCCGACGCGCCACCAACGTCGGATGCGGCGAGGCGGAAATCCGGATGCCCATATCAAAGCCCTCTTCCACCAGATCGATCACCTTGTCGGTGAGCGCCAGGTCGACCTTCATATGCGGATAGCGCGCGTAATAGTCGCTGAGTACCGGCGCCAGATAGTTGGTGCTGAAGGCCGATGGCGCACTTAATTTAAGCGTGCCGCGCGGGCTGGCCGAGGCCTGGCTGAGCATTTCCTCGGCGTCTTCCAGATCATGAATGGCTTGCTGACAGCGTTCAAAGTACACGCCACCAGGCCCGGTCAGGCTGAGCTTGCGCGTGGTGCGATTAAGCAAACGCACGCCCAGATGGGTTTCCAGATGTTTGACATGCTTGCTGACCATGGCCGTGGACAGACCCATGCGCTCGGCCGCCGCGACAAAACTACCCAGGCTGGCCACCTGGTTGAACACCTTCATGCTCAGCAATGTATCCATACTTTGTTAACCCAGAGGAAACAAACAATATCCGGTATTGATATTTATCAATATATGTCGCGTCAATATGATGCAGTGCATCGATGCCGTATGCATAACGGCACCAAAACAAGACAAAGGAGCACCATCATGAACAAGTTTGCAACCAACATCGCTGTGGTCACGTTTGCTTTTGCCGGTGTACTGGGCGCCGCCCAAGCCGCTGACGGTCTGGCGCAGTACGCACAACGCGCTACTCACCCGATCGAACAATCGAGCGACGCCAGCACCGGCCCGGGCAAAGCGGATTACGCTTTCCGCGCCGTGACCCCGGCCACCGTACCGGCTGCTGCGCCGGCCACGCAAGTCGCTACGCCGAAGGCTGCACCGCAAAAAACTTCGGCTGTATCCGGCATGACGCAATACGCGTTCCGCGCTGTAGCACCGACCACGCTGTAATTGCTTTGCGGGTGATCCTCGCACTGCAGACCAGGGCCGCTTTCGAGCGGCCCTTTTTATGGGCGGGCAGCTCAATCACCGGGCCGCGCCGCGCTTGCTGGCGCATGTTGGCCCTGGTCGCAGCGCGCCGCGCGACCGGCAAAGCTGTTACACGCGTAATGGATAGTGTGGTTTGTATTGTTAAATTACAAGAAAGAAAAAGGCAGCCAAGGCTGCCTTTATATATAGAAGTGGGTTGATTAACGCGGACGGACAGCGCAACCGCGCTTTTGCGTAATCAACCATAGGGTGGGACTCGGCGTCCCCGTCGCGACCCACCGATCAAAGTGGCGCAGCAAAGCGTTGCGGCTTGATCTTCGGCTTTGATTGGTGGGTCTTGACCCACCCTATGGATAGCGGCAGATCAACAGGTTTGTAGGCCCAGGCTCTGGTCAGCCAGACCCAAAGGCAGCGGCGCATTGCGCGCATCCAGAAAAAACGCGGCGGCGGCATCGGCTTCCAGCGTGCTGCAGCGCAATACCAAAGCGCTCCATTGGCCACCATTGGCGCTGTCTTCCAGCAATTCAGGTTCGCGGACTCGGCTATTCATCTTGGCTCCCGGCATTAAAACGACCGTTTGCTGAATTCTAGCCATCATGCTGCATTGCACAACCGCCGCCGGGCGGATGGGCTAGTCCGTCGATAAGGCAGCATCTCGCAGCTCGATCATCAAGCCGTCCCGTTGATCGAGAAAATCAATCTCTGCGCCGCACGCCTCACACAGCGTATAAAACGCCTGCCAAGGCTGCACGGGCTGTACATCAAGGTTTGTCTGCATCGTTTGGTCTGTCATTTTATCTGCCCGCCTGGCCAAAAATCGCAGTGTACGCCTCTACCCGCTTCGCTTTGCCTCATCCATCAGCCATTGCCGGAACACCGCAAACGCATGGCTTTGCGCCGCGTGCTGCGGAAAGATCAGGTAATACGGCACGCGCAGCGACACCTCTTTGGCCAGCGGCCGCACCAGCCGGCCCGCGGCGATATCGTATTCCACCAATATCTGTTGCCCTAGCGCGATGCCCTGGCCATCAATGGCCGCTTGTAAGGTCATTTGCGCATCTGAAAAGGCTGGCCCGTGGCTGGCGTCGATTTGCGCCGCGCCCGACTCTTCCAGCCACTGTTGCCAGTTGGGCAAATGCGATTGCCGTTGCTGGCTGCGCTCGTGCAATAGCGTCTGTCGGGCCAGATCCTGGGTGTTGCGGATCGTAGTCGCCGTGGCCGGGTTACATACAGGGAACACCGTACTTGAGGTAAATCTTTCGACCACAAGGTCAGGTGCATCCACCTGGCGATGGTCAATGGTGATGTCGTTGCGCTGGTAATCGCGGTCAAAATCGGACGACACCTCTACCCGCACATCCGGGTGCAGATTCAGAAACCGGTACAAGCGCGGTACCAGCCATTTCGTCCCTAAAGCGGGCGGCACCGCCACGCGCAAGGTGGTGGTTTTGTCATCCAGCAATGCGTCGGTGGCCTGCTGCAAGGCCCTGAAAGCCTCGCGCACGCGCGGTAAGTAACTTTCGCCGGCCATCGTCAGCGATAGCTGATTATTCCTGCGCTCAAATAACTGCAGCCCCAGAAACTCTTCCAGTTGCTTGATCTGGTGGCTGACCGCCGCATTGGTCACGTGCAGTTCCTGCGCCGCCTGCGTAAAGCTGGTCAAGCGGGCGGCAACCTCAAACATGCGTAATGCGTTAAGTGGAGGTAAACGTCGGGCCATAGGGACTCATCAAATTTTTCTTAACGATAGCAAATAAATTTGTAGTTTGTCACAGCCAGCTACACAAGGATTAAATGCGCTCACCCCAACCGCCGGCCTTAGCGCATGCATATCCTCACCATCGACACAGGCACCACCAACACCCGCGTGACGGTGTGGCGTGACCAGCAGGCGCTGTGTCAGGCGGCGCGCCAGGTGGGTGTGCGCGATACCGCCATCAGCGGTAGCCCGGTGGCGCTGCAAAATGGTGTACGCCAGACCATCGCCGCCGCGCTGGGCGATGCACGGCTGGAAATCGGCCAGATCGATCTGGTGCTGGGCTCGGGCATGATTACCTCCAACGTGGGCCTGCACGAAGTACCGCATGTGCTGGCCCCGGCCGGCCGCGACGAACTGGCCGCCGCCATGGTGCAGGCGCATATCCCCGAAGTGTGCGAACCGCCGGTGTGGTTTGTGCCGGGTGTGCGTAACCGCGTCGACAACATCGGCCTGCACAACGTCGAAGCGATGGACATGATGCGCGGCGAAGAAGTCGAAACCATGGGCCTGGTGCAACGTCTGGGCATCAACAAGCCCACCGTCATCGTGCTGCCCGGTTCGCATTCCAAGTTTGTGCATCTGGATGAAAACGGCTGCATCAGCGGCTGCGTCACCACGCTGGCGGGCGAACTGCTGCATGTGATTACCCACAACACCATTCTCGCCGGCTCGCTCGATAGCGATTTTGCCGACGAGATCGATACCGAGATGCTGCTGGCTGGCGCGCGTTCGGCCGGCAAGATCGGCCTGGGCCGCGCGTGTTTTACCGTGCGCATTCTCGATCAGTTCACCATTTACGAGCGCAACGCCCGCGCCAACTTTCTGCTGGGCGCCGTGTTGGGCGCGGATTTGCTGACGCTGAAAAATTCTTCCGCGTTCCGCATGACGCCGGGTACGCAATTTGTGGTGACTGGCAAAGCCATGCTGCGCGAATCGCTGGCGCTGCTGGTCAAGCACGATGATTTTTTCTCGGGCGACATCGTGGTCACCACCGACGAACAACAAGCCAATCTGGCCGGCTTTGGCGCGATCGAAGTCGCCCGGGCGCGCGGGCTACTGGCTTGAGCGCGGCCGCCCGCCGCAACCTCGAACAACAACAGAAGCAGATTTACGCGTAGTCGCATTACCGAAGAAAAACGGCGGGTCTTCTGCGCCCGCACGGCACGACGATGTACCGCATCGTCAAAAAGCAACCCCGTTTCCCACGGGACACAAGGAGTCGACAAAAATGAAGCTGCAATTGAAGAAGGTACTAAGCACCCTGGGCTTGTCCATCGCGATGATGGCCCCGGCCCTGGTCCACGCTGCTGATCCGGTCAAGATCGGTTTCCTGGTCAAGCAAGCTGAAGAACCGTGGTTCCAGGACGAATGGAAATTTGCTGACCAGGCCGCTAAAGACAAGGGCTTTACGCTGGTCAAGATTGGTGTGCCGAGCGGCGACCAGGTGCTGGCTGCCATCGACAACCTGGCGGCGCAACATGCTCAGGGCTTCATCATCTGCGCCCCGGACGTCAAGCTGGGACCGGCTGTGGTAGCGCGCGCCAAAGCCGCTGGCCTGAAGATCATGACCGTCGATGACCGTTTTGTGGACGGCAGCGGCAAGCCGCTGGAATCGGTGCCGCACATGGGTATTTCGGCTTACAAGATTGGCGAGCAAGTCGGCTCCGCCATGGTGGCCGAAATCAAGAAACGCGGCTGGAAGCCGGAAGAAGTGGGCGCCATCCGTATCAGCTATGACCAGCTGCCCACCGCCAAAGAGCGTACCGATGGCGCAATTGCTGCGCTGACCGCAGGCGGCTTCCCGAAAGCCAACATCATCAACGCGCCGCAAGCCAAGACCGACACCGAAGCTGCGTTTAACGCCGCCAACGTGGCGATCACGCAAAACCCGAAATACAAACACTGGCTGGCGTTTGGTCTGAACGACGAAGCCGTGCTGGGCGCGGTGCGTGCAGCGGAAGGCCATGGCGCCAAGGCTGACGACATGATCGGTATCGGCATTGGCGGCAGCCAGTCCGCGCTGAACGAGTTCAAGAAGGGTGAAAAAACCGGCTTCTTCGGCACCGTGCTGATCAGCCCGAAACGTCACGGCTACGAGACCTCGGTCAACATGTACAACTGGATTGCGCATAACCAGGAACCGCCGAAGGTGACGTTTACCACCGGTATGCTGATGACCCGCGACAACATCCAGCAAGTCCGCAAGGAAATGGGCCTGGAGTAATGGTTCGGGCCACTGCGGCGTACCCATCTTGAGGTCCGGCGGTGCTTGGGATGCCCACGTACAACCAAGTACGTTTACGCTCCCTGCGCGCCGGCGGCCCTCAACCTGGGCACACCGCAGCGGCCCCTACGCGGCAGTGGTTTTAAAACCGTCTGCTTGTTTTGGCGCCTGCCTGGATTTGGGGGCGCCGGAATAAAGCGCGGGCTTGACGATGGCGCTGGAAAGCACGCGGCATAGGGTGGGTCGAGACCCACCACCCAAAGCCGCTGATCAGATTTGCGCTATTTGCGTTTCGCGTGGTTTGGGCCCTCCGGTTTTGGCTTAACGCCACGCCGCTGAACAAACCCGCGATCGTTAGTGTTCTTTTTTATGGCTTTGCAAGGTGGGTCTCGACCCACCCTATGCGACGGCGTTTTGGGGCGGGCCTCGATGTCCCCGGCAAAAACCTATACGCAAAGCCGCTGAGTTAACCCGCAATCGTTAGTGCTCTTTTTATGGCTTTGAAAGGTGGGTCCAGACCCACCCTATCGCAGCGGAAATCAAGTTGAAGCAAGGAGTCCCGCTTTGTCGCATTTTCTCGAATTCAGATCGATCACCAAGACCTTCCCGGGTGTGAAAGCGCTGTCGGATGTCAGCTTTGCGGTCGACCGCGGCCAGGTGCATGGCTTGCTCGGTGAGAACGGCGCGGGCAAGTCCACGCTGCTCAAGATCCTGGGCGGCGAATATATACCCGATGGTGGCCAGGTGATGCTCGATGGCACGGAGCGGCACTTTACCCGCAGCCGTGATTCGATCGATGCCGGCATCGCCATCATCCATCAAGAATTGCAATACGTGCCCGAACTGACGGTGATGGAAAACCTGCTGCTGGGTCATTTGCCCACGCGCTTCGGGTTTGTGCGCCGCGGCGAAGCCATCCGCTGGACACGTGACAACTTGCAGCGTCTGGGCGTGGATATCGACCCGCTGGCGCGCCTGATTGATCTGTCGATTGGCCAGCGCCAGATGGTGGAAATCTGCAAGGCGGTGCTGCGCGACGCCACCGTGATTGCGCTGGATGAGCCCACCAGCTCGCTCTCGCACCGCGAAAGCGAAATCCTGTTCCGCATGATCCGCGACCTGAAGGCACGCGGTAAGGCGCTGATTTATATCTCGCACCGGCTCGAAGAAATCTTCGAACTGTGCGACGGCTGCACCATTTTCCGTGATGGCCGCAAAGTGGCCGAACACCATGATCTAAGCCAGATCACGCGCGACCAGCTGGTACAAGGCATGGTCGGGCGCGAGATCAAGGACATCTTTGATTACAAGCCACGCGCCCTGGGCGAGGTGGCAATGACCGTGCAGAACCTCAGCGGCAAAAAAGTGCCGACGCCCGCCACCTTCTCGGTGCGTAAAGGCGAAATCCTTGGCTTCTTTGGCCTGGTCGGCGCGGGTCGCAGTGAACTGATGCGCCTGATTTATGGCGCCGACGTGCGCGCCACCGGCACGGTGGAACTGGACGGCATCAAGGGCAATATCACCAGCATCAGCCAGGCCATCCATTCCGGCCTGGTGCTGTGCCCGGAAGACCGCAAGCAAGAAGGCATCGTGCCGGGCCGCTCGGTGTCGGAAAACATCAATATCAGCTGCCGCCGACACTATCGGCGCGCGCATTTCTTTGTGAATGACAGCGCCGAAGCGGGCACCGCCGAAGGCTATATCAAGCTGTTGCGCATCAAGACCCCCAGCCGCCATCAGGAAATCCGCTTTTTGTCGGGCGGTAACCAGCAAAAAGCCATTCTGGCGCGCTGGCTGGCCGAGCAGGATTTGCGCGTGCTGATCATCGACGAACCCACGCGCGGGATCGACGTGGGCGCCAAAAACGAGATTTATCAGGTGCTGTACGGCCTGGCCGAAAAAGGCGTGGCCGTGATCATGGTGTCGAGCGAACTGCCTGAAGTACTGGGCGTGTCCGATCGCATCATCACCATGTGCCAGGGCCGCATTACCGGCGAGCTGAACCGCACTGACGCCAATGAACGCAACGTACTGACGCTGGCCCTGCCCGTCAGCGCCCCCACCCCGGCCGCCGCGCCGGTGACGGCGTAACAACCCGATTAACGCCCCGCAGAGGACTAGCCATGCAAACCACGCCCACTCAGGTACAACCGCTGCCGGCCGAGCCGACCAGCGCGTCCGCCAACCCACCGTCCGCACCGCCGCCTCCGGGCCGCAGCGCAGGCCAGCAAAAGCTGATCAAGTTCGCCAGCGACTACAGCATCATCCTGATTTTTCTGGTGCTGTTTGTGGTGCTGTCGTTCAACGTTGAGTACTTTTTCTCGTTTACCAACATGAAGGGTCTGGCGCTGTCGGTGTCGCAGATCGGCATGGTGGCCTGCACCATGATGTTCTGCCTGGCCTCGCGCGACTTTGACTTGTCGGTCGGCTCCACCATCGCTTTTGCCGGCGTGCTGTGCGCCATGATCATCAACTCCACCGGCAGCATTGTGCTGGGCGTGGGCGGCAGCTTGCTGGCGGGCGCGGCCATTGGCCTGTTCAACGGCTTTACCATCGCAAAGCTACGCATCAACGCGCTGATTGCCACGCTGGTCACGATGGGCGCGGTGCGCGGGCTGGGCTTTATTGCCTCGCACGGCCAGGCCGTCGGTATCAGCAACGAAGCGTTTTTTAATCTGGGCAATAACGATCTGTTTGGTATGCCGATCCCGGTGTTGTTCTGGATAGGCTGCGTTGTTGTGTTTGGCGTGATGCTCAACAAAACCGTGTACGGCCGCAACACGCTGGCCATCGGTGGCAACCCCGACGCAGCGCGCCTGGCCGGTGTGGCGGTGGATCGCACGCGCATCTACATCTTTCTGATCCAGGGCGTGGTGACGGCGCTGGCCGGCATTATCCTGGCGTCGCGGATTACCAGCGGCCAGCCCAACGCGGGCCAGGGCTTTGAGCTGGACGTGATTGCGGCGTGCGTGCTGGGCGGCGTATCGCTGGCCGGCGGCCGCGCCACCATCAGCGGCGTAGTAGTCGGCGTGCTGATCATGGGCATGGTGCAAAACGCCATGAACCTGAAGAACATCGACGCGTTCTACCAATACGAAGTGCGCGCCGCCATCCTGTTTGTGGCCGTGCTGATCGACCAACTGAAGAACCGCGGCAAGACGTCTTGATGAACGCATAGGGTGGGTCGTGACCCACCGCTCAAAGCCGCTGATGAGACCCGCGAACATTGCGTTCTTTTTGATGGCTTCGGAGGGTGGGTCATGACCCACCCTATAAAAAATGGCGCTGTCCATAGAGTGGGTCGTGACCCACCGCTCAAAGCCGCCGATGAGACCCGCGATCGTTGCGTTCTTCTTTGTGGCTTTGGAGGGTGGGTCATAACCCACCCTATAAGAAATGGCGGTGCATAGGGTGGGTCGTGACCCACCCTATAAGAAATGGCGCTGTCCATAGGGTGGGTCGTGACCGCCGCTCAAAGCCGCCGATGAGACCCGCGATCATTGCGTTCTTCTTGATGGCTTTGGAGGGTGGGTCATGACCCACCCTATAGGAAATGGCGCTGTCCATGGGTGGGTCGTGACCCACCGCTCAAAGCCGCCGATGAGACCCGCGAACGTTGCGTTCTTCTTTGTGGCTTTGAAGGGTGGGTCATGACCCACCCTATAAGAAATGGGGCTGCCCATAGGGTGGGTCCAGACGGGGACGCCGAGTCCCACCCTATCTGAAACGGCGCGGAGCATAGTGTGCGGCTGGGCGGAGCCCAGGGCTACACCTGATCCTCGGCGTTTCAAACGCAGCGTAGATTAACCGGCGTGCCGCCCCTTCCGGGCGGCTTTTCACGCCTCGGGAGTGCCGGATGAACGCGAACCTGTTTGCGACTTACCCCAGCCTGGTCGACAAGAGCGTCTTTATCAGCGGGGGCACCACCGGCATCGGCAGCGCCTTTGTCGATGCCTTTGCCCGCCAGGGCGCGCGGGTGGCGTTTATCGGCCGCAACGCCGATGCCGGCAGCACGCTGGCGGCGCAATTGTCCGAGCAGGTTTTGCATACCCCGCTGTTTATCCAGTGCGACGTGACCGACATCAGCGCGCTGCAGGCCGCCATCGCCGCCGCGCGCGAAGCGCATGGCCCGATCACCGCGTTGATCAACAACGCCGCCAACGATGCGCGCCACACGGTGGAAGAAGTCACGGTCGAGTTCTGGGATAACGCCATGAACATCAACCTGCGCCATCAGTTTTTTGCCGCGCAAGCCGTCGCGCCCGGCATGCAACAAGCGGGCGGCGGTTCCATCATCAACCTGGGCAGCACCAGCTGGATGATCAAAGCGCCCGGCTACCCCGCCTATGCCACCGCCAAAGCCGCCATCCATGGCCTGACCCGCAGCCTGGCGCGCGAACTGGGCCCGCACAATATCCGCGTCAACGCGCTGGTGCCCGGCTGGACCATGACCGAAAAACAACTGCGCTTGTGGGTGGACGAAGCCGGCGAGCGCGAAATCGACCACAGCCAGACCCTGCCCGGCCGCGTGCGGCCCGAACACGTGGCGGCGCTGGCCTTGTTTATGGCGGCCGACGACAGCTGCATGATCTCGGCCCAGGATTTCATTATCGACGGCGGCTGGACCTGATCCGCGCCGCGCAAACACGGAAGGCATCGCATGAATACACCGATCAATCATCACGCGCTGCAAAGTCTGTCGGCGGGCCAGTACAACCTGGCCGAGGGCATCATCCAGCATCCGCAAAGCGGCTTGCTGTGGTGGACCAATATCCATGCCAAAGAACTGTGGCAGCTGGATTTGCGCACCGGCCAGCATCGCTACTGGAGCACGCCGCAGCGCGTGTGCTGCTTTGCCTTTACCCAGGATGATGACGTGCTGCTGGTGGCCTTTGATGCGGGCCTGGCGCTGTTTAACACCGCCAGCGGCGCCATCAAACGCCTGACGCCGGTGGAACCTGAAACCCCGGGCACGCGCTGCAACGATGGCCGCGTCGACCGCGCGGGCAACCTGGTGTTTGGCACCATGCACGAACGCAGCGCCGAGGCCAAAGGCCACTTCTACCGCTTTGATACCGAAAGCCGTTTGCAGCAATTAGCGCTGCCCGCCATCGCCATTTCCAACAGCCTGGCCTTCAGCCCG
Organism: Amantichitinum ursilacus; assembly: GCF_001294205.1. Lineage (GTDB taxonomy): Bacteria > Pseudomonadota > Gammaproteobacteria > Burkholderiales > Chitinibacteraceae > Amantichitinum > Amantichitinum ursilacus. The sequence continues at coordinate 45,067 of NZ_LAQT01000035.1, forward strand.
GACGGCGGCACGCTGTACTGGTGCGATTCGCTGCAGCACAAAATTATGCAGTGCGCCTACGACAGCGTGACCGGTGCGATTGCTGAAATCAGCGTATTCCACGACCTGGGCGATACCGTCATCGAACCCGATGGCTCCACCGTGGATGCCGCCGGCTATTTGTGGAATGCCGAATGGGCGGGCCACTGCGTTACGCGCTACGCGCCCGATGGCAGCATCGACCGCAAGATTCATCTGCCGGTGGCGCAACCCACTTGCGTCACATTCGGCGGGCCGGAACAAAACACGTTGTTTATTACCAGCGCGCGCGCCGGTCTGGATGACGCCGCGCTGGCGCAACAGCCCGAAGCCGGTTCGGTGTTTGCGCTGGAGATTCCCGGCGTGCGCGGCCTGCCCGAAAACATCTGGTTGGGAGAAGTCTGATGCCATCGGCCACGCTGCACACCGTTACGCTGAAAAACGATCAGTTTCTGCTGGAAGTCTTGCCGCAACTGGCGGGCGGCATTGCCCGCTTTGACTGGCTGGACGGCGAACAGGCCCAGCCGATCTTCCGCGCCCGCGCCGCCGACGCCGACGACGCCGAGCCCAATTCGCTGGCCTGCTACACCATGGTGCCGTGGTCCAACCGCATCGGCCACGGTCAGTTCCAGTTTGAGGGCCAGACTTTTACTGTGCCGCGCACGCGCGACAATGAGCGTTATCCCATCCATGGCCATGGCGCGTTTGCGCCGTGGCAGGTGGTGGCGCAAGACGCCACCTCGGTCAGCGTGAGCCAGACCTATACCGGCCCCGGCCCGTTTGCCTATCACGCCGTACAAACCTATACGCTGGATGGCCCGCGTTTGCGCATCCACGTCAGTGTCACCAACCAAAGCCCAACCACGCTGCCGTTTGGACTGGGCCTGCATCCGTTTTTTCCGCGGAGCCCCGATGTGTTGCTGCATGCGCCGGCGCAAGCGATGTGGCAAGCGGCCGAAGACGATCTGCCGCTCAGTTTGCAGCCAGTGAGCGGCGAATACGATTACCGCCTGCCGCGCGCCTTGCCGGAAACCACGCGCATCAATCATGCATTTACCGGCGCGCAAGGCGTGATCACCGTGTTCTGGCCGCGGCGCGAGCTGCACGTGGAGCTGATGTGCGACAGCCATTACTACGTGCTGTATACGCCACCGGGCCGCGATTATTTTTGCGTTGAACCGGCCGACCACCCGGTCAATGCACTTAATTTGCCCGATGGTCTGCACGGATTAACCGTGCTCAAACAAGGTGAAACCTTGCAGCGCGACTATGTGTTCACCGTGCGCAATGACGCATGGCATGCGACGGAGGAACGGCAATGAAGCGGCTGGAAGGCAAAGTGGCGCTGGTAACCGGTGCGGCGCAAGGCATCGGCGCGGCCTGCGTGCGCTTGTTTGCGCAGCACGGCGCCAAAGTGGTCATCAATGTGCGCCAGCGCGACGAACGCGCGCGCGCCTTGCTGGGCGAAGTGGGCGTGGAAAACGCGCTGATCGCCGAGGCCGACGTGGCCGACGCCGACAGCGTCAAGCGCATGGCCGACGCGGCGCTGGAACGCTTTGGCCAGGTGGATATCCTGATCAATAACGCGGGCATCAATGTCTTTAACGACCCGCTCAAACTAACCGACGACGAGTGGGAACGCTGCTTTGCCGTCGACCTGAAAGGCGCGTGGCACTGTGCGCAAGCGCTGCTGCCGCACATGCTGGCGCGCGGCTACGGCAACATCGTCAATATCGCCTCGGTGCATGGCCACAAGATTATTCCGGGCGCGTTTCCCTACCCCGTGGCCAAGCATGGCTTGATTGGGCTGACCAAAGCGCTGGGCATTCAATATGCGGCGCAAGGCATCCGCGTTAATTCGGTGTCGCCGGGTTTGATCCTGACGCCGCTGGCCGAAGACTGGCTGGCCACGCTCAGCCCGGCCGAGCGCCAGCGCCAGACCGATCTGTTGCCGTGCAAACGCATCGGCGAGCCCGAAGAAGTGGCGTATACCGCGCTGTTTTTAGCCAGCGACGAAGCGCGTTTTATCAATGCCACCGACATCCTGATCGATGGCGGCCGCAGCCAGCTGTATCACGAATAACCCGCAAAGGACCGCCATGACCTGGCCCACCGCCCTGCCCCTGATCGCCATCCTGCGCGGCATTACGCCGCCCGAAGCGCTGGACCACGTCGGTGCGTTGATCGACGCCGGCTTTGACGCGATCGAGATTCCGCTTAATTCGCCCGACTGGGCCATCAGTCTGCGCAGCGTGGTGGCCGCATTCAGCGAGCAAGCGTTGATTGGCGGCGGTACGGTGTTGCAGCCGCAGTATGTGGAGCAACTGGCCGAACTGGGCGGCAAGCTGATCGTGACGCCCAACACCAATCCGGCCGTGATTCGCCGCGCCGTTGAGCTGGGCCAGGTTGTGGCTGCAGGCGTGGCCACGCCCACGGAATGCTTTGCCGCGCTGGAGGCAGGCGCGCACACGCTGAAGGTGTTTCCGGCCGGTTCGTTCGGCCCCGATTACATCAAGGCCGTGCGCGCCGTATTGCCCGCTGGCACGCCGGTGATGGCTGTGGGCGGCGTTACGCCGCTTAACCTGAAAGACTATCTGCGCGCCGGTTGCATTGGCGCTGGGCTGGGCAGCGATCTGTACAAGCCGGGCCAGCCGGTCAGCCGCACCAGCAGCCAGGCGCGTGACTTTATTGCGGCTTATCAGGCCGCCACCGGGGACATCACTCGACCATGAAAATTACCCGCATCACCACCTACCGTGTACCGCCGCGCTGGATGTTTTTGAAGATTGAAACCGACGAAGGCATCGTCGGCTGGGGCGAGCCGGTGCTGGAAGGCCGCGCCAAAACGGTGGAAGCCGCCGTGCACGAAATGAGCGAATACCTGATCGGGCAAGACCCGGCGCGCATCAATGATTTGTGGCAAGTGCTGTACCGCGCGGGCTTTTATCGCGGCGGCGGCATCTTGATGAGCGCGATTGCCGGCATTGACCAGGCGCTGTGGGATATCAAAGGCAAAGCGCTGGGTGTGCCGGTATACCAGTTGCTGGGTGGGCTGGTGCGTGATCGCGTCAAAACCTATAGCTGGGTGGGCGGCGACCGGCCCGCGGACATCATTCGCGATATCCAGGCGCGTGTGGATGTGGGCTTTGACACCTTCAAGATGAATGGCTGCGAAGAACTGGCCGTCATCGACAACAGCCGCGCCATTGATGCGGCCGTGCGCAAAGTGGCGGAAATCCGCGAGGCGTTTGGCAACAAGATCGAGTTCGGCCTTGATTTTCATGGCCGCGTTACCGCGCCGATGGCGCGCGTGCTGATCAAGGAACTAGAGCCGTACCGGCCGCTGTTTATTGAAGAACCGGTGCTGGCCGAACAAGCCGAGTACTACCCCAAACTGGCGGCGCAAACGCATATTCCGCTGGCGGCCGGCGAGCGGATGTATTCGCGCTTCGAATTCAAGAATGTCTTGGCGGCGGGCGGCTTGTCGATTCTGCAGCCCGATTTGTCGCACGCGGGCGGCATTACCGAATGCATGAAAATCGCCAGCATGGCCGAAGCCTACGACGTGGCACTAGCGCCGCATTGCCCGCTGGGGCCGATTGCGCTGGCGGCGTGCCTGCAGGTGGACTTTGTGTCGTGGAATGCATTTATCCAGGAACAGAGCATGGGCATCCACTACAACAAGGGCGGCGAAGTGCTGGATTACGTGCTGAACAAAGCCGACTTCGCGCTGGAGAACGGCCATATCAAGCCGTTTACCAAGCCGGGCCTGGGCGTGGAACTGGATGAAGCGCTGATCATTGAGCGCAGCAAAAATGCCCCGGACTGGCGTAATCCGCTGTGGCGGCATGCGGATGGCAGCGTGGCGGAATGGTGAGTTGCACCGGGGTGTAAAGCGAGGCTGCAGCAGCGTTTGAAATGCCATTAGCATTTTCTGATAGACCCTGACACGGTGTGATACGCGGTGATACCGGCGATTTTGTGCCAGTTATCGCCGCTTTTATCCGCCTGGCTGTCTTACAGCTTGCAGCCAACGCGCTCTTGATATTGTTGTGACCCACAACACAACAAGAATCTGCCGGAGCGCGCGTGACCACTCGCCCCATTTCTGTCCTTTACATGCTGTCGTGGCTACTGCCTCTGCTGGCCCTGTTTGGCATGCTGGCCGGCGGCATCGCCAGCTTTAGCCTGCCGCTGTTTGCCTTTGTACTGCTGCCGCTGGGCGACTGGCTGGTGGGCCGCGCCCCGCGCTTGCCGCACCATGTGGAAAGCTCGGGCTCGCAATATATCCTCGAAGCGTTTGTACCGTTATGCGTGGGCGTGCTGGTGATCGGCGTGCTGTCGGCGCGGCACTGGACGGCGCTGGAATGGGTGGGCAATACGCTGGCGCTGGGCATCCAGGCGGGCGTGGGCCTGGCCGCATCGCACGAACTGGGCCATAGCCCTGGCTGGCTGCAGCGCAAACTGTCGCGCTTGCTGGTGTGGACGTCCTGCTACGGTCATTACCACGTCGAACATCTGCACGGCCATCACGTCTGGCTGGGCACGCCGCATGACCCGTGCACGGCGCGGCGCGGCCAGACTTTTTATCGCTTCTGGCGGCAGGCGGTGACCGGCAGCTTTCGCTGCGCATGGCAGCACGAATCCCAACGACTGATGAAGCTGCGCTTGCCCGATTGGCACTGGCGCAATGAAGTGCTGCTGGGCGTAACCATCAGCGTGGGCTTGCTGGCGGCGGCATATTACTTTGCCGGCCTGGCCGGCGCGATGACGTTTATCGTGCAGGCGGTGGTGGGGTTTTCGTTGCTGGAAGCGGTGCAATACATCGAGCATTACGGCCTGATGCGGGCGCAACGCGCCGACGGCGGCTTTGAGCGCGCCACGGCGGCGCATAGCTGGAGCAGCAATTTCCGGCTGAGCAACTATCTGATGTTTGAACTGCAACGCCACGCCGACCACCACGTCCGCCCGGGCGCACCCTTTGCCACGCTGGGCGACCAGGCCGAATCGCCGATGCTGCCGGGGAGCTATCCGATGATGATTTTGCTGGCGCTGGTGCCGGTGGCGTGGTTTCGGGTGATGCATCCGCGGCTGGATCGGCATTATCACAATGTGTCGACGCAGCGGGGGGTTTTGTCGGCGTAGTGGGTTGGCGGGGCGGCGTTGTTTGGGGGTGTTGGGGCTGGGTGGGTGTTAGAGGTGGGGGTTTGTTGGGGCTGTAGTGTTGGCTCTGGCTCTGGCTCTGGCTCTGGCTCTGGCTCTGGCTCTGGCTCTGGCTCTGGCTCTGGCTCTGGCTCTGGCTCTGGCTCTGGCTCTGGCTTTGGCTTTGGCTTTGGCGAACGGGCCTTTAACCGCTTGAGCCTGCGGCGCATGTTTTGATACCCGGGGGTGCCCGGGAGCACG
>NZ_LAQT01000036.1 GCF_001294205.1 Amantichitinum ursilacus
ATACGACCAAGAAGAGTCGTTCCTGGCATGCTACTTTGGTTGGTGGGTCTCGACCCACCCTATGAAGATCTCTCCTCCATGCATAGGGTGGGTCACGAGCCACCTTTCAAAGCCGTAGCCAAAACAGTGTTCCTGGCATGCCACTTCGGTTGGTGGGTCTCGGCCCACCCTATGAAGATCTCATCGCCATGCATAGAGTGGGTCTCGACCCACCTTTCAAAGCCATAGCCAAGAAGAGTGTTCCTGGCATGCTACTTTGGTTGGTGGGTCTCGACCCACCCTATGAAGATCTCTCCTCCATGCATAGGGTGGGTCACGAGCCACCTTTCAAAGCCGTAGCCAAAACAGTGTTCCTGGCATGCCACTTTGGTTGGTGGGTCTCGACCCACCCTATGCGCAAATCGGGCGTAGGTAGATATCACCACCCTGATGTGTTGCTCGTCTCAAATCACGGGTGATTGATTACGCGAGGTAACATACAGTCACGCTTGTTTCATGCTTTTGCTGCACTCTAGCGGTCATAACCATTGCCGATCACCTGATCGCCACCACAAGGACCGCCGTCATGACCCGCATTACCCGCTGGATTGCTGTGACCGTACTTGCCGCGTTGCTACCCACTGCAGCCATGGCGGCGACGTCGGCCGATGCATTGGCCGCCGCCAGCCCGGAAGCCATCGTGCGTGGTGTCAGCAAAGATGTGCTTGATATCATCAGCGCCAATGACAAAGACCAGGCTAAGCAACATCAGTTGGCCGATGCGCGCCTGACGCCGCTGGCCGACTTTACCCGCATGACCGCGCTGGCCGTAGGGCGTTACTGGCGCACTGCCACGCCCGAGCAACAAGCCGCGCTGACCACGCAATTCCGCACCATGCTGGTCCGCACCTGGCTGTCGGTGCTTAGCAACCACAAAGACGCGCAGGTCGACGTCAAAGGCGCGCGCGCCGGTGATACGCCCGACGAGCAATCGGTGCATAGCGTGGTCAACCAGGCGGGGCAAAACCCGATTTCGCTGGATTTGATGTTTGAACAAACCGCGGCGGGCTGGAAGGTCTATGACATTTCGGTGGAGGGCATCAGCTTTATCAACAGTCACCGCAACCAGTTTGGCACTGTCATCCGCAGCGATGGCATTGATGGCCTGATCAAGCAACTGAGCGCCAGCAACGCCAAAGCAGCCAGCGCCCGCTGATTATCGGGCAGCGGCCGGGCCGGTGGCCGGTCTGGACCGCACAAAGGTATTGCAGGCGTCCACGCTGCCGCTGTCAAAACCTACCTGAAACCAGTGCTGCCGTTGCGCCGAAGACCCGTGAGTAAACGAATCCGGCGCAACGCTGCGGCCTGCATTGCGTTGCAGCGTGTCGTCACCAATGGCGTTGGCGGCCACGAGCGCCTGCTGCATTTCCGCGCCGGTGATGATATTGCGCTGCGCCGCTTCGTGGCCCCACACGCCAGCAAAACAATCGGCCTGCAGTTCCAGCCGCACCGACAGCGCATTGCGGCCGGTAGGGTTAAGCTGCTGCATGCGCTGATGCACTTTGTCCGAGATGCCCAGCAGGTTCTGCACGTGATGGCCGACTTCATGCGCCACCACATAGGCCTGGGCAAATTCACCCGGCGCGCCAAAGCGCTGTTTCAGCTCATCAAAAAATCCAAGATCCAGATACACCTTCTGATCGGACGGGCAATAAAACGGGCCGACTTCCGAGCCGGTAAAGCCACAGCCCGAATTGACGCCGCCGCGAAACAGCACCAGCCGCGGCGGCTGATAACTGCGACCGGATGCGGCAAAAATCTGTTTCCAGGTATCTTCAGTATCGCCCAGCACTTTTTTGACTTTGACGGCGGTCTGGTCGTTATCGCTGCTGCCGACCGGTGGCGTAGCGCGATGAGCGGGTGCGTGCTGCTGCGTGGGCGCGCCGTTTTGCAGGTTGGAGACCAACGCCAGCATTTCCATCGGGCTTTTGCCGAACAGCAGGCCGACGACCACCACCACCGCGATGCCGCCAAGACCCAGGCGCACACCGCCGCCGCCAAAGCCACCGCCGCCCCCGCCCTCCGCGCGCCGGTCCTCGACGTTTTGACTTTCCCGCATTTCATCCCAACGCATGGCGGCATTCCGATCTGTCTTGAAGAGTCCGAATCATAGACACCCGCAGTGGATGCCGGAAGTGCGACAGCACATACGCCGCCGTTCTCACGTGCGGCTGCGGCGTGCGCTTATAAACAGCGTGCGGCTGAAGCGCGACCATAGACGCCTTATTCGATCCACCACGAGGACCGCACCATGACCTTGCGCAACCCAGTCGATCTGTTCCCCAAGCCGCCTTTTCCCAAGCAACCGCAACAAGCGCCGGGGCTGGCGCGCGAGATGATCCCCAAGCCGGATCACGGCGAAACCAGCTATGTCGGGCACGGCCGGCTGCAAGGCCGCAAGGCCCTGGTCACCGGCGCGGATTCCGGCATCGGCCGCGCGGCGGCGATTGCCTATGCGCGTGAAGGCGCGGACGTGGTGCTTAACTATCTGCCCGAGGAAGAGCCCGATGCGCAAGAAGTGGTCAAGCTGATTGAAGCCGAGGGCCGCAAAGCCATCTGCATTCCTGGCGACATCAGCAGCGAGGCCTTCTGCCGCGAACTGGTCGGCCAGGCGCATGTGGCGCTGGGCGGGCTGGATATCGTGACCAATGTGGCGGGCAAGCAGGTGTCGGTGGACGACATCGCCGATATCAGCAGCGAGCAGTTTGACGCCACGATGAAAACCAACGTCTACGCCTTGTTCTGGATTTGCCAGGCCGCGGTGCCGCTGCTGCCGCCGGGCGCGACGATTATCAACACCACCTCGATCCAGGCCACCAAGCCGTCCGAGAGCCTGCTGGATTACGCCACCACCAAAGCGGCGATTTTGGCGTTTACCAAGGCGCTGGCCAAACAGGTGATCAGCAAAGGCATCCGCGTGAATGCGGTTGCGCCGGGCCCGATCTGGACCGTGCTGCAACCCAGCGGCGGCCAGTCGCAAGAAAAGGTGGAGCATTTCGGCGAACAATCGGTGTTCGGCCGCCCCGGCCAGCCGGTCGAACTGGCGCCGCTGTATGTACTGCTGGCCTCGGAAGAGTCGAGCTATGTAACGGGCGAGATTTACGGCATCACCGGCGGCACGGGCTAAGCCTTTGCGCCCTTGCGCTCCGGCCTGTTGGCGTGCGCATCATCCGTGCGCACGCTGGCGAAAGGCCAGCGGCGCCAGTTCATGCTGGCTTTTAAAGAAGCGCGTAAAGGCGCTTTGCGATGAAAAACCCAACTGCTCGCTGATCTGGCCCAGACTCCAGCGCGTCTGGCTTAACAGCCGACGCGCTTCGCTGACTTTAACGCGCGTTTCCAGCTCACTGAAATGCACGCCTTCTTGCTGCAATTGCCGATGTAGCGTCCAGCGCGACGTGCCCAATCGCTCGCAGATTTGCGCCAGCAACGATGCCTTGCGCACATCGCCACTGTCGGCATGTAGCAACTCGGCGATCACGTTTTCCACTTGCGCCGAAAACAGATGCAGTCGCTGGATGCGCGCCAGTTCTTGTTGCGCCTGGCCCAGCAAAAACGGCGCGAGCGAGGCGTTGTATTGCGCGAACGGGATATCCAGCTGCGCGCTGGATAAGGTCATGCGGTTAACCGCGGCATCAAAGCGCACCGGTGCGCCAAAACACTCGGCCAGATCGGCCATACCGATCGAGGGCCCGACCAGTTCCACCCGGAACAGCGTGCGCGCGCCCTGATCGTAACTTCGGATGAGTTGCGCCAGCACCAGAAAATTGGACAGCGCCTGAAACCCGGTATTGGGCGCGAATTCGGCGATGTATTCAAAGCTGCTCTGCCCGGCTTGCGGCCGGAACAGCAAAAAATCAAATTCCCCGATCAGCGCGCGGTAGTCCAGAAACGCCACGATGGCTTCGCGCGCGGTGCGGGCGTTCAGACACAAGCTGCCCAGTACCGGAAAATCGGGGAACAGCCCCATGCTTTGCGCAGTGTGCAAATCCAGACGCGGCCGCAGTTCGGCCATCAAATCGGTCATGCGCCGATGGCGTTCGGCGTCGATACGGCCTTTGGGGTCTTGCAGATCGGGGGCACTGATGCCGGTGCGCGCGGCAAACAACTGTGGGCCAACGCCCTGCTGTTCAGCCGCGTGCATGGCGTACAGCGCAATACGGTTGGACACCGTGCGGGCATGGTTGCCGAATCGGGCGGGCATGCGGCCTCCTGGCGTGCGTTGACTGTGTGTGATTTTGTTGTGCCATCGTGCCAGCCCGTAGCGCCGCTGCCATCAGGTAAAGCCTCTAGGATGCTGTCTTACCCTGAAAGATTTGAGAATCGCGCCAGGCCGCATCCAGCAAGGCTTTGCGACCCATACGCCTGTGTAGGCACCCCGTCCGCCTGCTGCGCTGCAGCATCGACGCTGCACCCGAAAGTTAAAAACATGTTGTCGCTGGTAAAGCACTACATAGTGCGCTGAGTACAGTGAGACACGGCTCGACATGAGCCGGACAAAACCAAAAATCGCATCCATCACGTATCAAGGAAAGCACCGATGACGACGACTGCCTCTCACCTCTCCCCGCATTTGCATCGTGCAATGCGCGCGTCTGCCGGCGCCGCAACCATTACCGTCCTGGCCTTCAGCCTGGCCGCCTGCGGTAGTGGCAACGACGATGAAAATATCAGCAATACGCCGCAGCTGGACCTGGGCTATACCTCGCTGAACCTGCTGACTGTCGAAGGCCTCAAGTTCAAGGACTTGAACAAGGACGGCAAGCTGGAACCGTATGAAGACTGGCGTCTGGGCGCCGACGTGCGCGCCAAAGACCTGGTCAGCCGCTTAACGCTGGCTGAGAAAGCCGGCCTGATGATGCATGGCACCGCGCCCGTGCTGAACGACACCACGGGCGTGGGCACCGGCACCTCGTACGATCTGACCACGCTGGGCACGCAGATCAACGACAAAGCCATCTTTACCTACATCACCCGCATGAGCGGCGACGCCACCACCATGGCCGAGCAATACAACAAGATCCAGACGCTGGCCGAGGCTTCACGACTGGGTATTCCGGTGTCGATCTCCACCGACCCGCGCAACCACTTTCAGTACACCGTCGGCGCCAGCGCCACGGGTACCGGTTTCTCGCAATGGCCTGAGACCCTGGGCTTTGCTGCGCTCAATGACGCGACTTTGACACGTAAATTTGGCGATATTGCGCGCCAGGAATATCTGGCCGTCGGCATTACCCAGGCGTTGTCGCCGCAAGCCGATCTGGCCACCGAGCCGCGCTGGGCGCGCATCAACGGCACTTTTGGCGAAGATGCCGATGTCGCCAAAGCGCAGGTCCAGGCGTATATCGAGGGCTTCCAGGGCGGCAGCACCGGCCTGACCAACAAGAGCGTGCTGGCCGTCGTCAAACACTGGGTGGGCTACGGCGCGCAAAAATCGGGCTTTGATAGCCATAACTACTACGGTCGTTATGCCACCTATCCGGGCAACAATTTTGCGTATCACCTCAAGCCGTTTGAAGGCGCATTTGCCGCCAATGCCGCATCGATCATGCCGACGTATTCGGAGCCCGATGCGTCCGTCACTGTCGATGGCATCACGCTGGAACAAGTCGGCGCAGGCTTCGACAAAGCGCTGCTTACCGATCTGCTGCGCGGCAAATATGCGTTTAAAGGCGTGGTGTTGTCGGACTGGGGCATCATGTCTGACTGCGATAACAACTGTCTGAACGGCTGGCCCGGCACGCCAGGCTTTGCGGGCTTCGGCACGCCGTGGGGCATGGAAACCGCCACCAAACTGCAACGCTATGTGAAATCGGTAAACGCCGGCATGGACCAGTTTGGCGGCGCGGAAGAGCCGGAATACCTGGTGCAGGCCGTCAACCAGGGTTTGCTGGCGGAAACGCGGCTGAATGACTCGGTGTATCGCATCCTGCTGCAGAAATTCCAGCAAGGCTTGTTCGACCATCCGTATGTGGATTCGGCCGCCGCTAAAACCGTGGTGGGCAACGCCGACTTCCAGGCCGTCGCGCTCGATACGCAACGTAAAGCCATGGTGCTGCTGCAAAACAGCGGCAATCTGCTGCCGATGAGCGCCACTGGCAAGAAGGTATGGCTGTACGGCATCGACGCCGCCACGGCCGCCAAGTATGGCTACACCGTGGTCGCCACGCCGCAAGAAGCCGACGTCGCCATCGTCCGCGTCAGCACGCCGTTTGAGACGCTACACCCGCACTATGTGTTTGGCTCGATGCAACACGAAGGTAGCCTGGCGTTTGCCGACGGCCAGGCCGACTATGAAGCTATCAAACAAGCCGCGCTGGCGCCCAAATCGGTGGTTGCCGTCTACATGGATCGCCCGGCCATCCTGACCAATGTGGTCGACAAAGTGACTTCGATTGTCGCCAACTTCGGCGCTAACGACACCGCGCTGTTTGACGTGCTGACCGGCGTGGGCAAGCCCCAAGGCAAGCTGCCGTTTGAACTGCCGTCGTCAATGGCCGAAGTGGAAGCGCAACTGGAAGACGTCCCCCACGACACTGCCCACCCGTTGTTTGCTTATGGGTTTGGATTGAGCTACCAGTAACGCACTGCGATGAGGCATTCGCAACGCAAAACGCGGCCGTAATGGCCGCGTTTTTTATTCGCCATCGCACGGCCTTGGCGTCGGCTTGAGAAGTAGCTTTGGTTTTGGCCCTGGCCTTGGGAACAGCCCGGCGCATTGCCAGCATCAACAGCGTCCGGCACCGCCGGGACGCAAGCTGGCCCCCGCAGCAGCCTCCGCGCAAAAAAAAGCCCGCTTCCGCGGGCTTTTCGTCTGGCTAACCGAATTAGTTAGCCTGGATGTTCGAGGCTTGCTTGCCTTTCTGGCCTGTGGTGATCTCGAAGCTCACGCGTTGGCCTTCTTTCAAGGTCTTGAAACCGTTGCCTTGAATCGCGGAGAAGTGTGCGAACAGGTCGTCGCCGCCTTCATCGGGAGTGATAAAGCCAAAGCCTTTGGCGTCGTTGAACCACTTAACTGTACCGGTTGCCATTTCTAACTGATCCTGAAAATAGAGATTTGGGCATGTGCCCGCGTATAGCATAGCCGAACATTTACTCTTTTTGTCAGCCCTTTTTGAAGAAATGTAGCGTCTCCAATACAAAAACATCCAAAAAGGCGGACGCCCGGCGTTGCCACTGCCGCAATTTGCCGAAATAACAGGCAAAACGCCAGCGCTGCGGCCCGCATACGCGGTCTACAATCCAGGACTGTGCCAGCGTTTGGCACGCACAGCGGTATACTGCGGCCCTCCCCATTGCACGCCGGTTTGCCCCTGATCATGACGCCTGCTTATACCCAACTGCATCACACGTTTACCCGCTTGTCCCGCTTCGACCACCTGTCCGCGATTGCCGGTTGGGATAGCGCCGCGATGATGTCGCCGCAAAGCAGCCAGGCGCGCTCCGAGGCGATGGCCGAGCTGGATCTGCTGCGCCACCAGATCCTCACCGATGCGCGCGTGGGCGAGTGGTTTAAAGATGTCGGCCATGAAAATCTGAACGAGCTGGAACGCGCCAATCTGCACGAAATGCATCGCACCTGGCACAACACCGTGGTGCTGCCAGACTGGCTGGTGGAGGCCCGCACGCTGGCTGGCGCGCGTTGCGAGCACGCCTGGCGGACGCAACGGCCCGCCAATGACTGGAATGGCTTTGCCGACAATTTGCGCGAAGTGGTCAAGCTGGCGCGGCAAGAGGCGCAAATCCGCGCCGAGGCAGCGGGCACCTCGCGCTATGACGCGATGCTGGATCTGTATGAGCCCGGCCTGCGCGCGGCGGATCTGGACCGCATCTTTGGTGATCTGAAAACCTGGCTGCCCGGACTGTTGCAACAAGTTGTGGCCAAACAAGCGCAGAGCACGCCAGTCCCTTTGCAGGGCCCGTTTGCCACCGAACGCCAGCGCGCGCTGGGCCTGCAAGTCATGCAGTTGTTAGGCTTTAACTTTGAACAAGGCCGTGTGGACGTTAGTACCCATCCGTTCTGCGGCGGTGTACCGCAAGACGTGCGCATCACCACGCGTTACAAGGACGACGATTTTCTGCCCGCGCTGCTGGGCATCATTCATGAAACCGGCCACGCGCGTTACGAACAGAACCGCCCGGGCGAATGGCTAAGCCAACCGATGGGCCGGGCGCGCTCCATGGGTGTGCATGAGTCGCAAAGCCTGTTGTTTGAGATGCAACTGGCGCGCAGTCCAGCCTTTTTGCGCGTGCTGCATCCGTGGGTGATTGAGCAGTTTGGTCAGCAACCCGCGCTGCAGCTGGATAATTTTATTGCGCTAAACCAACGCGTTAAACCGGGCCACATCCGCGTGGATGCGGACGAGGTCAGCTATCCGCTGCACGTCATCCTGCGTTACGAAATCGAACGCGCGCTGATCGAAGGCGAGATTGAAGTCGACGATATCCCCACGCTGTGGGCCGACAAGATGCAGCAATATCTGGGCATCGATACGCGCGGTGATTATCGCAACGGTTGCATGCAAGACATCCACTGGACCGATGGCTCGTTTGGCTACTTTCCGACCTACACGCTGGGCGCCATGTACGCAGCGCAGTTGTTCCAGGCGGCGCGCAACGCGGTGCCGGGGCTGGATGATGCGATTGCGGCGGGCAATCTGCAGTCATTGTCGGGTTGGCTTAAAGAAAACGTGTGGCAGCATGGCAGCCGCTTCTCCACGGCCGACCTGATTACCCGCGCGACGGGGGAAACGCTGAACCCGGCCTTCTTCCGCAAGCATCTGGAAGCCCGCTATTTATAAGTGAACGGTTGTGTTGCGAAGGGCGCGGCAGTTACCGACAAACTGCCGCGCCACATCACCAGGGGTTGACCGAGGGGGCTTGACAATGGAGAAATCGGCCGTTTTAAACGCTTTTTTGTTGTAATTAACCGTCATCTTTGCGGCCAAAAAAGTTGTAGTCCAACTACGACTACATTTTTCCAGTTTTCTCACGCAGATTTGATGTAGCGCAAAGATTGGCCACTCCAATATGCTAAGGCCGCATAAACACAGCGCTTTTATGCCTATTACGTGGGCTGGATTGGGTAAATGTAGTTGACCGATACTGCGCTGCGGCAAGTAGCGCCGATTACCCGATTACGGGTATTTTTTAAAAATCAACGGTAATTTTTCCTATTTAATTCCGCGACTTGCGAGTGTTGGTAAAATACACGCCATAGAGATACGTGTACCCCAATACTCACAAGGACAGCAGCTTTGGAAACAGCATTGACCCTGAACGGCGATATCGCCCGTCTGACGCTTTCCCGCCATTTCACGTCTGACGCCCTGCAAGATTTCAACCGCAAAGCGCTTGAAGCACTGGCTCATCCGGATCTGAACGAGCTGCATGTCGATTTCGAAAACGTGCAATACATGGACACCGCTGCTGTCGCGCAACTGAAGCGCCTGAATGTGCGCGCCAAGGGCCGTCCGGTTTCGCTGCTCGGCTGCACCCCGCAAGTGCAAGCGGTGCTCAATGCCGCCAAATGCAACAGCCTGTTCGAAATCTGCGCTATCGCTCCTTAAGCGCTCGCAGCCTTCGAATCAAAAAAGCCCGGCTCGCCGGGCTTTTTTGCGTTTTGAGCGTCCATAGGGTGGGTCAAGACCCACCCATCAAAGGCGCCCATAAAAACGTAGGCGCACGCATACGGTACTTTTCGGCGGCTTTGATAGGTGGGTCTTGATCCACCCTATGCGCATTGCATCAAATCAAACCGCAAACACCACCGACTCCGGCATCTCATCCGTCACCGCCTGCCCCATCTCCAGCGGCATGGCCAGCGGGCATTCGCCGCCGCGCGCGCTGCACAGACGCATGCACAGATCGATAATGGTTTCGCGCAACCAGATATGACCGGGGTCGCGGTCGTAGCGCGTGTGCCACACCATGTGCGACTGGAAGATCGGCATTTCAAACGGCACCGGCACCGCATGGATTTCGGCGCGACGCGGATGCGTGCGCACCACGCTTTCGGGCACTACGCTGATCAGGTTGGACGAAGCCAGCAAATCCACCACGCCATAGAACGAGTTCACCGTCATCGCCACACGGCGGCGCAGATTACGTTGCAGCAGCAACTCATCCACCACACCCACCGGATCACCCGAAAGCGACACCAGCAAATGGTCGGCCATCAGATAGCTATCCAGCGTCAGCGGCCGTGCCGCCAGCGGATGGTTACGGCGCATGGCGCAGACAAACGAAATATCGAACATCCATTTCGATTTAATCTCTTCACCCAACGGCGTTTTCATCCCGACCGCCAGATCGATTTCGTTATCCGCCAGTTGCTCGCGGATGGCAGTCACTTTGGGGGGCACGGCCAGGATATCGATGCCCGGCGCGCGCGCATCCAGCAGATTGCGCAACGGCGGCCACAGCGGATAGGTAATGAAATCAGTGGTCGCCAGGCGAAAGCGTCGCGCGGTGGTGGCCGGGTCAAACGGCGCCGGGTTGACGGTTTCGCGGATGGTGGCCAGCGGCAGGCCAATATCGCGCCAGATGGCGCTGGCTTTAGGGGTGGGCCGGATGCCGCGGCCTTCCTTGATAAACAGCGGGTCTTTCCACACCAGCCGCATGCGCGCAACGGCATTACTGACCGCCGATTGCGTCATCGCCAGCTGTTGCGCCGCCTTGGTCACCGAGCCTTCGGTCATGATGGTGTCGAAGATCGACAGCAGGTTCAGGTCTACGTCTCGCATGCGGGCAGCGTCCGGAAGATTGATCACCTAATATGATAGTCTTTTGCCGTAGCATCACGCAAATCAGCAAAACCGCATAAACACTAGGGTTATCGCCGCGCGCAACTTTTACAAATATTTTTGCGCAGCGCAGCAATAACCCTACTGCCAGCAACCCCCGCGCCGTTGCTGGCGCTGCGCCTACTCATCATTTCTGATGATGATATCTGCATAAAACGTCAATTAGACGCTCCAGTCCAACGCCGCCATCCTTGCCGCCATCAACCAAACCGATGAGCCCCGGCCAGCCATGCGCGCCTTTGTTCTCGACCCTTTGCTCAGCGGCAGCGCCGCGCTGCGACTGCAAACCAGCCGCCCGACGCCGCCACTGGGTCCGCGCGATGTGCTGGTGCGTATACGCGCCGCGTCGCTCAATCATCGCGACCTCGAAGTCGCCGATCGCAGCCGCGTCTATCCGGGCAAGCACGCCATCGTGCCGTTGTCGGATGCAGCGGGCGAGATTGTCGAGCTGGGTCGCGAAGTGCGCCATTTGCATCTGGGTCAGCGCGTGGTCAATACGTTTTATCCGGACTGGACCGGCCAGCACGCCACCGCTGACAACACGCGCCGTACCTTTGGCAGCGATAGCGACGGCGTACTCAGCGAATTCGCGGTGTTTTGCGAAAACGCTTTGCTACCACTGCCCGATCTACTCAGTTTTGAAGAAGCCGCCACGCTGCCGTGCGCGGGCGTTGCCGCCTGGCACGCGCTGATGGAAAACACCCCGCTGCGCCCCGGCGACCATGTTGCGATCCTGGGCACCGGCGGCGTGGCGATGATGGCGTTGCAACTGGCCAAAGCAGTGGGTGCGCAAGTGGCCGTGCTGGCGCCCTGCGACGACCAGCTGTGCTATGCCCTGCACACCGGCGCCGACCACACCTTAAACGCGCAACGCACGCCCGAATGGGATGTCGCCTTGCAGGACTGGACCCATGGCCGTGGCGTCGATCATGTGCTCGATCTGACCGGCGAAACACTGCCGCGCTCGATCAACGCCACGCGCGTGGGCGGCCAGATCAGCCTGGTCGGCGTGCGCGGCAAGGCGGCTGATTTTGACGCCACCCATTTGCTGCAACGGCAGATTCATCTGCACGGCATCAGCGTGGGCAGCCGCGCCATGTTCCAGTCATTGCTGGCCGCGCTCAGCGCCAACCGCATCAAGCCCGTAATCGAACAGGTGTACCCGTTTGACCGCACGCCCGATGCCTACAACGCGCTGCGGCGCGGGCGGCATGTCGGAAAACTGGTGGTGGCCTTATAGCGCGCCGCGCCGCGCCGGGCCTTGCCCGAACACGCAGGCAGCAAACACGCAAAACAGAATCCCTCACAAAAACCGCGCAACGCCTGATCCGGATTGCGCAAAAAAAGCCAAGTCATCGAATAGCCAAGGAGAAACACCATGCATAGCCGCATCAAAACTGCCGCCGCATTGTTTGTGCTGGCGCCGCTGGCCGCCGCCGTGTTGTCGGCGTGCCAGGACAGCCGCGCCAACGAGCAACCGCCCGCCCCGCCACCGCCCGCCGTCAGCGTGTCGTCGGTAATCCACAAATCGCTGAACGACTGGGATGAATTCACCGGCCGGCTGGAAGCGCCGCAAACCGTGGAAATCCGCCCGCGCGTTAGCGGTTATGTGCAGTCGGTTAATTTCCGCGAAGGCGCAGTGGTCAAGAAAGGCGATCTGCTGTTCCAGATTGACCCGCGCCCGTTCCAGGCCGAAGTGGACCGCCTGACCGCCGAATACCAGTCGGCCAAAGCGCATATGGCGCAGGCCAAGTCGGATGCCGAGCGCGCCGTACGCCTCAAGTCGCAAGACGCCATCAGCACCGAGGATTTCGATACGCGTAACACCGCGCTGCTGGCGGCGCAGGCCCAAGTGGACGGCACGGCCGCAGCGTTGGCCTCGGCCAAACTGAACCTCGACTACACGCATATCACCGCGCCCATCAACGGCCGCGTCAGCAATGCGCTGATTACGCCGGGCAACCTGGTCAGCAGCAGTTCGGCAGGCGCCAGTTTGCTGACCACGGTGGTGTCTACCGACAAGGTGTATGCGTATTTCGATGCCGATGAGCAGACCTTCCTCAAGTACCAGCAACAGGCGCGCCTGCACAAGGTGGACGCCGCCGACGGCAAGTACCCGATCTTTCTGGGGCTGGCGGATGAGAACGGTTTTCCGCACCAGGGCGCGGTCGATTTTCTGGATAACCAGGTGAACCCGCGCACCGGCACCATCCGGGCACGCGCCGTGTTTGATAACAAGAACGGCGAATTCACGCCGGGCTTGTTTGTGCGGCTCAAGTTGATCGGCGAAGGCCAGCGCGACGGCTTGTTGATCAACGACCGCGCGGTCGGCTCGGATCTGGGCAAGAAATACGTGCTGGTGCTGGGCAAGGACAACAAGGTGGAGTACCGCACCGTCACACTCGGCAGCGACGTCGATGATCTGCGCCTGGTGCGCAGCGGCCTTAAAGCCGGTGACGTGATTGTGGTGAACGGCTTGCAGAAGGTACGCCCCGGCATGGCCGTCAGCCCCACCACCGTGCCGATGAGCGCGCCGAGCGAACTCGATAAACAATTCCCGGCGGGAGGCTGACGCATAGGGTGGGTCACGACCCACCACTCAAAGCCAAAGGCTCGTGCCACGGCTGTTCGCGTTGCAGCGCCTTGTTGCACGGCTTTGGATGGTGGGTCACGACGGGGACGCCGAGTCCCGCCCTATGCATCACGTCATGCCGAATGAAGCGGCACAGAAAACGTACTTTGAACGGTGGGTCTTGACCCACCCTATGGGACACATTCCATGAATTTCTCTCAATACTTCATCCAGCGGCCGATCTTCGCGGCGGTGCTGTCGATGATCATCTTTATCGCCGGGGCATTGGCGTTAAAGATATTGCCGATCAGCGAATACCCCGAAGTGGTGCCGCCTACCGTGGTGGTGCATGCCACCTATCCGGGCGCAAACCCGCAAACCATCGCCGAAACCGTGGCATCGCCGCTGGAGCAGCGCATCAACGGCGTCGAGGGCATGCTGTACCAGTCTTCGCAAGCCACCTCGGATGGCGCGATGACGCTGACGGTCACCTTTGCCTTGGGCACCGACGTCGACAAGGCGCAAGTGCAAGTGCAAAACCGTGTGGCGCAAGCGCTGCCGCAACTGCCGCAAGACGTACAACGGCTGGGCGTCACCACGGAAAAAAGCTCGCCCGACCTGACCATGGTTGTGCACTTGACCTCGCCCAATAACCGCTACGACATGCTGTATCTGTCCAACTACGCCAACCTGCAGGTCAAAGACGCACTGGCGCGGATTGACGGCGTGGGTGACGTCAAGATGTTTGGCGCGGGTGATTACTCGATGCGCCTGTGGCTGGACCCGGAAAAAATCGCCAGCCGTAACCTGACCGCATCCGACGTGGTCAAGGCCGTGCGCGAGCAAAACATCCAGGTGGCCGCCGGCGCACTGGGCACATCGCCCACATCCAACGCCGCCAACTACCAGCTCAACGTCAATACGCAAGGTCGTCTGGTTACCGAGCAGGAGTTTGGCAACATCATTATCCGCAGCGGTGCGGATGGCGAAATCGTGCGCCTGCGCGACATTGCCCGCGTTGAACTGGGCGCCAACAACTACGCGCTGCGTTCGCTGCTGGACAACAAACCCGCGGTGGCGATCCCGATCTTTGCGCGGCCTGGCTCCAACGCACTCGATATCTCGAAAAACGTGCGCGCCACCATGGCCAGCCTGAAGAAGGATTTTCCGCAAGGCGTGGATTATTCGATCGTGTATGACCCGACCGTGTTCGTGAAGAGCTCGATCGAAGCCGTGGTGCATACGCTGTTTGAAGCCGTTTTGCTGGTGGTGCTGGTCGTTATTCTGTTCCTGCAAACCTGGCGCGCTTCGATCATCCCGTTGGTGGCGGTGCCGGTGTCATTGGTGGGCACGTTTGCGCTGATGCATCTGTTCGGCTTTTCGCTCAACGCGCTGTCGCTGTTCGGGCTGGTGTTGGCGATCGGCATTGTGGTGGATGACGCCATCGTCGTGGTCGAGAACGTCGAGCGCAATATCGAGCTGGGCTTGAGCCCGATGGACGCCACCCGCCGCGCCATGCGCGAAGTGACCGGCCCTATCGTCGCCACCGCGCTGGTACTGTGCGCCGTGTTTATCCCGACTGCGTTTATCTCGGGCCTGACCGGCCAGTTCTATCGCCAGTTTGCGTTGACGATTGCGATTTCCACCGTGATTTCGGCCTTTAACTCGCTGACCTTGTCGCCCGCCCTGGCCGCTGTATTGCTCAAAGGCCATGACGCGCCCAAAGACGCGCTGACACGCTGGATGGACCGGGCGCTGGGCTGGTTCTTCCGTCCGTTCAACCGCTTTTTTGTGCGCACTTCGCACGGCTATGTGGGTGGCGTGCACAGCATTCTGCGTCGCTCCGCCATTGCCATGCTGGTGTACGGCGGTTTGCTGGGCCTGACGGTGCTGGGCTTTAACAGCGTGCCCAGTGGCTTTGTGCCGCAGCAAGACAAGCAATATCTGGTGTCGTTTGCGCAACTGCCCGGTGCGGCCACGCTGGACCGTACCGAAAGCGTGATCAAGGCGATGAGCGCCATTGCGCTGAAAGAACCGGGTGTAGAAAGTGCAGTGGCTTTCCCTGGTTTGTCGATCAACGGCTTTACCAATAGTCCGTCGGCCGGGGTGTTGTTTGTCACGCTCAAGCCGTTTGAAGAACGCAAGTCGGCAGATCTGTCGGCGGGCGCCATCGCGGGCAAGCTCAACGCCAAATACGCCGGACTGCAGGATGCGTTTGTCGCCATCTTCCCGCCGCCGCCGGTACAAGGTCTGGGCACGATTGGTGGCTTCCGTATGCAGATCGAAGACCGCAGCGGGCTGGGCTTTAACGAGATGTACACGCAGGTGCAGAACCTGATCGCCAAGGGCAGCAAAACGCCGGAACTGGCGGGCATGTTCAGCGGTTACGAAGTGAATGTGCCGCAGATCGACGCGCATATCGACCGCGACAAAGCCAAAACCCACGGCGTGGCGCTGACCGATGCGTTTGACACCATGCAGATTTATCTGGGCTCGCTGTACGTCAACGACTTCAACCGCTTTGGCCGTACCTATCAGGTGAATGCCCAGGCCGACCAGTCGTTCCGCCTGCGCCCCGATGACATTGCGCGGCTTAAAACCCGCAACGCCAATGGCGACATGGTGCCGCTGGGTGCCTTCATGAACGTGCGGGAAACCAGTGGTCCGGATCGGGTACAGCATTACAACGGCTATGTGACCGCAGAAATCAACGGCGGCGCGGCTCCCGGCTTTAGTACCGGTCAGGCGCAAGCCGCAATGGAAAAGCTGGCGCGTACCGAGCTGCCCAATGGCATGACGTTTGAGTGGACCGAGCTGACTTATCAGCAAATCCTGGCTGGCAATACTGCGGTGTTTGTGTTCCCGCTGTGCGTGCTGCTGGTGTTTCTGGTGCTGGCCGCGTTGTACGAAAGCTGGACCATGCCGCTGGCGGTCATCCTGATCGTGCCGATGGGTTTGTTGTCGGCGATTGCCGGGCTGTGGCTCACGCATGGCGATAACAACGTGTTTACACAAATTGGTTTGATTGTGCTGGTGGGGCTGGCGTGCAAGAACGCGATTCTGATCGTCGAATTTGCGCGCGAAAAAGAAGAGCTGGAAGGCATGGACCCGGTGGCCGCGGTACTGGAAGCTTGCCGCTTGCGTCTGCGCCCGATTCTGATGACGTCGATGGCGTTCATCATGGGCGTGGTGCCGCTGGTGACCTCCACCGGCGCTGGCGCCGAAATGCGTCGCGCCATGGGCACGGCCGTGTTCTCGGGCATGTTGGGCGTGACCTTCTTTGGCTTGCTGCTGACGCCGGTGTTTTATGTGCTGCTGCGCAAGCTGGTGCATGCCGACAAGAAGCCGCACATTGCGCACACCCCCGTCGCCCCACTGCCGCAACTGGAGGGCAAATAATGGACATCGTTAAACATCTGACGCTGCCGACCATCAAGCTGCTGAGCGCGTTCATGCTCAGCGGCGGGCTGGCCGCCTGCGCGGTCGGGCCGCAGTACCAGACGCCAGCGCAAGCCGATATCCATCTGCAAAACGCAGTGAAGGCCGACTTTGCCGCCACCCGCGTCGAGCAACAATGGTGGGCGCAACTGGATGACCCGACGTTAAGCAAACTGATCGATCAGGGCCTGAACGCCAACCACGATTTGCGCATTGCGTTGGCGCGCGTGAATGCGGCGCGGGCGCAATTCAATATCACCGAGATTGATCGGTGGCCGACGGTGACGCTGGGTGCCCAGGCCACGCGCCAGATGGCGCAGCAACCGGGCATCACCACCGACCGCGTGCTGACCAATTCATGGCAAGCGGGCTTTGACGCCGGTTGGGAACTCGATTTGTGGGGCCGTCTGGCCAATCTGGAAACCGCCGCCAAAGCGCGCGCTGATGCCGCCGTGTATGGGCTGGACCAGGCCCGCGTGTCGGTAGTGGCCGAAATCGGGCGTAACTACTATCTGATGCGCGGCGCGCAGCAACGCTACGCCGTGGCCGAACGCAACCTGAAGAACCTGCAATCCACGCTGGATATCACGCAGGCCCGCGTTGACGGCGGCCAGGGTACGCAACTGGATGTGGCGCGCGCCAAGGCCAACCTGGCCAATGTGCAAGCCACGCTGCCGCCGCTGGAAACCACGATCAAGGTGGCGCAATACCGCCTGGCCGTGTTGACCGGTGTGATGCCCGGCAGCCTGGATGCGCAACTGGTGCCGGTGGCGCTGGCGCCGATCTCGCGGCCGATCCCGATTGGCGATGCGGCTGATCTGATCAAGCGCCGGCCTGATATCGCAGCGGCCGAACGTAACCTGGTGGCATCCAATGCCGATATCGGCTCCGCCATGGCGGACCGCTTTCCGCGCGTTTCGCTGGGTGGCTTCTTTGGCTTTATCGCCAGCCGCGGCGGCGATCTGGGTCAGGCCAGCAGCAAGGCCTGGAGCATTACGCCCTCGGTGGACTGGCCGGCGTTTCGCTTAGGCGCGGTTAATGCGCAAGTGCGCGCCAACCAGGCCGCCAACGATGCCAATGTGGCGCGTTACGAGCAGACAGTGCTGCAAGCGGTGGAAGAAACCGAAGGCGCATTGCTGAGCTACAACCGCACGCAACAGCGTTTGTCGCGCCTGGTGGAATCGGCGCAGCAAAGCAAACGCGCCGCCGATATCGCCCGCGTACAGTACAAGGAAGGCGCGGTCGATTTCCTGACCTTGCTGGATGCCGAACGTACGCAACTGTCGGCGGAAGATGCGATGGCGCAGGCCGAATCCGATTCGTATGTCGAGCTGGTGGCCGTGTACAAAGCATTGGGCGGCGGCTGGAACGTCCAGGCCGGTTAAGCGGACCAAGTGTTGCAGTGGTTGTTTGATTGATTGATGTACCGACATGGACAAGGCCCACTCCGGCCAAACCGGGGTGGGCCTCTTTTTTGTCAGCGCAATCCAGCACCGTTACCAGTACAGCCGCCCGGACAATTGCCCGGTCAGGCTCAGATAGTCGGCATGGCCCGCCTGGATGCCGCCTTGCGCCGACCAGGACCAACCCCGTGGATGGCCGGATTCAACGCCCAACTGCCATTCCAGCCGCTGCGGCGGCGTCGCACCACTCAGTGCCACGCCATCAAACGCCACGCCGCCCTGCGCGTGCTGCAGCCACCATTGCAATCCGGTATACGGACGGCTGACGCGGCCGCTGTCGTGCAGCACTTGCGCATAGGCTTGCACGCCCAGCCGCCCCGACCAGCCCGGCTGCTGCAGACTGCGCACTTGCGTGCCGTTGCGCTCGATATGCGCGGGTTGGCGCAGGCTGGAATAGAACAACTGCGCTTGCGGCACCAGATGCCCATCTTCCGCCGTGCCCAGCGCCAGGTCGTAACCCGCCTCAATGCTGCCGATGCGGCTGTTGCTGCGTAAACGCTCGGTGGCCAGGCCGCGCGGCGTGATGCGCTGGTTAAAGCGCCCGGCATGCAGCCAGGTATCGATATACGCCCCACCCCACGGATCTTGCCAACCTGCCAGCAAGCCTGCGCCAAGGCCGGTCATCTGGCCGTGCGCGGCGGGCACGGCGGCGCTGACAAAACTATGACTGTTTACCCGCGCATGGCTGGCCATCACGCCGAAACGCCAACTGGCATCGGCGCTGCGCCAGAGATCCGTGCCCAACTGCAGCAAGCTGGCGTCGTTGCGCAGGCTGAACAGGCCATTGCCCGCCGTACCGCGCGTGCGTTGCTGCTGCAGCCGCGCCCATTGCGCCGGGTTGGCTGCGCCGCTGACGCTATTGCGCTGCGCGTGCGTGGAAAGCCAGAGCGTATTGGCCATTTGTTGCTGGGCCAGATAGATGCCGGGCTCGGCGCGCCACTGCGGCGGCAGCGGCTGCGGTGGAAGGGGCGCAGGCGTTGGGGCGGGTGTCGGCGACGGCGACGGCGACGGCGTCGGCGCGGGTGTCGGCGCGGGTGTCGGCGCGGGTGTCGGCGCGGGTGTCGGCACTGGTGTCGGCACTGGTGTTGGGACCGGTGTCGGCACCGGCGTCGGCGCGGGCGTCGGTGCTGGCGTCGGTGCTGGCGTCGGTGCTGGCGTCGGTACTGGCGTCGGTGCGGGTGTCGGTACTGGCGTCGGCACTGGTGTTGGCACCGGCGTTGGCACCGGCGTTGGCACCGGCGTTGGCACCGGCGTTGGCACCGGCGTTGGCACCGGCGTTGGCACCGGCGTCGGAGCTGGCGTCGGCGCGGGCGTTGGAACCGGCGTTGGAACCGGCGTTGGGGCCGGTGTCGGGACCGGTGTCGGGACCGGTGTCGGCGCGGGCGTTGGAGCCGGTGTCGGGACCGATGTCGGCGCGGGCGTTGGAGCCGGTGTCGGTGCAGGCGTTGGAACCGGCGTTGGAGCGGGTGTCGGCACCGGCGTCGGGGGCGGCGTCGGCGTGGTGTCCACCGAACGCAGATACCAGTTGCCGTTTTGCTGCGTCGGCGTGCCCTGGTGCAGGCTGTATTCGTATGGCCCGGCCACCACGCGGTTCTGCAGCGCAAATGTGCCCGCCGAGACGCCATCAACCTGCACCAGCGCGATGCCCTCCTGCGTCAGCCCGCCCTTGCCACCCTTGTTGTTCACCAACAGTGTGGTTTTGCCGCTGGTATTGCCGCGCACGATCAGCCGGTCAGTGGCTGATTGATCGTCGCCCAGCGCCGTCTGCAGCGTCATGCGGCCATTATTGCTGCCGTAGTCGCCCAGGATTTCCAGCATATTGCCTGGCGTACCCACGCCCAGATCGATCGTGCCGCTGTGTTGCAGATTCTGGCGCAGCGTGAGATGCGATTGCGGTTGTACGCGGATCAAGCCCAGGTTTTGCACATTGGGCCCGACATAGCCAAAACCGCTCAATGTAGCCGGCGCGTCCACCTGCAGCAGGCCACTGCCGCCAAAGCCGTGACTGGCACTGTCGCCTGCAATCAACACGCCGGAGCGCAAGCGCGTATTGCCCGTAAACGCGTCGCCAATATTGGCGGTCACGCTGCCGTTGCCACTGATATTCACTGTGCCGGTGCCCGACAACGGCGCGTTCCAGCCATGCGCGGTGGATAGCGCCATATTCAGCGTGCCTTGCAACAGCAAACTGCCGCGCCCCAGCGCTTCGGGCTGGCTGTAATTCAGCACCGCAGCACGCGCCACACGCGTGGTGATGTTCAGCGCGGGCGCGCTGCCGAGCACATCGAGCACACCACCGGCCAGGTCAAGCTGGCCGCTGCCGCCCAGCGTCCCTGCCAGGGTGCCGCCGTTAGCCAGTTGCAACTGGCCGCCGCTGCCGAAATCGAGCCGGGCTTGCGGCTGCAGCAAAATGGTCGGCAGGCGCTGGCTGTAGCCATTCAGATTAAAACCGCTGCCCGCACGCACCTCCAGCTGGCTGGTTGCGGCCAGCGCCTGGCTCGCGCCCAGGCGCAAGTCGCCCGTGGTGACGGTGGTACTGCCGCTGTAATTGCTGAGCGCGTTGGCCAGCGTCACTTCGCCGGTCGCGTCGATAATCAGGCCGCCCGAGCCAGTGATTTGCGCCGTCAAGGTACGATCCCGGCCGCGGGTATTTGCCAGCACCAGATACTGCCCGGCTTCCAGATCAAGCTGCGACAAGCCGTAGCCCAGCCACAAGCCGTCCGGGTGCGCCGAAAGCCGGTAATGATGCGTGGCGGTGGCCACTTTCTGGCCGCTGCTGGCCGAAATCGACACCAGAAACGGGTCGGCATAGGGCAGCAAATCAAGCTGCGTCAGCTTGAGGCGATCGCCATTGCCCAGCACGCGGCCGCTGGCGCGGATCAGTTGCTCCGACGTCGGGTCATCCTGATCAAAAAATGACACGCCTTGCGTGGCGGTCGGCACCGCGCTGGCATTGCTGGTTTTGAGCGCCACCGTGCCAGTGCCGCGGGCATCGAGCGAGCCCACGGTCAGGCGCGGCCGCGTGCCATCCGCGTTCTCTTCCAGCATCAGATTGCCGCCCGCCAGCGCCAGCCCGCCCAGACTGGCGTCGCGCGCCAGGCGCAACCAGGCGCTCGGGCCCAACTCCAGCGTGGCTTTTGCCATCACACTTTCTGCGGTGGCGTCCAGATTGAATTGCCCGCGCGCGAGGGCCAGCGTACCGGCAAATTGAGTGCCCACGCTGCTGGCCAGATTGAATTTGTCCAGCGCGTCGCCAGTGCGGGTGACTTGCAAGCGGCCGTCGCCGGTTAACACGCGCGACCAGGTTTCGGTATCGCGGTCCATATCGAGCACGCTGCCCGGCCCATCCAGCCAGATCTTGCTGTATTGCCCCAGGCTGGCAGATTGCGCCCCCACGCGGGCCGAGCCCTGCAGATGCCACAGGCCATTGAAACCCGAATGCGCGCCAGTCAGCGCCACATCGCGCCCGGTGATCAACACCTCGCCCGCGCCCGCCACTGTGTTGGCAAAGGCGGCATTGTTAAATGGCAGGATCAACACCGCGCCGGGTTTGATTTCGATATCGCCGGCGCCCGCCGCCTTGGCGTTGAACAGTTGAAGCCGGCCGGCCTCCAGGGCGGTGCCGCCGGTCCAGACATTGTCTTCGGTCAGCCGCAGCACGCCCACGCCGGTTTTACGCAAGCGCCCCTTGCCACTGAGCACAGCGCCGTATTCAAACGACCCGGCCAGATCAAAGATCAGCGTGTCGTTGTTTTCGATATTCGATGCGAGGCCCACGCCATCCACCAGCCGCAGCGTGCCACTGTCGATGCGCGTCAGGCCGCGATAGCTGTTCTGCCCGCTTAGCGTATACACGGCGCTTTTTGAAGCGAGCGCCAACACCAGTTTGCCGTCGCCCGTGATCATGCCGCCGTATTGCTGATCGGCCGCCTGCACCAGCTTGAGCGTGGCTGCCTTGCTGAGCAGCACCGCTCCGCTGCCGGTCAGCCCATAGACAATCTGGTCATAGCCGTTCAGATCGAGCGTGCCGTCCGCCGCAATCAGCAGGCCTTTGGTGTTGCTGGAGGCGCTGAGCATATTGGCCACGCCAGCGCGCAAGGTGCCCGCGTCGATGCGGGTCAGGCCCAGATAATCGGCGGGTTGCAGCAACATCAGCGTGCCTTGGCCCAGCTTGGTGACATTCACGTCGCGCCGCGCCTGGCCCGCACCGAGCACCGCATCAATGCGCGCGATGGCATGGGCGCCTTCAATCAAAAAAAGATGCGGCTCATCCGGCGACAGGTCGATATCAAGGCCTTGCCACAGCAGGTCGGCATTGCTGGCGCGATTAGCGATGGTGGCGTCATTCCATAACGCCACACGATTGGCCGTGCCCGCCCCCTTGAGCACGCTGCCCACGCGCAATTGCGCGCCTTTGCTCAGGCTGAGTGTGCTGTAGACCTGGCTGCTGCCGCGCTGGTCGCCGACAGTGATGGCGCCCGCCGACATACGCGTGCCGGAGAGGGACAGATCGGCGCTGGCGCGACCTTGTGCGCCGACGCCATCGCCCCCCAGCAACAGCTTATCGACCACAAACTCACCCGCGCCCAGCTTGAGCTGGCTAATGGCGCTGGCCGTGCCGGCACGCAGCAAACCCATCTGCGCCTCGTCCGCGAGGATATCGACATAACCGCTGGCCAGATTGCTGGCGCTGCGCGAAGTCTGATCGTCCGTGCCTTCGCCCACGCCCATGTGCAACAGCGCTACGGCGGTGACGCCATCGGCCCCGCGCACGTACAAGCGATCGGTGGCGGCGGTCGCGGCGGTATTGAATGCCAGCTCGGCATAGTTACCCGCGTTGACGCCGACGTTGAATTTGTCGGTATTGATGGTGTTGTGCTGGCCCAGTGTAACGTAGCCGCTGTTGTGGCCGACCGAACCCGCCTGGTCAGCCACGCCAAACACAGCCGCGGTGATCTTGGTATTGCGCGCCAGCGCCACATGCGCAGCCGGGCTGGCGGACTGGCCGTCGTCCAGCCGGTCAATGCGCTGGTTGGGCGCGGTGCGCTGGCCGCCCAGGTGCACCTCGTGCTGCGGGTCGTTATATACAAACTGCCCCAGCGAATTCATCACCAGAAACTGGAAATTGCGCCCGGTGCTGGCGCCCAGCAGCCAGGATTCGCCGGGCAGATAATTGATCGCACCGTTCAGGCCGGTAATGCTGGCAAACACGCCATCCTTGAGTACCAGACGATCGATATCACGCGTGTCATAGCCGACGTCGTAGACCTCGCGGCTATGTAGTTCGAGAGTGCCCGCCAGCGCACGGCTGCTGCCGAGCATCAGCAACAGCGCATAGCGCGGCCAGCGGCCGATGCGGCGAAAATACCGTCGCCGTTGGCGGCCGCCGGTATTGGTTTTTTTGGGATGTGTACACATGGCAAATGCCCGCTTGGTTGGGCGCATAGGGCGCCGCAGACTTCAACAGGATGCAACGCGCCAGGTCCAGGCGCAGGGGGTCAATCCACGCGTCGCAGGCAGCCGCATCCAACAAACCGGGGCTGCTGGATAGAGCCTCCGGAGGCGGTAGACTGGCTGAAATTTTTGCGGGTTTGGATAAGTGGATTCTTAATTTTTAAAAACAGGTAACCGGGCAGAACTGCCGGTCGGGCTGGACGCAAAAACGCCGCACAGGATAACCGGCGCGGCGTTGTGAGGGGTGTGAATCAGGCGATGGCGGACGCGCTTTAGCTTGCGCTTTCACTGGGCCCGAGCTTGATATCGCTCATATTGAAATCAAACTTGTAGATATCGGCATCTTTGCTCACGCCCAATTTGTGCATGGCCGTGCGCTTTTGGGTACTGATGG
Source organism: Amantichitinum ursilacus (assembly GCF_001294205.1). Classification (GTDB taxonomy): domain Bacteria; phylum Pseudomonadota; class Gammaproteobacteria; order Burkholderiales; family Chitinibacteraceae; genus Amantichitinum; species Amantichitinum ursilacus. The sequence continues at coordinate 24,163 of NZ_LAQT01000036.1, forward strand.
TTTTGATGCTGCGATGCAGTTTCTCGGCGATTTCGGTAATGGTGAAACCTTCGACTATCATGCGCATCACTTCGCATTCACGACTGCTTAATACCTTGGTAATGGTCTCATTGCCGCGCGCTTCGCTTTCGACTTTATCAAATAGCGCCTGCATGGCGGGCGAGCGATAGCGTTTGCCCACATAAGCCGCATCAATCGCCGGAATCAAAACATCCAGTTTGTCCAGTTTGCTAACCAGCGCTGAAACGCCCGATTTCTCCGCGGCCGTCAGGCTGAGCGGATTGGCAATCATGGTTAACAAAACAATTTTGGTGGCAGGATAACGACGCGCAATAAAGCGCAAATAGCTCAGGCCATCGCCCTGACTGCTGCCGGGCATCGAATAATCTGTCACCAGCACGTCACACGACACTTTATCGAGCTGGACAAATACCTGATCCGGATCGTTGCAGGTGGCCACAATTGAAATATGCCGAGAGCCCGAAATAATGGCCTCGGCGCCACCGATTGCCAATGGGTGATCATCAGCCAGAATTACTCTTATCATTACTCAGGTCCTTTCTATTTCAGGCTTTCATTTACCTGCTTGTTGGCCGGCCATCATTACGCCACCTTGTCGAGTATGCGCAAGTCGGGTCGGCAGCCAGCCGGGGATCAGTCCGCCGCCAGTGGGGCTACCAAAACCAGGCAATCCGGGGTGTCTGAGCGGGGTGCACGCCGTTGTCTCTCTGTATACTGCGGAGTTGGGCGCGTCAATCAAACTGCCTTGCAGCGGCAGACACGTGGCCTGTTTGATCGCAAAAGCAGCAGAAACCATAACAATTACAGACGCAATCATGCAGATCGCAAACATTACGTCTGTAACATTAAAAACAGCTATTTTATTTTGTCGCGCATTAACCGTTGCCGGACGGCAGAAGCCATGATGTATTCATTCATCCAGGCGATAAACTTCTGCTGTTTTTCATGCGGCAATTTGGCGAAAATATATTTAAGTGCGCCAATCTCGGGATCATGCAGGTAATCATCGTGTTCTTTCACCCCTCTAGCCTCCTGAGCTAAATCGCCGGCTTTATCCGTATGTTCGTGTTGATTGTTTTCGGTCAAGCCGGTGCGGTTGCACATCGATAGATCACGAATCATAAAAAAACAGAATATGCGCCAGCGCTCAAATATCGAATTTAATTCGTCTCCTGACCCCGGGTGCACAGTGCTGGGAATTCTTGCTTTAATCAGAATTCGCAACCATCAGAGACATCTGAAAAGGCCGATTGTGTTGGCCAGGATTAATCCGCTCGATCTGATAAACCGCCTTTACCCCGGACCGCTCCTGGCCAGGGGCGTACCTGGCTTTGTAACGCCTTTGCGCTACGCATAATGCAAGCTCGCCCGTATCCCTGAATGGCACGGTGCGCGCATAAGAATGATTTGAGGAGGCCCGCAAATGAGACTTTCAACTGTGGTGGCCGGCATCAGCTGCGTGTTGATTGCCCGGGCTGGGCAGGCTGCGTCCGGCATGGCCGCGGACACCAGCTTGTTCCGCGTGGCGCTCACGCTGCAGGCAGATTGCAGCATTACGTCGGGCGTGCTTAATTTTGGCTCGCAAAGCAACTTTACCAACGGCATCAACCAGTCCGCGCAGCTAAGCGTCACTTGCAGCAACAACGCGCCCTACAGCATTGGTCTTGATGCTGGCAACGTAAACGGCTCCACCATCAACGGCCGCTTATTGCAAAGTAGCAGCGGCGATACCGTGCAATATCAGCTGTATAAAGATGCCTCGCGCTCCGAGGTCTGGGGCAATACGGCAGGCACCGATGCGCTGACCGGTGTGGGCAATGGCGCGGCGCAAATGGTGCCCATTTATGGCCAGATCGGCGCGCGGCAACAGCCTGCCGAAGGCGCTTATTCGGCCACCGTCACCGCCACCGTGTCATTCTGATTTGCCCGCCGCGGCTTACTTCTGCACCGCGCAGGTATTGATGTAATCCAGCTGCGGAAAATCCCGCTTTAAATAGGCCGCACCATCCAGCGTGCCGATCTTCTGCGCATCCGGGCCCTTGCCCCACGGCGCCATATCGCCGTAGCCGGTGTAAAAATGGCTGACCGTCTTTTGCATCGATTCCGCTTCCACCACGCCGAACGGCGTTTCCCACGGATTGGCGCCAAGGCTATCCACCTTGTCGCCCAAGGTAATAAACAGATAGGTGGAACGCGTATTCGGCCCCGCACCGGCAAAGCTGAGATAACCCCGTTTAAAGTGGCGCAATTCCGGCTGCGGCGGGTCATCGGCAAAGGCCGGATAGTTTTTAAGGCCTTTATGCGGCAGCGCCGCGCCCATCTGGCAAATAAAGCCCTCCACGCAGCGAAACAGCGGCATGCGGGTAAAAAAGCCATCATCCACCAATTGCAGAAAGCGCCGGGCGGCCAGTGGCGACCAGTCCGGATTGACCTTGATCGCCATGTCGCCTTGCGTGGTCTGGCATAGCACCCGCACCGGCTCGGCCGCTTGCGCCGCCGGCAATGCCACCACCCAGGCGGCCGACACCAGCGCGCCTACCGTCATCCATTGCTTCAAACCGCCCGCCATAACAAAGACTCCGCTTGCGTGATCAGAACGGCGATCACGCTAGCAGAGTCTGGCCATGGCGGGTAGCGCAGCCGCAGCCAGCGGCGCGCATGCAACGATCATGCGGCGACGTTAACGCTGCCGCCGCTGGTATCGATACCAAAGCGCGCCGTTAGATATGGATTGCTGGCCTGCGCTTGTTGATAGGCCGCGCGGTTTTGCTGCAGCGTGGAAAACGCGTCGCGCGCCGCAGTCAGGTCGCCCGAATTCAATGCGCTGGCCAGCGTGCTGAAATCGCTGTTCAGACTATCGCTGGCAGTGGCGGCGGCGCTGGCGTAATCGCTGTCGTCGGTGTCATCCACCTCGGTATAACCCAGCGTATCCAGCAGCGAACCAAATGCGCTTTGCGCTTTGCTGCTGTCCTTGCTGGTCAGCGCCGTCGACAACGCCGACAAGGCATCGCTGACGCTGCTGTCGCTGCTGCTATCGGTGCTATCGCTGCCGGCATTGGCCTGGCCCGTGGTCAGGCCTTGCTGGATTTGCGCGAACAGCGATTGCGCGGTGCTCAAGTCGCCGCTGTCGATGGCGTTGGCCAGCGTGGTCAGATCGTCGCCCAGCGGATCATCGCCGCTGTCATTATCAGCACCCGGCGGCGGGGGCGGCGGGCCCATCGGGCGTTGCGCCTGCTGCGTTTGTGCGGCGCTGCTGATATCGGTCATCAAGGTGGAAAACGCCGATTGCGCGGTGCTCAGATCATTGCCGGAAAGCGCATTTTGCAAGGCAGTGAAATCATTCGAAATGGTATCGGTACTGCCCGACGCCGCCGCCGTGGCGCTGCTGGTGGAACCCGACGCGGCGTCGCTGGCGCTGCTGCCACCCATGGCCGCTTGCAAATCTTTCAGCAAGGTGGAAAACGTGGTTTTGGCGCTAGACAAATCGCTGCTCGACAACGCGCTTTGCACGGCATTCAGATCGGACGCCACTTGCTGGATGGCCCCGCCGTTCTGGTCACCGGGGGGCGGGCCTTTGGGGCGATCGGATTGCAGCGTGGCAAAGGCGCTTTGTGCCGACGAGATATCGCCTGACGACAACGCCTTGCCCAAGGCGGCAAAGTCGGTCTGGAATTGCTGTTGCGGACTATTGCTGGTGCTACCCGACGCCGTGCTGGACGCACTGCTGGCGCTGCCGGACTGCGCTTGCAGCGCCGCATACGCACTTTGCGAGGCACTGAGGTCGCCCGAGTTCAATGCACTTTCCAGCGCCTTGTAGTTTTGCCGCCGCTGTTTAAGCTCGTCAGAACCGGTACTGGAATACGAGTAATTGCTGGAAGACAACCCCGAGATGCTGGACATTTTGCGCTCCTGATCAAATGGCAGCCGGGCGCAGAGCCACCCGACAATGTGCCTTGATACCGATTGAACAGGAGCGCTGTATCGGCAATATGTCGCGCACTTGCCGATGTGTAGCCGCGGGTATCGCCGCGCGCCATATTTGTAAATCGATGTATCCGCGGGCGATCAGCGGCAATCAGACCGGGTTGACGGCGTCCAGACCCACCCACGAACGGTTGCCGCCCTCAGTCACAAACATGCGGAACTTGCCGCCAGTTTGTTTGGCTGCCCATTCGGCATTGGCGCACACGTCGATGATGCTCAGTTCGCCATGACTGAAATATTCGCCCGTGGGCAGCGTGTATTTCTGATTCTGGTCATCGACGATGAAATCAACAAAACCCGCTTGCTGCATAAAGCCAGTCAAAGCGGTGTAGTCGGCGGCAGCGTCAAGCAATTCAACACGAGTGGTATAAGCGGGCATGGCAGTTCCTGGCATTCAGACAAGCCGCCGATCATAGCGGCCACGCGCGCCACAAACAATCGCTGCCGCAGTGCAACGCGCGCCTGTTGCAATCGCGCCACCCAAGCCGACGTCTGTAGCTTGCACCGCGCAACGCCTGTGGTTTTCACCTACATTTTGCAGACACGCGCGTGTGCGCCACCCTCACCGGATACCCCATGGTCAAACTGGTTCTGACGCTGCTGGGCGTCGATTATCTGCGCAAACGCTGGAAAGCCATCTGCATCGCCGGCTGGCTGTGGGCGATTGCGGGTGTGGTGATCTTTATCGATGCGCTGGATAACGCCATCTATTTTCCGATCAATTTCTTTGCCGCCCTGCTGATGCTGGATGGCGTGGCCACACTGGCGGTGGCGTGGACCGGCATGGGTGGCCAGCGCGCGTTGCGGCTATTAAAAGGCGTGGCGTTTGTGCTGGCCGCCGTGCTGATTCTGGCCGGACATCATCACGGCAATTTCATCCTGTCGATGATTTTTGGCACGCTGTTTTTGCTGGATGGCGCACTGCAGGCGGCATCGGCGTGGGTGGTGCGCTATCCACGCTGGCGCGCGGCGCTGGTGGGCGCGGGCATCGAAATCCTGCTGGCCGTTTTCTTTTACCAGCCCTACCCCACGCACTATGTGGGCACGGTGCCGTATTGCCTGGGTCTGGGTTTGATGTTTAGCGGCTGGAGCCTGTTATTGCTGGGCTATCGCGTGCGGCGTCTTCCGCAACGCGCCTTGTTAAGCACGATGCTGGAACGCCCCACCGCGCTATTCTGGGCCGACCAGAACACCGATCTGGACGCCAACGCGCCGCTGGTGTGGGACGGCCCGCCCGCCGCCAGCGAACGCGCGCTCACCGTGCATGTCTGGACGCCGGTGGGTTCGGCGCGCAGCAAGGCGCTGCGCCGGCCCTTGATCGACCGCTACATCGCGGCCGTGGATGCCGAGGGCGTGATCTCCACCGGCCATGCTGCGCTGGAATCGCCGGAAGGCATTTATATCAGCCTGTATCCCGCCGTCGAAATTGATCGCTCGCCCGACGACTTTGCCCGCTTGCTGCGCGCCACGCGCGAGAACGATGTACCGGGCTTGTTTCAGCCTGATTACGCCTATGAATCCAAAGCCTGGTGCGAATCGACGGTTAAAGTGCGCATCCGCAATTACAGCCCCGAGCGCCTGCGTTTGTTCTGGGAGCAATATCGGCAAGACACCACCTACAACCTGACCTGGCGCAATTGCTCCAGCACCGTGGCGCGGGCGCTGGAAGCGGCAGTGGAAGGTTCGGTCGGCCATTTCTACGGCCGGGATCGGGGCTGGAGCGCGTTTTTTCGCATGCTGCTAACACCCGAACTGTGGGTGGCCGCGCAAATCCGCAAGCGCGCCAAAACCATGGCGTGGACGCCCGGCTTGACACTGGATTACGCGCGCGCCGTCAGCATGCTGGTTGATCCGCGCCCGTTTGGCTGGTTCAAGATGGCCAAACTGGCGGTACGCAAGATGGTACGCAACCGGCGCGAACAGGCCAGCCGCACGACCTGATCGGCGCGGGGCCGGCGCGGCCAGCGGCGTCTCGTCGGCGCCGCTTACTTGTGAAACCGCGCCGTCAACTTGCGCGCAAAGATGTCGATGCGTTCGCGCACCGAGACCTCGGTCTTCAGCGCCTCGTAATAGCGATCCAGCGCCAGGCGCAGCTCGGGGCTTTCGATGCCGTCCGGCGTCTGGCCCGCCACCTGGTACAGCACTTTGCGCGCGTCGATCACATCCAGGCTGGCGCGTTCTGCCATGTTCAGCGTGGCGAGTTCGTCTTCCGGAATCAGCATGATGGTTCTCCTTGTGCGCGGCGCGCGTGGACGTATAAGTCAGATAGCCGCATGGTGCATCGCAACGTATCGGCGCGGCAGCGCAGCGCGGATTAAAGCGTTGCCAGACAGCCACTGACGGCGCTGTCATCACCGCTGTCCAACTGGTTATGGCTAAGACCTCTTAGCATTGATTCTGCTAAACAATGCGAACATCAGTTACAAAACGCATATGGCTAGCTACATTTATTCTTTCGGTTTTTTATAACCGGCTCATACCATCGCTGCCGTCCCTTATAACGCGAAGCGCAATCATGAGCCAACGGCCACCGCATTCCCTCCGCCATACCCGCCGCATTCTGCTAAGCGCCACGCTCGTCGGCAGCGCCCTGCTGGCCGCTTGCGGCACTGGCAACGATGGCAGCACCGCCACCACCTCGCCTGCCGTCACCAGCACGCCCACCGCCACACCCACCCCGGCACCGGTGGCGCAAAAGAAACCCAACATTCTGTACATCATGGCGGATGACCTGGGCTATTCGGACATCCATGCCATGGGCGGCGAGATCGATACGCCTAATCTGGATGCATTGGTGGCTCAAGGCCGTATCCTCACCAACCATCACACCGGCACCGTGTGCGCGATTACGCGTTCGATGCTGATTTCCGGCACCGATCACCATCTGGTGGGCGAAGGCACCATGGGCGCGCCCAGCGATGAGCGCAAAGGCTTGCCCGGCTACGAGGGCTATCTGAACGACCGCGCCCTGTCGGTGGCGCAATTGCTGCAAGACGCCGGTTATCACACCTATATCGCCGGCAAATGGCATATCGGTTCGGGCATCGTCGGCGCGGCCAGCGGCTCGGGCCAGACGCCAGATCAATGGGGCTTTGAACACAGCTATGTGTTGCTGGGCGGCGCAGCCACCAACCACTATGCGCATGAGGCAGCCGGTTCCAAAAACTACACGGAAGACGGCGTGTATGTGCAGCCAGGCCAGCCGGGCCAACCCGGCGGCACCGGCGGATCGCCGGCCACGTTCTATTCCACCGATTTTTATACGCAAAAGCTGATCAGCTATATCGACGCCAATCACGCCGACGGCAAGCCGTTTTTTGCCTATGCCGCGTACACCTCGCCGCACTGGCCGCTGCAAGTGCCGGAACCCTATCTGCACCAGTATGCAGGCAAGTACGACGCTGGTTATGACGTCATCCGTGACGCCCGCATTGCGCGCCTTAAAACGCTGGGTCTGATTCCGGCTGACTTTACCCCCAGCGCCGGTTTTGCCCGCAATCTGACGCGCAGCCCGGCCACCACCAATAACGGCACCTCAGCCGCGAAATACACCAACGCCATCCACAGCCCGGCCGATGGTTATGTGGATTACGGCGCCGGTTACGTCAACAAAAAATGGGCCGATCTGACGCCGCTGGAGCAAAAAGCCCAAGCGCGTTATATGGAAATCTACGCCGGCATGGTGTCCAACCTGGACCACAACATCGGCCTGCTGATCCAGCACCTTAAAGACATTGGCGAGTACGACAACACCTTCATCATGTTCCAGTCCGACAACGGTGCCGAAGGCTGGCCAATTGATTCCGGCGCGGACCCCAAAGCCACCGATGAAGCCAATGCGCAAGAACCGATCTACTCAACGCTGGGCACCGACAATGGCTTGGTCAGCGCACGCCGTCTGCAATACGGCCTGCGTTGGGGCGAAGTCAGCGCCACCCCGTTGAGCCAGCTCAAGGGCTATATGGGCGAAGGCGGCGTCTCGGTGCCTGCCATCATCCATCTGCCCGGCCAGACCACTACCTTGCCCACGCTCAGCGCGTTTACCCACGTCACTGACAATACCGCCACGTTCCTCGCGCTGGCCGGCGTTACCCCGCCGTCCACGCCTGCGCCGGCGCTGATCGACCCCGCTACCGGCGTCGATAAAAACAAGGGCAAGGTGGTGTACAACAATCGCTACGTGTACCCGGTGACGGGGGTATCGCTGCTGGGCGTGCTGCAAGGCAACGCCACCGGCGCGGTACACACGCAAGCCTTTGGCGATGAATCGTACGGCCGTGCTTATCTGCGCAGCGCCGACGGCAAATGGAAAGCGCGCTGGACCGAACCGCCATCAGGCCCGGTCGATGGCCATTGGGAGCTGTTTGATATCGGCGCGGACCGTGGCGAGACCAACGATCTGGCCGCCGCCAACCCCACCATCGTCAATGGCCTGGTGCAGCAGTGGCAGCAATACCTGAGCAATGTGGGCGGCGTGGAACCGCTGCAGCCCAAGGGTTATTACTAAGCATGAAACGCGCCTACACCGTAGTAATCGCCAGCGTGGTTTTGGCCGCGCTGGCGGGTGGCGCGGCCTGGCGCGCCCAGGCGCAGTCGGTGGCGGAGCATCCACCGCTGGCCGCCCTGGGCACGCCGCAGCAATGCAGCCAGTATTCCGGGCTGCCTGCGGGCTGGGGCAAACAGAACAATGCCGGCATGGTGCACGTGGCTGCTGGCAGTTTTACGTTTGGCACCACGCTGGGTTATGCCGATGAACGCCCGGCGGGCGATGGCAAAACCCATGTCGAGGGTTTCTGGATCGACCAGACCGAAGTCACCAACGCGCAATTCGCCAGTTTTGTGGCGCAAACGCATTACGTGACGGATGCCGAACGCCAAGGCGGCGCGGTGGTCTTCCACGTGCCCACCGACACCGAGCTGCACGCGCGGCCGTATGCGTGGTGGAGCTGGGTGAAAGGCGCGGACTGGCGTCATCCCACCGGCCCCGACAGCACGCTGGAAACCGCGCAAAACAACCACCCGGTTACGCTGGTCACGCAAGCCGACGCGCTGGCCTACGCGCATTGGCTGGGCCGCGATCTGCCTACCGAGGCGGAATGGGAATACGCCGGTAAAGCCGGCCACGATGGCGCGAAGCTGGAAGTGGCGCCGCGTTACGCCAACGGCAAACCATCGGCCAATTACTGGCAAGGCGTGTTTCCGCAAGTCAACAGCGCGGAAGACGGCAACGCCGGTCTGGCCGCCGTGGGTTGTTACACCGCCAGCGATTTCAAGCTGTACGACATGATCGGCAATGCCTGGGAATGGACGCGCGACGCCTACAGCGGCGTGCATCAATATCACAGCAACGGCGATACCGCGGCAGTGGCCAATCAGGCCACGACGCGCAAATCCGATACGCCGATGGTGATCAAAGGCGGCTCTTTTCTGTGCTCACCCGATTATTGCGTGCGTTACCGCGCGTCTTCCCGCGAGGCGCAAGAGGCTGATTTGCCCGCGTCGCATATCGGTTTTCGTACCATTTTGCGAGGGTGATGCGATGCATGGTTTGAAGCTACTGGCGGGTGTGGGCCTGGCCGTGCTGGCCAGTTGGGCCAACGCGCAAGCCGTGCGGATCGGCGTGCTGGCTGGCATCGATGCCGAGGTGATGCAACACGCCGCGCAAGTGGCCGCGGCCAAGGGGCTGACGCTGCAAATCCAGGCCTATCCGGATATCAGCCAACTGCGTGCCGCGGTGGCGCAAGGCGCGGTTGATGGTGCCAGCGTGCCGGATGCGCAAACCCTGGCGCGCTGGCAGCAACCGGCGCTCAAGGAAGTCGGCACCAGCATTACCTTGCCGATGGGTTTGTATTCCCGCCAGTTGCCCAATCTGCGCGCCCTGCGCAACGGCGCACGCATTGGCATTCCGGCGGAATCCGGCGCGCAAAGCCGGGCGCTGATCCTGTTGCAGAACTACGGCCTGATCCAGTTGCGCGACAGCGCCGGCATCCAGGCGCGCATCGCCGATGTGACGGTCAATCCGCGTGGCTACCAGTTGGTGGCGCTGCCGGAAGCACGTTTGCTGGCCGCATTGCCCAAACTGCCGCTGGTGGCGCTGCCGGGCGACTTTGCGCTGCAACACCAGCTGTATCCGGCACGCGACGCGCTGGGCATGGAAGATGCGCGTTCGCCATGGGCCGGTGTGCTGGCCGCAGTCACGCCAGGCGCATGGACCACGCAATGGCGCGCCGCCTACCAATCGCCCGCCGTGGCGGCGTTTGTGCTGACGCGCTATCAGGATTCGGTGCGGCGGCCATGGTAAGAGAAGACTGGTCGCTCCATTGCACCGCCTGCGGCCGCTGCTGTAACTCGCCGCCGTTGCTGTCGCTGGACGAACTGTGGCAGCACCGTCACACCTTTATTGGCTGCATCAGCGTGCGGCGTTTGCCGCGCAATGCGTCGGCCGGCCAACGCACACTGGCCACGCAATTGCTGCCCGGTGGCGCGGCCGATGATCTGGTGTTGCTGCTGCAAGGTTATCAATGGGCCAGCCAGCCCTCCTGTCCAGCGTTGCAAAGCGACCAGCGCTGTGGCGTGCACGGCGAACATAAACCGGCCACCTGCCGCGTGGTGCCGCTGGATGCGTTGTTGCCGGATGCTGAACAAGCGATCTTGCTGCAGCAACGCGCCGATAGCGCGGCATTTATTGGCGCGGATTGTTTGCAGCCCAGCGTGGCTGGCGCGGGCCAGATTCTGCTGCGCCGGCTTGAGGTGGTTGAGCCGGACTATCTCAGCGCGCTGCAACAACGCCGTGATGATCTGGCGCGGGATCGCACGGTGTGGGGCGACGCGCTGCATGCCGTGTTACGCCCGGAAATCGCCCGTTCCGGGCGCACCCTGCAGGACGGTTATCTGTCGCTGCCGCTGGTGCCGCTGCTGGCGCATCTGGCCTTGCACGATGCGGTCTGGCGCGAGCGCGTGCACGAACTACTCGATGCGCAAATCGCTTTGATCGAAACCGGCATCGCCACCGCGCTGCAACGCAAAGACCCGCGCGACCGCCCCGCCACGCAAGAAATGCGCCAATTCTTAACGGCCTATCAAAAGCTCCGGGCATAGGGTGGGTCGAGACCCACCACGCAAAGCCGTCGCCAAGGACGAGAAACTCGCGGGTCATATCGTCGGCCGTGACTGGATTGAGCCATCGCATTCCGAATCACCGACTTTGACAGGTGGGTCTAGACCCACCCTATGTCGTGGGATCGGGCAAGCCGGGGCCGACCCAATGCGCTACCATCCCTGCGCATTGATTCCGGAATAATCCGATGAGCTCCATCCTCGATCTTGAAGTGCTGTTGCGCACCGCCGACAGCGGCAGCATCTCGGCCGCCGCGCGGGCGCTGGATATCACGCCCGCCGCAGCCAGCGTGGCGCTGAAGCGGCTGGAACAGCGGCTGGGCACGCGTTTGTTTGTGCGCTCCACCCGCAGCATGCGTCTCACCGAAGACGGCGCGCGTTATCTGGAAAGCGTGCGGCTGGCTTTGGGCGCATTGCATGAGGGCGCAGAAGCATTGCGGCATAAAACCACCGGCTGGAGCGGCGTGTTGCAGCTGTCCGCGCCATCCGATCTGGGCCGCAACCGGCTACTGGGCTGGCTGGATGAACTCAAGCTGCAGCATCCGGCCTTGCGTATCCAGTTGCAGGTGGGCGATCGGCAGAGCGACCTGTACCGCGAGCCGGTGGACCTGGCCTTGCGCTACGGCATTCCGGCCGATTCGGCGATGGTGGGATTGCCTATCCTGGAGAGCAACCGGCGCGTGCTGTGCGCCAGCCCGGCCTGGCTGCAACGGCACGGCCCGATCAGCCATCCCACGCACATCGCCGCACACAAAGCCGTGCTGTTTTATCTGGGCGGCCGCCCTTATAGCAGTTGGCGTTTTAGCCGGGGCGACGAGACCATCGAAGTGGAAGTGACGGGCGATTATGTGGTCGACGATGGCGACGTGGCGCGGCGTTGGGCCGTGGCCGGACACGGCCTGGCCTACAAATCGCGGCTGGATGTGGCGGCCGATCTGGCGGCCGGGCGGCTGGTCGACGTCATGCCGGATTGGGACGGCGAGCGCAGCCCGCTCTACCTGGTGTGTCCGCACCGCGCCAGCGCCTCAGGCCGCGCGGGTTTGTTGCAGGCGTTCTTGCGCGAAAAATGCGCGGCCGCAGTCGCAGAGACCACGGCCACAGCGCAACGTTAAGCGTTACAGCGGATACGGCGGCGTGCTGCTGTCGATATCCATCCAGACGCCGGTTTGCAGCTGGTTATGCTTGAGCGCCGGCAAGGCATAGAACTGCATCGGCGCCACCGCCAGGCCCAGATCGGCAATCGAACCCAATGCATCGGCGCTAAGCGGAATGCCATACATGGCAAACAGCTTGCGCACATCTTTGCCGATGATCTTCGAGCTAAGCACATACAGCAGATCCGAATTGCCGATGGTGTTGTTGGCGTAACGGCCCATGCCATAGCTGGCCGCGTTGCTGGTGCTGAAGTTTTTGGCCACCAGCCGGTCACCCTTGGTCAGCAGGCTGAAGAAATCCAGCGTGGTTTCCATGGTGGGTTGCGCAAGGCCGCTGCGATACCGCGTAAACAGATAGGCCAACTGAAAATGCACCGGCCGCATCACGTCCTGGCTGGGGTTGCTCCAAACGCGCGTTTCCATATCGGCAATCTGCGCATCACCACTCAGACCCGTATTGCGGTTGGCCACAATCAGGCTATACAGGCCCGGGTTATCCAGCGGATGGCCGCCGCTGATTTCAATGCCCAGCGTTTTGTACACGCGCAAGGCAGTGGTGCTGGAAAGAATGTTGTTATCGCATTCCACCACGCAGCCATGCGTGCCGTCCGGCACGATATGCATCACGCGCTGCACGGTGTTGTGGCCCATTTCATGCGCGTAGCCCCAGCCGATATCGATGCCCGCGTAGCCATCAATCGGATTGCCCGAACACAGATAACCGCACGCCGCCAGCCAGCCGACAAAGTGCTGCACCACTGGCGCATTGTGGATCGGACCATCGCAAGTCCAGCCCAGCGTGGCGCACAGATTGGCTACTTCGGTGGTCATGCCGGCGTCGTTGTAGCCATTGGCGATGTGGTTGCTCATAAACAAGCCATCGCGGATGCGCTGGTTAACGTACACGGCCGGATCGGTGTTGCCGATCACCGCTTGCGCCAGCTTGGTGGTTTGTTCGATTTCGCCACCGATCAGCTTGGTGGTCTGCCAGCCAAACGTGCCGGCTTTCAGCGCGGCCAAGGCATCCGCCGTGTCGGCCGCGCTCATGCTGCGGGTGAAATCAAAGTGCGCGTATTTAGCGCCACCCTTAACGCGCAATTTGACCACGCTGTTGGCGGTAGCGCCGCTATACGACAACACCAGCGGCCCACCAAACGGCGTTACAAAATTAACCGGCGCGGTGCCCAGCGGCAGGTTAAACGAGTTGGGCCGACGCGGGCGCAGATAAGTGGCGTCGCTGTCCGTCAGCGGGTTGCCCCAGGTGCGGATGTAGCTGGTCTGGATGCCCAGGCTGCTTGCGCCCGCCGCATCCACCACCTGAATCTGCAACGGCTTGCCTGGCACCGCCGCGCGGCCGATCAGCGTATTGCCGCTGGTTTGCGCGATGGTGACGTCGATGTCTTCCCAATCGCTGGCCACCGCCATGCTTTGCGCCGAGGCGGGCATAAAGTCGCCCTGCCCCGTGGGTGAAACGCGCGTGCTGACGCGGTTGTAATCGACCCACGAATCGGAAGCATAGGCGCGCAGGAAATTGGCGGCATCGCTGCGCGGCACCTTGCCGTAGACGATATTGGGCCGCCACAAATCGGCCCACAGCACCAGCAAGCGCTGCAACGCGTAATGCGGGTCGGCCGCGAAAATATCCACGCTCGCGCTTTGCAGCGTTTGCAGTTCGTTCATCGTGCGCGTAATCGCGCTGGGCGAACTGGTGTCGGTGGTCAGATCGACGTTTACGCTGGTCTGTTTGAGCTGATTAAGCGTGTTAACCAGCGGACTGAGCGTGTCCAGCGCCGTCAGCGACGCCGCGATAGTGCGGCCGCTGCCCACCGACACGGCGCTGGTGCCGGCAAAATAATTGCCCGGATAGCCGCCCAGGGTCATGCCCATGGCGGCCAATACCTGGCGGCCACCCGCCGAATCGCCCCAGCCCGGTTGCATGTACACCACGGCTTTACCGGCATTCAGGTATTGCGTCACCGTGGATTGCAGCGCGGCATTGCTGGCCACACTGCCGCCGAAGACCAGCACGTCGGCGTTGTTCCAGCACGTGTTGCTCGGGCTGGTCAGATCGCAGGTGATGGCGGTGGCGGTGCTGCCGGTGCGCTCAATCAAGGTTTTGACATTGGCGGCGGTGTACCCGGCCGTGGCATAGCGCACATTGGCGGGCAGCGTGCTGTTGGCGTTGCCGGTCAGCAGCCAGCCCCAGGCGCGACGGAAAAACGGATAGTGCTGTTGTTCTTTGGTGGTGCCCGCCATCCAGACCAGCACGTCTGCGCCATAAGCCAGCGCGCGGCCGTTGCCCACATTGGAAATCGCCGCCAGGCTGCTGCCGTCATCGGCGCTGACCAGCGTCATGGCGGTCGTGGACGCACGCGGCGTGATGTCGCTGCTGTTGGTGCCCAGGTTAAACGCCAGTGAGGGCACCACGCTGCTGTTGCCGTAGATATTGGCCAGGATGCTGGCTTGCGCATCGCGCGCGCTGGTGGCGCTGGCGATGGCCATATCGAGCAAAGTGGCGCTGTCGCTCGCCAACAGACCGGAGGAGTCGCCGCTGGCCGCGGCCACCGCGATGCGATCCGCGCTGGTGGGCGCCGGCGTTGGCGTTACGCCGTTGCTGCCGCCATTGCCCGCGTTGCCGCCATTGCCTGTATCGGCGCCACCGCTGGCGCCGCCACTCGCACCCGCGCCCGCGCTGGTATTGCCGCCACCGGCGCTGGCGCCATCCGACCCGCCCCCGCCACCACACGCACTTAACCCCGCTGCCAGGCTAATTGCCAGCAGCCACCCACTCAACCGCATCGATCGCACTCCCCGTATTTTGTTTTGTAGTGATCTGCCTCATTGCTACAAAGCAGATACTCAGGGCGGCAATAGTAATGGCGAACCTCGGCAAAACCGTATGGCGACGCCAGGCGGTGATCTAGACGTTCGGTCTAGATCAGCAGGGTTTGCTGATGCAATTCGGGGCAGTCAAAACCCATCAATGCACCCGTGCTGGCTTAATAAAACGACGCTTCGCTCATGGAAAACTGCCCGATCATGCTAGCCACTTTTTGATTGCTGGCCAGGATTTCGCGGATAGCCGCACCGGCATCGGTGGCGTGTACCAGGCCTTGCTCGGCCTGCGCCAGCATCTCGTTCATGCTGCTGATGGCCGAGGCCGTGCCGTTATCAATACTGGCGATCATGCTGGCGACTTCAGCGGTGGATTGGGTCGTGCGTTCAGCCAGCTTGCGCACTTCGTCCGCCACCACCGCAAAGCCGCGCCCCGCCTCTCCGGCCCGCGCGGCCTCGATTGCTGCATTAAGCGCCAACAGATTGGTCTGATCTGCAATGGCGCGGATGGTGGCGACGATGCTGTTGATGCGCGACGTCTGCGTGCCCAGAGCTTCAATCACCCCGGCCGCGTTTTTGGCGCTGGCGGCAATCGAGCCCATTTCTTCAAAGGTTTTCTGGATGACCACGCCGCCATCGCGCGAGACATTTTCGGTTTCGCTGGACAAGCTGCGCACCGTGCCCACCAGTTGCATGTCTTTGCGGATGCTGGCCTCGCGCGCCGTCACGTCGGTGGCAAATTTGATGATCTTGTACAGCTTGCCGTCTTCGTCATACATCGGGTTGTACGAGGCCTCCAGCCAGATCACCTTGCCCTGTTTGCCCCGGCGCTCAAACAGGCCCGAAATATATTCGCCGTTATCCAGCCGCCGCCAGAACGTGGCATAGGCGGCGCTGGCGGTGTATTCGGGCTCGCATAAAAACCGGTGATGTTTGCCCACCAGTTCGGCCTCGGTGTAGCCGACGGTATTCTGGAAATTACGATTGGCCGCGAGGATGGTGCCATCGGGCGCAAATTCAATCACCGCCATCGAGCGATCCATCGCCTTCATCTTGTTTTCGTATTCGTGCTCTTCTTCCGTCACGGCGGTGACGTCCTGGGCAAACTTGACCACCTTGATCACCTGCCCGGCTTCGTCGCGGATCGGGTTGTAGCTGGCCTCCAGCCAGATGCTGCGACCGCCTTTGGCCACGCGGCGGAACTTGCCCGAGACAAAGTCGCCCTGGCGCAGCCGTTGCCACAATTGCTGGTATTCGGGGCTGTTGGCATAGGCCGGTTCGCACAGCACGCGATGGTGTTGCCCGGCCAGCTCGGGCAACGAATAGCCCACCACCTGCAGAAAGTTGGAATTGGCGTCGAGAATGACCCCATCCAGATTGAATTCAATCACCGCCATGGAGCGATTGATGGCGTCGAGCAAACCCTTTTGCTGCGCCAACGCATTGCCTTGCTGCTGCATGTGCGCTTTTTGCTTCTGCATGAACATCCCCGCACCCCTTTTTGACCGACTTGTTGGAATGGTGTGTAAGGCAGGCGCGCCCGTGGTCGGCGCAGGTTCAGTCTAGTGCACGCAAACAGCGCCGCAAGCGGCGCTGTTGAGGGAGATAACACATCGTTCGGCAAGCGGATCCGGCGCTGCGTCAATACGGCTGTTTGCCTTCGGCGCGCAGGGTTTCACCGATGGCTTTGGTCAGTTGTGCATGTGCCGCGGCCACGTCGGCCGGATTGTGGCTGTTGGCCGCTTCGGCCAGCACATTGAACGTGACTTGCCACGTCTCGGGGTTAGGTGTGTGTTCGCTTTCTTTTTTAACCAGCGCGTAATCCAGCGCGGCTTCCAGTGTGGTCAGGGTACGGTGCAAACCACCGGTTTCACCGGTTTCTACAGCAGGGTTCAACGCAATCGAAGACATGGTTGGCACTCCGGGGATGAACAAGGTTGGGGGCGTCTGGGGACGACGGGTACCGCAAAGGCGCCATCCTTAATATAGCGCGCTTGGCGATACTAACGGTTTGCGCCGCCGCCCGGTTTACTTGCGCTGTCAGCCAGACTGGGGCACGCCCGCCAACCGGGCACAAAAAAACCCGGCCATCTGTGGGATGTGCCGGGTTGTGCGAGCGGATGTGTGAGCCCGCGGGCAGGCTTAACGCGCCAGGGCGCCCGTCGGCGAAATCATGGTCATATCCACAAAGCGCGAACCAATGCGGCTGTCGCTGAAATCAAGCACATAACCGCCCAGATCCACTTTCTGCATATTGCTCAGCGCCTTGTACACCAGCGGCCGCGTCGGGCGCTTGCCCGCTTGCCGAAGCGCATCGGCCAGCACATGCGCCGCGACATAGCCTTCCAGCAGCGCGTATTCCGGCACGCCCTGGTTCAGGTACGGTTTGGCGTCATTCTGGAATTCGCGGATCAACTTGCCCGAATAACTGCCCGGCGACGGAAATACCTGCGAAATGCCCAGGCCCGATGCCGAAGACGCGCCCGCCAGCCGCACGACTTCGCTGGACTGGATTTGCGACAGACCATACAGCTGCGCCGTGCCGCCCAGGCTCTTGAATTGTTTGATAAAGGTGGCGGCCGGAGCAGACGGCACCATCAGAATGACGGCCTCGGGCTGCACTTTGTACAAGGCGTTGGCGGCGGTTTGCGTGTCGTTGGCGGTCTTGTCGAAATAACCCTCGCCCACCAGCTGCAACTTGCGCTTGGCTAGCTCGGCCTTCAGCGTGGCTACATTGGCGTCGCCCACGCCGTCTTTCTGCGCCAGCACGCCAAACTTGCGCATGCCCAGCTTGCCATTAAGCAAAGCCACCAGTTTTTCGATTTCCTGGTTGTAACCCGCCCGCAGATGGAACAGATACGGACTGCCCGGCTTGCGAATGTTCTCAGCGCCCGAATCCACGCCCACCAGCGGCACACCCGCGTTTTCCAGCGTCTTGCCGTCCAGCAACTTGCGCACCGCATCACCGTTTTGATAGCCGACCAGCGCAACCACGTCGTTCTTGTTAACCAGATCCAGCGTGTTGCTGACGGTGCGGGCGGGCTCGCCGCCGTCGTCCAGCGTGGTTAGCTTGATCTCTTGCCCACCGATGCCGCCGTCGGCATTCACGTGCGAAAAATAAATCGAAGCGCCCAGCGCAATGGCTTTGCCCGTAGGCGCGTCCGGCCCGGACGTGGCCACCGACTGGCCGACATTGATATCTGCGTGAACCAGGGAAGATGCCGCCAGCGCGGCCACCGTCAGTGCGGTCTTGAATAGATGTTTTGTTGTGAGCATGCCGGAAGAAGACTTCTGCAGGGGCGACACAAGCCGATGGGTAAACCGGACTGTATTTGCGCCGTTAATCAAACGAAGTGCCGCTCGTGGACGGAACTCAGGGGCGCCATGATAAATGCATATCACGCGGGCGCCGCTAGTCGCGGGTTTGCGGTGTCGCGCCCACGGTACAACCGCTGTTGCGCTGCAACAATGGCTTGACCAGATTGTCAGCTATTTAGCGTGGTGCAGCGCACCATCGCGGCCTGATTTTGAATCTTGTAAAGCATCTTCTGACAAACGATGCGACTTGCACGGCTTGACAAGTTTTTTAATTGACATCGTCACGTAAGGTATCTTGTCTTTAGTTTAAGGTTTTGGCATAGTGGCCCGACAAGCCAGAGTCACGCCCGCGCCCGCTAGTTTTAGCTGCGCGTCGCGTCGCGGTTCATCCGCATGGCTGGCAAGCCCTTGCAATATGGAGTGATAGACAGGCATGAATCCCGGACGTAAAGCACATATCGCCGCAATCGATGGTCTGCGCGCGGTGGCCGTACTGGCCATTATCCTGTTTCACATTCAGGCTGCCTGGTTGCCCGGTGGCTTTATCGGCGTTGATATCTTTTATGTGATTTCGGGCTTTGTGGTGGCCAAATCAGTGGCTTCGGCCCCCACGGATGGCTTGCTGTCGTATTTTCAGTGGTTCTACCGTCGCCGCCTGCTGCGCATTGTGCCCGCGCTGGCCGTCTTCATCATGCTGATGTCACTGCTGTCGACGCTGTTTATTCCGCCCTACAGTCGGTTTATCGAGGTCACCGGCATCTCGGCCTTGTTTGGGCTCAGCAACTTTGTGCTGATGTGGACCTCCGGCGATTATTTTGCTGCCGCCAGTTCATTCAATCCGTTTACCCACACCTGGTCATTGGCGGTGGAAGAGCAGTACTACCTGCTGTTTCCGTTCTTCTCCTACCTGATCCTGATCAGCCCCAAAACCAGCCCGCAACGACGCAGACACTGGCTTTGGGGCTTGGGCCTCGTCACGCTGGCGTCCATGGTGTTTTGCGCATGGCTAACGCCGCGCAACGGCACGGTGGCGTTTTATATGCTGCCTACGCGTTTCTGGGAGCTGGGGGCTGGCTTTTTCGCCTACGTGCTGTGCAAAAACCCGGAGACCCGCACCGGCCATATGCTGCAGCGCCTTAACCAGCACGGCGTGTTCAGCCTGCTGGCGCTGGTTACACTGGGCGTGGGCTTGTGGATTGCCAACGAACGTCTGTTTCCATGGCCGTGGGCCCTGCTGCCCTGCGTGGCCACCACCGTACTGGTGATTGGCACCGTGTATGGCGGTGATAACCTGGTCAACCGCGTGCTGGCCAATCCGCTGTTTACCGCCATCGGCAAGATTTCTTACTCTTTGTACCTGTGGCACTGGGGCATCATCGTGTTGATGCGCTGGACCACCGGCATCGACACCCCCGCCCTGCAGGCGTTGTCGATGCTGCTGATGACCGTATTGGCCATCGCAAGCTATGTGCTTGTGGAAAAACCACTGCGCTTTAATCCGTGGCTGGGCCAACGCGGCTATCGCCAGTTTTACGCGGTAGTGGCCAGCGCGCTGGTGGTGCTGGCTGCATTCAGTGGCACCCTGTACCTCAGCAAACCCGAGATTGGTCTGTTTGCCGCACGCGATGAACAGGTCTGGGCCGCCAACGCCTATGCGCCCTTCCAGGCCGGCGATTGCACCGCGCCCAAAGAGTTTTCGCACTGGGGCCCAGGCATGATCATCGCGTTCAACGCCACCGATTGCGCCCAGGAAAAGCCACAGCATGTATTTATCGTGGGCGATTCGCATGCCAGCGCGTACGAGCGCATGGCGCAACGGCTGGCCGCCAAAGACGGCTATCAGGTGCAGATTGTGACCATGGGCGGCTGCAAATTGATTGTCTATCTGGAAACGCAGTCGCTGCCGGGGTGCCCGCAGTTTCGGGTGCAGGCGCTTGACCGCATCAAAGCTCAGGCGCGGCCCGGGGATTACGTACTACTGGCGGGCCTGTACACGGCGCGCTACCGCGATATCTGGAGCGAGACTTCGCTGCCGACCGACAAGATCGATCTGACGATCAAACCGGAAGATCATGTATCAGCCGCGCGCGCCGAAGCACTGTTGCAGCCACTCGTGGATAACGGTGTTCACGTGATCCTCGAAGCACCCAAGCCAGTGGCGCAGGTAGCCCAGTTCCGCTGCGCCGACTGGTTTAATCGTATCAATTCGTATTGCCAGTCAGCCACCGAAACCACACGCAATGAGATGTTGCTGCGCCGTTCACGCGCCGAGGCCTACTTGAGCGAGGTGGCCGCCAACGCCGGCGCCAGCTTATGGGACCCATTTGACGCCCTGTGCCCAGGCGCTGTGTGTAAAGGGTATGTAGATGGCAAGCCGGTGTTTGCCGACACCGACCACCTCAGCGCGTTTGGCAACGACCTGCTATATCCAGGCTTCAAGCGCGCCATGCAAGGCGGCAGCGCCACGGCAAGTACACGCCCCCATGCGCTGGACGACCGGGCTGCGCGCCCGCTCAATACCAGCGCCGCACCCGGCTCTACTGGCTGACCGTAACGCTGGCTGGCGCTTCTTTGTTGGCCGGATGCGCCGTATGACGCACGCGCCAGGCATTGGCGGTAATCAGCAACATCAGCAGACTGATGCCGCCAAAGGCCAGTGGCAGCGACGTGGCATGCGCCACATATCCCACCAACGCCGGGCCCAGCAGAATGCCGGTGTAGCCCATCATCACCGCCGTCGGCAACGCCACACTGGCGGGCACGCCCGGCATGCGGCTGGCCGCGCCAAACAACACCGGCACAATGTTGGACGCGCCCAGCCCCACCAACACAAAGCCCGCCACGCTGAGCGCCGGCAAGGGCGCCAGCACTATGGTCAGCACGCCCGCAGCGGCAATCAGGCTGCCGCCCAGCACCACGCGGAACGGACCGAAAGCCTTGATGATGCGGTCGCCCGTCAAACGCCCGACTGCCATCGCCACCGAAAACACCGAGAAGCCAATGCCGGCCGAGGCTTCATTGACGCCGCGCTCGAAGCGCAAAAACACCGCGCCCCAGTCCAGCATGGCGCCTTCGGTCAAAAACGCGCAAAAACACAGCGCGCCGATGATCACCACACCGCGGTGATTAAAAGCCAGATGGGTTTTGTGTTCTTCGGCGTCCGCCGGGCCGTGCGGAATCAACGCGGCGTAGCTCCATACGCAGGCGATCGCGCACAAAAGCCCGACCGCCACTGCGCAAACGCCCAAGGACAAACCTGATTTGAGCAAGGCCGCCAGCACTGCGCCGCCCACCAGACCTCCCGCCGAATACAAACCGTGAAACGATGACATTAGCGGCCGTGCGGCCAGGTTTTCGACCGCCACGGCCTGACTATTAACCGTGATATCGAGCACGCCATGTTGCGCCCCGAAAATAAACAGCAATACCGCCAGCGCCCATGGTGTGGGGGCCAAGGCCAGCGCCGGAATCGACACCACCAGCAACGCTCCCGCCACCCGGATCAGCTGGGCGCTGCCCCAACGTTTGATCAGATGTCCGGTCAGCGGCATCGCCACCATCGCACCGCCTCCCAGCGCCAGCAAAATGCTGCCCAGTTGCGCGTCATCAAGCTGCAGCCGGATTTTGGCGTACGGCACCATCACCGCCCAACATGCGGTGGCCACGCCGATGACCAGAAACACCAGCCGGGTGGACAGACATGCGGGCTTCCAGGCTACAGATTCAGCACTCATCAACGGACTCCACCTAAACGTAACGCGCAATTTTGACGTGTGAATAGTGCCGATTTGCCGCAACAACAAAGTTTGCTTATGGACCGAATTTCTCCACTATCGGCTCAAGCAAGATCGGACTCGCAAGCCGATCCGCGGATTTCTTGCCCGAATCATAGCGGGTGGCACCTGCTCGACGACATCTGCCACGCTCCGGATTACTGCAGGCAATGATGCCCGCAGAAAGACGCTGTCGGGTTATCGAATCTATTGATTTCTTTGACAAATCTGATAAATCCGCAGCTTGATCCAGCTCAAGTTTTCGCAGGCAAAATCCTTTGCCGACGACAAATAATCGGCGCAAGATCCGTTCATCAAATTCCTATGGATCGCACCATGCCTTTACCTGTTGGCCCCGCATTAGAAGACCCTGAAAACGATCGGCGCACGCTGGTGCTGTATCCGGGCAACAGCCCGGACTGCCGCGCGTGTGAGCCCGCCTGGGCTGGACTGCAAGATTCCGTCGCATCCATCCGGGCCGATGTCACGGCATTACAGATCGACAACGCCGCGCAAAAAGCGCATCTGGACCACATTGGCCACAACACGCAGCTGGTTCGCTATCACACGCATGTGCTAACCCGCGATGTGGCGCAGCTCAAACAGGACGTGCAGAACACCCGGCAAACCGCCGCCGGCGTTGCGCAAACCGCGAGGGGCATCGAAGCCAACATCGGCACGCTGAAACAGGACGCGGCGGGGCTGAAAGCCGGCGTCACCGGGCTGGGGAGCGATGTGATGGCGCTCAGGCGAGATCTAGGAGAAATGAAAACCGGTCTGACCGCAGTGGGCACCGATTGCGCATTACTGAAAGCGGGCCAGACACGGCTGGAAAACGAAATCAGCGCACTGCGCACCGACATGAAAATGGGGGACAGCGGACTGACTGAAGAGATAAAAGCGGGGAACAGTACGCTGCGTGACGAGATTCGTACCGTCGACATCCGGCTTCACGCTGTGGGGACCGGACTGCGCCACGAGATGATCGCGGGGGACACCCGCCTGCGCATCGAAATGAACGCAGGCTTCACGCAGCTGCGCGGCGAGATGCAGGCCGGGTTCAAAGCGGTTCGCGACGAGGTCCGCACAGAAATGCAGGAACTGCGCGGCGAGGTCCGCACGGAAATCCAGGAACTGCGCGGCGATGTCCACACGGAAATCCAGGCGCTCCGCAACGAGCTCCGCAACGAATTCCACACGGAAATCCACGAACTGCGCGGCGAGGTCCGCACGGAAATCCAGGAGCTCCGCGGCGAATTCCGCACGGAATTTCAGGACGTGCGCGACGAGTTTCGCGGCGAATTCGGGGGTGTCCGCGCTGAGCACAAATCTTTCCGCACCGAAGTGCGCGAACATTTTGCCGCCGCACGCCAGGACAGCAAAACTGATTTCCGCATCCTGTTTGGCGCACTGATTACGTTGGCCGTGGGGTTCAGCGCCGCGATGTATCAGTTTATGCAAGCCATCATGACCCGGCTCTAGCCAGGCCCGCAGCCCTCCCCGCGGCACTTGTCCGGTTTTATCAAATTCCGCCCGCTATATTGAGAGGCGAGCGCTGCGGCGTGCATCGGATAAGGACGGCTATGGAAGTCATCAAAGCATTTCTGGAACAGCAACCGTTGATGGTGATGTTCTTGACCATCGCGCTGGGCCACCTTGCGGGCGAGCTAAACATCAAAGGCTTTTCGCTGGGCGTGGGTGCCGTGCTGTTTGTGGCCCTGGCCGTGGGTTGGCTCGTGCCCAAGGCCGCACCCGCGCCCATGATCGGCACGCTGGGTCTCGCGTTGTTCTTATATACGGTGGGTATCCAGTACGGTGGACAGTTTTTGCTGGGCTTAACCAGCGTGGCCGGGCGCCGCGCCAATTTGCTGGCGATTATCGGTGTGGCCTGCGCGGCGCTGGTGACCTTGCTGATCCAGAAACTCACTGGCATCAAACTCGGTTACGCCCTGGGTTTGTTTGCCGGCGCGGGCACCAGCACGGCCTCATTGCAGGCCACCATCGCTACCTTGGGCAATGATGATGCGGCGGTCGGTTATTCGATCTCATATCCATTTGGCGTGGCAGGGCCGATCTTGCTGCTGTATATCGCGTTTTTATGGCTCAAGCCGCGCATTGAAAGCGGTGCAGCCGCTGGCGCGCGTGCCTTGGAAGTCACTTTGCGCAACCCCGATCTCATCGGTAAAAGCCTGGCCGAGATCACCGCCGCGCTGCCGTCCGATGCGCAGATCGTGGCACTGCGCACTGGCCACCACAACAAACCCGCCGCACCTGAGCTGGTGGCCCAGGAGGGCGACGGCGTATTACTGGTGGTCAGCAATGCCACCGTGTTGCAGCAAGTGAGCGACATCCTTGGCGAGCTCACGCCCGGGCGTTTGATTCGTGACCGCGCCGACCTGGATTATCTGCGGGTATTTGCCTCGCGCCCCGGCATCATCGGGCGCGCGCTGGGTGATCTTGATCTGCCGGGCGGACCCAATGTGGTGGTGACCCAGCTACGTCGCGGTGACACCAACATCATGCCCAACCCCGATGCCGTCATCGAATTCGGCGACCGCATTGGCATGCTGGCGCGCCGCGATGACTTTGCCACCCTGCGCAAATATTTTGGCGATTCAATCAAAGGCACCGCCGAGTTCAGCTATATCTCCATCGGCCTGGGCATGGCGCTGGGGTTTTTACTGGGCGCAATTCAGATTCCGATGCCGGTAATCGGCAAACTGGCGGTTGGCGTCTGCGGCGTGTTGATCGTGGCGCTGATCCTGGGCATCGTGCGGCGCACGCGCGGCATTAACTGGACGATGCCGCTATCGGCCAATATGGTGCTGCGTAACCTGGGTTTGACGTTGTTTCTGGCGCAAGTGGGCATGTCGTCAGGCCCCAAGTTTGCCGCCACCATCGCCGACACCGGTTTGTTGATGCTGGTGTTGGGCGCCATTGTGCTGCTGGCTTTGGCGCTGCCGGTGATGTTGCTGGGCATCTTTGTGTATAAGCTGCCGTACGACGAACTGGCCGGCATAGTGGCGGGCGCGTGTGGCAACCCCGCCATCCTGGCGTATTGCAACAAGCTCACGC
Organism: Amantichitinum ursilacus; assembly: GCF_001294205.1. Lineage (GTDB taxonomy): Bacteria > Pseudomonadota > Gammaproteobacteria > Burkholderiales > Chitinibacteraceae > Amantichitinum > Amantichitinum ursilacus. The sequence goes on from NZ_LAQT01000036.1 coordinate 49,439, forward strand.
CCACCGACCAGCCCGATGTGCGTTACGCGATGATTTTTCCGGCCATGACCATCGTCAAGATATTGATCGTCGACGTCATCGGCTCAATGCTTTAACTGGAGCACCATGCAGCAACCTTCGCGGCCGCGGCCGTTTCTTGATCATGGCCGTTGGGTGATCCCACGGCGCGAACTCTGGCTGCTGTGGGGCAGCATCGTCGTCGTGGTGCTGCTGGCGTTGGCGGTGTTGTTCTGGCTGGTTGAACCCGCGCCGCCGCGCACCATCATCATGAGCGCGGGGCCGCAAGACAGCTCGTTTCTGCCCGCCGCCGAGGCCTATCGCAAGATTCTGGCGCGCAATGGCATCACGCTCAAAATCCTGCCTTCCGATGGTTCGCTGCAAAACCTCAACCGCCTGCTGGACCCCAAACAGCATGTCGATATCGCGCTGGTGCAAGGCGGCGTGGCGCAAGGCGTTGATACCTCGCGCCTGATGTCGTTGGGCAGCATGTTTTATGCGCCGGTGATTGTGCTGTATCGCGGCGAAGGCATGTCGCGCCTGTCGCAATTCGAGGGCAAGCGCATCGCCGTGGGCCAGATCGGCAGCGGCACGCGCGTGCTTGCGCTCGATCTCCTCAAAGCCAATGGCATTACCCCTGGCAGGACCACCACGCTGGTCGCCATGGATGGCGAAGATGCGGCCAGACAGTTGGCCGACGGCGGCGTGGACGTGGCCATCCTGAATGGCGATTCCACCGCGCGTAACACCATGGTGCGGCTGTTTAAAACGCCCGGTATATCGATGCTCGATTTCGGCCAGGCGGCGGCTTATACACGGCGCTTTCGTTATCTGAATGAAATCGACCTGCCCGCAGGCGTGCTTGATCTGGGCCAGAACATTCCGCCCGAAACGGTGCACCTGGTCAGCCCGATGGTAGAACTGGTCGCACGCACCAGCCTGCATCCTGCGGTGTCCGATCTGCTGATCGAAGCGGCGCAAGAGGTGCACGGCAAATCCGGCCTGTTGCAACACGCTGGCGAATTTCCCAACCCGGTGGCGCACGAATATCGCATCAGCGAAGACGCGGCGCGCTATTACAAATCCGGCAAAGGCTTTTTTTATCGCGCGCTGCCGTTCTGGCTGGCGAGCCTGGCCGATCGCATGCTGGTATTGCTGCTGCCCTTGGCGGTGCTGATTATCCCCACGCTACGTGCCCTGCCCGCGCTGTACCGCTGGCGCGTGCGCTCGCGCATTTATCGCTGGTACGGCGCGTTGATTGCGATCGAGCGCGGTGCGATGGCCAACGCGGTGGGCGCGGAACGTGATGAATTACTGCGCCAGCTCGACCAGATCGAAAACGCAGTCAACCGGCTGAAGATGCCGCTGGCGCATGCCGATGCGTTTTACGTGCTGCGCGAGCACGTCAACTTTGTGCGCACGCGGCTGCAACATGGCACGGCACAGCACGACCCCAACGTTTAAGCGCTCATCCGCGGCCGCGACGTGTTCAAGGTGCTGGCGAGTCCACCTCTTCGCCGTCCCAATACCCCGGCGTTACGCTATCGGCATAACCGCGCCCGGTTAGTTTGACCTGCACATAGCCAGTGTCGGTATGGATAGCGACGTCGTGCGGATGCGGGCTGCCCCACACCAGATAGCGACAAGGTTGATCGGTGTGGTTGATCAGCGCGTGCCCCGCGGTTTGCCCCGCCGGGAAACACACGTACTGGTCAGCCGTCATCACATAGCGCGCATCGCCCAGCCGCAGCGTCAGGCTGCCTTCGAGGATCAGCACATGTTCTTCTTCCAGCAGGTGATAATGCGCGGGATTCGCCTGCAAGCCAGGGGGCAGCGTTTCCAGCGACACGCTGATGCGACTGCCGCCGCCATAGCTGCTGAGATGCCGATAATCCATGCCGAAACGCGTGCCGTGGCGATGCTGCACCAAGGGCACTTGCGTGACATCAAACGGTTCGTAAATGCCTTGCGCATTGCGCGAGGAGGGTTCGGTGGCTTCGCTCATGCCAGGCTCCGCGGAGGGATAAAGTGATCCTCCATACTATGAATTAACCCGCCCGGAATGCTATTGCCATGTTTGCTGCTTTTGTTCTGTTTGCCGCTGTGACTGCGGCCGATGCCAGCGCGCCGCCCGCCGTCACGCCCGCCAAGGCGCCAGCCGGCACGATGAGCGCGCCTGCCGGCACGATAAGCCCGCCAGCCTGCACTGCCACCACGCCCGCGCCGCGCCTGTACACGCCCGTCACCAACAAACGTCGCCACATTGCAAACGAGGACAGCGCGTGCGCTGTCCTCGTTCATCCCACTGCCAGTGCGTCGGCCAGTCAGCCGCCAGGCCACTGACGGCCGCGCACTTCAGCCACCACTCACGCCAGCGCCATCGCCGTCGTTTGCGTTGACTTTGCTGCACGCCGACGGCGCGTGGCCGCCCACGCACCCAGGCCACCCATGGCCATCAACGCCCATGTTTCCGGCTCCGGCACCGGTGCAGTCACCCCCGCAGGCTGGATGGCAGCCAGAATGCCCGAGTACGTCGCGCCGGTTTTCAGATAGGTGCCGGTCAGCTCGAAATAGTACGTACCGCTATCGAGCGTCACGCCGCCGCCGTTGATAAAAAAGCCCACGCTGGAACCGCTGCTGAAAGTAGGCGAAGTGCCATCACCCCACGGCGCCAGATACAGATAGTTATCAAACGTCACGCCCAGGCTGTCGGCAAACGCGGTAAAGCTGATCTGGCGTGTATCCGGCGTGTTAAAGATAAAGATGTCATCAAACGTATCGCCTTTCAGCCGGTCGCCGCCGCCCGCGATATTGTTGGTGAAATTCCACGACAAATCGGTATCGCCAGCGGTGTCGACATCGCTGGGTGGCAAAAAGAACACATTGGTTTCAACCGCGGCATGCGCAGCGCTGGCCGCGCCAAAGCTGGCGGCAGCCACCAAAGAGAGTGCGAGTGTTTTAAAGCGGATCATGGCAAGTCCTGAAGGGTTTCGATATTCAATGGGGTGGATCGCAGGCGCTTATTTGCCGCCCAACGCCGCGCTCAGCGCCGTCACATCCAGCGAGCCCAGGCCGCTGGCCGGGTTGTAGCTGGCGCTGGCTTTGTAGTACTCGTTGTCGCCATAGGTGATGGCCTTGAACGGCGAACCGCTGGCGTAGCCCTTGGCTTTAAACAGCGAATACAGCTGCGGGTTGATCGGCCCGATCCGGCCCGGCGTGCCCGATGCAATCAGCGTCAGAATGCCGTTGAGTTGCGGTGATACAAAGCTGGTGCCGCCGTTTCCGCTGCCCCATTCGCCATCCTGCAGCACGGTGTAGCCGCTATACGGATCAGCGTTCAGAGACACATCGGGCAAATTGCGGCCGGCATATTTGGCGGGCATATCCACCAGATCGCTCCATGCCGTCAGGCCAGCCCCTTCCAGCGCCGGGCCGCAAAACATCGATTGCGCCGACGCCGAGGCTTGCACGCCCGGCAGGCCGGACTGATAGCCTGGCACCGGATAGGTGACGCTCACGCCGCCACCGCCGCCCACCGTGTAGTAGTTGCCGTAGTACGTGGCCGTGCCGTAGTACTTGACGATGTAATCCTGCAGATAATTCCAGCCCCACGGCCGCTCATACAGTTCGGTCACCGGGCCCAGCTTGTGCTGGAAGGTGTTCGGCAAGGTGGTGCCGCCCGCGGCCAGCACATACGGATCAGCCGCCGGGAAATCCACCGTCAACAACGTGGTGCACGCCGGATAGTTGTAGCTGCGGTTGATATCAAACGCGCCCGCATCGCCAGCAGCGGCAATCACCGGAATGCCCTGGGCCGCAGCCTGGGCAAATACCGCGTGATAGGCATCCAGCGCAGCGCCGTCATAGAAGATTTCCGGCGAGCCCCAGCTCACCGACAGCGTATCCACCAGGTTCTCATCGACGGCCTGGGCAAATACATCAAGGAAGCCGGCATCGGTATTCGGTGCGATATACACGCGGATTTTGGCGCCCGGCGCTACGCCGCCCGATTGCTGCACGTCCAGCGTGGTTTCGCCCGCGCCTGCGGTGCCGGGGCCTGCATCGGCATCGGGGCCACCATCCACCCAGATATCCACGATGCGGTTTTTGTCGACATTCAGGCCTACCGCTTCCCAATAGCCATACGCATCCGACTGGTTATAACCGGCCAGCGTCGCGATACCGATAGTGCGGCCCGCGCCGGTCAAGCCTTTGGCATACAGCGGGTTGATATTGTATTTGGCGGCCAGATCGGCCACGGTCCAGTCGCCAAAGGCATTGCCTGCAGCGGCTTTCGGTTTGGCATTGCTCAAGCCCACGGCATCACCCGCCAGCTTGCCGCTATTGGGCACGCGCGCGGCGTGGTTGCCCAGGCGTGGCTTGGTGCTCAAACCCGCCACGGTAGTCACTACACCGCCAATCGCACTCGGAATAACCGCTGCGGTGGCGGGCGCTTGCCATGTATGCACGTTATCGGTGTAGCTATGGATACTCGTGCCAAACACCGCTGCAAATTGCGCGTTGGTGCCGGTCACCGAAACCAGCAGGTTGTTGGCAAAAACCTTGTTGATCTTGAAGCCTTGCGCCGCCAGGTATTTGGTCACTTGCGCCACGGTGGCCGGGCTTTGGCCGTACTGCGCGGCAAATTGCGCCGGCGTTAAAAAGTGCCGGTAGTTGGCGCTGGTGGGGTCGGCCAGGCTGGTAATAAAGGTATCCAGCGCGGCCTTGTTCCGCAGACCCAACGCCAGCGTGACGGTTTTGACATCGCCCGCGCGCGCCACACCCAGATCCTTGATGCGCGAGTCGGCCGAGATACGCACTGCCGCTTGCGCCGGGGCGGTGGCGACAAACGTGGTGGCTAGCAGCATAGCCATTGCCGTCAGCCGCAAAGGCGTGGCGACGTGAGCCAGGTTCAGTTTTTTCATGGAATAGAAACTCACTCTTCTGTTTGAAAAGACGTTGAGATCAAGCCGCAGTCGCACGGGTCTACGTGTCAGTCGCGGCCGGGTGCCTGAACCTATCAACAGCCCCGATATTCCTGTCGAGACTATTTGTAAGGCGCTTTATTACAATTGCAAGGCAATATCTACCATATAGCGTAAAAACGCTAAATCAAACTTTCATAGATATGACTGTTGCAGAATGTTTACAGCAGGAAATGTGCCAGTTACGTTTGCAACCACCACCAACACATTGCGCACAATGCATGCACCACGATCGCCCCGATTGCCTTGAGCAAGCCGGTTTTCGCCCCACACTGGACCATTTGGTCCAATAAAACCAAAGGTTTGCGCACCTTGGGCAAAGTTGCGCCGTCCAGCGGGAACAGTCTTACATCTGCTTACCCTGCACCTATAACGAACCCACCGCGCAGACCCTTGAAGGGCAACCATGACCGCTCGCCACTGTTTTGTTGCAGGAGTCATCGCCACCAGCCTGTTGGCCGCGTGCAATAAGCCCGCCGCCCCCGCCGCGCCACCGCCGCCCAAAGTGGTGGTATTGCAACTGAAGAAACAAGACACCCCGTTAGAACTGGAAGCCGTCGGTGAAACCGCCGGTTATCGCGCCATTGAAGTGCGCGCCCGCGTCGAAGGCATCTTGCTGCGGCGCACGTATACCGAGGGCAAGCCGGTCAAGGCTGGCCAGTTGCTGTTCCAGATTGACCCCAAGCCGTACAAGGCCGCGCTGGATCAGGCGCTGGGCGCGCAAGCGCAATCGCAAGCCGCACTCAACAAGGCGCGCGCCGACCGCGACCGCATCATCCCGCTGTACCAGGAAAACGCGGTGTCGCGCAAAGACTATGACGACGCGATGTCCGCCTATGATTCCGCCGTCGCCAACCTGGCCACCGCGCAAGCGCATTCCGAAGAAGCGCGCATCAACCTCGGCTACACCGATGTGGTCGCGCCGATTGGCGGCATGGCCAGCAAGATCAATTTCTCGGAGGGCACGCTGGTTTCGCCCAGCGCCAATGCCGGTTTGCTGACCACCATCAACCAGCTCGATCCGCTCTACGTCAATTTTTCGGTATCCGAATCCGACAAGCTCAATCTGGAAAACCTGCGCGCCAGCGGCAAGGTGGTGCTGCCCGAAAAACGCCTGCCGGTCACGCTGCGCTTATCCGATGGCACGCTGTACAAGCATTCCGGGCTGATTGATTTTGCCGACAGCAAAGTCGACCCCACCACCGGCACCATTCAGCTACGCGCCGTCATCCCCAACCCCAACAACGCCTTGTTGCCGGGCCAGTTTGTGCGTGTGATTGCCGGCGGCATCGTGCGCAAGAATGCGGTGGTGGTGCCACAGCGCGCGGTGGTGCAAATCCAGGCCGACAAAGCCGTGCTGGTGGTCAACGACAAAAACGTGATCGAGACGCGCGTGGTGCAACTGGGTGACGCGCACGGCACGGATTTTGTGGTGGATAGCGGCCTGCAAGGCAATGAGCGCATCGTGGTCGAAGGCGTGCTTAAAGCGCGGCCCGGCGCGCCGGTTGACCCCGTCAGCGCCAGCGCCGTCGCTGCCGACAGCGCGCCCGCCCTGCCCGCGCACACGCAACAATAAGGAGGCCGCCATGTTCAGCCGCTTCTTTATTGAGCGCCCGGTATTTGCCAGCGTCATTTCCATCATCATCGTGCTGGCTGGGCTGGTGTCGATGAAGTCATTGCCGATCGAGCAATATCCGCAGATCGTGCCGCCCGTGGTGTCGGTCACCACCAACTACCCCGGCGCGTCGCCGCAAGTGATTGCCGAAACCGTGGCCGCGCCGATCGAGCAGCAGGTCAACGGCGTCGAAAACATGCTGTACATGCAATCGGCCGCCGCATCGAATGGCGCGATGACGCTCAATGTGTATTTCGCCATCGGCACCGACCCCGATCAGGCCACCATCAACACCAATAACCGCGTGCAGGCGGCGATGGCGCAGTTGCCGCAAGAGGTGCAGCGCCAGGGCGTTACCGTCAAAAAGAAATCCACCTCCATCCTGGCGTTTGTGTCGCTGGATAGCGCCGACGGCGCGCAAGACGCGCTGTTCTTATCCAATTACGCCACGCTCAATGTGGTGGATGAACTTAAACGTTTGCCCGGCATAGGCGATATCTCGATTATCGGCAGCGGCGACTACGCCATGCGCGTGTGGCTGCGGCCCGACAAGGTGGCGCAACTGGGGCTGACGCCCACCGACGTGCTCAACGCCATCCAGGAACAGAACAAACAGTTCTCGGCCGGCAAGATTGGCGCGGAACCGAGCGACCCCCAGCGCCCGCTCGAATTTACTTATACGGCTACCGCCAAAGGCCGTCTTTCCAGCGTCAAAGAGTTTGAAAACATCATCGTGCGCGCCACCGCCACGGGCTCGCAAACGCGCATCAAAGACATCGCCAAGGTGGAGCTCGGCTCCAATTCTTATGACGTGGTGGCGCGGCATAACGGCAAGCCCACGGTGGGCATTGCGCTGTATCTGCAGCCGGGCGCCAATGCGCTGGATGTGATCAAGAATGTGCGCGTCAAAATGGACCAGTTGCAGACGCGCTTTCCGCACGGCATGCGCTACAACATCCCGTACGACACCACGCGCTTCGTCAAAGTCTCGATCGAGGAAGTGGTGCACACGCTGTTCGAGGCCATCCTGCTGGTGTTTGTGGTGGTGTACGTGTTTTTGCAGAACGCACGCGCCACGCTGATCCCCTGTCTGGCGGTGCCGGTGTCATTGATCGGGACGTTTGCCGGGATGATGGCGCTCGGTTTTTCCATCAACCTGCTGACGCTGTTTGGCATGGTGCTGGCCATCGGCATCGTGGTGGATGACGCCATCGTGGTGCTCGAAAACGTCGAGCGCATCATGAGCACCGAGCATTGCACGCCCACGGAGGCCGCCATCAAGGCAATGGACGAGGTATCCGGCCCGGTGATCGCGATTGTGCTGGTGCTGTGCTCGGTGTTCTTGCCGGTGGCGTTTATGGGCGGCATGACCGGCGTGATGTACAAACAGTTTGCCGTGACCATTGCGGTGTCGGTGGTCATCTCCGGCGTGGTGGCGCTGACGCTCACGCCCGCGCTGTGTGCACTGATCCTCAAGCCCACGCACAAAGAACCCAACCGCTTTTTCCGCGCGTTTAACCATGGTTTTGATCGCATGACCAAGGGCTACGTCGGCGGCGTGGCGTTTCTTAACCGCCGCGTCGGCATCGCCATGCTGGTGTTTGCCGCGATGGTGGCGTGCCTGCTGTTGCTGTTCCAGACCGTGCCGACCGGGCTGGTGCCGGACGAAGACCAGGGCTATTTGATGGTGGTGCCGGTGATGCCCGATGCGGCCTCGATGGCGCGCACGCAAAAGGTGACGGCGCAGCTGGACGCCACCTTGATGGCTGATCCGAATACCGATCAGCTGATGACGTTTAGCGGTTTCGATCTGTTGTCGGGCACGTATAAATCCAGCGCCGCCGCGCAGTTTTTAACGTTGCAGGATTGGGAAAAACGCAAAGGCGACGGTCAGGATTCGTTTGCACTGGTGCGCAAGGTGATGGGCGCGGGCGCGCGCATCAACGATGCGGTGGTGTTGGCGTTTAACCCGCCGCCGATTACCGGCATGTCCACCACCGGCGGTCTGGAAGCGTATATCCAGAGCCGCGGCACCACCGACCCCGCCGCCATCCAGCAAGCCATCCAGGCCTATCTGGAAGCGGCGCGCAAACGCCCGGAATTCTCGTCGGTCAGCACCACCTATCGCGCCACCGTGCCGCAAATGTTTTTTGATCTGGACCGCGACAAAGCCAAAACGCTGGGCGTGCCGGTCGATCAGGTGTTCAGCACCATCTCGGCCACGTTTGGCGCGCAATACGTCAATGATTTCAACATCTTCGGCCGTACCTACAAGGTGCAATTGCAGTCGGATGCCAACTTCCGCAGCTCGCCCAACGACATGCGCAATGTGTTTGTGCGCGCCAACAGCGGCGAGATGATTCCGCTCAGCGCGCTGGTGACGGTCAAGCCGGTAGTGGGGCCGGAACTGGTCGAGCGCTTCAATGTATTTTCCGCCGGCAAAGTGATGCTGACCCCGGCGGCGGGCTATTCCACCGGCCAGGCCATTGCAGCGGCGGAAGAGATTGCCGATAGCGCGCTCAGCGGCGATTTTGCGCTGGCATGGATGGGCAGCGCGTATCAAGAAAAACTGGCCGGTAGTACCTCCAGCCAGGCGTTTATCTTCGGCATCATCATGGTGTTTCTGATTCTGGCGGCGCAGTACGAACGCTGGACGCTGCCGATTGCCGTCATCACCGCCGTGCCGTTCGGGTTGTTTGGCGCGTTGCTGGCGGTGTGGCTGGTCGGGCTGAACAACGATGTGTATTTCCAGATCGGGCTGGTCACCCTGATTGGCCTGGCTGCAAAAAACGCCATTCTGATCGTCGAATTTGCGGTGGAAAAACACCACGAAGGCATGACCTTGCATGAGGCCGCACTGGAATCGGCGCGGTTGCGTTTCCGCCCGATTGTGATGACGTCGCTGGCGTTTATTCTGGGCTGTGTGCCCTTGGTGACGTCCAGCGGCGCGGGCGCGGCCAGCCGCCATTCCATCGGCACCGGCGTGATCGGCGGCATGCTGGCGGCCACCTGCATCGCCACGTTTTTTGTGCCGCTGTTTTTCCGCTTGATTATGGGCATAGGCAGCAAAAAAACGGTCGCGCCATCCCCGCCCGCCGCCTTGCCGCCACCGCCGCAGGAGGTGGGCCATGATTAAGCGCCGCCTCACCCTCGCCCTGCCCGCGCTGATGTTGCTGGCCAGTTGCGCGCTGATGCAACCGGACACCCGCGCGCCCGCCTCCGACCTGCCGACCAGCACGGTCGACAGCGCGTGGATTTCGCCGCAATGGTGGGCGCAGTTTGGCGATGAGCAACTTAACCAGCTGATCGCCCAGGCCCGCGCCAGCAATCAGAACCTGGCGCAAGCGGTGGCGCGCGTGGCGCAGGCGCGCGCCGCGCTTAACATCAACCAGTCGGCGCAATGGCCGCAACTGGGCGTCGGCGCGGACGCCGGGCGGCAGCGCGTGCCGCCCACTGCCTCCACCACACCCGGCGTATACGACAGCTACCAACTGGCGGCGCAAGCCAGTTGGGAAATCGACGTGTGGGGCCGCCTGGCCAATCTGACCGAAGCCGCGCGGCGCGACTGGCTGGCGGCGCAATACAACCAGGAAGCGGTGCGTCTGTCGCTGGATGCCGAGGTAGCGCAAACCTGGTTCAACCTGTTGTCGCTGGATGCACAATTAAGCATCGCCAGCGACACCGTACAAAGCCGCCAGCAAAGCCTGGCCTTGCAGCAGAAGCGCTTTACCGGCGGGCTGATCAGCGAACTGGATGTGCGCCAGGCCGAAGCCGAATTGAACACCGCGCAATCCACGCTGCCCGACATCTTTACGCAACGCGCCGCCACCGAAACCGCGCTGGCCATCCTGCTGGGGCAGACGCCGGCACAGATCAGCACCATCGATTCGTCGCGCCCCACCACGCTGGCCAATATCAAGCCACCGCTCCCCATTCCGGCAGGCTTGCCTGCAGATTTGCTGGAGCGCCGGCCCGATATCCAGCAAGCCGAAGCGCAGTTGATTGCGGCGCGGGCGCGGATTGAGGCGGCGCGTGCGGCGTACTTTCCGCAGATTTCATTAACCGGATTATTCGGCCTGCAAAGCGCCGCTTTTGGCGATCTGTTTACCGGCGCGGCGCGCACGTGGTCGTACGCGGGCAATCTGACCCTGCCGCTATTCAACGGCGGCTTGACCGCCGCCCAGGTCAACCAGGCGCGCGCGGTGGAACAAGAGGCGCTGGCGGCGTATCGCGGCAGCGTGCAGCAGGCATTTGGCGATGTGCGCAACGCGCTGGTGGCCGACCAGCAAGGCACGCTTAAAACCACCGCCCAGGCCGAGAAAGTCAAAGCGCTGACACGCCAGCTGCATCTGGCCAATCTGCGCTACGACAACGGTTATTCGGATTATCTGGATGTGCTGGATACCGAGCGCAGCCTGTTTGATGCGCGCTTGTCGCTGGTGCAGGCGCGGGTGGCGGAACTGAACAATCGCGTGGCGCTGTACAAGGCAGTCGGCGGCGGGTGGCAAGCGCCGGCGGGTCTGGCCGCGCAGCACTGAAGCTGGCATAGTTAGCGCTGATGGCGCGCCGGGCGGGCGCGCCATTTTTTATGGGTCCGCCCCGGAGCGCAAAACATGCAGGTACGTATCGGTTTGATTGGCGATTTCAACCCCGATGTGGTGGCGCACCAAGCCATCCCGCTGGCCCTGGCTGCGGCCGGGCACGTACTGGATGTGGAATGGCAAGCTGACTGGCTGGCCACCGAAACTCTCACCAGCCCGCATGCGCTGGCCGGTTATCACGGCTTGTGGGCGGTGCCCGCCACGCCGTATCGCTCGATGGATGGTGCACTGCTGGCCATCCGCCATGCGCGCGAAACCGGCTTGCCGTTTCTGGGCACCTGCGGTGGTTTTCAGCACGCCCTGGTGGAATACGCGCGCAATGTGCTGGGCTGGGCCGATGCGCAACATGCCGAAGAAGCCAGCGGCGAAGGCCGCGCGGTGATTGCACCGCTGCATTGCGCGCTGGTGGAAGTAACTGATCAGGTGCGCTTGCTGCCTGGCAGCCGTATCGCCGATGCCTATGGCGAGGATGCGGTGCACGAGGGCTATCACTGCCGTTACGGGCTCAACCCGGAATTCCGCGCCGCGTTGATTAATGGGCCGATGCGTGAATGCGCGCTGGATGAGGCCGGCGATGTGCGCGCGGTAGAACTGACTTCGCACCCGTTTTTTGTCGGCACCTTGTTCCAGCCCGAACGCGCCGCGCTAGCGCAACGCCGCGCCCCCATCGTCGAAGCCTTTATGCGCGCCGCCATGGCGTAACCCGCCTGTGGCCTGTGTCGCGCAGCCCCCAAAAAACACAACCCCAAACCGTCAGCAGGTCGTCCGTAGGGTGCGTTACCCCGGCTTTTCGGGGCAACGCACATTTGGGGCCTTCGGCCCCGGCCCCACCTGGGGCCACCCCGCGTCCATGGCATAACCGAAATGTGCGTTGCCCCATAAACCCGGGGTAACGCACCCTACGCGTAATCTTGAGGGCGCACCCTATACGGCATGGGCATGGGCGCGGGCGCGCAGCAGGGAGACCTCGATGCCGTGGCCGATGGCCACTTGCAAGCGTTCCAGCAGCATCACCTGGTCGTTGCTGGGCGTTTGCAAAAATCCCAGTTCGATCACGGCGTTGGTGCCTTCGCTGCCCGTCATCGGCAGCGCCAGCACGCAGCTGGGTGCCATGTCGCCGAGTTGGGACGCCAGCGGCATATAGTTGGGCGGCACGTCGTGCAGCCATTGCGCCTGTTGCGTGCGTGCGCTCTCGCCAGCCACGCCCTCGCCCACATCAAAACCATCCACCGCATGGCTCTGGCGCACGATGCCGTGGCCGCTGATGCGGGCAAAGCGCTGCCCATCTTCCGCCGCCACATAAAATGCGCCGACCAGCGCCCCACTCCATTGGCACAACATCGCCAGCAAGCCCTGGCCGATATCCGCCAGATCGCCGCTTTCCACAAACAAGCGCGCCACGCGGCTTTCGGCTTCCGCCATGGCAGTCTGGTGTTGCAATACCGCGTTGCTGCGGGCAAAGGCTTGCTCGCCTTCGCGCTTGAGTTGCGCCACGCGTTGCAACTCGGCGCGGCCGCGAATCGCAAACGCCAGCGCCAGCGCAATAAAACCAATCAGCACGCCGCCCGCCAACAATGCTAGCGTTACGCCCGCCCGCTTGAGGCCCTCGGCGCGGCGGATGCGCTGGCGTTCGGCAATCACTTCCAGGTTATCGGCGATATTGGTAATCAGCTGTCGCCCGCGCCCCTGCCGGATGATGGGCACCACGTCCTGGCCCTGCGCTTGTTGCTGGATCAGCGCATCCACGCGCGTGTGCCAGGTGCGAAACGATTCTTCCGCCAGCACCGCATCGCGCAACTGGTCCGCGTCGCCCGCCAGCAATTGCTGCAGATGCTGCATTTGCGTGTGCAAGCGCGGCACGTTGTCTTTGTACGGCTGCAGAAATTCATCGTTGCCGGTTAACAAGTAACCACGCTCGCTGCTTTCGGCCTGATGCAACTGCGTGCCGATATGCGTGGCCAGCTTGGCGATTTCGGTGGCCTTGCCGCTATCGAGCATCGATAAATACAAAAACACGATGATCACGCCCAGGCCGAACACGGCCCCACCCGCCACACCCAGTGGCATCAGGATGAGCTTGCGAAACGACTGGTCAATAAACTGGTTGGGCATGGCAATAAGCATCTGCTGATAAGTGGCGCGATTATGCAATGAACCGGCCGCGCTGACATATCGATCTGCAGGGCAAGCAGCACCGGTTGCGCTCACGGCAACGCACGGTGTAGCGCGCATCACGCCAGACGCTGCGCCTTAGGCGGTGACCCGGCGCGGCGGCGCGGTGGAACCACGCACCACCAGCTCGGTGGGCAACACAATTTGCGGCGATGCGGCCTCCAGCCCGGCAATCAACGCCAGCAAGGTATTGACGGCCGAACGCCCCATTTGCTGCATCGGCTGGCGCACCGTGGTCAGCGGCGGATGTTGTTGTTCCGCCGCCGGGATATCGTCAAAGCCCACCACCGACACATCGTCTGGAATGCGCAAGCCGGCATCGCGAATCGCCTGCAACGCCCCCAGCGCGCTCATATCGTTGGCAGCGAACAGCGCAGTCGGGCGTTCGGGCAAGGCCAGCAAGGTTTGCGCGGCGGCATAGCCTTCCGCCTTGGCGTAATGGCCGGGCACCACCAGCGCCGGGTCTTGCGGCAGCCCGGCTTGCGCCAGCATGTCCAGATAGCCGCGATGCCGGTCCTGCGCCGACGCCATATGTTCGTTGCCGGTAATAAACGCGATGCGACGATGGCCTTGCGCAATCAGATGCCGCATCGCCATGCAAGCGCCGGCGTAGCTGTCGGCGGCAATGGAGGGAAAGCGCGAATACTGGCCGTGCTGGTCCACCGTAATCACCGGCACGCGCGCTGCCACCAGCGCATCCAGATAGCGGTATTCGTAGGGCAGCAAGGCGATGATGCCGGCGGTGACTTGCTGCATCAGTTTCAGCACGCTGAGCAGCGGCGGCTGATCGTGTTCCACCAGCGAGTACACCAGCAATTCGTAACCGGCCGGGCGCGCCGCGCGGCCCACGCCCGCCACCAGCTCGCCAATAAACGGATTGTGCAGTTCAGCGGTAATCAGCCCGACGATCTGGCTGCGGCGGTCAGAAGAACGTTGTTCGGCGCGATGCCCCACATAACCGAGTTCGGCCGCAATGCGCAGGATTTCATCGCGTTTGTCGCGCGACACGCCGGGCTTGCTGGCCAGCGCCCGCGACACGGTCATCTGCGAGACGCCCGCAGCGGCGGCGATGTGTTCAAGGGTGACATTCTGGCGCGGCATTGCGGGTTTCCTAGCGGGCAATAGCGGCCGATGTTACTACGTTAGAGACAACGTTAGAAACAGCAAAAAAACGCGTTAGAGCACGCCGCTGCCAACGTAACCCACGAAAAGCCCGGCACAGGGCAAAGCCGCTTATTCATTAGAACTACGCCGTTTCCAGCATCGCTAAAACGCCCGTTTAAACCCGCCGTTCATCGGTCGCGCTACGTTAGCGTGTAGTCGCGCAATTGACGCTACATTCGCCGCGCCAATAACGTGGCTTCCGCTTTACGCGACTCTGACAAACGCACTCGATGCGGGAGAACAACGATGCACAAGATCACAGCCCTGGGCGGCTTGCTGAGTATCTGTCTGGCCTGGGCCGCCGGCCCGGCGCATGCGGCGGACCAGGTCATCAGCGAATGGGACCAGATGACCAACACCGCCGCCAGCAAGATCATGAACGATGCCGGCGCGCGCTTTGAAAAAGCCAACCCCGGCTTTAAAGCCGAACAAGCGCACATCCTTAACGAAGCCTACAAAACCAAGTTGAAGATCGCCTTTGGCGCAGGCCAGCCGCCGTGTGTGTTTGCCAGTTGGGGCGGCGGACCGCTGCGTGAATACGTCAAGAGCGGCCAGGTGCGTGACTTGACGCCTTATCTGGCCAAAGACCCGGCGTATAAGGATCGCTTTGTTTCGACGGGTTTTAACGCGGTCACCATCGACGGCAAGATTTATGGCGTGCCAGCCGAGAACACCACCGCCGCCGTCATCATTTACAACAAGGATCTGTTCGCCCGATACAAGCTCAGCCCGCCGCAAACCTGGGATGAGTTGCTCAATGTGGTGAAGGTGCTCAACGCCAACCATATCGCGGCATTTGCGCTGGCCAACAAAGCCAAATGGCCGGGCTCGATGTACTACATGTATCTGGTCGATCGCATCGGTGGCGCCGACACCTTCCGCGACGCCGTCACGCGTAAAAATGGCGGCAGCTTTGCCGCACCGGCGTTTGTGGAAGCCGGCAAACGCATTCAGGAACTGGTGAAGGCGGGCGCGTTTGCGCCGGGCTTTAATGGCCTGGATTACGACGTCGGTGCTTCGCGTCGGCTGATGTACTCCGGCAAGGCAGCGATGCAGCTGATGGGCAGTTGGGAGCCATCGACCATCCAGAACGAGAACCCGGGTTTTGTCAGCAAGCTGGGCTATTTCAACTTTCCGTCGCTACCCGGTGGCAAGGGTGATCCCAAAGATGTGATCGGCACCGTGGGCGACAACTTCATGAGCGTGTCGTCCAGCTGCAAAAACCCCGACGCCGCATTCAAGCTGATCCAGGCGCTGACGGATGACGTATCGGCGCAAGCGCGGCTGGCGGACAAGCGCGTGATGCCGCTGAAGAATCTGAACGTCAGCGATCCCTATCTGAAGCAGATCCAGGCCCTGGTGTTGCAAGCCCCCAGCGTGCAGCTTTGGTACGACCAGGAACTGCCGCCCAAGCTGGCCGAAGTGCATAAGGACACGGTGCAAGCGCTGTTTGGCTTGAGCGTGACGCCAGAGGCCGCGGCGCAGCAGATGGAAGCGGCGGCAAAAGCTGAACTGCATTGACGGGACAGGCTGTTTGAACGCAGGCGTGGGTAGCGCGCCGGGCTGGCCGCTTTGCGTGGCCGGTCTTGAGGGAAAGCCGAGTCCCATCCTGAGGTGTCTTTATGCATATGACTTTGAATCGGCCCGCGGCGCTGCCTTTGTTGCGCTGGCCGCGGTCGCCGGCGTGGCTGGTGCCCGCCTTGTTCCTCGCGCCTGCGGTGCTGATGTTGGCGGTGTTTCTGCTCTACCCGCTGCTGTCCAGCTTTCAGTTGTCCTTGCTGGACTGGAACGGGCTGGGCGAGCAAGGCCGCTTTATCGGACTGGGCAACTGGCTGCATCTGCTGCATGACCCACTGTTCTGGCGCGCACTGGGCAATAACGCGTGGCTGGCGCTGTTCTCCATCGTCATCCAGTTGCCATTGGCGCTGGCCTTGGCGGTGTTGCTGGATAAGGCCGGCGAGCGTTCGCGCTGGCTCAAAATCATCTACTTTCTGCCACTGCTGATGTCGAGCGTGGCCTTGGGCGTGCTGGCCAAAAACCTGTATGACCCCAATTTCGGCCCGATCAATCTGCTGTTGCAGCAACTGCATCTGGACGGCCTGGCGCATGACTGGCTGGGCGATCCCGCCTATGCGCTGGGTGCGGTGATTGCGGTGGTGTGCTGGCAGAACGTGCCGTTTTATATGGTGCTGTTTCTGGCCGGGTTGGCGTCGTTTCCGGAAGACCTGTCCGAGGCGGCCACGCTGGATGGCGCCAGCGAATGGACGATCTTCTGGCGCATCAAACTGCCGCATCTGCGCGGCACCGTGCGCACCGCCGTGTTGCTGGCCATCATCGGCTCGCTGCGCTATTTCGATCTGGTGTTTGTGATGACCGGCGGCGGCCCGGAGCATGCCTCCGAGCTGATGGCCACCTATATGTATCGCACGGTGTTCAGCGGCTTTCAGCTGGGTTATGGCAGCACGATTGCCTCGGCGATGTTCCTGGTCGTGACATTGATTGCCGCGCTGGCTTTGCGGCTCTCGCGCCGCTTTCAGACGGAGGTGTGAACCATGGCCACTCCGCTGTTGTTACAAAAAATCCGGATCGGCCGCGTGGCGATTCCGGTGCTGGCCTTGTTCTGGCTGGGCGTTACCTTGCTGCCGTTTGTGTTGATGGTGTTTACCAGCCTCAAGTCGCAGGAAGACAACTTTGCCAGCCCGATGTGGGCCCCGCCCAGCCATCTGGAATGGGGCAACTATCTCAGCGTATTGCACGGCTCGTTTCTGCTGTATCTGCGCAATAGCGTGTTTGTGATTGGCGTGGCGCTGGGGCTGACTTTGCTGTTTGCCTCGATGGCGGCGTATGCACTGGCGCGGCTCAGGTTTAAAGGCCAGGGCTCGCTGTTCGGGCTGATTGTGGCCAGCATGATCGTGCCGCTGCATGTCACCCTGGTGCCGGTGTATCTGCTGACGCGCAATGCCGGGCTGTACGACACGATGTTCGCGCTGATCGGCCCGTATGTGGCGATGAGCCTGCCGGTGTCGATCTTTATCCTGACCGAATTCATGCGGCAGATTCCGCGCGAACTGGAAGAAGCCGCGCGCATTGACGGTTGCGGCCCCATCGCCGTGTTCACCCGAATCTTCTTGCCGTTGTCGGGCCCCGGTTTGTCCACCGTGGCCATCTACAACGGCATCAATCTGTGGAACGAATTCATCTTTGCCTATGTGCTGACCTCCTCGCCCAACCACCGCACGTTGCCGTTGGCGGTGTGGGATTTCCAGAGCGAATTCGCCGCCAATATCCCCGGCATGATGGCCGTGGTGACGCTAACCGCTCTACCGCTGATTGTGGCCTATGCGTTTGGCCAGGAAAAAATCGTCAAAGGCATGATGGCCGGCGCGCTGAAGGGCTAAGCGCCCGTCACCGGGCTGCCGTCGCCCCCGTTGCACTCTCTACCCGCTTGCAGGAAACACCCGCCATGACCGCGCTGTACAAAGACCCGCAACACCCCGTGGCCGACCGCGTCGCCGATCTTCTGGCGCGCATGACCCCCGCTGAAAAAATCGCGCAGATGCATGCGTTCTGGCTGCTGCTGTCGCCCGATGGCGAACACCGCGTGCGCGAAGATGCGTTTACCGGCAAAAGCGATCCGGCCACCTTGCAGAACCAGTTGCGACTGGGCCTGGGCCAGATTACGCGGCCGCTGGGCAGCCACACCGTCGATGCGCGCACGGGCGTGCAGGCGTTTAACCGGCTGCAGCGCTTTATGCTGGAAGAAACGCGGCTGGGCATCCCGGTGATGGCGCATGAAGAATGCTTGCTGGGTCTGATGAGCAAAGGCGCGACCTTGTTTCCGTCGCCGCTGGCGATGAGCGCCACCTGGAACCCGGCGCTGATCGAGCATGTGGCGGCGTTGATTGGCGATGAGGCGCGCAGCGTCGGTTGCCATCAAGGCCTGGCCCCGGTGCTGGATGTTTCGCGCGATGTGCGCTGGGGCCGCACTGAGGAAACCTTTGGCGAAGACCCCTATCTGGTGGGCGTGCTGGCCACGCGCTATGTGCGCGGCTTGCAGGGCCCCAGGCGCGATCTGTTCGCTACGCTCAAACACTATGTCGGCCATTCCTTTAGCGAAGGCGCGCGTAACCATGCGCCGGTGCATCTGGGTTGGCGCGAGCTGAACGACACGTTTTTGCTGCCGTTTGAGATGGCGGTCAAACAAGCCAACGCCGGTTCGGTGATGCCCGCGTATCACGACATCGATAACGAACCGAGCCATGCTTCGCGCCATTTGCTGACCGAAGTGCTGCGCGAGCAATGGGGCTTTGATGGCCTGGTGGTGGCCGATTATGTGGGCGTGAGTTTGCTGTACCAGCATCACGGACTGGCGCGCGATCAGGCCGAGGCGGCCGCGCTGGCCTTCAATGCCGGGCTGGATATCGAACTGCCCGGCGACGACTGCGCCGCGCATCTGCACACGGCGGTGGAACGCGGGCTGATTTCGCCGCACAAGATTGATGAAATTGTCGCGCGCATCCTCCAGCACAAATTCGAGTTGGGCCTGTTTGAACACCCCTACGCCGACGAAAACAACATCCGCCTGCGCAGCCCGGCCGCGCTGGCGGCCGCGCGCGAAGTCGCGCAGCAATCGATCGTGATCCTGGAAAACAACGGCATCCTGCCGCTGGCGCCGGCGCAACAAAACATTGCCGTCATCGGCCCCACCGCCAACGACGCGCTGGCGATGCTGGGCGGTTACAGCTTTCCGGTGCATCTGATTCTGAGCGAAGCCCATCAGGCCGAGCAGGCGGTCATCACGCCGCTGGCAGGCTTGCAAGCGCGCTACGGCGCGGAGCACGTCAGCTATGCGCAGGGTTGCGCCATCCTTGATGAGCGCGTGTATGGCACGCCGGTATTTCCGGGCGATGTGGCCGACAGCAGCCAGTTGCTGCAGCAATCAGCGGTCTCGCATAACACCGACGGCATCGCCGCCGCCGTCGCGTTAGCGCAAGCAGCAGACGTAGCGATAGTCTGCGTCGGCGATCTGGCCGGCTTGTTTCAGACCGGCACCGTGGGCGAAGGCTCGGATACCGACAGCCTGAATCTGCCCGGCGTACAACAGCAATTGCTGCAGGCGGTGGTGGAGACCGGCAAACCGGTGATCGTGGTGCTGACTGGCGGCCGTCCCTACAACCTGCAAGGACTGGAACAGCGTGTAGCGGCCTTGCTGATGGCGTTTACCGGCGGGCAAGAAGCGGGCCCCGCGCTGGCGGCGGTGCTGGCGGGCGATGCCGCACCGTCCGGGCGGCTGACTGTATCGGTGCCCAAAAGCGTTGGCGCGATGCCGTATTACTACAACCACAAACTGAAAAGCGCGGGCACGCCGGTGGCGTTTCATTTTGGCAGCGCCTATCCGTTTGGCTACGGCTTGGGCTACACGCAGTTTGACTATGCCGATCTGCAGATCGAAGCCAGCGAGGTGGATATCGACGCCGGCGACATCGTGTTCAGCTTTAGCGTGCGCAACACCGGCGCCCGGGCAGGCGTGGTGGTGCCGCAAATCTATGTGCGCGATCAGTTCGCCTCGCTGGTGCGGCCGGTCAAAGAACTGAAAGGCTTTGCCCGGCTGCACCTGGCGGCGGGCGAAGTGCGCACGCTGCAGGCGCGCATTCCGGTGGATATGCTCAACTTCACCGGGTATAGCGGTCAGCGCATCGTCGAGCCGGGCCAGTTTGAGCTGATGGTGGGCGAACACAGCGCCGATATCCGCCTGCGCGCCGTGGTGAATGTCACCGGCCGCGAGCGCACGCTGGGGCGGGACTGGCGCATGGAATCGACCGTGATTGCGCTATGACAGATACGCCCGCGCCAGCCGCACCAGCTGCTGGCGCATGGCGTCCAGCCGATCGGCGCTCAGCTCGCCTTCCAGCCAGCCTTGCAACGGGCCGTTGAGCGCGCCCATCAACGTTTCGGTAACCAGCACCGGTTGCACAATGTCTGCGGGCAGGGCCGCCACCACCGCACTGCGAATGCGCCCGCGCATGCTATCGAGCAAGGCGCGGCTATCCACCATGGCCGCCACGGCATACAGGGCGCTGGACACGTCGGCGCGGTCGATCTTGGCGTTGAAATACGCAATTGCAATCGCCTCGCCCACGTCGGGCGCGGGCGCACCGCGGATTTGCGCGCATGCGGCCTCGACCTTGCCGGTCACCCGCAGCAAGTGATTTTCCAGCACCGCCGCCAGCAGCGACTGCTTGTTGGGGTAGTACTGATACAGGCTGCCCACCGACACGCCGGCCCGGGCGGCCACGCGCGTGGTGTTGAATTTCTCCAGGCCATCGCTGCGCAAAACCTGAATGCTTGCCTCAAAAATC
This sequence comes from Amantichitinum ursilacus, assembly GCF_001294205.1. Taxonomy (GTDB): domain Bacteria; phylum Pseudomonadota; class Gammaproteobacteria; order Burkholderiales; family Chitinibacteraceae; genus Amantichitinum; species Amantichitinum ursilacus. The sequence continues at coordinate 70,332 of NZ_LAQT01000036.1, forward strand.
GCTTCCACCGTCACGGTGGACCGCGCCTGAACCGGCCGCCGCCGCGGCGCGAGCGGGATGTCATTGGGCTTCATGGGAAAGCGAATTCCATATGTGAAGGATTCTTCATAATATAACCGGACTCCTCTCTACACCACTCAGGAATCCTGTTTATGACATCCGCACAACGTACCGTTCTGATCAGTGGCGCCAACAAGGGCATCGGCCTGGAAACCGCGCGCCAGCTGGCAGCCGAGGGCTATCGCGTTTATGTCGGCACGCGTGATCTGGCCAACGGCCAGGCCGCCATCGAAAGCCTGCACCTGCCCGATGCTGATCTGCGTGCCATCCAGCTGGACGTGACCGACGCCGCTTCCGTGGCCGCCGCCGCCGCGCAGATTGATGCCGAAGTCGGCCAACTGGATGTGCTGATCAACAACGCTGGCATCGCTATCGATCTGGCGCCGCCATCGCAAGTGGGTCTGGACAAGATGCGCCAGACTTATGACGTCAATGTCTACGGCCCGATCACGCTAACCCAGGCGATGCTGCCATTGCTGCGCAAAGCGCAGACGCGCGTGGTGGTTAATCTATCGAGCGAGCTGGGTTCAACCACGCTGCACGGCTACCCCGACTTTGCCTATTACGGCGTCAATCTGGCGGCGTACAACATGTCGAAAGCGGCGCTGAATATGTACACCGTGTTGCTGGCCAAAGAGTTGCGCGACGAAGGTTTTCATATCAACGCGATCAACCCCGGCTACACCGCCACAGACCTGAACAACCACCAGGGTACGCGCAGCGTGCAGCAAGCGGCGGCCGTGGTCGTCAAATACGCCACGCTGGATAAATCCGGCCCCAATGGCGGCTTTTATACCGATGGCGGCGCAATGCCGTGGTAAGCGCTTAAGGTGGTCTGCCTGGGCCGGATTGCTCCGGGCGCTGACAGGCAGACCACCCGCGCGTGCTTAAGCTGTAGGCATCCTCGGGCCATGCCCGACTCACTGTCTGCAGGAGCACATCATGAGCAATACACGTGTCGAACTTGAACAACGCCCCGGCCACGATCCGATTACGGGCGAAGATGAATTCCACCCCGCTGGCACCGCCGGTGGCGCGGTAGTTGGTGGCGTAGCGGGCGTCGGTGTCGCCGCAGCGGCGGGCGCGTCGTTGGGTGCGGTGGCTGGCCCGATCGGCATGGCGGCAGGCGCAGCGATCGGCGCGGTGGCCGGTGGCCTGATCGGCAAAGCCGTCACCGAAAAATTTGACCCGGCGGCAGAAGACACCTATTGGCGCGAAGCCCATGCGGGCCAGCCCTACGCCAATCCGGACCAACCGTTTGAGTACTACCAGAGCGCCTATCGCGCTGGTTACGAGGGTGCGGTGCGCTATCCGGGCGAGAACTTTGAAGATGTCGAAACGCATATCCGCCGCGATTACGAAAGCCACCGCGGCGCCACTGATCTGGACTGGCCCGATAGCCGCGACGCCGCGCGCGCCTCGTGGGACCGCGCCTCCAGCCGCCTGGTGCCGCGCTAAGCCATGGATATCACGCAACTGATCCTTGACGATCATCACGAACAACGCCGCATGTTTGCCATCCTCGAACAGATCGACCCCAGCGAGACTGAAGCGCTGGGCGCGGTCTGGGCGCGGCTGGCGGCATTTCTGGAAATCCATGCCGAAGCGGAAGAGCGGTTCTTCTACCCCGCCCTGCTGCGCAAAGGCCGCGGCGAAGGCGGCCGCGACGATGCCGCCGACGAAACCCGTGACGCCATCAAAGACCACAACGAACTACGCCAGGCGGTGGCAGCGGTGGCGGATTTTCATGTGGGGACGGACGAATGGTTTGCGGCGATTGCCAAGGCGAATGAGGCCAATGGCGATCATATGGCGGAAGAAGAACGCGAAGGTTTGACGGACTTTCGGCGGACGGCTTCGCTGGCATTGCGGGAGAAGCTGGCGGTGCAGTTTGTGGCGTTTGAGGCGCAGCATTATCGGGGGGTTAAGCCGGTGGATAAGGATCCGGAGGCTTATGTGGAGGCGCATCAGGGGTGATGAGTTTGGATACCCTTTAACCGCTTAGCCTGCGGCGCATTTTTGATACCCGGGGGTGCCCGGGAGCACGTCACTTTTCTTTGCTTCGCCAAAGAAAAAGTAACCAAAAGAAAGGCGACCCCACTCGCGAATCCTTCGCTCGCCAGGGGGCCCGGTAGGTCAAAAGCCGAAACGGACCGTCTGGGACTTCCATGTCTCAGCTGCCGCTCCGCGGAACTTCGGTCGGATGGAGCCCCAAAAACGGGTCTCCTTCCCCTCCCTCGACAGGTAATGTCCGCTGTCTGCCTAGCGTGCTGCCTCGTTCCTTCGGAACATCGGGTGGGCGTGGTGGCGACGGGTGACAGTGAACATCGGCACTGCCTGCTTAACGCACCACGCTTCATAGGGTGGGTCGAGACCCACCACCCAAAGTCATCGAGCGATTCGCCAGCGTTGAAATCACTTCTCTGACTATCTTCCGCTGCGCTTGCAAGCCTCGTCCCCCGTTTTATGGCATTCCATCCAATGCGACACCCCTGATATTTGCGCGCCGCGCTGGAGCATGCCCATGCGCCATCGCCAAACAAAACGGGCGACACCCGTTTGGGGAGTCGCCCGTTTTTAACAGCTAGCGTCCAGCGTTATTGCTTGCTGGGCACGCTGCCCATCAGTTCTTCTTTGCGGGCGGCCATTTGTTGGGCCAGTTCCGGCATTTGTTCGCGGCCTTTGGCGCGGACTTCGGGGAACCATTCGCCTTCTTCTTCTTCGACGTGGTGTTCGATCATTTCGCTCAGCACGGTAAAGCGGGCGTCGTACATGTCGTCGCCGGCGTGCATGGCTTCGAGTTGTGCGATCAGCTCTTTACAGCTGGCGTGTTCGACCAGCGATTCGTCGATTTCGTCGTCATCACCCAGAATCTGGCGGCTGGCCGGATAGAAGATTTCTTCTTCGATCTGGGTATGGATGGTCAGCTCCTTACAGGCCTCACGCACGATGCGTTCTTTTTCGGCGTTGTCGTCGCTGTCCTTGATCTTTTCAAACTGGCGGAACAGCGCTTTCACCTTGCGGTGATCGGCGATCAGCAGATTGGTTGCGGCGTCGGACTTGCTGCCCGGTGCGGCGCGCTGAGTGGTGGATTTACGGCTGGTTTTGCTGGTGGAGGCTGCAGTGGCCATGGTGTTGTACTCCGGGTGCGTTGAACATGACTGCAGCATGCCACCGCGCTCCGGCGCAGGCTGTCGGTACGCCAACGAACCCGGCGTAGGCGTGTTTTGGCTGGCCCGTGCCAGACACTGACACGGCGCGTGCCGGATGACCTCCGACCCTGGCGCGATCGCTCACGGGCGGGCTGCCATGACGCGATGGCGCGAAAAGTGGCGAAGCTTCACAAAAATGACATTTTTGTCATGCAGCGGTCATGCGGCGCTGCGCGCTGCGGGCCTAAATTGCACGCCATGCCGCGCCATCCGACGCGGCGCGATCCAGCAAGGAGACCCATCATGAAAAGCCTGATCACCACCGTATTTGCTGCCTGCCTGAGCACCGTCAGTCTGGCCGCGCTGGCAGCCAACACCGACGCCAGCCCCCTCGCTTATGGCAGCCCGGTGGCCGAGAACACCACCCAACCCGTGCGCCAGATCAACCTGAACAACGGCCAGTCCGTTGACGTACAGAAGGGCGAAGTGGTCGAGCTGGTCAGTGGCAGCGCGCATGAAGAATGGAAGTTTGATGGCGTGCAGCCCGAGTTCACGCTGGCGCATGTCTTCCCCGCGGCCGATCATGCAAATAGCATTCGCGTGTATGTGGCCGACCCGGATCATCAAGACTGAGCGTCCAGCGCCCGCATAACCCTCAAAACACCTGCCCCGCCGCCCAACCCACGGAGACCGCTGTGCGCATTCTGATTGTCGAAGATGAACCCAAAACCGGGGATTACCTGCGCAAAGGTCTGCAGGAATCGGGCTTTGTGGTCGACCTTGCGCGCAACGGCATCGACGGCCTGCATCAGGCGCGCGAAGAAGCGTATGACCTGATCGTGCTGGATGTGATGTTGCCAGGGCTGGACGGCTGGCAGGTGCTGACGCGGTTGCGGGAAGACAGCGAGATCCCCGTGCTGTTTTTAACTGCGCGCGACGAAATCGCCGACCGCATCAAAGGTCTGGAAATGGGCGCGGATGATTATCTGATCAAGCCGTTTTCGTTTGCCGAACTGGTGGCGCGCATCCGCACCCTGTTGCGCCGCGGCCCGATGCGCGAAGCCGAGCGTTTGCAGGTGGCCGATTTGCAGATTGATGTGCTCAAGCGCCGCGTTACCCGCGCGGGCACGCGTATTACGCTGACCAACAAGGAATTTGCCCTGCTGCAATTGCTGGTGCAGCACGAAGGCGAAGTGCTGTCGCGTTCGCAGATTGCCTCGCAGGTGTGGGATATGAATTTTGATAGCGATACCAATGTGGTCGATGTCGCCATCCGCCGTTTACGCGCCAAGGTGGACGAGCCGTTTGTGCCCGCGCCCCGGCTGATCCATAGCGTGCGCGGCATCGGCTATCGCTGCGAGGTGATCGATTGAAAGCGCGTACGCCGTATTCGTTGACCCTGCGCCTGGCGCTGCTGCTAGCCAGTTTGTCGTTTGTGGTGATGGGCCTGGTGGGCGCGGCCTTATATAACGTGCTGGCCGTGCAATTGCGCTTGCGCGACGACGCGGCCCTGGTGGCGCGCGTGGAGCAGATTCGCGCATTGCTGAAAGACACCAACACGCTGGAGCTGATCCACCGCAAACCCACGCTGTTTGCCAATATGCTCAACAACCGCGAATCGATGCTGCTGTTGCGCTACCCGGGCCAGCCGCCGCTGATCGAGATCAACCCCAATCACGCCGATATCCCCGCACCCACCCCGGTGCAGGCCGATACGCCGGTGCAGATGAGCTCGGTGGCGCATTACCGCACCGCCAGCGATATTCCGGTCAGCGCCGTTACCGCGCGCGCCCGGGCCGATGGCGCAGCGGGCGAAATCGAGATCACCGCGGCGCGCACCATGCTTGATCGCACGCGTTTGCTGGCGCTGTATCGCGAACGGATTTTTGCCCTGGCCCTGGCGGGCGCGTTGTTGTTTGCGCTGGTCGGCTATTTTTTATTGCGCCGCGGCCTGCTGCCGCTGCGGCAACTGGCGGCGCATGCCGACACCGTCAGCATTGCGCGGCTGGATGGTCGGCTGGATGGCCGCGACGCCCCGCGTGAGTTGCTGCCGCTGATTACCGCGTTTAACGAGATGCTGGCGCGGCTGGCCGACGGCTTTATGCAACTGCGGCAGATTTCGGCCGATCTGGCGCATGACTTGCGCACGCCGGTCAACAATCTGCTGGGGCAAACGCAGGTGGCGCTGGGCCGGCCACGTAGCGTGGAAGAATACGAGACGCTGCTGGCGTCGAATGTGGAAGAGCTGGAGCGGCTGATCCGCATGTCCGACAACATGCTGTTTCTGGCGCGCTCCGAACATGCGCAGATGGCAGCGGAAATCCAGCCCTTGCCCATCGCCGAAGAACTGGCGCGCGTAGCCGAATATTTTGAGGGGCCGGCCGAAGAACGCCAGTTGCGTATCAGCGTGCATGGCGAGGGCCAGATCGCCGCCGACCCGATCCTGCTGCGCCGCGCGCTGGGTAATTTGCTGGCCAATGCGGTAACCCATGCCGACGTGGGCAGCGAGATCCGCGTACTGGCCGAGCATGGCGCGCACAGCGTAACGCTGGCCGTGGAAAACCACGGTGCGACGATTGCGGACGAACATCTGGAGCGTGTGTTTGATCGCTTCTACCGCATTGATGCGGCGCGCACGCAATCGACTACGTCGAATGGACTGGGGCTGTCCATCGTGCGCAGCATCATGCAACTGCACCACGGCGCATGGCAGGCACACAGCGCCGCCGGCCTGACGCGCTTTAGCCTGGTCTTCCCCAACCCGCCGCTTTGAAAATACATAAGGTGGGTCTCGACCCACCCCCCAAAGCCGCCTTCCCAAGCCACGCGGGTGGCGTAGGGTGCGTCCAGCGCATGTTAGCAATACGACCCGACCCGCCAGCGCTTGATGACAATTTTGTCATTCACCCGTCATTAGTCAGTGCGTGCGCCGCCATTAATCTGAGCACAGCTGCCGCATGGTGCGGCTGCGCTTTTCGACTGGATGGCCGATGGCGACTTCTCTTCCTCCTCTACGCGCGTTGCGCCAGGCATTGCACCTGCCGCCCGACGCGCCCGTGCTGCGCCCCGCTTTATGGATAGGCGCGGCGGCGCTGGCCGTGCTGGGCGCGTATGGCGCTGCTGCGGGCTGGTTTAGCCCGCAGCGGCTGAGCCCGCGCCGCATTATCAATACGTTTAATGCCAACTTTGGCGAGCACCCTGGCTACCGCCGCAATCACGCCAAAGGCGTGTGCGTACTCGGTTATTTTGAAGGCAATGGCAGCGCCAGCAGTTTGTCGACCGCCGCAGTGTTTGGCACCACGCGCACGCCGGTGGTGGGCCGCTTTGCCGTGCCCGGTGGCAATCCCGGCATTGCCGATGGCAGCGTGCCGGTGCGCAGCATGGCGCTGCAATTTTCTTCACCGGGCGGCGAACAATGGCGCATGGGCATGAACAACGCGGCGCTGTTTACCGTCAACACGCCGCAAGCGTTTTACCAGCAGCTGATCGCCACCCGGCCCGACCCCGCCACCGGCAAGCCCGATCCGGCCAGGGTCAAAGCCTTCTACGCCGCGCATCCCGAGTCCGCCGCCGCGCTGGCGTGGGGCAAAAGCCATCCGCCCTCAACCGGCTTGGGCAACGGCACGTATTACAGCATCAACGCGTTTGAACTGATCGACGCGCATGGCGAGAAGCATGCCGTGCGCTGGGCCATGCAGCCGGAGCAACCGTATGCCGCATTGGGCAAACCGGCTCCGACTGATCCCGATTTCCTGAGCCATGATCTGCAACAGCAACTGCAACAAGGCCCGCTGCGCTGGCATCTGATTCTGACTCTGGCCGCACCGGGCGACCCCACCAACGACGCCACCCGCGCCTGGCCCGCCGACCGCCCCACTGTCGACGCCGGCACGCTCACCCTGCAAAACAGCGCGCCACAGGCCGACGGCCCCTGCCGCGACATCAACTTTGATCCGACCATCCTGCCGCACGGTGTCGCGCTGTCGGACGACCCACTGCTGGCCGCACGCCAGGGTGCTTATTCGCGCTCGTTTAATCTGCGTACCCACGAAGAAGCGGCAGCGCAGACGCCCGCTGCCCGCAAGGTGAACCCATGACCCCATCCACCCGACCGATGCGATTTTCCTTGCCCGCGCGCGTGCTGCACTGGCTGATGGCGCCTGCGATTTTTGTGATGCTGCTGCTGGGCAGCGGCCTGGTCACCACCGTATCGATATGGCGGCCGCTGCTGCTGGATACGCACAAGACGCTCGGCATGCTGTTGTTGCTGTTGGTGCTGCTGCGCCTGGCTATCCGCCTGACGCGGGGCGCACCGGCGTTGCCGTCCAACATGCCCGGCTGGCAACGCGGCCTGGCGCATCTGTCGCACTGGCTGTTGTACGGCCTGATGCTGGCGATGCCGCTGATCGGCTGGGCCATGCTGTCGGCGGCGGGCTACCCCTTGCCCGGCATCGGCGGTTGGCATGTGCCCGCGCTGATGGCACCCGATGTGGTTCGTTATGCCTTGCTGCGCCACGCCCACGGCGTGCTGGGACGGGTGTTTTTCTGGGTGATCCTGGTCCATTTGTGTGCGGGGCTGGCCCATGCGCTGCTGCTGCGCGATGGCGTATTCAACAGCATGGCCTTGCGCTTGCGCCGCTAAACGCAACAAGGCCCGGAACGCTGATGCCTTCCGGGCCTTGGGGTGTTGCTTGACGACCGCAGATTAACGCGTGGCGGCCGCAGCGCCCACCGGGCTGCCCGCTTTCGCCGCCGCTGCAGCGGCATCCGCATCCACGCGATGGCCGCGTACGCCAAAGTGCACGATATACAGATAGCAAACCAGCGGAATCGCGAACGACGCCAGGATGTTCATGTGGTCCGCCAGGAACGCCTGCAGCACCGGCACCAGCGCGCCGCCCACAATGGCCATGCTGAGGATGCCCGAGCCTTCGGAGGTATGTTCGCCCAGGCCTTCCAGCGCCAGCGAGAAGATGGTCGGGAACATGATCGAATTAAAGAAGCCCACCGCAATCAGCGCCCACATCGCGATATGACCGCTGCACGCCATTGCCAGCGCAATCAGCACCACATTCATCAGCGCATTAAACGCCAACAAACGTGCCGGTTTGATTTTGGTCATCAGCGCGCTACCGATAAAGCGGCCGACCATGGCCGCGCCCCAATAAATCGACAGATAACGACCGGCCGCTTCCGGGGTCAGACCTGCAATTTGCGGCTGGCCCATCAGGCTAACCAGAAAACTGCCGATGCCCACTTCCGCGCCCACATAAGCAAAGATGCCAATCGCGCCCAGGATCAGATGGCGATACGCCCACACGCCGCCTTTTTTGGCGCTGGATTTGCTCGCGGCCTTGCTGACCGGCTTGACCGCTTCTTCAATCACCGGCAAACGGATCAGCCAGATGGCGGCGGCCAGCGCCAGCAAAATGCCCGTCAACACCAGATACGGCGTTTGCACCGCAGACGCTTGCGCGGCGGCATTGCTGGCCGAATTGGCCTGGCTGCCGGCAATACCCAGAATGACGGTTGCGCCCAGCAACGGGCCCAAGGTGGCGCCCAGCGAGTTGAACGCCTGGGTTAGATTAAGCCGGCTGGATGCGGTTTCGGGCTTGCCCAGGGCCAGCACGTACGGGTTGGCCGCCACCTGCAAAAACGCAATGCCGCTGGCCAGAATAAACAATGCACCCAGAAAGAACGCATACGATTGCGCGCCCGCCGCCGGATAAAACAGCGCACAACCCACCCCCGCCGTCACCAGGCCCACGATAATGCCGCGCTTGTAGCCAATCTTGCGGATTAACGCACCCGCCGGAAAAGACACCACAAAGTAAGCCGTAAAAAAACAGAACTGGATCAGCGCGGCTTGCAGATAGCTCAGCGAAAACAGCGCTTTCAGATGCGGAATAAGAATGTCATTCAGCGAGGTAATCAAACCCCACATAAAGAACAGCGAAGTCAGGACGGCCAGCGCCTTGCCAAACTTCGGGTTAGTGGCAGATGGGTACATGCAGAAAACTCCACAACGCAACTTGCAAAAACTGGGCGGCGCAAGGGCCAGCCCGGCACGGGAAATCTGCATAAAACGCGGCGGGCCAGCCACTGTCCATGGTGGCGGTTGGATCGGCGTCGCGCTTGGGTCGCTTCAGGCAGAGCGTCGTCAGGCATGTCAGCGGTTATTGCTAATGCACAGGCAATAATCGACCGCATCCCGATCGCGCCTGCGCATACTAACGCCGCATAAGGACGGCTTCATATACCTGGAAACGTTGATTGCTGCGTCGCAGAATGGCCTACACGCAAGGTTTTTCGCACCATTGCTGGGCTGTTTGCTGCGCGGCAACAATTAATTTCCTGTTTGTTGATAATCGAACGAAGGGCGTTGTGATGCAGCGGGCCTCACCGGTTCGACCCGCCTGCCGCCCTTGCAACCGAACGCATCATCCCGTTGGCCCGTATATCTATCGAAAATCGCGCCCGCCCCACCCCTTCTGCAAAAGCGCTTGGCAATTTTTAAGGGATGACGTATAGTGCGGCCTCTTCCGCGGAGAGATGGATGAGTGGTTTAAGTCGCACGCCTGGAAAGCGTGTATAGGTTAATAGCCTATCGGGGGTTCGAATCCCCCTCTCTCCGCCAAGAATATCGTTTTGAATAGCGCAAGACATAGTAAATAACCGCTTAAGAATGTTCATCTTAAGCGGTTTTTTTGTTTTAGCACCCCGGACGAGCCCTCGGTGTTACGCCATCCAGTTTATTGGGGTAGTTTCAGTGGCGCTAGCCGTCTTTTGCCGGTCATCTACCCTTTAAATTTCGGCTACGCCGTCTGCAGTGCTGTTTATGGCACTGACGGGGAGTGGATCATGCCAAAAACATCACTCTGCTGCTGATGCATGCATCAAGAACGGCAAGCTGCGCGATAGGATGTGCAAGCCGTCTGGCGGTGACGGCCCGTACCTCCAAGCCCCCCCGCGACCCGCGTAGCTGGAGGTTCAGTTTCGCCGGGCCGACAACGAGGAAACTCGCTGGCCTTCAGCCCCTTGCCCCGAAATCACCTTGCAAAAAGCCCGGGAAAAGCGACTAGCGATTTGCCGAACCGGCAGTTGATAACCTCGTGTACCAGCGACAATGTCCACAAGCAATTCAAACTTGAATTACCGCTGGTATCGTTACCGCAAGTATCGTATTTCACCGCTAGCATTCCGCTGCAACTCCTGCTTCTGAACGCTGGGCTTTGCCGGATGGCTTGGAATGGGCTTTGCCAGCAACGTCTTCTAGCCGCCATCGGCAAATTCGGGATGAGAGCGAAAACGGTCGTCACACTCCGGCGAGTCGCAGCCACGCTAGCCACTGTTTGTCTTATCCCCACAGCTTTGATCGCTTGCTGCCGCATGCCCCTAAAGCGCATAGTGGCCTAGTTTTCAGCCGGCTGACGTTCATTGCACTTCATGCGACATTACGAATTAGCATTACTTTCCAAGAAAGTTGACAGCTCTTCCAATCCAAGCAGCACAGCAATTTGCCCAGAAATCATAGAAAAATCGCATATATAATATATTAATGGCATGAAGGGGATTATGTGGCGTCCTCTGCTCATAGTAAGCGAAGGCAGTGGTCATCATAAAAAATATTGCAAATCAACAACATGGCAGATTGGAATTGGAGGCTAGCGGCAGTTACGCGGAAAATTAGTGCGCGGGGATGCCCCATAAACGACTTCTACGCCTGCTTGCGGACATTGATGTGGAGGAAACCTCCAGCGGCATCACGAACAAAATGTCGCGTGGGACGAATTTCGCTTTTTCTGCAATGCATGAAAGCACTCGGTCGCACTCACATAGAGCCTAGCCTCGGCAAAATTGGTCCCAAGGGCTGCTTGAATCACAAATGGTCGCAGTTGGGTCCTTTGGTACCTGTAGACGTCTTGCCATCGGAACAGGGCGGATTGCAGGAAAAGTAATTGACAAAGAGTTGGCACGGTACAATAGAAAACCGTTCTAAAATTAATGGCATAAGCAAGCATTCTGGCGTTTCCGCCGTGCGGGAATTGAGAGAACTATGAACAACATTGACGAAACCAAACAATTGCTTCGTGAGCAATATGAAGCCGACAACCGGCCTTGGGTTGTGGCCTATTCAGGGGGGAAAGATTCTACTCTTGTCCTCCAACTCGTCATGGAGCTGTTGCTTGAACTCGGTCCAGCTGCGAAGAAGCCTGTGTATGTGCTATCCAGTGATACGAGGGTGGAGGCTCCCATCGTATCCGAATATGTGATGGACGCGATGAAGCGCATCGAAACTTCTGCTCGGGCGCGAAATCTTAATGTACAAACCCAATTAGTATTTCCGGACATCGATGAAGGGTTCTGGGCTAAGTTGATTGGAAAGGGCTATCCACCGCCGAGCCGATGGTTCAGATGGTGTACCAGTAATATGAAGATTAAGCCATCGCGACGCGCGATTGATAATATTGTCGCGAAGAGCGGGAGCGTAATTTTATTGCTTGGGTCACGCATGGATGAAAGCTCGTTGCGCGCTCAGTCGATTCAGTCGTTTACTAACAGCGAACGGAACTTAAACCCACACCATGAGATACCTGATGCAATGGTTTTTAAGCCCATCGTGTCGTGGACTACAGATGAGGTGTGGGAATATCTTTACTCCAACCCGCCCGCCTGGGGGGGCAGCCACGACAAAATCATTCAGTTGTATCGTCAAGCCAACGGTGGCGAATGCCCTGTGGTCTTCGATTTAAATACACCGTCTTGTGGTGGAAGCCGTTTTGGTTGCTGGACTTGCACGGTAGTTAGGCAAGACAAGTCTATGGAGGGCTTCATCGCCACGGGTGAAGAATGGATGAAACCTCTAAACATTTTCAGAGCAAGTCTAATTGAGTACCGTGATGCCGAAGGGATGCGCAGTTCAGTCAAACGAGACGGAACTCCAGGCACGGGGCCTTTCACCAGCGAGGCCCGTAAAAAGATTCTGCGTGAACTCTTGGAGACGGAAAAACAGGCGGGTTGGGAGCTGATATCCGCTGAAGAATTAACTAATATACAGCGCATTTGGAACACCGAATTCGATTATACAAAAGCGGAAGTAGTTGATCTCGCCAAAGCCTTCGGTCGCACATTAACTGCTGATTACTTGGAGCATCCCGAGGAGGCTGTAAAAGCGGCAGCTGCCGATTTCCTAGAAACGGCTGCGCTGGAAGCAGATGTGCCTGCCGAGCTGTTACACGCCATCTTGCATCTCACAAAGAATAAGTGGTCCTCGTTAGAAATATATGGTGCAAAGACGGGCTTAGAACGCGACCTTGAAAAAACGTTGATTTTGGCTGCTAAGCAGGTGGAACAGGCTGCCCCATGATTTTTAAAAATATTACAATAAAGAATTTATTTTCTTATCGTGAAGGTGTTTTTGATTTTCCTGATGCCAATGCGGCGGGGAAAAACGTAATCTTGATCCACGGTCGGAATGGCTTTGGCAAAACCAGTTTCATTAATTCATTAATTCTATTTTTTGTCGGTAGTGGCGATACCGAGCTGCGTACTGTGTCCAGAGGAAAGTTATATTCGCCTCGCGAATATATGCTTGGGCGCGGTGCGGAATGGGAAGGGGTATTCAACCGAAAAGCCTTGGCCGCCGGGGAAGCAGAGTGCAGTATTTCCGTCACGTGGCAAGAGTCGAAAGGGACCGTCACGGCAGTCAGGTCTTGGGTCTTAGATGGAACCTCCGCAATTGTCGAGACATTGTCTGTCAAACCTAGCTTTGCAACGGATCAGGATGTCCTTGATGAGGCCGAGCAAAGGCAGGAGTTTTTGAATAGAAGACTTCCAAGGTCGCTAGTTCCATTTTTCATCTACGATGCTGAGCAAGTACAGAAGATTGCTGAGAGTAATTCGGAAGCAGTGTTAGAACAAGTTGAGCGCCTTCTGGATATTACCTCTATTAATACCGCCGATAGTTATCTAAGCCGAGTGCTACAGAAGCTTCGCCGAGACAGCGACGCTAAGCAGGAACAATTGCGCTTAGAGGAGCTACGTGGGCAATACGAAGTAGAACGGTCGAAACGTTCGCAAATCGAGCTCGAAATTGACAACTTCGAACGGGATGATATAGAGCTCAAGCGCCGAATTAAGGAACTTGACAAACGCTTGAATACATCGCGCGCCTCAATGAATGAACAGAGCGAAAGCATTGTTAGGGCACAAATCGCAGAGAAGAAAAGCGACTTGGAAATTAAAACGTCACTGTTTATCGACTCATTTCCTGCCGTCGCGCCGCTAGTCTGCCATCCCAAACTTCTTGCCGCTACGATTTCTAAGGTAAAAGATAGTTCGCAGGGCAAGGCCGAACTAGTTGAGGAGTTGCGCGCTATTATTTCTCGGTTGCCAGCGAGATTGTTTGATGAGCCACAGTTTCCTAAACCAGTTTTAAGTGAATCACAAACAAGGTTTCTGAAACAAAAGGCGGAATTGCTAATCGAAGCCGAAATTGAGCTGGCCAGTGCATCAAATGAGAAGGATGCGTGGCGACTTGGTGTTGATCGGGCAAGAAAAATTGAGGCCATTTTGCGTCCGTTTACCACAAACGGTGTCGTGCGCGAGACGTACACATCCCAGCTGCGGGACATTATCAAGATTTCTAGAGACGAGTTATCACTTTCGGCGCAGTTGGAGGATTTAAGTTCGCTCCCAGAAGTTGAACGCGAACGTCAATTAGCGAGACGTGAGGAAATCGCCGATTTAACTGGCCAGTCCGATAAAATTCGAGAACGAATTGGCTTTCTGAAAGAGAGCCTGAATCCAGCCGGTCGTTTAATCGAAAAATTGAAGATTGATGTCAACGTTCAAGAGCGAAAAGTGAGCGAGGCAACAAGGAATCAGATTGGGGTCGAAATTGCGGAAAAAGCGCTGAACGGGATAAGACTGTACAGAAGCGCGCTGAAGCAGGCGCATCAGACACAAATTCAACAGAAGATGAATGAGCATTTTCAAGTATTAATGGACTCAAATTCATTGATTCGTAATATTGTTTTTGATGAAGACTACAAAATAAATTATCTCGATTCGGATGCAAAACTTGTCGGAATGGGGAACATATCGGCTGGTATGAAGCAGCTTGCGGCGCAATCGTTCCTCTGGGCGTTGAAAGATGTTGCAGGAATGCCTTGCCCCGTCGTGATTGATACTCCCTTGGCGCGTATTGACGCTGGACATCAGAAACTATTGATTACTAAATTTTATCCGTCCGCTGCTGAGCAGGTAATTGTTTTGCCAACTGATTCCGAATTAGATGCTTCGAAGTATGCTTTGCTCAAGCCATTCATTGCTGGCGAGTTCTGCCTGAGTAACCCCAAAGGCGACTCTACTACCGTGGCGCCGGGAGTTGCGATGCACTCGGGAGTTGGAGAGGTTCAATGAGTAAAGTATATATAAGCGAAGAAGATGAGTTGCTTGTCCGGAAGATTTTGAGAAAAGGCCTGTTAGCTGAGGAGCGAGAGCCGAAATGGAAGGCTCTCCGTTTAGCATTGGCATTATCATTTGCGCGCGCAGAACCCCCATCTGAAGACTATGACGATTATCGCCCGCGTGGCGGCGAATACGCTTGGGAACAGCTGCTTGGGAAGGAGCCAGAGGTGAATTACGAGGACTCCTACCGGGCGGTACTCTCCGTCTACCATAATTTGGACCTCTTTGATGCAGCACATGACGAATTCGGTCGTCTGCTTCAGCGCCATATCCGTAGGGGCTTGGCAGAGATTCGGAAAGGTTGGCGGGAAACTCACAATTTCTACGAGTTTCTCTATCAAGAATTGCTGAGTCGGGTGCAAGTTCCAGATGCAGTCGAGACCGACTTGAGTGGTCCGCTAATGGGTGCTTTAGCCGAGTTGGGGATAGCTGCCCAGATTGCAAAAAGCACGGTGGGCCCACGATTGCAGAGCGTTGATTTGGTCCTTGCAGATGCGACGCAGTTGCGCACTCTTCAAAAAGCAAACGAAAATCTAGCTTTAATTTTGGGGACGGGGCCAATATCCTTTTCATTACCTGGCACACCGAGGACGGTTACCGCTCACATTCCTAAACCGAAAGACGCTTGGCATACTGTCACGTGGGGTCAGATTGTTTCACAGGTACCGGATGAGCCGGACGCTCATTTGGGAGTTTGCCTTGGAATGGACCCGTTAGGCGCCGCAGTAAAGTTTGATTTGACCCAAGCTCCTCATCTCTTGGTGGCCGGAACTACTAATAGTGGAAAGAGCGTAACCCTTCATGCCATTTTGGGTTCTCTACTTGTTAAGAGTGGGACGGATAAGCTTAAACTGTCTTTAATTGACCCGAAGCAAGTTGAGTTCGCCGTTTATAAAGGGTTGGCCCATTTAACTGATGAGAGTCCGATTACCGACATGGCTGTCGCCAAATCTCATCTCGACGAAATCGTGAATGATATGGGGGAGCGTGAGGCGAAGTTAGCGGAACTGGGCTTTAAAAATCTACAAGAATGGAGAAAGCGACGGACTGATGCGCCGCCCTATCATGTGGTATTTATCGAGGAACTTGCTGATTTGATTATGCAGTTCCCCGAGGCGGAGGTCCCTTTAGTTCGCCTTGCCCAAAAAGGACGGGCCAGCGGTATCCACTTGGTACTGGCGACACAACGCCCAGATAGCGTAACACTGAGTGGTCTGCTTAGGACTAACGTTCCGAGTCGGGTGGCATTGAGTGTGCAAAAAGCTTCGGAGTCTAGGATTATTTTAGATGATTCGGGGGCGGAACTTTTGCTTGGACAGGGCGATGCACTTGTTAAAATCGTTGGGGAAGAAGTGCGGCGTGTTCAATGCGCTTTTGTAGATAACTCTGATATTAAATCTATTATTTCTGGCCGTCGTTCTTAAGAAGGTAGTCATGGACAATTCGTTTATTTTGACTGAGTTTGTGCCGCTTTGCCTAACACTAGAGCGAATTGGGCCATTTCAGGACAGAGTTGAATACTTTGACTTTAGAGACGAACCCGGCGAACCAAGTAATTATTTTTTGTTTTTGAGCGGGAACGGGAAAGGTAAGACCCATATTCTCGAGACCATGGCTGCTCTGATGGGGGTTTTAGGAAATCATCCCGAGCGTGCTGCAACTAGTTTCGGTTTCGAACCATTAGATGCAGGGAATGGACGGGCCCAACTGGACTTTCGCGCGTCGTACGCCAGCGAGGGAGTTTCGCACACTGTCGTTTTCTCTATTTTTGGTGGTAAGGCGGATTCCGAGGTGTGGTTCAAGCCATGGTCTAAAGATATGTTACTCGAAGTCCGCGCAGACAGCTGGCATAACGTAGGCGTGATTAGGCGAGGCAGCGCTGACTACCTTTGGGCTGGCATGGCCGATAATTGGTCTAAGGAATTTGTCTCCTGGATTGCAGATAGCGTTGGCGACAATGTGGAAGCTTTCGCCAGTTCTCCGTTATCAGCGCCGACGATGATTTATTTCCCAGCCTATCGCGACATTGTGAAGCTCCCGTCGACTGAGCATCGCGCTATCGAACCCCCTGCAGATTGGAACTATCGCCCCCTACATGTTTTCCGACAGGAGGGTCGTCGCTGGACAGAGTCATTAGATAATCTTCTTGTTTGGATGCTTTGGCTCGACGACGGTAGGTACGATGCAGCTCTGGAATTCGTTAACGAATTCATGTTTGCTGACTCCGAAAAAGAGCTTATGGGAATTCCCAATCGTAACGAGCTCGTTGCAAGGGTCAGGACGCAGGGGTCCCAGCCTTACCGACTTGACCAGCTGAGTAGCGGCGAAAAATCGTTGATGCAAATTTTTCTTCGGGTCGGTGCGCACATGACTCGAAATACGATACTCATTGTCGATGAAGTTGATGCCCACTTGCACACCCAGTGGCGCTCTCGAATTTCACTTAGGTTGAAAGAAATGCTTCGTCGAAACGATGGCTTGTCTGTCTATCTCGCAAGCCACGCCATGGAGATAATCGATTCTCTCGCCATAGAAATTGATGAGCCGGGCCTAAGGAAATCTGCCGCAATCTTGGAGAGTCCGGAAGAAGAAGAACGAGCTCAGAAAATTCAGCAAGAGGTAGCTTTTCTGAAACGTAGCTTTGAGGGGGGGCATTGATGGCTAGCATACGTGGTCGAGGCCTTTCAACGTCCCAAATTCGGAGCCGGTATGCTAACCGGGTCGAGATTTTTGTGGAGGGCCAAGATGACCTTGGCGTTTACAAGAATTACTGGTTTTCTGGTATAGCGGATAAAGCGGTTTTCAAGCTGGCTGAGACTGGACCAGTTCCTCTGCCGGGATGCAACGGAGTGGAGCGGAATGTCCTCTATCAGCGAGCTGCCGGAATTCAGGCATACGGGCTTGTTGACCGTGACGCAGTCGAGGACTCGGCACTTTCATGTACGCCGGATGATTCATTATTTTTGTCTGAAAATATGAACAAAAATCCGAACATTTACTACACCCTTCGATGGGAGCTGGAGAACTATTTAATTGACGCGGTAGCTTGGGAGCAGGAGCGGGTCAATTCCAAGACTAGAGGAGACGGCCGCCGCCCTGCTGAAGAGGTAATGGTTGAGATTTTTTGTCACTGCGATATCCTTGTCGCGCACGCGGCAGCTAACGCCCTATTGCACTCATTAGGGAAGCCAAAAATAGGTGATGGTTTTGGTACGAAGGTTGATACCCGAGCGGATTTCGAAGACCTTCTTTTCGCAGGTCCTTTCAAGGGACTCAGCGCTGCAGACATTGCTGATTACTCGTCTTGGAAGCAACGCATCGAGGCTTTCGACTTGCCTCATGGAACAGTGGAGCAGCGTGTTTTCGCAATCTCGCGACGCATTCACGGCAAAGCTTTGCTAGAGCGCTTCTTTAAAAAATATAGCATTCAAGATGACAAACGATTTAGCGTAGCCAGCCGAATTTCTGGAAGAATTCCGCAGGAAATTGCATTACGTGTAGCAGAATGGGTTCAAGGGAATTAATATATACCACTATCAATTTTGTTAAATAACAGAAATATTGGTGTCCGATTGCCGTAATTCGCGCCGCGCGAGCAATTTACTGAAAAGAGATTTTTTGAAGTTTAGACGTCACTACTGTTATTACGGGCCCTGTTGCATAAATCAAATTTGACAAAAATTCCGCCAATCCAGTGCTGGATTTATGCAATACGGGCCGGGCCCGGAGGCGAGCCTGTTCCGACACTTTGGCGCTATCAGCGCCGTGCATACCCGGCCCCTGTTCGGATCCAGGGCAAGTGCACTTTTCATCATGCGCGCCGCTTTGAATCTCCACCCTCCGCGCCTTCTATCTACCTACCAATATCTTCCATCCCGTGCCGTCGACTCCCAGATGCAACGCCTCACTGCTGCTCAAAGCTGGCAGTATCACTTGTGAGTAGCCTGGCTGACGATGCACGTTGTTTGGTGATCACACGCCAGTCGGCAAATCGAGTTCGCCAATCTGATTGCAAAGATGCGGCACGCAGCGATAGCTGGAATACTGCTTGAGCCCCGCGCAGCACCTTAACGGTCGCGTCAGGGAGACTGCTGCGTTTGCCAAGCCCGGCGCCGTCTGACGTGCGGTACTCGTTTCCACTCACACCTTTACATCGCACAGGGCTAAACAACGGTGGCAGTTCTACCTATTGCTACTCGTTTCTCAGCCGAAAAAGAGCTTCATGCTTACTCCGAACATATTTTGCTTTGATTTGCGCCGTAGATAGGAAAACTATTGCCAACGCCAAAATTGGAGGTTTTTATCCATTCCCTATTCCTTAAAATCAGCCAGTCATGCTCGTTCTTGCCATGGTTCGAATCCCCCTCTCTCCGCCAGCAGAATTAGTTAAAAAAGCCCTCGAATGATTCGAGGGCTTTTTTATTTTCTGCGGGGCATGGGCACTATCGCGAGTAACTACTGCAAATCGCCCAAGTCACCGGTGTTCGCCACATAGCCATTGTCGGATCCACGCAAGGATTGCGAATCTCAGCGCTTAACGCTGCTTTGCAAAAATGCCTTCACCTGGCCGAGTACGCCCGCCGCCTCCAGCTGGTCTTTAGGGAAAAAAATCGTAAAGATACGCGAGTGCACCAGGATAAAGCGGCGCGATTCAGTCACCCGAGAAAATTCGCTCCAGAACATTTCTCGCGCAAATTCAGCTTTTTTATACCGTAGCCCGGTTTCGCTCATGGTGTAATCACACGTATTGATCAGGGGATTTTTCTGGCGAGTAAAAAATAATCCGCCCGCCAGCATCGCCGGACCAATAAAAAACGTCGCGATGAATAACACCCATGCGCCAGCGGTCCAATGCGCCCCGCTGCTCACGAGGTCGTGATACACAAAAGCGGGAAAGCCAAACAATGCGAAAAAAAACGATGGTTTTTTATATGAGATTTCCAAAAGTCCGCGCAGATGAACGCTTACCGGTGTATTTACTCTGAATTTAATTTCTCCCGGCATGATCCCATCTACTGGATCAACCGGCGTTTCGATCACAGATTGTTGATCGCGCCCGCCAGTCTTTGCGGTATGGGTGCCTATCAGCGAGCGTACCGCTTCAAGTTGCCCTTGCATGCTTAACAGGCGTATTGGAAATACCAGAACGTCAAATTGTCCAGAGTGCAAAAAGATAAAGCGCCTGGATTCTTTTACCTTGCGAAATTCAGACCATTTATATTCGTGCGCGAAACCGGGGCCGGCTTTTTTAATGCCGTAATCCGACACCGTGTACGCGAAAGGCCCCTTTTCCTGCGGGTTATACCAACGCGACCATGCGAGAGAAAAAATAATGGCGGCTTGTAAAAACAACGGCAGCAAAAGGGCCGAGTATATATTGCCCAGCACAGGCAAACCTGCTTTGTAACCGGACCGGATGAAAACAAAAAACAGCAATAAATTACCAATAAGCAGAAACCACCCCGTGCTCCGCCACATGGCCAGCCACGCCATTCCAAACGACATGGGAGCCGAAAATGACACTTGTTTTTGCATGTTTATTCAAACGGCCATCAAAAAAAGATGGGCCATGATAGCGAGCGTCGAGCCGGCGCGACGCGCAAGTGCATCGCGCCGCTATACGCTGCGGTAAAAACACAACAAATAGCCGCGAATAGCGCGGACCAGTTTCATGCAAATACATCATTGCGACGTGATGCGCTCACCGCGCCACAAACTGCTGCGACTCCCACGGCGAGCAGCGGTCCTTGCCCACGTAATGTTTAACGCAGCCCGACACCGCAAACGTATAGGTCGCACCCGCGTTGGCGTGGTGGATGGTAAAGCGGCCGCCGTCGCCGCCCGACCCATCTGCGGTATGCACCGGTTGGCCCAGGCGTTGCCAGCGGATGTGGTATTTGCTCCAGCTCTGGTCGGCGCTCCATTCGATGACGAGGTCGGTGCCGCGCATGTAATGGTTGCTGATGCAGGGCTGGCCCGCCGCGCAGCCGACCGTGTCGCCATCCTGGTTACCGGCGCGGGCCGATGTCATTGCTGCCAGCGTGGCAATGGCCAGCAACGCCCGTGCTGCACGGCGGGTTGTTGCCGCGCCGTGGGGTGAAAGTTGACGTGCCGTGGCGCGGCTGGAGGGCGCTGCCGGGATCGCGGAAAAGAACATGGGCGGATACCTCTCTTGGTGACCAGACGCCGTTCGCCGCTCATGCCGTCGCTGGCTCGGCTCGCGCACGCCATCGCGATAAAAAACCAGCATAGGTGGCGCTTGCGCGCGGACGGTGTCAGGGAGACAGCCGGTGCGGCGCGGCCGGTTGAAAAAGCCCGTATGCGCCGGGGCGCGCCCGTGGTTCGGCGCTTATATCCCTGGCACGGCCGGCGCCAGCGCCACCGCCGTCCGCATCAAACCCGCAGGCGCATCTCGCATCCGTTGCGCGTCCTGCGCGGGCGGCGCGCCAAACAGCTGGACGTAATCGCGGCTGAATTGCGATGCGCTTTCGTAGCCCACCGCAAAGCCCGCTTCGGCCGCATTCAGCGCTTGCGCCACCATCAGGCGGCGCGCTTCCTGCAAGCGCAGATGCCCGCGAAATTCCAGCGGACTGATGCCGGTAACGGCCTTGAAGTGCAGATGAAAGGTGGAGCGGCTCATGCCCGCAATATCCGCCATCTGCTCGATACGGCACGGCTCGCGATAATGCGCGCGCAGCCAGCTGATGGCCTTGCCGATCTGGCGCAGGCGGCTATCGGCGGTGGCCATCTGGCGGATCGCGCTATGGCCCGGCGCCATCAGCAGGCGGTACAGGATTTCGCTTTCGATCAGCGGGGCCAGCGCTTCGATATCGTTGGGCTGGTCCAGCAGCGCGGCCAGCCGGGTGACGGCGTCCAGCAGTTCGGGCGGCGTTGCGCCAAATGCGACGGCGGCTTCGGGGCTGTTCTGCGCGGGCGGGTGGGCAAAGCGCAGCGCCAGCTCGCTCAGGCGCGTCATGTTCAGGTCGATGACCACGCACAGATACGGTTGCTCCGCGCTGGCTTCGATCACCGTGCCCACCAGCGGCACGCCGACCGAGGCCACCAGGTAGCGACTGGCATCATAGATAAATGCCTGGTCGCCAAACAGCACGCGTTTGCGCCCCTGCGCAATCAGACACAGCGTCGGTTCGTACACCACCGGCATCGGCAAGGTGGGGCTGCTGGCGCGCACCAGCGACAGCCCCGGCACCGCCGTGCTGCACGTGCCGTCTTGCGGCAGATGTCGACCCATGATGTTAACCAGTCTGGCGCAGGCATCCATCCCGTGCTGTCTCCTCTTTTCATTCTATACCGGATAATCGTGCAATAACGTCGGCGTATCTGGCTACGCCCTGCGCGAGCGGCCTATTAGACTTGCTCAGGCTTTAACACACCTTTCGCAACGCAGGAGCATACACAATGTCACCACCGATCGCACTCGACCATTATCGCTTGTTAGGACGATCAGGCATGCGCGTGTCGCCGCTGGCCTTGGGCACAATGACCTTTGGTTCCGACTGGGGCTGGGGCGCCCAGGCCAGCGAGGCCGCGCGGATTTTTGATGCCTATGTCAGCCGAGGCGGCAATCTGATCGACACCGCCGTCAATTACACCAATGGCTCGTCCGAGCAGATTCTGGGCCGTCTGATCAAGCCTCAGCGCGAACGCCTGATCATCTCCACCAAGTTCACCATGGCGCGCCATCCTGGCGACCCCAACTCGGGCGGCAACCATCGTATGAACCTGGTCAATTCGGTCGAAGCCAGCCTGCGCCAGCTCGATACGGACCGCATCGAATTGCTGCATTTGCATGCTTGGGATTTCACCACTTCGGCCGATGAAGTGATGCGCGGACTGGACGATCTGGTGCGCGCCGGCAAGGTGCTTTATCTGGGCATCAGCAATACGCCCGCCTGGAAAGTGGCGCAGCTACAAACACTGGCCGATTTGCGTGGCTGGGCGCCGCTGGTGTCGCTGCAGATCGAATACAACCTGCTGGAACGCAGCGTGGAGCACGAGCTGATGCCGATGGCCCGGGAATTGGGCTTGGGCGTGATGCCGTGGTCGCCGTTGGCGGGCGGCATGCTGTCGGGCAAATACAGTTCAGCCGATCTGCTGGACAGCAACGAGGCCGATGTTTCGAAAACCCGTCAGGGCGTGATCGCCTCCACCGGGCATATGTCAGCGCATGCGTTGGCGATTGCCGATGTGGTGGTGCAAGTGGCGCGCGAGCTGGCGGTCACGCCGTCGCAGGTTGCGCTGGCATGGACCTTCCAGCACGACGCGGTGGTCGCGCCAGTGATGGGCGCGCGCACGCTGGCGCAGGCAGAGGAGAATTTTGCGGCGTTGGCGATTGAGCTGAGCGATGCGCACCTCGCGCGCCTGCAACAAGCCAGCATGCCCGCGCCGATCTTTCCGCAACGTTTTATCGAGCGGCCGATGGCGCAGCAACTGATCTCGGGCGGCGCACGCTTTCCGTTACGCGCTTGATGCAGCATATGGCGGGCGGGCCAGCAGCAGGTGCTGGCCCGTCGGCCTTATTGCGCCAGCATCTGGCCGGTGTAAATGGCCACCGCTGGTACCATGCTGCCGCCGTCCGCCACCACCGTGACGGTGGCGTTGCCGCTGGCGTCCACACTGACCGTGTCGCTGGCGCAGGCGGTGCCCGCAGTGTTTTTAAGGCCATGCACGATATTGCAATAGGTGCCGCGCGGCAGGCCGGTGTAGAAGGTTCTGCTCCATGCCGTGCTGGTGTTGTTCAGCGCCACAAAACCCACGCCACCGCGACTGAAGGCGATCTGGTTGTTGTTGCCCGTCACCCAGTTGCTCTGCGCCAGGTTGCGTGTGGCGGCGCGGAACCGGACCATCGGCGCGATATCGCTCCAGCGATGAAAAAAGTCCCAGGCCACGTTGATTTGCGCCACGCCATTCAGATACGGGCTGGCGCTGGGGCGGTCCTGATCCTTGTTGCTAAAGCGGAAACCCGAAAACAGCTGCGCCTCGCCATAGGCCTGCGCCAGCATAAAGATATTGGCCAGTTCGTAGCGATGATTACCCTGCGCGTCGTTGGTGGCGCCGCTGCCATTGTCAGCAGTCAGCCCGGTCAGCTCGCGTTCGGTATCCCAGTTGGTAACAAACACGGTGGCGTGCTGCGGCTGCAGAAAATACCAGGTGCCACCCCACTGCCCCGAGGTGCCCATCACGGTGGGAATCGACGCGGGCGTCAGTCCGTTGGCGTTGCGCCAGGCATCGCGCATCACCCAGGTAAAGTCGAATTCGTTCAGCGTGCCGACGGCGTAATAATCCGCGCGCACCACTTCGCCATCCGGCACCACTTCCTGGGTCACCCAGATGGGTTCGCCCAGATTGGTGGTGGGATGCGCCGCCTTCACTAGCGCCATGATGGCTTGCAGCGATGCGGCCGATTGATGCTTGGCCGCGTCGATGCGAAAGCCGTCGATGCCCAGCGCCAGCAACGAGTTCATATAGCCGGCGATATGGCTACGCACATAGCTGCTTTCGGAGTTCAGATCCGGCATCGAATTGAGCCGACAGGTCTGCACATGCGCCTGGCTGGCGTCGTAATCGGTTTGCTGGATATCGCAAGCGGCATGGAAATCATTGGCGCTATAGCCAGGATAAGTCAGCGTGCCAGCATCCCAGCTCGAACCATCCGTGGCCACGCCTTTAACCGCGCTGGCGCTGCCCGCCATCTGGTTGGCGACGATATCAGCGTACACGCGCACGCCTGCGGCATGGCAAGTATTGATCATGGCCTGTAACTGCGCCTGCGTGCCAAAGCGACTGGTCAGCGCATAACTGACCGGCTGATACACCGCCCACCAGTTGGGCGCAACCAGCGAGGCGGACGGCGGCGAAATCTGGATAGCGCCGTAGCCTTGCGGGCCAAGAAACGTGGTGCATTCGGTGGCCAGATCGTTCCAGCTCCATTGGAACATCTGCACCGAGGTATCGGCCGGGTTCAGCGTGGCGGCGCTGGGCGCGGGCGTCGGCGTGGGCGTGGGCGTGGGCGTGGGCGTGGGCGTGGGCGTCGGGGTGGAGGCGCTGCTGCCGGGCGTGGGCGTCGGCGTGGCGTCCGGCGCGTTAACGGGGACCGGCGTGGGCGTGGCGCCCGTAGCGGAAACCGGGGTCGGGCTGGCGGTGGGGTTGGCGGCCGCGACGGTCGAAGTGGTCGCGCTGTCGTTGCCGCCACCGCCGCCGCAACCTGCCAACACACTGGCGCTGACGATAATCGCCAGCAAATCCTGAAAACGCATTGCAATTCCTTGGGCAGATGCCGCCGCATTGCGCGGTCTAATAAGCACACGATGGCAACGGACAGCCCGCCGCCAGATCGCAAGAAAAATCCTTACGCCATTGTGCCCAAACACCCTTACGCCCGGCGGCCGCGGCCCCGCCAGCCGTCTCGCCTGCTGCGCCGCCCGTCATTGATTGGCCACAATCAGGCCCATGCGCCCTGCTCAGACCACGGCATCCCAATACGGCGGTGTGCCGATCGCCTCGCGCAGATAGTCCGCTACCGCGCGCACTTTGGGCGAGCGCAAACGGTTTTCCGGGGACAGCACGTGGATCTGGCTGGGCGTGGCCTCCACCGCAGCCGCCCATTCCGGCAGCAGCCGCACCAGGCCGCCACTGGCAAAATCGGTCGCGCGAAACAGCCACGATGGAAACAGCACCACGCCGCGCCCCACCCTTGCGGCTTCCAGCAAGACTTCGGCGTTATTGCTGCGCAAGGGGCCGCTGGCTTCGATCACCACTGCGGTCTGATCCGATGGCGACCGGAAATACCAGCGCTGCGGCCCGCCCGCGCCTTTGTAAACCAGCGCGGCATGCTGCAGCAGATCGTGCGGCGCGGCGGGTTGGTCGTGGGCTTGCAGATAGTCCGCGCTGGCCGCCAGCACATAACGCTGATCGCAAATCTTACGTCCGATCAGCCCCGAATCGGCCGGTTGCCCCACGCGAAAAGTGATATCCACGCCCTCGCTCACCGGATCGATAAACGCATCGGTCAGCGTCAGTTCCACGGTCAGTTCGGGGTAGCGTTGTTGCAGGCCGTCCAGTAAGGGCGCGATATGCAGCCGGCCCAATGCCACCGGCACGTTAAGGCGCACCAGCCCACGAATGTCGCCGCCCTTGCCCGCGATTTGCTCGTCGGCGGCATCCAGCAAGTCCAGCACTTCACGAATCTGCTGGTAATAGCGTTCGCCGGCGTCGGTCAGCGTCACGGCGCGCGTATTGCGATACAGCAGTTGCTGCCCGACCTCGCGTTCCAGCGCCGCAATAAAGCGCGAAACCGACGAGGCCGGCACCTGAAAATGGCGCGCCGTGGCCGAAAAACTGCCCGTGGTCGCCACCATCGCAAAAAACCGATGCGCTTTTAGATGCATGTGTTGTCCCGCCCCCGGATTCTCGCATTGCGATAATCGCAATACTGTTTTGAGTTCTGGCTGGATTGTAGCGATTACAGCAAGCCTGCACGATAGCGCCTCTTTGGTATTGGGGCGCAGCAGGTGAAGCATTTCTGGGTATTACCGCTGGTGGTGTTGGCGGGCATGGGTCTGTCGGTGGAGGCCGGCCTGCTCGGGCCTTTGGGTGCCGCCGCCGGGCATTTGTGGGCCACGCTGGGCATCTTTGGCATCGGCACCACGCTGCTCACGCTCGGGCTTATCTTCAGCCGACCCCGGCTGGGCCTGCTGTTTGCGCAACCGCGCTGGTTGCTGACTGGCGGCCTGCTCGGCCCGGTGTATGTGGTGGCTCTGACGCTGGCCACGCCGCATATTGGCGTCGGCCTGACCATGGTCGGCATCCTGTTTGGCCAGGTGGCCGCCAGCCTGGTCATCGACCACTGGGGCCTGCTGGGCAGCGCGCGCCGCGCGGTCGACCGCTACCGCGTGGGCGCTCTGGTCGCCATCCTGGCCGCGCTCTGGCTCATCCATTAATCGGGAAAAAAATGATGGTCTTTTTGATGTTGTTGCTGGTCATCCTCAGCGGCGCGGTGTTGTGTGCGCAGTCCGCCATCAACGGACGGCTGGGCGCG
Source organism: Amantichitinum ursilacus (assembly GCF_001294205.1). GTDB lineage: Bacteria > Pseudomonadota > Gammaproteobacteria > Burkholderiales > Chitinibacteraceae > Amantichitinum > Amantichitinum ursilacus. Next base: position 97,074 of record NZ_LAQT01000036.1, read on the forward strand.
GATGTGGGCGTGCTGGAAAGCGCGTGGCTGACCTTTGCGCTGGGCACCCTGGTCAGTTTTTTACTGGCGTTTTTTCTGGAACCCCCGCACGCCTTCACGCTGTTCAGCGTGCCGCGCTGGCAAGTGGCGGGCGCATTTTTTGGCGTGATCTACATGCTGGTGATTGTGTTCGCCATGCCCCGCATCGGCACCGCCGCCGCCACCGTGGCCGTCATCAGCGGACAATTGTTGATGAGCTTGCTGATCGACCACTTTGGCTGGCTCGGCAATGCGGTGATCGCGTTGGGAGCGCGGCGCGGCTGCGCGCTGGTGTTGCTGGCGGTGGCGCTGGTGCTGATCTATCAGAGCAATGCGCGGCGTGAGCAAGCAGCGCAGGCTTAAGCGGACTACGCCAAGGCAAGCAGCGGCATAACCCCACATGCTGGAGGGTGGCCCGGCCAGCATCAACCATTGGCCACCTGCCCGTTCTCATCCTTGCGTCCGCGCGCTGTTTGCCCCAGCAGATCGTAGCGCGCCAGCAGCGTGCGGATCTCGTTGCGCGTCAGTCCCAGCAAGGTGGCGGCGCGTAGCTGGTTGTAGCCGCTGTGCTCAAAGGCTTCGCGCACCAGCAGGCCTTCCAGCTGGCTGAACAAACCTTCGCCATCGGCACCCGCCGCCTGGTCGAACAAGCGGGGCGACTGGCTGCGGATGATTTCCAGCGGGGTCTCGGCCAAAGTCGCCGTGCGCGTGGGCGTATTGCGGGAGAACGATGCGGCGGCGGACGAAAACTTCAGATGCTCCGGTTCGATTTGCGCGTGGCCCGATACCAGCACGGCAAAGTGGATCACGTTTTCCAGCTCACGAATATTGCCCGGCCAGGCGTAGTGCTTCAGCGCCGTGGCCGCCGCATCCGAGATCGCCGGCTCCGGCAGATTAAGCCGCTGGCTGTGTTGCGCCAGAAAATACTGCGCCAGCGGCAGGATGTCGCCCACCCGCTCGCGCAAGGGCGGCAGCGTCACTTGCGCGATATTCAGCCGATATAACAAATCCAGCCGGAAATGCCCCGCCGTCACCGCGTCGTCCAGATCCACGTTGGTGGCGGCCACCAGCCGCACATCAATCGGAATCGGCTTGCGCGAGCCAATGCGCACCACTTCGCGCTCTTGCAGCACGCGCAGCAATTTCACCTGCAGATTAAGCGGCAAGTCGCCAATCTCATCCAGAAACAACGTGCCGCCGTGCGCCGCTTCAAACCAGCCTTCGCGCCGCCCGGTAGCGCCGGTGAATGCGCCCGCTTCGTGGCCAAACAGTTCGCTTTCGGCCAGTTGCTCGCTGATCGCGCCGCAATTCACGGCCACAAACGGGCCTTTGCGCCGCGACAGCAAATGAAAATGCCGTGCCACCAGTTCTTTGCCGGTGCCGGTTTCGCCGGTAATCAGGATCGGCGCTTCGGAGGGGGCCAGGCGCTCCACATAATTCAGCAGCGCGCGCGAGGCCGGGTCGACAAACACCAGCGCCTTGGCCCGGATGGACAAGGGTTGGGTTTCCCCTTGTGGCAAAGCAAGCAACGGCGAGTGGGCGGGCGGGTTCTGACCCATGGATAAGCTCCGGTAGTGACGGCTTGGAACCCGACTATAATCAATCCGTCCATGTAACAAAAAATAATTATAAATTGCTTCTATATTCTTTTGAAAGATAAAGGCGGCGTGCAAACATGGCTCGCACCGTGGCCTGGCCGCGTTGCTCAACGCGCAGCGCACGCCCGATTGGCATGTTTTGTGCTGGATAGCGCTGCTCCCGCTGTCGGGTCACGCAACCTGGAGTATCCAACTGATGACGCACAAGGTAGACACCGTCTGGTACACCCGCTGTCCGGACCCTACCCCCTTGGGCCTGGCCGCGCGGCTGGGCTGGATTGATGACGAATTCGCCCACGACGACTTTGCCGTGCGCACCATGCACGAGGTGCCCGACCCGTCGTTGCAGATGTCGTACGTCACGCATCACCAGCGCTATTCCATCCGCCAGGGCGGCAATGTGCCCGCGCTGTGGGCCAAGGCCAGCGGGGCCGATACGCGCTTGATCGGCTTGTCGTGGGCCGATGAATACCAGGCCATCCTGACGCTGCCCGATTCGCCGATCCAGCAACCGGCCGATTTACGCGGTGCGCGGTTGGCGCTGCCGGTGCAGCAGACGCGCATCGACCAGGCGCGCGCTGGTGCCTTGCATGGTTTTCTGGTGGCTTTGCAACTGGGCGATGTGGCCGAGGCAGAAGTGACGTTTGTGCCGATTGCAGTGCGCCCGATCATCCATCAAAAGCCGCATATGCAGTTTTTTGGCGGTTATGGCGTGTTTGCCGAACTGGTGGAAGCGCTGGTCACGCGCCAGGTGGATGCCATCTATGTGAAGGGCGCGCCGGGCATTCAGGCGGCACTCAAACTGGGGGCGCACGAGGTGATCGATTTGCGTCGCTGTGCCGACCCCAACCACCGTGTCAACAACGCCGCGCCACGGCCGATTACGGTGGACAGCGCCTTGCTGCGCGAGCGGCCCGATGTGGTGGTGCGCTTTCTGCGCCGCATTGCCGACGTCGGCTACTGGGCCCCGGCGCACGCTGCAGAAACCGTGCATTACGTGGGCCAGGAAACCGACGCCGCACCCGAGATCGTACGCGCCGCCTATGGCCGCAATCTGCATCTGTACCAACGGCTGGAATTGTCCACGCAATCGGTTACCGCGCTTGATTACTACAAGCGCTTTCTGGTGCAGCGTGGCTTTCTGCCGCGCGACTTTGATCTGGATGCCTGGATCGACCCGGCCCCGCTGACCGAGGTGGGCCGCTCGCTGCAACTGCATTACGCATAAGCCAACAGCGCCGTGCTGAAAAACCAACACAGCCGCCGCCAGCTGGTGATTTTTCAGCAGCAAAAACGGGCCGCAACGCCAGCAATGGCGCGGCCAGCGCGCTGACTGCGCATGGCACGGAAACTGCTCCATTGACGGCATCGCGGCCGATGCCGTAGCAAGGAGCAACATCCGATGTCGATCGAATTTCTGTGGCGGCTGCCGGTTCATGGCGATGGTCGTAATGCGCATGACCAGCACACCCGCGGCGAGTGGAATGCCCGCGCCGCCCATCGCGTCGCGCCACGGCAGCAAGACCCGGACTTTGCCTATATCGATTACCTGGGCCAGGTGGCGCGCGCGGCCGATATCAACCATTTTCATGGTGTGCTGATTCCGGCGTTTCGCCATACCGAAGAACCGTGGATGGTGGCTGCGGCGTTGGCGCGCGAGACCCGCCGCCTGCGCTTGCTGATTGCCATCCAGCCGTGGTTTATCCACCCCGCCTACGCCACGCAAATGGCGGCCAGCCTGCAACGGTTGAGCCAGGGCCGGGTGGAATGGAATGTCATCACCGGCGGTGGCGGCGCGGAGCAAGAAGCGTATGGCGACTTTATCGGCCATGACCAACGCTACGAGCGTACCGGCGAATTTCTCGATTTCATCAAAGGCTATGCCTCGGGCGAACCGTTCAGCTATGACGGCAAGTATTTCAAGGTCAACGAAGGCGGCCTGACGGCGCCGATGACGCACTACCCCACGCCGCGCATCTGGTTGGCGGGGGCCAGCCCGGCGGCGATGGCGGTGGCGGCGCGCCACGGCGACATCCATCTGACGTGGGGCGAGCCGCTGGCCAAACAAAAAGAAGTGATCGCCCAGGCGCGGCGCGCGCTGGAAGCCGCCGGCAGCGAGCGCGATCTGCGTTACGGCATGCGCATCGACATTCTGGCGCGCGATACCGAAGCCGAGGCGTGGGCCGAATTGCGCCGCATGTACGGCACCGTCACCGAGCAAACGCTGGGTTTTGGTCGCCGCAAAAACAACAGCAAAGCCGCCAGCGAGTCAGTCGGTGCGCAGCGGCAATTTGCATTGCACGGTGGGGCCAAAGATTTCGATTCGCTGATCGTCGGGCCCAATCTGTGGTCGGGCATGTCCAGCGTGCGCGGTGGGCCCGGTTGCGTGATAGTCGGCAATTACGAGCAAGTGGCGCAGCGGCTGGCGGAGTACGTCGATATCGGCGTCAGCCACTTTATTCTGGCCAGCAATCCGCACCTGGAAGAAGCGTATCGCGTCGGCGAAGAAGTGCTGCCGCTGGTGCCGCAAGCCGTTAAAGGCGCGCTGAGCATCGCCGCCGAAACCGCCACCACCGCCACCGCCACCGCCACCGTATAAGCGCCGCCATCATGACCTCAACAATCTGGTACACCCGCTGCCCCGTGCCCACGCCGCTGGGCATTGCCGCAAGACTGGGCTGGTTGGATGACGAATTTGCGCCCGATGGCATTGCGATCCGCTCGCTGCAGGATGGCGGCGTCAGCGCGGCGCAACGGCGTTCACATGTAGACCACACCTTGCCGCATTCCTGGCGCCAGGGCGGCAGCATTCCCGCGTTGTGGGCGCGCAGCAATGGCGCCGATACCCGCGTGCTGGGCTTCTCGTGGGTGGATGAATCGCAGCTGATCATCACGCGCGCCAATTCGGGCATCCACACGCTGGCCGATCTGCGTGGCCGTCGCATCGGCTTGCCGCTGCGCGCTGTGGATAACGTCGATATTTTCCGGGCGATGGCGTTGCGCGGTTTTGTCAGCGCGCTGTCTTTGGCGGGCCTGGGTCTGGCAGATGTGGAGCACGTGCATGTGCCCGTCACCGACACGCCCGATATCGCCATCAACCCCGAGCAAGCCGGAGCGCGCCAGCCGTCCGCGCTGCGCAGTCGGCGCTTGTATGCCGCAGAAACCGGCGCGCTGCTGCGCGGCGAAGTCGATGCGATTTACGCCAAGGGCTCGCTGGGACTGGAGCTGGCCTATATGGTCGGCGCGCGCGTGCTGGTGGATATCGGCTTTCATCCCGATCCGCAAATCCGCGTCAATAACGGTTCGCCGCGCCCGATTACGCTGGATGCCGCCGCGCTGCAACAGCATCCCGAGCATGCCCGGCGCTTTTTACGCCGCATTGTTGAAGTGGGTGACTGGGCGCGCCAACACCCCGATCACGCCATCGACTGGCTGGCCGGCGAAACCGCCAGTGCGCCCGACTGGGTGCGGCTGGCCTACGGCGCACGTGTGCATGAAGGCCTGGCCACCACACTGGACGACGCCACGCTGCGCGCCTTCGATGAGTTCAAGCACTTTTTGCTACAGCACCAGTTTTTGCCCGCCGACTTTAGCGTGCGCGATTGGGTGGACCCCGCGCCGCTGGCCGATGTGCTGGAACAACTGCACGCGCGTGCCGCTTAAGCCCGCGCACTAAAACAACAAGGAAATCCGCTTTATGTCTTTTCGTCATTTTTTGCTGACGCTGCTGGGCGCAGCCACGCTGACCAGCGCCGCCCTTGCCCACGCCGAGGCCGCGCCGCCGCTGAAAGTGGTGCGCATTGCTACCATCTCGTTTGCCAACAACGGCAAGGTGGGCCATACCGCCGAAAGCGCCGTGCTGGACAATGACGGCTGGCTGCAGGCCGAACTTAAAAAACGCGGCATCGGGCTGGAATGGGTGCCGGTGTCGCCCGCCGCCGTTGGCCCGCAAGTGAACGAAGGCTTTGCCAATGGCCGCATCGACTTTGCGGGTTATGGTGATTTGCCATCGATTATCGCCAATGCCTCGGGCATCCAGACCCGGCTGATCGTGCCCGGCGGCCCGGGCAGCAATACCTATCTGGTGGTGCCCGCGGGCTCGGCCGCCAAATCGATCAAAGACCTGAAAGGCAAGCGCATCGCCTTGCATCGCGGCCGGCCGTGGGAATACCCGTTCAGCAAATTGCTGGCCGCCAACGGCCTGACGTTTAACGATGTCAAAATCGTCAACCTGAACCCGCAAGCGGGCGCGGCGGCGTTGGCCTCGGGCAGCGTGGATGCGTTTTTTACGCTGGATGACGCCTATCTGCTAGCCGATAAAGGCGTGGGCAAAATCATCTGGGACAGCAAACAATCCTCGCCCGACTGGAAGATGCGCGCCGAGTTGTGGGGCCGCAAAGCGTTTATCGACCAATACCCCGACGTCACCCAGCTGATTGCCACCGCGCATATCCGCGCCGCGCATTGGTCGGCGCAAGAAGCCAATCGCAAAGCGTATTACCAGTTGGCCACCGGCAGCGGCATTCCGCTCAGCGTGGTCGAGCGTGAATATGCAGGCGATATCACGCCGTGGAAAGACCGTTTTTCGCCGCTGTACGACACCTTTTTGCAAGACCATTACCGCGACGAAGTGGTGTATGCGCGCAATGCGGGCGTGATCCATGCCGATCTGGATTACCGCACGTTGTTTGATACGCGCTTTGTCGATGCCGCGCTGAAAGACCCGGCGCTGGCGGGCTTCTGGGCCGCGCGGCGGAGCCAGTAACCATGAGCCTGAGCCTGCCCCTGCCCTTACGCGGCCCGCATTGGCGGCGCGTGCTGGCGCATCCGGCGTTTTTGCTGGTGTCGCCGCTGGCCTTGCTGGCGTTGTGGCAAGCCGCGTGCAATAGCGGCGCGGTCTCACCGCAATTGCTGGTGCCCCCGCTGCAAGTGTGGCGCACCGCGCTTAGCCTGGCCGCCAGCGGCGATTTGTGGCTGAACCTTAGCGCCAGTCTGTATCGGCTGGCGGTGGGCTTTGTCAGCGGCACCGTGCTGGGCCTGCTGGTGGGCGCGTTGCTGGGCACGTCGCCGCGTTTTGTGGTGTGGGTGGGGCCGACCTTTAATGTGCTGCGCCAGGTGCCGGGCATTGCGCTGGTGCCGGCGTTGATTTTGCTATTGGGCGTGGGCGAAGCCTTCAAGATTGTGCTGGTGGGCAAGGCGGTTTTTTTTTCGGTGGCGCTGGCCACCAGCGAGAGCATCCGCGCGGTATCCGGCCGCTGGTCCGAAGTGGGCACGCTATACCGGCTGAGCCGCTGGCAACAACTACGCCATATTGCGCTGCCCGCCTCGTTGTCGCCGGTGTTAACCGGCATGCGCATCGGGCTTAATCGCGCCTGGATGGTATTGGTGGCCACCGAGCTGATCGCCTCCGAAAGCGGCCTGGGCCAGATGATGGAAATGGCGCGGCAGATGTTCCAGATGGATGTGGTGATGGTGGGCATCGTGCTGACCGGCGTGATTGGCTTTGGCCTGGATCGCGGCTTGCGCCTTGTCCAACGCATGCTGTTGCAACGCCAGGGAGGCCAGCAATGACCGCGCGTGTGTCCTGGCCTGATCGCTTGCGCGGTCTGGCGATTCCGGCCGCCCTGCTGCTGCTGTGGCAATGGGCGGCACACCACAGCACCGCCTACGCCTATGCCTTTGTGCCATTCGAACAAGTCTGGCGCGGCGCGGTGCAGGCGCTGGAAAGCGGTGGCTTGCTGCCTAACCTGGGCGCCAGTCTGGCGCGTACCTGCGCCGGTTTGCTGATCGGCAGCGTGCTGGGTCTGGCGCTGGGTGGTGTGCTGGCCATGTCGACGCTGGCCGACAAGCTGGCGGGCACGCTGTTCCACGCCTTGCGCCAGGTGCCGTTGCTGGCGTGGGCCCCGCTGATAGGGCTGTGGTTTGGCAATAGCGAACCCGCGCGTTTGCTGGTGATTAGCCTGGCCGCGCTGTACCCGGTGACGCTGAACACCTTCGAAGGCTTGCATCAGGCCGAATCGCGGCATCTGGAGCTCGCCAGCCTGTATCAATTGACCGCATGGCAGCAATTCTGGCGCGTGCGTTTGCCCGCCGCTTTGCCGCACGTGTTTACCGGCTTGATGCATGCGCTGACCTTTGCCTGGATCAGCGCCGTGGGGGCCGAGATGCTGTTCTCGGCCGGGCCCGGCATCGGTTCGATGATGCTGACCGCCGAGACCAATCAGCAGATGGAAATCGTGCTGATTTGCGTGATCACCATCTCGGCCATGGGCACGCTGATGAACCACGCGCTGACACTGGCGGCGCGCCGCTTGTTGCGTTGGCATCGCTGAATTGAAAAAGCAGCAGTGCTGTTGAAATCTCAACCTGCGCCACATTGATAATCCAGCACACCCCGCAAAACGCAGGCCGCCGCGCCTGCGTTTTTTGCCTTTTACCGTTAGTAATCAAGCACTTGCAATTCTGGCACAGCGCTTGCTGTACAGATGACATTGCCGCGTAGCCAAGGCGGTCTATCTGCAGGGAGCATTGCATGAGTCTCGAATTTTTCTGGCGTTTGCCGCTGGGCAGCGATGGCGCCAATCTGGCCTCCGATAAAAACAACCGTGGCGCGGCCGAGCATGCGCCAGGCCATATCGCGCCGGGCCGTCTGCCCGATGGTTCGCCCGACGGCTTTAACTACATCGATTACATCGCGCAGGTGGCCAAGGCGGCCGAACTGGCGGGCTTTGAAGGCGCCTTGCTGCCCACCGGCCCCGAACCTTGGGTAGCGGCCGCGGCGCTGGCGCGTGAAACCCGGCGGCTGAAGTTTCTGATTGCGTTTCAGGCCACGTGGATCTTGCCAGCCTATGCCGCGCAAATGGCAGCGGCGCTGCAGCATCTGTCGGGCAACCGCGTCGAGTGGAACATCATCACCGGTGGCAACCCGGCGCAACAACGCGCCAATGGCGACTTTGCCGAACACGATCTGCGCTACAAACGCACCGGCGAATTTCTGGATGTGGTGCGTGGCTTGTGGTCGGCGCCGCAGTTTTCCTACCAGGGCGATGTGTACCAACTGGAAAACGGCAGCCTGCCACCCGCGCTGCGCCACGAGCGCATTCCGGGCATCTATTTCTCCGGCTTCTCCGATGCCGCACTCGAAGTGGCGGCGCGCCATGCCGATGTGTATCTGAACTGGGCCGAGCCGGTGGACAAGCTGAAACCGCATATCGAACGCGTGCGCGCACTGGCTGCGGCGCAAGGCCGTAGCGTGCGCTTTGGTATCCGCGTGGACGTCCTGGCGCGCCATACCGAAGCCGAAGCCTGGGCCGAAGCGCGCCGCCAATACGAACTGATCGATGAAAAAACCCAGGCTCGCTTGCAGTGGATCGGCAAGGGTTCCGATTCGGTGGGCGCAGCGCGCCAGCAGGCCTATTACCAGAACGCCGAGCGCTTTGAGGACCTGATCGTCGGCCCCAATCTGTGGTCCGGTTTTGGCAAGGCGCGCCCCGGCCCCTCCATCGGCATCGTCGGCAGCTACCAGAACGTGGCCGAGCGCCTGAATGAATACCGCGAAGCCGGCATCAGCACCTTTATCCTGGCTGGCAATCCGCATCTGGAAGAAGCGCTGCGCGTGGGCCAGGAAGTGCTGCCGCTGGTACACGCCGCCGCGCGCAAACCGGCCAGCGCCGCCGCGCAAGATTCGCAACAACCTGCCCTGATCGTCTAACCGGAGAACCCGCATGAACCAACCCGCCCTGCCCACGCTGTGGTACACCCGCTGCCCCGTGCCCACCGGCCTGGGCATTGCCTTGCAACACGGCTGGCTTGATCAGGCGTTTGCCGCGCAATGCACCGAAGTGCGCTCGCTGCGCGAATCCAATGACCGTGCGGTGCGCGAATCGCACTTTGATCACACGCTGCAAAACTCGGTGCGCCACGGCGGCAATATTCCGGCGCTGTGGGCGCGCAGTTCGGGTCGCGAAACACGCGTGATTGGCTTGTCGTGGGCCGATGAAGTGCAGCTGATCCTCACCCGCCCCGATAGCGGCATCCGGACCCCGGCCGACCTGAAAGGCCGTCGCTTTGGTTTGCCGCGCTGGCGCGATGTGCAGATTGATTTCACCCGCGCCCAGGCGCTGCGTGGCCTGGAAAACGCGCTGAAACTGGAAGGCCTGAGCGTGGCTGACGTTGAGCTGGTGGATTTCGACATCAACGCCGGTTACAGCGACGCCCCCGCCACCCGCGGCCCTGGCGGCACAACCTGGAACAACCGGGGCCACCACAACCACGAACTGGTGGGCCTGCTGCGCGGCGAAGTGGACGCCATCTTTTTGAAGGGCGCGCACGGCGCACAAGCAGCGCGTGATTTTGGCCTGCATGTGGTCATCGACACCGGCAGCCATCCCGACCCGCTGATCCGTAGCAACAACGGCACGCCGCGCACGCTGACGGTGGACCAGCACTTGCTGACCCACCACTTTGACGCCGCCGTGCGCATCGTCGATCAGGTATTGCGCGCCGAGACGTGGGCGTGGGCGCACCCCGATGAAACGCGCCGCTATCTGGCGCGCGAGGCCAATACCAGCGAGGCCTTGGTGGTGACGGCCTATGGCGAAGATGCGCATCTGCGTCTGCGCACCAACCTGGCGGAGACCTCGATTGCCGCGCTGCAGGATTTCACCGATTTTCTGGCGCGCTGGCAGTTTATTCCGCAGCGTTTTGATGTGCGTGACTGGATCGATCCGCGCCCGTGGGCGGCCGCGCAAGAACTGCAGCGCGCCAACGCCGAGACGGTTGCAGCATGAGCCAGACCGCCGCGCCGGCCGAGGTGCGCCGCTTTGTGTTCGCCTTTGCCGGGCTGAGTTTGATCTCGGGCATCACCATCGGCATGAACAAGATCCTGGGCACGCTGCTGGGCCTGCAGTTGGCCGTCACGCCGTGGCAACTGGGCGTGATCAGCGGGGCCGAAACACTGGCCCTCGCACTCGGCACATTACCGGCCGGGCGACTGTTGGGCCGCGGCGACCCGCGCGTGGGTTATGCCGTGGTCAGCCTGTTGCTGGCCGCGGTGTTTGTGCTGCTGCCGCGCCTGGGCCAATGGCAATGGGTGGCGCTGGCGATGTTTGCGGCGGGTCTGTGCATCTCGTTCCGGATCGTGGCGATGAGCACGGTGTTTTTGCTGCAGCTACCCCGCATCGGCCAGGCCAAAGCGGGCTGGTACAAGGGCTCGCTGACGTTGGGCATCCAGTTTGCCGGGCCGCTGATCGCCAGTTATTTCACCGCGCAACTGGGGCTGACGCTGGCGTTTGGCATCTCGGCCGCGCTGTTTGTGTTGCTGGCGTTGCTGGGCTGGCTGGTACTGCCCGCCGACACCGGCGCGCCGCGCAACGCCGCCCGCGCCGGTCTGCGCCAGGTGCTGCAATTGGCCGAAGTGCGCCGCGTGTATCTGTTTGAAGTGCTGGGCAGCATGACGGCATCCGCGTGGGGCGTGTTTGCGATTTTGTTGGCGGTGCGCTTGTTGCACTGGTCCGCGCATAACGCGGTGTGGCTGGTGGCGTTGCAAGGCATCAGCTATGTGGCCGTGCTGTTTTTCGGCGGCCGCTGGTTGTTGGGCGCGGCCAGCGAACGTTGGTATCAGACCGGCCACGCGCTGATCCTGGCCGGCTTGTTGCTGGCCGGGCTGTTTCACTCGGACAGCGCCTTTGTGCTGGCGGCGTTGGCGTTTGGCTTTGGTCTGGGCTTTAACAATCTGATCAATTTCAGCCGGCTGGCGCAGGCCCCGGTGGACAAGGCCAGCGTGTCCGCGCATCTGACGCTGTTCCAGATGCTGGGCAGCGCAGCGGGTGCCATGGGCTCGGGCTGGCTGGGCAGCCATCTGGGCTTGCAAGCGGTGTTTTTGCTGTGGACCGCGCCGTGGATCATCACCTGGCCGGGCTGGCTGCGTGTGTGGCAACGCATCGCCCGCACGCCTGTCGTTATCGCCAACAAGGAAACCGCATGAACGCTCCCGTCCCTATCAACACCGCCCGCCAGGCGCGCGGTGCGCTATCGGTGATTGGCATCAACAAACAGTTTGGCGATGGCAAAGCGGCGCTAACCGTGCTGCAGGACATCAATCTGCATATCAAACCGGGCGAATTTGTCGCGATTGTGGGCGCCAGCGGCTGCGGCAAATCCACGCTGTTGCGCTTGCTGGCCGGGCTGGATACCGAGTTTGACGGCGTGTTGCTGCACGACGGCGAACCGTTGCGGGGCGCCAGCGCGCAGCGCGGCCTGGTGTTTCAGGACCACCGCCTGCTGCCATGGCTAACGGTGCGCCAGAACATCGATCTGGCATTGCTGAATGCCGGGCTGGATGCCACCACGCGCCAGCAACGCATTGCCGCGGGCGTCGAACAAGTGGGCCTGACCGCGTTTATCGACGCCTGGCCGCATCAGCTCTCGGGCGGCATGGCGCAGCGCGCGGCGATTGCGCGGGCGTTGGCCGCACGGCCGCAAGTGTTGTTGCTGGACGAACCGCTGGGCGCGCTGGACGCGCTGACGCGGCTAAAGCTGCAACAGGAACTGCGGCGGCTGTGGCAGGAAGAAGGCATCACCATGGTGATGGTGACGCATGACATCGAAGAAGCGCTGTACCTGGCTGACCGCGTGATTGTGCTGGACGCCCGTCCCGGCCGTATCCGCAAAGAAGTGCGCGTGGAATTGCCGCATCCACGCAGTCGCAACGGCCTGACCTTTGTGGCGCTGCGCGACAGCTTGCTGGCCGACTTTACCGGCGAGCACGCCACGGAAGCGCCGCCGCCCGAACCGCATCAGCAATGGCGCGGCAGTGACTGGCTGCAACGCATGAGCTGGTAGGCCGCTGCCCTTCTCGTTTTTTCTGGCCACTGCGCTGGCCGCGTTTACCCCCTTTTCAAACCCTCAATTGCAAGGAGTTTTAACCATGTCTGTACAACCTGTTGCCGCGACGCTGGAACACGCACTGGACGCTGATCTGGCCGCCTTTGTCGCCACCGTGCGCAAGGCCGCCATCAAGGCCGTTAAAGTGCTGACCGAAACCGGCACGCTGTCCGCCACCGGCACTTTTGGCGCGGCCGAACGTGTGCCGGGCCAGAACCGGTTGGTGTCGGTGGGCTATGCCGGCCCGTTTGCCGAGGGCGATGGCATCAGCGTGGCCGTGGTCGAATTCGACGGCACCATCGTGTATAGCGAAGGCGGCGCGGCGGGCGGCGGTGCGCGGTATGCGCCGGTGCTGAAAGCGCATCCGGACATCACCACCGTCATCCACGCGCACACGCCGTATCTGGGCGCATGGGCGGGCGCGCATCGCACACTGCCGCTGCTGTATGTGCCGGCGCAACGCTGGACGCTGGCGCGCGAAGTGCCGATCTACATCAACCGTCGCCAGGCGGAATCGGCATTCATCCTTGAGAAAATCGCCGAGAATTCGTACCACGAGGCAATTCTGGAAGCCAACGGCGGCTCCACCTTCTGGGGCAAAAAAGGCCTGCTGAAAACCGCCGCGCAGATCCTGGTGCTGGAAGAAGGCGCCCGCTTCCAGGCGCTGGCCGAACCACTGGGCGGCACCCAACCGTACGGCTCCGGCGTGCTGGAACAGCAATGGAAAATGAGCGGCTTGATCGAGAAGGCCGACCCGGCGGTTTATTCGGTTTGACCGGCAACGCTGCATGGGGTGGGACTCGGCGTCCCCGTCGAGACCCACCATTCAAAGCCATTGAAAAGACCCGCGATCCCTGCATTCTTCTTAATGGCTTTGGGTGGTGGGTCGTGACCCACCCTATCTGAAACGGCGCTGTGCATAGGGTGGGTCATGACCCACCATTCAAAGCCATTGATGAGACCCGGGATTGTTGCGTTCTTCTTGATGGCTTTGGGTGGTGGGTCGTGACCCACCCTATGCGCATGGCGCGTTTGAATTGCAATTGCTGATAAATCAGCAGCGCTACTCAGATATCAACAGTGTTTAAATCGCATTTAAATCAAATACAATTAAAATTAAAATTTTACATATATATATCAATGGTTTAAATAACATTCAATACATGGCACGCGCATTGCTATTACCCCGTTGCAGGCTGGCAGCCAAGCCCAGCCAGAAACAAAAAACACCGGCCCATCACACTGCCGGCTCCATGGGGAAATACCAATGCACCAGACAAAACAATGGCGGCTGACTGCAATCAGCACCGCGCTTTTAGGGATCAGCCTGTTTGGCCCGGCTTATGCGGCAGACAACGCAGCGGCCAATAACGCCAGCGACACCGCTGCCGCCAGCAAAGACGGCACGCAGCAAGTCGAAACCGTTACCGTGACGGCGCAACGCCGCAGCCAGCAAATCCAGAAAGTACCGATCGCGGTGACGGCGATTGGCGGCAAAGACCTGGATAGCAACTCCATCCAGATTGCCAACGATGTGGTCAAGTACGTGCCCAACTTCAACGCCGATTCCACCGAAGGGCGCGAGCGCCCGCGCTGGTTCTTGCGTGGCATAGGCAATAACGATCCGTCCAACCTGTCGCTGTCGCCCATCGCTGTCTACGTCGACGACGTGTACTGGAACAACGTGTTTGCCCAAGGCTTTCCGCTGTTCGACCTGCAACGCATTGAAGTGCTGCGCGGCCCGCAAGGCACGCTGTGGGGCAAGAACACCACCGGCGGCGCCATCAACTACATCTCGCGCAAACCGAACTTTGGCGCGGCCAATGGCTACGCCGACATCAGCTACGGCAGCTTTGCCGATCGCAAAGTGGAAGGCGCCATCGGCGGGGCCATTTATGGCGATACGTTGGCGGGCCGCGTGTCGTTCTTTAACGAACAGAACGACGGCTACATCGACAACACCTATTCGGGCCAGAAAGTCGGCAGCCTGCGTGATACCGCAGTGCGCGCGCAACTGCTGCTGGCCGTGGGCGAAACCTCGGACTGGCTGCTGAACACGCACTACCGCGACTATTCGGGCGGGGGCAGCTTCTGGCATCTGGACGGCACCAATAACGGCAAAAACCAGTACGGCTATCAGCCCCCCTCCGACCCCTACACCGTCTCGGAAAACGTCGCGCAAAACGACAAGATCACCAGCAACGGCGTGGACCTGACCGGCCACGTGGACCTGGGCCGACTGACACTGACCTCGATTACTGCACTGGAAAACGCGCACCGCACTTTTGTTAGCGATGGCGATGGCTCGCCGCTGGAAATCTCGCGCGGCTATTCAAAGCTGGACACCCGCCAGATCTCGGAAGAACTGCGCCTGGCCTCGCCCGCCGAAGACCAGCTCAGCTGGATTGCCGGCGCGCACGCGTTTAAAGAAGACCTGAACTCAGTCGCCACCTCCGGCACGCTGCCCGGCGGCCCCGCCGCCACCGCCTACCAGCAAACCAGCATTGGCCAGCAAACCAAAAGCTTCGCCATTTTTGGTAACGCCACCTATCGCTTTACCGATCGCTTTAGAGTCACCGGCGGCCTGCGCTGGACCACCGAGAAAAAATCCATCGATCTGGTGGGCATCAACGGCACCGGCAGCGTCGGCTTCCAGAGCCTGGATTACTGGTATCTGGCCAACCAGCTGACCGGCGCCACCAAGGTCAACGCCACGCAAAACGAAAGCCACACCTGGAGCGCGCCGACGTGGGACCTGACGCCGTCGTATTCGCTGACCGACAATATCGAAACCTATTTCCGCTACGCACGCGGCTTCCGCTCCGGTGGCTATAACGGCGGCGCCACCACACAAGCGGCGGTGAATACGGTAACGCCGGAATACCTGACCGATTACGAACTGGGCGTTAAATCGCAATGGCTGGATAACCGCCTGATCGCCAACCTCTCTGTCTTCCGCTACGACTACAAAGACATGCAGGTCTTCGCGATTGCACCCACCGCCAGCGGCCAGACCGTGCAGACGCTGTCCAACGCCGCACGCGGCAAGGTCGACGGCGTGGAACTGGAACTGAAAGCCGTGCCGGTGAACGGGCTAACGCTGTCGGGCAACGCGGGCTATCTGTACACCGAGTACACCGACTTCCCCACCTACGTAAACGGCGCAGCCACCAACTTGTCTGGCCACGCGTTTCCGCGCTCGCCCAAGCTGACCGTGGGCGTCGGCGCTAACTACCGCATTCCGGTCAGCAGCGGCCACGTGGAACTGGGCACGCTGTGGAACTACAAGGCCAAGGAATATTTCAACGCCATCTACCAGAACGACGCGATGGCCCAGGCGGGCTACACCACTGGCGACCTGGAGGCCGCGTGGCACGGCAAAGACGACAAACTGGTCGTCACCGCCTTTGTGCGCAACGTGACCGACAAGCAATACCGCACGCTGGCCGTGGTGCCGACCTACGGCGCGTATGAATACATCTATTCGCAGCCCCGCTTTTATGGCGCGGAAGTGGCGGTGAAGTTTTAGCAAGAGGCGTCAAGGCTGTGCAGGATTGACGTTTGATATGAAAAAAACGGCTGCCACGGCGGCCGTTTTGTTATTTGGTGGGCGCGCTATCCCTGCCTATATTCAGCAACATTCTTGATCGGCTTGCGGCCCACCGTGTGACCGCCGCAAGCCCACGGGGCCACAAGCCCCCCTTCCGGAGTGCCCGTGTGAAGCAATCGCTGCGTAAAACGTTTTTCTGGATGTACATCGCGCTGGTGGGCTGGTTTTTTATCCAGGCCGCGCAAGCCCATTCCATCGTGCAACTGCTGTTTGCCGCCGGCATGGTCTGCGGCGCACTGCAAGACCTGATCTCGCCCAGCAGAGCGCTCAACCTGACGCTGCGCGAACTGTATGCAGACTTTAAACAACGCCCCAACCCACGCACCCCATTGCACCGGATGCTGTCGGGGCTGATGCTGGGGTTTTGGGTTGCGGCTTTGGCCTGGCTGTTTAAATAGCGGGGCGGATTACGGACGCGCCATGGCTTTGCCGCGGCGCGCCACCTCACCGAAAACTGTTGAGCGCTAACCTGCCCAGCGCTGGCTGGACGCTCGTTCACCCGCGATACATTGCAGACGCAAATTAGATACACATCATCATTTGCTTCTTTACCGCTCGTGTAATTGCATGACGTCTAGCAGCTCACGCTCGGCGCAGATAGCAATATTTCGAAAAAGAACTCGATAATGCTTGAGTGGAAAAATAATCAAGATCCCATATTGGCAGCTCAAAAACCGGCAGTGCAAAGTCTGGACGGATTCGCTGCAGGCTTATACCGGGGCCATCATGGCGCGTGAAAAGCTGTGGGCAATTTCGAATCCTGGTGCAATTCACTAAAAACCAAGAAATAGTTACTTCAAGAGAAGAAAAGAGGTCTCGAATAGATTATTTTTGCAAAAAAAAATAGATTACAGGCAATTACCAGTTAGCGCGTAACATCACATCAAAATGGAATGTAAATGAAAATTCATATGAAATACCTGTTGCTGACTTTGGATTTGATATTTACTACGCCAACGCACGCATTATCGATGCAATACCCCATCTCGGCAGCGAGCAACAAACGGTCCTTTCCATATGTAGAACTGCCTTGGACTTCGCCCGACAGGCTTCTTTTCTACTCGCCCAACCATTTTGCCGCGCAATTTTTTTATCGCGGACAAATCGAATGAATATTTGATAGGCACATTCGAGAAGGCTGCAATCGAGCAGGATTCGATGTATTTTGACCCACTCTATTTTCACGCCACAACGTTTAACCAAAGTCCTGATGTTGTTTTTCTCAGCAACGATGAATAGTTGGGAAAAGGCCTGAACTTGATATACGGAAGACAATGGGCTCCCCAGTTCGATGACACAACGAATCCGTGGCTGCGACAAGCAGAGGGATCATACCGATAGCAACGCGCAATGATGATGTTAGCGCGGCTTCTTTTCATAACGACCGCAGGAATTTCACAATGATAAAAATGATCTTTTTGTTGATTGCACTGACCGTAAATACTTATGCCACCGCTCGCGGCCTATTTGGGGACCAGTGGCAGGAAGACGTGGTGACAAGCGACGGCGGGCACATTCGCGTCAATCGATCGCAACGCTATGGAGGCCCCCATTGGCCAACAAAAGCCCGTTAATCATCAAAAACTGAGTTTTGAACTGCCCGGCACCAAAGAATCGGTTACTTGGGAAAACAGCGCATCGGAGCTGGGCTATGTACTTTATGAGCCCCTGCTGTTGGACGTCATAAATAACGTGGCATATCTGGTGGTTACTCCAAAAATGTGCGCCGCGTGGCGCCTGGTCGGAAAACCGAATCCACCCTATATCGTTTTCCGATATATGGATAATAGATGGGAATCCGTCGATATCAATGTTTTGCCATCCAATATAGCGAAATCCAATTTATTGGTGGCTGCCGTCCCCCCGGACAATTTGTTGCACGACAAAACCATATCAGATAAAGATATCAATATAATGAATGGATACATCGACGATAGTTATCTGAAGACTATTTATCGAGGTAAAATCAGATACGAATGCAGTGAGAACTAAAGCAAACGAAATCTCGCCTTCTAGAAAGGCATTGCTTCGAAAATGAAAAAATAATTGTTTTTTTCTTACCAATAGAGGTGGCTAAATTCGCTGGCGCACATCGCTTTTTTGGTGATTATTGGAAAGAGGAGATTGTCACCCATGATGGCCAACATATCATCGTCAGCCGATCTCAGAGGTACATCGGTGTACATGATCACGGTCGCGATGCTTGCGGCTAGACCTCCTCGCTTCCATCCTGCTTCAGCGCATACACCGCATGCACATCCGTCGAAGTGCCATACCACTTCACCGGATTGCCCTGTGCGTCCAGGGTGGCCATCGTGCGCGACAAAAACCAGCGGTAGCTGCCGTCATGGCCGCGGATCGGGAAGGTATCTTCCCAAGCCTTGCCGTTAGCCACTGCGTGCAGCAGGCCGGTGGTGGCGCGGTTGGTGTAGTCGGGGTGGATGGCGGCGGCCCAATAGTTGTTCAGGTTGCCGCGTTCGGGCTGGCCGGTGTAATGGCGCCAGCGGTCGTTAAGCCAGGTGATGTCGCCAGCGGCGTCCATCATCCACGCCATTTGCGGCATCACGTGCGCCATGGTGCGGTACAGCGTTTCGTCAAACGATTCTTCGACGTGGTCGCTCAGCCTTAGCGCGTGCGACAGCCGTTCTTCGTTATCGCGGTCGCGCAGCATTTTCAGGTAGCCGACGATCTGATCGCCGTCGCGCAGCGGCATGACCAGGCCGGTGCCCCAGAAGCGCGAGCCATCTTTGCGGATGTGCCAGCGTTCATCGTCGGCGCGGCCGTTTTTGCGCGCGGCGGCGGCTTCGCGTTCGGGGATGCCGGCGGCGCGGTCTTCCGGGGTAAAGATCACGTTGGCGGGCGTGCCGAGGATTTCGGCCTTGCTCCAGCCAAAGATGTGGACCGCCCCGGCGTTCCATTCCGTGACCGTGCCATCGATATCGGCCATGACAATGGCGTAGAAGGTGGCACTGTCGAGCATGGCATTCAGATGCAGTTCGGAACGCGCCAGGGCGCGGCGCAAGCGGTCGATTTCCGACGCCGGGTTTTGTTCAGCCATTGCGGAACACTCAGGAATAAAGGGAAAGGTGTGCAGGCGTCAGAGTGTGGTTATAGGTGGCGCGCTGCGCAGCGTCAGTATCCATATCGCCGATTCCCGAGTGGGACAAACGCGGGTGCTATGCCAGCGCGGCGCGGGTGGCGAGCGCCTGTAACGGGCCATGCAGCGCGGGGCTGGCGGCGATGATGCCGTCGGCGCTGGCGCTGAATGCGCGGCCGTGGATATCGCTGATGCGCCCGCCCGCTTCGGTCACCAGCAGGCTGGCGGCCAACCAGTCAGCGGCGTCCTGGCCCACTTCGACATAACCATCCAGCCGCCCCGCCGCCACATACGCCAATTGCAGCGACGCCGCAGCCATTTGCCGCATCACAAATACCTCGGGCGCGACGGACCCGAGTACGGCCAATGCGCGGGCATGTTCGGCCTTGCCGACCTGGGCAATCGGCGGAATGGCTGTGCCCAGCACGGAGGTGGGCAACTGCGTTTTATGCGAGACCGCCAGCGGCTGGCCGTTCAGCGTCGCGCCTTGGCCCGGCTGGGCGATAAACATCTCGTCCAGCGCCGGGTCGTACACCAGCGCCAGCTGCACCGCGCCGTCTTGCACCAGCGCCAACGAGGCGGACCACAGCGGCAGGCCTTGCAGAAAGTGGTAGGCGCCATCGATGGGGTCATACAGCCAGTACGGCTGGTCGCCGGCGCTGGCCACATCGTCCTCATCCGGCCATGCCACACCGGGGAACTGCGCACCCAACGTGGCGGCCCGCTTCTGCCGCGCATCAGCGCTGATCCGCTGCACCCACGCAATGGTTTGCACCAGCGGCTGGGCGGGATCGGGGCGCTGGGTGATAGCGGCGATGTCGCGGGTCAGGCTGCGTAACGCGTTGCTGCAGGTTTGGGGATCGACGGGCTGGGTGCTGGCTTGGTTGATGGCTTGGGCGAGGGCTTGCATGGGAAGGGTTCCACGGCGTTGAAAGGTGCAGATAAGATAAGCAGCCCCCACTGCCCGGCCAACTCGCTTTATGCCCACCGCCAAGCCGCCCCGCCCAGACCGCGTCAAGCCACGTAAACAGCCGGTTCAGGCGCGGGCGGCGTATACCATGGACGTGATCTTGCAAGCGGCGGCTCACATTCTGGATACGCAAGAGGCGGCGGCATACACCACCAATGCCATCGCCGAGCGCGCGGGCGTCAGCATTGGCTCGCTGTATCAATACTTTCCCAACAAGAACGCAATTACCCTGGCGCTGATCGACCAGGACACCAGCTTGCTGCTGGCCCGGCTGCAACAAGCGGCGGCAAAGACGCGGGGCATGGACCTGCTGCGCCACCTGGCCGAAGTGGCTGCGGCGTGGCAATTGCGCCGGCCGCGCCTGGCGCAGCGGCTGGATGAGCACGAAGCCACGCTGCCGCCGCATTATCGCGATGCCGAAGTGCAGGCGGCGGTGATGCCGTTGTTGCAACGCGCGCTGGCCGAAATCCTGCCCGCGCGCCAGGTCGATCACCCCGCCATGGCGCTTGATCTGATCGCCCTCACGCGCGCGCTGACCGATGCCGCGGGCGCGCGCGGCGAAACCGACCCCGAGGCGCTGACGCAACGCATCCTGCGCACGCTGCAAGGCTATCTGGCCGTCTAGCGCGCGGGCCGCGCAAACACATTGACCAGATTGCCATCCGGGTCGCGCAGCAACAGCGATCGATTGCCCCACGGCATGGTGGTCGGCGCCATCACGATGGGTGCGCCATAGGCGGCCATGCGGTCGAAGACGGTTTCGACGTCAGTCACTTCAAATTCCAGAATTGCCGATTGGTTGGCGGCGGCCGTGGCAGCGCTGGCGTTAAACAGCTCGATTAAACGCTGCGCTGAAATCGCCAGCGTAATGCCCTCCAGCCGGACCTCGGCAAAGCCATCGGCCAGATGCACAGCCTCAACGCCCGACAGACTGTTGTAAAAGCCCACCAGCCGCGCGACATCGCGGGTAACCAGACGAACTGATGCAAATTTCATGGCAACCGCCTCTTTGATGAAAGGCGCTCAGTGTAGAGATCGCTACTGTCAGTTTCCGGCAGTTGCCCGATGCCGCGTGCGATCTCGATGCACAAGGCTTTGGCTGGATGGCGGCCCGCGCTCCGGATGGCGCCTACCGGCGGGCAACGCACGCCGCCTGTGGACACCGTCGCACGCGGCGCGGAGCCGGGTTGTGCCGGGCGGCGTGGACGCCGCCCACGTCTGCGCTTTAACGCTAAAAATGATAAGCGGCAAAAGCGCCAAAACGAGTCTGATTGGTCTTTTCGGTAATCGGACTATCGGCAGCGCTGCCATGCAGTTTGCCAAAGCTGAAGCGCGCGCCCACGCCCCAATGCGCATCGATGCGGTAATCGGCGCCCACATCCAGCGTGGCTTCTTGCAGCCCGGCGCTCGCGTTATAGGCGGCCAGCCCGCTATCCAGCGCCTGCTGCGCCGTTACCCCGTAAAACGTCTGCATATAAGCGCTGTTCGCCCAAGCCAGTCGCGGGCCGGCGAAGAGCGTTAGCTGATCGTTGACGTCCCATTTGGCCCGCGCGTACAGCATGGCGCGTGCGCCTTCGTGCTTGCCCAGTATGTCTTGCGTCAGCGTGCCGCCCAGCTTTAACCAGTCCTGGCTGTATTGCGCCAACAGCAAAGCGCGCGCCGTGGTTTTGACATCGCCCAGGCCCTGCAGATGCGGGTCATCCGATTGTTGGCGCGGCGACAGATCGGCATACACGCCCGCGGCCAGCAGCCAGTTTTGGTCTTGCACAAAGTTATACCCGACGGCTGCGCCGGTATCTTCTCCGCCGATAAACCAGTGGCCATAGGTGACTTTGACGATGGGGATGAATTTGGCGTGATGATCGCTGGCGCCGCTATAGCGCGGCTCGGTGCCCACGCCGCCGCCAACGGTAATATCAAAATGTGCAGCGGATGGTGGGGTGGTGGGTTCGGCATGGCTGGCGGGCGCTTGCAGCAACAACGCAAGCGTGCTCCCTAATGCCGCAAAGCGGCGCGGATGCGGGTACATGGTGTTTTTTTCCTTTGCTGCGCGGGTCGGATGGCAAAAAAACGGCTGTGGCGCGTGGCGTGTCTGTACACGGCCACGCCCGTTCAGCGGCCCGGCTATTGCAGCAAAGGCATGTAAGGCGTTGATTTACGATGGGTAAAGTTATGTAAAGCCGCCCAAACCCGGGCGGCTTTACATAACTTTACGGCGTCAGGCATACCCGCTGGGCGCAAGGCTGGTTACGCTCTGGCTCTTGTGCAAACCCCGTTGGGCTCGTCCGTATTCATGTTGCTATCCGATAAAAAACCGGCTGCGCCGCGCTTGTTGATGATCGAAGACGATGTGCGTCTGGCGCGCATGGTCATCGGCTTTATGGCGCAGAACGGCATTCAGGTCGAACACGTCGAAGACGCCCAAAGTGGGCTGAACGCGCTGCGGCGTCATCATTACGATCTGATCTTGCTGGATTTGATGTTGCCCGATGCCGACGGCCTGGATGTCTGCCGGCGCATCCGCACCGACACGCCGCAACCGGTCTGCCCCGCCATCATCATGGTGACGGCGCGCGGCGATCCCACCGACCGTATCGTGGGGCTGGAACTGGGCGCGGATGACTATCTGCCCAAACCGTTTGAGCCGCGCGAACTGCTGGCCCGCGTGCGCGCCGTGTTGCGCCGCACCGCCAGCAGCCCGGCCGAAGTACCGCCGGCGCTGCGCTTTGGCCGGCTGGAGATTGATACCGGCGCGCGCACGGTCTTGCTGGATCGGCAGCCGCGCGCACTCACGTCATTCCAGTTTGATTTGCTGGTGGTGCTGGCCAGCAACGCGGGCCGCGTGCTGAGCCGCGACCAGTTGCGCCAGGCGGTGCGCGGCGAAGCGCTGGAAGCGTTTGACCGCTCGATTGATGTGCACGTGGGCCGCATCCGCAACGCCATCGAAGATGACCCGCGGTTTCCTGCCCGCATCATTACCGTGCGCGGCGTGGGTTATGTGTTCTCGCGCTTGCTGGAAAGCTGAGCATGGGCCGGTTTAGCCAACGCACGCAGCGCTTGCCGATGTACCAGCAAATCTATCGCGCCGTGGCGGGTGCGATGCTGATTGTGATTGCGTGCGCCATCGGCGTGTCGTGGCTGGCCGACGATGACCGGCGCCATCGGCCCGCGTTTTCGACGTTTGCGTCCATCGTTGAACAAAGCCTGCCGCCCGCCAGCGCCAGCGCGCAAGCGCAACGCCAGGCCGTGGAAGACTGGATGGCGCGCACGCGCATTGTGTTTGCGCTGTTTAGCGCCGACGGCCAACCGATTACGCGGCCCGATCCGCGTATCCCACCCCCGCGCCATGTGCAGCCCGGCGGCAATTTTGATGACTGGCTGGCCAGCCGCTTTGTCTGGCAGTTGGCCGATGGCCGCGTGCTGGTGGTGCGCTTTAGCGATAACCGCGCGCATCAACCGTGGATGTATTGCGTGTTGCTGTTGGCGGTGGCGTTGGCGGTGGCGGCCAGCACGTTTCCCATCGTGCGGCGGATAACGCGGCGGCTGGAAGATTTGCAACGCAGTGTCGAAGCGTTGGGCGAAGGCAATCTGCAAGCACGTGTCGACATCCAGGGCGACGATGAAGTGGGCCGCGTGGCGCGCAGCTTCAACCGCGCCGCGGCACGGATCGAAGCCCTGGTGCGTGCCCAGAAAACCTTGTTGGCCAACGCGTCGCATGAATTCAGATCGCCATTGGCGCGTATCCAGGTGGCGGCCAGTCTGGTGGGTGACGAGCACAACCCGGCTGCCGCCGAAATCGCGCAAAGCGTGCGTGAGCTGGATGATCTGGTCGGCGAAATCTTGCTGGCCAGCCGGCTGGAGATGGCCGACGCCACGCACATGCCCGTGTTTGAAACGGTCGACCTGACCGCATTGGTGGCCGAAGAATGCGCGCGCACCAAAGCGCAATTGCAGGCTGACCACATCGTCATGCAGGGCGACCCGCGCCTGCTGCGCCGCCTGGTGCGCAATCTGCTTGAAAACGCGTGGCGCCATGGTGGCATGTCGCCGGTCAGCGTGTACTTGCAGACACAGCCAGCGCAGCAATTCAGCCTGCGGGTGTGCGACAGCGGCCCCGGTGTACCCGAAGCCGAGCGCACGCGAGTGTTTGAGCCGTTTTACCGGCTGGCCGGTAGTCGTGAACGCGATGGCGGCGTGGGGCTGGGCCTGGCCCTGGTGCAAACCATTGCGCGCCATCACGGCGGCCAGGTGTGGTGCGAAGGCCGGGCCACTGGCGGCGCTTGTTTTGGTTTTAGCGGGCCTTGCCAGGCGCAGCCGCAACAGCCCTAGCCCTCGCGCAACTTAGTGAACTTGCGCCGCCACGGCCGCAAACATCGCGTCGCGCTGCGCCACCAGAGCGGCGTCGGTGGCGTGCGGCCACGCGCCCACTTGCACAATCACCAGGTCTTTCGCCGGGTCCAGATAGATGGCCTGGCCGAAGATGCCGCGTGCCGTGTAGGTGCCGTTGGGGCCGGTCCACCATTGGTAGCCGTAGCCATGGTCGGTGTTGGCGGTATCGGCCACCGACGTGGTGGCTTCACGCGTCCAGTCTTGCGGCAGGATTTGCGCGCCGTTGGCCGCCTTGCCGCCGTGCATGAAGAACTGGCCAAAGCGGCCGTAATCGCGCAGCGAACTACTCAGGCAACATCCGCTCATGGCCGTGCCGTGCGGGCCGTTTACCCAGAATGCGGGTTGTTCCATGCCGACCGGTTGCCAGACTTTTTGCGACAAATAATCGGCCAGCGGTTGATGCGTGGCGCGACTGACCAGCAGGCCGATCAGATCGCTTTCGCCGGTTTTGTAGACAAAGGCGGTGCCGGGTTCGGCTTCGCGTGGCAGTCTGGCCATGTAATCAAGCAGACCGGCGTCGCCTTTTTGCATCACCGCCGCGCCCAGTTTGTTAACGTCGGCGGCCGGGTCGCGATAGTCCTCGTTCCAGCGCACGCCCGAGGTCATGGTCAGCAACTGGCGTACCGTCACATCGCGATAACCGCTGCCAGCCAGTTCTGGCAAATAGGTGGTGACCGCGTCGTCCACGCTATGGATCGCGCCATCCTTGACCGCCGCGCCTACCAGCGTGGACGTCACCGATTTGGCCATCGACCACGAAGTCCAGCGGCCGCTTTGCGTCAGGCCCAACGCGTATTTTTCCAGCACGATCTGGCCATGCGACAGCACCAGCACGCCCGCCATGTTTTGTTGCTGCATATAGCCAGCGATATCGGTGGTTTTGCCTTGCCAGGTGATGGCCACGTCCAGCGGCTTGCTGGCGACGCGCAGGGTGCTGGGGGTGGCGGCGGCATCCACGCTGCGGCCGGGGAAGATGGCTTCCATGTGCTGATAGCCCACGCGCTGTTCTGCGGGCGTCCAGAACAGCAGCCGGGTGCGGTCGGGCAATGCGCCTTCAATCGCGGTAGCGGTGGCCGAGGCGGCAGCGGCAGTGGCTTGCGGCGCACTCCAGGCGGCGGGGTTCAAGGCAAACATGGCAAGCAGGCTGAGGGCGACGTAGGTGGGTTTCATGGGACAGGCTTCCGCGTTGAGATGAGCCATTCTCAGCAAAACCCGGCGCAGGCATGCACGCTTGCGACCAGTTGCGCCAAAGCGCGACGAAACGCCATCGGCGCGGATGAATGGATCGGCCAGGGCGTGGCCGCAGGCGATGGCGCGGCGCGCAGGCGCGCGCTGACAAGGCCATTGCGCCTCCGGCATCCCCGCGCGCCAGCGCCCTGGCCGCCCCTAAGCCTTTAGCTTACAAGGGGAAGTGCCAACAGCCGATAAAGCAAATTCTGTTACAGGGGCACAATGAAAGTGTCGAGATTCACGCTGACGACGCTTTTTGTAGCGATCTGCAAAACAACGCTCAACGCGTTACGGCAGGCGCTGTAGCGGTGGATTTCCGGTTCATCACAGGAGGCAGAATCATGACCGAAAAATCGATGAATGCGGGCCAGTTTGCTTTTATCAAAGGTGCGCTGGCCCATACCCTGAGCGAGCGCCCGGACCACGATCCCGATCGTGCCGCGCTGGTTAGCTTGAGCGAGCGGCTGTCCACATTCCCGGAACGCCGCAAGTACATCCGCCTGGCGTTCGGCGCCACCGCGCCCGACCATAGTACCGTTGGGTAACACGCGAACCGCCCCTCGATTTTTGGCAAAACATCAATCGGGGTGCGGTTCATCGATCCACGCATAAGGTGGGTCTCGACCCACCATACAGAGCCATGGCCACCTTCGGTGCACTTGGCACACCACTTTGATGGGTGGGTCCAGACCCACCCTATGCGAGCTCAAATCTCCATCGTGCCGCGCTGGTTAGCTTGGGCGAGTGGCGGTCCACATTCCCGGAACGCCGTAAGTACATCCGCCTGGCGTTCGGCGCCACAGCGCCCGACCACAGCACCGTTGGGTAATGCACAACTGCCCCCGATTGTTAACGCTCATCAATCGGGGGCCGTTCGTTGATCCACGCATAGGGTGGGTCTGGACCCACCATACAAAGCCATTGCTACCTTCGGAGTGCTTGGCGTACCACTTTGGTTGGTGGGTCTAGACCCACCCTATGCGAGCTCAAATCTCCATGGTACCGCGCTGGTTAGCTTGAGCGAGCGGCTGTCTACATTCCCGCAACGCCGCAAGTACATCCGCCTGGCGTTCGGCGCCACGGCGCACGACTGCAGCACCGTCGGTTCGTTGATCCACGCATAGGGTGGGTCGAGACCCCCATCAAAGCCATGACCATGTTCGTGCACTTGGCACACCACTTCGGTGGGTGGGGCTACACCCAGCCATCAAAGCCATGGCCACCCTCATTGCACTTGGCACGCCGCTTTGGCTGGTGGGTCCAGACCCACCCTATGCGAGCTCAAATCCCGGTCGCGCCGCGCTGGTTAGCTCAAGCGCGGGGCAGCGCACTTTTCGCTTATGCCGTGGATGCGGGATGTCCCCGTAGGGGCCGGGCCGGCGGTCCAAAGTGTGCGTTGCCCTTTGGGTAACGCACCCTACGGCGTTTGGGCTGGCAGAGCCGTCAAGCCGGGCACGCGCTTGTTACGCGCAAGTTCTTGAAGGGTCGTTCGCGCAAGTTGGCCACCAGATCCGGATAGTCGCGCGCCACAAATTTCTTCGCTGCGGCAAAGTCCTGCGCAAACGCCAGATTGAATGTGCCCTTGTCTTTGGTCAGATGCACATCGCCGACGTACACCACCTCACCTGCTTTCAGCGCCACCGCCGGCAAGGCGTCGCCTTTGCAATAGCGAAAATACGCTTTGCCATTCAGCGCGAACACATCGGGGCCGAAGCGCCCGGCTTCATCCACCGGCAGCTTCATCACGATAAAACTGTGCGCGGGCGGTAGTTTGATAAAGAACGCGCCATCACCCGGCTTTTTGCTGACCGTGCCGGTGGCTTTGGCGTAGTTCCAGAACCGCCACTCGCTGTCGGTCAAGGTATCCACCCCGATGACCACGGTGGCCACCAGCTTGCGATCCGTGGCCGCGGATGGATAAAAACTGGCTTTGGGCGTGCCACAACCCGCCAGACACAACAACGCCATGCCCGCCACACTCAATCTGCGCATAGCCCCTCCCCCAACTCGCTTGATCTGGTTAACCGGCCGAAATCCGGATATGCCAATGGCGCGACCTGCACGGTTGCGCCTTGCAAAGCACCAGGCCGAGCGACAAGCCCGGCCTGATTTCAACCTGGCACAACGTCGGGCTTAACGCTCAACGCGCTGCGCCACGATGCGATCCCACGAGGCGCGCGCGGCATCGCGCGAATCCGGCCAGTCCAGCGTCGATGCGCCGCGGTTGCGGGCGTAGTCGTTTTGCAGATCGGGTTCGACTTCATCAAACGTCTTGTCGGGATAGCGGTCCGCGCCTTCATAGCCGGTGCGATACGCGCCATGGAAATCATCAAACGGCCGGCCCGCAGTAAAAGTCTGCGTGGTGTGGTTGTTGCGCCAGTATTCGTCTTCGACAGTAGGGTCAACGCGCTCGGCGACGGCTTTGCCCGCCAGCCCGCCCGCTACTGCGCCCACCACCGCGCCTGCAGCCAGCCCGATCGGGCCTGCCGCCGCACCCATTGCCGCGCCAGCCGCAGCCGCCGCGCCGATACCCACTGCACCGCCGACGGCTGCGCCGCCTGCTGTGCCCGCCGGATGGAATTCGCCTTCACCCGTTACCGGATCATGATTCGCTTCGTGTTTCAGATCTTTGGAATCAGCCATGCTCGTTCTCCAATGCAGTCGTCGTTAATCCCGCTATGTGTTGGCGCGGGTGGAGACTGCAGTGTCCGCCGCCCGCCCTGTAAAAGCTGTCGGCGGCGGCGGCAATCGGTGCCAGGCGGGGCGCTTGTTGCGCGGCAGGCGCGCGCTGTAGTGGGGCGAGAAGCGCCTACAGCGCACGCGGCGGCAAGGCTGCGCTGCGGCTAATCATCGGCCCCCACCAACACGCGCAAGCGCGCTTCGACAGTACTCAAGCTATCCAGCAGCTGCCGCAGTTGCGCCTCATCGATGTCTGCGAAAGCCAACGCGTTGCCTTTGACCAGCGCCTGGCGGACGGCCTCTTGCTGCGCGCTGGCGCGGGCCGAGAGCGAGAACAAGGCCTTGCGGCCATCGGCGGGATCGGGCGCGCGCAGCAACAGGCCTTCTTTCACCATGCGCTCCAGCATTTGCGCCATGGCGGGCTGGCCAATCTGTGCTTGCTGCGCCAGTTCTTTTTGCGAAAGCGCATGGGCAGCACGCAGCGCGCCCAGCACAGGTAGATAAGCCACGCTGATGCCCTGTCCGGCCAGCTGGCGGTCGAAAAAACGGGTCAGCAGGCGTGCAACGCGGTTGATCTGAAACGCGGGGTTGGCGCTGGATGCGATGGGCGCTGGGCTATTTGGCATTTACATTGGTTCCGATGTAATTTACATTGGCACCAATGTATATCAAGCGGAGTCGCCGCACAATGTCGCAACCAGCAGAAATCGCCCTGATCGGCGCGGGCCCGGCCGGGCTGACCGCCGCCGTTATTCTGTGCCGCCACGGCCACAAGGTACGCGTGTACGAGGCCGCCGCCGCGCCCGCCCAGCGTGCGCAAGGTGGGTCACTGGATTTGCACGCCGACAAAGGCCAATTGGCGCTGCACCATGCCGGGCTGTTGCAGGCGTTTCGCGCCATCGCGCGGCATGAAGACCAGCAAGAACGCGCAGTCGATCCGATATCGGGCCAGGTGATTGCGGGCGCGGCCGGCCCGGATCGCCAGCTGGATCGCCCCGAGATCGACCGCGGCGTGCTGTTGCAGCTGCTGCTGGATGCGCTGCCCGCCAGCGTCGTGCAGTGGGGCAAAAAGCTGCAGCGCGTCGACGCCAGCGCCAGCGGTCCGCACCGGCTGATATTCAACGATGGCGCCGAGGCCAGCGCGGACGTGGTGATCGGTGCGGACGGCGCATGGTCGCGCGTGCGCACATTGTTGACGGCGGTACAGCCGCGCTACACCGGCATCACCTTCTTTGAAGGCTGGATTGCCCAACCCACGGCCGCGCAGGCCAGCCTGGTGGGGCGCGGCACGATGTTTGCCCTGGGCGGACCGCAAGCCTTGATCGCGCAGCGCAATGGCGCGGGCCGGCTGTGCGTTTACGCCGCGTTGCGCAACGTGCCAAAGCCATGGCACGAGGCCCGCTCAGGCGCTGCGCTCAAGCCGCTGCTGCGCGCGCGTTACGCGGGCTGGGCCGCGCCGCTGCTTGCGCTGTTCGACGCATGCGCCGACTTTAGCGCGCGCCCCATTTTTACTTTGCCCGCGCCGGTGCAATGGACACCGCGTCGCGGCATCAGTCTGATTGGCGATGCCGCGCACTTGATGCCACCGGTGGGCCTGGGCGTAAACCTGGCCATGCTGGATGCCGCCGAGATGGCGCTTGCCTTATGCGACGCGCCCGACCCGTACGCCGCGCTGCACGCGGTGGAAAGTCAGATCTGCCAACGCGCCAACTGCCACATGGCCGCTGGCATCGAAGGGTTTAGCCAGTGGTTTGGCCCGGCGTGATCGGGTTGGCCGCGCGCTGGCGCAGTTGCGCCAGGTAGTCGCGCAACAAGCCCACACGCCGCGGGCGGAAACTGGAGCCGGTATTCGCCACCGCCCGCATCCGGTCGAGCCGGAAAATGCGGAAGTCTTCGCGCAACGTGCAGTAGGCCAGCAGCACAAAGTGGCGGTCCACATACACGATGGACAGCGGCAGCACGATGCGCTCGCTGACCACGCCCGTCTGATCAACATACTGGATGTGCAGGCTGTCTTCGCGCCAGCAGGCCTGGCGGATGACATCGATCTCTGCGGGCGCGGCGGGCCGGGGTTCAAACTGGTGGACTTGCGACACCGCGTGCAGCAGATGTTGCTGGCCCAGCGAAGGCAGCGTCGCCGTCACTTTGGCCAGCACGGCGCGGGCGGCGTCGGCCAGCGCGGGGTCGCCCATCTGCTGCACTTCGGCCAGCCCCAGCAACAGCGCTTCGATCTCGATGCGGCTTAAGGTCTGCGGCGGCAAGGTGCCGTCTTCGATCAGCGTGTAGCCATAGCCGCGCTCGCCCTCAATCCGGGCACCCGAGGCGCGCAGGCTGTCGATATCGCGGTACACCGAGCGCAGCGACACGCCGGTTTCCGCCGCCAGTCGCGTTGCGGTAACCGGTGCATTCAGGCTGCGGATGGCCTGCAGCAGGCGTAGTAAACGTTCAGAGCGGGACATGGGGCTACTGACAAAAAATGGCAGTTGTCCATGTTAGATTATTTGCCGTTGTCACACCAAAGCGCGGGTGTCTCGCCGCCGCGCAAACCCCACGCTCACCGCACTGGAAAAACCACATGAACACATTGCTCTACCCCATCAATCTGCTGGCCGTATTGGCGGCGACAGTGGCTGTCACCATTCTGGGTGGCATCTGGTTTGCCGGTATTTTCGGGCGACAGTACGCCGCCGTGCTGGGGCGCGCCGATGAGCCACAAGGCAAAATGCCGCCGTTGTACATCGTCGGGCCCGCGCTCTGCATGCTGGTGACGACCTGCGGCTGCGCGCTGCTGATGCAGGCATTACAGATCAGCTCGCTGGCGCAGGCGCTGCGGTTTGGCGGCATCGTGGGCGTGTGTGGTCTGGCGGCTACCGCGATGAATATGGCCATCAACCCCAACATTCCGCGCCCGCTGGCCTATGGCGTGCTCAGCGCGGGCTATTTTTTGCTGTCCAGTTTGATCATCAGCGCCATCCTGTTCTGGCTGTCCTGACCCGACCGAGGCGGCGCAAGCCGCCTAGTGGCGCGGCATCCACACGCGCAACAGGCCCAGCAGCTTGTCCAGCTCGATCGGTTTGGCCAAATAGTCGCTGGCGCCTGCCGTCATGCAGCGTTCCTGGTCATCGCGCGTGGCGCGGGCGGTAATGGCGATGATGGGCAGACGTTTAAACGCGGGCTGTTCGCGCAGGCGGCGGATGGCCTCAAACCCATCCATCAGCGGCATCATGATGTCCATCAACACCAGATCGATGCCCGGCGCTTGCGCCATGCGGTCCAGCGCTTCCTGGCCGTTGCGACCGATTTCGACTTCAATACCCTTCTGTTCCAGCACGCTGGTCAGCGCAAAGATATTGCGCACGTCGTCGTCCACCACCAGCACCTTGCGGCCTTCGAAAATGTTTTCGCGGTTGCGCACCGCTTTCAGCATTTGCTGGCGATCGGCGGGCAGTTGGCTTTCCACCTGATGCAGAAACAGCGTTACTTCATCCAGCAGGCGCTCGGGTGAATGCGCGCCTTTGATGATGATGGAATGGGAATAGCGGCGCAGTTCGTGTTCTTCCTGGCGCGACAATTCGCGGCCGGTATACACGATGACGGGCGGAAACGCGTAGGTCTGGCTGGCGGCCATCTGTTCCAGCAACTGGCTGCCCTGCATATCGGGCAAGCCCAGATCGACAATCATGCAATCAAAGACCGTGTGTTCCAGCTGCTTCAGGGCTTCGGCGGCCGAGGGCACGGCGACGATATGCACGTCGGTGGCGCCGATCAATGCGCGGATGCTTTCGCGCTGGCCGGCATCGTCTTCCACCAGCAGCACTTCGCGCACCGTGCGCGTGAGTTGTTCTTCCAGCCGCGCGAACACGGCCAGCAGTTGCGCGTGGTTAACCGGCTTGAGTGCGTAGCCGATGGCGCCCAGTTGCAGCGCAGCCTCGGTGCGATCCTCGCCCGACATCATATGCACCGGTACATGGCGCAGCGCTGGCGTTTGCTTCAGTTGCTCCAGCAGCGCCAGCCCGGATTGATCCGGCAGTTTGACGTCCAGCAAGATTGCGTCAGGGCGATGCGCCAGCGCCAGGGCCAGCCCACTTTCGGCGGTCTGCGCCACCAGGCAGTCAAAGCCTTGGTCGGTACCCAGGAGCGTGAGCGTTTCGGCAAACACGGCGTCGTCTTCGATAATCAGCACCGTGCGCGCGCCGTCGCGCCGGGTGGGAAACACCGCGATGGCCGGGGCAGTGACGGGTTGGGCGATTTCGCTGGCGGGGGGCGTTGACGCATCCAGTGCCGTGCTCGCCGTCGGCTCCACGCCCACGCGCAGTTCGCGCAGCACCGACAGCGTAAACACGCTGCCCTCACCCTGCTTGCTTTCCACCGCAATATCGCCACCGAGCAAGCGCGCCAGATCGCGCGAAATACTCAGGCCCAGACCGGTGCCGCCGTATTGCCGATTGGTTGCGCCATCCGCCTGGCTGAACGCCTCAAACACATTGGGCAGATAAGCGGGCGCAATGCCGATGCCGCTGTCTTGCACTGCAAACGTCAGATGGTTGTCTGCGCCCGGCGCCACCGTCAGCACCACGCTGCCCTGCTCGGTAAATTTGATCGCGTTGGACAACAGGTTTTTAAGGATCTGCTGCAAGCGCGCGGCGTCGGTGTGCATCCACACCGGCACGCCTGGCGCTTTCTTGATGCCAAAGCCCAACTGACGTGATTCGGCCAGCGGGCGGAACAATTGCTCCAGGTTGTCCAGCATCGGATCGATGGCCAGGCTTTGCGGCCACACTTCCAGCTTGCCCGCTTCCACCTTGGATAAATCGAGCACGTCGTTGATCAGCGCCAGCAAATCCAGGCCCGCAGTGTGGATGGTGTTGGCAAAGCGCACCTGTTCTTCGTCCAGGTTGCCTTTGGCATTCGCCCCTAGCAACGACGCCAGAATCAGCGAGCTGTTCAGCGGCGTGCGCAGTTCATGCGACATATTGGCCAGAAATTCAGACTTGTACTGGCTGGCCTGGGCCAGTTCACGCGCGCGCTGTTCCAGTTGTTGTTGCGCCAGTTCGAGCGCGTCGTTGCGCTTGTCGGCCAGATCCTTTTGCACCTGCAAGGCAGCGCTGTGTACGCCCAGTTGCTCGTTGTTTTGTTCCAGCTCGGCTTGCTGGTTTTCCAGCTTGAGCTGGCTTTCGGCCAGCAAGCGGGATTGCTCGGTCAATTCTTCATTGGCCACGCGCAATTCTTCTTGCTGCGTTTGCAGTTCTTCATTCAGTTGCTGGGTTTCGTGCAACACCGATTGCAGGCGTTCGCGGTACTGCGCGGATTCGATGGCCATGCCGATATTGAACGACGCCAGCTGCGCAAATTCGACTGCCGCCGCCGGGGCCGGGCCGGTAAAACCCAGTTCGATCACCGCATTGACTTCACGCGCGCCGCGCGCGGGCATCAGCAATACTTGTTCGGGCGCGCTATCGCCCAGCAACGTGGACACCTGAACATGCCCGGCCGCCAGGCCCGGCAGCAGTTTCACTTCGTTGGACGCCACCACTTCGCCCGCCAGACTGTCGCCGCGATTAAACGCGGGCCGCAGCGCCAGCGCCGCATCGCGCCAGCCGTATTGCGCGCGTCGCACATAACTGGCGTTATCGGACGACACATACATCGCGCCCGTTGCTGCGCCAAAAAACTTCACCAGCTGGTTGAGGATGCTGTGCGAGAGCGCGGCCACCGATTGCTCGCCCAACACTTCGTGGCCCAGCGCGGCCAGGCCGCTGGCCAGGGCCGCTTGCGCTTCCAGCCGCTCGGTATTGGTTTCGTGCCGGGCCAGGGCGCTGTCATAGGTGGCGGCCAGCACCGCCATACGGCGGCGGCCTATCGAGCCCAGCAGCACGCCGATGCCCACGGCCGCCAGAATCGTCAGCACCACGATCACCGAAATCGCCGTGGATACATCGTGGCTGCGCGTGGCGCGCAAGGCTTCTTGCGCCGCCATCAACTGGTCGAAGGCGCCGCGCATCGCGTCCATGCGCTGCTTGCCTTCCTCGGCCAGCGCGCCTTGCACCAGCGCTTGTGCGTGCGGGTCGGTGCTTTGGCGCAGGGCCAACATGCGCTGCGCATATTGCCGCCACGACTGATAGCCGGACTGAATCTGCCCTAGCAGCGCGGCTTGCAAGGGATCGGCGGCAACCTGGTCTTTCAGTGCGGCAAAGGTAGCGGGCAGTTGTTCGTTGGAGGTATTGTACGGCTCCAGAAACAGCGTGCGACCGGTGCCCAGATAGCCGCGTAAACCGGTTTCGGCATCCACCAGTTCTTTCAGCGCGTGGTGGGTCTGGCTGGTGGTCTGGTCGGCGCGGTCGATCCAGCGATTGACCGACAGCAGATAAAACATCAGCGCCAGAAAGCACGTACACAAGCCCACGCTGACCAGCAAGGGCACGACGATGTGGCGGGATAACGCGGAGTGAAACGCCGGATTGGCGTTCAGCGGGGCGGCAGTACGGGTCACAGTGGTTTTCCGGGCAGGACAACAGGGTCGGGGCCACGCGAAAGGAGGCCGACATTCAGCGCCGAGGTTCCGGTGTGAAGTCTTGCGCGCGCACAGCATTGTAGGGCAAGGGGTGGCCGCGCACGGGGCGTTCTGCCCTGGCGCGGCCCGACGCGGGGGCGCGCCTTATTTGCAGGGGGCGCCGATCTGCGCCAGCGCGTCCATATCGAGAATGCTGACCAGGCGGCCTTGCACATCCAGCACGCCTTGCTGCTGCAGCCGCGCAAACATGCGGCTGACTGTTTCCAGGCTCAGCCCCAGATAGCTGCCGATTTCTTCGCGCGTCATGCGCAGATGAAACGCCGAGCCGGAATAACCGCGTTGCGCATGTCGCAACGACAGGTTGCGGATAAAACTAGCCACGCGTTCGTCCGCCTGCATTTTGCCCAGCAGCAACATCACGCCGTGGTCATTGCGGATTTCGCGGCTTAACACGCGGTACAGATGGCGGCGCAAAGCCGGGATACGCAAACCCAGCGCTTCCATCGCTGAAAACGGAAACGTGCACACCTCGCTGTCTTCCAGCGCCACCATATCGGACGCATAGACATTGCGTTCGATGCCGTCCATGCCCATCAGATCGCCCATCATGGCAAAGCCGGTAATCTGTTCCTGGCCGCCCACACCCAGCACGCTGGATTTGAACGACCCCAGCCGTACGGCATACAGGTTTTCAAACGGGCTATGGGCGCGGAACAGCACCTCGCCCCGATGCAGCTTGCGCCCGCGCGACACCAGGTCGGCCACGCTATCGAGCTCGTCGCTGGACAGGCCCACCGGCAGGCACAGCTCGCGCAACGAGCATGTGGAACAATGGCGCTGGCTGTGTTTGAGCGCGCTGGTTTCATGGCAAGTGCGTGAGTTCATGATGGCTCCGGGGAATGTGTGATGTGACAACGCTGGATACAGGTGTCGCCACACTAATTTGTCGTATAGCTTACCCCACGCTTTAGCGCGGCGCGCCCAGGAGTACTCCTGGTATTGGCCTGGCTGCGCAAAAAAAACGCCTCCCGACGGAGGCGCTTTTGTACTGCCAGGACCAATGGCGCTTATTCTTTCTGCGGCGTCTGGCCCAGCTCCGCGCCCGTCACCGGGTCGATATCCGGGTCGGACATGGTGCGGCGCGCCAGCGCCTTCAGCGTCGCGATCTGGTCTTTGGGCAGCTCCACCGTCGCGCCACCGCTGCCGCCATCGACGGCCGGTTGCGGGTCCAGTACCAGTTCGAGGCCCTTGCCCTGGTTCCACGGGCCCAGTTCCGGTTCCGCGCCTTGCGACATCTTGAAATACAGATCCGCATATTCCGGAATCGGCGGCATTTTGCCCGACGGAAAATTGGGCTGGATCGAATACAAGGCTTTCTCAAACGACTTTTGATGCGCCACTTCGCGCGTCATCAAAAAGCCCAACGCTTCCTGGATACCGGGGTCGTCAGTGACGTTGATCAAGCGTTCATACACGATCTTGGCGCGCGCTTCGGCGGCGATATTGGAGCGGAAATCGGCGGTGGGTTCGCCGATGGTGTCCACATACGCGGCAGTCCAGGGCACACCGGCCGAATTCACCAGTGCGGGACCGCCCCCAAACAGGACCTGAGTAACGTGACTGTCATTGCCGGCTCCATTAATGGCGCGATACAGATCGGCCTGGCTTTGCGTGGCTTCGGCCAGATCGCCTTTGGCGCCCTTGTTCAGCATCGCGATGATCGAACCGATAATTTCCAGATGGCTGAGTTCTTCGGTGGCGATATCCAGCAGCAAATCCTTGCGGCCGGGATCATCCTCGCCCACAGCCTGGGTGAAATAACGCATGGCTGCGGCAAGCTCGCCTTGCGGGCCGCCGAATTGCTCCAGCAGCAAATTGGCGAGCCCCGGATTGGGTTGCGCCACGCGTACGGTGTATTGCAGACGTTTATTGTGAATAAACATGGACAGGTCTCCTGCGGTTAGCTGGCCACCCTGTAACTGCAGGCGGTGCTTGCATGCTGGGAGAGCGCCGTTGTGCTCGCCATCAGACGCGACCTACCCCGCGTCATCCACAGCGGGTGCGCCTACAGCAGCGCGCCAGCGGCACTGCGGGTTGCGCCGGGCTGATCAAAAGCGGCAGCCGCATAGCGCCGACACAAATTTGAGCGTGGCGTAGACACGATGCATGTGCACAGACACGGCCAAACACCGTTGCGTTGTAATCCAGATCAATATCGCGCCCTGGCGGCTGACCTACCTGCATTTGGCGGCGCGGGCTATGGCGGCGCGGCGCCAGTCAGGCCAAGCTGAAGCCTGTATCCACATTCGTTTCAATATCCATGCCCCTCTCCCTCAGCCCCGAACAGCTCGGCCTGATCGTCCAGGCGCTTGAACTGGCTGCCGCCGTCACTCAGCATGATGACCCGGTCGGCGCGCTGCGCCGGCAGCAGCTGCTACTGCTGGCGCAGCGCTTTGCGCATTTGCAGCCCGACTATTACGTGCTGCAGACCGAATAAGCCTGCGCGCTCGCCACGTGACGCCCGCGGGGTCGGGTGTCGCATACGGTGGGTCTAGACCCACCATTCAAAGCCAATGCCACTGGCTGCGGTTTTGGCATGCCACTCTGGCTGGTGGGTCTCGACCCACTCTATGAAATCTGGATGGCGGAGCCAGACTCAGTCTCTCTCGCCACTCACCACCCGGCATCGTGGTCGCGGGTGTCGCATACGGTGGGTCGAGACCCACCATTCAAAGCCAATGCCACAAACAGCGGTCCTGGCATACCACTCTGGCTGGTGGGTCTCGACCCACCCTATGGAATCTGGATGGCGGATCCAGACTCAGTCTCTCTCGCCCCACCACTGGCGCCGTGGTCGCGGGTGTCGCATACGGTGGGTCGAGACCCACCCTTCAAAGCCAATGCCACTGGCTGCGGTTTTGGCCCGCCACTCTGTTTGGTGGGTCTCGACCCACCCTATGAAATCTGGATGGCGGAGCCGGACCCAGCCTCTCTTGCCACCAACAACTGGCGCCGTGGTCTCGGCTGCTGCATACGGTGGGTCGAGACCCACCATTCAAAGCCAAATGCCACAGACCGCGGTCCTGGCATACCACTCCGGATGGTGGATCAGCACGGGTCGATGCCGTGCGGCGCATTAGCTTGCGTGGGGCGCGGCGCGCTGTCCGGTGGCATCGTGCGCGCGTTGGCAAAGTAGCCGCCCCAGTGTGAATGCCGCCGACGTGGTGCGCGGATCTGCCCGCTTTCGCTATTTATCTGCGCACAACAAATATCTGCACCGGCCTACGCGTGGCGACAGCAGTGGCTGACTATCAACCGCCCGCATTGCGTTGATGATGGGTGCCACTCACAGCCGCCGCCCTTGCCGGGCACGGGCCGGCTGCGCTGACGCAACCCACATCTGGAGTATCAACATGACCACCGACCGTAAAGAAAACCTGCTGGACTGGCTGCGCGACGCCCATGCCATGGAGCAACAGGCCGAGCACATGCTGAAAGGCCAGTCCTCGCGCCTGGAAAACTATCCCGAGCTGAAAGCGCGCATCGATCAGCATTTGCAAGAAACCCTCGGCCAGCAAAAGCTGCTGGAAGAATGTATTGCGCGCCTGGGCGGTTCGCATTCGGTACTGAAAGACCTGGGTGGCACGCTGATGGCGTTTGGCCAGGCCGTTGGCGGCATGACCATGAGCGATGAAGTGATCAAGGGTTCGATCAGCGGCTATGTGTTCGAGAACCTGGAAATTGCCACCTACACGGTGCTGATCGAAGCCGCGCGCGCCACCGGCGATATCGAAACCCAACGCGCCTGCGAGCAGATCCTGCCGCAAGAGCAAGCGATGGCGAAATGGCTGCTGGAGCATCTGCCGGAAACCACCTACCAGTTTCTGGTGCGCTCCGAAACACCCGGCCTGACCGCTCGCCGCTAAGTCTGGCGCGGCTCACAGCCGGTGCGTACGCCTGCAGCGATGTAGGCGTGGCACCGGCTTTTTGCGATGGGGCCCTCTGCCAGAATCGGCTATCGCTTTTAACGCTGCGGGACTGCCATGCTGACCGAAAACCACGCCACCGCCACGCCGCCTTCGCCCGTGACCATGGCTGCGCCGCTGTATCCGATCGAACTGACCGTTAACGGCACACGCCACCAGTTTGAAATCGAAACCTGGGTAACCCTGCTGGATTTGTTGCGCGAACGCATGTTGCTGACCGGCAGCAAGAAAGGCTGTGACCACGGCCAGTGCGGCGCCTGTACGGTGTTAAGCAATGGCCGCCGCATCAACGCCTGTCTGGCCTTGGCCGTGAGCCAGAACGGTCATGAAATCACCACCATCGAAGGCCTGGCCGACGGCAACCAGTTACATCCGCTGCAACAAGCCTTTATCGACCACGATGCCTTGCAATGTGGCTATTGCACGCCGGGGCAGATTTGCTCGGCGGTGGGTTTGATGCGCGAAGGTGAGGCGCACACCACCGCGGGCGTGCGTGAATTGATGAGCGGCAATGTCTGTCGTTGCGGCGCCTATCCGCAGATTGTGCAAGCGGTCAGCCAGGTGATGGGCATCGCGCCCGCTGCCCAACCCGAAGCACCGGTGCGGCCCACTGTGGTCGGGACGGTGCTGTCATGAACCCGTTTGCCTACAGCGCGCCCACCGACACCGACGCGGCGCTCGTCGCCATCCAGACCGATTTTAACGACAGCATGCCCAACCGTTTTCTGGCGGGCGGCACCAATCTGGTCGACCTGATGAAGGCCGATGTGATGCACCCGGCACGGCTGGTGGATGTGAACGGCCTGCCGCTGGATGCCATTAGCGAAACCGCCGACGGCGGCTTGCAATTGGGTGCCTTGGCCCGCAATGCCGACACGGCGTATCACCCTTGGGTGCGTACCCGTTATCCGCTGCTGACGGCGGCGATCCTGGCGGGCGCATCGCCGCAGATCCGCAATATGGCCAGCAACGGCGGCAATCTACTGCAACGCACGCGCTGTCATTATTTTTACGACGTGGGCGTGCCCTGTAACAAACGGGATCCGGGCAGCGGCTGCTCCGCCATTGGTGGGGTGACGCGGCAACACGCCATCCTGGGCGCCAGCTCCCATTGCATCGCCACTCACCCGTCGGACCTGTGCGTGGCGCTGGCGGCCTTGGGGGCGCGCGTGCACGTGCAGTCGGCGCGCGGCGAGCGCGAAATCGAGTTTGCCGATTTCCATCGTTTGCCCGGCGACACGCCACAGCACGACACCACGCTGGCCGCCGATGAACTGATCACGCAAATCACCCTGCCCGCCGAGGCGGCCGCGTTTGCCGCGCATTCGGTCTATCTGAAACTGCGTGATCGCGCTTCGTACGCGTTTGCCTTGGTGTCGGTGGCCGCCGCGCTGCAGCTGGATGACGCGGGCCGCATTACCCAAGCGCGCATTGCCCTGGGCGGTGTGGCGCATAAACCCTGGCGCAAGCCCGACGCCGAAGCGCTACTGCACGGCGCACTGCCGCACGACGCACTCTTCGCCCGCGTAGCCGACGCCTTGCTGGAAGGCGCGCAAGGCCAGGGCCAGAACGATTTCAAAATCACGCTGGCCCATCGCGCCATCATTCGTGTGCTGCAAAGCGCCGTGGTTGGCACCCTGACCAATCGGGACGAAGGCGACGCTAGCGCCGAGGAGTCTCTGCAATGACCGAGCTGATCGAACCGCTAAAGACCCCCACCGCAGAACCGGGCACCGGCATGGTTCAGCCCGGCATGTCGGTGTCGCGCGTGGATGGCCGCGCCAAAGTCACCGGCGCGGCGCGTTATGCCGCCGAACACCCGGCCGCCGATCTGGCTTATGGCGTGGTGGTGAACAGCACCATCACCAAAGGCCGCATCCTGGGCTTTGATCTGGCCGATGCGCTGCGCGTACCGGGCGTGATCGACATCATTACGCACAGCAACCGTCCGCGGATGCGGCCTTTTAAATTGTCGTACAAAGATATGACGGCGCCTGGCGGTTTCCCTTTCCGGCCCTTGTACGACGATGTGGTGTTTTATAGCGGCCAGCCGATTGCGCTGGTGCTGGCCGAAACCTTTGAAGCCGCGCGCCACGCCGCCACGCTGGTGCGGCCCGATTATGCGGTGGAGCCGCACGAAACCGAGCTGGCCGCGCATCTGCACCGCGCGCATGATCCGCACGGCCTGAAAGCCGGCTTTGCGCCGCCGCCGAAAGAAAAAGGCCACGCGCAGGCCGCATTTGACGCCGCGCCGGTCAAGATCGAAGCCGAATTCCACAGCGGCGTAGAACATCACAACCCGATGGAGCTGTTTGCCTCGACGGTGATCCGCGAAGCCGATGGCCATCTGACCATCTATGACAAAACCCAGAGCTCGCAGAACAGCCGCTGGTATGTGTCGCACGTGTTTGGTTTATCCAGCCGCAAAGTCACCGTGCGCAACCCGTATGTGGGCGGCGCGTTTGGCTCGGGCTTGCGCCCGCAATACCAGTTGCCGTTGGCGGTGATGGCGGCGCTGAAGCTGAAGCGCTCGGTGCGCGTGGTGTTGACGCGGCAACAGATGTTTACCTTTGGCCATCGCCCGGAAACCCGCCAGGCCATCAAGCTGGCGGCAGAACGCGACGGCACGCTGGTGTCGATCCAGCACGATGCAGTGGCCGAGACTTCGCGGCGCGAGGATTACA
The DNA here is from genome assembly GCF_001294205.1 of Amantichitinum ursilacus. GTDB lineage: Bacteria > Pseudomonadota > Gammaproteobacteria > Burkholderiales > Chitinibacteraceae > Amantichitinum > Amantichitinum ursilacus. The sequence continues at coordinate 138,730 of NZ_LAQT01000036.1, forward strand.
CCGAAGTGGTGGTCAACTGGTCGGGCCAGCTGTACGCCTGCGACAACATCCGCCTGAGCTATCACCTGGTCGACCTGGACAACTACACACCCATCGATATGCGCGCTCCGGGCGCGGCGCACGGCGTGCATGCGCTGGAAATTGCGATGGATGAATTGTCGTACGCGCTGCAGATGGACCCGCTGGCGCTGCGGCTTAAAAACTACGCCGAGATCGACCCGACCAAAAACCTGCCGTTTTCGACCAAGGCCTTGCGCGACTGCTACACCCAGGGCGCGGCGCGCTTTGGTTGGGACCAGCGCCCCGCTGCACCGCGTTCGATGCGCAAAGGCAATGAGTGGGTGGGCTGGGGCATGGCCACCGGCACGTGGGACGCCATGCAGATGTTTGCCCGCGCCAGCGCCGTGTTGCATGCCGATGGCCGGCTGGTGGTCAGCAGCGCCGCCACCGATATCGGCACCGGCACTTATACGGTGATGGCGATGATTGCGGCGGCCAGCATGGGCTTGCCGATGGAACGGGTGACGTTTCAACTGGGCGATTCGACGCTGCCGGTGGCCCCGATTGAGGGGGGATCAAGCCATGTCACCACGGTCGGTTCAGCCGTGGAAGGCGCGTGCGAGAAGCTGCAGAAACGCTTGCTGAAGCTGGCCAAGGCGCTGCCGGATTCACCGTTTGCCAAAGCAAAAATCGATGAGGTCGAGTTTGCGGACGGCACGTTGCGCTTGCGTGCGCGGCCCGAGGTCAGGATTGAATTGCCGCAACTGCTGCAGCACGCGGGCGAGGCGCGCGTTGAGGTTAAATATCTGATGCTGCCCGATGCGTTAAAGCAGCGAAAATACCAACGCGCTACGCATTCGGCCGTGTTCTGCGAAGTACACGTGGATGAGGATTTCGGCACCGTGCGCGTAACCCGCGTGGTGTCGGCGATTGCGGCAGGCAAGATCATCAGCGCCAAAACCGCGCATAGCCAGATTACCGGCGGCGTGGTCTGGGGCATTAGCCAGGCGCTGCATGAAGAGACCTTGCAGGACCATCGGCTGGGCCGCTTTATGAACGCCAATTTTGCGGAATACCATGTGGCGGTGAACGCAGATATCCACGATATTGAAGTGATTTTTGTGGAAGAGGACGACCGCGTGGTCAGCCGGCTGGGCGCCAAAGGCGTAGGCGAGATCGGCCTGGTGGGCGTGGCGGCAGCCGTCAGCAACGCCATCTATCACGCCACCGGCCGCCGCATCCGCGACACCCCCATCACCCCGGACAAGGTTATCGCCGCATAGGGTGGGTCTCGACCCACCATTCAAAGCCATGTTCTGAAGCGCTGTGACTGGAATACGGTTACGGCGGAAGGGTTTGTGTAATTTGCCTTGGCGTAGAGCTTGGCATATCACTTTGGATGGTGGGTCATGACCCACCCTATGCACTTTGGGAGCGTTTATGTTTGATCATGTGGTTTTTGGTGTGAGCGACTATGCCGCCAGCAAGGCGTTTTACTTGGCGGCGCTGGCCCCGCTCGGCATCAAGCTGGTGGCGGAAAATGAACTGGGCATAGAGATGTGCGGCGATGACGAATGCTCGCTGTGCCTGTTTCCCACCGACGAGAAACCCGCGCATCTGCACCTGGCGTTTCGCGCCGACAACCGCGCGCAAGTTGACGCCTTCTACCACGCCGCGCTGGCCGCAGGCGGCATCGACCACGGCGCGCCAGGCTTGCGGCCCAAGTACTCACCCAACTACTACGCCGCATTTGTCATCGCGCCCGATGGACATAATGTGGAAGTGGTTTGCCACAAGGCCGACGGCTGAAGCATCGACCACCGGGCTTCAAAGAAATCGAACCCGGTATCAGGCGCGTTTGGTAAGCAGCAGCTTGACGCCCAGCCCCACAAACAACAGCCCGCTGGCGCGTTTGACGATGCCATTCCAGCGCCTTGGCAAATGTCGGGCCGCCATGCCGCGCACGCCCAGCGAATAAACCGTGTGCACCGTGGCCACAGTCGCGGCGACGGTCAGGTACATGATCGCAAACTGCCCTGCCAAAGGCCGGTCATGCGAAATGAACTGCGGCATGAACGCCGACAAAAAGATCAAGGTTTTCGGGTTGCTGCCCGACACCAGCACCGCCTCGCGGAAAATCTTGCCGCGGTTTAACGCGGGCGCAGCGGGTGCTGTCGCGGCCGTAGCCGCGCTGCCCGCACCGCCGCGCAATTGCTTGATGCCCAGGTACATCAGGTAGGCTGCGCCCATCACTTTCATCAGCAAAAACAACGGTGGCATCGCCGCCAGCACCGCGCCCACGCCCAACGCCACCAGCACAACCACCACCAGTTGCGACAGCAGATTGCCGGCGATGGTTGGCGCGGTGCCGGCACGGCCGTAGCGCAACGTGTTGCGGATGACCAGCAGCACATTGGGGCCGGGCGAAATGGTGGTGATCAAATAGGCAGTCGCAAACAGCAACCAGGTATGCAGCGGCATGGTGATTTTCCAACGAGACGGCAGGTGGGGCCTTGATTGTGGCATGGAAGGCCGCCGCAGTCGCGCCGCCCGCGCGGGTTGACCGGATGGACACGCTACGGCAAGAATTGCGTACCCCCTCCCGCGCCGGTTTTATATCGGGGCGGGTGCTTTTTTTTACCTGACCTGGTCCCGCCGCCATGCCTTTGCACATTGCCACACCGCTGCTTGAATCCCGCCCGCTTAGCGTTAACGCCCACACCGCCATCTGGTTAAAGATGGATGCGCTGCAGCCGTGCGGCTCGTTTAAATTGCGCGGCGTGGGGCATGCCTGCGAAACGCATCACGGTCGCGGCGCGCAGCGCTTTATCTCGTCGTCGGGCGGCAATGCGGGCCTGGCGGTGGCCTATGCGGGGCGCAAGCTGGGCTTGCCTGTGACCGTGGTCGTACCGGCCACCACCACCGCGCGCGCGATCGAATTGTTGAAGCTGGAAGGCGCCGAAGTGATCGTGCATGGCGCGTCGTGGCAAGAAGCCAACCAACTGGCGCAAACGCTGGTGTCACCCACCGATGCGTTTATCCATCCGTTTGATGACCCGCTGCTATGGGCAGGCCACGCCTCGATGATCGATGAAGTGGCGCAAACCGCCTTCAAGCCTGATGCCGTGGTGTTGTCAGTGGGCGGTGGCGGTTTGCTGTGCGGCGTGGTGGAAGGGTTGCAACGCAATGGCTGGCACGACGTACCCGTGATCGCGGTCGAGACCCATGGCGCGGGATCGCTGCATGCGGCCATCAACGCGGGCAAGCCGGTGGAACTGGAACGCATTGATTCGATTGCCACCTCGTTGGGCGCCAAGCGCGTGTGCGATCAGGCGCTGGCGTATGCCCAGCAACATCCGGTCAGCAGCGTGCTGGTCTCCGATCTGGCCGCGCTGGACGCCTGCGAGCGCTTTTTGAATGACCACCGCGTGCTGGTGGAACCGGCTTGTGGTGCCGCGCTGGCCCTGGCCTATGACGGCGCAGCGCTGGCTGGCTACGCCCAGGTGATGATGGTGGTGTGTGGCGGCGCGACGGCGACCTTGCCGCAAATCCAGGAATGGAAACGCACGCGCTAGACAAGTGCGGCCGCGCCCCCTCGCGTTTACCACGGCACCGTGCGGCCATTGCGATCCAGATATTCCAGCCCCGGTCGCGTGCGTTTGGCCAGCAGCACGTCCACGATGGCGGGCATGGTTTCTTCCACGCCAAACGGGGCATCCGGGCCGCCCAGGTCGGTGCGGATCCAGCCCGGTGCCATCAGCACCAGCGCACGCGGTTCGCCGGCATGGCGCGCGGCATAGCTGCGCATGTACTGGTTAAGCGCTGCTTTGCTGCCGCGATAAACCTCGTGCCCGCCTTTTTCGTTATTGGCGATGCTGCCCTGCCCCGACGACATCACGCCGATCAAACCGTCCGGCTTTACCTGATGCTGCAAGGCCTCCACCACGCGCATCGGGCCCAGCGTGTTGGTGAGCATCACGCGGACAAATTCATCGGTTGAAATATCGGCAATGGTTTCGTCCTGCCGGGTATTGGCGGTGCCTGCGTTGACAAACAACATGTCGAACCGGCGCTCGGCCAGGCGCGTTCGCAGCGCGGCAATCTGCTCGGGCAGCGTGATATCCAGTTGCTCAATCTGCAGCGCGCCTGCGTGTTGCTCAGCCAGAGCATGCAAAGGCGTTTTGTGGTCGCCGCGCACGGTGGCGGTCACCTGCCAGTTGCGCTGTAAAAACTCGGCCGCCATGGCCAGGCCCAGGCCGCGCGATGCGCCGATCAATAACAAAGTGGGTGGCGAAGACTGTTGTGCGGAATCGCTCATGCGGCGTACCTCGGTGTGATGTGGGATGGCGTTTGATTCTGAGCGCCTCGCCGAGCTTGCACCAGACGCATCACATGCAATAATCGATTGCATACCATGCACAACTGGAAAGCCAATACGCCATGCCCTCTGTAGACCTGAATCTGCTGCCCGCGCTGGATGCGTTGCTGACAGAAATGAGCGTCACCCGCGCCGCGCGCCGCCTGGGTTTGAGCGCGTCCGCCATGAGTCGTACGCTGACGCGCTTGCGCAGCGTCACCGGCGACCCATTGCTGGTGCAAGCCGGCCGCAATCTGGTACTGACGCCCTACGCTGAACAACTGCGTGATCAGGTGCAGGGCCTGGCGCAAGCGGCCCAGCGCGTGCTGCAACCGGCCCGCAGCCACTTTGATCCGGCCACATTGCAACGCACGTTTACGCTGCGCGCCAACGATGGTTTTGTTGATCTGGTGGGCGCGACGCTGCTGACCGCGCTCGCCCGCACGGCACCCCGCGTGTGCCTGCGCTTTACGCCCAAATTTGACAAGGATGCGCAGCCGCTACGCGATGGCGCAATCGATCTGGAAATCGGCACGCTCGGCACGCTCGCCCCCGAAATCAAAACGCGTTTGCTGTTTGAAGACCGCTTTGTCGGCATCTGCCGCGTCGGGCATCCGCTGCTGTCGCATGCGGCGATGACCGCGGCCCATTACGCCAGCTATCCGCACGTGGTGGTGTCACGCAAGGCAGATTTTGCGGGGCCGGTGGATGAAGCGCTGGAGCAACGTGGTCTGCGCCGCAACGTCGCGCTGGTGGTGCCCAACTTTGCCAATGCCATGCAGATTGTGGGCAATTGCGATGCGCTGGGGTTGGTATCGTCGGCAAGCCTGGGCCACGCGCTGGCCAGCGCTGCAACGGGCGCGCCACGGTTGCAGCATTTCGAGTTGCCCGTCGCCACGCCCACCCTCAAAATCGCGGCCATCTGGCACCCACGCTTTGACGCCGACCCGGCACATCGCTGGTTGCGCGATATGATTACCGCCGCCGTGCAAACGGCATTGCCCACCCTTGGCGCACCACGCTAATCCAACCCGGGACCCCGTTCCATGCCCAACAAACAACATCACTACAGCGTAACCGTGACCTGGACCGGCAATGCAGGCAGCGGCACCGCTACACCGCGCGCGTATAGCCGTGCACATACGCTGTCAGTGGAGGGCAAAGCCGATATGGCGGGCTCATCCGACCCGAGCTTTCGCGGCGATGCCACGCGCTGGAATCCGGAAGACTTGCTGGTCGGCTCGCTGGCCGCCTGCCACAAGCTGTGGTACCTGGGCTTGTGCGCTGCGGCGGGCATTGTGGTGACCGCCTACGAAGACCACGCGGAAGGGGTGATGGAAGAAGCGGCAACGGGCGAAGGCCAGTTTGTGTCGGTAACGCTGCGCCCCGTGGTGACGCTGGCGGCAGGCGCGGATATCGAGGCGGCCCGCGCCTTGCACCATACGGCGCATGAAAAGTGCTTTATTGCACGCTCGGTTAATTTTCCGGTGGCACATGCGCCGACGTTTTTGGTGGTGGCGGATTGACGGAACACGGACCAGCAGCACACTCCCGCTTCCACGCAACAACGCCGGGCCATCCCATCAGATTGTCCGGCGTTATGATCAGCCAATTCGAATAGTCTGCGGCGCCAGCCAAAGCTGGCTGCGACCGTCTCCACATTTCGATCAGCAGCGGCGTGACGAGTCCGCATCACACCCCGTCGGTACGCCCTGCTCAAGGCGGCCTGGCACTGCGAACGCGGCTTAGCAATAGATCGCCAGCATTTCTGGCTTCTCGCGGTTAACCACAAGGTGCGTGCATCCAAGCGCGTCGGTCACGCCATACTCCAGCGCGCCGGTTGCTCTACGCACGGCATATTCAATACCCGGCAGCGGCTGGCCAGTCTGGCCACTCAATAGCCTGAAGCGGTCGTCAAACGTATTAGCCGGTGGCGCAGACACTGCCGCGATTGCCTCGAACGACGCAATGGCCGGCGCGGGGGTCTGATCGTAGTAACTGCTGGAATGCGCAATCACCCTGTTGTCGGCGCAGCGACACAATACGCGGTCGCCATCCTGCACCATCAAATTGCCGTTGTCCGCCCAATGCGTCGCTGTGCCGCTGACGGGAAACGCGCCGCGGCAGGCTTTGCACCATGCCTTGTCGCCGCTGACGCACAGTTGTTTACCGCCGTCGATATAGGTGGAAGAGGCGGAAATGATTTCGCCACCCGACGTTGTCCGATCCCCGATACCTGCCAATACGCCCATTGTGGCTGCTCCTGATTTGCCGATGGTCCCGCTATTTGCCCCACGCCGGATTGAATCGGGTCAGAAAATCCTGTTTGACCTCCACCCGTTTGATGTCGTGATTTGCGTCAATGTAGATATCGATCCGGCTAAATGCGAAGTCGATGTCGTAGTAGCCGGCACCATCAGGCACCGTCACCATGATGAAGCGCTGCGCGTCGCTAAACATGTCCTCGTGATAGGTAAGCGCGCTACCGGGCCTGACGTAATCGCGCCCCTTGAAGCGCCCGCTGTCATACAACACCAAAACCGGTGCTTTTGCATCGGCGGCGTAATGCATCACCACGACCGGGCTGGCCAGGCGCCAGGCGACCACCAGGCATACCAGTACCAGCGCAATGGCGAGCAACACCAGCGCAAGCCGCGTCGACACCTCGATAGCGCCCTGCAGGAAGGAAGGTGTTTTCATCGCATCCGGCCGCATTGATGCTCTTCTTTCGCATGCAGGCCTTCAGGTGGCAGGCCCCACGGCATTGGAACTGCAGATATTTGCTGAAGGATAAAATCGACAGTGAGCGCCTGAGGCTTCTTGACCAGGTACATATCAATACCGAGTTGAATGGAGGTGTGATCCTGTACGTCGTCGGCGCTTGCAGGCCAAGGACCGTTCTCAGCGTGGTGCTGCCCGCGTCTCAAATGGACGGCGTCATCGCCAATCTGTGCGAGACCGGCGCCAATGATCAACTCTGCGGCGGTGAAACCAATCGCAAGCCCCACATATCCGTAATGGATATTCGACCAGATATCGTAGAAGTACTCGTATTGAGCATACTTGTGCCAACCCTTATTGAAGAGGCCCTGGCGCTTCATCAACGCCGCAATATGCGGCTTGTGATCCCAGGGACGGCCCGGCCCCGCTCGCTCTGCCCAAAGGGTATACGCCGCCGATTTGGCTGCCCTCGCCTGAGACTGAAAATCGGGCATGCCGCCAAGCCGCGAATACCAAGGCAGCGCCCGCCAGCGCCGGACTTCTTCCTGCTGATCAAAGCGGTTGTATTCAGTGATACGTAGGCCCTCTGCGCAAAACGGGTTTGTTTTCATCTCCGCCACGATGAATTGCGCCACCTGGATGGCGCTGTCCGGATCGCTACATACCCGCACTGACTTTGGCATGGTGTCGGTGGATGGCGTGGTCTGCACCATGGCCGCCAGGCACATCGCCCTACCGTTTTTATCGAGAACGGGGCTGGACATTACCGCCCCCTCTTTCGCATGCAAGCCATGATGGTTTTCCGCGTCAGAAAAACCGCCAACATACGCAGCGCCAGAGTACGGATTCAATGCACTAGTCACGCCTGAAAAGATGGACTATGGCGATTCACCGAAAGCCGTTCTGCAAAAACAAATTACGCGATAGTCAGTGATCAAGCCGCTACACAATGCTTGATCGACTGCGCACCTCCTGGTGGGAAAACGGGCAGCGGCCAGGATCCTAGAGCCGAACTACTTCCCGCAAAAAGAAACGGGCGATCTGCTGGATCGCCCGCTGCTTGTTTGCGGTCCTCTAATCAACCCACCCCTCAAGCCGAAGCCAGCGGCGCGCGTCCCCACGTTTTGATCAGCAGCAGCGTCACCAGCGCACTCGCCGCCATCGCCGCGCCGGCCAGCGACACTGCCGGGTAGCCCAGCCCTGCATCGATGACCGCGCCGCCCAGCGCCGCGCCTATGGCGTTGCCCAGGTTGAACGCGCCGATATTGGTGGCGGATGCCAGATTGGGTGCGGCGGCGGCGGCGGTCATTACGCGCATTTGCAGCGGCGGCACGATGGCGAAGCTGGCGATGCCCCAGAACAGGATGGTGATGGCGGCGGGGACGGTCCAGCGCATGATCACGGCAAAGCCCAGCAGGATGACGGTGAGCGCCACCAGCGTGATGATCAGCGTGCGATCGGGTGCGCGGTCGGTAGCTTTGCCGCTCCACAGATTGCCGATGGTCATGCCCACGCCAAACAGCATCAACATGGCCGAAACAAAGCCAGTGGACGCATGCGTTTGCTCATGCAGGATGGGCGCGATGTAGGTAAACACGGTGAACATGGCGCTGGAACCCAGCACCGTCAGCGCCAGCGCCGACAGCACCGTGCGTTGGCCCAGCACGCGGATTTCGGCCATCACGTTGTCGCTATGGCCTGCTGCCACATCAGGTAGTGCGTAGCGCAACGCAGCCATGGCCATCACCCCCAGCGCGGCGATGCCCCAGAAGGCGCTGCGCCAGCCCAGCGTATCGCCCACCCACGTGGCCAGCGGCACGCCGCCGATGGTGGCGATGGTGAGGCCCATAAACATGGTGGCGACCGCACCGGCGCGTTTTTCGGGCGCGACCACTTGCGTGGCCACCACCGAACCCACACCAAAAAATGCGCCATGGCACAGCGAGGTGACTACGCGCGCGATCAGCAACGCGGTGTAACTGGTGGCCAACGCCGACATCAGATTGCCCAGCGTAAAGATCGCCATCAGCGCGATCAGCAAAGTGCGGCGCGGTACGCGCGTGGTGGTTAGCGTCATGAACGGCGCGCCGAGCAGCACGCCCATGGCATAGCCGCTGACCAGCAAGCCCGCCGTCGGGATCGACACGCCTAGATCCGACGCCATGCCTGGCAGCATGCCCATCGGGGCGAATTCGGTTACGCCAATGCCAAAAGCACCGATCGAAAGCGCGAGTAAAGGGGACATCGAACGCATTTTTGTTTCCTCGTTTGTGCGTCAACAAGAATAATGGCGATATCAAAGTGCCAGTAGTGGCAATCCGGGACTAATAGTTTTGCGTGGGAGTCACAAATGGATGTAAGCGGACGTTCGGGCGAGATGGAAGTGTTTATCGCCGTGGCAGAGCAGGGCAGCCTGTCGGCGGCGGCGCGGCAACTGGATTTAACGCCGTCGGCCATCAGCCGCATTATCGCGCGCATCGAAACCCGGCTGGGCGCGCGGCTGCTGGTGCGCACCACGCGGCATATTTCGTTAACGGTGGAAGGCGAGACCTATTTGCGCGCGGCCCGGCGCATTCTGGCCGATATCGCCGAAGTGGAAGACGCCATCACCGACCAGGGCGTGCCACGCGGGCGCATTCGCGTCAGCGCGTCGCTAACACACGGCCGCATCGCCATCGTGCCGCTGCTGGGCGAATTTTGCGCGCGCTATCCCAAGGTGGTGGTTGACCTGAGCCTGACCGACCATGTGGTGGATATCCTGGGTGGCCAGGCCGATATCGCGGTGCGCTTTGGCGCGCTGGCCGATAGTCCGCTGTCGGCGCGCAAGCTGGGCGAAACCGGCCATGTGATCGTCGCCGCTCCGGATTATCTGGCGCGCCACGGCACACCCAGAACACCGGAAGACCTGTTTGCGCATAACTGCCTGGGCTTTAATTTCCGTCGCGCCGAAGCAGGTTGGCCCTTCCGGCATGAAGGCCGTGATTTTCGCCTGCGCGTCACCGGCAGCATCGTTGCCAACAGCGGCGAAGCGCTGACGCATCTGGCGCGCCACGGCGTAGGCATTGCGCGCGAAGGCGCGTTTGCGGTGCAGGACGATCTGGCCAGCGGCAAGCTGGTGGCACTGCTGGAGGCATTTAATCCGCAAGATCGCGACGCGTTTCACGCCGTGTTTGTGGGCGGCCCGACCATGCCCGCGCGCGTGCGCGTGTTTGTGGATTTTCTGGTGGAGAAATTTGGCGCGGGGCCGCTGGCCTGAAGCGGGCCAAGCGCTGCGCGGGGGCCGTGTTTTTTTAGAGCAATGCCGCCAGCGCGTGATACGCCAGATACACGCCAACCAACAAAATCAGCACGCCCGACAGCAACGGCGCTTTGCGCGCCAGGTCGCCAAAACCGTGCCAGCGCTTAGCCACGTGATGCACAGAGAGCGCGGCCAGCGTGCCGCTCAACACCATGGTCAGCGCCAGACCAATGCTGAAACACAGCACCAGCGCCGCACCGAGGCTGAATTTTTTGAGCTGCAGACAGAGCAGCAACACCGTAATCGAAGCAGGACACGGCACCAGGCCCCCGGTTAGCCCGAACATCACAATCTGGCCTGTGCTGGCTTGGCCACCCGCAAAGCGACGCCGGATATCGTTGGCGTGGGCGCGTTCATGCGCATCCTGATATTCGCCGCTGGCGGCCTGTGCGGCCTCGTGATCGCTGCTGCCTGCTTCGCCAAAAGCAAGATCGTAATCGTGAGTATGGCCCGCGTGGCCCAATGACAATCGCGCGGTAAACGCATGTGGCAGGGCGATGTGTTCCGTTGATTCCAGATAGCCCATGCGCGACGCAAAACTGAACATGTGCTGGCTGCCATCAGCGCGCGTGGTCTGCAGTTGCACGTCGCGCGACAGCCAGTGATGCCCCATGCGCCCGGCCTGGTATAACCGGAACACCGCGCCATTTGCGGCGGGCGCAATCGCCAGTTTGATGACGCCGTGGCCGGTGTCGATCTGGCGGATGTCATCGCTGGCGGATTGCGCGTTGCGTGCGTTTTCAATCTGGTGCGCCTGCGCCGCTTGTTGCTCACGCCAGGTGCGCCACAACATCCACGCCGCCACCGCGATAATCAGCAGCGCCGAGATCAACTGAAACCACGGTTCGGAAGCCTCGACGTTCCAGTTGCGGCCAAAATACAAACCCGTCAGCGCCACTGCCCACACCACCGCGGTATGCGACAAGGTGGCCGACAAGCCCAGCAACACTGCCTGCCCCACCGTGCCGCGGATCGCCACAATAAACGCCGCCATCATCGTCTTGGAATGCCCCGGCTCCAGCCCATGCAAGGCGCCCAACAGAATGGCGCTGGGGATAAACAGCCATGCGTTACCGTGCTGCAACAGCGTGGAAAAATCGGTCATTGGATTACCAGAAACGGGCGATGGATCGATGGGGCCACATACTACCCCCGAGTATGGGTAGATACTACCCCCTGGTATTTGTGCATGTTACGCTGCGCGATTGCCCGCCGGAGCCGATCATGAGCCACACCATTCAAGACAAACCCAAGCTGATGGCGCGCGTGCGCCGTATTCAGGGCCAGGCCGCAGCGCTGGAAAAACAGCTGCAAAACGAAACCGATTGCGGCGCCATCCTGCAGCAGATTGCCGCCATCCGGGGCGCGGTGAACGGCTTGCTGGGCGCGGTGATTGAAGGGCATATCACGCACCATCTGGTGCTGGAGCCCGATGAGGCGCAACGCCGCGACGATCTGGACGTGGTGCTGCAGGTGATCCGCTCATACGTTAAATAAACCGGCGCGCCCTCCTGGCGGCCAGGACGACAGGCAAATCGGCGGCAGACCGGATGCGCTGTCTATGCCTGCGGGGTTCTCATAACGATTCGAAACTTGTGCTTGATGGCCCCACGCCGTCGACGGTTTGAACCACCCACGAATCTGGAGCAACGATGAAACCCCACGTAATTTGCCACATGATGAGCCCGCTGGATGGACGCCTGCTGGTTGACGAATGGGCGCCCGAAGGCTCGACGCTACAAGAGGCCATGCTGGCCGAATATCAACGCATTCACGACGGCTTTGCCGCCGACGCCTGGCTGGCGGGCACCAAAACCATGACGGAATTTGCCACCGGCAAAGCCGCGCCCGCAGCCAGCGGCGACAGCCAACCCGAACGACCGTGGCACGTGGCGGACCCCGCCGCAAAACGCTACGCCATCGCTATTGACCGCCACGCGAAACTGCATTGGGACACCCCCACCGCCGACAACGCCCACGTGGTGGTAGTGCTGACCGCATCAGTCGCCGACAGCCATCTGGCCGAGCTGACGGCCGCTGGGGTGTCCTATGTGGTGATGCCTGGCAACGACATCGATCTGGCCGAAGTGCTGAACGCGATCGGCGAGAAGCTCGGCATCAAGACCTTGCTGCTGGAAGGCGGCGCGACGGTTAATGGCGCGTTTTTGAAGGCCGGCCTGGTCGACGAAATCAGCCTGCTGCTGTGCCCCGCCATCGACGGCAAGTCCGGCAGCCCGGCCATTTTTGAAGCAGGCGACGAAGGGCTGGGGCAAAAACTGCAACTGAAGCTGGTCTCGGCCAAACCGGGCGCGCATGACACGGTGCATGTGCAGTATCAGGTGGTGGCGCGGTAAATCGTTTGGCGGGCGGCGCGCTGGCTACAACTTGCCAAGTCCGCCGCCCAGACCCCCGGAAGGGTTGCCTTGGTCCCAATTTGGGACTAGAGTCTGTCATCGCACGGTGATGACAATATGAGAATAATTTCCGTAACGCCGCTTCAAACCTTCTGGGCCCGACATCCCCAATCGGAGCACCCGCTGCGCGCCTGGGTTATGGAAACGAAGCGCGCAAGGTGGAAAAGCCCCCAAGACATCAAGGCGCGTTACGGCAGCGCCGATTTTGTCGCTAATAATCGCGTCATTTTCAATATCCACGGCAACCATTACCGCTTGATTGTCGCTGTGGTCTATCGGCTTCAAATCGTCTACGTCAAGTTTGTGGGTACTCATAAAGCGTATGACGATATCGACGCGGCAACAGTTGAACTGGAGTAGCCATTAATGGATATCCGCCCCATCAGAACAGAGGAAGACTATCGCGCGGCATTAAAGATGGTTTCTCCCTACTTTGATAACGAACCTGCACCGGGTTCGGCCGACGAAGATCGCTTTGAAATCCTCGTTACCCTGATTGAAGCTTATGAAGCGCAGCACCACCCGATTGCGCCGCCAGACCCGATCGAGGCCATCAAATTCCGCATGGAGCAACAAGGTTTGACGGCTAAAGATCTCGTTCCGATGATAGGCCGACTTAATCGGGTATATGAGGTACTGTCCCGCGCCAGGCCTCTCACCCTATCAATGATTTACCGGCTGCATACCGATCTTGGCATTCCGCTCGAATCGCTGGTGCAACCCGCCGCCGCAAAGAAAAAAAAGCAAGAAGGCGCCGCTCTGCCATCAGCGGCGAGTGCGCTATTTCTCCCCACATCCGGCACGGTATAACCACCCTGCTACCCCATTGCCAACACCTTCCGGGCCAAAGTAGCAAATCGCGTTAGAATCCCCCTTCACATACAACCCTGTCGGTTTTGCAATGACTACTGCCGCCCTGCTGCCGGACGATAGCGAACGCTATCGCATCCTTGTCGAAGCCGTGACTGACTACGCCATTTATATGCTGGACACCAACGGTTGTGTGGTCAGCTGGAATGCCGGGGCGCGGCGGTTCAAGGGGTATGAGAAGCATCAGATTCTGGGGCAGCATTTTTCCACGTTCTACACGCCCGAAGACCGTGACCGCGGCATGCCGGCGCATGCGCTGAAGACCGCGGCGGCGGTGGGTCGGTTTGAAGGCGAAGGCTGGCGCGTGCGCCAGGATGGCACGCGTTTCTGGGCCAATGCGGTCATCGACCCCATCCGCAATGAGGCGGGTGATCTGATCGGCTATGCCAAGGTCACGCGCGATCTGACCGAGCGCAAGCTGGCCGAAGAAGCCTTGCGCAGCAGCGAGCAGCGCTTTCGTTTGCTGGTGCAAAGCGTGATCGATTACGGCATTTACATGCTCGATATCGACGGCAATGTCACCAACTGGAATGCGGGCGCGGAGCGGATCAAGGGTTATTCCGAAGCCGAAATTCTGGGCAAGCATTTCTCCACCTTTTATACCGATGAAGACCGCGCTGCTGGCGAGCCCGCGCGCGGTTTGCGTCTGGCGCGCGAAGAAGGCCGGTTTGAGAAGGAAGGCTGGCGTGTGCGCAAGGATGGCACGCGCTTTCAGGCGCATGTGGTCATCGACCCGATCCGCGACGACAACGGCGATCTGGTCGGCTATGCCAAGGTAACCCGCGATGTCACCGAGCGCCGTGCCGCGCAAGAAGCGCTGGAGAAAGCGCGCGAAGCCTTGTTCCAGTCACAGAAACTGGAGGCGCTGGGCCAGCTGACCGGCGGGGTGGCGCATGACTTCAACAATCTGCTGATGGTGGTGCTCAGCTGCATGCAGCTGGTGCGCAAACGCGTGGTGGAAGACGCTGGGCTGGTCCGGCTGGTGGACAACGCCATCCACGGCGCGCGGCGCGGTATGGCACTGACCGAACGCATGTTGGCGTTTGCGCGCAAGCAGGATCTGGTGCGCCAACCGGTGGATTTGCCCGCGCTGGTGCGCGAGACCGGCGAGCTGTTGCAACGCGCGGTGGGCAATAAAATCAGCATCGAAACGCGCTTTGCCTTGCAAGTGCATCACGCCATGGCCGATGCCAATCAGCTGGAACTGGCGTTGATGAACCTGGTGACTAATGCGCGCGATGCGATGCTCGACGGCGGCGACATCGTGATTGCGCTGAAGAACCGCAGCGCGGCCGAATCGGTGGCCGCGGGTTTGCCGCCGCAGGAGTTTGTCACGCTGGCCGTCACCGACACGGGCACCGGCATGGACGCCGCCACGCTAAGCAAAGCGCTGGAGCCATTCTTTACTACCAAAGGCCTCGGCAAAGGCACCGGTCTGGGCTTGCCGATGGTGCATGGCGTGGCGCAACAGCTGGGTGGCACGCTTAAATTGCACAGCACCCCGGGCGCGGGGACGACCGCCGAAATCTGGTTGCCGATAGCCCAGGACACGGTGATCCCGGAAGCCATCGCGGCGGTGGAAGCCGCCCTGCCCGCGCACGGGCCTTTAGCCGTGCTGCTGGTGGACGACGACGAGCTGGTGCTGCTGGGCACTAGCGCCATGCTGGAAGATCAGAAACACAGCGTCAGCGCCGTCAGTAGTGGCGCGGCGGCGCTGGCGCTGCTGAACGAAGGCCATGTCTTCGATCTGGTCATTACCGATTACGCGATGCCCGATATGACGGGCCTGCAACTGGCCGAAACCATCGCCGCACGCTGGCCGCGCCTGCCCATCGTGCTGGCCACCGGTTATGCCGAACTGCCGCCCGACGCCATGCCGTTGCAGCGCCTGGGCAAGCCTTATCAGCAAGACGAACTGGCGCGCGTGGTGGCAGGCTGCATCGGGGCGCGCCGGGTCTGACGCGCTCGCCGCAAAACCAAACCGATTGCACCCACGCCCAGCAACGCCCAGGTTTCCGGCTCGGGAACGCCGGTAATGCGAAATGCGTTGGTGTCGTATTGATTCAGATGGCCGGGCCCGTCGCCGCCGATCACAAACCGATCGATCAGCCCGGTAAAGCCGGTATCAAACCAGCGAAACACGCCGTCGGTGATCTGGGGCTGAAACAACACGCTTTCGACCTCTACGCCATTCAAAAAACCGGTCACCGTGATATTGCGAACGGCATACGGGCCGTACGGATCGGTGTCGAGATTCTGAAACGTGGATAGCGTCAGCGCATTCAGCACAAACGGCCCGCGCTGAGAAGTAACCGGGATTGACCAGCCGTTATACCAGGTGCCGCTGGTGGCGCCGTCGCCAGGATTAAAGCGCGAGAACGCAAAGCCTTGGTACACATAATCCCAGGTCGCCGTGGCCGGACCCGGGTTGTGGTAATTGTCCAGCGAGATGATTTCGGCCTGCGCCAGCGCGGCGCCAAGCACCATCACGCTGGCCAGCAGGCTGGATTTGAGATGATGTGACATGCTGTGCCCTCCTGCCTAACTGACTGTATGGGCACGGACTTTGCGACCGTGCCGCGCCGCCAACGCCACTGCGCCCACGCCCAGCAACGCCCAGGTTTCGGGTTCGGGGATCGGCGAAATATCCAGCGCGTTCAGCGTATAGGTCTGCAGCAAATCCTGGCCATCGCCCACCAGCGAAATCCGGTCAACCAGCCAGTTGATATTGGCGCTGTACCAGCGGTAAACGCCGTCGGTTTGCGCCAGATGAAACGCCGTCGTACCCACCGCCTGATTGCCCAGATAGCCGGTCAGGGTGACGTCGGTAATGGCATAAGGCCCGGACGGATTGGTCTCGAAGTTCTGGAACGTGGCCAGCGCCACGGCGTTGATCTCAAACACGCCGCGATGCGAAACGATATTGATGGTGTAGTCGCTGTAATAGTCCGCGCTGGCGTAACCGGTGCCGGAGTTATACGGCGAAAATCCAAGGCCTTCATACAGATATTCCGGGCCGCCAAACGGACCGGGATTGTTGTAATGGTCTAGCGACAGCACGCCGGCTTGGGCCGCAGCGGCACTTATACCCAGCAGAGTCGTTAACAAAGTGCGTTTCAAGGTGTTCTTCATGGCGCATTCCTTCCAGCGATGAATCGAAGGACCGTCCCGGACGGAACGGCAGTGCGCGGGGTGATTGTTGTGGTTTGCCGCTAGCGTAGGCCTCTGGCGCTTTCATTAGAATGACAAACTACGATACATACGATGAAAGGCAGGCGGTCAGATCGACGGCGTGATGGGTTGCTTGCAATCAAAAACCCGGGTGGTCTATACCTTGATGCAGCGCCGCAGAGCGCCCTTGATCATCGCTTGAGGACGGAATGTCTTATGTTGGCGCCACTGCTTTCCGACCATATTCTTTCTGACATTGTGTTGCCGATTGCCATTTCGGGTAGCTTGGGCGGTCTGTTTGTGTACGTCGCGTTTTGCTCATGGGCGCACGGCATTCTCAGTGAAAACTATCCCGCTTTGCTGGGTGTTTCTTCGGGCGCGATGTCGTCAAATCTGGGCCAGGGTATCCGCGAGTTTTACGAAGTGCCGCCCGCATTGCGCTCCCGCGAAATCTGGCGCATCGCCAATCCGCTGCATAAGTGGTTTTTTGTTGCCACGCGAGTGGTGGGATGGCTGTGGACCCTAAGCCTGGTGTTGATGGTGCTGGATCTGGTGCTGATGCCTAAGCATTGAATTGCATAGGGTGGGTCTGGACCCACCCATCAAAGCCGTGTACTCAAGCCCCGTTTTCTGATTCGCCACTTTGCATGGTGGGTCTGGGCCCACTCACCAAAGCCGTTTACTCAAGCATCAGTCTCCTAATTCGCCACTTTACATGGTGGGTCTAGACCCACCCTATAGACGTAGAAATTTTACTACCTGATTTATTGATTAAATCTTGTAGTAAAATTCCAAATAGTCGCCTGCAGTTACATGAATGCCGAAAGCTAAGCGCTCAAGCAGACGAGCGGCAGCCCTGCCGAGGTTAAAATCGTCGGACTCATCAAGCCATTGAATTAAATAGATAGTCCGGCCTATATCGGGCAGTGGTCGCTCGCCTTGATCGACCCCTTTTGCCTATTTGCCGTAAGCAAATCCCCGTAGCCCCCTTCCCAGCCACTACATGCCAATGCTATAAATGCCGCCAATTGCTGATTACGTTTTAGCTAACGCTCAGCAGCACGATCAGTTAGCCGGAGAAGTGTATGGCCAAGGTGTTGGTGGTAGGCAGTATCAATATGGATCTGGTGGTGCAGACCACCACGTTTCCGCGGTTGGGCGAGACCCTGTTCGGGCAGACATTTGCCACTTTCCCCGGTGGCAAAGGCGCCAACCAGGCGGTGGCCGCAGCGCGGCTGGGTGCGCAGGTCAGCATGCTGGGCTGTGTCGGTCGCGATGCATTTGGCGCGCAACTGAAAGCTGGCCTGGCAGCGGAAGGCATCGATACGCAGTGGGTATTCGAGCGCGATGTGGCCAGCGGCGTTGCCGCCATCACGGTCACCGGCGGCGATAACGCGATTGTGGTGGTGCCGGGCGCCAACTATGCCCTGACCACGGATGATCTGGACGCCGCCGAAGCCGCCTTTGTGGCCGCCGATGTGATTCTGGCGCAACTGGAAATTCCGCTGCCCGTGGTGCAACACGCTGCGGCGCTTGCATTGCGCCATGGCAAAACCTTCTTCCTCAATCCGGCGCCGGCCACCGTGCTGCCGCAATCATTGATTGGCGCAGCTACCCTGCTCACCCCCAATGAATTTGAACTGGCCGCCGCACTGGGCGCGCCTGATAGCGATTGGTCCACTTTGCTGCCGCGTCTGCCGGGCAAGCTGGTGATGACTCATGGCAAGCATGGCGCTTATTACGCCGACCACGCGGGCAAGGCGGTGCATCAACCGGGCTTTCCGGTGACGGCGGTCGACAGCACGGGCGCGGGCGACACCTTTAATGGCGCGCTGGCGGCGTTCTGGCATCTGGGCGTCAGCGACGCGGTGCGACATGCCAATGCGGCGGGCGCATTGTCGGTGACCAAGGCAGGCGCGCAAAGCGGCATGCCCAAGCTGGCCGAATTGAACGCCTTTTTGTCCAGCCAAACCCAAGGTCAAAAATAATGAAAAAACTGGGACATTTAAATCGCGATATCGCGCGTGTATTGGCCAGCATGGGCCACACCGACAGCATCGTGATTGCCGATTGCGGTTTGCCCATTCCGCCCGGTGTGGAATGCATTGATGTGTCTTTGCAATTGGGCACGCCGGATTTCTTTGCGGTGCTGGATTCGGTCATGGGTGATTTCAAAACCGAACGCGCCGTTTTCGCCAGCGAATGCCTGACCGCCAATGCGCCGGTGGCTGCGCGCGCCAGCCAGTTTGCCGCGCAAGGCGTGGCCGTTGATTACGTGACCCACGAAGAATTCAAGCAACGTTGCCGCAATGCGCACGCCATTATCCGTACCGGCGAATGCAGTCCGTACGCCAATGTAATCCTGCATTCCGGCGTGATTTTTTAAGGATCGCGTCATGCATGTTTCTTTACGCGGTATCAGCAAATCGTTCGGGCCAGTGCATGTATTGCAGGACGTTGATTTCAATATCCTTGGCGGCGAAATCCACGCATTGATGGGTGAAAACGGCGCGGGCAAATCCACGCTGATGAAAATCCTCAGCGGCGTCTATCGCGCGGACAAAGGCGAGATTGTGATCGATGGCCAGGCCACGCCGATTACATCGACGCAAGACGCCGAGCGCCTGGGCATTGCCATCATCCATCAAGAGCTGAATCTGATTCCGCAATTGTCGGTGATGGAAAACCTGTTTCTGGGCCGCGAGCCACGCCGTTTTGGCGTGATTGACAGCAAGGCCATGCGCACCGCCGCCCGCACCTATCTGCAAGCGCTGGGCGCAGACCGTATCGACCCCGAAGCCGAAGCGGGCCTGTTGTCGATTGGCCAGCAGCAAATGGTGGAGATCGCCAAAGCGCTGGCGCTCAACGCCAAAGTGCTGGTGATGGATGAGCCCACCGCAGCGCTCACCGACCGCGAGATCGAAACGCTGTTCGGCATCATGCAGCAGCTTAAAGCGCAAGGCGTGGCCATCGTTTACGTATCGCATCGCATGGAAGAAATCTTCCGCATTTGCGACAAGATCAGCGTGTTGCGCGACGGCCATTTTGTGGGCGAGCGTGTGATTGCGCAGACCAGTTTTGATGAAGTGGTCAAGCTGATGGTGGGGCGCGAACTGGGCGACCGGTTTCCCAAGCGCGATGCAACGCCGGGCGCGGTGCGGCTGGTGGTTAAAGACCTGGCCGACGCGGGCAACATCAGCAAGATCAATTTTGAAGTGCGCGCCGGCGAAGTGCTGGGCGTGGCCGGTTTGATGGGCGCGGGCCGTAGCGAAATCCTCAAAACCTTGTTTGGCATTAACCCACGCACGGCCGGCACGGTAACGCTCGACGGCCAACCGCTGCACATCCGCGATGCGGTTGCCGCCATCGCGCACGGCCTGGCGTTTGTGACCGAAGACCGTAAAGGCCAGGGCCTGGTGCTGGGGATGTCGGTGCGCGAAAACGCGACGCTGGTGCACCTTAACCGTTACGCGCATCTGGGCGTGGTCAGCAGCAAGGCCGAGACCACGGCGGTGGCCAAACTGATCGAACAATTGCGCATCCGCACCCGCGATGCCGAGCTCGACGTCAAATCGTTGTCTGGCGGCAATCAGCAAAAAGTGGTGTTCGCCAAATGGCTGGCGTTGCCACCCAAGGTGCTGCTGCTGGATGAGCCCACGCGTGGCGTAGACGTCGGCGGCAAAGCCGAGATCTATCACATCATCAATCAACTGGCCGCGGCGGGGGTCGCCATTGTGATGGTGTCGTCCGAATTGCCCGAAGTGCTGGCGATGAGCGACCGCATTCTGGTGATGCATCAGGGCCATCAGGCCGGCATTTTTGATGCCAAAGACGCAACGCAAGAAACCATCATGACCGCCGCCACTGGCGGCCAGACCGCGGCATTTACTGCGGATGCGCCACCTGTGGAAAACGTCACCGCATAAAACGCAAACCTTTGTTTGTACTAACCCATTCGTACTGAACACAAGAACAGGCAACGCCATGACTCCTCAACAAAAAGCCACGCTGCAAAAGCTCGGCCCGTTTATTGCACTGCTGCTGGTGGCCACCGGTCTGGCCATCATGAGCCCCGATTTTTTAACCGTGGGCAATTTGCTGACGGTGATGCGCCAGGTGTCGATCAACGCGCTGATTGCGTTTGGCATGACGCTGGTGATATTGCTGGGCGGTATCGATTTGTCGGTCGGCTCTATCCTCGGCTTGTCCGCCATATCCAGCGCCAGCTTGATGGCAGCGGGCTTTAATCCGGTGTTTGCGACTGCCGCCGGTGTGGTCGCTGGTGCGGCCATGGGCCTGTTTAACGGTCTGGTCATCAGCAAAGGCAAAGTGGCGCCGTTTATTGCCACGCTGGCCACCATGACCGTGTTGCGCGGCCTGTGCATGGTGTTCTCGCACGGCAGCCCCATCGCCGGCTTTAGCAGCGACTTTTTCAGCATGCTGGGCGGCGGCTATGTGGCTGGACTGATCCCGGTGCCGGTGGTGGGCATGTTGGTGATGTTTGCCGTGTTCTGGTTTGTGCTCAAAAAGACGGTGTTTGGCCGTCACGTTTACGCGGTGGGCGGCAACGAGGAATCGGCCAGGCTGTCTGGCGTTAAAGTCGATCGCATCAAGCTGTGGGTGTACACGCTGTCGGGCGCGATGTCGGCGCTGGCGGGCGTGGTGCTGACTTCGCGGCTTAACTCGGCGCAACCCAATGCGGGCGCGGGTTATGAGCTGGACGCCATCGCGGCGGTGGTGCTGGGCGGCACCAGCCTGACCGGTGGCCGTGGCTGGATTTTTGGCACGCTGGTCGGCGCTTTGCTGATCGGTGTGTTGAACAACGGCTTGAATCTGCTGGAGGTATCGTCGTTCTACCAGCAGGTGATCAAGGGCGCGGTCATTCTGCTGGCCGTGCTGATCGACCGAGGCAATAAAAAGTAATCCCGTAAAGGCGCGCCAGCCGGTTCCCCATGACGGGCTGGCGCGCCGGTATGACTCTTCTAAAAAACACACGTATGACCAGGAGTTCGATGATGAAACGCATTATTTCCCCGCTGCTGGCCGGCTTGCTGTCGGTGGGCTTGATCGCATGTTCCAAACAAGGTCCGGATAGCGCCCCGGCCGAAGCCAGCGCACCGGCTTCTGCCGCCGCCGCAGCACCGGCGGGCGCGGCCACCGTAGGCCTGGCCATTTCGACACTGAACAATCCGTTCTTTGTTTCGCTGAAAAACGGCGCTGAAGCCGAAGCCAAAAAAGAAGGCATCACGCTGATTACCGTGGATGCGCAGGATGACCCGGCCAAGCAACAGGCCAGCGTGGAAGATCTGATCCAGAAAAAAGTCAGCGTCATCCTGATCAACCCGACCGATTCGGCCGCCGTGGCGCCAGTGGTGAAAGAAGCCACCGATAAGGGCATCAAGGTGATCTCGCTGGACCGTAGCGTAACCGGTGCGGAAGTCAGCGCGCATATCGCTTCGGACAACGTGGCCGGTGGCAAGATGGCGGCGGAGTTCCTGCTGGAAAAAATCGGCGGCAAAGGCAATGTGGTGGAGCTGGAAGGCATTGCGGGTTCGTCCGCCGCGCGTGAACGCGGTCAGGGCTTTCATAGCGTGATCGACGGCAAGGCCGATGTGAAACTGGCCGCGCGCCAACCGGCTGACTTTGATCGCGCCAAGGGCCTGTCGGTGATGGAAAACATTATCCAGGGCAACAAGCATATCGACGGCGTGTTTGCGCACAACGACGAAATGGCGTTGGGCGCGGTTAAAGCGCTGCAAGCCGCTGGCCTGAAGAAAGTGGTCGTGGTGGGTTTTGACGCCACCGCCGATGCTGTCGCCGCCGTCAAAGCGGGCGATCTTGCGGCAACCGTACAACAACAACCTGAATTGATCGGCCAATCTGGCGTGCAAGCTGCGAAGAAGTTGATTGATGGTCAGACCGTTGATAAATTCATCCCCGTACCGCTGAATCTGATCAAGTAAGTGTGACTGGATCAGCCTGGCGCCGTTGACGCACCGACTGCCAAAACGAGCCTTAGGCCCTCGCGATGATCGCGGGGGCTTTTTTCTAGGCAACAAGAAATGAATACGCCATAGGGTGGGTCTTGACCCACCACCCAAAGCCGTAACCAGCATCGCAGCGTTCTGTTCATCCACTTTGAAGGGTGGGTCTGGTCCCACCACTCAAAGGCCTAAGTCCGTACGCAGCGTTCTGCTCATACACTTTGAATGGTGGGTCATGACCCACCCTATGCGGCGTAGCCTTCAGAAATCGTATTGACCCCAACAGGCGTAAACGTGTCCAGCTTTGCAAGACTGACCATCGACGATATCGCGCGCCTGGCGCAGGTGTCGCGCACGACCGCCAGCATGGTGCTGAATGGCTATGCCGAGCGCTATCGCATTTCCAAAGCCACGGTGGAGCGCGTGCTCAAAGTGGCGGAGGAACATCATTTCAGCCCCAGCCAGTCGGCACGCGCCTTGCGCTCGCGCCGCAGCAACACCATCGGCCTGGTGATTCCCGATCTGACCAACTCGGCGCATTCGGCGCTGGCGCAAGCGCTGGAATCGCTGTGCCGCGCTGATGGCTATCAGATGGTGATGGTCACCAGCGACGAAGACCCGCAGCGCGAAACCGATGGCATTGCGCATCTGGTGGCGCGGCAGGTGGATGGCGTGGTGGTGGTGCCGTGTACGGCGGACGCATCCCGTTATCAGAAATGGACGCAGCGTTTGCCCTTCGTGTTTGTCGATCGCCGCATTGAAGACTCCGACATTCCCTCTGTGGTTAGCGATGCCACAGCCACAGTGGCGCAACTGGTGGAACGCGCCATCGAGCAAGGCGCTAGCGAAATCGTCTATTTCGGCGGCCAGCCCGCGTTGTCGGCCAGCCGTGATCGTCTGGCCGGCTATCGCAGCGCCCTCTCCCGCCACGGCATGACCGAACAGCCCGACTGGGTATTCGAACGTGATTTCCAGCGCGATTCGGGCTACGCGCTGATGCGCGACTGGGTGGCGCAGCACCAGCGCTATCCGCAAGCGTTATTTACCGCCTCGATTACGCTACTGGAAGGCGTGCTGGCGTTTATCAACGACAATGCCGCCATGACCGGCGCGCCAGCGCGCCTGATGACCTTCGATGATCATCGGCTGCTGGATTGTCTGCCCGTGCGCATCGATGCCATCGTGCAAGACAGTCAGGCGCTGGCCCAGCAAAGCCTGGATGCGGTGATGGCGCTGCTGCAGGGCCAGACGCCCGAATCGCGGCGCGTGCCTGCGCATATTCATCAGCGGACCTGATCTGGCGCAAAAACCGGCGTTGGCAGAATTATGCGAGCGGTTTACGCTACGCAGCTCTGGCCCCCAGTTACAGGAAACCCATGAATCTGCAATATCCCAAAGTGGTCGCACTGGGTGGCGGCACCGGATTATCGGCGCTGCTGCGTGGCCTTAAGCGGTTTCCGGTGGATATCACCGCGATTGTGACGGTGGCCGATGACGGCGGCAGTTCCGGAATTCTGCATCGCGAATTACGGGTGCCCCCGCCTGGCGACATCCGCAACGTATTGGTGGCGCTAAGCGAAGCCGAAGGCATTTTTAATGACTTGCTGCAATTTCGCTTCAAGTCAGTGGAAGGCGGCCATTATCTGGATGGCCATTCGATGGGCAATCTGCTGCTGACGGCGATGTTCTCGCTGACGCACGGCAACTTTGTCAAAGCCGTCGAGAACATGGGCGTGGTGCTTAACATCAAAGGCCGCGTCTATCCGGTCTGCCCCAACGCTACCGTATTGCACGCCGAACTGGCCGATGGCCGCATCGTGCATGGCGAATCGAAACTGGCCTCGCATGGTTCGGCCATCAAGCGGGTGTTTTTTGATTCGGATGTGCGCGCCGAGCCGTTGGCGATCAAAGCCATTGAAGACGCCGACGTCATCGTGATGGGCCCAGGCAGCCTGTATACCAGCGTGCTGCCCAATCTATTGCTGCCCGAGATTGCCGCCGCCATCAACGCCAACGACCACGCCGATCGCATCTATGTGTGCAATCTGATGACTGAAGCGGGTGAATCCGACCATCTGAGTGCAGCGGGGCACGTGCAAGCCATCCTCGACCACGGCATTACGCGCGTGGACAAGGTGATCATCAATGATGAGCACATTCCGGACGAGGTGGTGGCGCGCTACGCCGCCGAGAATGCCGAGCCGGTGATCAACGATTACGCGGCGCTGGATGCGCTGGGGGTGGAGGTGATCCGCACCCGCATCGCCAGCCTCGCCGACGGCGTGGTGCGGCACGACTCGATCAAAACCGCCGCCAGCGTGTACGCGATCGCGCTGGAAAAGGTCTGACCCCCAACGCAAAAAAGAATGGTGGCATAGGGTGGGTCAGGACCCACCGATCAAAGCCGGCGAGCCGCATGATGTCGTTAATCTCGCCACGGCTTTGCGTGGTGGGTCTTGCCCTACCCTATGCATATCAACTTACAAGCAAGGTTGCAGCACTTGCTTCAGCGCAGCGGCGTCGCTGGGCAGATTGAACTGCGCTACCAGCGGTTTGCCTTTGCCATCGGCGCTGGCCACTTCCACTTTCAGCGGTTTACCGGCGTTGCTCAGCCACGCGGCCAGTTCTTTTTTGGTGGGCTGCAGCGAAAACGCAAAGTTCGGCCCTTGCGCCGCGCCGCTGGCGTTGTATTTAGCCGCGGCCTTGGCGGTATCCACGCTGACCAGCTTTTCCTTGATACCCGCGCCCGCCGCGCCTTCAAACGGCGTGGTATTGAAATTGGCGGATTTGCCGATGCTCAGATACGCATACGGCTCGGCATTGGGCTGGCACGCTACCGACAAGCTGGCGGTATGCGCGCTGTCGCCATTAAGCGTGGTGCTGGGCAATGTCGCGGTTTGTAACGACTGGCCGGCCACGGGTTTGGCCACTTGCCATGTGGTGGGCTGGTTGGCTTGCGCCAGCGTAACGGCGGCCAGCAAGGCGATGGCGAGTGCGGATCGGTGACGGATGTTCATGGCAGGATGCTCCGTAGGCTGGACAAGAATTGAGATTCTTCCGAGCTTAAAGGCAGCAAGTCACACGATGTAACCGCATTTTTACCCAAAAAAGTTGCGGAACTTCGCTGACTACACGGTCAGCGCAAAACAGACACGGAGCATTGCTGCCCCGTGTCTGTGCATCCAGACCCACTCATCCTCGCGGGCGAGTGGGTTGAAGATGGATCAGGAAACGACCGGAATTTTGCCGATCTTCGCCTGCCACTGTTTTGGCGCAACGGCGTGTACCGAAATGCCAGTGCTATCCACCGCCACGGTCACCGGCATGTCGACCACATCAAACTCATAAATGGCTTCCATGCCCAGATCAGCAAACGCCACCACCTGGCTGCCCTTGATCGCCTTGGACACCAGATACGCCGCGCCGCCTACTGCCATCAGATACACCGCCTTGTTGTCGCGGATGGCCTCGACCGCCGCCGGGCCGCGTTCAGCCTTGCCCACCATGCCCAGCAAGCCGGTGGTTTCCAGCATCTGGCGAGTGAACTTGTCCATGCGCGTGGCCGTGGTCGGGCCAGCGGGCCCCACCACCTCGTCGCGGACCGGGTCGACCGGGCCCACGTAATAGATAAAGCGGTTGGTAAAGTCCACCGGCAGCGTCTCGCCCTTGTTGAGCATATCCACCATGCGTTTGTGCGCGGCATCGCGGCCGGTCAGCAGTTTGCCGTTTAACAACAGCGTCTGGCCGGGCTGCCAACTGGCAACTTCTTCGCGCGTAATGCGGTTCAGATCAACGCGCTTTGCGTCGGCGGCCGGGCTCCAGGTCACGTCAGGCCAGTCTTCCAGCTTGGGCGCTTCCAGGACGGCCGGGCCGCTGCCATCCAGCGTAAAGTGCACGTGGCGGGTGGCGGCGCAGTTGGGGATCATCGCCACCGGCAAGCTGGCGGCATGGGTGGGGCAATCCATAATCTTCACGTCCAGCACGGTGGCCAGGCCGCCCAGACCTTGCGCGCCGATGCCCAGCGCGTTCACCTTCTCGTAAAGCTCGATGCGCAATTCTTCCACGCGGTTTTGCGGGCCGCGCGCGATCAGGTCCTGAATATCGATTTCCTGCATCAACGATTCTTTGGCCATCAGCATGGCTTTTTCGGCGGTGCCGCCAATGCCGATGCCGAGCATGCCGGGCGGACACCAGCCTGCGCCCATCAGCGGCACGGTTTTCAGCACCCAGTCCACAATCGAATCGGACGGGTTCAGCATCACAAACTTGGATTTATTCTCAGAACCACCGCCCTTGGCAGCAATATCGATTTCGACGGTATCACCGGCCACAATCTCGTAATGGATGACGGCCGGGGTGTTGTCTTTGGTGTTTTTGCGCCCGCCCGCCGGGTCTTGCAGGATAGACGCGCGCAATTTGTTGTCGGGATGCAGATAAGCGCGGCGGACACCTTCGTTGATCATATCCGTCACGCTCATCGTCGCGTCGGCCCACTGCACATTCATGCCGACGCGCACAAAACAGGTGACGATGCCTGTGTCTTGGCAGATGGGGCGCTGGCCCTGCGCGCACAGGCGGCTGTTGGTCAGAATCTGTGCGATGGCGTCTTTGGCGGCCGGGCTTTCTTCGCGCTCGTAAGCGGCGCCCAGTGCTTTGATATAGTCGGCCGGATGGTAATAGCTGATGTACTGCAGACTGTCGGCAATGCTGTCGATCAAGTCGTCCTGGCGGATGACGGCCATGCGAAAACTCCAGTGGGATCGGATGTAAGCGGCAACAACGTGCTGCGGCGCGCAATTTTAGCAAAAGCCGCTGTAGTTGCGCGCTGCCGATTACACCAGGCGGGCTGTTTTGCCACGCCACCCGGTACGGCTGCAAGGCTTATCGGGTGTTGGATGTATGTTCGCGGCGGCACAATGATGCAATCATCTAGATGAAATCTAAGCCCCTTAAACTGTCAGCTACATCGCCCGACATGCGGGCGCATTACAGGAATCGAACAGCAATGACCATTACCGTAGAGCGCGGCTCCGGCGTGGCCCTGTGGCGGCAGATCGAAGAAACCCTGGCGGGCGAAATTGCGCGTAAACAGTTGCGCGACCGTCTGCCCAACGAAGCCACGCTGGCCGAACGTTTTGGCGTAAATCGCCACACCATCCGCCGCGCCGTGCAGGCGCTGGAGGCCCGTGGCATGGTGCGCATCGAGCAAGGCCGCGGCACCTTTGTGCAAGAAGAATTTATCGATTACAAGCTGGGCAAGCGCAGTCGCTTTTCGCATAGTCTGGAAAAACAACAACTTGCCGGCACCAGCCAGGTACAACGCAGCCGCACCGTGGTGCCGCGCGACGAGGTCTGCGCGATGTTGCAAGTGCCCAATGGCAGCAGCGTGATGCAGATTGATGCGCTGGATGTGGTGGATGGCCGCGTGATTGGCGTGTGTACCCAGTATTTTCCGCTGCCGCGTTTTACCGGCTTTGATGTGCTGTATCAGCAAGCCGGCTCCGCCGTGCGCGCCCTGCAGCAGCTGGATATCGAGGAATACAGCCGCAAGTTCAGCCGCGTCAGCACCCGCCTGCCCGAGGCCGATTGCGCGCAGCAACTAGGCCAGCCCAAAACGCAGCCCATCCTGTTTGTGGAAAGCGTGTATGTGGATGCCGCCGGCGTGCCGATCGAATACGGCATTACGCGTTTCGCTGGCGATGCGGTGCAACTGGTGTTTGAACCGGAGCATGCCTGATGGATTTGTCCGCCGAAGTCGTCGCCCAACTCAACGCGCACGTGGCCGCGTGGCGCGCCAGCGAACCGGTGTTTGATCGCACCGGGCTCACGCGCTTTGCCGTGCTGGGCCACGATCTTGGCTGGCTGCAGCCCGACACCGCAAGCTTTCTGACCGGGTTTGATCCGGCGTTTTTACTGACGCCAGAACGGCTGCGGCTCAACATCTCGGATGTCACCACCGCCGAAGTGCTGCTGCAGCAAGCGGCACAAAAGTTGTATGACGACGGCCGCATGCCCGGCTGGCGCAATGAACTGTACGACTTGCACGCCCCGGCCGCCGACGGCACGCCCGATCTGACGCAATCTTTATTAAAACTGGAGCGTGCCGCTTTCCGCACCTTTGGCTTCACCAGCCTGGCCGTACATATCAATGGTTATCGCGACGATGGCCAGATGTGGATTGCGCGGCGCGCCCTGACCAAGCAAGTCGACCCCGATTTGCTGGATAACCTGGCGGCGGGCGGCATCGCCAGCGGTGAACATACCGCGGCCTGCGCCATGCGCGAATTGTGGGAAGAAGCCGGGGTGCCCGCCGATATGGCGCAGCATGTGGTGCCTGTGGGGCAATTGCATCCATTGCGCAATGTCGCGGACGGCGTGCATGACGAGATCCTGTATTGCTACGACCTGCGCCTGCCCGAGGATTTTGTGCCGCATAACGCCGATGGCGAAGTGGCCAGCTTTGAATGCCTGAGCCTGCCCGACGTCGCGGCGCGGCTAGGCCAGATGACCTGGGATGCCGCAGCGGTAACCGCAGCGTTTATCCAACGCCGCCTGGCCACCGCCTCGATCTAAGCCTTGCCGGGGTGGGGTCTGAGCGCGGTCAGCCCCGTCGCCGATTATTGCAAACGCGGCGTGGCATAACCCTTGTGCGGACCGCTGCCCACCTGCGGCAAATTGCCCGCTTCGATCATCATGCGCGCCACGCGCAGCGCTTCCTGATTGGCCGCATCTTCGCTGCCAAATTCGCTCGGCGCTGAAACCCGATGCCATGGCACTACATATTGCGGGTCCACGCCATCGGTCGGCAGGCCGATGGTGAGCGTCGGATACCAGTCCTGGGTTTCAATATCCTGCTCGGCGCAGGTCTCGATGAAATAGCCTTTGTGCTGTTGCATGGCGCTGCTCCTTGCCTGAAAAACCAATGAAATCAATGTAGACGACGATATGCAATGCGGTCGACGCCAACCACGCGCCGTTGGTACCACTGTGCTTGCATGCTGCATTGCAACATATCGGCTGTGTGCCTATAAGTCTGTAAGTGAAAGCCTGTAACTACGTGTTTGACAGCGCGCCCTCACAGTCAGGTCAGAACGTGGCCTACAGCATCCGGCAGACGCGGTGCCAGACAATAGTTGCGACACTGTTTTTGCAATCTGCATAACCCTGACCGGAGAATCCCATGGCCTGGAGTGGCGGCACCGAACTGTTTGAAGACGTAATCACGGCAGCGCAAAAAGGCATCCCCGATAACGATTTGCGCCGCGATTTTTATCTGGAACTGATCGAAGCGTTTGAACGCGAAGGCTGGGATGAGCAAGCCGATTGCCGCGGGCTGGACGCCGCGTTTGACGAGGCGCTGGAATCGCTGCACCCCGAGCTGACCGAGGATGAGGATGACGACGACGATGCGGATGATGATGTGTACCACTGACCTGGCAGGCCGGCACTGACGCCGGAAAGATTTGCTGGCCTACACCCCCGTCGCAAACGTATAGGGTGGGTCATGACCCACCCATCAAAGCCATAGCCAGTGGCGGCGATATGGGCGTGTGGCTTTGGCGGGTGGGTCATGACCCACCCTATAAGATTCCCAACCTGGACAAGCCGCTGATTGGCTTGCGTCGCGGCACTATTCCCCAGGATGTTTGGGAAACAGATACGGCCCCGCCTCGCGCATGAAAATCTCGATCGTCTTCGGCCCAACGCCCTGCAATTCAGCCAGTTTTTCTTCAAATTCCTGGCGGCTGCGCGAGCGCGAATACATTTTGCGGATGCTGCCGCCGTATTGGTCGGTAAGCTGCTGGCACATTGTGTGCAGATTGCGCGCCGACGATTCATCCAGCCGCCGGTAATGCCCCTCGCCCAGTGCATCCACCAGTTGCTGCCAGCTGCGCTGCAAAATGGCGTGCGGGCTGGTCATGCGTTTTTCCATAAATACATGCCACGTGCGTTCGGCCACTTCGGCCTGTACCGGCTTGCCAAAAAACCAGCTGGCCAGCAGCCAGCGAAACAAGCCGCGTTCGCCCACCATATTGATGCCGAGATCGCTGGCGCTGCGTTGCCGCACGCTGTGATGAGCGGGGCTGCGGGCCGGGGTGGCGCTGCTGTGGCTGTCGGTATGTGTTGCGCTGTGCTGGGTCATGGCGACTCCTTGCCGCGCCGGAAGCCCGGCGCGGGTGGGGTTTATCAGATTATGGGATGACGGGATGCGAGGACGGATGCGGCGATCAGGCCGACGGATGCGTCAGCTGTTGCGCCATATCCAGGTGATGCCGGATCACCGGCAGCGTTTGCTCGGCAAAGCGGCGCAAATCGGCGTCGGTGCCATTGCTGGCTTCCTGGTTAAACAAGCGCTCCACCACACTGTGCGCATACACGCCCGCGTGCTGCAGATATTCATCATCAAATTCGGCGGCATCCAGATGGCGCAGCCGGTCCAGCAACTGGCCGTCTTCCGTGTCCGGCGCCAGCTCCAGTTCCACGCCTTTGTCGCGCGCCAGGCGCTGCAAAGCCTCGTTGTTCTTGCGGTGCTCGCGCACCATCTGTTCGGCAAATTGCTGCACTTCGGGCCGCGTGGCATGACTTTGCGCCAGCTCGCCCAAAGCCACTTCAGCCGCGCCCGCATGGGCCGCCTTGTACAGGAACATCAAATCCGATTCGCTCAGGCGCGTACCCATACGCGCGGGGTCGTGCCCGAATACGCCCGGCATGCCGCTTAATGCGGACGAACTGACCAGGTCGTTCAGCGACGTTTGATTGGTTTCCATCGTGCCCTCCTCGGTTAGGCCTGGGTATTCACCAACAGGCTAGTGTTGTTATTAGCCGCCTGCGCCGCCGTTGTCGCGTTGACCGCCGCAGTGGTCGGATTGGCGGTGGCCGCGGCGTTGGCGGCCACGGCTTGCGCCTGATTCAGCTGGTTGGCCGGGTTCAGCGGGTTGGTCGGATTGTTGACGCTGGCCGGGTTCGCCGGGTTGTTCGGGTTGTTCACGCTGTCGGGGTTCAGCGGATTGTTGGGGTTGTTCAGGCTTAGCGGATTGGCCGGGTTATTCGGGTTATTCAGGCTGTTGGGGTTCAACGGGTTGTTCGGGTTGTTGAGACTGTCCGGGTTTAGCGGATTGGTCGGATTGTTCAGGCTGGCCGGGTTCAGCGGGTTGTTGATATTCAACGGGCTGTTCGGATTTGCCGGATTGTTGACGTTAAGCGGGCTGGCCGGATTGTTCGGGTTGTTGATGTCGTTGGGGTTGTTATCCAACGTCGCCTGGTTGGCCGCAGTCTGGTCGGTGGCGGCGGCGTTGATATTGTTGGCCGTCTCTTGTGCCGCATTCAGCAAGGAACTGGTGGCGGTGGCGTTCAGCAACGACGCGGCGGTGTCGGCCGGTACATTCACCAGCACCGATTCCGGCGTCCCCAGCGCGTTATACGTCAGCGTCGACACATTCACCGTACCCGCCAGATTAGCCGCCGCCGGGCTATTGGCCAGCGTGGCAGCCAGACCGTTGGCGGCGTTGTTATCCAGAATGGCGTTGGCGTTGCCCAGCGTAAATTGCGTGGTGGTGGTAACGCTTTGCTGCACGCTGGTCGCAGTCAGATTGCCGCTGTTCAGCCCCTCGGTGGCTTGCACATTGGTCGCGATATCCGCTTCGGTGGCGGCCACTTGCGCGGCATTGGCGGCCTGCACGGTGGCGGCGGGCAACGGCGTGATGATCGGCACCAGCGCGGATGAGTCGACAGCGGTGATCGGATCGATAGCCATGATGAGTCTCCTGTGTGGGCACAGCGACCTGGACATAGCGACACTATGCGTGATGACTACATGCTCCGCCTTTGCCCGGCCGCCACCTATCGGCAGGCCCCGCGCCTTGGCGTCAGCCCATTCCGGCCCGGGCGACCGACATGGATCAGCGCCCAGGCGCTTTCCTACGCGGCGTTCAGCGCTGGCCTACATTCGCTGTGGCCCCGTCGCGGCACCATCGGACGCAACGATCGGGAGAGCACGACATGCGGCGCGCGGCGGCAATACAAGTGAATATGGGACTGGCGATGGGCCTGGCGTGGGGCATGGCGGGCACGGCGCAAGCGGCCGACGTCAATGGCATTCCGGTGGCGGCGTCGGCGGTGCAAGCCACGGCGGCGGGCACCAATCACGACAAGATCCGCCGCGCCTCGATGATCATCGGCACCAAAGTGCAAAGCCCGGCGGGCGAAGAGCTGGGGCGGATTTCCGACATTGTGCTGGACCCGGCGCATGGCTCGGTGGCGTACGTGGTGCTGCAAGGCGCGCGCATTGGCGGCACGGCCGGCAAGCTGTACGCGGTGCCGTGGCCCGCGTTTTCGGTGGCGGGCGAAGACGGCGACATCTACCAGTTGAATATGGACCGCGCCGTACTGGGCAATGCGCCGTCGTTTGACGACAAACACTGGCCGGATTTTACCGACCGCCAGTGGAACGACTCGACCTGGAAATACTACGGCGTAAAACCACCGTGGTTGCCATAGGGTGGGTCCAGACCCACCCATCAAAGCCAAAGAAAAAAACGCATCGGCTTGCATTCCTCTGCTGGCTTTGATGAGTTGATCGAGAAGCGAGCGCCGATCCCCGACCTATTAGTACTTCACCGCCAGCTTCGCCCAGAAGGTCCGCCCCGGCTCGTTAATCGACGTATCGGCGGAATAGCCAAAGCCCGCATCCCCCGCCAGATTCAGATGCTCGGTGTACCGCTGGTTCAGCACGTTATCCACGCCCACCGTCAGCCGCACCTGCTTGCTGAAGTCATAGCCGCCATTCAGCGCCAGCGTGCCAAACCCGGCTGACGGGCCGAAGTCTTTGCCGACTACATTGCCCTCGCCCACCGCCACGCGTCGCTGCGCCGCCACCACGCGCCACAGTGCCCCCGCTGTCCAGTTGCTCGTCTCGTAACCCAGCCCGAAGCGCGCTTCCAGCGGCGGCATCTGTGGCAAGGCCTGGCCCATGCTGCGGTTTTCGCCCCACGCATACGCCAGCGTCGCATCGGTTTTCCAGCCGCTGGCCAAGGTGTATTCCACGCCCGCCTCGCCGCCGGCAATCCGCGCATTCACATTCAGCGCCTGCGAGCTTGAACCCATCATGCCGCCGCTTTGATACAGAAACAGGATGTAGTCCTGCACATAGCCGGCATACAGCGACGTCCACGCCTTCAGTGCTTTGCTGTTGTATTGCACGCCCAGGTCCAGTTGCGTGGTTTTCTCTGGCTTGACGGAAGAGAACGCGTTGCTGGAACCCACCGCACCCGCATCGGGCGAAAACAGCTCCCAATAATCCGGAAAGCGTTCCGCGTGGCCCAGGCCGATAAACAAGGTGATCGGGCCGTCCGCCAGATCTTGTTCGTAGCGCATAAAACCCGACGGCAGCGCGTCGATGCGTGACTGGTTGGCGGTGGGGTTGGGCATGGCCATCATCGCCATCGCAGTGGCATCTCCGCGCTGATCCGTCGTTTCGGCCCGATCGACTCGCACGCCGCCGATCACCCGT
The DNA here is from genome assembly GCF_001294205.1 of Amantichitinum ursilacus. Taxonomy (GTDB): domain Bacteria; phylum Pseudomonadota; class Gammaproteobacteria; order Burkholderiales; family Chitinibacteraceae; genus Amantichitinum; species Amantichitinum ursilacus. The sequence continues at coordinate 173,054 of NZ_LAQT01000036.1, forward strand.
TGGCGCGCAGCCGGTTTCCACGTCAGTTGCGCAAACGCGCCGATATCGCTGGCGTCGGCGTCTTTAGTCCAGGGCAAGGCGGCATAGGCATCGACGCCAGCGGCCGAGCGCGAGCGATGCGCATTGCGCGAGCCATCCAGCCCGCCGATCAGCGACCAGGCCGGGGCCAGATCAAGCGTGACCGCCACGCGGCCGCCCACGGTGCGCCGATCCACTTCCGAAGCCATCGCGGTGGGCATGCTGCTCATTGGATCTGGCGTGCGCAGGCTGTAGTTATCCATCAAATGATCGGCGTAGTTGTAGTACGCCAGCGCTTCCAGCTTGCTGACCACATCGTTGATTGCATCGCGCTCGAACTTGAGATTGAAACTGTCGCGCCGGAACTTGACGCCATCCATGCTGCGGCCGCCATAACGTGCGTCGCCATTGCTGGTGCCCGCGTTCAGTTCCAGTCGGGTGTCGTCATCGGGCGTCCAGCCTAACGATGCATCGGCCGACCATTTATTCCATTTCGACGGCACCGTGTTGCCCGCGCCATCTTCGTAATCGCCCTGATGACCGTGGCTGCCGACGATGCGGGCGTAGCCTTCGGGCGCGCCGGTGGTGAGGTCGGCATTGATGTCGTTGCGGCCCCACTCGCCCACCTGCGCCGCGCCATCAAAGCGCACACCCGGCGCAGCAAAGCGCTTGGTTTTGCGATCAAACATCACCGTGCCCGCCGATGCGCCCGGCCCCCAGATCACGCTTTCCGGGCCTTTGATGACGGTCAGCTGGTCAAAGCTCTCGGGCGTGATGTACGAGGTGGGGTTGTCCATGCGCGCCGGGCACGCGCCCAACATGCTGGTGCCATTGGTCAGGATATTAAGCCGCGAACCAAACATGCCGCGTAGCACCGGGTCGCCATTGGTGCCGCCGTTGCGGATGGCGCTAAAGCCCGGTATCGATTTGAGGTAATCCGCGCCATCGCTGGCGGGCACCGGTTGGCGCGGCGCTTTCGGGTCGGTGACGATGGTCAGCGGCGAGGTTTCGCGTGGCGCGGTGACGACGGCCGGGCCCACCCAGACCGGCTCGCCAGCAGGGGTGGCGCTGTCTTCAGCGTGGGCAAGCCAGGGAAAAGCTGCAGCAAGCGCAGCGACGAGGATGTGCGGGCGCGGTGCCCGCTTGATCGTAGCGTTCATGGTAAAGCCCCAAGGCCCACGCAGCAGCGGACGCACGTTCACGCCCGGCCCGCGCAGGCTGGATTGATCAGAAGAGATTCAGAAAAAAGAGTGGCTGATCAAGCTAGAGGCGGCGCACGGCCGCGGGGATATTCAAACGCATAGGCCTTGTCGACCGGCGCTGGCGGCGCGGCCACGCGGGCAATCGGCACATAGTGGACGGGAGCGAGGGCCGGGGCGGCCGGAGATGGCAACGCAGCTTGCGCGGTGTGCGCGCACAGGGCGCACGGTTGCAGGCTGGCGGTGCTGTGCGAGGAGCCATCGTGCGTATCTTGCGGCGTGGCATCAGCGGTAAAGACAATCTGGACGCCGTTGCCACTGCACAGCACCAGCTGGTGGCGGACCGCGTTGGTGGCGGCCATGTGCACCAACGGCAAGGCGAAGTTCAGCAGCGCCACACAGAGCGCAATCAGAACTGCCTTGGAATAGAGCCGTTTTTTCATCGCGCCGCAGGATACCATGCGTGCCCTGCGGCGGTCTTGCTTCAGCGACCTGCCACGGCTTGCAGGTGCGCGGCAAAGTCACTGGCGCTGGATAAACCAATTACGCGCTTGGTCTGCAGCTTGCCGGCCTTGTCGTAGAAGATGATGGCGGGCGGGCCGTACAGGCCAAATTGCTTGAGCAAGGCGGCGTCATCGTCCGAGTTGGCCGAGACATCGGCGCGCAGCAGTACAAAATTCTGCAGCTCGGCTTTGACGTTGGCGTCGGGCAGCACGTTCTTTTCAAACTCGACGCAAGACACGCACCAGTCCGCATAAAAATCGAGCATCACCGGCTTGCCGTTGGCTTGCGCCACCGCTTGCTGCAATTGCTGCACCGACTTCACGGTCTGGAATTCAGCGGCATGGCTGGCGCCCTTGGGCCACAGCGGCTGGCTGATCCAGATGGCGCTGCCCAGCATGATGACGCCAAACACGCGCTTGACGTTGCTCATGGTTTTGCCGCTCAAGCGCGGCAGCACGCTGCTGCCAAATGCGCCAATCAGCAACAGCGGCACACCGGTACCCACGCCCAGCGCATATAAAGCACTGCCGCCCAGCACGCGATCGCCGGTTTTGGCCATAAACGCCAGCGCGCCAAACAACGGCGGCGCCATGCATGCGCCCACCAGCAGGGCCGACAGCATGCCCATCACAAACACCGGCGCCAGTTGGCCACCGGGCAAACGGTTGGCCAGATCATTGATCTTGCTCTGAAAGCCGCCGGGCATTTGCAGCTCAAACAGACCGAACATCGACAGCGCCATGATCACAAAAAACAGCACCAGCACGGCGGTGGTAATCGGGCTTTGCAATTGCACGGTCAGCAAAGTGCCCGTGCTGGCGGCGGCCACGCCGACCACCGTATAGGTCAGCGCCAGGCCTTGCGTATACACCAGCGTCAGGCCAAAGGCGCGCCAACGGCTTTGCGATTGGCCGATGACAATGCCCGATACGATAGGCAACAACGGATACATACAGGCCGTTAACGCCAGGCCCACGCCCGCCGCAAAAAACAGGCCCAAGGTGAGCCAAAGATTGCCACTGGACAACGCGCGCGACGTGGCGTCGCCCGCATCCACCGCCCAGGCCGAGGCCGACAGCCCCAGCAGCGCCATCACCGAAAACACCGAAACCATTCCCTGCACCAAACCACGCCTCACGGCTTTCTCCTGCTTGCATCCGGCCACGTCTGGGCCGGGTTCCCGAATTCTAACGGATGAGACCACCGACTGGTTCACCGGCGCGCCTGGCATCCGACGCGGCGATCTGAGGTAAGGCCGTCGCCACCCGCCCAAGTTGCAATCCGCGCGAGTGTTGCAGCCAACCCACAGCGCCGGGCGCGTTTTACACGCGTTGCGTCGGGCTTGGGATTTGCGCCTTGCTGGCCCGCGCTGGCCGGACAAATTCCGCAACTTCCCCTACCCCAACCCACCGAGCGGTTGGTCAGCGGCCGCCATGATAACGCCACGTATCGATATTACAAATAGAAATATCAATAAATTTTCTTATACGTTTGTGAGATAAACACTTTTTGCTATTTTGGCCAGCGACAGCTTCAAAACCCGACGCTGCAGCCCGCCGGGCGAGCACAACCCGCCCTACAAAAACCAGCAAACCGAAACAGAGAGAGAGCAATGCGACCCCATCTGACGCCGCTTGCGCTAGCCGTGCTGATCGCCGGCATCGCGCACGCTGACGATTCCACTGACCCCGCCAATGTCGCCCCGGTAACCGTAACCGGCAGCCGCATTCCCCGCGCCCAGCAAGAAGGCCCCACGCCCGTCACCGTGATTACCGGCGCCGAGCTGGAAAAACAGGGCTACCGCAACGTATATGACGCGCTAAACCAGCAAGCGCAAAACAGCGGCTTTACCCAGGGCGCGGATTTCGGCAATACCTTTACCCCCGCCGCCAATGCCATCAGCCTGCGTGGCTTGGGCCCCAATCACACGCTGGTGCTGATTAATGGCCGTCGCGTGGCGGATTACCCTACCGCTTATGATGGCTCGGTCAACTTTGTTAACCTGGCCAATATTCCTTCGGCGTTGGTGGAGCGCATTGAAATCCTCAATGCCGGCGCTTCGGCCATTTATGGTTCGGATGCAATTGCCGGGGTGGTCAATATCATCCTCAAGACCCACGCCGACGGCATTAATCTGAACGTTAAAGCGGGTAGCACCACACGCGGCGGTGGCGACAATGGCCGCGTGCAAATCAGTGGCGGTAAAGATTTTGGCGATGTCAGCACCGTGTTTGCGTTGGAGGTGAGCAAAACGCAAATGCTGTGGAGCAAGGATCGCGACTTTATGTCGGATTCCACCGCGGGCGGCGCCGCGCCAGTGCGGATCTGGGGCCGGCGCAATCTGGACGATGGCGTCTATCTGGGCGGCGCTAATTGCGGCGCATTTGGCGGTTTGTTTAACAGCAGCACCGTGGCCGTGGGCAAAGGCGATAACGCTTATTGCGGCAGCGGCCAGGCGCAACCGTCGTACTGGACCATCCAGACACAAAACCAGAGCGAAAACTTTTACGGTGGCCTGCAATGGGCGCTGAACGACAACACCACGTTCTTTGCCGACGTAATGCTGGGTTTTAACGACACGCAAAACAACACGCGTGGGCCCACCTGGACTTCGTTGCTGGCAACCGATGGCTATTTCTTTAACAAAGACACTGGTCTGGACGAGCAATGGACGCGGCGTTTTGCGCCCGAAGAAATTGGCGGCGCGGATGTGTGGAACCGCAAATGGCGCGATAGCGCAGTCAATCTATCCACCGGCCTGCGCGGCAGCTTTGGCAATAGCGGTTGGGATTACGAAGCGGTCTATAACATTTCGGGTTATCTAAGCCGCAATACCGTGCCGCGTTTACTGGCCTCGGTGGACGATTATTTCCTCGGCCCAAGGCTGGGCACCACCGACGATGGTATCGGCATTTATTCGCCCAATCTGGCGCGCTTTAATCAGCCTTTGACCTCCGACCAGTTCAATAGCCTGGTGGGCCATACCGAAAGCCGCGACGCTGCCTGGACGCAAACCGGCAGCCTGACCACCACCGGCAAGCTGTACGATTTGCCCGCTGGCCCGCTGAAAGCCGCGGCGCTGCTGGAACTGGGCAGCCAGGGCTATAGCAATCATCCGGACAGCCAGATCAATCAGGGCCTGTTTTACAACACCAGCGGTGCGCAGGACGTTAGCGGATCGCGCACGCGCAAAGCGGCGGCGCTGGAACTGGATATCCCCATCGTCAAGCAGCTGGATGCCACGCTGGCCGGCCGGTATGACCAATACACCTTTGCCGACCATAGCGATGGCAAATTTACGTGGAACGTGGGTCTGCAATATCGCCCGGTCAATACGCTGCTGTTGCGCGCCAACTACGCCACCAGCTTTCGCGCCCCGGATATGAATTACATCTACGAGGCATCGACCAAGGGTTATTACGCGTCCACCACCGATTACTATCGTTGCTACAAAGCCAACCAGTCCTTATCCAATTGCGATTACGCCAACTATTCGCCGGGCGCCAATTATGTGGAAGCGGGCAACCGGAATCTGCAATCGGAAAACGGCAAATCATTTGGCTATGGTTTTGTCTGGTCGCCGTCGCGCAATTTTGATGTCTCGGTTGATTACTGGAATATCAAGATCGACAATCTGGTGACCGATCTGGACCCGGACAAACTGCTGCGCACCGAAGCCGCTTGCCGCACGGGCGTGGATGATCCGACTTCGTCGCTATGTAAAGACGCTTTTGCGCGCGTGGTGCGCAACCCGGATAACGCGGTGCTGGACCCCGGCGCCATCAATACCATCCTGGTTAATCCGATTAATGCAGCGCAGGAATCCACCAGCGGCTTTGATATTGGCGGCAAATACAAATGGACCTGGGGCCCGGTGGGCGACTTTCTGTTTAGCGCCAATTACAGCAAGACGCTGACGCACCACTATCAGCAATTTGCCGATGACCCGGTGGATGATGAATTGCACGATATGACCAATTACGACTGGCCGGACAAGCTGAATGCGCAAGTCACCTGGTCACGCAATGCGTGGACGTCCACCGTGCAGGTGACGCGTTATGGCAAAGTGCCTAATGCCGAAGGCAGCGCTTATCTAACCCCCACCGCATTGGCCAATCTGAGCGTGGGTTATGACTTTACCAAGCAAGCGTCTTTGTCGTTGATCGTTAATAACGTACTCAATACCATCAAGCATGACGATTCCGCCGGCTGGCCGTTTTATGCCGTGGGCAGTTATCTGCCGTATGGCCGCCAATGGTGGCTGGAATTCAACTACAAGCTGTAATTGCGCGTTAGTCGCAATAGCATCAACCCAAAGCGGGGCCATCCCCTGCTTTGGGCATTGTTCCACTCCGTTTTAAAGGCGAAACATGAAACCGATGATACTCAGCGTGCTTACCAGTGCGCTGCTACTGACCGCGCCGTTGACCCACGCCGCGGAAACCCACGCCCTGCCACCCGGGATTGCCTGGCAACAAGGCGATGTCGATGCCGCCTTTGCCCAGGCGCGCGCCACGCACAAGCCGCTGTTTTTGTATTGGGGCGCGGTGTGGTGCCCGCCCTGCAATCAGGTCAAGGCCACCATTTTTAATCAGCAGGCGTTTATTGAACGCTCCGCGGCGTTTATCCCGGTGTATCTGGATGGCGATAGCGACAGCGCGCAAAAATGGGGGGAGCGTTTTAAAGTGGTGGGCTACCCCACCATGATTCTGTTTAAACCCGATGGCACCGAAATTACGCGCCTGCCCGGCGAAGTGGATGCCGAGCGGTATATGCAAGTGCTGTCGCTGGGCCTGAACGCCACGCATCCGGTCAATGAAAGCCTGGCCAATGGCCTGAAGCCCAAAGCGCACCTTAGCGCCAACGAATGGCAAATGCTTGCGGATTATTCCTGGGATACCGGCGACACTCAGCTGATCGACGCCAAAACCTTGCCGGGCGCGCTGCAAACGCTGGCCCGGCACGCAGCGCTGGACCACGCGCCCGCCCCGGCCTTGCGGCTTAACCTGAAAGCGGCAGCGGCCGCGGCAGGCTCGAAAGACGTACCGGCCGGCTTTAACAAGCCGCAAGCGCTGAATGCACTGAACGCCGTGTTGGCCGACCCCAAACGCGTGCGGGCCAATTTCGATATCCTGGTGATTACGCCCGATGATCTGGTGCCTTTGCTGACCGAAAGCGGCACGCCCGCGCGGCAACATCTGGTGGCGGCGTGGAACAAGGCGCTGGTGGCATTGGCCAGCGATAACAGCATCTCCACCACCGACCGCCTGACCGCGCTGGATGGGCAACTGGTACTGGCCAGGCTGGATCTGGCCAAAGACCAGGCGCTGCCCGACCCGTTATTGCAGCAGGTGCGCAGCGCCGTGGCGGCGGCCGACCAGGCCACCACCAATGGGTATGAGCGCCAATCGGTAATCAGCCAGGCGTCGGATGATCTGGTGCGCGCCGGATTGCTGGATGAATCGGATGCGCTGCTGAAGGCCGAACTGACGCGTTCACATGCGCCGTACTACTTTATGCTGGGCCTGGCCGCCAACGCCAAAACCCGTGGCGACAACACAGCCGCCCTCAGCTGGTACGAGCAAGCCTGGACCGCGGCAGAAGGCCCGGCTACGCGTTTGCAATGGGGCGTGGGTTACGTCAACAACCTGATCAATCTGGCCCCGACGCAAGACGCCAAGGTGCAGCAAGTGGCCAGTAGCGTGATCAAGGAAGCCGGTGAAACCAACAACGCGTTTTATGAGCGCAGCCAGCGCTCGTTGCAGCGCCTGGCCACCGGCCTGGCCAAGTGGAACAGCGACAAGCAGCATCAAGCCACAGTGGATACGCTGGCCAGCCAGTTGTCGAATGTGTGCGCCAAGCTGCCTGCGGCGGATCCGCAACGCGGCAATTGCGAAGGCCTGGTGAAGGCCGCGCGCGGCTAATGTCAGTGCCTGTTAACGCCACGTATTTGATTTCGGCGTTTTAAACCAGGCGGCCCTCATGGCCCTCCGCATACCTCCCGCCGGCCGGGATGCGTATGCGGTGGGCTTGTTTTATGCCTTGTTTGCCACCACCCTGCCCGCGTGGCCCCAACCGGCGGCGCGTTCATAACAAGGATAAAACCATGACGATTTCGCTTTATCACGCCAGCGTGCCCGTGTTCCTGCGCGGCCTGGACAACCTGGAAGCGGTGTTGCGCAAGGCGCAAGCGCATGCCGCCGAGAAACAACTGGACCCGGCGGCATTGCTGAGCGCACGGCTGGCCCCCGACATGTTTGATCTGACCCGCCAGGTGCAAAGCGCCTGTGACGCGGCCAAAGCCGGCACTGCCCGCCTGGCAGGCCAGACGCCGCCGTCGTTTGCCGATACCGAAACCACCTTTGCCGAACTGTTTGAGCGTATCGCCAAAACCGTCGCGTTTATCAAAAGCGTGCCGGCCAGCGACATCGACGGCCATGAAGACCGCGTGGTCACGCTTAAAATGCGTGGCGGCGAAGTCAGCTTTGCGCCGGTGCCGTATCTGCTGAGCTTTGTGCTGCCCAACTTCTATTTCCACCTGACCACCGCCTATGGCGTGATGCGTCATTACGGTGTGCAACTGGGCAAGCTGGATTACCTGGGCACGCTGCCGCCGCCGGCCGACTGGATCTAACCTTCGCCCATCCAGACCGCGGATCGCGGCAGTGGCAGGTTGCCACTGTTCCGATCCGCTTTTTTGCGTTGTATATCTGATGAGCGCGCCGCGCGTTGGTTAAAATGCCCCTCTGCTTTTGACTGTCTGGTCGCTCATGTCCCGCACGATGCTGTTGCCGTTGATTGTTGCCTGCGCTTTGTTCATGGAAAACATGGACGCCACTGTAATCGCCACCTCGCTGCCGGTTTTGGCGCGTGACCTGGGGCAGAACCCGATTACCCTGAAGCTGGCGCTGACCTCGTACGTGGTGGGGCTGGGCGTATTCATCCCGGTATGCGGCTGGGTGGCCGACCGCTTTGGCTCGCGCTCGGTATTCCAGACCGCCATTGCCGTTTTTATGCTGGGATCGTTGCTGTGTGCGGTATCCAGCACCTTGTTCGAGTTTGTGGCTGCGCGCTTTTTGCAAGGCGTGGGCGGCGCGATGATGGTACCGGTGGGCCGCATCATCATCTTTCGCGCCGTGCCGCGCGCCGAACTGGTCAAGGCCATCAGCTATCTGACCCTGCCCGCCTTGTTCGGCCCCATCATCGGGCCGCCGCTGGGGGGCTTTATCACCACGTATTTTCATTGGCGCTGGATTTTTGTTATCAACATCCCGGTGAGCCTGTTGGGCATCTGGCTGGCCGCGCGCTTTATCGAAAACCAGCGCGAAACCACCACGCAAAAACTGGATGTGATCGGCTTTGCGCTTTCAGCCAGCGGCAGCGCATTAACCATGTGCGGCCTGGCCTTGCTGGGCAGCCATCTGGTGGCTTTGTGGTTGGCGCTGGGGCTGACGGCGCTGGGTGCGTTGTTGTTGTTTGGCTACTTTAATTACGCGCGTCGCGCCGTCGCACCGTTGCTGGATTTGCGCTTTCTGCACATCCCGACGTTTCGTGCCAGCGTGCTGGGTGGATCGCTGTTTCGCATCGGCCTGGGTGCGGTGCCGTTCTTGCTGCCGCTGGCCCTGCAGGAAGGCTTGGGCATGAATGCCTTTGTCTCGGGCACCATCACCTGCGCTTCGGCCTTTGGCGCGATGTTCATGAAAAGCATCGGGCCGCGCGTGTTACGCCGCTACGGCTTTCGCAATGTGTTGATGGTGAATGCGGTGCTGGCCGGGCTGGCGATTGCGTCGTATGGCTTCTTCACCCCGGCCATGCCGCATCTGCTGTTGCTGGCGGTGGTCGCCTTGGGCGGCTTTTTTCCGTCGCTGCAATTTACCTGCCTTAACTCGGTGGTCTACGCCGATATCGCCAGCGAAGACGCGGGCCGCGCCACCAGTTTTGCCAGCGTGGTGCAGCAGTTGTCGCTGGGCCTGGGCGTCATCGTGGCGGGCATGGCGTTGCAGCTCTCCAACCATGTGCAAGGCCATGCCCATATCGAATACACCGATTTCTGGCCCGCCTTTGTACTGCTGGGCATGTTCTCGATTGCATCGATTGTTGAAACCCGCCGCTTGCATGCCGATGCCGGCCAGGCCATGGCGCAAGGCCAGACCCAGGCGGCTTAGACGGTTGCGCGGCGCCGGTTAAACCACTGGCGGATTGCTGCGGGCGGCCGTTTGTTCGGCCAGGCTCTGCTCTTGCGGCGGCACCACCGGCACCGGTTGCGCGGGCGTGATATCGGTCTGGATGCCCTCGGCGATCCAGGCATTGGTTAGCGTGTACGTCACCGCCAACACCACCGGCCCGACAAACAAGCCGACGATGCCAAACGCGAACATGCCGCCCAATACGCCCACCAGGATCAGCAGCAGCGGCAAATTGGCGCCGCGTTTAATCAGCATGGGCCGCAAGAAGTTATCCAGCATGCCCACCACGCCTGATATCACCAGCAGGATGATGGCCTTGGTGGTTTCCTGTTCGTAATACAGCCAACCCACGCTGCAGATCAGCACGGGCAACGGCCCGATCTGCGCGATGCAGAGCATCAACATGGCGGCGGTTAGCAACCCCGCCAGCGGGATGCCAACAATGGCCAGACCTATGCCGCCCAGAATGGACTGCGTCAGCGCCGTCACCACAATGCCCAGCGCCACAGCGCGTATGGCTTGGCCGCCCAGATGCACCACGTTTTCGCCGCGTTCCCCGGCCATCCGATGCGCAAAGCGCAAGACGGCGGCCAGCGCCACCTCGCCGCGTACATACAGCACCAGGCAGATCACCAGCGTCAGCAGCAAATGCACAGCCAGCATGCCCGCCGTGCCTGCTGTAGCAAACGCGCGTTGCGCAATCGCGGCCATATACGGCTGGATGCGTGCGGCGGCAGCGCTGGAACCGCCATCCGCCAGCTTCTGCCATTCCACCGCCACGCGATCGCCCACCAGCGGAATGTTGTGCACCCACGCCGGGGGCGGCGAAAAGATGTACTGCGGAATCGCTTTGACCAGCGCGACAATCTGGTCGGAGTGGTCCACCAACGTAATCACCGCCGCCACCAGCGGCACCACAATGATCAGCAGGATGGCGACGATCATCGCCACCGCCGCCAGCGTGCGCTTGTGCCACAGCCGTTTTTGCAGCCCCAGCATCAGCGGCCACGTGGCCACCACCACCGTAGTGGCCCAGATCAGCGCGGGCAAAAACGGCCGGAGCACCCAGAGCGAACCACCGATCATCAAAGCAATCAGCAAAATGGATAACAGTTGGCGTGGCAGATCGGAAACCGGCCGGGTTGGCGGATGCGGCAGCGGAGCAACAGCAGCCGGTGCGGCCGGATGGGTGGCTTGAACAGGTGTTACGGGGCTGGCAGGCACAAAGCGCTCCGGTAAGGGGACGAGCAGGATGTAGTTATCGCGCAGTATCGCGCGGCCGGGTGGGCTTTATTTATTGAAAATGCGCTGCGCGGTCAGATTGCGCAGCGCGGGCATTGCTTAATGCGCGCCTTGCAGCACGCGGGCGCTCATGCCGATACCCAGTTGGCGTTCGCCCATGATGGTGAAATCCGCGCCACGTTCGCTCAGGTATTCTTCTTCGGCATCGGTGTGGGCACGCGCCACAATCTTCAGGCCCGGGTTGAGCTGATGCGCCAGTTCGATGACGTGCGCGGCTTCAAACGCATTCGGAATGGTCAGCAACATCCATTGCGCGTTTTCGATATGCGCGTGCTTGAGCGCCTCTAACGACACCGCATTGGCGCACCACGCGGAAATGCCCTGCTCGCGCAATTGTAAAACACGTTCGGCGCCTGCCTCGATCACCGCAAATTGCTGCCCCGCCGCGGCCAGTTGCTTGCCGGCGGCCTCGCCCACGCGGCCGTAGCCGACAATGACGGTGTGATGTGGCGCGGCGGTGGGCGTAAGCGTCTCCAGCGCCGTATCGGGCTTGAAAAAGCGCGACAGCAACTGCACCACGCGTGGCATCAAGGTAAAACAAACCGGGTTGAGCAGAATCGACAAGATTGCGCCCGCCAGGATCAGGTCTTTGCCCGCTGCGGGCAGCAAGCCCATGCTGATGCCCAGCGACGCCAGGATAAACGAGAATTCGCCAATCTGCGCCAGGCTGGCCGCGATGGTGAGCGCGGTGCTGAGGGGGCGGCGAAACGCAATCACGATCAGGAACGCGGCCACCGATTTGCCGATGATGATGATGGCCAGCGTGGCCAGCAGCAGCAACGGTTCGCGCACCACAATCGACGGATCGAACAGCATGCCCACCGACACAAAAAACAGCACCGCAAACGCATCGCGCAAGGGCAAGGATTCTTCAGCGGCGCGGTGCGACAGTTCGGATTCGGCCATCATCATGCCCGCAAAAAACGCGCCCAGCGCAAACGACACACCAAAGATCAGCGTCGCGCCGTAGGCACAACCGAGCGCAATCGCCAGCACGGCCAGACGGAACAATTCTTGCGAACCGGTGCCGGCAATGCGTTCGAGCAACCACGGAATCGCGCGACGGCCCGCCAGCATCATCACCACCACAAAGCCGATGACCTTGCCGATGGTGATGGCCAGCGTCAGCCACACATTGCCGGTGGCCACGGGCGCGTGGCCGTCGGTGCCCGTTGCGCCCAGCAAGCCGCCCAGCGCGGGGATCAGCACCAGCACCAACACCATCACGATATCTTCGACGATCAGCCAACCCACCGCGATGCGGCCTTCGCTGCTGTCCAGGATATGGCGGTCTTCCAGCGCCCGCAGCAGCACCGCGGTGCTGGCCACCGACAAGGCCAGGCCAAAGATCAGACCGGCGCCCAGGCTCCAGCCGGTCATCCACGACAGCGCCATGCCCAACAAGGTGGCCACCGCAATCTGCGCAATCGCACCGGGGATGGCGATGTTTTTAACCGACAGCAGATCCTTAACCGAGAAATGCAAACCCACACCAAACATCAGCAAGATGACACCCAGTTCGGCCAGTTCGGGGGCCAGGCTCTGATCAGCCACAAAGCCGGGCGTAAACGGGCCGGCGCAAATGCCGGCCACCAGATAGCCCACCAACGGCGGAATGCGAAAGCGGTTGGCCAGCGCGCCAAAAATAAAGGCAAGGACCAGGCCACCGACTATGGTGGCGATCAGAGGGGTGTCATGCGGCATCGTGCGGCGGGCTCCGTAAGGTGCAGGTCGAGTTGTTATGATTTCTTGTAGTTAGTAGACATGATAGCGGCCAGAGGTTGCGTGTCAGTCACAAAAAAGGTGATGAGACAGCATTGGCGGCCATTATCTACATTTTGTCCAAATCATGATAACAATCTTGCGAATGTTCCGACCTATCACTCAAGGCGATTGACAATCGAGGCCAATCCTTGCCACATTAGCGTCTAATCTTGTGCTGCATTATCAAATATCGGACAAATTGTAAAAGGAGCTTGTGCCATGCGTCAGCCCGTCGGCAAGTATCAACCGTTTAAAGCGATTAATTTGCCAGACCGTACCTGGCCGCAGCGCACGCTGACCGCCCCACCCATCTGGATGAGCACCGATTTGCGCGACGGCAACCAGGCGTTGATCGAACCGATGAATGCCGAGCGCAAGCTGCAAATGTTCCAGACCCTGGTAGCGATCGGGTTGAAGGAAATCGAAGTCGCCTTCCCGTCCGCCTCGCAAACCGATTTTGATTTTGTGCGCCAGCTGATCGAGCAAAATCTGATTCCCGATGACGTGACCATCGAAGTGCTGACGCAATCGCGCGAGGACCTGATCCGCCGCACGTTTGAATCGCTGCAAGGCGCGCGCCGCGCCATCGTGCATTTGTATAACCCGATTGCGCCAGCATGGCGGCGCATTGTGTTTAACACCGACCAGGCGGGCGTGCGCAAGGTGGCGGAAGACGGCACGCGCCTGATCAAGCAATTGACGGAGCAATACCCCGAAACCGAATGGGTTTATCAATATTCGCCCGAGACGTTTTCAGCCACCGAACCCGAATTTGCGCTGGAAGTGTGCAATGCGGTCAGCGAAATCTGGCAGCCCACGCCCGATCGCAAAATGATCTTTAACCTGCCCGCCACCGTGGAAATGTCCACCCCCAACACCTATGCCGACCAGATTGAATGGATGAGCCGCAACCTGGCGCGCCGCGACAGCATCATTTTGTCGGTACACCCGCATAACGACCGTGGCACCGCCGTGGCCGCCACCGAGCTCGCGGTCATGGCGGGCGCGGATCGGGTGGAAGGTTGTTTGTTTGGCAATGGCGAGCGCACCGGCAACGTTGATCTGGTGACACTGGCGCTTAATCTGTACAGTCAGGGCATCGACCCCGGCCTCGATTTTTCCGATATCGACCGGGTACGCGCCGTGGCCGAGCAGTGCACACAATTGCCTGTGCACCCGCGTCATCCGTATGCGGGCGATCTGGTTTACACGGCGTTTAGCGGCTCGCACCAGGACGCCATCAAGAAAGGCTTTGCGCAACAGCAGCCCGATACGCTGTGGAGCGTGCCGTATCTGCCGCTCGATCCGGCCGATGTGGGCCGCACCTACGATGCCGTGATCCGCGTTAACAGCCAGTCCGGCAAGGGCGGCATCAGCTTTGTGCTGCAGCAGGAATACGGCTTTGAATTGCCGCGCCGCATGCAGATCGAGTTCAGCCGCGTTATCCAGCGCGAAACCGATACCACCGGCCGCGAAGTGCGCGCCGAAGATCTGTACACCCTGTTTGCGCGCGAATATCTGGAACACCAGCAACCGTGGCAATACCACGGCCACCGCATCGATAACGATGGCGCGCAAGGCGTGACGCTGGCGGCCAATCTCAAGCGCGACGGCGAGGCCGTTACGCTGCAAGGCCAGGCACAAGGCCCGCTGGCGGCGTTTATCCAGGCGCTGGATGGCGCGGCTGAGATTGTGGAATATCACGAGCATTCGCTGGGCAGTGGCGCTGAAGCGCGCGCAGCCTGCTATGTGGAACTGCGCGTGGCCGGTGGGGGCATCTGGTATGGCGTGGGCGTGGATAGCGATATCGTCACCGCGGCTATCAAAGGCGTGCTAAGCGGGCTTAACCGCGCGGCGGCGACCACAAGCGCTTAGACCGACGGCGCCGCCTCGGCCTGCGGCTGCCCGCCCAATACGGCGCGGGCCGCTTGCAGGATTTGCCGCGTAATCGATTCCAGCCGCGGCGATTGCACTTTCCAGGCATGCCAGTACAGCTGCAGATCAACCGGCCAGGCGGGCGCCAGATCGATCAGATCACCGCGCGCCAGCGCATCGCCCATTTGCAGATCCGGCAGCAAGCCGTAGCCCAGGCCATGGCGGATGGCGGCGTAATACGATTCGTGCGACGGCAGGTAATGGCAGGGATAGGCGGATCGCGGCAGCCCAAGGTGGTTTTGCAGAAAGTCGGCCTGGAGCGCGTCTTTGCGGTTGTACACCATCACTGGCGCATGGCGCGCGCTGTCGCGGTTAAGGCCGTTGGCAAAATAGCGTGCGGCAAAGGCAGGTGTCGCAGCCATCCGGTAGCGCATGCTGCCCAGCCATTCCGCCTGACATCCGCGCATGGGTTGCGCCTCGGTGGTAATACACGCCAGCGCCATCCCGGCTTCCATCAAGGCATAGGTGTGGTCCTGATCTTCAACCGTGACATCCAGCAGCACGTGCTCGCGGATCAGCACTTCGGCCAGCGTCGGCACAAACCACGTGCCTAAAGAATCGGCGTTGAGCGCCAGCGACATTACCAGCGGCGCTTGCGCTTCGGCCGCCATTTCGGCCGCCATATCTTCTTCCAGCCACGCGGTGCGGCGCAGATACTGCAACAAACGTTGCCCATGCGCGGTGCTACGACAAGGACGGCTGCGCACCACCAGCGGCTGGCCCAGGCGCGTTTCCAGCGCGCGGATGCGTTGCGAAATCGCCGATGCGGTTACGTTTAGCCGCGTGGCCGCTTCTTCGAAAGATCCGGTTTCGATCACGGCGAGCAACGCATCGGTCTGACGGTAATCCAGCTTCATATTCGCGCCCTGCATAAGTTTTTTTCAGCTTATATGAAAAGCCTTAATTCAGCTTCATTGGCCACGCCCCTTGTCGCACAATGCCGGCTTTGGCCCCGCCATCAAGGTGGGCCGTAGCAAGACAAAGGCATCGAATATGGTTAGCGCGTGGTTACAAGGTTTTGGTTTGGGGGGCGGTTTGATCGTCGCAATTGGCGGGCAGAACGCGCATGTATTGCGCATGGGTCTGCAAAAACAGCATGTGACGCTGACCGTGCTGGTGTGCATCGTTGGCGATGTCTTATTGATCGCCGCCGGTGCGGCCGGCATGGGCGCGCTGATTGCCGACTTCCCGCTGTTGACACGGGTGGCGCGCTGGGCGGGCGCGGCGTTTCTGACCTGGTACGGCATCCGCGCATGGCGGGCCGCTTTCGGCAGCGATGCGCTGAATGCCGAGGCCGCACGCCCCGCGCTCACCTGGCAACAAGCCTTGCTGACCGTGGCGGCGCTGACCTGGCTTAACCCGCATGTGTATCTGGATACGGTCGTGCTGCTGGGTTCAGTGGCCGCGCAACAAAGCGGCAGCGCGCGGCCGTGGTTTGCGCTGGGGGCGATGAGCGCCTCGGTGCTGTGGTTTAGCGGCATTGGCTTTGGTGCGCGCTTGCTGGCGCCGCTGTTTGCGTCACCCAAAGCGTGGAGCGTGCTGGATATGGTCATCGGCGTGATCATGTTTGCGCTGGCGGCGACGCTGGTTTGCTAAATCTGATGGCCAAACATGGCCTTACCATGCATTAGACCGATCGGTCTGGAAAACCTGTTAACCGTCCCCACCTGCAAGCCACCTCTCCGTTGTCCGCAGGATGCGCCATGAAGCCGCTCGAACAAACGCCGTTTTCCGTACTCGATCTCTCGCCGATTCTGGCGGGAGGCACGCCCGGCCAGGCACTGGCCCACACGCTGACGCTGGCCCAGCATGCCGACCAGCTCGGCTTTACCCGCTACTGGCTGGCCGAACATCACGGTATGCGCGGCATTGCCAGCGCCGCCACCGCCGTGGTTATCGGCCATGTTGCGGGCGGCACGCGGCATATTCGCGTCGGCTCGGGCGGCATCATGTTGCCCAACCATGCCCCGCTGGTGATTGCCGAACAATTCGGCACACTGGAATCGTTATATCCCGGCCGCATCGACCTGGGCCTCGGCCGCGCGCCCGGCACCGACCAGGCCACCATGCGCGCCTTGCGCCGGGATTCGGGCGCGGATGGCGATCAGTTTCCGCAGATGCTGCAAGAGCTGCGTGCCTATTTCCGTCCCGATCTATATAGCGGCAGCAATGGCATCCACGCCATTCCGGGCGAAGGTCTGGATGTGCCGATCTGGTTACTGGGTTCCAGCGGCTTTAGCGCGCAATTAGCTGGTTATCTGGGCCTGCCGTTTGCATTTGCCGGACAATTTGCGCCGCGCAGCATGCAAGCCGCGCTGGACCTTTACCGCCACACCTTCCGCCCTGGCGTGCTGGATCAGCCGTATGCCATGGTCGGCCTGAATGTAATCGCCGCCGATACCGACGAGCGCGCGCAGTTTCTGGCGACGTCGCAGCAACGCAAATTCGTTGATCTGATCCGCGGCAACCCTGGTCCGCTCGATCCGCCGGTGGAAAATATGGACGACTACTGGCAACCGCATGAGCGTGCATCGGTGCATGCGCAATTGGGGGGTTCGATTGTGGGCAGCCCGGTTACCGTCAAAGCGCAATTACGCGATTTTCTGGAGCGCACCGGGGCCGATGAAATCATGGTCAACGCGGCGATTTTCGATCAAGCCGAACGGCTGCGATCGTATGAGATTGTGGCGCAGATTGCCGGGCTTAAGCCGACGGTCTAAAGGCAGACATATGTCGCGGAAATAAAAAATGCCGGTCAGAAAGGGACCGGCATTTCAATTCCAGATCAGGCCACCACGATGGGCTGGTCTGGTAGCGGGTCATGTCGCCATGGCCACTATTGTTGTTACTGGGTGCACTACACCGTACAAACGGCTGCCAATTCTGGTCTTGTTGCGGTGGAGTGGTAACACGTAACGCCGCCAGCCTTTCGGGCGGAAGCATTAACGGGTGCTAATTTAACCTGGACTTTGCTGACGGCCACCACCGGTGGTCGGGCTGGCGGATTTCAGAGATAAACGGCGCCGCAATATCGCGGATATATACGAGGTAAACCCTGCATCGGCGCGGCTTTCCAGCTGTTTTTAACATTGGCCCTGGCTTCCCGCCGCCGCGCCAACGGCATGATAAAAGCGTGGCGCCAATACAACAGCGTTATTTACAGCAGGGGTAACCTCGGCCAACCGGCCATCACCCCAGCCATTCGCACTTCGCATCATCGCCAGCTATGCTGAGGTCGGGCCCATGTTCTGCCACCACGGCCGGAGTCACCGTGAAGCGTCTCACATTGTGTTTTTTGCTCACATTCGCGCCCTGCGCGTGGGTTAACGCCGAACCCGCGCCCTGGTATCGCTGGATCAGCACGCTGGATGGCAAGCAGGTGTGCGCGCAGGCCTCGCCCGGCTCGGGCTGGCGGCAAGGCGACGGGCCGTTTCGTGACCCCCATTGCATCAAACGATCGTTTGTCGCGAAAGCACCACAAACCGGCACATCGGAAAGCCTGTAGAAAGCAAAGCTCGGCAGATTGCCGGATGTTTGACGCCGTCCAGCAGCTGCAAGCGGCGTGTAGCAAAGAAATCATGCACGGCCTGCCTTACACG
The DNA here is from genome assembly GCF_001294205.1 of Amantichitinum ursilacus. GTDB lineage: Bacteria > Pseudomonadota > Gammaproteobacteria > Burkholderiales > Chitinibacteraceae > Amantichitinum > Amantichitinum ursilacus. Next base: position 191,561 of record NZ_LAQT01000036.1, read on the forward strand.
TAGCAAAATCCGAGGTCGTAAACTGGTTGCTACCTGACAGCCCCGTGGCAGCCCGCACGCCGTTACCCCGGAGAACACTCATGAAGCTTTCCACGCGCCTTTTGCTGATTGTCGCGACCGCCCTGCTGGCCCTGATCATTATCGCCGGCTTCGGACTTCAAACCCTGCGCGCCACCATGATGCAAGACCGGCATGACGCCATCCGCAGTCTGGTCACGCTGGCCGCCAAACAGGTCGAGCATTATCGCGATCTGGCGCAAGCGGGCAAGATGAGCGACGCCGAAGCGCAAGCCCGCGCAGTCGAAGCCCTGCAGGGGCTTAATAATGGTTCGGGCGATTATGTTTATGCGCGTCGCGCCGACGCCTTTGTATTGGCGCATCCGGACCCGCGCAAACGCGGCAAGATCGATATGGGCAGCACGTTGCCCGACGGCCGCACTACGGTGCAGGCCTATAGCGACGCGCTGGGCGACAAGGATTTTGCGTTTGCCGAAATCGTCAGCAAACGCCTCGGTTCGGAAGTCGATGTGCCCAAAACCAACGGCATCGCCCGCATCAAGGGTTGGAACTGGGTGATCGGCTATGGCCAATGGGCCGACGATATCGACAAGGCGTATTGGCACTTTGCATGGCAGTTAATCGGCCTGGGCATCGTGGTGCTGGCGATTGTGACGGCCATTGCCATTGCCATGGCCCGTTCCATCTATCAACGCCTGGGCGGCGAGCCCGATGAGGCCGCCGAGGCCGCGCAGCGCATTGCCAATGGCGATCTTAGCCACGTGGTGAAAGCACGCAGCCGCGACAGCCTGATGGGCGCAATCGCCACCATGCAGGACGGCCTGCGCCAGATGATCGAAAACATTCAGCGCAGCGCGCAAAGCCTGGGCCAGGCCACGTCAGGCCTGACCGGCCAGATGCAGCAAATCAACCGTGCCGCGCGGCAGTCTTCGGATGCCACCGCTTCCACCGCTGCCGCCATCGAACAGATGTCGGTCAGCGTCGACCATATTTCGGCCAGCGCCCGCGAAACCGAAAGCAACTCGGCGCGCTCCAGCGAACTGGCCGTGCATGGCGAGCAACTGGTGACCAACGCCGCCAGCGAAATCCAGCTGATTGCGGGCCAGATCAATGATGCGTCGGGTTTGATTGGCGGCCTGGTCGAGCGCTCGCGCGAAATCGGCGGCATCGCCAGCGTGATTAAAGAGATTGCTGATCAGACCAACTTGTTGGCGCTCAATGCCGCCATCGAAGCTGCGCGCGCGGGTGAGCAAGGTCGCGGTTTTGCCGTAGTGGCCGACGAAGTGCGCAAGCTGGCCGAGCGGACCTCGCAAGCCACTAACCAGATTACCGAGATGATTCAGGCCATCCAGACCGACACCGGTTCGGTGGTGACCAGCATGGATGAAGTTACGCCGCGTGTGGCGCGGGGCGTGGATATGGCCAACCAGGCGGCCGATTCGCTGCGGGCCATCAATGAAGGCGCGGCCACCACGCTGAACAAGATTCGCGATGTGGCCAATGCGACGTCCGAGCAAAGCGCGGCCAGCAGCAGCGTGGCCGTCAACGTCGAGCGCATTGCGCACATGGTTGAAGACGCCGCCAGCTCGGTCAACGCGGCCAATGGCAATGTCAGCGCCATGGAGCAACTGGCCAGCGAATTACGCGCCTCGGTGGCGCGCTTTCGTCTCTAAGCGTTTGTAAGCAGCATCACCCCCGGTCGAACACGCTGTTACAGCTGGCGCGGCGGTTTGTGGCAACAATGCCACCGCCGCGCTCGCTGACGCCGGGCGCTTTCTCGTAATGCAATCTGATTATCTGGACTATGGCTGAAGAAAAGAAAGACCCGTGGCTTAACTACCTGGCCTTAACCACCGTCATCCTGGCGGTCTGCGCTACCCTCTCCACCTTTAAAGGCGGCGGCTACAGCACCCGCGGCGTGATCAGCCAGGCGCAGGCCAGCGATCAGTGGGCGTATTACCAGTCCAAGGGCGTTAAACAATATCTGTACCAGATTCAGCGCGATAACCTGGTACTGCAACGCGAAGCATTGCCGGACAACAACAAAGCCGCTGCAGCCTTCGATGCGCGGATTGCCGATTACAACAAAAAAGTCACCCAGTACGACAACGAAAAGCACGACATCGAAAACAAGGCGCGCGCGCTGGAAGCCCAACGCGACGAAGCACAGCAACACGGCAAGCCGTTTGGTATTGCGGTGATTTTCTTGCAGGTGGCGATTCTGATTTCGTCGATTGCCGGCTTGTTTAAACGCAAGGTGTTGTGGTGGGGCGCGCTGCCGGTGGGGCTGATTGGTCTGGCCTATTTTGTCGACGGGTTTTTTCTGTTTATGTAACGCGCCGCTGCGTGCACGATGCCGCGCACGCAGCCCGGATCGGGAAGGCATAGGGTGGGCCTGGACCCACCCTCTAAAGTGGCCTCCTGATTCGATGCGGTCGAATCTTCGGCTTCATAACCCGGGGCGATATTCAGACCGCCATCGCCGCCGGGTTTACGCCCTTTAGCGGCAACGCCAACCCGGCCGCCACCCACAGCACATTGTCGCAACGCTGCGCCACGGCTTGATGCAGCCAGCCCGCGTGGTCCACATAAGCGCGATTGCCCGCGCCCATGGGCACAATGCCCTGACCGACTTCATTGCTGACCAGCACCAGATCGCCATGTGCGCGGGCGATGGCTTCCAGCAAACGTTCACGTTCGCGCTGCCAGTCAGCCGGTACTTGATAGCGACCCTCGTCGGCGCTGATCTCAGTAGGCGGAAACAGCTGCTGCGCCAGCCATACCGTCAGACAATCCACCAACACCAGGCCACCGGGAATGCACTCTGCCGAGATGGCGCTGGGCAGGTCCAGCGGCTCCAGCGTGTGCCATTGCGCCGGTCGGCGCGCCTGATGATGCGCAATGCGCAGGGCCATTTCGGTATCGTCCGCCGCGATCTGCGCCGTGGCGATATAAGTAACGCGGCGGCCACTGCGCAGCGCGATGGTCTCGGCCAGCGCGCTTTTACCCGACCGCGCACCGCCCAACAGTAACGTTTTTTGCATCGATTATCCCGGCTGTACCCCGGCTGGCGGCCAGTCCAGCACGATGATTTGTCCGTGCGGCACTGCGCGGCCCAGGCAGGCTTCGAAAGGCGTTGTCCGCGACCACAAGGCCCGGATCACGCCCGCGTGGGTGATGACCACCACGGCGTGTGATGGCGTGAGATGCGCGGCCTGGGCATCCGCCCAGCGCCACACGCGTTGCTGCAGGGTGGTCAGACTTTCACCGCCATGCGCTGCGCCATCATAGCCAGCAGTTATCCAGGCATCCAACGCCGCCGCACCAATGTTTGACCACGCGCAAGCTTCCCACTTGCCGAAGTCAAGTTCTTGCAGATCGGGGACGAGGGTCGGCGTGGGATACAACGCGCGTGCCAGGGTCTGGCAACGTTGCGCCGGGCTGCTGCACCACAGCGCCTCTGCAGGCAAGCCAGCGCGCAAATCAGCAAGCTGTTGCGGCGTTGGCGGCACGGCGGGCAGATCAAGCCGGCCATAGCAAATGCCCGCGCCTGTCGGTACGGCTAGATGCCGAACGAGGTATAAACGCATGCCGCGCACACCAGATAACCCGCCAGTTCGGCCAGTTGTTGCGTCATACCCAGCGTATCGCCGGTATAGCCGCCCAAACGTCGCAGCAGATAACGCGCCACGGCCCAGCGCAGCAGCACCCACACCGCCACGATCAGCGCCGCATAGCGCCAGGGCAGCAAGGCCAACGGGGCCAGCCCGCACGCCAGCGCCAGCAGCAAACCGCTGCCGCCCAGACGCGTGGCCACCGGCTTGGCTTTGCCGTCGGGCCGCACATAATCCAGCGTGACCAGCAAGCTGACCGCCACCAGCCGGCTGCCCGCATGCACCGCAATCAGCGCCAGCGGAATCAGCAACACCGGCAAGGCGGCCAGGCTTTCCAGCTTGATGGCCAGCGCCAGCAACAAAGCCATTGCGCCAAAGCTACCGATGCGCGAGTCATGCATGATTTCCAGCACACGGCTGCGCTCGTAGCCGCCCCCCAGGCCATCGACCGAGTCCGCCAGGCCGTCTTCATGGAATGCGCCAGTCAGATACACCGTGGCGACCGTACTGATCAGCACGGCCACGCGCACCGGCCACAGCCAGTGCGCCAGCCAGAACACCACGGCGGCGATCAGCCCGACCAGCATGCCCACCAAAGGAAAATAGCGCGCCGCGCGGTCCAGATCCCCCGCCTGATAACCCACCCAGGCCGGGATGGGAATGCGGGTGAAATAGCCCACCGCGCACAGCAACGCGCGCAGCGAATTACGCACCACCCGCCTTGCCACCCGCGTCGTTGCCATCCGAGTCGCTGACGCCCGCTTCGTCAAACGACGCCATTTCGTTCAGCAATTTGCAGGCGGCCTGCACCAGCGGCAATGCCAGCGCGGCGCCACTGCCCTCGCCCAGCCGCAGATCAAGCCGCAGCAGGGGTTGCGCGCCCAGATGTTGCAGCAGCAAAGCGTGGCCCGCTTCGTCCGAACAATGGCTGAACACGCAATAGTCCAGCACGGCAGGGTTGATGCGGCTGGCCACCAGCAACGCGGCGCTGGCGATAAAGCCATCCACCAGAATCACCACGCGGCGCGCGGCCGCAGCCAGATACGCGCCCACCATCATGGCGATTTCAAAGCCGCCCATGGCCGCCAGCACATCCAGCGGCTCGGTCACGCCCGCGTGCTTGTCCAGCACTTGCTGCAGGATAGTCACTTTGCGCGCCAGACCGGCGTCATCCAGGCCGGTGCCGCGGCCGGCACAACGTTCGATCGGCTCACCAGTCAGGCGTGCCATCAGCAAGGCGGCGGCGGAGGTATTGCCGATACCCATTTCGCCCAGCCCCACCAGCGTGGCGCCCAGTTGAGCGCGCTCGCCCAGCACTGCCGCGCCGGTTTCGATGGCGATGTAGACCTGGCCCAGGCTCATGGCCGGGCCTTCCAGACTATTGGCGGTGCCGCGCGCCAGCGGGCAGTCGATCAGCAAGGCGTGCGGCGCAAAGCTGGCGTTAACGCCCGCATTGATAATGCGCAGGCTCATGCCATGCGCGCGGCACAACACGCTAATGGCCGCGCCACCGGCCAGGAAGTTCTGCACCATCTGCGCCGTCACTTCGCTGGGGTACGGGCTGACGCCCGCGCGCGCCAGGCCGTGGTCGGCGGCAAAAATCAGCATGGCCGGAAACGCAATGGCCGGGTCCATACGCTGCTGGATCTGGCCCACTTTTTGCGCCACGGTTTCCAGCATGCCCAGGCTACCTAAAGGCTTGGTTTTGCGGTCCAGTTTGTGTTGCAAGGCGCGGCCGAGTTCGGCATCGAGCGGTGCGATATCAAAATGCATCAAAGTCTCTGACATGTTTGGGTTTCATCCGGCTGTAGAGGCAAAGCATCGCAGCGCGCTGACGGGGCCAGCGCGGCTGCATCACTGATCAGGCAACCGGCGTCTTACAGACCCGCGCCATCGTACGACAAAGTGACAAACCAGGCACGACCCTGGATGTTGTAATCGCGCACCAGCTCGTAATCGCGATCAAATGCGTTGTTAAGGCGCACACCCGCTTTCCAGGTTTTGCTCAGCGCGTAATCCAGACCCAGATCAAACGCGGCGTAGCCACCCATCAGGTTCTGGTTGGCCAGATCATCAAAGCGCCGGCCCGCAGCATTCATCGCCGCATTCCAGCGCCACTGGCCCACGCTTTGCGCCACGCTGATCTCGCCCAGGATTTTGGCGCGACGCGGCAGCACATGGCCGGTGGCGTCATCAAACGGATTTTGCCGCGTTACGCTGCCCGCCAGATCAAAGCCGCCCAACGTGCCTTGCGTGGCCAGGGTAAAGCCTTCAATGCGCGCTTCGTTCAGGTTTTCCGGCAGATAGTTATTGTTGGCATCCAGCACAATCAGATTACGTACGCGGTTCTCAAAGCCCACCAACGACGTATTAAAGCCACCCGCCTGCCAACGCAAACCCAGATCAAACGCGCGGCCTTTTTCCGCTTGCAGATTGGGGTTGGCGCACACATAGCCGCAATCAAAATACAGGTCGTTAAACGTCGGCGCATGAAAGCTGGTGCCCGCGTTGGCGGTGAATTGCCACTGGCTGTTCAGATGCAGTAGATAGCCGATATTGCCGGTGGTCTGACTGCCAAATTGCGAGTTGTTTTCCACCCGCAGATTGGCCTGCAAATGGTTGGCGCCAAAGTCGTTCTGCCAGCCCAGCAAGCCCGCCTTGGTGTGACGGCTATCCACCGTGTAGTTGGTGGTGCTGCTGATGCGCTCATCCAGATAATCCAGGCCCAACAACCACTTGCCCACGCTGCTGGTCACCGTGTTGCTCCAGTTCAGCTGCTTCTGCCGGGTATCAAAGCGGCTGGGGTACGGCAGAAAGGTGTCGTAATCCAGCGCATCTGCATGCGATTGGTCGTGCGATTGGCCGATGCTCAGGTCGCTCAGCCAGTTGCTGTTGATCTGGTTGCGGCTATACAGCGCCAGACTGGTTTGCGTCTCACGCGTCCACGGGTTCACCGGCGAACCACCGGCATCAAACGCGGTATCGCTCTGGATCCAGTAACCGCGCACGCCCAGCTCGTTGCTGGCGTCAAAGAAATGCGCGATATCAAAGCTGCCCGAGGTCTGCTTGTAGCCATCGCGGTCATCTTCGTAATAGAACGCGCTGGAGGGCTTGGTGACGTTAAAGCCCTGGCTTTGCTTGTGGCTGAAATCAAAACTGAAGCGATTGTCTTCGCTGGTGCTGGCCAGGCCTGCGGTTTCGCTGGTGGTGCGATCGGTGCCGTAGCCCACGCTGGCGTACATATGCGGCGTGCCTTTGCCGCGTTTGGTAAAGATCTGCACCACGCCGCCCACCGCGTCCGAGCCGTACAAACCCGAAGCCGGTCCGCGCAGGATTTCGATGTGGTCTATCATCGCCAGCGGCAGCAAATCAAACGAAGTGCCGCCCAGCGTGGCCGAGCCGATGCGCAGGCCGTCCACCAGCACCAGCGTCTGGTTGGCGTTGGCGCCGCGGATATACAAACTGGCGGGCTGGCCCTGGCCACCGGCGCGGCTGAACTGCACGCCGGGCACACTGGCCAGCGCTTCGCCCAGCGTTTGCGCATTGCTGGCAGCCAGTTGTGCGGCGGTGATGACGGTGGTGTCGCTGCTCAGGCTGTCTTGCGCGGTGGCGATGCGCGTGGCGGTCACCACCAGCGGCTCTACCGGCGTGGCGTCTTGCGCCTGGGCAAAGGCGGCGCACAGGGCCAGCGTGCTGGCGGCAGCGCGGATTGCACTTGCGCGGTGGCGCTGGGGCGTGGCACAGCGGACGCGGAAAACGGATCGGAATTTTTTCATGATGGCAGTCTTGTCTTCTGCGGCTTGCCCCACGCAAACCGCGTTGTTGTTACCGGAAGACACGACATTACGGCAGCACCACAGCCAAGGCCGCGCGCCGGGGAACATCGTCCGGCCGCACCCCGCGCCTTCCGCCTGATGCCCGCCATGGCGGCGAGCGGTTCGGCCAGCGTGGTACTGGCCGGGGCAAGGCCGGTCTCCGGGCTTGCCGCTCCAGAACCCGCCTTCCCGCCTTCAGAAGATAAAGGCAGTGGCTTGACTGGGTTCGTTCTACGCGGCTTACCGTTGCGGGGGCAGCTCAGGACTATCCTGATTCCCGTTTCACCTGCTTGCGCAGGCACCTTGCTCGGGCGGCATTCTACCAGCATCAAAAGCGCCCCGCCCGGCGCATCGGTATCAGCCGTACGATGACGCCCCGGCGCGCAGGCCATCCGCTGGGCGGCGGCGCGGCGCTTGTGGCAGGCTATGCCATCACTTATATAAACCCTTACACGCCCAGGAGTTGTAGATGGACATCCAGTTGTATTTCGGCCCCGTGGCCTCGTTGATTGCCGGCATCCTGATCCTGGTGATGCCGCGTTTGCTCAACTACATTGTGGCTATCTATCTGATCGTGATGGGCGTACTGGGCCTGATGCATGGGCACTATCCGCACTAAGCGCAAGCGTTGACGGAGGCAGGCAGCATGAGCATAGCCAAGCGGCTGGTGGTACACGGTCGGGTGCAGGGCGTGGGGTTCCGGTATGCCACTTGCCTGGAGGCCAAACGCCTGGGCCTGGGCGGCTGGGTGCGCAATCGTCAGGACGGCAGCGTCGAAATTCTGGTGGAAGGCAACGAAGACGCGGTGGACGAAATGGTGGACTGGGCCAGCCGCGGCCCCGAGCTGGCCGAGGTTACGCGGCTGGATATCAGCGGCGCAGCGCCCGAAAACAGCGGCGAATTTGAAGAACGCGCCACCGGCTAGGGGACACGTCTGCGCCGCCCCAACGCCTGCGTGGCGCTAGACCAGTTCTTTCAGCTGGTTATACGCCACGCCCAGGCGTAGCCACGTGCTGTGCAAACCCGGCCCGCCCGGATAGCGATGGTGTTGCAGTCGCGCAAACAGATCAAAACGTTCGGCCTGGCCGGCAATCGCTTCGGCCACCAGTTGCCCCGCCATCCCGGTCAACGCCACGCCGTGGCCGCAAAAACCCTGCAGGTAATACACATTGGGTGCGATGCGGCCAAAGTCGGGCGCGCGGTTCATCGTTACATCCACCAGGCCGCCCCACGCATGCGTAATCGCCACATGCGCCAGTTGCGGAAACACACCCGCCAGCCGCGCGCGCAGTGATGGCATCAGCGCGTCCGGCCCGGCGTTGCCGCTGGTTACGCGCCCACCAAACAGCACGCGGCCATCGGCGCTCAGGCGGAAATAATCGATCATGAAATTGGTGTCACACACCGCAGCGCGGCCGCGGATCAGCGCTTGCGCTTGCTCGGGCGGCAGCGGTTCGGTGGCGATAATAAACGAGCGCACCGGCATGATGCGCGCGCCGGTTTTGCCCAGTAACTGGCCGACATAAGCATTGGCCGCGATCAGCGCAAAGCGGCTGCGCACCCGGCCTTGCGCGGTATGCAGCGTTACCAGCGGGCCGTGTTCGATACGGCTGACCGCGCTGTGCGCAAACAGCTGCACGCCCGCCTGGCGCGCGGCGTCGGCCAGGCCCAGCGCGTATTTAAGCGGATGGATATGCCCCGACAAGGCATCATGCGCCGCGCCCACATAACGCGGGCTGTCAATCCAGTTGCGCACATCCTTCGGCGCGATATCGCTGATCGGGTCATAGCCAAAGGTGTCGCGCATTTGCGCGGTCCAGTGGCGCAAACCTTCGGCTTTGCGCGCGCTGGTGGCCACATGCAGATAGCCGCGCACCAGATCGCAATCGATGCCGTAGCGGGCCACGCGCGCGTGCAGCAGATGCACGCCCGCCACCGAGATATCCCACGCCTGGCGCGCCGCCGCCGGGCCCAGTTGCCGCAGCACAGTATCGTCATTGGCAAAACCCACCAGCACTTGCCCGCCGTTGCGCCCCGACGCGCCCCACGCCACCTGTTCGGCCTCCAGCACCGCCACGCTAAACCCGCGCTGGCGCAATTCCAGCGCGGCGGATAGCCCGCTATAACCGGCGCCAACAATGCAGACGTCGACATCCAGCGCGCCCTGCAACGCAGCGTCGGCGGGCGGACGCGTCACGCTGGCTTCATACCAGGAATGCGCCACCATGGCGGTTTCACGTGCGTTCATGTTCAGGCCTGGTCAGTGTGTTGGGCGTATTGATGCGCACGGCCGCTTAGCCAGGTCCAGACCAGATGCGAGGCCATATTCACGGTCAGTTCGGCGTGGTCATAGGCCGGTGCCACCTCCACGCAATCCATGCCCACCCACGGCAGATCGCACAATTCTTCGATGATGGTCAGCACCTGGTTGGAGGTCAGCCCGCCCGGTTCGGGCGTGCCGGTACCCGGCGCATAGGCCGGGTCGAGACAGTCGATATCAAAGCTGAGATACAGCGCATCGTGCCCGGCAAAGCGCTGGCGGATTTCGTCCAGCAACGGCGCCAGTTGCGCCGGGTTTTCCAGGCCGCGCAACATGCGGGCGGTCCACACTTTGCCGCCCATATCGTTAACGTATTCGCGCGCCGCACGCTCGCCCGCCGAGCGGATGCCCACCTGCACGGTGGCGGTCGGGTCAACCAGGCCTTCGGTAATCGCCTCGTACACCCAGGTGCCGTGGCCGGACGGCTCGCCAAAGTGGTCGGTCCAGGTATCGCAATGCGCATCGAAATGCAGCAGCGCCAGCGGTTTGCCGTAGTGCTGGCGATACGCGCGCAGCAACGGCAACGTGATCGAATGGTCGCCGCCCAGCCAGCACATCTGGCGCTGGGCAATCAGCTGCGCAATCTGCGGTTGCACGCTGGCGCGCATCGTCTCGATCGACGTATTGGGCGCGCGCAGATCGCCTGCATCGGCCAGATAGTTCAGCGGTGACAAATCAAAATGCGAATGCGTGGCGTCGCACAACATCAGACTGGCGCGGCGAATGGCTTCCGGGCCAAAGCGCGCGCCGGGCCGGTTAGTGACCGCGCCATCATAGGGAATGCCGGCGATGCCAAACGGGCGCTCCGGCGCGTCTTTTAAACGTGGCGCGCCCATAAAGGTGGACGTCGCCATATATGCGAATTCGTGATCAGCCATGTTGTGTGCTTGCCTGTTGCCATGTTGCGTGGGCACGCCGGAACTGATGTAGCCAGCGCGTGTAGATATGCGCCGCCAGCGCCTGGCTGGCGGCAAGATGCCGTTCAATGTGGGCGCGGATTTCTGCCAGCGTTTGCACGCTGCCGATGTGCTGCTGCGCCTCGACTTCGGCCGCGCAACCGATCAGCCATAGCTCGACCTTGGCGCGGTCCACTTCGATATGAAACTGCATACCCAGATGCAGATTGCCCATCGCAAACGCCTGGCAGGCGCACTGGCTGCTGCGCGCCAACAGCGTGCTGCCGGGGGGCGGCGTCAACGCGTCGTAATGCCAGTGCATCAGCGTGGGGTGTTGCGGCGTGCCAAACCAGTGATGGCCGAGTGGATGGCCGTTGAAATCGACCGGATGCCAGCCGATTTCGGGCTGCGGCCCGCGCGCCACCGTGCCACCCAGCGCTTGCGCCAGCAACTGGCCGCCCAGGCAATGGCCCAGCACGGGAACGTCTTGTGCCACCGCAGCGCGGATCAGTGCTTCAACCGGCGCGCGCGCCGGAAAATCGTCATAGGCGCTCATGGTGCCGCCCAGCAAGGCGACGCCGCCAAAGCCGGTTAGCGCGGGGATCACATCGCCGCGCGACGTATCAATCAGCTGCCACGGCTGGCCGTGCTGCGTCAGCCATTGGCCGAGGAAGGCAGCACCGTCGTCGGGCGAAAACTGGATCACCAGCGCGGGCCACGGGGAAGGATGCGGCTTCATGCAAGCTCCGTCAGCAGGTCAGCAAAATGCGCCAGCAAGCGCGCCACCTGACCGTGGTCGGTGGTCGGGCCCGCCAGCATCATGTTATGGAAAGGCGTCAGCAAAGAACCGCGATTCAGCAACCCCAGATGCAGCGTAGCGGCCAGCGCGTCATCGGCGGCGTGGGCGGCTGCGGCGGCGTCCTGCGGCGGTTGCGGGCAAAACTGCAACTCCAGCCGCGCGCCCAGGCGCGTGACGCACCACGGCAAACCCTGGCCGCGCACGATTTCTTCCAGCCCTTGCGCCAGGCCTTGCGCCACGCTGATCGCGTGTTCATAGGCGGCGGGCGTGTTGACGTGCTCCAGGCTGGCCGCCAGCGCCTGCATCGCCAGTTCGCCGCCCGCCAATGTGGTGCCGATGCCCGAGTGGCCCGGCGCGGCTTTGGCTTTGGCATCACGCATGCGCTGGGCGACTTCGGCGCTAAAGCCATACACCGCGCACGGCACGCCCCCGGCAATCGCCTTACCCGCCACCAGCCAGTCAGGCTGGATGCCGCAGGCGCGCGTGTAGCCGCCCCAGGCGGTAGAGAGCGTGTGGGTTTCATCAAACGCCAGCAACGTGCCGCGCGCTTTGGTGGCGGCGCGCAGGCCTTCCAGAAAACCGGGCTGCGGCAACACCATGCCGCAATTGGTGAGCGCGGGCTCGGTCAGCACCAGCGCGATATCGTTGCTGGCCAACGCGGCTTCGAGCGCGGCCAGATCATTAAACGGAATGCTGACCGTGTGTTGCGTCAGGTCGGCCGCCTGGCCCAGCAAACTGGCGCGCGCGACGGTGCGGCCGTCCTGATGATCGACCAGCGTGTCATCGACGGTGCCGTGATAGCAGCCATCAAACACCAGGATCTTGTTGCGACCGGTGATGGCGCGCGCCCAACGGATAACAAAGCGGTTGGCGTCGCTGGCGGTGGTGGCCAGCTGCCACATGGGCAGGCCAAACAGGCGCGCCAGTTTGTCGCCGATGCTGGCGGTGAGTGCCGAGGGCAGCATGGCGGTATAGCCAGTGCGCAGGTTGAGCGCATCGGCCACGGCGGGCGGCGCATGGCCGAACATGGCGCCGGTGTCGCCGAGGCAAAAGTCGTCGTAGTCGAGGCCATCCACGCATTGCAGCCGCGAGCCTTGGGCGTGGCGCAGAAACAGCGGCGACGGGCTGGGCCAGTCGCGCATCCAGTGCAGCGGCACGCCGTAGAGGAAATGCGCGTTGGCCAGGCGATGCTGGCGTAGCGACTCGGGGTGGCTGTCGTTAAAGCGCGCGATTTCCCTGCGGTAGAGGGATGCTGTTGTGGCGGCGGAAACCGGCGGCGGTTTCATGGTGGTGGGGTTTCCTTCTGGAGCGGTTGGTTGGGGGCTTTGGTTACTGGTGCTGTGACACTGGGTGGAGCTTTTAAGCGCTGGGCCTGCGGCGGGTTTTGGGGTCGTTGGCGTTATGGGGCCTTGTACCTTTAACCGCTTTGCCTGCGGCGCATGTTTTTAATGCTCGGCCTGCGCCGATAAACCTTAAACGCTTGTGCCTGCGGCGCATTCTGGATACCCGGGGGTGCCCGGGAGCACGTTACTTTTCTTTGCTTCGCCAAAGAAAAGATAACCAAAAGAAAGGCGACCCCACTCGCGAATCCTTCGCTCGCCAGGGGGCCCGCAGGTCAAAAGCCGAAACGGACCGTCTGTTACTTCGATGGCTCAGCTGCCGCTCCGCGGAACTTCGGTCGGACGGAGCCCCACACCGGGTCTCCTTCCCCTCCCTCGACAGGTAATGCCTGCTGTTGGGACGACGGGATTGCCTCGTTGCTGCGCAACATCGGGTGGGCGTGGATGCGACGAGTGACAATGAACATCCGCACCGCCCGCTTAACGCTCCCATCCCGCATGGCCACCGCCGTCAAACTTGTCACCATTCCCGCCACGAACCACCAACGTCTCATAGGGTGGGTCAAGACCCACCACCCAAAGCCACCCG
>NZ_LAQT01000037.1 GCF_001294205.1 Amantichitinum ursilacus
GGCGCAACGGGGCGCCCCCCGGTTTCAAAACATGCGCCGCAGGCTCAAGCGTTTAAAGGTTTAACACCACACAGCGGAATCCCCCCAAAGCGCGCCAAAACATCCGCCCCCAATCATCCCCACCCCATGTTTCAATTGTTAACACACCCATCCCCCCACGAAATCCGCCATTAACATTCCACGCCTCCAATACGACTCACAGTGCGGGCCACACCCGCACATCCTTCCCCCATTGAGGAGTCGTGAAGATGCGCAAATCCACCACCACCACGTTGCTGGCGCTCGCCCTGGGCCTCGCTGGCATGAACGCTCATGCCGCGTTGGTCCGCATTGCGTGCGGCGCTACCGGGCAAGAGCTTGAGTTGTGCAAGCAGTCCGCCGATGAATGGGCCAAAAAGACCGGCAATGAAGTGCAGGTGGTGTCCACGCCCAATGATTCGAATGAACGCCTGGCGCTGTATCAGCAGATTCTGGGCAGCGGTTCCGACAAGGTGGATGTGCTGCAGATCGATGTGGTCTGGAGCGGCTTGCTGGCCAGCCATCTGATCGATCTGAAGCCGTATTCCAAAGGCGTGGAGAAAGATCACTTCCCCAGCATCATCGCCAACAACACGGTGGGCGGAAAGCTGGTGGGCATCCCGTGGTTTACCGATGCCGGCCTGTTGTACTACCGCAAGGATCTGCTGGAAAAGTACAACCTGAAGCCGCCGCAAACGTGGGATGACCTGGCCACCGACGCCAAGAAAGTGCAGGACGGTGAGCGCGCGGCAGGCAATGACAAGATGTGGGGTTTTGTCTTCCAGGGCCGCGCCTATGAAGGCCTGACCTGCGATGCGCTGGAATGGATTACCAGCTACAAGGGTGGAGCGATCGTCGAGCGTGACGGCAAGGTGTCGATCAACAATCCGGGCGCGATCAAGGCGATCGATACCATCGCCAAATGGATGGGCAATATCGTGCCCAAAGCCGCGTTGAATTACGGCGAGGAAGAAGCGCGCGGGGTATTCCAGTCCGGCAATGCGGTGTTCATGCGTAACTGGCCGTATGCCTGGGCGCTGGCGCAGAAGGATGAGAGCCCGGTGAAAGGCAAGGTCGGCATCATGGCCCTGCCCAAGGGCGGCGCGGACGGGCGCAATGCGGCCACGCTAGGCGGCTGGCAGCTAGCCGTGTCGAAGTACAGCAAAAACGCCAAGGCGGCGGCCGATCTGGCGATGTATCTCACCTCGCAGCCGGTGCAGAAAATGCGGGCGATTTCGGGCGCGTATAACCCGACCTTGCCGGCTTTGTACAAAGACCCGGATGTGCTGAAAGCCAATCCGTTTATGGGCGATTTGTACACCACGTTTACCAGCGCGGTGCCGCGTCCTTCCACCGTGACGGCCAGCAAGTACAACCAGGTCAGCAACCAGTTCTGGAACGCCACGCACGATGTGCTAAGCGGCAATGGCGATGCGGCGGCAGCGTACAAGCAGCTGGAGCAATCGCTGAAGCGTCTGGCCCCGTCCGGCACCTGGAAATAAGCGATGAGCACCGCCAGAGAACCGGTTTCGGTGATCGGGAAGCAGCGGCGGCGCCAGGCCTGGTGGCTGGTGTTGCCGACGCTGCTGGTGCTGGCCGCCACGGCGGGCTGGCCGTTGGCGCGCACGATCTGGTTCAGCCTGACTGACGCGCAGCTGCAAGACCTGAGCGCGCGCCAGTTTGTCGGGCTGGCCAATTACATTGGCGAAGGCGGCATTCTGCGTGATGGCGAATGGTGGCATGCGGTGGGCAACACGCTGCTGTTTTCGGTTAGCACGGTGTTTCTGGAAACGCTGATCGGGCTGGGCGTGGCGCTGTTGCTCAACACGCCCTCGCGCGTGCAAGGCTTGCTGCGCGCGGCGGTGCTGGTGCCGTGGGCGATCCCGACGGTGGTGTCGGCCAAGATGTGGTCGTGGATGCTGCATGACCAGTTCGGCATCATCAACGCCATTCTGGTGGGGCTGCATCTGGTTGATCGTGGCCTGGCGTTTACCGCCGATCCGCATCTGGCTTTTCCCACCATCATCATGGTCGACGTCTGGAAAACCACGCCGTTTATGGCGCTGCTGATATTGGCGGCGCTGCAGATGGTGCCCGGCGATTGCTACGAAGCCGCGCGCGTGGATGGCGTGCCGCGCTGGCGGGTGTTCCGCTACATCACGCTACCTTTGATCATGCCGGGCATTCTGGTGGCGATGATCTTCCGGTCGCTGGATGCGCTGCGGGTGTTCGACGTGATCTATGTGATGACCTCCAACAGCCACGTCACCAAGAGCATGTCGGTGTACGTGCGCGAACAACTGATCGATTTCCAGCAGGTGGGTTATGGCTCGGCGGCGGCGACCTTGTTGTTTTTCATCATCGCGCTGTGCACCACGCTGTATATGGGCCTGACCCGGCCCCGACTTGATGCGGACCGCTGACATGCATGATCACGATACCGGTATCCCTAAAAATCCATGGTCGGTGTTTGGCTATTACGTAGCGGTGGTGGCGGTGCTGATCTTTGCGCTGTTTCCGTTTTTTTATGCGATCAGCTCGTCGCTAAAGAAAGGCCAGGCGCTGTTTACCACCTCGTTATGGCCAGCGCATCCGTCGCTGGATAACTACATCGCCGTGTTCAAAGAGCAGCCGTTCGGCGCCAATTTGCTTAATTCGGTGATTGTGGCGACGGCGGTGGTGGCGTTTTCGCTGGGGCTGTCTTTGCTATCGGCCTATGCGCTGGGGCGGGTCAGCTTTAGAGGCCGCGGCACGCTGATGCTGTGCATTCTTAGCGTGTCGATGTTTCCGCAAGTGGCGTTGTTGTCCGGGTTGTTTGAGCTGATCCGCTTTCTGGGCCTGTACGACCATCTGGGCGCACTGATGCTGTCCGATCTGATTTTTACGCTGCCGTTTACGGTGTGGGTGCTGGTGACGTTTATCCGCGATCTGCCCAAAGAGCTGGAAGAAGCGGCGGTGATGGATGGGGTGGGGCTGTTTACGCTGATCTTCAAAATCTTTATGCCGCTGCTGTGGCCGGCGATGGTGGCGACGTCGTTGCTGGCGTTTATCGCGGCGTGGAATGAGTTTTTGTTTGCGCTGACGTTTACCTTGTCCTCAGACGAACGCACGGTGCCGGTGGCGATTGCGCTGATCTCGGGCGCCAGCAGCTTTGAGCTGCCTTGGGGCAACTTGATGGCCGCGTCGGTGATTGTGACGGTGCCGCTGATCTTGCTGGTGCTGGCGTTCCAACGCTACATCGTGTCCGGGCTGACCGCTGGCGCGGTCAAGGGCTAACGCCCCGCGCATAGGGTGGGTCTGGACCCACCACCCAAAGCCATCAAAAAGCACGCCGAAGCGAACCGGGATATGGCATTGAATGGTGGGTCCGGGCCCACCGCCCAAAGCCATCAATCAATACGCTGCCTTTTGCATGCTTGCGTGCCACTTTGATTGGTGGGTCATGACCCACCCTATGCGACAAACGTCCCGCGGTGCTTTTTGCTGGCCGAGTTACGCACGCGGCATTGAATGGTGGGTCTCGACGGGGACGCCGAGTCCCACCCAACAGGAGCAGTAAATGGCGACATTGTGGTGGCAAGGCGCGTTGATTTATCAGATCTACCCGCGCAGTTATCAAGACAGCAACGGCGATGGCATTGGCGATCTGCCTGGCATTACGCAGCGGCTGCCGTACGTGGCCAGCCTGGGCGTGCAAGCCATCTGGATTTCACCATTCTTTACCAGCCCGATGCTCGATTTTGGTTACGACGTGGCCGATTACTGCGATGTCGACCCGATGTTTGGCACGCTGTCCGACTTCGAGGCGCTGACCGCCCGCGCGCATGAACTGGGCCTGAAGGTGATTATCGATCTGGTGCTCAGCCACACCAGCGAAATCCACCCATGGTTTATCGAAAGCCGCGCCAGCCGCGATAACGCGCGCGCCAACTGGTATGTGTGGGCCGAATGCAAACCCGATGGCACGCCGCCCAATAACTGGCTATCGGTATTCGGCGGCCCGGCCTGGCAATGGGATACGCGGCGTGAGCAGTATTACCTGCACAATTTTCTGGTGGGCCAGCCCGATCTCAATTTTCGCGAGCCGCAAGTGCAGGACGAAATGCTGCGCGTAGCGCGCTTCTGGCTGGATCGCGGCGTGGACGGTTTCCGCCTTGATGCCGTCAATTTCTACACGCACGACGACCAGCTGCGCGACAACCCGCCGATGCCGCCGGGCCGTTATGCCGTGTCGGTGCAACGCAATAATCCGTATTCGCGCCAACGCCATCTGTACGACAAAAGCCGCCCCGAGAACCTGGATTTTCTGCATCGATTGCGCGGCGTGATGGACCAGTATCCGGGCTCGGTCACCATCGGCGAGCTGGGTGATGATGACCAGTATCTGACCTTGGCGCAGTACACCAAGGGCCAGGATTATCTGCATATGGCCTATGTATTTGCGCTGCTGACGGCCGATTGCAACGCGCAGCATGTACACGATGTGATCGCGGAATATCTGCGCGATGCGCCGCTGTCGCAGGTGTGCTGGTCGCTGAGCAACCATGACTTCAAACGTGTGGTGACGCGGTGGGCAGCCCTTGGCGGCACGCCATTGCAGCGCGCGCATTTGCTGATCGGCTTGTTGCTGAGCCTGCCCGGCGCGGTGTGCGTGTACCAAGGCGAAGAACTGGGCCTGCAAGAGGCCGATGTGCCGTTCGAACACATCCAGGACCCGTACGGCAAAGCGATGTGGCCCGAATTTAAAGGCCGCGACGGCTGCCGCACGCCGATGCCGTGGACCAACACCGTCGATGTCGGCTTCAGCAGCGCCACGCCGTGGCTGCCGGTGGGTGAAGGCCATGCCGCGCTGGCGGTCAGCGAGCAAGAAGCCGATGCCGAATCGGTGCTGGCGCATTTCCGCCGCTTTACCGCATGGCGTAACGCCAATCCGTCGTTGCAGATTGGCGATATCACGCTGTTGCCCACGCAAGGCGAAGTGGCTTTGTTCTTGCGCCGCAGCCCGCAGCAAACCTTGCTGTGCGCGTTTAATTTGTCCGATCAAGT
Organism: Amantichitinum ursilacus; assembly: GCF_001294205.1. GTDB lineage: Bacteria > Pseudomonadota > Gammaproteobacteria > Burkholderiales > Chitinibacteraceae > Amantichitinum > Amantichitinum ursilacus. The sequence goes on from NZ_LAQT01000037.1 coordinate 5,065, forward strand.
GGCGCGTGTGGCCTTGCCCAAGGCCGAGGGCCGGCAAAGCCTGGAAGGCCACGGTTTTACCGCGCGCGTGGACGGTTATGAGCTGGTCTTGCCGCCGTTGCAGGCGGGTTATGTGCATCTGCACGGTTATGGAGAAGAGGCATGAGTCAGGTTGAACTGGTCGGCATCAACAAGCGCTTTGGCGAAACCACGGTGATCGCGGACGTCAATCTGACCATCGCGCCCGGCGAATTCTGCGTGTTTATCGGGCCGTCGGGCTGCGGCAAATCCACGCTGCTGCGCATTATTGCCGGGCTGGAAGCGCCGTCGTCGGGCGAGCTGCGCATCGATGGCGTGCGCGTTAACGAGATGGAACCGGCCAAACGCGATATCGCCATGGTGTTCCAGAGTTATGCGCTGTATCCGCATATGACGGTGTTCGAGAATATGGCGTTTGGCTTGCGCCATCTGCATTTGCCCAAAGGCGAGATCGACCAGCGCATCGAGGTGGCGGCGCAGGCGCTTAACCTGGCGACCATGCTGCAACGCAAGCCGATTGCGTTGTCGGGCGGGCAACGCCAGCGCGTGGCCATCGGTCGCGCCATCGTGCGCAAGCCCAAGGTGTTTTTGTTTGATGAGCCGCTGTCGAATCTGGATGCGGCCTTGCGCGTTAAAACGCGGGTGGAGATCGCCAAACTGCATCGCTCACTCGATGGCGTCAGCATGGTTTATGTGACGCACGACCAGGTGGAAGCGATGACGCTGGCCGACAAGATCGTGCTGCTGCGGCCGCTGGCGGGTAACCCGGATTTGCCCAGCGTGGCGCAGGTAGGGCATCCGCTGGAGCTGTACCACCATCCGGCCAATCGTTTTGTGGCGGCGTTTATAGGCTCGCCGTCGATGAATTTTATCGAGGGCGCGATCAGCGAAGTGACGGCGCACGACGTGACGGTAAATGTGGCGGGGCAGACGCTGGCAGCGGCGGTGGAGGGGCAGGGCTTGCAGGTGGGGGCCAAGGCTACGTTGGGCATCCGGCCCGAACACGTGCTGGTGGGCAAGGCGGGGCTGACGGGCACGGTGGCGCACATGGAGCATCTGGGCGAGCACGCTTATGTGCATCTGGACACCGCGCTATCGCCGCAGCCGCTGATTGCCAAGACGCAACTGGATGCGCTGAAGCTGGGCGAGCGCGTGCAGTTCTCACTGCCCGCCACCGCGATGCATCTGTTCGACGCCAACGGCCAGGCCATGCGGCGACAACAGCAAGAACCACTCGCCGCATAAGGCATAGGGTGGGTCGAGACCCACCATTCAAAGTGGCATGCCCAGATCGATGCTCGTGGACATGGCTTTGAAGGCTAGACCCACTACTCCAAGTGGCATGCCAGGATCGCTGTTGGTGGGTATGCCTTTGAAGGGTGGGTCTCGACCCACCCTATGCGATCTCAAGAATGGTGGCCGGCGGGTTCGTTCAGCGGGCGGACCAGTTCGGCGTGGGGGCTGGGCTTGATTGATTCGCCGCGCACGGTGGCGACGGCGAAGGTCAGCTCGGCGCCCAGCAGCAGGATCAGCCCGGCGTAATACACCCACACCAGCAGCACCATCAGACTACCGGCCGCGCCGTAGGCGTTGCCCACCGAGCTATGGTCCAGGTACATGCCAATGGCCATCTTGCCCAACGTAAACAGCACCGAGGTCAGCAACGCGCCGGCCAGCGTGTCGTGCCACGTGATGATGGCGTCAGGCAAGACTTTGAAAATGGTGGCGAAGACGGCGGTAAACACCACCAGCGAAATCACCGCTTCCAGCGTGTGCCACACCACCGGTTCGTGCGGTACCAGGATGGCGATGGCCGCGCTGGCGGTAAACGACACGATCAGCAAAAACGCCAGCGACAGCAGCAAGCCAAACGCATGCAGGCGCGAGCGCAGCCACGTCATCACCGCGCCATTGGGCTTGGGCTGCAGGCCCCAGATGCGGTTGATGGACGTCTGCAATTCGGTAAACACCCCGGAGGCGGACACCAGCGTGATCACGATACTGACGATGCCGGCGATGTTGCCAAAGCCAGGCGCTTTTTGCGCATTGTCGATCACGGCTTTGACCGCATCGGACGCCTTGGGGCCCAGCAGATCATTCAGGCCGGCCACCAGATCGCTTTGATAATTGAGATTCAGCGACGCGCAAATCCAGATCATCAGCACCAGCAGCGGCGCAAACGACAAGGCGGAGTAATACGCCAGCGCGGCGGCGCGGGTGGTTAGCTCGTCATTGCTGACGCCGGAAATGACGCGTTTGATTACCGCGCCGAGAAAGCGAAAGGTGACTCGGGTGCTCATGATGGCGCTCGTCTGGCTGGGGGTACGCTGCCAGTATCGGTGAGCGGCGTCACACCCGCTGCAAGCCAGCCGCGACACTGGCTGTAGGCAGGTTTCCCGTTGCGGCGTGGCGGATGGCCGGGGTTGTGCCAGACAACGCGGTGCGCCAGGCCGTCGCTTACAGGCGGAAGTGCGTCAGTTGCCCATCCAGCCCGCGCGCCAGTTGGCGCAAATCGCCCACGGCTTTGTTGGCCTCCACCGCACCACGGCCGTTTTCTTCCGACATATTGGCGATGCGCTCCACGCTGCGCGCCACATCGGTGGCCACGGTCGATTGTTCGGTCAGCGAGGCCGAAATATCCTGGATAACGCTGATCATGCGTTCCGATTCGCTGCGGATGCGCTGGATGGCGGTGCCGGCCTCGGTGGCGATGGCGGCGCTTTGTTCGATCTCGCGCACCTCGTCGGCCATATGGCCTACCGCCTCGCGCGTGCCGGCTTCGATGCGCTGGGTCATCTCGCGGATTTCATTGGTGGCGGCGGCGGTGCGTTCGGCCAGTTTGCGCACCTCATCGGCCACCACAGCAAAGCCGCGGCCTTGCTCGCCCGCGCGGGCGGATTCAATGGCGGCGTTGAGCGCCAACAGATTGGTCTGATCGGCAATCTCGCGGATGGTGGCGACGATGCCCGAGATGCGGCCCGCTTCGTGGCCCAGTTGTTCCACGCTGTGCGCCACGGTGCGCGAATTGACCGCCATCGCGGTGACGCCGCTGACGGTGCGCTCGATGATGCCCGCCGATTCTTGCGACACGCGGCCCGCCTCTTGCGACACGTCCAGCGCCTCGCGTGCGCTGACCGCCACGTGGTTGATGCTGACCGTCAGTTGTTCCACCGCCGCCGCCATCGAAGATGCCGACGCGCCTTGTTGCTGCACGCTGGTCTCCACGCCTTCCGAAATCGTGCCGATCTTGTCGGCGCTGACGCGTAGATCGCCCGACGCTTGTTTAACCGCCTGCAACATATCGCCCAGCGTGTGTTGCATGGTGGCCAGCGCGCCCAGCAACTTGCCGATTTCGTCGTTGCCGTCGGCGCTGATGCGGTTGGTAAAGTCACCTGCCGCCGTGGCCTGCGCCACGCGCACCGCACGCGCCAGCCGCGTGGAAATATGCCGCCCCAGCCATGTGGCAATGCCGAGGCCCAAGACCACGGCCACCATGCCGCCGCCCACCAGATTGATGACGGCCCAGCGATTGGTGCGTTCGGAATCGGCCTGGCGCGCCACCAGCAAATCGGCTTCGTCCTTGGCGATTTCATCAAGCGTTTTGCGGATATCGGCCATCAGCTGAAACGCATTGCCATTGGCGACGCGATCAACCACGTCGTTCATGGTTTTGGTGCCGGCGATAACGCCACGGCGCACTTCGATGTTGGGGCCCACGCCCTGGTCTTCGTAGGTGCGGTATTGCTGCTCCAGCGTTTGCAGACGCTGCTGCTGGCGCGCGTTGTCGGAGGTCAGTTCGCGGATGCGCGCCAGCGACGCGGCAAAGGTCTTGCGGCCCTCCAGCGCGGGCTGCAGAAAATTGTCCTTGCCCGACAACATATAACCGCGCACGCCGCTCTGGATGTTAAGCAGCGAGGCATACAGCTTGTCGCTTTCGACGATCACCTGATAGCTGTGCTCAGTCCATTCCTGGCTTTGTTTGGCCGCGCGCGTGCTGTACAGCGACGAGGCAAATACCAGCACCATGATGACGATGACGGCGGTAAAGCCTGCATACAGTTTCTGGCCGATGGACAGGTTGGCAAACATGGGGGGTATTCCTTTTTTATGTGCGGGCACAACACGGCAACCAGCCAGAGCCGTTCCTTTCGGAGTGCATGATCCGGTTTAGCATCGGGCAACTGTGCCGGTGGGGCGGATGGATACCGCGCATCAGCCACTGACATGCAAATCGGACAAAACCCGACGGCTAACCGCTTGGTCAGATTGTTGTGCGCAATTGCTTTGCCAATGAAGGTTGCCGCACGCAAGCGGATGTGGCCGTGCGGCGACAGCGGGTTTGCGCGTCTGGGCTGCTGCGATAACCTGTTGGCCTGTTGCACCCTTCTTGATGCCGCCGCCCCGGCTTATCGCCCGCCCGCGGCCCGCCGCCTTCGCCCCGGAGTTGTTCTGATGTTTGACCCGTTACGCCACTCGCTTGCGCGGGTAGGACCGTCTTTTCGCCATTTGTTGAGCTGCGATGGCTTGACGCAGCTGACCGTGATGATCGGCCAGCTGGCGCTGCCGTGGTGGATCATCCACGCGGGCAACACGGCCGATCTGGCCACCTATGGCGTGGTGCTGGCGGCGGTGGTGCTAATCGGCATGCCGCTGCTGTCGCCGCTGGGGGACCGCTTTGCCAAACGCAATCTGATCTGTGGCGCGATGGGTTGGTACGCGGTGCATGCGGCGGCATTGGCGTGGCTGGCAGGACGTTCGCAATATCATGGCGGCTGGTTGCTGGCGCTGGCGGCGTCGCAGGAACTGGCCTTCTGTTTGTATATGCCCGCCGCCAGCAGCATCGCGGCCGAGCTGGTCAGTTCCGCCGATCTGCCGCTGGCGCTTAATCTGCAAAAGGGCGCGGAATCGGCGGGGCGTTTACTGGGCCCGGCGCTGGCCGGGATTACGCTGGCGGCGTGGGGCACGGCGGCTACCTTGTGGATCCATGCGGCCTTGCTGGTGGCGGCGATGTTGCTGGCGCTGAAAATCCCCACCGGGCAACGCGCGCGCGACCATGTGCGGAACGGCTGGTGGCCCGAACTGAAGGCCGGCATGGCACCCGCCTGGCGTGTGCCGGTCGAACGCGGCTGGCTGCTGGTGAACACCGTATCGTGGCTGTTCATGTATCCGGCGATCAGCATGCTGGTGCCGGTCAAAGTCAAAGCGCTGGGGCTATCCAGTGTGTGGCTGGGTACCTGCGAGGCCGCGGTGTCGGTGGGCATGTTGCTGGGCACGTTGGGGCTGAGCCAACGCATCGTTAATCGCGTGGGCCGCTTTTATGCTCGCGTGGGCGGTGGCGTGTCGATGGGCCTGACGCTGGCCGTGGTGGGTTTTACTGCGCACCCGTATGTAATGACGCTGGCGTTCTTTTTAACCGGCCTGGGCTCGTCGGTGACCACGCTGGTGGGCCTGACTCATCGCACCCTGGCGCGGCCGCCCGCGTTTAGAGGGCGCATGTCATCCGCCGGTTTTGCCATCACGCAGGTGGCGTCCACGCTTGGCCCGGCGCTGGCGGGCGTGGCCTTGCTGCATTGGGCGATTACGCCGGTGTATGTGGTGTTTGGCCTGCTGACCGCCGTGACCAGCAGTTGGCTGGCGTGGGTGCCGGGCTTTCGGCACATGATGCAGCTGAACCATATCGAAGTGGATAACTGGTACGGCCGCAACTGGCCGCATGTATTCGCCGCGGCTGACCCGATGCCGGCGGCGCAACGCGATGAGCATCCCACCCCACCCCGCTGACAACGGCGGAAAGCGCTTTGCAACGCACGTGTTTCAATCCGGATGACACGTATCAGTGTGGTGTACAGCTTGTAACGTGGCGCGCACACACGCTCACAACGCGCTGGTGATCAGCATGACAGTATGCGTCTCACGGCAACACCCGCTTGCCCTGTACCTGACAACGCTACGAGGAACACTGTCATGAAATCTTTGATCGCTATCGCTACCGCCGTCGGTGTTCTGTTCGCAGCACCGGCTTTTGCTGCCGACGCTTCTGCCGCTGCCAGCGCCCCGGTTGCTCATCACCACGTGAAGAAGCACCACGCTGCCAAGACCACCACCGCTGCGTCTGACGCTCAGAAAGCACAAGCCAAGAAGCACAAGGCTTCGGCTGCATCGGCTGCCCAAAAAGCGCAAGCCAAAAAGCACAAGGCTTCGGCTGCATCGGCTGCCCAAAAGGCTCAAGCCAAGAAGCACAAGGCTTCGGCTGCATCGGCTGCACAGAAGGCACAAGCCAAGAAGCACAAGGCTTCGGCTGCATCGGCTGCACAAAAGGCTCAAGCTAAAAAGCATCACAAGGCATCGGCTGCTTCCGCAGCACAAAAAGCCCAAGCCAAGCATCATCATCACCACGCTCACAAGCACGTTCATCACAAGGCCTAAGTCTTGCGCTGACGCGGTTGTTAAAAGGGCCTCCCACTGGGAGGCCTTTTTTATTGTGCCGCGCCGAGAGACGGATGCGCTTGAGCGTCGTATATCGACGCTTGAACCGGTAAAGCGCCCGTACAGCGCGCTCAGGCCGTTGCCATGCTGTTGCGATCCCCGATTTGCTGATCTGTGCCTCGGCAATACACGCGGCGCTGTCTATGCTGGCAGGGCCGCTCTCGGCCGCTACCGGATCAGCCTGTATGAACCAGATGCAATGGACTCACCTCGATCAGTGGTTTTCGCAACTCCTGGCGCCCGAAGACGACGCGCTGAGGCAAGTGCTGGCGCAAAGCCATGCCGCTGGCTTGCCCGACATTAACGTCACCGCCAACCAGGGCAAATTGCTGCACATTCTGGCGCGCATCAGCGGTGCGCGGCGGATTCTGGAAGTGGGCACGTTGGGCGGTTACAGCACCATCTGGCTGGCGCGTGCTTTGCCCGCCGATGGGCAACTGGTGTCGCTGGAACTGAATCCCGACTACGCCAAGCTGGCGCGACAACATCTGGCCGCCGCGGGCGTGGCCGACCGCGCCACGGTGCTGGAAGGCCCGGCCACGCAAACGCTAGCCCAACTGATCAAAGACCAGACTGCGCCGTTTGATCTGATCTTTATCGATGCCAACAAGGATGACAATCCGGCCTATCTAGCGTTGTCGCAGCAGCTGGCGCGCGTGGGCACGGTCATCATTGGCGACAACGTGGTGCGCCAGGGTCGCGTGCTCGACGCCAGCAACGCCGACCCCGGCGTAGCGGGCATGCGCACCTTTCTGCAGCAACTGGCCGCGCCCAACCTCACCAGCACCGCCATCCAGACCGTGGGCAGCAAGGGGTGGGACGGGTTTTCGATTTCGATTGTGGAAAGCGCCTGACGCCCGTCAGGGCCGGGCGGTGCCAAGGGCGGCGCAACACGCTGCAACCCGCGCCGCACAAGGCTTTGCGCCACGTCGTTAAGTGGTTCCATCTATCGGGGATGGCTGGGTCTTGCTGCTGGACGGTGGCATCGCCACTCTGGCCGCATCGGTCGCTCGCGCTGCGGGTGGCCACCTGCCATTACCCCGATCGATAACGACCAGAAAACGACGAGGCTTATCTTGAAAACCTGCATCGCCCTGCTGTTCTGTGGCGTGCTGGGCAGCGCCTTTGCGGCTGACCCGGCTCCTGCCAGTCTGATGTCCAACACGCCTGCCGCCACCGCGCCCACCAACGGGTTCTGGGTGCAGGGCAGTCTGCACAAATGGGCCGTGCCGGCCGCTAGCCATTTCGCCACCGTGGAAGACATTGCCGCGCCGCCGCTGGCGCTGGAAGACATCGGCGAATATCAAACCTGGCTGGAACGGCTGCCTCCGCGCGCTTTCGCCGTGAATGGCAAGACCGGGTTTGGTATTGGCTACGGCGCCAAGGCGATGAAGACGGCGCTGGATAATTGCGAGGCCGTGTCGCACAGCAAATGCTGGTTGTATGCGGTGGATGATCAGGTGGTGTATGCCGCCAACGAAGCGCAACGCATCGGCCTGGGCCAGGCGGGGCTGCCCGATTCGAAACTGAACGCAGTGACCGCCAGCGCGGAACCGGTGAGCGCGCCCGCTGCGCCAGTCAAAGTGGCTACGCCCGCCAAGGCTTCGCGTAGCAAAACGCCGTCGGAGGCCCCCGCTGGCGGAGCGTGAGGCGCGCAAGAGCGCAACGATCAAAGAAAGCCACCGGCAAGGGTGGCTTTTTTTATGCGTGCGTCCAGGTTTGGGTTACGACAGCAAGCTGGCCCCGACGTTGATCGATAAACCCAGAATGCTGAGGTTGAACAGAAACGCCAGAATCTCATGCGCGATCACCACGCGGCGTAAGCGCGTGCTGCTGATGGCGATATCCGCCGTTTGCGAGGCCACCGAAATCGTGATCGCAAAATACAGAAAATCCCAATACTTGGGCTCGGCGATCTTGTCAGGAAACACCAGATGACGCTGTGGCGCTTCGCCGTCGCCGCCGTAATACATATGCGCATAGTGATTGGTAAACGACGTGGCGATCAGCAGCCATGATCCCGCCAGCGTAGCGCCCGTGAGCGCCAGATGCAGCACGCGCGCCATGCCGGTTAAATCTTTCACACCAGAGAGTTCGAGCATTATGGCGATCAGGCTGGCGGCCGAGCCCAGGCTCAGGATGGTCAGCACGGTGGCGGCGCTTTCATCCTGTAGTTTGGCCACGCGACGGATGCGCTCGGGGTCGGCTTGCAGCATATGAAACCACTGCACGGCCAGATACAGCCAACTGGTGACATTCCAGCCGCATAGCACGCTGGTGAGCGTGTCCTGATTGATTGCGAAATCAAGCAGCGCATAGGTGATCACACCCGCCGCCACCGCCACCAGCAAACGCGGTCGCGCATGAAAATAATGATGCAGTCTGGCCATGGGTACTCAAAGGTTAAATACGTTGCGCCACGATAAACAGGCGCGGAAACGGCAGCAGGACGCTGCCATCGGCCAAGGCAGGATACGCTTGGGCGATGGCCGCCAGATAGCGCGCCAGGTAAACCGATTGCTCGTCCGGCGTTAACGGCGCCAGAAACGGGCGCAAGCCGGTGCTTTTAAACCAGTCGACAATCGCAGCGGGGCCGCCCGGCAAGACGTGGTAATAGGTGGTGCGCCAGATTTCGACGTTGCGGCAAGACGGGCGCAATAGCGCGTGATAAAAGCGTGCGTCGTGGCGCGGACGCTGTTGTACGTCGGCAATGCGATCAGCCCATGGGCCCGCGGCGGCCACTTCGCGCATTAAAACGTGCGCGGGCTCATCAAGATTGTCGGGGGTCTGGATGGCCAGCACGCCGCCGGGCTGGAGCTGCTGCAGCAACCGTGGATAGAGCGTGGCATGGTCGGGCAGCCATTGCAGCGAGGCGTTGGCGAGGATGACATCCACCGGCTCGGGGGCGCGCCAGTCGGCGATATCGGCCAGTGCAAATTGCGCGTGGGGCAGGCGCTGGCGCGCGGCGAGCAACATATCGTCCGAGCTATCAATGCCGAGGATTTGCGCGGCGGGAAAGCGATCGGCCAAAACCTCGGTGGAATTGGCCGGGCCGCAACCCAGATCGACCGCGCGGTTCACTTCGATCTGCGGGATGGCCGCCACCAGATCGCGCACGGGGCGGGTACGTTCTGCTTCAAAGGCGCTGTATTGCCGGGCGGACCAGGTCATCGTGCATCCTTATGCATTAACAATGCGGGCACCGTTAAGAACGGTTGCAGGATCAGTATGGATGACGTGGCGTTGGGGCGGGGAGGCTGCGGCAGGCGTTACTGGCTGAACGAGGCTTGCAGCAACATCGCCAGCCCGAAGGCTATCAGCGGCGCGGCCATCGCCACCAGTTCAACGCGCCGCCAGCGTGCGCGCGGCTTGGGCTCGCGGCGCAGGCTCCAGCCGTTAAGCATGAGTGCGGTGAGGGAGCCAATGATGCAGATCAGCGCACTGAGCATGAAGGCGCCCAGCGCACCCAGGCCGCAAGCGCGGACAGGTTCGCCGCTGGGGGCATGCAGCGGCGCAGCGGCCACCCAGTACAACAGGCTTTGCAGCACGATGGCGGTGATCACAACGATTCTGGATGTGCGGCGCAATGCGAAAGCCATTTCGCCTTCCCCATGCAATTAAATTAGCCGCGATTATCGCGGACATTGCTTGTTCGACACAGAGCAAAAAGTCAGTCCGCAAATGGCATACAGCAAAACAAAAAGCCCAACTCAATGAGCTGGGCTTTTTGTCTGGTATTGGTTGCGGGAACAGGACTCGAACCTGTGACCTTCGGGTTATGAGCCCGACGAGCTGCCAACTGCTCCATCCCGCGACAGAGAAAGGCGAGTATGTCAGAGATATTTCCCCTTGGCAAGCCTTTCGTGCATTTCTTTTCAAGTGTGCTCAGTTTTTGGGCACGTTGGTGGCGGTGATGGAGCCAGACAGAATCTCTTCCACGCGATGGCAGCTCACCAGACGCCCCGCAATCGGGCGTAGTTCGGGCACCACTGCCCTGCAATGGTCATTGGCGTACGGGCAGCGCGTATGAAACGTGCAGCCGCTGGGTGGGTTGATCGGCGAGGGCAGTTCGCCTTGCAGACGGTTACGCGTTTTGCGGTTTTCGGCGCGGATGGCCGGCGTGGCCTGCATCAGTGCGCGCGTGTACGGATGCAGTGGCTGCTCAAAGATGGCCTGGCGCGTGCCGTATTCAACGGCGGAACCGAAATACATCACCATCACATCGTCGGCCACGTGTTCGACCACCGACAAGTTGTGGCTGATAAACACATACGCTGTGCCAAATTCCTGCTGCAAATCCATAAACAGGTTAAGGATCTGCGCCTGGATTGAGACATCCAGCGCGGACGTTGGCTCATCGGCCACCAGCACTTCCGGGTTCAGCATCATCGCGCGCGCCACGGCGATGCGCTGGCGCTGCCCGCCGGAGAACATATGCGGATAGCGGTGGTAGTGCTCGGGCCGCAAACCGACGCGGGTCATCATCTCGCGCACGCGTTGTTCGCGCTGTTGCGCGGTCAGGTCGGTATTGAGCAGCAGCGGTTCTTCCAGCTGGGTGCCCACCTTTTTGCGTGGATTAAGCGAGGCGTACGGGTTCTGGAACACCATCTGTACTTTCGGCCGCAGCTTTTTGCGTTCAGACGCATTGGCCGTGGCGACTTCGGTGCCATCGATATTGAGTGAGCCGCCGCTGGGCGTTTCCACCATGGTCAGTTGGCGCGCCAGCGTGGATTTGCCACAGCCCGATTCGCCCACCACCGCCAGCGTGCGTTGCGGCGCCAGCTCAAAACTCACATTGTTCAGCGCCTTGACCGTGGCATGGCCGCGCAAAAAGCCGCGCGATACCGCGTAATACTTGCTGAGTTCGCGCGCGATCAGGATCGGGCGCACCGTTTCAGCCGGGGATTGGGGAGTCAGCGTTTCAGACATGGGTAGGGCGTCCTGCATCGTCCAGCGCATAAAAGCAGCGCGCGACGGCTGCGCCAGCTGGATAAAGATCGGGATGTTCGGTGCGGCAGCGGTCTTGCACATACGGGCAACGCGGCGACAGCAGGCAGCCGCTGGGGCGGTCGTACTGGCCTGGCACCACGCCCGGCAGCGTATGCAGGCGCTCGGCGCCTTTGCTGTGTTCCGGGATGCTGGCCAGCAAGGCCTGGGTATACGGATGGCGCGGGCGATCAAAGATTTCAGTCACCGGGCTCTTTTCCACCACTTCGCCCGCGTACATCACCACCACGTGCTGGGCCACTTCGGCCACCACGGCCAGATCATGGGTGATCAGGATCAGGCCCATGCCCTGGCTTTTCTGCAGATTAAGCAGCAGCTCCATAATCTGCTGCTGCACGGTCACGTCGAGCGCCGTGGTTGGCTCATCGGCAATCAGCAGTTTGGGATTACAGGCGATGGCAATCGCAATCATCACGCGCTGGCTCATGCCGCCGGACAACTGGTGCGGATAGGCATTCAGCCGCGATTTTGCGTCGGGGATTTCGACCAGTTCCAGCAGTTCCAGCGCGCGTTGTTTCAGCGCATCGCCACGCAATGGCGTGTGTTGGCGCAGCGTTTCGATCAGCTGGAAACCCACGGTGTACGCCGGGTTAAGGCTGGTGAGCGCGTCCTGGAAAATCATCGAGATATCGCGCCCGACGATTTGCCGCTTTTGCGCGGGCTTCATGTTCAGCAGCGGTTTGCCGTCAAAGTTGAGCGCATCGGCGGTGACCCGGCCGGGGGCGTCGATCAGGCCCATCAGCGCCAGCATGGTCACGCTTTTGCCCGAACCCGATTCGCCGACCACACCGACGATATCGCCGGCATCCACCGACAAATCGACATTGGAGACGGCGCGGAACGGATGTGCGGCGCTGCCGAATTCAACCGACAGCTTGTTGATTTCGAGTAATGCCATTACGCCAGCCTTTTCAGTTTGGGGTCGAGCGCATCGCGCAGACCGTCGCCCATCAGGTTGAGCGCCAGTACGGTAATCAGAATGGTGATGCCAGGCATGGTCACCACCCACCAGGCGCGCTCGATATAGTCACGTGCGGCCGCCAGCATGGTGCCCCATTCCGGCAACGGCGGTTGCACGCCCAAGCCCAGAAAGCCCAAAGCTGCGGTATCGAGAATCGCCGACGAGAAACCGAGCGTGGCTTGCACGATCAGCGGGGCCAGGCAGTTGGGCAGCACGGTGTTGAACATCAGCCGCAACTTGCCCGCGCCCGAGAGCTGCGCGGCAATCACATAGTCTTTGTGCAGTTCGGTCATTGCCGCTGCGCGCGCCAGCCGCACGTACGAGGGCAAGCCCACCACGGCCAGTGCCAGCATGGTGTTCTGCAAACCGGGGCCCAGCACGGCCACAATCGCAATTGCCAGCAGCAACGATGGCAGCGCCAGCATGATGTCCATCAAACGCATGATGGTGGTGCCCAGCCAGCCCGGATAAAACGCGGCCAGCAAGCCCAGCACAATGCCGGGAATCAGCGACACGATCACCGAGATCAGGCCGATGGTGAGCGACAGTCGCGCGCCATTCATCAAGCGCGACAGGATATCGCGGCCCAGTTCATCGGTGCCCAGCACAAAGCGCGCGTGGCCATCGGCCAGCCAGGACGGCGGCGTCAGCATGAAGTCGCGGAATTGTTCGCTGGACGAATGCGGCGCAATCCATGGCGCCAGGATTGCGGCGGCGGCCAGCAATACCAGATAAACCAGCGCAATCAGCGCGCCTTTGTTGGCGCTGTATGCGGACCAGAATTCGCGCAGCGGCGTGGGGTGTCCGAGGTCAGTCGCCACGGTTTTAATGATTTCGGCCATGCTTACCTCGCGTGGCGGATGCGCGGATTGATCACCCCATAAAGGATGTCGACCAGCAGGTTTACAAGAATGATCAGCGTGGCAATCAACAGTATGCCGCCCTGCACGACGGGGTAATCACGCGCGCCAATGGCGTTGATCAGCCATGAGCCCACACCCGGCCACGAGAAGATGCTTTCGGTCAGCACTGCGCCCGCCAGCAGCGTGCCCACTTGCAGGCCAATCACCGTCACCACCGGCATCAGCGCATTGCGCAGTGCGTGGATCAGCACGATGCGCGCCATCGACAAACCTTTGGCGCGCGCAGTACGGATATAGTCTTCGCGCAACACTTCCAGCATGGCCGAGCGCGTCATGCGCGCGATCACCGCCATCGGAATGGTGCCCAGCACAATCGACGGCAATATCAGATGCATCACCACCGATTTGAACGCATCCATGTCATGCGCCAGCAGGCTATCCACCAACAGCAGGCCGGTGACGGGCTGGATGTCGTACAGCAGATCGATGCGGCCCGAAACCGGCGTCCAGCCCAGCTTGACCGAAAACAGCATGATCAGCATCAGGCCCCACCAGAAAATCGGCATCGAATAACCAGTCAGCGCAATGCCCATTACGCCGTGGTCGGCCACTTTGCCGCGGCGCATGGCGGCAATCATGCCGGCGGCCAGGCCGACGGGCACCGCAAACAACATGGCACAGAAAGACAGCTCGACGGTGGCGGGGAATAAGGCCAGAAACTCTTGCATCACCGGCACTTGCGAGCGCACCGACAGGCCCAGATTGCCGTGCAGCGCGTTCACCAGGTAATGCCAGTACTGCAGATACAGCGGCTGATCCAGACCCAGGTTGTGCATCGCCAGCTTGTAGAACTCAGGGTCGATGTGGCGCTCGCCCATCATTACAAGAATGGGGTCGCCCGGGATCATATGGATCAGTGAGAACGACAGCAGCGTAATCCCCAAAAAGGTAGGGATGACCACGCCGATGCGTCGTAATAGAAAGCGGATCATGAGACGGATGGGCTCCGGAATAACAAACAACAAATTGGCGGCAACAGCGCGCCAGGTCGAACTGCAAGCGGCAAAAGCAGCGCCGCCCACATAGACAAAGCCGGCCAGGCAACGCGTACCCGGCCGGCTTGATGTACTGCTACAGACCGCTTACTTCAGGCTCACGCCGTAGAACGAGTTCAGACCAAACGGGCTGATCTTGAAGCCATCCACTTCTTTGCGCATCGGCTGGTAAACCGTGGAATGCGCCACCGGGCTAAACGGCAGTTGCTGCGCGAAGATGGTTTGCGCTTGCTCGTACAGCTTGGTGCGATCGGCCTGGCTGGTCAGCGTGCGTGCTTTCACGATCAGATCGTCAAAGCCCTTGTCGCACCACTTGGCGTAGTTGTTGCCTTCCACGGCGGCGCAGCTCAGCAGCGCGCCCAGCCAGTTATCCGGATCACCGTTGTCGCCGGTCCAGCCAATCAGCATCGCGTCGTCTTCGCCAGCGCGTGCACGCTTGATGTACTCGCCCCATTCAAAGGTGACGATTTTGGCTTTCACGCCGATCTTGCTCCAGTCGTTCTGGATCATCTCGGCCATCAGCTTGGCGTTGGGGTTGTAGGGGCGCGAAACCGGCATGGCCCACAGCGTAATTTCAAAGCCATTGGGCAAACCGGCCTTGGCCAGCATGGCCTTGGCTTTGGCGACGTCGTAGCTGTTGGTCTTCAGCGACTTGTTATACGACCACTGGGTGGGCGGCATCGGGTTGGTGGCCAGCTGGCCAGCGCCCTGGTACACGGCATCGATAATGGCTTTTTTGTTGACGGCCAGATCGAGCGCCTGGCGCACTTCCACCTTGTCCAGCGGCTTGTGCGTCACGTTGTACGAGATATAACCCTCGTTAAAGCCGGCCTGGCTCGGTACCTTCAGCGCCGGGTTGGCGGCCATGGCTTTCAGATCGGCCGGGCGCGGTTGCGCCATGATCTGGCACTCGCCCTTTTGCAGTTTCTGATAACGCACCGACGGGTCGGTGGTGATCGCAAAAATCAGCTTGTCGATCTTCACTTCGCCTTTACGCCAGTAATCCGGATTGGCGCTGTAGCGGATTACGCTGTCTTTCTGATACGCGTTAAACACAAACGGGCCGGTGCCGATCGGTTGCGTATTGATCTGGTCGGCCTTGTTGGCTTTCAGCAGTTGGTCTGCGTATTCCGCCGACACCACCGACGAGAACGACATCGCCAGGTTTTGCAGGAAGGCCGCATCCACCGATTTCAACGTCATCTTGACGGTGTAGGCATCCACCTTCTCGATTTTGGTGATGTTGGTATCCAGGCCCATATCCGACGCATACGGATAGGTGGCGTTGGTGGCTTTGTTAAACGGCAGGTCTTTGTTGGTAAAGCGCGAGAACGTAAACACGACGTCATCGGCATTGAAGTCACGGCTGGGCTTGAAGTACGGCGTGGTGTGGAACTTGACGCCTTTGCGCAGCGTAAAGGTATAGGTCAGGCCATCGCTGCTGACATCCCATTTTTCGGCCAGGCCAGCGCGGATTTGCGTGGAACCAGGAGCGAATTCAACCAGGCGGTTGTAGATGGTTTCGGCCGAGGCATCAAAGTCGGTGCCGGTGACGAAACGGGCTGCGTCAAAGCCGGACGGACTGGCTTCGGAGCAGAAGATCAGCGTTTTGCCTGCGGCCATTGCGCCGCCTGCGGAGAAAGCCAGCGCCAGTGCCAGCGCCAAACCTGCCTTGCTCTTCATCCCTGTTCACTCCATGTCTGTTTATCTGTAAATAGCGATCAACTGTTCCTTGTGGGAACGTCTGGGCGCAATTCTTGGTGCAGGTTCCAGCCAGCGTTATCGGGGAAAACCCGTATTCCTGGGCGGAAACATGACGGCGTGATTAAAGCACGTGCCGTGCCAGAGCATGTTTTTTTGTCCGGCCAGGTTTGATCAAGCGCAATGGTTGCAAAAGCAAGTACGCGTAACGCGCACGACTACATCGGCAACAAAAAAGGCCAGGCGCTATGCCTGACCTTTCTTGAGATGCGGTGCAAGTTGCTGTCCCGTTGCCATCGGTTGAGTCATCACCCACCATCCAGAGCCAGCAAGAAGTTCGCATCTGGCGTTTTTTGCCTATGGCTTTGAGGGGTGGGTCATGACCCACCCTATGGATCGGGCACCGGTTCAGCCATGGCGCGCATTACCCGCGCTTTGCATGCATATCGTTCTAGTGCACCAGTTCTTTATATGCAATCCACGTGGCGTGGCCCAGCAGCGGGAACAGCACAATCAGCCCCAGCAAGCCGGTGGCAAAGCCGATTGCGGTTAGCGCCACAATGATGGCCGCCCACACGATCATGGCTGGCAGGTTTTCCATCACCACGCGCAGGCTGGTCATCATCGCGGTCACCACATCCACTTCGCGATCAGCCAGCATCGGAATCGACACCGCCGTCAGCGCAAAAGTCAGACAGGCCAGCACAAAGCCGCCAAAGATCCACGCTGCGGTAAACATCCAGTATTCGCCCAGCAAGGCCGTCCAGAAGAAATGCAGGTTGACCGCTTCGCCGCCATAAAACAGTGCAAACAGAATGCACGATACGCGTTCCCAGCCGATGGCCACCGACCCCAGCACCACGCCCATAAACGCAATCTGGCCCAGGTTTTTCAGCAGATCGTGCAACGATTGGGCAAATGAAGTGGGCCGACCTTCCTGGCGTTCGCTGGTCAATTCATAGATACCGGCCGCGCCCAACGGGGCCAGCAACATAAAGCCGGTGATGCTGGTGGAGGTCAGATACGTGTAGTTGGAAGCCACCGCCAACACAAGCCAGCCCGCAATGGCAATCAAAAGCCCATAGCCCAGACTGGGTAGCGGATGCTGGCGGAAGTCTTGCCAGCCTAGTTTTAGCCATTCGAGCGGCCGGGATGCGCTTACCTTGTCGGTTTGAGGCAAAGTGAAGTGATCATCGAGACCGTGCATGTGCAAGTCCATGATTTATCTCCTTAAATGCGGGTACCACTTGCAGTGGCTGACTTAAGGTTTATCCGCCGCGCCCAAAAACGAAACACGCATCAGATGAGCGGTGCAGCAAAACGGTGCATGTGTTCTCACAACTGCAACAGTTGCTTGCAATTACGTCAGCGTTTGCTAGAAATTGAGTAGCCCGTATAGCCGGCACTACATAAAAAGCCGGTACCGATAAGCTGAATCTGGAGACCTACCCGCTAGCGCAGTCACGATCACGCAACCTGCCTGTGTTTAAACAACAGACAGCATCGCGTGTGCGCGCTAACGGTATGAGCGGCACAGACCAGCAGGCCGGGTATAAACAGCCACTGGAGGTTTCTGATGCAGCTCAGGCGACTTTGCGCCATGGCGGCGGCCTGTACGCCGTCGTTTGCCCTTGCTGAAAGCCCGTACACGTTCCAGACCCCGCAATCGCCTATCGCCAGCCATATCAACGACCTGCACACGTGGATCATGCTGATCATCGTGGTGGTGTTTGTGGTGGTGTTTGGCCTGATGTTCTATTCCATCTTCAAACATCGCCGCAGCGTGGGGCATCAGGCGCGGCATTTTCATGAAAACACCGCCGTCGAAGTGGCCTGGACCATCATCCCGGCGCTGATCCTGGCGGTGATGGCGTTTCCCGCCGCCCGACTGGTGCTGGCGCAAAAGAACACCACCAACGCCGACATCACCATCAAGGCCACCGGCTACCAATGGCTGTGGGGCTACGACTATATGGATTACGGCTTTGGCTACAAAAGCCGGCTGGCCACCCCGCGCGCGCAGATCGAAAACTACAAGGACGGCGCGCCGCCCAAAAGCCCGTTGTATTTGCTGGAAGTGGACGAACCGCTGGTGGTGCCCGTGGGCAAGCGCGTGCGGATACTGACCACCGCCAATGACGTCATCCACAGCTGGTATGTGCCAGCGCTGGGCGTCAAACAAGATGCCATTCCCGGGTTTATCCGCGATACCTGGTTTACCGCCGAACACATCGGCACCTATCGCGGCCAGTGCACCGAATTGTGCGGGCGCGACCACGGCTATATGCCGATTGTGGTCAAGGTGGTCAGCGATGCCGATTTCAAAACCTGGGTGACCGCGCAGCAAGCCAAGGCCAAAGCCGCGCAGGACGACCCCAACAAGAAATGGACCAAAGACGAACTGCTGGCGCGCGGCAAGCAAGTGTTTGAAAGCAACTGCGCGGCTTGCCACAAAGTGGATGGCAAGGGCGGCGGGCCGTTCCCGGCGCTGGCGGGCAGCAAAATTGCCACCGGCCCCAAAGAAGGCCACATCCATATCGTGCTGACCGGCAAAAACGCGATGCCGTCGTGGGCCGGCTTGTCGGATGTCGAGGTGGCTTCGGTCATCACTTATGAACGCAACAGCTTTGGCAATCACACCGGCGACTTCGTGCTGCCGGCGGAAGTCAAAGCGGCTCGCAAGTAACCGGGGGATAGCGATATGACCACCACCACCGACGCACTGAACCCGGCGCACCCGATCGACCACGGCCATGGCGCGGACCATGGTCACGGCGGGCACGACGCACACGACCACCATCACGCCCCGGCCGGTTGGCGGCGCTGGGTGTACGCCACCAACCACAAAGATATCGGCACGATGTATCTGTGGTTTGCTTTCAGCATGTTCTTGCTGGGCGGCACCTTTGCGCTGGGCATCCGGGCTGAATTGTTCAGCCCCGGCATGCAGTTCTGGCAGCCCGAATTCTTTAACCAGCTGACCACGCTGCACGGCGTGATCATGGTGTTCGGCGCCATCATGCCGGCGTTTACCGGGCTGATGAACTGGATGATCCCGCTCATGATCGGCGCGCCGGATATGGCGTTTGCGCGCATGAACAACTGGAGCTTCTGGCTGCTGCCGCCCGCGGCCATGCTGCTGATCATCTCGCTGTTTGTGCCCGGTGGCGGCCCCGGCGCGGGCTGGACCTTCTACCCGCCCTTGTCCGTGCAGTTAGGCGCAGGCATGGATTTCGGCATTTTCGCCATCCACCTGATGGGCCTGTCGTCGATCATGGGCTCGATCAATATCGTCACCACCATCCTGAATATGCGCGCACCGGGCATGACCTTACTGAAGATGCCGATGTTTGCCTGGACGTCGCTGGTGACTGCGTATTTGCTGATTGCCGTCGCCCCGGTGCTGGCCGGTGCAGTCACGATGCTGCTCACTGATCGCCACTTTGGCACGCACTTTTTTAATGCCGCAGGCGGGGGCGATCCCATCCTGTTCCAGCACGTGTTCTGGTTCTTCGGCCACCCCGAGGTCTACATCATGGCGCTGCCCGCGTTTGGCGTGGTTAGCCAGATCCTGCCCACCTTCAGCCGCAAGCCGCTGTTTGGTTATGTGTCGATGGTGTACGCGGTCTGCGCCATCGCCATCCTCAGCTTTATGGTGTGGGGCCATCACATGTTTGCGGTGGGCTTTCCGGCCACGGCGCAGCTGTTTTATATGTTTATGACCATGCTGATTGCCGTGCCCACCGGCGTGAAGGTGTTCAACTGGATTTCCACCATGTGGCAGGGCTCGATGACGTTTGAGACGCCCATGCTGTTTGCCATCGGCTTTTTGTGTCTGTTTACCATTGGTGGGATGTCGGGCCTGGTGTTGTCGCTGGCCCCGGTCGATATCCAGCTGCATGGCACCTATTACGTGGTGGCGCATTTCCATTACGTGCTGGTGGCGGGTGCGTTGTTCAGCCTGTTTGGCGCTACCTATTACTGGCTGCCCAAGTGGACCGGCAATATGTATAGCGAACGCATGGGCAAGCTGCATTTCTGGTGGTCGATGATCGCCTTCAATATCACTTTCTTTCCGATGCATTTTCTCGGCCTCGCGGGCATGCCACGGCGCATTCCCGATTACGCGCTGCAGTTCACCACCTTTAACGAAGTGGCCAGCGTGGGCGCGTTTCTGTTCGGCTTTGCGCAAATCCTGTTTCTGTACAACGTGATCCACACCATCCGCGGTGGCGTCGGCCCGTCGCCGCAACGGCCGTGGGATGGCGCGACCACGCTGGAATGGGACGTCGCCTGCCCCGCGCCGCATCACACCTGGACCGAACCGCCTTCGCTGGCGCTGGTGCGCGAGGGTCTGATTGCGCAGGGCCTGGAAGAATCCACCCATGTGGAGGAACTGAAGTGAGCAAGAATTTCCGCACCGCGCTGATCATGGCCAGCATCGCGCTGATGTTCTTTATCGGCATCGTGCTGCGGCATTGGCTGTTTGGTAACTAGCCATGACCAGCCTGGCGCTGCAACGACAACAAGGAAACCGCCGCACCGCGCGCCGCTTGCTGCTGGCGGTGCTGGCGATGTTGGGGTTCAGCTTTGCCATGGTGCCGTTCTACAACGTGTTCTGCCGCGTGATGGGCATCCAGCAAGACCGCACCGCCGTGGCCGATGCGCCGGTGGCGGGTTGGCAGCAGCAGGTATTGTTCGATAGCAATGTGGCGGCGGGCGTGCCGATGCAGATTCGCGCGCTGGACGCCCGGCGCGAAGGCCACGCTGGCGGCCTGATGAAAGCGCGTTTCGAGCTGCGCAACCTGGCGGACACGCCGTTGGGCGTACGGGCAGTGCCGAGTTATGCGCCGTTGTCCGCAGTGCGCTATGTCGAAAAGGTGCAGTGCTTTTGTTTTGATGCCATCCACCTGGCGCCGCGCGAAGTGCGCGAGGTGACGGTGGTGCTGGTGTTCAAGTCCGATCTGCCGGCCACGCTGGGGCCCATCACCTTGTCGTATACGGTGTTTGGTCTGGATGGCGGCAAGCAGCAGACCACAGCGACCGCGCAATCCATCGCGAAGGCCGCAACATGATTGCAGCATTCAAGGCCGTGTTGGCCGCGTTTTTTGGGGTGCGGGGGCGAAAGAGCGCGGAAGCGCAAAAAGTGAAGCCGGGTCAGATCATCTTCGCCGCATTTTTTTGCGCGTTGGTGCTGGCACTGGCTGTGGCAGGGCTGGTGCACGTGTTGGTGAGCAGCCAGGGCAGCCACTGATCAAACCGCGGGTTTGCGCAGTGGTTGCCCCCGCCCTACGGATGTGGTGCTGAACAAAGAGGGAAGCAGCAATGAACGTGGAAAACGGAATTCATGACGCGCCGTACTTTGTACCGCAGCCGTCAAAGTGGCCGATCATGGGCTCGCTGGCGCTGTTCTTTATTACGGCAGGCACGGCGTTTGGCATCAACAATGTGTCGATCGGCTGGTACGCGCTGGGTTTGGGATTTTTAGTGCTGATCGGCATGCTGTTTGGCTGGTTTGGCGATGTAATCCGCGAATCCAACCATGGCGATTATGGCCCGCAGGTGGATTACTCGTTCCGCTGGGGCATGAGCTGGTTCATCTTCTCCGAGGTGATGTTCTTTAGCGCCTTCTTTGGCGCGCTGTTTTATACGCGCGTGGTGTCGGTGCCGGAACTGGGCTGGTTTTCCAACACGCATGATTATCTGTGGCCGATGTTCCATCAGGCCTGGCCCGCGCTGTCCGGCCCCAAGGTGGCGCCGTATACGCCGATGGAAGCCGTGGGCATCCCCGCCATCAATACCGGTTTGCTGCTGACCTCGGGCATTACCGTGACCATCGCGCACTGGGGCTTTGTTAAAAACAACCGCCGCCAGATGACCCTGGGCCTGGCCGCCACCGTGCTGCTGGGCGTGATCTTCTTGTGCCTGCAGGTCAAGGAATACCACCACGCGTACACCGAAATGCATTTGACGCTGGCCTCGGGCGCGTATGGCATGACCTTCTTTATGCTGACCGGCTTTCACGGCATGCACGTACTGGTGGGCGCGATCATGCTCAGCGTGATGCTGGCCCGCGTAATCAAAGGCGACTTCACCCCGGCGCATCACTTCGGCTTCGAAGCCGCGGCGTGGTACTGGCACTTTGTGGACGTGGTCTGGCTGGGGCTGTTTATTTTTGTGTATTGCTTATAGATCGCGCATAGGGTGGGTCAAGACCCACCTATCAAAGCCGCCGATTCGAACGTGGCCGCTTTGATATGCCACTTTGGGTGGTGGGTCCAGACCCACCCTATGAGTTAAAGAAAGCAAGCGCATAGGGTGGGTCAAGACCCACCTATCAAAGCCGCCGATTCGAACGTGATGGCTTTGATATGCCACTTTGGGTGGTGGGTCCAGACCCACCCTATGAGGTTTTTATGCGTTGTCGGGTTGTGTTGGAAAGTGGATGGCGCGTACCGCGCCGAGGCTACGCCTCGAAATGTGCGTTACCCGTAGGGCAACGCACATTTTGGTTATGCCACACACACTGCAAAGGCCCGCAAGGGCCGCGCACCGGGCCAATGCAAAGCAGTGGGTAGGAATCGCCCCGCACGGATATCAGCGGGGCGTAGACGCCGCCTTATGCGGCGTGCGGTTGTAATAGACCAAAGTACCAGGCCAGCAGCAGCAAGATAAACAGACACACCGAGACCGCAATCCGGATGGTCAAAGAGCGCACCAGCGCCGGGGACCCGGAAGGACCGCGCACCAGTTGCAACAGCGCGCGGCCGAGGGCAAACAGAACCACCAGCAAGAGCAGGGCGATGACTATTTTCATGGCAAGTTCCTCCGATGCAAACCGTAGCACACGCCGCACCGACTTGCCGCGCCGCCACCGCGCGCCGGGCCGCCGTGCGCTGGTGGGCATGGGGCTGCTGGTGCTGTTAACCGTCTGCCTGGGCGCATGGCAAGCCGCGCGGGCGCTGTACAAACAAAGCCTGGCCGACCAGTACGCCGAGCGCATCGCCGAGCCCGCCTTGCTGTGGGGCACCGGCACGCAGCCGCCGCTGTACCGCCGTCTACAACTGGTGGGCCAGTGGCTGCCGCAATACACGCTGTATCTGGATCACCGCGATTTTGATGGCGCCAATGGCTACGAGGTGATCACCCCATTCCGGCTGGTGGATGGCAGCCTGGTGCTGGTTAACCGCGGCTGGAAAATGCAGGCTGCGCACGAACTCCCGCCCACCGCCGCGCCCATGGTCGAAGCCATGCCGTGGCCGCGCTTTTTTGAACTGGCGCAAACACCGCCGCAAGGTCGCGTATTCCAGAACATCACCGCCAGCCGCTTTGCCGATTGGTCGGGCCTGGCGCAACCGCAATGGTTTGCGCGCCAGCGCAGCGGCGGCGACTCGCTGATCCTGGACGCCACCGAACCCGACTTCAACCCGATGCGCCACGTGGGCTACATGCTGACGTGGTGGGGCATGAGCATCGCGGGCATCTTTTTGTGGCGCAAATTCCGCCAGCAACAAGAACAGCAACTACGCCAGGAGGCGCGCAAACATGGTGCTTAATCGCGGCCAGAAAACGCTGTTAACGCTGTTTGGCATGACGCTGCTGCCCATCGTGGCGGCGCAGATTCTGTTCCACGCCTGGCGGCCCGACACCACCTATAGCTACGGCACGCTGCTGGCCCAACCGGCCGCTGTGCCCGCCACCGGCCACTGGCGTCTGGTGGCGGCCGATCCGCAAGGCTGTACCGCGCGCCAGCGCGATCTGCTTTTCGCCACGCGGCAAATGCGGCTGGCGCAAGGGCAAGAAGCGCAACGCATCCAGCGCGCCTCCACCGCCAACTGCGCCAATCTGGATAGCGATGTGGCGCTGCTGCAATCGCACAATATGTTCCGCCAGGCCGGGCTGTATCTGATCGATCCGCAAGGCAATCTGGTGATGCATTACCAGCCCGAAAAAATCGCCGATAACGACGGCCGCAAAAAAGCCATGGCCGAAATTGGCCGCGTGCTTAAAACCAACGAAGGCCTGGGTTGAGATGCTGAGCGCCAGTCCCGCTGTCAGTCCGCGCGTACGCCTGTTGTTGTGGGTGGCCGTGGTCTGGACCTTCTGTTTGCTGATGCTGGGCGCATGGGTGCGTCTGCACGACGCGGGCCTGGGCTGCCCGGATTGGCCCGGATGCTATGGCCATCTGACGGTGCCCGAAGCGCCGCATGAAATCGCCAAAGCCAGCGCGCAATTTGGCGGCACGGTCGAGCCCGCCAAAGGCTGGAAAGAGATGATCCACCGCTACGCCGCGGGTGGCTTGGGCCTGCTGGTGCTGGCACTGACGGTGGCGCTGCTACGCAAACGCACGCCCCACTCGGCCCCGGTGTGGCTGGTGCTGGCCCCGCCCTTGGTGATCTTGCTGCAAGCCTTGCTGGGTATGTGGACGGTCACGCTCAAGCTAATGCCGGTGGTGGTCACCGCGCATCTGATGGGTGGCATGAGCATGCTGGCGCTGCTGACCGCGTTGGCCGCGCGCAGCACGCTAGCGCCGATGGCCTTGCCGGCAGAGACCCGCAGCGTGGCCTGGCTGGCGCTGGCGCTGGTGGCCGTCCAGATTGTGTTGGGGGGCTGGGTGTCGACCAATTACGCCGGGCTGGCATGCGATGGCTTTCCGGCTTGTCGTGGCAGCTTTGCGCCCGCGCCCGGTTTGCTGGATGCGCTGCGGCCCGATCGTGCGCTGGGCCTGACCGCCGACGGCAACCCGCTCACCATTGATCATCTGGCCGCCATCCATTGGCTGCATCGCTGCGGCGCGCTGCTGGTGACATTGCTAGTGCTTGCGCTGGTGTTGCGGCTGTGGCGCGATGCGCGTCCGTTTGCCCTGGCCTTGCTGGCCGCGCTGGTGCTGCAAGTGGCGCTGGGCGTGGCCAATGTCGAGTTGTCTTTGCCGCTGCCGTTGGCGGTGGCGCACAACGGCGGCGCAGCATTGTTGCTGCTGACGCTGATTACGTTACTGGCCCGGTTACGCCGGCCTAAGGAAATCCATGGCTACGCAAACGCTGGTCGCGCCTTCGCGCTTCGTTGAATTCTGGCAACTGGGCAAACCGCGCGTCGTCAGCCTGATCGTGTTCTGTGCCGCCGCCGGGGCGCTGCTGGCCACCCCGCAATGGGCGGTGGCGTCGCATGTGGCGATCTCGCTGGTGGGCATTGCGCTGGTGGCGATGGGGGCGGCGGCGGTCAATTGCCTGGTCGAACATAAACGCGATGCGGTCATGAGCCGCACCGCGCGCCGCGGCACCGCCAAAGGCACGGTGTTGCCGTGGGAAGCCGGTTTGTATGCGGCCGCGCTCACCGGCTCGGGCTTGTGGCTGCTGGCCACCTTCGCCAACGCGCTCACCATGTGGCTGACGCTGGCCACCTTCTTTGGCTATGCCGTGGTCTACACGCGCTGGCTGAAACCGGCCACGCCGCAAAATATCGTGATTGGCGGTGCGGCCGGGGCGATGCCGCCGGTGCTGGGCTGGGCCGCCGTCACCGGCACCGTGCCGCCGGAAGCGGCCGTGCTGTTCTTGCTGATCTATACCTGGACACCGCCGCACTTCTGGGCGCTGGCGCTGTATCGCCGCCTCGATTATCAAAAGGCCGGGCTGCCGATGCTGCCGGTCACTCACGGCCCGGCCTATACGCGCCAGATGATTCTGCTGTACGCGCTGGCGCTGTTTGCGGTCAGCCTGTTGCCGTTTGCCATCGGCATGAGCGGCTGGCTGTATCTGGCCATCGCCTGCTGGTTTAACGCCGGCTTCGTGCTGCGCAGCTGGCGCCTGTACCGCACGCACGACGAACAAGTCGCGCGCGGGCTGTTCTTTTATTCGATCAAATACCTGGCGTTTGTGTTTGGCGGTTTACTTGTGGATCGCCTGGCGCACGTCATAGGGTGGGTCTAGACGGGGTCGCCTAGACCCACCTTTCAATGGCATTGACTCGAACGGTGAGGTTCCAAACTGCCGCGTCGGTTGGAGGGGGCTAAAGGCTCTCAATCAAAGCGGCGTCTTGAAGCTGCTCAGCTCGAATCGGCGGCTTTGAGTGGTGGGTCCAGACCCACCCTATGCGTTGTCCATCATCCGGGTCGAATCAATCAAGATTTAGCGATGATCTCGGCGGCGACCGGGGCTTCGGGGTGGGGGCGGCGGGCGTAGCGCTGGGCCAGCACGGCGCAGGTCATCAGCTGAATCTGGTGGAACAACATCAGCGGCAGCACAATCGCGCCCACCGCGTGGCCGGCAAACAGCACGTTGGCAATCGGCACGCCGCTGGCCAGGCTTTTCTTCGAGCCGCAAAACACAATCACAATCTCGTCTTCTTTATTAAAGCCCAGCACGCGGCTGCCATAGGTGGTCAGCAGCAGCACCACGGCCAGCAATATGGCGTTGACGATCAGCAACGCACCCAGCGCGGGCAGGGGCGTGTTGTGCCACAAGCCCTGGATCACCGCCTCGCTGAACGCCGTATACACCACCAGCAAAATCGAGCCCTGATCCACAAACTTGAGCATGCCCTTGTTGCGATCCACCCAGCCGCCGATCCACTTGCGCGCGATCTGGCCGGCAATAAACGGCAGCAGCAATTGCATGACGATGTTCAGCACCGAATCCATTGAAAAGTTCATGCCGCCATGCGCGCCCAGCAGCAGGCCCGCCACCACCGGCGTAATAAAGATGCCAAACAGATTGGACGCCGACGCGCTGCAAATGGCCGCGGGCACGTTGCCACGCGCCATGGCGGTAAAGGCAATCGACGACTGCACGGTGGACGGCAGCGCGCATAAAAACAGCACGCCCATATACAGCTCGGGCGTCACCATCGGCGATAGCAAGGGCTTCAGCAGCAGCCCCAGCAGCGGAAACATCACAAAGGTACTGAGCATGACCACCAGATGCAGCCGCCAGTGCGTGGCCCCGGCAATCACCGCCTCGCGCGACAGCTTGGCGCCATGCAGAAAAAACAGCAGGCCAACGGCGAAATTGGTGATGTAGCCAAACGCCACCGCGCCCTGGCCATGGCACGGAATCAGGCTGGCGATGATGACGGTGGCGATCAGGGCCAGCGTAAAGTTGTCGGGCAGAAAGCGGGGACGGGTCATGCGGGTGTTTCCGGTAAAGACGGCGCGAAGGCCTTATTAAAAGCGGGGGAGGGGCGTGCGCGCAATCTGTTTGGCATATCGCGCCAGGCGGCGAAGCGGGGTCGTGCTTTTTTCCACCGGTTGCTTTGCAACGTTGCATCGCCCGCAATGGTTTACCCGGCCCGATTGGCGCTGCCACAGCTTGCCGCTATACTCGCCCTGCAGGAGATGGCATTCCTCCCAGAACCGCCGCGCCGCCCTCCGGTGCAGCTGATGATGCCTACGTAACCCGTCCGGGTGCGTAGGCTTGCGTCCGGATATTGTGATCACCCCGACCGGACTGCTTATCGATGAATCACCCCCTTATTCAAGAATTGCGTGGCTTGCTGACTTATCTGGCGCGCTGGTTGCCGGTCGCCCTTGTGGTGGGCGCGCTGGCGGGCACCGCCTCGGCGCTGTTTTTGTTTGCGCTGGATTGGGCCACCCACACGCGGCTGCAGCATCGCTGGCTGATTCTGTGCATGCCATTGATGGGCTTTGCGGTTAGCTGGGTGTACGGCCGCGTCGGTCGCAACGTCGAGGCCGGCAACAATTTGCTGATCGAAGAAATCCACAGCCCGCAAAACCGCATCCCCCTGCGCATGGCCCCGCTGGTGTTGCTGGGCACGGTGGCGTCGCATCTGGTGGGCGCATCGGTGGGGCGCGAGGGCACGGCGGTGCAGATGGGCGGATCGCTGGCGGATCAGATCAGCCGCGTGATTCCGTTTACGCCCGCGCAACGCCGTATCTTGCTGATGGCGGGGTTGAGCGCCGGGTTTGCCTCGGTATTTGGCGTGCCGCTGGCGGGCGCGATCTTTGGCCTGGAAGTGTTGGCGATTGGGCGCTTGCGTTATGACGCCTTGTTTCCGTGTCTGGTGGCTGCGATTGCGGGGGACCAGATCTGTTTGCTGTGGGGCGTGCATCACACGGTGTATCCGGTCAATGTGTTCCCCGCCCCGACCGCGTGGGGGCTTACCGCCACCCTGATTGCGGGCGCGTTGTTCGGCGCGGTGGGCATGCTGTTTGCGCGCAGTACCAACACGCTGGGCGCGTGGCTGAAGGCCCGCATCGCGTATGCGCCGCTGCGCGCTCTGCTTGGTGGCGTGGTGATTGCGGCGGTGGCGTGGGGCTGGCTGGGCGCGGATCGCTACCTGGGCCTGGGCGTGCCGGTGATCGTGCAGGCGTTTACCCAGCCGGTGCCGGGCTATGACTTTATCGCCAAGCTGGTGTTTACCGTCACCTCGCTGGCCAGCGGCTTTAAAGGCGGCGAAGTGACGCCGCTGTTTTATATCGGCGCGACGCTGGGCAACGCGCTGGCCCCGCTGCTGCATATGCCGATTGCGCTGATGGCGGCGATCGGGCTGGTGGCGGTGTTTGCTGGCGCGGCCAATGTGCCGATTGCGTCGGGCATCATGGCGATGGAGCTGTTTGGCGCGGAAATCGGCGTGTATGCGGCGGTGGCGTGCTCGGTGGCGTGGCTGTTTTCGGGGCACACCGGCATCTACAAGGCGCAGCGCACGGGGCACAAGTGGCTGGCGTGAACCGCTGATGACGCGCGCGTGTGCCCTCGCATAGGGTGGGTCTTGACCCACCATTCAAAGCAGCAGCCCCGTGCCGCCGTATTTGATATTCGCGGCCGCTAAACACTTTTTAAATGCTGAAAAACAATCGGCATGGCCACCCGCGCTTCCATGCCCACGGCTTTGGAGGGTGGGTCTTGACCCACCCTATATAACCGTTCTTTTTCATATATCCTTTTTAGATATAAAACGCGCTCAAAAGTATTTGTGGAAATAACAAAGGCATCATAAATTCCTGACTCGCCCAACGAAACGCCTCGTTAGAGTCAAAAGGAATTTAGATGCCTGTTGTCGTTACCCTGTCCGGCAGCCCCAGCGCCCGGTCCCGCTCGCAAGGTTTGCTCAACCGTGCTGCCCAGGTTCTGGCGCAACAGGGTATCGAAGTGCAGTCGTTTACGTTGGCCGATTTTCCGGCTGAGGCGCTGCTGCACGCGCGCTTTGAAGATCCGTCGATCAAGGCGTGGCAAGACGCCGTGGCCCACGCCGATGGCCTGGTGGTCAGCACGCCGGTTTACAAAGCGGCTTATAGCGGCGCGCTCAAAGTCATCCTCGACGTGCTGCCCGAGCGCGCGCTGACGCACCACGTGGTGTTGCCGCTGGCCACCGGCGGCAGCCCGGCGCATATGTTGGCGGTTGATTATTCGCTGCAGCCGGTGCTGACCGCGCTCAAGGCGCGGCATGTGCTGGGTGGCATCTACGCCACCGACAAAGAACTGACCTGGCAAGACGACGGCAGCCTGCTGCTGGCCCCCGAAATTGACGATCGCCTGCATGTGGCGATCTCGCGCTTTCTCGCTCATATCCCCAATCCCGGCCACGTTCAGCTCGACCCCGATTTGCTGCATGCGCAGCTGCGGCTCGGGCGCGTCAGCCTGTAATCGCTCGACCCCATAAAAACCAGATCCGGAGACACGCACATGCTACGCAAACTGTTCACCGCACTCGCGCCACTGGCGCTGGGCCTCGCTTTTGCCGCCCCCACTGCCGCGCAAGCCGCCGACCAGGTGGTGCGCGTCGGCTATCAAAAATATGGCGCGTTTACGCTGCTGAAAGGCCGCGGCACGCTGGAGAAAAAACTGGAAGCGCAAGGTTGGAAGGTTAGCTGGACCGAATTCCCCGGCGGCCCGCAATTGCTGGAAGCGCTCAACGTCGGCGCGGTTGATTTCGGCCTGACCGGCGAAGCCCCGCCCGTATTTGCCCAAGCCGCAGGCGCGCAACTGGTTTACATCGCTAACGAGCCGCCCGCCCCGCAAGGCGAGGCCATCCTGGTGGCCAAGGATTCGCCGATCAAATCGGTGAAGGACCTCAAAGGCAAAAAAGTGGCGCTGAACAAAGGCTCCAACGTGCATTACCTGCTGGTTAAAGCGCTGGAAGAAGCCGGTCTTAAATACAGCGATATCCAACCGGTGTACCTGCCGCCCGCCGATGCGCGCGCCGCGTTCTCCAAAGGCGCAGTCGATGCCTGGGTCATCTGGGACCCGTACCTGGCCGCCGCCGAAGCCCAATTGCCGGTGCGCACCTTGCGTGACGGCAAAGGCCTGGTGGCTAACCATCAGTTCATCCTGGCCACGCGCAAATTCGCCACCGCCCAGCCTGCCGTGGTTAAAAACGTGCTGAGCGAACTGCAAAGCGCCGACCAGTGGGCCAACGCCAATCCGGCGGAAGCCGCCAAAACACTGGCATCACAAATCGGCTTGCCGGTGGATGTGGTTGCTGCCACCTTGCCGCGCAACACGCTGGGCCTGACGCCGATTACCCCGCAAGTGGCCAACCAGCAACAGCAAATTGCCGACGTCTTTAAAGGCCTGGGCTTGATCCCGGTGCCGGTGAAGATCAGCGACGCGCTGCTGGCACAGTGAGCTGAACATCATGCGATCGATCCGCTCCGTTCTCACCCACCTTGGCCTGGCGCTGAGCCTGAGCGCCGTCAGCCTGGCCACGCACGCTGATGAACTACGCATTGGCTTTCAGAAAAGCTCGTTCAATCTGATCGTGCTGAAAAGCCGTGGCACGCTGGAAACAAAGCTTGGCGCCGGCACCAGCGTGCGCTGGGTGGAGTTTCCCGCCGGGCCGCAGTTGCTGGAGGCGCTGAACGCCGGATCGGTCGACTTTGGCATGACCGGCGACACCCCGCCGATCTTTGCGCAATCCGCGGGCAGCCGCCTGGTTTACGTCGGCTTTGAGCCGCCCAAGCCACAAGCGTCCGCCTTGCTGATCCCGAAGAATTCGGCCATCAAAACGCTGGCCGACCTGAAAGGCAAACGCGTGGCGATCCAGAAAGGCTCGTCCTCGCATGGTTTTTTACTGCGTTTGCTCGATAAAGCGGGCCTGAAATGGGAAGACATCCAGCCGCAATATCTGGCCCCCGCCGATGCGCGTGCAGCGTTTGAGCGTGGCGCCGTCGACGCCTGGGCGATCTGGGACCCGTATTACGCCGCCGCCGAAAAATCCGGCAGCGCCAAAGTCTTGCTGACGGCGGAAGGCATCAGCCCCAACCAGACGTTTTATCTGGCCAACCGCGACTTTGCCAAAGCCAATGCGCCGCTGCTCAACACCGTGTTTGAAGAGCTGACGCGCAACAGCGATTACATCGAACAGCATCCCAAAGACACCGCGCATTTGTTATCGGCTTATGTGGGGCTGGATCAGGCCACGTTTGAGCAAGTGCTGGCGCGTCGCCCCAGCTACCGCGTGAGCTGGCTGGATGACAAAACCATCGTCGAACAACAACGTCTGGCCGACCGGCTGACGCAAGCCGGGCTGATACCCAAAGCCGTGACCGTCGCCGACATCGTCGTGCGCCACTAAACACCGCAGGAGACCCCACCATGAGCCTTAATATTTTCTGGTTTCTGCCCACCCACGGCGATGGCCGTTATCTGGGCACCGGCAAGGGCGCACGCGCCGTCACGCATCATTACCTCAAACAGATTGCCCAGGCCGCCGATGACCTCGGTTATTACGGCGTGCTGATCCCGACCGGGCGCTCCTGCGAAGACGCCTGGGTGGTGGCCAGCTCGCTGGTGCCGCTGACCGAACGCCTGCGCTTTCTGGTGGCCATCCGCCCCGGCATCGTCTCGCCTACCGTGGGCGCCCGCATGGCCGGTACGCTGGACCGCATCTCCAATGGCCGCGCGCTGATCAACGTGGTCACCGGCGGTGATCCGGAAGAACAAGCCGGTGACGGCATCTGGCTGGATCACGACGAGCGCTACGAAGTCTCGGATGAATTTTTGCGCATCTGGCGCAGCGTACTGGAAGGCGAGAGCGTCGATTTCGACGGCAAGCATCTGCAGGTGAAGGGCGCGAAGACGATGTTTCCGCCGGTGCAGACGCCGTATCCGCCGCTGTATTTTGGTGGCTCGTCGCCGCGCGCGGTGGACCTGGCCGCCGAGCAAGTCGACGTTTACCTGACCTGGGGCGAACCGCCCGCCGCGGTGGCCGAGAAAATTGCCGCCGTGCGCGACAAGGCGCAAGCGCTGGGCCGCACCGTCAAATTCGGTATCCGCCTGCATGTGATTGTGCGCGAGACCAGCGAAGCCGCCTGGGCCGCCGCCGATGAGCTGATCAGCCACGTCACCGACGATACGATTGCCAAAGCGCAAAAATCGCTGGGCCGTTATGACTCGGTGGGCCAGCAACGCATGGCTGCGCTGCATGGCTGGCGTCGCGACAAGCTGGAAGTCAGCCCCAATCTGTGGGCGGGCGTGGGCCTGGTGCGCGGTGGCGCGGGCACGGCGCTGGTCGGCAGCCCGGAAGAAGTGGCCGCGCGCATCAAGGAATACGCCGATCTGGGTATCGAAAGCTTTATCTTTAGCGGCTACCCGCATCTGGAAGAATGCTATCGCCTGGCCGAACTGGTGTTTCCGTTGCTGCCGCTGGCGCCGCAACACAGCAATGGCCCGGTGCGCGTTAATCTGAGCGGGCCGTTTGGCGAGATGGTGGCCAACGATGTGCCGCCCGCCGCCGTGGGCGAGAAGGCCGATGCGCCTGCGCTCAAGATTGCGCAGGGTTAAGCGCGATGGCATCCCGTTCCGCATCGCAACGCTTTGCCCGGCAGATTACGCCGTGGCTGGTGCCCGCGCTGATTGTCATTGCGTGGCAAGTGGCGTCCAGCCTGGGCCGCATCGACACGCGCATCATGCCGTCGCCGTTTGCGGTATTAAAGGCCGGCGAAACGCTGGCACTGTCGGGCGAGCTGTGGACGCATCTGCGCATCAGCTTTGTGCGCGCCATGCTCGGCTTTGCCATTGGTGGCGGCATCGGGCTGGCGCTGGGGCTGATCACCGGCTTGTCGCGCCGCGGTGAACTGGCGCTGGACAGCACGGTGCAGATGATCCGCACCATCCCGCCGCTGGCGCTGATTCCGCTGGTGATTCTGTGGTTTGGCATCGACGAGAGCGCCAAGCTGTTTCTGGTGGCGTTTGGCACGCTGTTTCCGGTGTATATCAACACTTATCACGGCATCCGCTCAGTTGACCCCGGTCTGGTGGAAATGGCGCGTAGCTATGGCCAGCGTGGCTGGCCCTTGTTTCGCGATGTGATTCTGCCGGGCGCGTTGCCGTCGATATTGGTGGGCGTGCGCTTTGCGCTGGGCTTTGCCTGGATTTTGCTGATCGTGGCTGAAACCATTTCGGCCAGTAGCGGCATCGGCTATCTGGCCACCAATGCGCGCGAGTTTTTGCAAACCGATGTCGTAGTGCTGTCGATACTGCTGTATGCCTTGCTGGGCAAGGCGTCCGACGTGGTGGCGCGCTTGCTGGAACGGCGCTGGCTGCGCTGGAATCCGGCTTATCAGAATGTATGAGGAGGCCGCGATGAATGCACCCCTGGCAACAACGGCAACGCGCGGCGTGGCGCTGGATGTACGCGCGGTCAGCAAGCAATTTGGCGAGCGCACGGTGCTGGACCAGCTCGATCTGCGGCTGGATCGCGGCGAGTTTGTCGCGCTGGTGGGCCGCAGCGGTTGCGGCAAATCCACGCTGCTGCGGCTGATTGCCGGGCTGGAAACTGCCAGCTCGGGCGATATCACCGCCGACGGCAAACCGCATGCGCAAGCCCAGGCGCAAACCCGCATGATGTTTCAGGACGCGCGTTTGCTGCCGTGGAAGACCGTGCTGCAAAACGTCGGCCTGGGTTTGCCGGGCGACTGGAAAGCCGCCGCGCTCAATGCCCTGGCCGAAGTGGGGCTGGAAGAACACGCGCAAAAATGGCCAGCGCAACTATCGGGCGGACAACGCCAACGGGTGGCGCTGGCGCGCGCGCTGATCCACACGCCACGGCTGTTATTGCTGGATGAACCGCTGGGCGCGCTGGATGCGCTCACCCGCATCGAAATGCACCAGCTGATCGAACGCGTGTGGCAAAAACATGGCTTTACCGTGCTGCTGGTGACGCACGATGTGCAAGAAGCGGTGGCGCTGGCCGATCGCGTCATCCTGATCGAGAAAGGCCAGATTGGCCTGGACCAGGCGGTGGTGTTGCCGCGTCCGCGCACGCGCGCCTCGCATGAATTTGGCGCATTGGAAGAACACATTCTTAACCGCGTGCTGGCCACGCCGCAGAGCCCGATATCGCCGTCCGGGCTGGATGCGGTGGTGCATTTTGGCGCGTTGCGCTGGGCGCAATAAGCCGCGTTGGCGCTTTAAGACGCTTCTTATATCCGGCAATGCTGGGGGTCCGTAGGTTGGCCGACTTGTTTCTGACAAGGCCAGCGTATGCGACCCCTTTGCTTTATCGCGCGGCACGGGT
Source organism: Amantichitinum ursilacus (assembly GCF_001294205.1). GTDB lineage: Bacteria > Pseudomonadota > Gammaproteobacteria > Burkholderiales > Chitinibacteraceae > Amantichitinum > Amantichitinum ursilacus. The sequence continues at coordinate 39,627 of NZ_LAQT01000037.1, forward strand.
TGGCGCTGGCGCTGATCGTGCTGTTGCATGCCAGCAGCGCAATCCGCAGTCCCACGGACGGCGCGGGATGGATCAGCGGCCGGATCACCTATGACTTTGTGCCGGTGCGCGGCGATGCCGCTGGCGGCGCGTTGCTGGATTACGCCGCTACCCAGGTCAAACCGGTCCGCCATGTGACGGTGGAGGCCATAGACGCGACTGGCCGGGTGAGGGGCCGCGCCGTTACCGGTGAAGACGGGCGCTATCGGCTGCAGGCGCCGGCTGCGACGCAACTGCATTTGCGGATCAAATCCGAAATCAATAATCGCACCGCACAGGGGGTGAGCTGGCGCTACGCCGTGCGCGACAATACCTCGGCGGGCTTTGCCCACGGCGGCGATGCAGCCGCGCTGTACATGTTGCGCAGCAAGACGTTTAGCAGCGCTGACCACGCCCAGGTGGTCCACGTGCATGCCGGGTCGGGCTGGACCGGCACGCGCTATGGCGCAGCACGCGCCGCCGCGCCGTTTGCCATCCTCGACCAGATTGACACCGCCGCTAGCGTGCTGGCCAGCGCCTATCCCGGTGGCGAGTTGCCGCCGCTCAATGTGTTCTGGAGCGCCCGCAACCGCCCCAGCGTCGGCAATCCGGCGGTGGGCGAGATCGGCGAAGCGCACTACCAACCCTCGGGCGCTGCGCCTGGCCTGTATCTGTCGGGCCGCGAGGACGTTGACACCGATGAATATGACCGCAGCGTGCTGCTGCACGAATACGGCCACTACGTCATCAGTACACTGTCGCGCATCGATATTCTGGGCGGCACTCACAACATCGGCGCGGTGCTGGAGCCCGGCTTTGCGCTCAGCGAGGCATGGGCCAACGCGTTTTCGAGCATGGTGCGCGGCTCGGTCGAACATCAAGACACCATGGGCGTGGGCCAGCGCGAAGGCTGGAGCAGTTCGCTGGTGACCTTGTCGCCCGATATGGCGCGCGGCTGGTATAGCGAAGTGGCCCTGGGCTATGTGTTGCACCAGCTTTACGGCGCGGTAGGTCTGCGGCCGTTGCTGGACACGTGGACGGCGCAGCGGCAGGGCTCGCCCGCGTGGTCCAGCATTTATGCGTTCGCCACGCCGTTGCGCGCGCGACTGGATAGCGCGGGCCAGCAACGGCTGGACCAGTTGCTGCAAGACATCGGCGTGATTAACGCTGCCCAGCTCGATGTGTGGGGTAGCCGCGAACACCACCTTGATCCAGCTTTGCTGAGCACGCCCAGCGACGCCAGCGCCGTGCGGGCTTTGCTGTTTCCGCTCAACCCGGAGTTGAGCGCGCGTGCGCAACCGCTTTGCTTTAGCACTCGTTTTGGCCGGGATAACAAACAGGGCAATGCGCGCTTCGGGCATTTTGTGGCGGCCCGGCCCGGCCGTTGGCGCCTGCGGTTGACGCCCACGCAGCGCGCCGCGTGGCCGCTGCGTCGCCAGATCCTGGTGAGCCTGCGCACGGAAAATGGCGATGTCTATGAGGCCTTTGCGCTGGCGCGGCGGCCCGGCCGGTTTGAGCTCGATATCCGTCAGGCCGGCATTTACAACGTGTTGCTGGAGTTGAAGCCCAACGGCCCCGATATCGCCAGGCCGGTTTGTTTTGCGGTTCGAGTCAGCCGCTGATGCCATCGGGCTTATAACCGCGTGCAAAAGCGCGATGCCGCGATGGGTTGATATGTCTTCATGGACTTAACAGAGAATTAATAATTACTTATTGGAATAAAGAAAGCGGGTTATCTTGCGTCATCCAAGCCCCCCGCTTGAGTCCCGCTACCAGGAGATCTGAAGATGACCATTCAATCGATCAACGTTCGTAACCAGTTTCGCGGCACCATCAAAGAAATCATCGAAGGCCCGGTACTGTCGGAAGTCGACGTGACCACGCCGTCGGGCATCGTCACTTCGGTGATCACCACGCGCTCGGTGCGCGAGCTGGATCTGAAGCCCGGCCGCGAAGTGATCGCGTTTGTTAAATCGACGGAAGTGTCGATTGCAACGCTGTAATTGCTTGCGCTTGTAAGCATGTGCACGGCCCGACTCCAGTCGGGCCGTTGTCGTTTGGGCCGCCAGGCCGCGCCAATGCTGGCGTTTCAGGATACCGTTATAAACTTGTAGCGAATCAGCCTTTGCCGGAATAAAGGAATCAGCGAGAATCCTTTCAAACCGCATAAATGGAGTTCGCCCCGATGTTCCGCACCCGTCTGTTGGTCAGTGTTCTGGCCGCTTCTATTGCAATGCCCGCTTTGGCTGATGTGACATTGCTCAACGTGTCTTACGACGTGATGCGTGATTTCTATAAAGACTACAACCCGGCGTTCCAGAAGCATTACGAGGACAAGTTTAAAGACAAGGTCACTATCCAGATGTCGCACGGCGCATCGAGCAAACAAGCGCGCTCGGTGATCGATGGCCTGCCGGCCGATGTGGTGACCATGAACCAGCACAACGATATCGATGCGATTGCCGATAAAGGCAAATTGCTGCCGGCCGATTGGGCCAAACGTTTGCCCAACCAATCCGCGCCGTTTACCTCGTTGCAAGTATTGATCGTCAAGAAAGGCAATCCCAAAGGCATTAAAGACTGGAATGATCTGGCCAAGCCGGGCATTCAAGTGGTGTTTCCCAATCCCAAAACCTCGGGCAATGGTCGTTATACCTTCCTGGCCGCGTGGGGTTATGCGCTGCGCCAACCGGGTGGCAATGAACAAAAAGCCGCGCAATTTGAAGCCGCCGTTCTGAAGAATGTACCGGTGCTGGAAGCCGGCGGCCGCGCCGCCACCACCACCTTTATCCAGCGCGGTATTGGCGATGTGTTGGTGACATTTGAAAACGAAGCCGAAATGATTGCGCGCGAATTTGGTCGCGGCAATTTTGAGGTGATTTATCCGACCGTTTCGATCGAAGCCGAACCGCCGGTGGCCGTGGTGGATAAAGTGGTCGACAAAAAAGGCACGCGCAAAGCCGCCGAAGAATATCTGAGCTGGCTGTGGAGCCCCGAGGCGCAAGAAATTGCCGCGCAAAACTATCTGCGCCCGCGCGATAAAGCCATCCTGGCCAAACACGCCAGCCAGTTCCCCAATGTTAAATTGTTCGGCATCAATGATTTTGGCGGCTGGCAAGCTGCGCAGAAAAAGTACTTTGATGACGGCGGCGAATACGACAAGATCGCCGCGGAAGTGGCCAAGCGTTAAGCCCGGGGCAGTCAAGGCCGGCGTGGCGCTGGCCTTTTGCATTTAAAAAAGCACAACATCTCGCCCCGCAAGGAGCATCACCTTGGCTTTCAAACAACACAGCGTGTTGCCGGGTTTTAATCTGGCGCTCGGCTATACGCTGCTTTATCTATCGGTGATCGTCCTGATCCCGCTGGCGGCGCTGTTTTTTAAAAGCGCGCAAATGCCGCTGGATGCCTTCTGGCATACCGTTACCGATCCACGGCTGGTGGCCAGCTACAAGCTGACCTTTGGCGCGTCCTTATTGGCCGCCGTAATCAATCTGTTTGGCGGTTTGTTGCTGGCGTGGGTATTGGTGCGTTACCCGTTTCCCGGCAAACGCTTTATTGATGCCATGGTGGATTTGCCGTTTGCATTGCCCACTGCGGTGGCCGGTATTTCGCTGGCGACCATTTATGCGCCCAATGGCTGGGTCGGCCAGTTATTTGCGCCGTGGGATATCAAGATTGCGTTTACCCGGATTGGCGTGGTGATTGCCTTGACGTTTGTAACGCTGCCGTTTGTGGTGCGCACGGTGCAGCCGGTGCTGGAAGATCTGGAAAAAGAACTGGAAGAAGCCGCCGCCAGCCTGGGCGCCACGCGCGGCCAGGTATTCCGCAAAGTCATCCTGCCCACGTTGTTGCCCGCGCTACTGACCGGTTTTGCGCTGGCGTTTGCGCGTGCCATAGGCGAATACGGCTCGGTGATTTTTATCGCGGGCAATATGCCGTTTGTGTCTGAAATTACCCCGCTGATGATTATCTCCAAGCTGGAGCAATACGATTACGTCGGCGCCACGTCGATTGCCATCGTGATGTTGCTGGTCAGCTTTGCGTTATTGCTGGTGATTAATGGCCTGCAATGGTGGTCGGCCAAACGTTTGGGACGGAGAAAATAATCATGGCGCAAACGCCCCGTTCTATTGCGACGACCGAATCGCGCCCCGTGCGTTGGGCGCTGACCACGCTGGCTTTGCTGTTTATTGCGCTGTTTTTGCTATTGCCGCTGGTGTCGGTGTTTACCGAAGCCTTGCGCAAAGGCTTTGGCCTGTATTTTGAAGCGCTGAAAGAGCCGGATGCCTGGTCGGCCATCAAACTCACCCTTATCGCCGCGCTGATTGCGGTGCCTTTGAATCTAAGCTTTGGCCTGGCTGCCGCGTGGGCGATTGCCAAGTTTGATTTCAAGGGCAAAAGTATCCTGATTACGCTGATTGATCTGCCGTTTTCAGTGTCGCCGGTGGTGGCCGGTCTGATTTATATGCTGATGTTTGGCACGCAAGGCTGGATCGGCCCGTGGCTGAATGACCACGATATCAAGATCGTGTTTGCGATCCCCGGCATTGTTTTGGCCACTGTGTTTGTGACCGTGCCGTTTGTAGCGCGTGAACTGATTCCGTTAATGGAAGCGCAAGGCTCGGAAGAAGAGCAGGCCGCATTAAGCCTGGGCGCTTCGGGCTGGCAGACGTTTTATCGCGTCACCCTCCCCAATATCAAATGGGGTTTGCTCTACGGCGTGATTCTGGCCAATGCGCGCGCAATGGGTGAATTTGGCGCGGTGTCGGTGGTGTCCGGCCATATTCGCGGTCAGACCAATACCATCCCGTTGCACGTCGAGATTCTTTACAACGAATACAACTTTGTCGGCGCGTTTGCCTGCGCCTCGATTCTGGCTTTATTGGCGCTGGTGACATTGGGCGTTAAAAGCTGGGTGGAATGGCGTACCGAACAACTGGCTGCGCGTGATCGCGCCAATGCCGTAGACGGCTGACCGGGGATTTAGACAGCATGAGTATCGAGATTCGTAATATCGCCAAGCGCTTCGGCAATTTCACGGCGCTGGACCATATCAATCTGGAAGTAAAAACCGGCGAATTGCTGGCGCTGCTGGGCCCGTCCGGCTGCGGCAAAACCACACTGCTGCGCATTATTGCGGGGCTGGAAGCGCCCGATGACGGCCAGATTCTGTTTCATGGCGAAGACACCACCGAAAAACACGTGCGCGAACGCAATGTGGGTTTTGTATTCCAGCATTACGCGCTGTTCCGCCATATGACCGTGTTTGAGAACGTGGCGTTTGGCTTGCGCGTGCGCCCCAAAGAAACCCGCCCCAGCGACGCCGAAATCAAACGCAAAGTGCACGAGCTGCTAAACCTGGTGCAGTTGGACTGGCTAGCCGACCGTTATCCGGCGCAATTGTCGGGCGGCCAACGCCAACGCATTGCGCTGGCGCGCGCGCTGGCAGTGGAACCCAAAGTGCTGCTGCTGGATGAGCCGTTTGGCGCGCTGGACACCAAGGTGCGCAAAGAACTGCGCCGCTGGCTGCGCCGTCTGCACGACGAAATGCACATCACCAGCGTGTTTGTGACGCACGATCAGGAAGAAGCGCTGGAGGTGGCCGACCGCGTGGTGGTGATGAACAAGGGCAAGATCGAACAGCTGGGCTCGCCGTCTGACGTGTACGACAAACCGGCCACGCCGTTTGTGTATCAATTCCTCGGCGACGTAAACCTGTTCCAGTCACGCGTGCATGAAGGCTGGGCGCATGTGGGCGACGCGCGTTTTGCCGCGCCGCAAGGCCAGACCGATCAGGCGGTGGTGTATGTGCGCCCGCACGAAATCGACGTCAGCCGTGAAGGCGGCGCGGGCGCGCTGTCCGGCGTGATCAGCCACGTGCGCTTGCTGGGCGCGACGGTGCGGCTGGAAGTGGATGTGGCCGGCCAGGACGCCGTCGAGGTCGAGCTGACACGCGAGCGCTATCTGCAAGGCGACTGGAAAGTGGCCGAAACCGTGTACCTGCTGCCGCGCGAGGCGCGGGTCTACGTGCCGTCTGCGGCGGAATGGACGGACGGCGGCGGCATTTAAGCGCGTTTCGATAAACGCACAATCAAAAGACCGGCATTCTTGCCGGTCTTTTTTATGGGCAACGTAACTAGTAGCTGTGCTAAGTTCTGTACAACGTTTTTTGAAGGAGCCTACCATGGACGCCGTCACATACACCTATGCCCGCCAACATCTGGCGGAGGTGATGCGCAAGGTTAATGAAGATTGTTGCGAAGTCATCGTTACGTCTCAACGGGGGAAACCGGTGGTCATCATGGCGCTCAGCGAATATCAGGCATTGGAAGAAACGGCGTACTTGCTGCGTACGCCCGAATCGGCAATCCGCTTGCTGGAAGCGGTGTTGCGGATGAAGGCGGGTGAGGGCGAGGAGCACGCGCTGATTGAAGACGACGATGAAAGTCATCTTTGATCGCTCAGCGTGGGAGGACTACGTGGGCTGGCAGGTCGAGAACAAGGTGATCTTCAAACGCATCAATGAATTGATCAAAGCCATGTTGCGCGACCCGTATGCCGGTCCTGGCAAGCCAGAGCCTTTAAAGCATGCGCTGGCTGGCTGCTGGTCACGCCGGATCGCGGCGGAGCACCGGCTGGTGTATGCCGTGCGCGAGGATGTCATGCATATCCTGCAATGCCGCTTTCATTACGGCCAGACCAGCCAGTAGTGCCGCGTGCTTTACGAGCTTGATCCGCGCCGCACATCAGGCTGAGCACCACCGGCCCGCATAAAAAAGCGGCCCTCGCAGGCCGCTTCTTGCAACGCAGTACCTCCAACCCCGGCGCTTAAGCGTAGTTGTCCGTGCTCGGGCAGCTGCACACCAGGTTGCGGTCGCCAAACACATCGTCGATACGTTTGACGGTGGGCCAGAACTTGTTGGCGGCGACATAGGGCAGCGGAAACACCGCGGTTTCGCGGCTGTATGGATGCGCCCAGTCGCCGATCACATCAGCTTGAGTATGCGGCGCGTTGTGCAGCGGGTTGTCTTGCGCAGGCCACTCGCCGCTTTCCACTTTGGCCGCTTCGGCGCGGATGCTGATCATGGCGTCGATAAAGCGATCCAGCTCGGCGCGCGATTCGGATTCGGTTGGCTCGATCATCAGCGTGCCCGCGACCGGGAAGCTCATGGTCGGGGCGTGGAAGCCGTAATCCATCAGGCGCTTGGCGATATCGACTTCGGTGACGCCCGAGGCGGCCTTGAGCGGACGCAAATCGATAATGCATTCATGCGCCACACGGCCTTTGCTGCCGGTGTACAGCACCGGGTAATGCCCGGCCAGGCGCGTGGCGATGTAGTTGGCGTTTAGCAGCGCGGCCACTGTGGCCTGGCGCAGACCAGCCGCACCCATCATCGTCACGTACATCCAGCTGATCGGCAGAATGCTGGCGCTACCAAATGGTGCGGCCGATACCGCGCTCATGCCCGCCTGGGCACCGGGCACGGGGGTGACGGCATGGCTGGCCATAAACGGCGCCAGATGCGCTTTCAGACCAATCGGGCCCATGCCGGGGCCGCCGCCACCGTGCGGAATGCAGAAGGTTTTGTGCAGGTTCATATGCGATACGTCCGCGCCGATATCGGCCGGGCGGCACAAGCCGACCTGGGCATTCAGGTTGGCGCCGTCCATGTAAACCTGGCCGCCGTAGTTGTGCACCAGCTCGCAGATTTCCTTGACCGCTTCTTCAAACACGCCGTGCGTGGACGGGTAGGTGAGCATCAGCGCGGCCAGATCGGCGGCGTGTTCTTCGGCCTTGGCGCGCAGATCGCTCAGCTCGACGTTGCCGGCGTCATCACACGCCACTACCACCACTTTCATGCCCATCATCTGGGCCGTGGCCGGGTTGGTGCCGTGGGCGGAGCGCGGAATCAGACACACATCGCGTTTCTGGTCGCCGCGGCTGTCGTGATAGCGGCGGATGGCCAGCAGGCCGGCGTATTCGCCTTGCGCGCCCGAGTTGGGCTGCATCGAAATCGCGTCAAAGCCGGTGATGGCCTTCAGTTGCTCGGCCAGGCCGTCGATCATTTCGAGATAACCGGCGGTTTGCTCCACCGGCGCAAACGGATGCAGCTCGGCAAATTCGGGCCACGTGATCGGAATCATTTCGCTGGTGGCGTTCAGCTTCATGGTGCAAGAGCCCAGCGAAATCATCGAATGATTGAGCGCCAGATCCTTGTTTTCCAGTTTCTTTAGATAACGCAGCATTTCGTGTTCGCTGTGATGCGTATTGAACACGGGGTGGCTGAGGATGGCCGAGGTGCGCAGCAGGTTTTGCGGGATAAAGTCGCCGCCAAACTCAGCATCCAGCGCGCTCACGTCAAAGGTTTTGCCGGTAAACAGGCCCAGCAAGGTGGCCAGATCGGCCTCAGTGGCTTGTTCGTGGAAGGCCGCGCCCAGCACGCCATTGCCCGCGTCGCGCAGGTTGATGCCGGCGGCCAGCGCGGACTGGTAAACGCCCGCGGCTTGCGCGCCCAGATCGACTTCGACCGTATCGAAGAACTGCTCGAACACCAGCTTCAGCCCCGCTTGTTGCACGCCTGCGGCAAACAAGGCGGCCAGGCGGTGGATGCGTTGCGCAATGCGCTTGACGCCCGCCGGGCCGTGGTACACCGCGTACATGCCAGCGATATTGGCCAGCAGCACTTGCGAGGTACAGATATTGGAGTTGGCTTTTTCGCGGCGGATATGTTGCTCGCGCGTTTGCAAGGCCATACGCAGCGCCTGCTTGCCCGACGCATCAATCGACACGCCAATGATGCGGCCCGGGGCCGAACGCTTCATCTCATCCTTGAAGGCGAAATAGGCGGCGTGCGGGCCACCAAAGCCCATCGGCACGCCAAAGCGCTGGGTATTGCCGACGGCGACATCCGCGCCCATTTCGGCGGGCGATTTCAACATCACCATGGCCATCAGATCCGCCGCGACGATGGCGACGGCGCCTTTGGCTTTGGCGGCGGCAATGGGCTGGCTCAGGTCGATCAGCTGGCCCGATGCGCCCGGATACTGGAACAGCGCGCCAAAGTATTCGTCCGCACCGGCCGCTTCGGCCGGGCCGACCACCAGTTCAAAATCAAAATACTGCGCACGGGTTTTGAGCACGTCGAGCGTTTGCGGCAACACGCGCTCATCCACAAAAAAGCGATTACCACCGGCTTTGGACACGCGACGCGCCATCGCCATCGCTTCGGCGGCGGCGGTGGCTTCGTCTAGCAGCGACGCATTGGCCAGTTCCAGCCCGGTCAGGTCGATGACCATTTGCTGGTAGTTGAGCAATGCTTCCAGTCGGCCTTGGGCGATTTCGGCCTGGTAGGGCGTGTAGGCGGTGTACCAGCCGGGGTTTTCCAGTACGTTGCGCAAAATGACATTGGGCAGGCGCGTGGGGTAGTAGCCCAAGCCGATAAACGACTTGTTGACCTTGTTCTTGCCCGCGATGGTTTTCAGCTTGGCCAGTGCCTCGGCCTCGGAAATGGCATCCGGCAACGCCAGCTTCTGGTTGAAGCGGATACCGGCTGGCACGGTCTGGTCGACCAGTTGCGCGCGGGTTTGTAAACCCAGCGTGGCCAGCATGGCGGTAGCGTCTTGATCATCAATGCCGATATGGCGATTGATGAAATCGTCATGGTTAAACAGTTCTGAGAGCGTCATTTCGTATCCGGGCAAGGGCAAGGGTATAGCTTGGGCCGCCGCAGCGCAGCCATCTCGCATCCCGGCGGTACTCAGAATCCTCATGGCCCAAACGGCCACTCCGGTTCCTGCGTTCCGGCGGTATGCAAGCTGACTACACTGCGACAGCCCTTAAACGGATTCGGGCTTTATATCCGCCCGCCGCTGCGGGCGAATTACGCGCCCAGTTCTTTGGCGTATTCGTCAGCCGACAACAGCGCGTCGACATCGGCCGGGGTGGCCGGCTTCATCTTGAAGAACCAGCCGCTGGTGTACGGCTCGGTATTGGCGATTTCGGGCGAGGCTTCCAGCGCCGGGTTCACTTCGATCACTTCGCCAGCAAACGGCGCGTAGATGTCGGATGCGGCTTTTACCGATTCGACCACGCCCGCTTGTTCGTCTTTGGCCAGCACCGCGCCCACTTTGGGCAGCTCGACAAACACCAGATCGCCCAGCAGTTCCTGGGCATGGTGAGTGATGCCGATGGTGACGGTGCCGTCAGCTTCGGTGCGCGCCCACTCGTGGCTCGCGGCGTATTTCAGTTCTGCAGGGATATCCAGCATGGTTGGGGTCTCTCTCTGTATTTGGATCGATCAGGAAGCCCGAACGCCGCAGCGCCCGGGCATTAAAGCCACTTGCGATCCGGCCGTGCCCACGGTCGGATTGCTTGAATTTTAGTCAAACACCTTCTTGCCTTGGCGCACGAAAGGAAGCTTGATCACGCGCACGGGCGTCAGTGTGCCACGCAGGTCGACCTCTGCGGCATCAGCGGTGGCTGACGGCACGCGGGCAATGGCGATGGATTGTTTGAGCGTGGGCGAGAAGGTGCCGCTGGTGATGACGCCTTCGCCGTGTTCGGTGAGCACTTTCATGCCTTCACGCAACACGCCGCGGCCATCCAGCACCAGGCCGACTTGCTTGTGCGTCACGCCCGCGGCTTTCTGCGCTTCCAGCGCTTTGCGGCCGATAAAGTCGCGGCTGGCAGGTTCCCATGCAATGGTCCAGCCCATGCCGGCTTGCAGCGGGCTGATGCTTTCGTCCATATCGTGGCCGTACAGATTCATGCCGGCTTCCAGACGCAAGGTGTCGCGCGCGCCCAGGCCGATCGGGGCCACGCCACCGGCCAGCAACTGGGCAAAGAACGGAGGGGCTTCAGCGGCGGGCACCATGATTTCCAGGCCGTCTTCGCCGGTGTAACCGGTGCGGGCCACAAACCACTCGCCAAACGGCAAACCCTGGAACACTTTGAGCGCGCGGATATGCTCGGCCCAGGCGGGTTTGATGGCACAGACTTTGTCGATGGCGGTCGGGCCTTGCACGGCCAGCATCGCCAGATCGTCACGTACTTTCAGTTGCACATTGGTGCCGGCGCTGGTCTGTTGCAGCCAGGCCAGATCCTTGTCCCGCGTACCGGCGTTCACCACCATGCGATAGCCGTCTTGCGCCAGATACACGATCAGATCGTCGATGACGGTGCCGTCTTCGGTCAGCAGGCCGGAATACAGCGCCTTGCCGACAAAGCCGAGCTTGGCCACGTCGTTGGCCAGAATGCGTTGCAACCAGGCTTGGGCGTCGCTGCCGGTGATGTCGAGCACCACCATATGCGATACGTCAAACACGCCCGCATCGGCGCGCACGATTTCGTGTTCTTTAAGTTGGGAGCCGTAATGGATAGGCATCGACCAACCGGCAAAATCGACCATCTTGGCGCCGGCATCGATATGGGACTGGTACAGCGGCGTGGTGCGTAGCGTCATCAGGGGCATCCGGTATGTAGAGTTTGGGCATTGCTCTACACCCCTCTGTCCTGGCACCTGAGATTTTCAGGGCGCAGTTGCCGCCCCTTAGCCCCTTCGGTGTGCGCGTAATTTCCGCGCCGCTCTTCAGAGTTTTTTCCAGCCCGGAGGGCCAGCGGTCGTACAGTCCTTTTGCCTGAGCGATTGCGGGTGCGCTTGCGCCTTCGGCGGCCGGCCCATTGCGGGCATCGACACTCTCCTGCACGACGGGCGGATTATGCGCATGGGATGCGGGCAAGGCAACCACCGGCCATCGCGACGCAACACGGCTACCACAACGCGCAATCTTATAGGGTGGGTCATGACCCACCCATCAAAGCCGTGGAGAAGAATGCAGCGTTCTGGTCATCCACTTTGAAAGGTGGGTCTTGACCCACCCTATGGGGTGGAGCGTTAGCGTGGCGGTGATAGGGTGGGTCATGACCCACCCATCAAAGCCGTGAAGAAGAATGCAGCGTTCTGGTCATCCACTTTGAATGGTGGGTCTTGACGGGGACGCCGAGTCACACCCTATGGGGTGGAGCGTTAGCGTGGCGGTGATAGGGTGGGTCATGACCCACCCATCAAAGCCGTGAAGAAGAATGCAGCGTTCTGGTCATCCATTTTGAATGGTGGGTCTAGACCCACCCATCAAAGCCGTGGAGAAGAATGCAACGTTCTGGTCATCCACTTTGAATGGTGGGTCTTGACGGGGACGCCGAGTCACACCCTACAGGGGTCCTGCCCAGTCTGGGGGGTAGAGGCCTTGCGCGACGTAGCGGTGGAACGTGGACCATGGCCAGTCTGCGAGTCGGGTTACATAGCCGTGCTTGATCGGATTGATATGTACATAGTCGATGTGCGCGCGCAGGTTTTGCGGGTTTTCGATGCGATGTTCCCAATACCGACGCTGCCAGTTGCCGCGTTCGCCACGGTTGGCGCGGCTGGGGGAACGTGCTTCGTCCATGGGCAGTGATCGCGAGAACACGCTTTTGATCAGCCGCCAGCGAACCCCGAAATCATCATCCGCCGGTGGCAGCTCCAGCACGCAATGCAGGTGATTGGGCATCAGCACCCACGCATGCACCGTAAATGGATGCTTATCCCGCACGGTTCTGACCGCAATGCCCAGCCCCCGCGCATGACGGGTCAGCAAGTCCCGAGACGGGTCTTCCAGATTGACCGTAAAAAACGAAACCGCACCACCGCGTCGCAAGCGTAAATAACGCGACATTGCTCCCTCCGGCAAAAGCGCCAGCGTAGACCGCCGCAGTGCCTCAACCCGAGCGCTAAGGTCGCAGCGATTGATGCGGATCAAGCCGCCCGCCCAGCCACGGCCTACAGACCAATGTCATGGTTTTGGCTATAATCCCGCCACTTCCGGGGAGCGCTGCAAGTTGTGGTTGTGATCCAGCCATGCCCCAGGCCCGGAATTCTCAACGGCGCTCACCTGATCAAACCGTGCCGGACACGGGCTTCAGGTGTGCGTACCGCCATCCCTGCCCAGACCGGCCACATCGTAAAGGACGTTCAGATGAACGCTGTGGCTGATAGCAAATTCTCCGATTTCAAAGTTGCCGACCTGTCGCTGGCCGACTGGGGCCGCAAGGAAATCCGTATCGCAGAAACCGAAATGCCTGGCCTGATGGCCGTGCGTGATGAAGCCGCTGGCCGCCAGCCGCTGAAAGGCGCGCGCATTGCCGGTTCGCTGCACATGACCATCCAGACCGCCGTGCTGATCGAGACGCTGCAAGCGCTCGGCGCCGAAGTGCGTTGGGCGTCGTGCAATATCTTCTCGACGCAAGACCATGCCGCCGCCGGTATCGCGGCCAATGGGCACAACGGCGTGGGTACGCCGGTGTTCGCGTTCAAGGGCGAATCGCTGGAAGAATACTGGGCCTTCACCCACCAGATCTTTGAATGGCCCAATGGCGAATACGCCAACATGATTCTGGATGACGGCGGCGACGCCACGCTGCTGCTGCATCTGGGCGCGCGGGCCGAATCCGACCTGTCCGTGGTGGCCAACCCCACCAACGAAGAAGAAACCGTGCTGTACGCCGCGATCAAGGCGCAGGTAGCCAAAGATCCGAAGTGGTACTCCACGCGTCTGGCGCAAATCCAGGGCGTCACCGAAGAAACCACCACGGGCGTGCATCGTCTGTACCAGATGCACGAGCAAGGCAAGCTGGCTTTCCCGGCCATCAACGTCAACGATTCGGTCACCAAATCCAAGTTCGACAACCTGTACGGCTGCCGCGAATCGCTGGTAGACGGCATCAAGCGCGCTACCGACGTGATGATCGCGGGCAAAGTGGCGGTGGTGCTGGGTTATGGCGATGTGGGCAAGGGTTGCGCGCAATCGCTGCGTGGCCTGGGCGCTACCGTGTGGGTCACTGAAATTGACCCGATCTGCGCCTTGCAAGCCGCCATGGAAGGCTACCGCGTGGTGCGTATGGATGACGTCGCCGGCCAGGCCGACATCTTTGTCACCACCACCGGCAACGTCGGCGTGATCAAGCATGAGCACATGAAAGCCATGCGCAACAACGCCATCGTTTGCAATATCGGTCACTTTGACAGCGAAATCGAAGTGGCGTCGCTGCGTCAGTACGAGTGGGACAACATCAAGCCGCAGGTCGACCACATCGTGTTCCCGGACGGCAAGCGCATCATCCTGCTGGCCGAAGGCCGCCTGGTTAACCTGGGTTGCGGCACCGGTCACCCGTCGTTTGTGATGTCCAATTCGTTTGCCAACCAGGTGCTGGCGCAAATCGAACTGTTTACCAAGCGCGAGCAATATCCGGTGGGCGTGTACGTGCTGCCCAAGCATCTGGACGAGATGGTTGCGCGGCTGCATCTGGCCAAGATCGGCGCCAACCTGACCGAACTGAGCGACGAACAAGCCGCGTATATCAGCGTGCCGAAAAACGGCCCGTTCAAGCCGGCGCACTACCGCTACTGATCCCGGTGGCGTACACGGGCGGCGCTGGCGCCGTCCGTACCGGGATAAACCGACGTTTGTCTCGTGCCTACAAAACGGTCCTGCTGGACCGTTTTGTTTTACCCGCAAAATGTAACGCGATGCACTAACGTACACGGTGCAATGCCGTTGAAGCTTGTCGACTGCATTAGCGTTCGTTAATGTAGTCAGATTATGCTCTGTGCATACGGCTCACCCACCAGGACCACCCTCAAGACTTATGGAAGACCTCACCGCCCCGTTTTTACTGGAACCAGTCTGGCGCAGCGATGGGGCGTGGGTGGCCTTGCGAGCGCATTGCCCGGCGTCACAGTTGCAAGATCTGGCGGCGATGCTGGCGCAACAAGACCTGACCGCATGGCCGGTGTACTGGCAGCCCGAGCCGGGTGCGGCCGATGGCATTGCGCCGGATGCCCTGCCCAAAGGCATCCACGCCTTGTTGCCGCCCGACGCCCTGCTGGTAAATGGCGCCCGGCGTTTATCCGCCACGCATACCCCGCCCGCGCCCGCATTGGTCAGTGGCGTGGTGCAAACCGGCATCGCGCAAGGCTTGCCGCAGGATGTCTGGTGCACCGGGCCATGGCCGCGCACCGGCCAAGCCACGCAAACCGCGTCGCGTAATCCGGCGCAACCGGTGTTGTTGCAACTGCTTAGCCTGATTGTTTCGGATGCCGATACCGAGGAACTGGAGGCCGTATTCGCGCGCTCGCCGCAGTTGGTGTTGCGCTTGTTGCGCCTGGTGAACTCGGTGGCGGTATCGGGTACGCGCAAGGCGCAAAGCCTGCATCAGGCGATTGCGGTGCTGGGCCGCCGCCAGTTGCGGCGCTGGTTGCAGCTGTTGTTGTACGCAGAACAATACGTACCCGATGGCGGCGTGCCGCCGTTGTTATTGCTGGTGGCGCTGCGTGCGCGCCGGCTGGAAAGCTGGGCTGCCGCGGGCTGGCTGGGCGGCGTATCGGCCGATGCCGCGTTTCTGGCGGGCATGTTGTCGTGCCTGGATGTGCTGTTTGGCGAACCGTTGCCCGCTTTGCTGGGCGATTTGCCGTTGGACCCGCTGCTGATGCGCGCCTTGCTGGAGGGCGCTGGCGAACTGGGCGCGGCGCTGGCGCGTATGCCGCAACTGGAAGCCGCTGACCTGACCGCGCTGGCGCAATGGTCCGCCGCGCACAGCGTGGAATGGCGACATACCGAAGTGGCGACGCTGGCCTGGGTCTCGCAACTGGCGCGGAGCATGGCATGACGCCAGTTCCCCTATCGCCCCAGCCCTTACTGGCTTCGCTCGATGCCTCGGTGATCACGCTGGATCTGGACGGCTATGTGCTGGCCTGGAGCCGTGGCGCGGCGCGGCTGTTTGGTTATGAAGCGGCCGATATCATCGGCAAACACATCCTGGTGGTGTACGCCGACGAAGATGATCATGACGCCGAGTTGTTCAACACGGTGTTGACGCAAGGCAGCGGCGAAATGGAAGTCAAACGCCGCCGCAAAAACGGCGAGACCTTCTGGGCCAGCATGCATTTGTCGCTGGTGCGCGATGACCAGGGCGCGCCACTGCATATGATGGGTTACGTGCGCGACATTACCGATCGCCTCGAAGCCGAAGAAAAAAACCGTCTGTTTGGCCTGGTGTTTGAACAAGCCAGCGATGCGGTGGTGATTGTGGATTTGCAGCAGCGCATCGTGCGCGTCAATCACGCTTTCCAGCGTATTACCGGCATTCCCACCGCCATTGCGCGCGGGCAACAGCCTACTTTCTTTGCCGCATTGGCGTCCGATACACGCGTCTATTCCTTGATGCAGGCCTCATTGCAAGCCACCGGCCATTGGGAAGGCGAGTTATGGGATACACGGCTGGATGGCACCAGTTACCCGCTGGCATTGGCGCTATCGAGCGTGCGCAATCAGGTGGGCGAAATTACGCATTACCTGGCCGTTTTCTCCGATTTAACCGAGCGCAAAGCCGCCGAGAAACAAATCCACCAGTTGGCTTATTACGATGCGTTAACCACATTGCCCAATCGCGCCATGTTGTTTTCGCTAATCGAACAGGCCCTGGCCGAAGCGCGCCGCAATAAACAGCACGGCGCATTGTTATGTTTTAACTTGTCCGGTTTTAAGGACATTAATGATTCGTTTGGCCACGCCATTGCGGATCGTTTATTGGTGGATTTATCCGCGCGCATCCGTGAATGCCTGCGCGAAGAAGACGTGGTGTCGCGCTTTGGCGCGGATGAGTTTTATATCGCGCTGTTTGACATCGAACAGCGCGAAGACGCGGGCGTGGTGGCGCGCCGCGTGTTGCATGCGCTGGCTGAGCCGTTTGAACTGGCGCTGGATGGGCAAACCCAATCGGTGATGTTATCGGCGCATATCGGTATTTCGGTTTATCCAGACGACGCACAGGAAACCGAACGGCTGATTAACGAAGCCGCCGTCGCCATGTATCGCGCGCGTCAGGGCAATCATGATGTGTTGTTTTATTCCAGCGAAATGAATCGCCGCTCGCTGGAGCGCATCAAGCTGGAAACCGATTTGCGCTTTGCGCTGGATCGGCGTGAATTCGAATTGCATTACCAGCCGCAATACGATGTGCGCACGCAGCGCATTGTGGGCGCGGAAGCGCTGATTCGCTGGCGGCATCGCGAGAAAGGGTTGATTTCGCCGGGATTGTTTATTCCGTTTGCTGAAGAAACCGGCCTGATCGTGCAAATCGGCGATTGGGTGCTGCAGCAAGGTTTGCGCCAGTTGGCGACCTGGCGCGCGCAAGGCCTGCATTTGCCGCGCCTGGCCATTAATGTGTCCGGCCTGCAATTGCGCAGCGGCTTTGCCGACAGTTTGCTGGCGCATCTGGCGCAATGGCAGGTGCCGCCGCAGCAGCTGGAACTGGAAATGACCGAAACCATTTTGATGCGCGATAACGAGCGCATGACGCAAATGCTGGCCGCGCTCAGCGAGTCCGGCCTGCGCTTTGCGCTCGATGATTTCGGGACCGGCTATTCCAACTTGTCGTATCTGCAGCATTTCCAGATCGACTTGCTCAAGATAGACCGCACGTTTGTGCAGGGTTTGCCGGACAACAGCCGCGATGTGGCGCTGGTGCGTTCCATGGTGCAGATTGCGCAAAACCTGGGCTTGGGCGTGATTGCCGAGGGCGTCGAAACCGCAGCGCAGGCCGAGTTTTTAACCGACCTGGGCTGCAATCTGATTCAGGGCTACTACTACCATCCCGCCTTGCCGGCCGAACAACTGACCGAACTGCTGATTGCCCAGCAAGGCGGCGACAGCGCAGCGGATTAAGCGCCCGGCGCGTCGATTTCGCCTGCGGCGGTGCGCGCATTGGTCAGAATCTGTCGCACCAGTTCGGCCGAGGTTTCGACGATCGAATACTCGTCCTGGCCGGGGCCACCCATCTTCACGCGCTCGTTGCGATAACGCATGCCGCTGGCAAACGGCGCGCGGCCCGAGGTGTGGTATTCCACGCAGCCGGTGCGCGTCACCAGTTCGGCGATATTGTTAACGCGTACGCCCGCGCCTGGCATCACCACCAGCCGGTCGCCTGCCGCGGCGCGCAGTTGGGCGATCAGATCAGCGCCTTCCAGTGCATTGGCTTCTTGCCCCGAAGTCAGCAGGCGGTTGCAGCCGGTGGCGATGATGTCTTCCAGCGCTTTGAGCGGATCACGCGCCACATCAAAAGCGCGGTGGAACGTCACCTGCATCGGCGCGGCCAGTTCCACCAGGCGTTGGGTGCGCGCCACGTCGATTTCGCCATCGGCGGTCAAGAGGCCAATCACCACGCCATCCACGCCGATTTTTTTGCAGGCCAGGATATCGCGTTCCATCACTTCAAACTCGACATCGGAATACAGAAAGTCGCCGCCACGGGGCCGGATGATGACGTTGAGCAATATCCATAATTTGTCGCGCGCGCTGGCGATGGCGCCATAAGACGGCGTGGTGCCGCCCTCCAGCAGGTTGTCGCAAAACTCGACGCGGCCCGCGCCGCCGTCTTGCGCCGCCAGGCACGAGGTGACTGAACCGGCGCAGATTTCCAGCAGGATAGACATGGTGGCTTCCTTCGATTTGATCGCAGCAGGATACTCGCGTCCGGCCAGCGTCTGACAGGGATTTCAGCAAGGGCAGGTCAGGCAGCGCGGGGTGGGGGGCGTACGGTGGGAGTGTCTTTCATGTCGTTCAAGGAGCCCCACCATGTCCATGCAGAACCCCCCGCGCAGCGAGCCCGCCAACGAACGCAAACCCAATCCCATCCAGGCGCAACGCTTTCTGGGCGGCGTCGACTACCCCGCCAGCCGCGCCGAGATTATCGAGCAGGCGCGCAAACACCAGGCGGATGAGCAGACGCTGGATATGCTGGAACATCTGCCCGACCAGCAATACGAAAGCCCCGCCGCCGTGAGCAAACAGATTGGGCAACAGCATTAGCGATCTGGCCGGGTCTGGACGCGACGCCCGCCCGGCCACGTTCGCATAGGGTGTGACTCGGCGTACCCGTCAAGACCCACCATTCAAAGTGGATGATTAGAACGCTGTATTCTTCTCCTCGGCTTTGATAGGTGGGTCTCGACCCACCCTATGGGGCCAGCTTGGCGCTGCGGACGGTGACACCCGCCCGTCGTTGCGCATACGGTGGGTCTAGACCCACCATTCAAAGTGGATGATCAGAACGCAGCATTCTTTTCCAGGGCTTTAAATGGTGGGTCTCGACCCACCCTATGGGGCCAGCTTGGCGCTGCGGACGGTGACACCCGCCCGTCGCTGCGCATACGGTGGGTCTAGACCCACCATTCAATGTGGTTGACCAGAAACGCTGCATTCTTCTTAAGGGCTTTGAATGGTGGGTCTTGACCCACCCTATGGGGCCCACTCGGCGCTGCGGACGGTGACACCCGCCCGGTCGCTGCGCATAGGGTGGGTCTAGACCCACCCTTCAATGTGGTTGACCAGAACGCTGCATTCTTCTTCAGAGCTTTGAATGGTGGGTCTTGACCCACCCTATGGCACCAGCAGTAGCGTGGCGCCGCGGACGATGGCCCAGACCAGTGTGGCGGCCAGCACGCCGCCCAGCCATAGCGCCACGGCCCAGAGCATGCGTCGGGTGCCGGTTCGCATCAGTGGTAGCCCTCGTCGCCGTGGCGTACCTTGCCGCGGAACACCCAATAGCCCAGCCCGGTGTACAGCAAGATGATCGGAATAATGATCACCGCGCCCACCAGCGCAAACGCCATGCTGGAATGCGGCGCGGCGGCTTGTTCAAACGTCAGCGAGGGCGGCACCACATTGGGCCAGATGCTGATGATAAAGCCCGAATAGCCCAGCCCCATCAGCGCCAGCCCCAGCAAAAACGGCAGCTTGTCGTTGCCCTTGTCCACCGCGCGCCAGATACCGAACACACACGCCAGCACCAGAATCGGCACCGGCAAAAAGTAGAACAGATTGGGCAGCGTAAACCAGCGCGCATACACGGCGCGGTCGGCCAGCGGCGTCCACAGGCTGACGATGGCGATCACCAGCAACAGGATCAGCGTCAGCGGCTTCATCAGCACAAACATGCGTTGCTGCAACTTGTGGTCGGTCTTCATCAACAGCCAGGCGCAGCCGAGCAGCGAGTACGTCATCATCAGCGCCATGCCGGTAAAGATCGAAAACGGCGAAACCCAATCAAAGCTGCCGCCGGCAAACTGGTTATTGGTGATCGGAATACCCTGCAGATACGTGCCCAGCGCCACGCCCTGAAAGAACGTCGCCACGGCCGAGCCGCCCATAAATGCCAGATCCCACAATGGCCGCGTGCGTGTGGCCTTTAGCCGGATTTCAAACGCCACGCCACGGAAAATCAGCCCCGTCAGCATCAAGATCAGCGGCAAGTACAGCGCGGGCAGGATGGTGGAATACGCCACCGGAAACGCCGCAAACAAGGCCGCGCCGCCCATCACCAGCCACGTTTCGTTGCCGTCCCACACCGGGGCCACGGTATTCACCATCACATCGCGGTCGTGCTGGTCGGGGAAGAACGCAAACAGCAGCCCGATGCCCAGATCAAAACCATCCATCACCGCATAAATAAACACGCCCAAGGCAATGATGCCGGCCCAGACGGTCGCCAGATTGAGCTCCATGGCTTATTCCTCGATATCTTGATCGACCGCCGCAATCGGGTTGCGACCCTGGCTGGCGACGCTGCGGTTGGTCTGTTGCGCTTCTTTGTGCGTGTCTTCCAGCTGCGGGCCGGTGCGCAACAGCTTGAGCAAGTAATAGATGCCGGTGCCAAACACCAGCGTATAAGCCACCACAAAAATCAGCAGCGACACGCCCACCTGCTGCGCCGACACCGGCGACACCGCGTCGCGCGTGCGCAGCAAGCCGTACACCACCCACGGCTGGCGACCGGCTTCGGTGGTGATCCAGCCCATCAGCAAAGCGATCATGCCAGCGGGCCCCATCAGCACCATCCAACGCAGATACCAGCGGCTTTGATGCAGCTTGCCCATGCGCCGCAACAGCAAACCCACCGCCGCCGCCAGGATGGTAAGCACGCCCAGCCCCACCATGATGCGGAACGACCAGAACACAATCAGCGAATTGGGTCGGTCTTGTGGCGCAAATTCTTTCAGGCCTTTGATTTCGCCATCCCAGCTGTGAGTGAGGATCAGGCTGCCCAGATGCGGAATTTGCAGCGCGTAATGCGTGGTTTCCGCCGCCATATCAGGAAAGCCGATCAGATTAAGCGCGGTGCCGCCTGTTTCGGTTTCCCACAGGCCTTCGATGGCGGCGATTTTGGCGGGCTGGTGTTCGCGCGTATTGATGCCGTGCGCGTCGCCCACCAACGCCTGGATCGGCGTGGTGACCAGCAACATGCCCAGCGCCATGCCAAACATTTTGCGGATGGCGGCGTCGTCGCGCCCGCGCAGCAAATGCCACGCGCCGCTGGCAGCGACGATGCACGCGGTTTCGATAAACGCGGCCAGCGTCATATGCACCAGCCGGTACGGAAACGACGGGTTAAAGATGATCTCCAGCCAGTCGCGTGGCACCACCCGGCCCGCTTCGATGGCGTAACCGGCGGGCGTGTGCATCCACGAGTTGGAGGCCAGAATCCAGAACGTCGAGATCAGCGTGCCCACGGCCACCGCTAGCGTCGCGCCAAAGTGGGCCTTGGGGCCCACGCGGGTCCAGCCGAACAGCATGATGCCGAGAAAGCCGGCTTCCAGAAAAAACGCCGTCATCACTTCGTACGCCAGCAAGGGCCCGGTGATGGCGCCGGCAAAGGTGGAGAAGCGGCTCCAGTTGGTGCCGAACTCGTAGCTCATCACCACGCCGGACACCACGCCCATGGCAAAGCCGACCGCAAACACCTTGCTCCAGAACAGATACAGGTTGCGATACAGCGGGTTCTGCGTTTTAAGCCAAAGCCCTTCCAGCACCGCCAGATAGCTGGCCAGCCCGATCGACAGACCCGGAAAAATAATGTGAAACGAAACGGTAAACGCAAACTGGATGCGGGCGAGATCCAGTGCAGACAGTGCGGTCATAGTGGGGGCTCGGACGCTGGGTGAGGGGTTGCTGGCCGGCAGCCGGGGATTGCCCGACCAGCCAGCCAGCGGCGCGTCAGCGGAAGGTCATCCCGGCGCAGGACGCTCAGGCGCGCTGGCGGCCATGGGGATGTTGCTCCGTTGCCGCGCCCGTTGCCAAATCTGGCTGAAGAACACGTTAACGTATGTCGCACGCCGGGCCATCCGCATGAAGGTGGATGTCTGACAAGGCCGATGGGCTAGCGCGGCGCGGGCCACCAGCTGGGAAACAAAGCCTGGATTTCGGCGCGGCCAAAGCGGTCGTCAATCAGGTGGATGGTGCCTTTGTCATGTGGCGTGCGGATGACACGGCCCGCAGCTTGCACCACTTTCTGCATGCCGGGCCAGGTATAGGCATAGTCGTAGCCCGCACCAAACAGTACGTGCATGCGCTGGCGGATTTGCTCGTTGATGGCATTGACTTGCGGCAGGCCCAGCGTGGCGACGAATGCGCCGATCAAACGGTCGCCCGGCAGATCGATGCCCTCGCCAAACACGCCACCCAGTACCGCAAAGCCCACGCCGCGGCCGCCGTCTTCAAAGCGGTCGATAAAGCGGGTGCGACTGGCTTCATCCATGCCGCGGTCTTGCCGCCAGTACGGGATGTCGGGCTGGCCCACATCAAAGGCATCGGCTACTTGCTGCAGATATTCAAAGCTGCTGAAGAACGCCAGATAGTTGCCGGGTTGGCGTGCGTATTGTTCGCCAATCAATTGCACGATGGGCGCGACTGACGCGGCGCGATGCGTGTAGCGGGTCGAGATATGTGGCGCGATCCGCACATCCACCTGGTCCGGGCTGAACGGCGCGGGCACATCCAGCCAGACGTGGTTATCGGGCAAGCCCAGCAAGCCGGAAAAATAATGATGCGGCGACAAGGTGGCGGAAAACAGCGTCACGCTGCGTGCCGCGGCAAAGCGCGTGCGTAAAAACGGCGCAGGCACCACGTTGCGCAGATTAAGGCTGCTGTTGCGGCCGTCCTGCGTGGCATCAAACAGCGAATGCTCGCTAAAGCTGTCGGCCAGCGCAGTAAACCGCAGCGCATCAAAGTAAAAGCGCTGCAACGTGCTGTCCGCGCCTTGCTCGGCGCCGGTCAGGTATTCGGTGATGGCGGCGATGGCTTCTTGCAGCGCGCTGGTTAGCGTGGAAGGCGGATCGCCCAGCTCGGTATACGGCGCGGCGGTTTCCGGCAGGGTTTTGCGCCAGGCGTTGGCCACGCGGGTCAGCGAACGTTTAAGCGGCGCGGGCGCGTGTTTGCGCACATCCTTCAAGGTGGCCTGGTCCAGACTGGCGCTGTACATGCCGCGACCGCGCTCGACCAGGTTGTGCGCCTCATCCACCAGCACGCCCACTTGCCACTGGTTGCGCTGCGTCAGCGCGTAGAGCAGCGCGCTGCTATCAAAAAAATAGTTGTAATCGCCCACCACCACATCGGCCCAGCGCGTTAGTTCCTGGCTCAGGTAATAGGGGCAGATTTCATGCGCGGCGGCGACTTGCTGGATGCGCGCCTGAGTCAGGCTGCCCGCTTCTTTTAACCCGGGTTGCAGCGCATGGGCGCGGGCGGCGGGCAAGCGATCGTAAAAGCCCTGCGCCAACGGACAAGAACCGCCATGGCAGGCGCGATCGGGGTAAACGCAGGCTTTATCGCGCGCCACCAGTTCCAGCGTGCGTACCGGCTGCGCCTTGAGCGTGTACATGGCATCCAGCGCCAGTTGCCGCCCCGGCGTGCGCGCCGCCAGGTAGAACACTTTATCCAGCCCTTGCGCTGCGCACGCCTTCAACAACGGGAACAGCGTGCCCAGCGTTTTGCCGATGCCGGTGGGCGCTTGCGCCAGCAAACAGCGGCCGGTGCTGGCAGCTTTGAAAACGGCTTCGGCCAGATCGCGCTGGCCGGGGCGGAATTGCGCATGGGCAAAGCTCAGTTGCGCCAGGGCGGCATCGCGTGTGCGCCGATGTACCAGTTCTTGCTCGGCCCAGGCGAGGAAGGCGGCGCATTGCTCGTTAAAAAACGCTTCCAGCGCGGCGGCGCTGTGGCGTTCGCTCAGCACGGTTTCTTTCTGGCTGACGATATCGAAATACACCAGCGCCACGTTCAGTTCTTCCAGCCCGCGCTGCTGGCACAGCAACCAGCCGTAAATGCGCGCCTGCGCCCAATGCAGATGCCGGTGGTTTTCCGGCTGGCGGCTCAGATCGCCGCGATGGGTTTTGATTTCTTCCAGCTGATTGCGCGCGGCATCGTAACCATCGGCGCGACCGCGTAAGTGCAACGGGCCGTATTGGCCGGTAAGGGTAATTTCGCGTTCATAACCATTGGGCCGGCGCCCGGCGACGGTGGTGTGGCCCGCCATGCCTTCGCTGGCGCTGGGCGCCGGGGTAAAGCGCACATCCAGATCGCCTTGCTTGGCGGTAAATTCGCACAGCTCGCGCACCGCCACCTGATAGATCGGGCCGATGTGGCTGGCGACTAGCGGCTCGGGTGCGCTCATGCCCACGTCACATAACACACGGCCATCGGCATCCCGTGGTCGAGGCAGTAGTTAAGCCAGCGCGTCTGGTTGTCTTGCAGCCGGTCGCCGGGGCCTTTGACTTCGATCATGCGATAGCGGCGCTCGCTGGGCCAGAACTGCACCAGATCGGGAAAGCCCGAGCGATTGGTGGTGATGTCGCACAACATGCGCTCAAACCACAGGCGCAAATGCGCGGCGGGCAGGCAATCCAGCGCCAGATCCAGCCGGGTTTGATCGATGACGGACCACGCGACAAAGCCACTCTGGATGCCGGCTTTCTCGATAAAGCGTTGGCGGATGGTTTCCACGTACTGGCCGCTTTCCAGCTGGGCCAGGGCGGCATCAAACAAAGCCTGGCGCCGCTGGCGGAAATGCGGGCTGGCCAGATCGGCGGGCGTGAAATGAAACGGATGGAAAAACGCCCCGGCAATCGGCGCAAATAACGCAGGCCAGCACAACAAGCCAAACAAGGCGTTGATCAGCGTGTTTTCGACGTACATGACCGGCGCGTCGTCGCAATGCAGATGCGCTACCACGGCATGTTCCACCGTTAACGGCGCGGGCGGCTGCGGCAGACACAGGTCGATGCGCTCGACGGCCGCCTTGCGGCTTTTGCGGATGATGGGCGCACCAGTGGCGCGCTGCAGTCGCGGCAACATGCGATGCAATTGCTGCACGCTGACCTCATCGCAATCGTGGTGATTTAACAAGGCGTGCGCCGCGTGCAGCGCTTCGGCGTGACGGCCTTGGCGTTCCAGTACCCGCACGGTGCGCACGCGCGCGGACGGATCAATGCTGAGCGCATACATGCGGGCGGCGTCGTCCCATGCGGCCTGGCGTTCAAACTGCTGGCCCAAAGCGTACAAAACGCGGCCACGGCGCTCTTCCAGCCATGGGTTATCCAGTTGCAGGTTGGTGAGCAAGGCGGCGATTTCTTCACACGGCGCGCCGTCTTCAAAGCGGGAACGGCAGTCGTGCAGATACAGGTAGTGATCCACATCGGCGCGGCTGCGGAACACGCGCGCTTCGGCCGGGATATCGACTTTTTCGTAGCGATATACGCCTAACTCGGCCAATACAAATTCGCTGAGGTCTTGACGCAGATTGCCAAAAAACATCAGCCGCAAGCGATCACATAAAGGGCGCAGATCAAGCTGGTACAGCGTGTCTGGCGGATACCACTGGCTGAAGGATTGGGCCTCGGGCGCGATGTCGGCCCAGGCGGCAACCAGTGCATCTTTGGCCAGCCGCGCCGTCGAAGCCTGCGGCGGCAATTGCGACAACACCTCGGCACGCGTTAACAACGGCGCGACTTCGGCCAGCGTCAGCAGCGGATCGGCGCTGATCCAGCCCGCCGCCAGCAAGGGCTGCGCGGCAGCACGGGTGTCGCCGATCTCCGCATAGTTGAGCTTGCCCGCGCGAAACCACTCGCCTTTACGCATCACCATGCGCACCAGCAAAGCCTGCGACGCATGTGGCAAGCGCGCAAAACCATCGACAAACGCCAGCTCGGCGGGCAGCAGCAAATCGGCATAACGCGCGCTGATCCAGTTGAGCAGCACACGAAAATTGTCGAGGTAATAAAACGGGTTGGGAAGCGCGGGCAGCATGCCAGGTGCGGAAGGCGGATGTAGAACGAATGTTCGGGATGATAACGGCGCGGGGGCGGGGGGAGAAGCCTGCGGCGACAGGTGGGCGCATTACGCAACCCGAAATTGGCGACGCGGCTGCGAGGTGTTTGTTACATTGATGGTTCCCGTATCGGGAATGATCATGCCGCACCAACGATCTTCCTGGCGGCCCGATTCATGCGGTTAATCAACACTTCGATACTGGACAAATTCCAGCGCGAACATGCGGACGTCCGCGCCGCGTTGGCGTTCTGGCGGGTCGAAGTTGAACACGCGGACTGGAAGCGGCCGCAAGACATCAAGGATCGCTTTTCGCATGTCGATTTTTTAGCGGGCAACCGGGTGATCTTCAATATCAAAAGCAATAACTATCGTCTGGTGGTCATCGTGTTTTATCGGGACGGCGTAGTGAGCATTGATTGGGTGGGGACGCACGCCCAGTAGGACAGGCAGTGTTTTTAGAGTGGCAGCCGGGGGAATGCATATTGGACACGATCAAAATCATCAAGACCGAGGCAGAGTGCCTGGCGGCCGGGCGGCTGCTTAATCAGATGATGCTTGAGAACAATCCGGCGGATCGCGACCGTATGGAACTGCTGATGCTGGTGATCGAGGATTACGAGCGCAAACACAGCCCTACGCCGGTGGTTGATCCGATCGGCGCCATCGAATTCCGCATGGAGCAGATGGGGATGACGCAGAAAGACCTTGCGCCCTATGTCGGCGGGGCCAATCGCGCCTCGGAATTGCTGGCGCGCAAGCGCCCCCTTACGCTGGCCATGATACGTAGCCTGCATCATAGCTTGGGTATTCCAGCGTTCAGTCTGCTGGGGCCCGCCGAACCGCTCGATATAAGCCGTCCCCCGAAACTGGATTATTCAAAATTTCCGCTGGCCGAGATGCAACAACGCGGACTTTTCGGCCTGCCGCGCAATACGCCGCAACGCGTGCTGCGCGAACAGGCAGAAGAGCTGGTCACCGCTTTTCTGGAACGTCCCGGCGCTGCAAAGGCGGGTCCGACTGCTGGACCAAGCTTTTTACGCACCGCTGCGGGCCAGCGCGGCGTTCGTGACCTCGACCGTTATGCGTTGCTGGTGTGGATGACGCAGGTGCGCCGCATCGCACAGCACACTGACATCGTCCGTCCATGGCAGGAGCGCGCGCTAACGACAGAATGGCTGACCGAACTGGCGCAGCTCTCGCGTTTTGAAGACGGGCCTTTGCGCGCACGCGCCCGGCTGGCCAACGTGGGCATTGCGTTGGTCATTGAGCCGCAGTTCCGCGATTCGAGGTTGGATGGCGCTTCGATGCTGGAACAGGATTATGCCGTTATCGGCCTGACGCTACGGCATGACCGGCTTGATCATTTCTGGTTTGTACTGATGCACGAGCTGGCACATCTGAAAGGGCATTTAAGTCAGGCGCGGCCTGAAATTGCCGACCACCTTGATGACAAGATGCGACGCGCGGATGCCATTGAGCAAGAAGCGGATGCGGTGGCGTTCGAAGCGTTGGTGCCACAAGCCGGCTGGATGCAAAGCGCAGTGCGGCAAAGCCATACGCTGGCCGATGCTAAAACGCTGGCGCAGCAACTGAATATCGCAGTGGCCGTTGTTGCCGGGCGCGTGCGGCGTGAAACCGGAAACTGGCGTTTGCTATCCGGGCACTTGGGAAAAGGCACCGTACGGTCCATGTTCGACATTCAGTCGCCGCAATAAAAAACTCCCGCCGCAGCGGGAGTTTTTGCCATGCCAACGTCAGCCGCCGGAATCAGGCCGCCATGCGGACGATTTCGGTGTTGAGCGCGGCCAGCACCATGCGGTGGCGGGCGTCGAGTTCGTTGAGCTGTTCCAGCAGTTGTGTATCCATTTCTTCCAGCTCTTCGATGCGGCCTTCCAGCGTGTCGGTGGCTTTATGGATGCGTTTGATGCTTTCCAGACGGCGGCGCAGTTGCAGCTGGTGTTCGCGTACTTGCGTTTCCATCGGCGCCATCACGGCCTTCAGCCAGTTTTCGACGTCGCGGTTGGCGACTTCGAACACGGTGACCACGCGGCTGGCCACCGTTTCAAAGAACTTGGCGGTGATGCGGTTGCGGCCGGTGGTCAGCAGGTGGCTGACGGTATTGAAATGCTCGCGGAACGATTTTTCGAGGCGCGCCATTTCCTTGTGGTACTTCAGCGTCGAGAACGGCGGCGGCGTCACCTGACCCAGGCCGTGTTCTTCGCTAAACTTTTTGTACATCGCGGCCATCATGGCCTGGATTTCGGCCACTTGTTCGGCCGAGCGGGCGATGTTGGCGTTGGTGTCTTTAAAGAAGCGTTCCATCACCGCGCGCAGGCCGCCTTCGCCAAACGAGAACCACGTGCGTTCCATTTCGTCGCGGATGCGGGCGATTTCCGCTTTCAGCGCATCCATGCCCAGCAGGCTCATCAACTGGTTGGTTTGCTGGCTGAAAATGCTGCGCAGTGCCTGGAAGCGCACCAGGCCTTGTTCAAAGTGGCGTTTGTCGGCCTGGACCTTGTCCATCATCTGCACGACCACGTCCTGGTTCTTACCGCGCAGGCGCGATAGTTCTTCCAGTTGTTCTTGCAGGCCGGTGCGGCGCGCGGTCAGGATCTGGCGCGTGGCCAGCACGATGTCATCGACCTCGGTGATGGTGCTGTCGCGCACGATATCTTGCTTGGCTGGCAGCAACTCGCCCGACAACGCGGCTTCGAGGGCGCCCAGGCGCGCGCGGTCGAGCAGGGCGTCGTCGTGCTGGACTTTGGCCACCAGCGCCTTCTGCGCCGAAATCGGATAAACGTGGCTGGTGGGCACGCCCAGCAACTCGGCCGTGGTTTGCACCTGGCGGCTGATTTCGCCTTCGATTTCTGCGCCGGACTTGAGGTCATCCCACAAGCCGTCAATCTTGTTGAGCACCACCAGTCGGCCGCGCGCGCCACCTTGCGCTTTGCCGATATGGTTGCGCCAGACATCAATGTCGCTCTTGGTCACGCCGGTATCGGCGGCCAGGATAAACAGGATGGCGTGCGCGTTGGGCAGCAGGTTCAGCGTCAGCTCGGGCTCGGTGCCGATCGCGTTCAGACCCGGGGTATCGAGAATGACCAGACCTTGTTCGAGCAGCGGATGCGGAAAGTTGATGATGGCGTGGCGCCATGCCGGAATCTCGATCAGGCCATCGGCGCCGACGGCGATGCGCTGGTCCGGATCGTTTTCGTCATACAGGCCAAACTGTTTGGCCAGTTCGGTGGGCACGCGCTTGGTCTGGCCCACCTGACGGAATGCGCCCAGCATGGCTTCCGCGTTATCCAGGTCGAGCAGGGTGGTGGTCCACTCGTCGGTGTAGCGGCGGTATTCGCTGGTGGTGACGTTTTGCAGCCGCGTTTCGATGGGCAGCAACTGGATCGAAGGCGGGCGGCTGGCGTCGTACAGGATTTCGGTCGGGCACATGGTGGTGCGGCCGGCGGAGGACGGCAGCACGCGTTGGCCGTAATGCGCGAAGAAGATCGCGTTGATCAGCTCGGATTTGCCGCGCGAAAACTCGGCGACAAACGCGATGTTGAGCTTGTCGTCCTTGAGTTTTTCCAGCAGCGACTGGATGCGCATTTGCGTTTGCGCGTCTTCCAGATCCTGTTCGTTCAGCCAGCGTGACAGCTGGGATACTTTTTGCGACAGCTGGCCGCGCCAGGCGCTATAGGCCTGAAAGTCGCCGACCAGGCGATCCGTCGAATCGACGTCATTGACCGCGATTGCGTCGCTATGAAGAAATTCTGCGCTCATCTTTTTCCCGATTATCAAAGCATGCTTTGTTGCGCCAGGCGGCTGCGCGGGCGGCCGACCGGGGCGAGGCGCGGTCACTCTGTGGTGTTGGGCGCCGTGCGTGTGTCACGCTGTTTTTAAACAATCCAATCAACAGCCTGCGGCGTCTGAAGCCATAGGCTGCGGCAATGCCGCATGGTATTACACTCCGACGCGGCCTTATATATTTTGTATCTGTCTATCAGCTTATTTCTGACACTGGCGGCAAAAAAACGTCGCGCGCTGGCCCTGCCGGATTTCGCTGATGGGCGTGCCGCACTGGCGGCAGGCTTCATCGGTGCGGCCATAGGCATACGTTTGCAGCAAAAAATAGCCGGGGTTGCCGGTGCTGTCGACGTAGTCACGCAAGGTGGTGCCGCCCGCCGCAATGGCATCGGCCAGCGTGGCTTTGATGGCAGCCACCAGGGCTACAATTTCCTGCTTTTTCAAACTGTTGGCAGCGCGCTCGGGGTGGATTGCCGAGCGGAACAACGCTTCGGATGCATAAATGTTGCCGACGCCAACCACCACATGTTGATCCATGATCGCGAGCTTGACTGCAGAACCCCGACGGGAGAGCTGCTCGCTGAGATAACCGGCATCGAAAGCGTCTGATAAAGGCTCGGGGCCCAGCTCGGCCAGCAGTTTATGCGGCCCTGCGGCGGCCGGTTGCCACAGCATGCAGCCAAAGCGACGCGGGTCTTTGTAGCGCAGGATGCGACCGTCTTCGAGTAACAGATCGATATGGTCGTGCTTTTCAACCGGGCGCGCGGCCGTCACCACGCGCAGGCTGCCGCTCATGCCCAGATGCACGATCAGCGTGCCGTGCTCGAAGGTAAACAATAAATATTTGGCGCGGCGCTCCAGCTTTTGTACGCGCTGGCCGCGCAGCAGCTCGGGCAGCGCTTCGGGCACGGGCCAGCGCAAGCTGCGGTTGCGGATGACCACGTCTTCAATCCGCGCCCCGGTGACGATGTCGGCGATGCCGCGGCGCGTGGTTTCGACTTCGGGCAGTTCTGGCATCGGGGTCTATCCTTGGGGATCGTGAGGGCCGTTCGGGGTAACAGTACCAGGCCGGTTACACATGCCGGTTTGATATATGGGCTGGTGGGCCGCATATCCAGGCATGCCGTGCTGGGCATGCAGTAGCCCCGGCCGCGGAATTTAACTTAATATGGTCCGGTCATACGCGTCAGCCCGGGCGCCGCAAGGCTTACCGCGGTCGTCCGCCGTACGCGCGAACCCGTTTAACGGGATGCTGGTCTGTTCAAAATAGAAACATAGATATAACGGGTTGCTCAGCAACCTTCTCACAATTACCTGCCGGATCGTGCCATGCCCCTGCCGTTTACCCGCAAGCAGCTTGTTGTTCCTCTCTGGTTAAGTCTGGCGGTGCTGGCCGGCTGCGCCACGGTGCCGCACCCGGATGCCACCGCTCAGAATGTCGCCAGCGCACCCGCTTCGGCCCCGGCCGAGGCCAATCAGGACGGCCCGCTGCCCAATGTGGAGCTGACGGACCAACTGGTGATGCGTTTTCTGGTGGGTGATATCGCATTGCAACGCGGCGAGCCGACGCTGGCTGCGCAAACCTGGAATGATCTGGCCAAACGCACGCACGATCCACGCATTGCACGTCGCGCCACCGAGGTTTCGATTGGCGCGGGTCAGCTGAACCTGGCGCTGGATTCGGCACAGTTGTGGATTGATTCATCGCCGCAAGCGTTAAACCCGCAACAAGTGATGCTGAGCCTGCTGCTGCGCGCCAACCGTCTGGAAGAAGCCAAGCCGCATCTGAAAGCCTTGCTGGAAGCCAAACCGCAGGATGTACCGTCTTTCATGATGCAGATGCATCTGCTGTGGGACAAAAACACCGATCGCGCCGCGGCCGCCAAATTTACCGAAGAAGTCACCCAACCGTATCTGAACCTGCCCGAGGCGCATTTTGCCCGCGCGGTGGCGTATGCCAATACCTCGCGCGTAAGCGATGCGCTGAAAGAACTGACCGCAGCGGAATCGTTGCGTCCGGCGTGGGAACCGGCCGTGCTGTACCGCGTGCAGTTGATGAATGATCAGCCGGCGCAGGCGCGCATTGATTATCTGAAAGATGCGATGCGGCAGAACCCGGACTCGGCCCAGATCAAAACCACGCTGGCACGTGAATACGTGACCAACCGTCAGTACAAGGAAGCGCGCGAGCTGTATGAAGAAGCGCTGCGCAAACAGCCCGATATGCTGGAAGCGCTGGTGGGTTCGGGGCTGGTGGCGCTGGAACAGCGTGATCTGGATACCGCCTATTTGCGCTTGTCCACCGCCGTGGTGAAGAGCCCGCGCACCACCAACAATCTGCGCTTGTATCTGGGCCAGATCGCCGAAGAACGCGGCCAGACCGCGACGGCGCTGAGCTGGTATCAGGGCGTGGATGGCGATATGAAAGACGCTGCACAGCAGCGCATGATGCGTTTGTATGTGAAGGCGGGCCGGCCTGAAGACGCGCTGGCGCTGGTGCGGGCGCAGCCGTCCACTAGCCCGCAGGAACGCGTGATTCGCGCGCAGCTGGAAGCGCAGGTCTGGCGTGAGGCCAAGGAATACAACAAGGCGTGGGATGCGCTGTCGAACGAGCTGAAAAAACAGCCTGATTCGCCGGACTTGCTGTACGACCGCTCGCTGGTGGCCGATCTGCAGCACAATCTGCCCGCCGCCGAAGCGGACTTGCACCGCTTTCTACAATTGCAGCCGGATAGTGTGATGGGCCTGAATGCCTTGGGTTACACGCTGGCCAACCGCACCGATCGCCTCGACGAAGCCAATGGTTATCTGGAGAAAGCAATTGCCAAGGAACCCGACAATCCGGTGATCCAGGATAGCCTGGGCTGGTTGCGCTATCGCCAGGGCCGCTTTGATGAAGCCAAAGATTTGCTGACCAAGGCGTTTGCCGCGATGCCCGATGCCGAAATCGGCGCGCATCTGGCGGCGGTGCTGTGGCGCCAGGGCGAGAAATCCGATGCGCGCAAGGTGCTGGCTGCCGCGCAAAAGCTGGACCCGACCAATGAAAGCGTGATTGAAATCAGCAAGACGGTGACGCAATGATGAAGACTGCATTGCGCACGCTGGCGCTGGCTGGCGTCACGGCGGCGGTGCTGACGGGCTGCGCCACGCCGCCCGCGCCGCCGCGGTCTGCTGGTGAACTGGTGGCGACGGGGCGTGTGGCGGTCAAACTGCCCTCCGAGAACAATCTGGCCAACTTTACCTGGCGTGATGACGGCAAGCAGGCGCAACTGGATTTATCCAGCCCGTTGGGCAATACCGTGGCCGAGCTGACGTTTGATGGCAGAGAAGCGCATTTGCGCGATCAGGCGGGCAAAGAAACGGTGGCCGCCACGCCCGATGATTTACTGAAAGATCGCACCGGTTGGGAATTGCCGGTGGGCGGCTTGCGTTACTGGATCCAGGGCAAGCCCGATCCGGCATCCCCCGCGGCCGTTCGCGACACCGAACAAGGCCGTCATATTGAACAGGCAGGCTGGGAGATCGACACCTCCGGCCACGTTGATGCGGGCGCATTTGGCAAACTGCCCAAGCGCATCGAAGCAACCCGGGCGACGGTGACCGTGACCATCGTTGTTACTGATTGGCAATGGCAGTAAATCGTGAGCATTTCTGTATCTGAAGACTGGCAGGCCTACCCTGCGCCCGCCAAACTCAATCTTTTTTTGCACGTCGTGGGCCGTCGTGAAGATGGTTATCACTTGCTGCAATCGGTTTTTCAGCTGATTGATCTGGCTGACACCATCCATATGCGGCTGCGTCCTGATGACCAGATCGTGCATCACAATCCGTTGCCCGATGTGCCCGCGGAAACCGATCTGACCGTGCGCGCCGCACGCTTGTTACAAACTTTTTCGGGCGTGCAAAAAGGCGTGGATCTACGCGTGGACAAGCGCATTCCCATGGGCGGCGGGCTGGGTGGTGGTAGCTCGGATGCGGCGACGGTATTGCTGGTGCTCAATCGGCTATGGGGTCTCAATCTGTCACGTAAGGTGTTGATGGAATTGGGATTGAAGCTGGGCGCCGATGTGCCGTTCTTTATCTTTGGCCGCAATGCCTTTGTGGAAGGCGTGGGCGAACAGATGAAGGAAATCGAAACGCCGGATTGCGCCTATGTGGTGCTGCATCCGCCAGTGCATGTTTCCACCCCCGCGATTTTTAAAGATGAACGCTTGACAAGGAATACACCCTTAGTCAAAATGCGCGGCCTCAACGACATCGACTGCAGGAATGATCTGCAAGCGGTGGCGCTGGGTCAGCATCCGCTGATTGCTGAATACCTTGCCTGGCTAAGCCAGTTTGGTACCGCGCGGATGACTGGATCAGGAAGCTGCGTGTTCACAAGATGTGCTTCACAAGGCGATGCGGATCGTGTAATATCCCGGCTTCCTGATGACATGACCGGTTATTCAGTAAGGTCAGTCAAGCAGCATCAGTTACGTGAATTTGCTTCGGATTGTTAGGAAGCGGGTTCAATAGGGGAGTCGCCAAGTTGG
The DNA here is from genome assembly GCF_001294205.1 of Amantichitinum ursilacus. Taxonomy (GTDB): domain Bacteria; phylum Pseudomonadota; class Gammaproteobacteria; order Burkholderiales; family Chitinibacteraceae; genus Amantichitinum; species Amantichitinum ursilacus. The sequence goes on from NZ_LAQT01000037.1 coordinate 74,171, forward strand.
TTAAGGCATCGGATTTTGATTCCGACATGCGAAGGTTCGAATCCTTCTTCCCCTGCCAGTTTCGAAGATAGAAAAGCGTGTACTCAGGTTACACGCTTTTCGTTTTTTCAAGGCACGCAAATGGCTTACGACAGCCTCATGGTATTTACTGGCAACGCTAATCCCAAGCTTGCCGAAAGCGTCGTTAATCATCTCGATATCTCGCTGGGCCGTGCAACGGTTGGGCGTTTTTCTGATGGTGAAGTGACTGTCGAACTGCTGGAAAACGTCCGGGGCCGTGACGTCTTCGTACTGCAATCCACCTGTGTGCCCACCAACGACAACATCATGGAAATGATGTTGATGGTTGATTCGCTCAAACGCGCTTCCGCCGGTCGTATCACCGCTGCAATCCCCTACTTTGGTTATGCCCGCCAGGACCGCCGTCCGCGTTCTGCGCGTGTGCCGATTTCGGCCAAAGTGGTGGCCAACATGCTGCAAGTGGCCGGTGTTGATCGCGTGTTGACGGTGGATGTGCACGCTGACCAGATCCAGGGCTTCTTTGATATTCCGGTGGATAACATCTATTCCACGCCGGTTTTGCTGGCCGATATCCGTGCCAAGAATCACGATGGCTTGATGGTCGTCAGCCCGGACGTCGGTGGCGTATTGCGTGCCCGCGCCATGGCCAAGCAACTGACCGTGGACATGGCCATCATCGACAAGCGTCGTCCGAAAGCCAATGTGGCCGAAGTGATGCACATCATCGGTGATGTATCCGGCCGTACCTGCGTCATCATTGATGACATGATCGATACCGCCAACACGCTGGTGAAAGCCGCCCAGGCATTGAAGGCACATGGCGCATCGCGCGTGATTGCTTATGCCACGCACGCGGTGTTCTCGGGTGCTGCGGTCGAGCGGATTGTGCAATCCGAGCTGGATGAAGTCGTGGTCACCGACACCATTCCGCTGTCCGAAGCTGCGCGTCATTCTGATCGCATCCGTGTGGTTTCGATTGCCGGTTTGCTGGCGGAAACCATGCGCCGCATCAACAACGAAGAATCGGTTTCTTCGCTGTTTGTGGACTGATACTCAACGCGTTTGAGTAGCAAGATTTAACCGAGGCGAGCCTGTGCTCGCCTCTCGTCATTTAAACCAATGACGGTTTTACCCCGAATTTGAGGGAATCGTCCCTCGAATCCTGTGTCGTTCTGGTCGCGGGCGGTACGGGTACATTGTGAAATGGAGTTCTAACCATGTCTTTCGAAATCAAAGCCCAAAGTCGCGCAGCGCAGGGTACCGGTGCGAGCCGCCGCCTGCGTAAAGCCGGCAAGCTGCCCGGTATCGTTTACGGTGGCGGCAAGGCCCCCGTTGTGATCGAACTGGATCACAACAGCATGTGGTACACCCTGAAGGAAGAAGCGTTCCACACCTCGATCGTCAAGATTGAAGTGGAAGGCGGCGATACCGAACAGGCCCTGCTGCGCTCGGTGCAATACCACCCGTTCCGCCAGCTGGTTCTGCACGTTGACTTCCAACGCGTTGATGCCAACACCAGCGTTGAAGTGCGCGTTCCGCTGCACTTTATCAACGGCGACGTTGCTCCGGGCGTGAAGCTCGACGGCGGCTCGATCAGCCACGTTCTGAACGAAGTTCTGGTGCGCTCCGCCGCAACCAGCATTCCTGAGTTCATCGACGTTGATCTGAGCGTGCTGGGCAACGGCAACAACTCGGTTCACTTGTCCGACCTCAAGCTGCCGGAAGGCGTTGAGCTGATGTCCCTGGTGCGTGGCGAAGACTTGGCAATTGCCAACCTGAATGCTGCCAAGGGCGAGTAATCGTTCAGCTTTGCTGATCGATTGTTGAGAAGACGGCCAGATTATTCTGGCCGTTTTTTTATGCGCGCTATTCGCAAGCCCACATCGTCACGCTGACCCGGCCCGGTGCTAACGGTATGATGGCGTTTTGCCTCAACAAGCTTCAGACATGGCGATCAAACTGATAGTGGGCCTCGGTAATCCGGGCGCTGAATATGTAGCAACGCGGCACAACGCGGGCTTCTGGTGGATCGATGAACTGGCGCGCGAAGGCGGCGCCAGCTTGCGCCACGAAAGCAAATTCCACGGCCTGGTGGGTAAGGCGCGGCTACATGGCAAAGACGTGTGGTTGCTGGAACCGCAAACCTTTATGAACCGCAGCGGCTTGTCGGTGGTGGCGCTGGCGCAGTTTTATCGCGTGCTGCCCGATGAGATTCTGGTGGTGCACGACGAGCTGGACATCCCCGCAGGCCAGGCCAAGCTGAAGCTGGGCGGCGGTAACGGCGGCCACAATGGTCTGAAGGATATTCAGGCGCATTTATCGACCCCCAATTTCTGGCGTTTGCGCCTCGGCATCGGCCATCCGGGCGATCGCAACGAGGTGGTTAACTTTGTGCTGAAGCCGCCGCGCAAAGAAGAACAAGCGTTGATCGATGGCGCCATGGTGCGTGCGCAAAACCTGCTGCAGCACATGCTGGCGGGCGATATGGAAACCGCCATGCAACAACTGCACACCGACGACGCTAAAAAGCGGCCCCACAAAAAGGCGCCCGAAGCATGACTGAAACCAGCGCAGCACGTATTCCGGTCAATCTGATCACCGGTTTTTTGGGTGTGGGCAAAACCACCGCCGTCGCTAACTTGTTGGCGGGCAAGCCTGCGGACGAATTCTGGGCCGTGGTCGTCAATGAATTTGGCGAAGTCGGTATCGATGGCGCGACCTTGTCGGTGGCGGGCGATGGCCTGCAGGTGGCAGAAGTGCCCGGCGGCTGCATTTGCTGCACCACCAGCCCGATGCTGCGCGTCAATCTGAACAAGCTGGTGCAAGGGCGGCGTCCGGATCGCATTCTGATCGAACCCTCGGGCCTGGGCCATCCTGCCGGCATTATCGATTTGTTGCGCGATCCGTTTATGGCCAAGACCTTCGAAGTGCGCGCCGTGCTCACGCTGGTGGACGCCCGCCACCTGGAAGACGCCCGCTACACCCGCAACGAAACCTGGCGTGATCAGATCGAACTGGCCGATGTGCTGGTGCTGAACAAGGTGGATCTGGCCGATGCCGAGCAGATTGATCGCGCGGAAGCCATGGGCCGCGCCTTGTTCCCGCCCAAGCTGGCGATGGTCAGCACGCGCAAAGGCGTGATCGACCCGGCCTTGCTGGATGCGCCGCTGGACCCCGCGCGCTGGATCTCCGAGCACAAACTGCCCGAGGCGCATCAGCACGCGCCATTAACCCCCTCGCGCAAACCCGCCAGCGTGGCCGCGTCTGCCGAATTGCCGCAAGGCGATCTGCCGGTGCGCAAGACGCAATCCAGCCTGGGCTCGCATGCCTGCGGTTGGGTGTTTAGCGATCAGGTGATGTTTGATAGCGGCGCGATTGCCGATTTGTTTGAAGCGATGAACGACGCGACCAGTCTAGACCTGGTGGGGCTGCAGCGGGCCAAGGGCGTGTTCCAGACCGAGCGCGACTGGTATCGCTTTGACTGGGTAGATGGCTACCCCAGCGCCAATCTCTCGGCCTGGCGCCGCGATACCCGCTTTGAGTTGATCGTGGCGGCGGAACAGGCGCCCGATTGGCAGGCGGTGGAGCAGCGCTTGCTGGCTGCCCGCATCCGTCCTGCCGCTAACGCAAGCGCTTAGCGCAATACCTGGCGAATCTGCGCCAGCGTGCTTTGTGCATCGGCCTCGCGGCCGCGTTGCTGCATGGCGGTCAGGTACTGCGCCAGCGCGCGTTCCAGATCGCCCAGCGTGTGCACGGTGTCCATCTGGCTGATCAGATTATCCAGCGTGCCGTGATGCGTGTGGTTGCTCACGTTAAGAATCGCGCGAATGCGTGCGATCTGGCTGGATGGCAGCTTGGCGGTGGCGTGTACTGCGGCAACGCCCGATGGCATGGCCGCAGGCGCGGGCGCTGCAGCCTTGGGCGCGGGCATGCTGCCGTGGCGCTCGATCAGCCCATCCCATTCCAGCTCCAATAGCCGGTGAACCAGTTCTTTCTCATCCATGGCCAGCGGCAGCGCGTGGTTCGGCGTCTTGCCGTCAATCATGATTAATAATTGGCGCAGTTTGAGCGACAGCCCACTGGCGCGGGTGGTGATCTCTTCCACGCCCCGTTCAGTCTTGCGGTAAATCACGTCGAGCATTGTCGATCCCTCCCGAGAACGTCGGTGCCCGCTTTCTGAGTGAAGCAGTGCACACACATATTAGAGCCTCGTGTTTTACTGCAATTGTCCTGTAACGCAAAGCACGTAGGGCGGCTTGTTACGCTTACGAGACAGACGGCTTGTGGGCGGAGATAGACGGTGCTTCTGGCGTAAAGCTTTCGGCATTCTCGTCAGTCGGATGGATGTTGGCGCGAAAGCCTCGTAATGAACAGGCCTTCTGGATACCACATAACAAAAAGGGCAAACCCGCGGGTTTGCCCTTTTGTCGACGACTAGCGACTGGGTGGTTTACAGGCCGCCGTACGAATGCAGACCAGACAAGAACATGTTCACGCCGATGAAGGCAAAGGTGGTTACCAGCAAACCCACCACCGCCCACCACGCCAGCACATTGCCGCGCCAGCCTTTAACCAGGCGCACATGCAGCCACGCCGCGTAGTTAAGCCACACAATCAACGCCCAGGTTTCTTTCGGGTCCCAGCTCCAGTAGCCGCCCCATGCATCCGCCGCCCAGGCAGCGCCCAGAATGGTGGCGATGGTAAAGAACAGAAAGCCCACCGTGATGGCCTTGTACATCACGTCGCCCAGCGTCTCGTAGGTGGGCAGGCGTGTAGCCAGTACGTTGCGCGAGACCAGCAATTGCGCCACGCCTAACATGGCTGCCAGCGAGAACGCGCCGTAGCCAATAAAGTTGGCCGGCACGTGGATCTTCATCCACCACGATTGCAACGCGGGAATCAGCGGCTGGATTTCATGCGCCTGGCGATCCAGCGAATACCACAGAATAAAACCCACCGCCGCCGAGATCACCAGCAGCACAAACGCACCCATGCTGCGGGCTTTGAAACGTGCTTCGTAGTACAGATACATCAACGTGGTGATCAGACAGAACAGGATGAACACTTCATACAGATTCGAAACCGGGATATGCCCCACGTCCGCGCCAATCAGATAGCTTTCGTACCAGCGCACCAGCAGCGCCGTCAGCGCGGCCAATGCGGCGGTCCAGCTCATGCCCGATGCAATGCCCAGCGCGGTTTCGGAGCGACGCAGCATGCCAAACCAATAAGTGATGGTCGACATCACATACAGCACGCACATCCACATCACGGCTGACTGGCTGGCCAGCAGATACTTGAGCAAAAACGCATGCTGTGCGCGGCTCAGATCATTGCCATAGGCCGCGGTGGCAATCAGCGCCAGTACGCCCGCCGCAGGCAGAAACCAGCGCATGGCGGGCCAGAACCAGCCAAACCAGATCAGGCCTGTGGTAACGCCAGCCAGAATGCCTTGCTCGTAATAATCCATATGCGCGCCGTAGCGGCTAAACGCAAAACCAGCCGCCAGCACCATCAGGACGGCAAAAACAAAATCCAGCGGATGACGCCGGTTCAGGCTGAGCGTGCTCATGCTCATTCTCCTTGGGGTATTGCGGGCAACAAGGCGTTGCGATGTGCAGCAAACGTCGTATCAAGTTCTGCCGGACGACGGTTGCCCGCCAGCGACAGCAGCGTGTGGCCATCACCGATGCGCAGCCATACACGTTCTTCCCGCAGATAGAACATGCAGAATATGCCGATGACCAGCAGGATGGAACCGAAGAAAATCACCGGTTCGCCCGGCGACCGCGTTAGCTGGAAGCCGCTGGATTTTACTTCGGTGAATGCGTCAAATTGAAGAAACACCGGGCTGCCGTATTCATAAAACCCGCTGGTGGCCACCAGACTATCCATCAAGAAGTGGTAGTTTTCGGCGGTCATGGGCAGCGGCGGCAGGCCAGCCTTCTGTTGTGCCACATCCATGGCGTCGACGGTGGCGTTTTGCAGAATTTTCAGATAAGTCTGTGCCACTGCGGCGCGCTTGTCGGCCGGCACCTTGCTCTCGATAAACTTGTCGATCTGGGTAAAACCACCGTGCCCGAACTGCTGCAGGATGGCTTGCGTCACCGACTGGAAATCATCGCGGCGCGTGCTGGAAAAGCCGCCATCGGCAAAGGCCTTGTTGGCGGTGCGCCGCGCGATTTCCGGATAATTGGCCGGATCGAGCATCACATTGCGCAGGCGCATATACGCGTCGCTCTTGTTTTCGCTGTCCAGCGGCACGCGGATAAACTGGAATTGCGCGGTGATGTCCTTGCGCACGCCAGCCAGCAAATAGGTGGCGCCATCGGCGTAGAACGGCGACAGGTAGTTGAGATACTCCACCGCCTGGCCAGCCTGATCACGCAGTTTGTACTGGATCGACGGACCCATATTGCGCAGATTGCGACTGGATTTAACCGACTGGGCCGACGCCAGCGCTTGCTCCACCTTGTTGACCGCTACGGTCGACGTGTCGCCGCTGGGCACATCACCGCTGCCGGGCTTGCCCATGTTCTCGACGTTGGTGACGCGCAGGTCGCCAAACTCCAACGTGTAGGGTTTGCCATCCAGCGTGATGTTCTGCGTGCTCTTCGACGTGGCGTTCAGCTTCGACTCGCCGCCGCCGCCCAGGTCCCACGCGGTAAATTGCAGCGCCGAGCCGCCATCGCCAAAGCTGGATTGATAAATCGCGATGCCATCCACCACCAGCGGCTTGTTCACTTCCACCACGCCGCTCTTGATGATTTTGCCGTCTTTGCGATCCAGCACATCAATGGTGGACGCAAAACGCTTGGGCATGCCGGTGCTGTAATAGTCCACCTGGAACTGCTTCAGTCGCAGCGCAAACGGCAGATCCTGCACAAAGTAACCTTCGCCTTCGCTCAGGAATACCACGTCGCCCACCGCGCCTTCGGGCAGCGTTACATTGCCGCGGAACGACAGGTTGCCGGTGCCCAGCCGGCTTTCGGGCGGTACTTTGCTTTGGGGAATATCGCGGGTTTCGGCTTTTTTGTTGCCCACCACTTCGCGGAGTTTGAGGGGCAGATTGCCGTCCATCAAACCGCCGATACAGATGACCACGATGGCCGCGTGTGCGAACAGATAGCCCAGGCGTTGCGCCGAGCCCTTCTTGGCCGCCAGCAACCACACGCCGTTGGCGTCGTTGATGCGCCAGCGATAACCGGCGCGCTTCAGGTATTCCTGTGCGGCCTGGCGGTCGACGACGGTTTCGCCTTCTACTTCGGCGTGATGCGCCATCAGGCGCAGCGAATTGCGGCCGGCGTGTTCGCGATAGCTGCGGATGTCTTTGACCATGCCGGGCGCGTGCCGATAAATGCACAGCGACGTCGACAGCATCAAAAAGCCCAGAATCGCCAGAAACCAGCTGGCGTGGTACACATCGAACAGCCCGATCGGGTCGAAAATCCCGAACCAGAAATCACCGAACTCGATGCGATAGTCGATGAACTGTTGGCCCTGCTTGAGCACCGTTCCGATGATCGAAGCAATCGCCACGATCGCCAGCAAGCTCACTGCAAAGCGCATTGAAGAAAGCAGCTCGTACAAGGCACGGCTGAATGGGACCTGGCGGCTAGGGCGGGCGATGGCGGGGCTCATAATGCAAAAAAGGAGCGACAAGCGCCCCTCTTGTATTCACTGCGCCAACACAACAAAGCGTGCTGGCGCATGGGTGGGCAAATCAATGCAGCGACTGGATATACTCGGCGACGGCCTTGATATCCTGGTCCGACATCCGACCGGCTACGTCGACCATCACCTGGTTGTTGTTGCGTTCACCAGTGCGGAAGGTATTCAGTTGCGCAATCACATAAGCGCTGTGCTGGCCAGCCACACGCGGAAACTGGGCCGGCATGCCCGAACCAGCGGGGCCATGACAGGCCATACAGGCGGGCAGGTTTTTGGCGGCGATGCCACCACGATAGATTTTTTCACCGGTCGCGATCAGCGTCTTGTCGGACGCGCCGCCTTCTTTCGGTTTTTGCTGGCTGAAATACGCAGCCACATTGTGCATGTCGTCGTCAGACAGCGTCGAAGCCATACCAAACATCACGGCGTTCTTGCGCTTTTGCGTCTTGAATTCGGTCAGCTGCTTGTAGATATATTCGGGATGCTGGCCAGCCAGGCGCGGATTAGCCGCGACTACACTGTTACCATCCGCGCCATGACAAGCGGCACAGACTTTGTCCACGATTTCCTTGCCCTTGGCGGGATCGCCTTTGGTGGGCCCTGCGGCAAATACGCTACCGCTCATCATCACTAATGCTGTGAACAGGGCTGCAACAGGCGCGCTGCGCATAACTAGCTCCCTTGTGTTTATTGGTATTCCCGTCGGCAGGACCGGCGGCGTGTCAAATCCTGATATTCTATATCAAGACCAAAAGCCAGACTACACACCCATGCCCTTGTTTCGCGGACTCCGCTTTCTGACCACTGTTAATGACCTGCGTATGCTGCCCCTCGAAGGGGTGGAGGTTGCATTCGCCGGCCGCTCCAATGCGGGCAAATCCAGCGCCATCAACACGCTGGCCAACCATACGCGCCTTGCCTTCGTCTCGAAGACGCCGGGCCGCACGCAACACATCAACTATTTCGATTTTGGCAACGACCGCCGCCTGGTCGATCTGCCCGGTTACGGCTATGCCGAAGTACCCGAAGCGGTGCGCCGCCACTGGCAAACCATGCTGGGCCGCTACCTGGCCGAGCGCCCCAATCTGATCGGCCTGGTGCTGATCATGGATTCGCGCCGGCCCTTGCTGGAGCTTGATCGCCGCATGCTGGACTGGTTTTTGCCCACCGGCAAACCGGTACATATCATGCTTACAAAATCTGACAAACTCTCTAATCAAGAAAAGCAAACTGTGCTACGCAAAGTGCAAAAAGAGTTTGTTGATAATGAGAAAGTCACGGTGCAATTATTCTCCAGCTTGAAAAAACAAGGTGCCGAAGAGACGGAAACCGTTGTCGGTCAATGGTTTGAGGCCATTGAGCCTGAAGTGACAGACGGCGCAGAATAATTCCTTGAACTTTTCGCGTAGCTTTCTATCCTAAAAGCTAGGTGCGCCCCTGCACCTCCCGCTTTTCCTCCCTGAGCGGGTGCCTCGGCCTAGCGCCGGGGCGTATTACACCCCGGTCATTCTCCCCTTGGGCCGGGGTTTCTTTTGCGCGTCGTTTACGTAAACGACGCGCGCCGCCGCCAAGGTGTACTGCCAAGCCGGGTAATATTTACACTGCGGGCTCAGCGTCGGCCGATGAAGCGCACAGGGTTAGCCGCGCGCAGCGCGGGCACCCGGAAACCGATCGCTTAATGCCACTGTCCTAGCGTCTTCCCCATCCTGCCGACTGCCGAGGTCCGCCATGAGCCTGCTGCGCGCCATCCATGCCGATATCACCACGCTGGACGTGGACGCCATCGTCAACGCCGCCAATAGCGCTTTGCTGGGCGGCGGTGGGGTGGATGGCGCAATTCATCGCGCCGCCGGGCCGCGCTTGCTGGAAGCCTGCCGCAAACTGGGCGGCTGCCCCACCGGCGAAGCGCGCATTACACCGGGCTTTGATCTGCCGGCGCGATTTGTGGTGCATACGGTAGGCCCGGTCTGGCACGGCGGCCACGCCAACGAGGCCGCTCTGCTGGCCGCGTGTTATCGCAACAGCCTGCAACTGGCGGCGGAGCACGGCGTCCAGCGGATTGCGTTTCCCGCCATCAGCACCGGCGTCTACGGCTATCCGCTGGATGAGGCCACCCGCATCGCGATCAATACGGTGCGAGGAGTCACTGAAGACCCGGCCATGCCGCAAGAGGTGATTTTCTGCTGCTTTTCCGCGCGCGATCTGGCGATGTACGAGGGTGAAATGCTGGCCCCGCCCGGCCTTGGTAGCTAGCCCCGTCCGCCAGCCCCGGCGGGCTTGCCGCAAAGCCCGGCCGCGTCATACAGTGGCGGCCTTGTTGATGTAGAGCTCAAACATGACGCGCCAGACGCTTGCCCTCGACCCCGCCATGGTCGATTTCTTTACCCGGACTGCCTGGCGTGAGGCCCCCGCGCTGGCCGCCTTGCGCGCCGAAACCGCCACGCACCGGCTGGCCAAGATGCAACTGGCGCCCGAACAAGGCGCGCTACTGGATCTGCTACTGAAGTTGATCGGCGCGCGGCGCTATATCGAAGCGGGCACCTTTACCGGCTACAGCGCACTGACGGCAGCGTTGGCGATGGGGGAGGGCAGCGAAGTTGTCGCCTGCGACGTCAGCCGCGAATTCACCGCACTGGCCGAGCAGCATTGGCAGCGCGCGGGCGTGGCCGAGCGCATCAAGCTGGTGCTGCAACCGGCGCTAAACACGTTCGACGCCCTGTTGGCGCAAGGCCAGGCGGGCAGTTTCGATTGCGTGCTGATTGATGCCGACAAACCTGGCTATCCCGCCTATTACGAACGCGCGCTACAGCTACTGCGCGTGGGCGGGCTGATCGTGCTCGACAATATGTTTCTAGGTGGCCGCGTCGCTACGCCGACTGCGGATGAACCGCCGGGCGTGGGCATCATCCGCATGCTTAACCAGCAATTGCACGCGGACGAGCGCATTGATTTGTGCGTGCTGCCGATCGGCGATGGCATGACGCTGGCACGCAAACGCTAGGCCATCCCTCCCCCAAAGACCTACAGCCAGGGCGGCGGATCGTTGGGGTCGATCGGAGGTGGCGGTGCGCGTTCGGTGATCACCGCGGGCGCGGCGGCGTCGTCGGTCGCCGCCGCTTTGGGTTTGCGCGGCTTGGGGGCAGGGGCTGTGGCCGCCAGTTGCGCCAATACCTCGGCCACGTCCTGACCGCGCAATTCATCCGGCCACCACTGCGCAAACGGCTCGATATCCGCCCCGTGCGGCACGTACCACTTTTTCGCCGCCGCATCCCAGCGCGCTCCGATGCCTTTGGCCTGATCTTTCTCGGCAAATGGCACGGCCAGATATAACTGCACTTTGGCGTTGCTCATGATGACATCCTGCGTGGCCTAAGGCCGGGCGTTGATAAAGGCCAGCGAGTCTGTCACAGGTAAGCGGAATGCACTACATGCACCCGCGCTAATCGCAAACGGTTTGCTGCCGTGGCCCTTCAGATAGAACGAATTTGGCCCCGGCTTATCCACGTACACAATCTGCTGCACCGCTGTGCCAGCCGGATTGATCGAAGCCTCCATAAACGGCGGCGCTGGCATTTTGATATTGGTCTGCAGCATCAGCAATTTGCGGCCGCCGCCCTGGGCCACCTGGTATTGCGCATCCAGTTCGTAATAGCCGACTTGCGGCGCGTTAAATTCAAAGCGCGGCGGCGATTGCTGCGGCTGGCAGCCGATGACGGTGGGCGTGGTTATCTCGGCCGGCGTTTTGCGCGTCCAGATTACGGTGGCGGGCGAATAGCCAATCACTTTGCGATGCAAGGCCAGCTCGCGATAGAACCAGTAATCGTGCGCCATGCTCCATTGCTGCGCCGGGTGGAAATCGGTCCGCGTCGAGATCATCAAATCCGCATCGGGCAACGCCGCCGCCGCTTTGGCGCGCTGCGAGCCCATCGCATGAATGACCGCATCCACATGCCAGCCCGAAAAACTGCGCCGCGTGGCGCTGAACAGGCCCCAGTATTCTTCGATGACCGTGCCCTTGAAATTGCGCGCCAGCTGGATATAGCTGCGCCAGGTTTCCGGCAGATAGCCGCCCAGTTCGGGAATATAGAAGCGACTGGTATCGGCCGCGGCGCGCGCGGTGTCACTGCGCCAGCGCACGCCTTGCGCACCCGCCAGCACCAAGGAAACCAGCGCCACTGCACCCAGCATGCCGCGCCAGATGCGGGGCTCGGCCAGCGCGCGGCCGGCGATGCGCGGCACCAGCGAAATCACCAGTCCGATGCAGGTTAGATACGTCCACAACATAAAGGCCGAGAAGTAGCCATCCACCAGATGGCCGCCGATCGAAGCCAGCATGCCGCCGCCGTAGGTGGTCCAGCCCAGTGCGGCCAACAATTCCAGCCGCCGGTTGTGCCGTCGCCACGCCAGCACGCTAACGGCCAGCAAGATCAACAGCGGAATGCGGATGGCCGGGTACACCACCTTTCTGGCCTCCGCCAGCGAATAAATGCGCGAAGTATCGTCATACGGCGCAAACAGCCACCACTGGTCTTTGGCCACATCCAGAAAGTTGTAGCTCAGCATATTGAGCGGCGAACCCGCCGTTAGCACTGCCAGCAACACAAACCACACCAGTAACGCCGCAATGGCATAAGCAAAGCGATGCGCCCAGCCGCCGCCTACCCGAGGCAGCAGCACAAACACGAACAGCAATCCAAAAACCAGGGCGGTGGGATAGGCGTAATCGTTAGACCACAACAGCATTGCCCCCGCCAGCACCGCCATGCCCAGCGTTTGCGACCACGCGCTACGCAGGCGCGGCGCGGCGGCGCTATACAGCAGAACCATCAAATAGGGCGCAAACGCGCGCAGTGGCCGCAATGAATCGCCGGGGATATATACCGCCTGCAAAAATTGCGGCAGCGATTCCAGCGTGTGTGGCAGCCACAGTTTGATCAGCGCCAGCGGCAGCAAAAACAGCGTGCTACCCAACGCAAAAGACACGGCAAAGCGGCGCTGCCCGGTGGCCAGATGCATGACGGTGGCGCTGGCCAACGTGCCCGACAGCAAGGTGGCGATCCAGGCCGTGGCAGTCGACGCCGCCAGATTGGCCCCCAGCAGCTTGAACGGCACAAACATCAAATACAGCGGCCCCACACCCAGATACGGCAGAAAATCACGCCCCGGAAACAATCCCGCATTCAGCCGGTACAGGCCGCTAGCCGTCTGGAATGCACCATCAATATGAAAAAAAGGCAGGTCAACGGTGACGGTGAGCGCAAATAAAACGATCCAGATCAGCCAGAAGGCCGCGACCGCATACGCGGCGAGCACGGCGCTGCGAGAAAGGGGAGAGGGCATGTGAGTCCTGAGCAGGATGGCTGCGCTTTGCTGCAACGAGATTTGTAAGTTTTTAGAGGCTTATTGTGGTTTATTCTTGCAAATTTCGTAATGCACTGCAACATGAGAGCGGAATCTAGCCATTGAGTCGGCAGATATCCAAACGCAAAACGACCGCAGCGAAAGGGCGCGCTGCGGCAGTTTTTTGGCAAGTTGCTTCAATTGGCAGCCGCTTCTTCTTCGGCAGGCGCGGGCCCCAGTTTGTCAGCATCAACGGGAACACCGTGCGGGCGCGGCGAATGCCGTAAAGCATCCACCCAGGAAATATGGCGCTGTTCGGTCTGGCTTTTGAAGATATAAAACAGCATCGGCGCAGGCACTAACAGATAGAGCGCCAGCACCACAGGCGCATAACGCGGCCATGGCGTTGGATTGACGTTGCCTAACACTTCGCGTTCCGCCGCCTTCAACGCAAAAGACTTGCGATAAGCGTTTACCCGATTTTCCACCGTGATGTGGATAAGATGCCCCAGCAAGACCGCGATGGCGGCGACAACGGTGCCCATACTCACAAAACGGAAATACTCGGGGTGCGCCTTGGCGACGGGCTCAAGCAGTACCACGAATGGAAAGTGCAGGATGTATGCGGGGTAAGTCAGGTCACCTAAAGCACGATCGAACTTGTTCTTTTTGGTGTAGTTGAAGAGCACTGGAATCATGGTTGCGATCAGCAACATGTGCCACGCCGGCATCACCGTATACGAATACGACAGCGCAAGCACCAGAAATGCCAACGCAATGTAGTTGGGAGCAGTTGTGCGTTTGCTCAGGTGGAATGCCAGCGCGCCGCCGCCGAAAAAGATAAACGATGCAGGATAAAAATACATGTTTAACGCATAGGCCTCGGTATTGCGCAAGCCCTCAATACCTTCCAGTGGAAACACGATACGGTGCAACGCCGTTGAATAAATACAACCTGCCAATACCATCAAATAGGTGCGTTTTTCACTCTTGAGAATGAATGGCGCCGCAAGGAAAAAACAGCACTCCACCGCCAGCGACCACATGGGCGGATTGATCGCCATACCTACGGGATCAGCGCATCCCTGTGTGGCAATCGCCTGATGGGCGCAAACGAGATACGACGCATCTTGCCCGATGATGAACAGGTTCTGAAAAATGAAATAGAGCTTGGCGCCAAAGTCGAGTTGCCCGAAAAAGTTGGCGATTTCGTGGTAGGAAATCAGCAACGCAAAGATCAGGCCAATGTAATAGGTGGGAAACAGGCGCAGTACCCGGTTCAGATAAAAGTGCAGCGGGTCGGTGTCTTTGTAACGGCCATTCAAAACCATGGCCATGTAGAAGCCCGAAATAATAAAAAAGAAGTCGACCACGTACTGGCCACGAATACCGTAATAGCCCAGCACGGTGGAGTTGGCATGCGCGCCGATGACAGACAGCGCGAGGAAAAAGCGCAAAAGACCCATGATCGTTCCAGTTTGTATGTGAGTGTAGGTGTGCGGCCTGATCTGAACGAGAAGCAGTCCTACACACTATAAATTACAAACAAAGAAATTATCAAGAATGCTAATTGTCGGATAAGTTATTGTGTTGCGTCAGTGGAGAGGAATTTGCGCTTGACAATATTTATGAAATTCAAACAGATAGCGATGACACCTCGCCTGTTGCACGTGATGCCTTACCTAACAGCCGAGTCGGCCAGGTGCCAAGCGGCGCGCTTGCATGTGGCAGACTTGGCCACATACGGCGGACTTTAATTCTGGCTAGCCAGGACAGCGCAGCAGAGCAAAGGACATATGTCGCGTTGACAATCCATCCACCACACGCTGAAACTGGCGGCTGGTTGCAGGCAAAGAAAACGGCCCGTTCGCGCTAACGTCCGGGCCGGTTAAGTGGTTAGAGAAGCAACTTGCCTAACACGGCAAGCACAGCCATCAACGCCACAACTTTGCAATCAAGCTGCAGCCTGATGGCTTTGCCAACTGATATTTTCAATGTGAGTTTCACAATAGATTCCAGCTTCTCGAGAGAGAACTCCTTTGAAGATGCATTCGTATGAAACCCGTGGGTCACCTTCTCTGTTGGGAAGGGGAGATGACCTGTTGGCTTCAGACATCTCCGAAACGGATGCTGACAGAGGTTGGCGCTGGAACCTATGTGAAGATTTGAGCCCCGCAGATGCGGGGCTTTTTGTTTTGGCGCAAGGTTTCAGGCCGATTGCGCGAGTGCGGGCAGTCTCAAAAAGCAGCCCGATACAGTGCGGGTGGAATGACCGAAAAAGAGGCGATTTATCAATCATCCGCGCCCGGGCCACGCAAACGATAACTGCTCACCGTATTGGCCGAGGCAAACTGCGCCTGCGGATGCGCCTTGAGCGCCGCGCTGGTAATCGAGACACAGCCGGCCTCTACGGAGGGCGCCGCAGCCCATGATTGCCCATCCAGCGTGTACACCGGCGGCGTGGTCGAGCAGGCTTCCAGCCTTTCAAAGCGCGGAATAAACACGCGGAAATACCACGGGACTACCGCAGTGCGAATTGCGTTGGCCTGATCAATGGCCGCCAGCGCATCAGCCGCTGAAAAACGCTGCGTATCCGGTAATACGGCAAACAGATATAAATCGAATTCCAGCGCGCCCTTCTTTTTATTGGATGAGAATTGCGCCTCGGGATCATTGGTGCGCGGAATATCGTCCAGCGCCAGAAAATTGTTCTTTAATGGCACCGGATAAACCGCATCCTCGGTCCACAGATTGATTTTAACGTCCGGCATCGGCTGCTGATTAGCGGCGCTGACCACCCGGAACATCACACGCACCTTATCGTGCTTGTCCGCATCTTCGAGCAACGCTTGACGCAATTCATCGACTTTGGAATACAGTATCAGGCCCGCATCGTGCATGCCGGTGACGCTGGCGGATGCGACTTCGGAGGCGTCTTCCGCAATGGCCGACGTAGTCAGAAATGGGCTTGCCAGAAACGCCGCGGCAGCAACAAATCGATTTAAACGCATTGATTGCCTTATTCAACAATTAAAGTCATCGAGGGAGACCCGGTTTTATTGCGCCTTGACGCCTTGCTCTATCGTCGATGCATCGTCCGTTGGTACTGGGTGAGGGGCGTAACGCCCGGCAAATTGACATACCAATTCCGCCCGCTGATCACGTAGCAGAATAATCGAGCGATTGCCGGAGTAGTGGTGCAAATCAAGATAATTAACGTCGCCATCGCTCAGCAAGCCAATGGGCGAGTTGTAGGTCATTGCGCCCGATATCACCTCAAGCAACCAGGTATTAAAAGGCGTCGCGGCTATTCGGGCGGGATTTCCGGCGAGAACGGCGACGGCCTGACCGTAGCGCCCTTCGTTGCCCGCAATTCGCAGCAGCGCAATCTGCTCTGTATGTCCGTTATTGCGCAAGTCGATATCGGCAGTGCCGTCCACCGTCCACGCTTGCGTCTGATGGCCTGCGCGCGGGTCTTGCAACGGTGGCAAATCCGATTGCGAAAGCGTGATGTCTTTAATCTGATCAGTCGCCGCTTTTTGGCATATTTCTTTGTCCGCGCCGATGGTCAATTGAGATACTGGTTTTTTGTCACGCTCAAAAGCGCAGACCTGAGTGACTGCGCCGCTGCTTTTAACCCGATAAAGGCCGGATAAATCGGGATCGTACGCCGCAAAATAATACGATTTACCCAGCTTGATAAATTCGAGTTGCGCCGCCGAAGCATCGGGAGCGTTAAGGTCATAGGTGCCGGAAAGAACAAACCCGCTTTCTGTCTGGCTGTACAAGTTGGAGATCAGCACGTAGTCCCGCCTGCCCCGGCCGTCCAGATCTACGCGCCAGGCCCATCCGCCAACGTCTTGTAATAGCGGATCCGTAGCGCGAGTTAATCCGCGTAAATCGTTAAAGTTGTACTCATGTTTGCCCGGCACGCGATAGCGCTCGAGGATACCGAGGGTTTGCAAATTGGCCGTCGTTTGGCAAATGTTGGAGGAGGACTCCGCGTGATGACCGGTCGGTGTGGCGACGGGGGTTTTAGCCTGTCGGATCTGGATTGCGTTGATCAGGCCGTTGCTATCGCCGCCCCCGGGTTTGCCTTGCTTGATCGCTGCGGCACTCATCCAGCCCGACGTGAGTCGCAATTGCGGGCTGATGTAATCCACGTAAACCCAGTCCCCGCATTGGCTGCGGACGCGGACCAGGTCTTGGGGCAGCAAATACATGCTGGTCGTGCACTGTTCGCCCTGGCATTGCAGCGGCCAGGTTTTATAAAGCGGCACGTGGGCCTGCGCGACGCCAGTCACAAGCGTCTCGTCCACCCATGCGGAATTGCTGATTGCACCTTCCACGCAAAGGGGCGCAACCCACTGGATTTGCGTCGTGCTGCTGCTGGCTGCCGCTGCGGGGACGGCGAGAGCGGCTGTGGCAATAAACGGCAGACAGCATAGCCAGAACGCGGATCGATGATGCACAAGACTTCCTGGAAAAAGAGGGGGCGGCTGAGCCAGAGTTGGCAATCAGCTTCGCGCACTCTTTGTACGCGGAATCGGCCAGATCCGGCCATTGTTGCGCATTCAAATCTGCATCAATGTCGCGCCGCAGCGACAGTCAAATCCGGGCGCTAGCCATGGAAACCATCCATGCAGCAAGGAGCGCCCACTGCCGGGATCACTCCGCCCGCCAATGCCCCGACTTGCCCCCCACCTTCTCCACCAGCTTGATCCCCGTCATCACCATCCCGCGGTCCACCGCTTTGCACATATCGTAAATGGTCAGCAGCGCCACCTGCACCGCCGTCAGCGCTTCCATCTCCACGCCGGTACGGCCGACGGTTTCGGCAGTGGCTTCGCAGCGCACGCTGCTGCTGCCGCTGTCGATGCGGAAATCCACCGTGACGCGGGTCAGTGCGATGGAGTGGCACAGGGGGATCAGGTCGGGCGTGCGCTTGGCGCCCATGATGCCGGCGATGCGGGCGATGCCCAGCACGTCGCCTTTTTTGTGGTTGCCCGCTTCGATCAGTTGCAGGGTGGCGGGCAGCATGCGGATTTCGCCGCAGGCGCGGGCCATGCGGTGGGTTTCCAGTTTGGCGCCCACACCCACCATATGCGCCTGGCCGCTGGCGTCAAAGTGAGTGAGCGTGCCGTTGCTGTCGCCGGTTTGTTGCGCTTGCAGATCGTCCATGGTGTTCAGATTCGGAAAAGTGGCGTCGGCAAATTCGACGAAGACGGGGGACAGGCTTTCCAGCCAGTCGCCCAGTTTTAATTGCTGGCGTTGCAGCCGGTCGGTGATCGAAGCCATCGCTTCGCGCCGCAGCATGCATAGCGTGGGGTGGATCTGGCCGTTGCTGGATTGCGCGACAGCGGCCTGGGCACCGCTTTCGTCCAGCGCGTGCAGCAGGCGTTCAAGCAGGTCGGTGGGCAATGCGGGTACATCGCAGGGCACCACGAGCAGGATATCGGCGGGCGAGGCCAGCATGGCGGCGTGGATGCCTGCCAGCGGCCCGGAATAATCGGGGCGCACATCGCGCAGCACCGGGTAGCCAAAGCGCGCGTAGTCGGGCAGGTGGCGGTTGGCCGAGATCAGCAGGTGGTTAACCGGCACGCTCTGGTGCGACAGCGCGTGGATCACCCATTCGATTAGCGGGCGGCCGTTCAGCGCCACCAGGCCCTTGTCGCGTCCGCCCATGCGTCGGCCTTGGCCACCCGCCAGGATAACCGCATCAACCGTCATATTCTGCCTCCCACCGCTGGCGCGCGCGCTGATCGGTTTCGCGCGCGTCTACCCAATGCCCGCCCGTGGCGTCGACTTCCTGTTTCCAGAACGGCGCTTCGGTTTTCAGATAATCCATGATGAATTCATTGGCCTGATACGCCGCGCGACGATGCGCGCTGGCCGTCAGCACCAGCACGATTTGCGCGCCGGGGTGCAGCTCGCCCACGCGGTGGATGATCGTGATGCCGGTCAATGGCCAGCGCGCCTGCGCCTGATGGGCAATTTGCAGCAAGGCGCGTTCGGTCATGCCGGGATAATGTTCCAGCCGCATCGCCACGCCGCCATCCCAGCCGCGCACCAGGCCGCAGAACGACACGATCGCGCCGATCTGTTCGCCGTGGCGTAACGCGGCGTATTCGGCCGTCAGATCGAAGTCGGCTTCTTGCACGCTAATGCGAACCTGCGCGTCCATCTCAGCCTCCGGTCACGGGCGGAAAAATCGCCACTTCAGCGCCGGGCGGGATGGGGTCGTCCAACTGGCTCATGTCCTGGTTGATGGCCACCCGAAATGGGCGCTGGCCCGAGAGTTCGCTGTCCCAGGCGCCGCCGCGTTGGCGCAGCCAGGCGATCAGTTGGCGCGGGGTGTCGATGTCGGCGGGCACGTCGACGCGTTCGGCTTGGCAGCCCAGCGCATCGCGTAGTCGCGCAAAATAGCGAAGTTCGAGGGTTTTCATGGTGTCTTGATCATAGGAAATCACAACGGGCTGGGTGGCCTGATTGATGCAAATTCAAAGCTGGCTGGCGTAGGGCAGCCATTGCAGCAAGTCGCCTTCCTGCACGGCCACGTTTTCCGGCACCACCAGCAGGCCCGAACTGATGACGGCGGAGGTCAGCACGCCCGAGCCCTGGTTGGCCACCGGCACGGCGCGACCATCAATCAGATTGGCGCGCAGATATTCGCGCCGCGTTTGTGCGCCGCGGCTAAACCCGGCAGGAAAACGCTGGATTTCGGTGGTGTCGGCCAACGCGCCCTGGCGTTTGGCCAGAAACGGTTTAACCAGCACCAGAAAGGTCACAAAGCCCGATACCGGATTGCCCGGCAGCCCGATAAAGCTGGCGTGGCTGCCGTCGGCGCGGCGGATATGGCCTTGTGCAAACGGTTTGCCCGGCTTGATGGCCATGCGCCACAGATCCAGCGCGCCGTGGGCTTCGACGGCGGCTTTAACGTGGTCTTCATCGCCCACCGAAACGCCGCCCGTGGTCATCACGATATCGTGTTCGGCGGCGGCCTTGAGCAGCGTATCGCGCGTGGTAACGGCGTCGTCGCGCACGATGCCAAAGTCGCTCACCTGATAGCCCTGGCTGGTCAGAAGCGCATTCAGCAGATAACGATTGCTGTTGTAGATCTGACCCGCGCCCAGCGCCTGGCCCGGTTCCACCAGCTCGTTGCCGGTGCACATCAATGCCACGCGCAGCGGGCGCATTACCGTGATCGACGCGATGCCCAGCGAGGCCAGCAAGCCCAGTTCTTGCGCGCGCAAACGTGTCCCTGCGCGCAGCACTACGCTGCCTGCGCGCACGTCATCGCCGCGCGGGCGGATATGTTGTTGCGGTTTAACCTGAAAGTTGACGCGTAACGTGTCGCCGCTAACGCTGCAATCTTCCTGCATCACCACGGCATTGGCGCCCATTGGTATCGGCGCGCCGGTAAAGATGCGCGCGGCGTGGCCGGCAGCCAGTTCGGCCCCGGTTTCGCCGGCGGCGATGCGTTGCACGATGGCATATGTCGCGGGCGGCGCGGCAAAGTCGGGGATGTGGAGCGCGTAGCCGTCCATGGCGCTGTTATCAAAGCCAGGTACGTCCAGCGGGGCGGTGATGTCGTGGGCCAGCACGCGATGGTGCGCGTGGTTCAGCGCAACGGCTTCGGTGTCAGCATCGAGGGGGGAAAGCGGGGTGGCGCTGTCGAGTAACAGGCTCAGCGCTTGATCGACGGAATACATGATGACGATGTCCGGGTTAAAACTCACCGGCGCATCATAACCGAGCGGAACAATCGGCGCGCCACCCACCAGGGCAACGCGCCGCATTTGCGATTCCGCTTAAACAGCAGGCTTAGAGCTGATAGCCCTGGATATCGGCTTTTTGCACCAGGCTTTGCAGGTATTCATGCATGGCGCGGCGCGAGTTGGTTTCGGTCAGGAATTCAGCCAGACGATCTTTGACTTCGTCATAGCCCACGGCTTCGCCCGCAGTCTTTTTGCCGGTGCGGATGATGTGCAGACCAAACTGGGTTTCCACCAGCTCGGGCAGCAGCTCGTTTTCGCCCATGCTGAATACGGCGGCATCAAATTCCGGCACCATCTGGCCGCGGCCAAACTGGCCCAGCGCGCCACCTTGCTGGCCGGACGGGCAAGCCGAATGTTGCTTGGCCAGCGCTTCAAACTTGTACGGCTCGGCCTTCAGCTCAGACAAAATGCCTTCGGCTTTGGCGCGCAGCAGGCTGGCGGGGACGCCGTTTTCCGGGGTAAACAGAATGTGGCTGGCTTCAGCTTGTTCGCCGCGCACAAACGCTTGCGGGTTCTTGGCGTAGAAGTCTTTACAGTCTTCTTCAGTCGCCGCTGGCGGGGCCACTTTGGTGGACAGCAGCTCGCCAATCGCTTCTTCGGGCACCGTGGTGTCCAGGCCTTCGGCCTTGGCGGTTTGCAGCAGCAGTTCGCGCAGGATCAGTTCCTGCACGGTCGCGTCATGCGCATTGGGCGCGTCGTCATGATGCGGCAGTTCCGCCTGGATCATTGCGTCGGTAATTTCGACGCCGTTTACGGTAATAGCCATATTTGCTCCTCAGGCGAAAAAGGTAAGGGCCGCATTTGCGGCCCGGTGCGCGGATTCTAGCGTGCCTGGTTCATTTGCACGTGGAAATCCTGCGATACGTTATGCATCATTGGGCGTCCGCGATCTTTGCTGCGGAAAATAATTGCTGCAGAGGGATATGAGGTCACTGCTGGCGCGCATAAAGAGGGCGTGGCCAGTTTTATTTTATAAACAAGAATGCGCTGCGGCGATCAGCCCGCGGCCTCTGTCACAGCCAGGTGGTTATGCACCCGTATATCGCACTTTTTTTTACCAAGTTATTGCTGGTATTGGCGGGTTTGATTCCCATCGTCAATCCGCTCGGCGCTGCGCCGATTTTTTTATCGATGACGGCGCGTTATACCTCGGCCGAACGCGCGGTATTAGCGCGCCGAATTGGTATTTATTGTTTCTGTCTGTTGCTGGGCAGCATGTTTGTCGGTACGTACGTGCTCGATTTCTTTGGCGTGTCGTTGCCGATTGTGCGGGTCTGTGGCGGCTTGCTGGTGGCGGCGGCGGGCTGGAAATTGCTGAACGACAGCAATGCCGGCGATTCCAGCGAGCCGATCGGCGACGCCACTGAAACCATCGAAACCCCGCAACGTCGCGATGAATTGCGCCAGCGCGCGTTTTTTCCGCTCAGCTTTCCATTTACGGTGGGTCCGGGTTCGATCACGGTGGCCATCACGCTGGGCGTGGGTATCCATGACGAAAGCGCGCATCGCGTGGTGCTGCCGCTGGCCAGCGTGGCGGGCGTAGCGGTCGTAGCGTTGATTGTATATCTGGTGGATCGCTATGCCGACAAGGCGCTCAGCCTGATCGGTCGCACCGGCACGGTGGTGTTCATGCGGCTGTCGGCGTTTATTTTGTTGTGTCTGGGTGCGCAGATTTTGTGGGATGGCGCCAGCGGCCTGGCGGGCGACTTTATCGCCACCCATCCGTGGGCCACGCATTGATCTGCGGGTGGCAACGGCGGTAAGCGCCATTGCCGCCGCCATCAATCACGCGGCACGCGGCGTTTGAGCAAATCCAGCACCCGTTGCGTTGCGCCGCGATGGGCGCTGGCAAAGCGCGTGGCGATCTTGCTGGCCTCGGCGCGGGCAGAGCGGTTATTCAGCCATTGCGCCGCCAGCCGCGCCACTTCGGTGGCATCCTGGCCTTGGCGCGCCGCGCCCACTTCCAGGGCCAGTTGCGCCGCCTGGGCAAAGTTGAAGGTCGATGGCCCCAATACCACCGGCGTGCCGGCCGCGCACGATTCAATCAGATTCTGGCTCCCAAACGGCAGGATGGAGCCGCCGATAATGGCCAAGTCAGCCAGCGCATACCAGGCATTCAGTTCGCCCATGCTATCGCCCAGCAATACCGTGGTTTCCAGCGGGATGGGCGTCTCATCCCACGCGCTGCGGCGTAGTGAACGCACGCCGCGTTGGCTCAGCAATTCCGCCACTTCGTTAAAGCGTTGCGGATGGCGTGGCACCAGCACCAGCAAGGTGTGCGGCGGCAGCGTCACCGCTTCCAGCGCGTCCAGCAGCAATGGCTCTTCGCCTTCGCGGCTGGAGGCGATCAGCAATACCGGGCGGTCGCCCACCAGCGTGCGCCAGTGCGCGCCGCGCGCCACCAGCTCAGTAGCGGGCTCGAAATCAAATTTAACGTTGCCCACCACGCTGACATTTTGTGCGCCCAGGGCGATCAGGCGCTCGGCGTCGGCTTTGCTTTGCGCAAAGGTGCCGGTCAGACCGGTAATGGCGGGGCTGAGCAACCAGCGCACGCGGCGATAGCCCTCGGCCGATTTGGCGCTGAGCCGCGCGTTGACTAAAAACAGCGGTACTTTGCGGCGTTGGCAGGCGTGGACCAGATTGGGCCACAGTTCGGTTTCCATCAGCAGGCCGAACAGCGGTTGATAGCGCTTTAAAAACCGTTGCGTGGCGCCGGGATAATCGTAAGGCAGATAGGCAATTTCGACGCGATCACCGAGCAGCGATTGCGCGGTCTCGCGGCCCGTCGGTGTCATGCAGGTCAGCAGCAGGGGGCGGCCCGGCCAGGCGCGTTCCAGCGCGTTGATCAACGGCACCGCGGCGCGCACTTCGCCCACCGACACCGCATGCAGCCAGATCACGCCGCTGACGCGCGTGGGCTGTTGGTAACGCGCCCAGCGTTCGTCCCAATTAAGCTTGTAGGCGGGCTGTTTGCGCGCGCGGCGCAGTAAATACAGTGCCACCCCCGGCGTCATGGCCCACAGCAGCAGGTTGTACAACCAGCGCACGATCATGCGCGCATCCCGGTTTGGGTGGCTTGCCAGACTTCGTCCACGCTGGGCACGACGCCCATTGCGCCCAGGTTGACGGCATAGGTGGTGGCCAGCACGCCGGTTTGCGTGGGGTCGGATGCGCAATAAATCGCCACCACGGGCGTGGCCATGGCCGCGGCCAGATGCGCCAGCCCCGTATCGACGCCGACCACTACGCGCGCATCGGCCAGCAAGGTGGCGGCTTCGGTCAGGCTGATGCGGGGCGCGGCCACGGCGTTGGGGATGGCGGCGGCCAGGCGCTCGGCCCGCGCTTGTTCGCGCGCACTGCCCCACGGCAGGATGCAGGCCAGCCCGCGTTGCGCCAGCCGCGCGCCCAAAGCCACCCAATGCGCTTCGGGCCATTCCTTGTCTTCGCGGCTGGTGGCCGACAGCAAGACGGCGTACGGCGTGGTGGGCAGCCACGACAAATGCACGTCGGGCCGCGGCAAACCGTAGTCGATGGCGCTGGGTGAGATGTAATTGAGCGCGCCTGAGGCAATCTGGCGCACGCGTTCAATCGCCGGTTGGTCCCACACCCCGGGTATCTTGTTGCGATACATCAGCGCGGCCAGCGGTTCGCGCGCCCAGCTGCGATCGGGCCCCGCCACCGGGCCGTGGGCAATCTGCGCCACCAGGGCGCTTTTAATCAGGCCTTGGACATCCAGCACCATGTCATAGCGTTGTTTGCGTAAGCCTGTCAGTGCGGCACCGATATCGGCACGCGTATCGGCGCGCCAGAATGACTTGCGCCAGCGTCGCATGGCGATGGGTACCACATCGCGCACGGCCGGATGCAGCCGGGGCAGGGCCGCAAAGCTTTCTTCGCAAACCCAGTCCAGACGCAGGCCAGGCAGGGCGCGCGCCATGTCCGTCACCGCAGGCATGGCGTGGATGATGTCACCCATCGAAGAGAGTTTGACCAACAGTATTTTCGGCATGGGCGGCATTCTAGCAGGCCGCGCGCTTTGGCACAGGCGGCCCGTTCTGGCTACACTGGCGGTTAATCGATAACGTTTGCGAACCTTGCATGAATATTTCTGTGCGTGTTGTCTGGATTATCGCCCTGTTGGGCTGGTTGTTTGCTGCATGCGGGTTGGCAGCCTGGTGGCGCTTACGCGAAGACTTTTTGCGCCTGGCGCAACGGCATACGCAAAAGAACGGTATCGATCCGCTCACGGGTTTATCGCTGCGCGACCGCTTTCTGGAAGACGCGGCCGTGGCGGTTAACCGCGCGCAACGGAATGGCCAGCCGCTGAGTGTGATTCTGGTGGGCATTGAAGACATGCACGGCATCAATCAGCGCCACGGCCATCTGGGCGGCGATCTGGTGCTGAAACAACTGGCCGAGATGTGCCGCGAAAACCTGCGCGACTTTGATATCGTCGGGCGCTTTTCCAGCGAAGAGGTGGCGTTGGTGTTGGTGGATACCGCCGAAAGCGGCGCGCAGATTGTCGCCAACCGGCTGTTAACGCGCAGTAGCGCCCATACAGTGGCCCTGCCCGATGGGCAGCAGTTTGAATTTGGCGTGGGTGTCGGGATCAGCCAGCTGCATGACGAACGCGAAACCGCCGAAGACCTGTTGCTGGGCGCGGATGCCGATCTGGCCTTGCGCCGTGCGGCGCGCAAACCGGGCTCGGCACGGGTGATCAACGGCACGCCGCCTGCTCCGGCCGCATTGGCGTGAGGGCCGCAGCATGAAGATCGTGCGTGTGATTGAAGTGTGGGAAAAAGACCTCGACGGCGCGTTTGTGGGCTATCTGCCAGTGGCTGATACGCTCTCGCTGCCGTTTCTGTTTGGCTTGTTCGCGCACGAGCAAGACCGGCCCGACCCCGAGATGAAGTTGTCTTATATGCTCGATGCCCGCCGCATTGAGGCGCTGCAACCGTGGGTGGCGCAGCAAATGGACGCCGCGCAATTCGATTACATTCTCACCGCCCACCGCTACCCGGACCAACCCGCGTAAACCGACGCCGTCGCATAGGGTGGGTCATGACCCACCAGCCAAAGCCAACGAGAAGAAAATAACGGGTTGCGAGGTACTTCTTCGCGGCTTTGAGTGGTGGGTCATGACCCACCCTATTTCTGTAGCGCGATCACATAGGGTGGGTCTGGACCCACCAAGTAAAGCCAACGAGAAGAACAACGCGGTTTCAAAGTTCTTCTTCGCGGCTTTGAGCGGTGGGTCACGACCCACCCTATTTCTGTCGCGCGATCACATCGGGTGGGTCTAGGCCCACCCGATGGCTTACTTGCAGCTACCGAGGTCTTGCCAGACGCCCCATTGGCCGCTGGCCGAGGGGTTGTCGTTTTGCGTCCACCATTTGTTCTGGTAGTTGTGCGCGCTGTAGCTGACCTTGGTGCCTGCGGTGGCGTATGCCTGCGTGGCCACCCATGCCGGTGCGCAACTGGTTGATGGCGTTGGGGTTGGCGCGGGGGTGGGCGCGGGCGTTGGCGTCGGCGTGGGCACGGGCACGGGCGTCGGAACCGGCGTCGGTGCCGGCGTTGGCGCAGGCGTCGGGTTCGGCGTTGGTGTTGGCGTTGGTGTTGGCGTTGGCGCAGGTGTCGGCGTCGGCGTCGGCGTCACCCCATTCACATCCACCTGCCACGTATACGTATTGCCATCGCGCGAATACACATGGTTGCCCGTTGCATTCTTTTGCGGCGAAACCGTGCCGTCGGTGCCCAGCGTGCCGATGCTCACATAGCGGGACGAGGTATTCACCGTCTGCGCCATATAAAACGGCCAGTTGGCCGCCAGATACATGGCATCACCATTGGCGCTATAGGTGCTCATGGTGGTCGACCACGTTTCCAGATCGGCGCCGTTCTTGTCGAACAGCCGGAACACCACCTTGGTGCCATCGGCCAGGTTCTGCGCGGCGGTCACCGTGCCCAGGTCTTTAAAGCTGGATACCACCGGGGTAAAGCTCACATCCGAGCACGAATAAAATGCCTCGGTGCTGTCCGAGCGCTGCCACGTCGCATAAATCACATGGTGGCCGCTTTTGCCGGTGGGCAAGGTGCAGCTCAGGTGATAGCGATTGTTAGCGTCGGCGGTCAGGTTGCCCAGCGTGCAGAACTGTTGCAGATCGGACCATTTCAGCGGCGCGGTCTCACTCCAGCCATCGCGCGTCACATACAGCGTCCACGCCTTGGTGGCGTGCTTGGCGGTGGCGTTCCAGACAAAGTCGAACTTGCCGTTGGCGTCGGGCGCGATCACCGTGGTGGCCCAGTCCTGACGCGGCAAATCCAGCCCGGCATAGTTGGCCTTGCCGCCCGCGCACAACTGGCCATCGGGCACGACCGCTTGATGATTGCTGTTGGCGTTGGCCTGGTTCACGCCCGCCCAGTCATACAACATCTGCGGCCCGGACAGCGCCACCGCCGCCTGGCACGCCGCCGAAGTGGGCGCTTCGGGGCCTTCTTTAAAGCACTTGTAGACGCGGCTGATGGGCGATTCCATCGAGCCGTGCGCCAGCGCCGGTTGCGCCAGTCCGGCCAGCAGGGCCAGGCATAGCGGGGTCATGATGCAACGTGCTACGGACTTGTGTGTTACCGGTTTCATTTAAAACTCCTCTTTCCTCTGGTTTTGGTCGGACCTGGCAACAGGCCTCTGTTTTAGCGATCAAGGCCATGTATACAAGCCAGCCAGGTCACGGCTAACAGTAGGAAAGGGGTTGCCTTGATACAAGGCAGATACAAATGGGCGGGCTCGGCGGCGCGGTGGGCGGCGGATTGGGCGGGCGGGTCGCGCCCATAGAAAAAGGCTGCCGAAGCAGCCTTTTTGCGTAATGCATCAAACCGTGCCAGCGCGCTTAGCTATGCACGTACTGGCGAATATGCGCCAGCAGTTCATCTTCCTGATACGGCTTGCCCAGGAACACATTCACGCCCAGTTCGTTGGCGTAATTGCGGTGCTTATCGGCGGTGCGCGACGTGATCATGATGATCGGAATATGGCGCGTATCGTCGTTGGCGCGGATGTTACGCGTCAGCTCAAAGCCATCCATACGCGGCATTTCGATATCGACCAGCATCACCGCCGGCTTCAGATCCTGCAACTGCTGCAGCGCATCCACGCCGTCCTTGGCGGTCTGCACCTGGAAGCCTTCGCGTGCCAGCAAACGGCCGGTAATCTTGCGCACGGTCAGCGAGTCATCCACCACCATGATCACCGGTACGGTTTGCAGTTGCTCTGCGCGCGTCGGTGCGGCCTGGCCAGTTTGCGTTGCTACTTCACCGCGGGCCAGCAGCGCCAGCGGGTTCATGATCAGCACGATGTCGCCGTTACCCAGCACGGTGGAGCCCGCCACGCCCGGAATGCGCGCCAGCTGCGGCCCGATCGCCTTGACGACCACTTCCTGGTTTTTAACCAGTTCGTCCACGTGCAAGGCCATGCGGTTGGCGCCCGAACGCAGCAACAGCACGGTGGAGAAGCGCTTGGTTTCCGGCATGCTGCTCGCGTCACCCAACAAGCGCGGGAAATACGAGAACGGATAGCGGCTGCCCAGCCATTCCTGCGCGCGTTGGTCATACAAACGCGCCAGCGCTTCCTGTTTCAGTTCCTGCACCTGTTCGATCATCACCGACGGAATCGCGTACAGGCGGCCCGCAGCTTTAACCAGCAACACTTGCGTCACCGCCAGGGTCAGCGGCAGGTTGATGGTAAACGTCGTGCCCACACCCACTTCGCTGCTGACGTCGACGCGGCCGCCCAGGTTACCGATTTCGTTCTTCACCACGTCCATGCCAATACCACGGCCAGACAGTTGCGTGACGGCCGAGGCGGTGGAGAAGCCCGGCTCAAAAATCATCTGCATCAGATCGCGGTCGGCCACGTCCTGGCCGTCGGTGATCAGGCCTTTCTCCAGCGCCTTGGCGCGGATGCGCGGCAGGTTCAGGCCCTTGCCGTCATCCTTCAGCAGCAGCACCAGTTCGTTGCCTTCCTGGCGCACTTCCACCAACACTTCACCAAACTCGCTCTTGCCAGCGGCGGCGCGCTCTTCCGGGCTTTCCAGGCCATGGTCGATGGCGTTACGCAGCATATGCTCGAACGGCGAAATCATTTTTTCCAGCACGCCGCGGTCAATTTCGACGCGCGCGCCGCGCAATTCCAGGTTGACCTTCTTGCCGGTCTCTTTACCCGTGGTGCGGGTCAGGCGGTACAGACGATCCGAAATGCTTGAGAACGGCACCATGCGCACGCGCATCAGGCTCTGTTGCAGTTCTTTGGTCATGCGCGCTTGCGAGTTCAGCGCCGCGCTCGATTCGTCCAGGTTTTTCAGCAAGTTGTGCTGAATGGTCGAAACGTCGTTCACGCTTTCCGCGATAAAGCGGGTGATCTCTTGCAGACGGGTAAAGCGGTCAAATTCCAGCGGATCAAACGAGGCTTCCAGCGAGTTGCCAATGTCCTTCTCGCGCGCCTGCATTTGCGATTCGGCCTGGATTTCCAGCTCACGCATCTGGCCGCGCAAACGCGTCACGTTTTCGGTCAGATCCAGCAGCGAGCTCTTCAGCGCCAGCATTTCCGATTCGATCCGCGCACGCGAAATCGACACTTCACCGGCCTGGTTAACCAGCTCATCCACCAGTTCCGATTTAACGCGGATGGTGGTTTTGCCTTCGGCATCGGGTGCGGCCACCAGCGCCTGGGCGCGCGGTGCGGCCTGTTGCACGGCGATGCCGCTCACCACGTCGGCGGGCTTGGCTTTGCGGCCCGACAGTTCGTCGAACAGCAAGCTGGTCAGGTCGTAATCGTTTTCCAGTTCTTCCAGCAGCGGGCCGGAGAAATGCGCGCCGGCGGCCAGCAAGCGCGATTCCATGCGGTGCACCGCTTCGCCCATGCGCATCGCGCCAGACATCCGCGCGCTGCCTTTCAGCGTGTGCAACACGCGCTTGAGCTTGTCGGCATCGCTATCGTCGCCTTCATGCAGTGCGCGCAGTACGGCGCCGATTTGCGGCAGCAGCTCGTCGCCTTCTTCGATAAAGACCGGCAGCAATTGCTCGTCGATTTCATCGGTCAGCGCTTCGTCCAGCTCGGCCTTGCGCTCGGTCAGCGTGCCGCTGCCTTGCGTCAACAGGTTATCGAGCGGCGAATCCGGCGCATCGGTGGCTGGCGGCACAAACGCCAGTTGTTGCTCCGGCGCAAATACCGGGTCGGCCAGACCCAGCGCGGCGGCGGGCGCATAAGCGGCTTCTTCGGCTTCGATCTCGCCCAGGTCGGCTTCAACCGGTACGTCGTGATGGGCGTTGTGATGCGCGGCGTCGGCATCATGCGGCTCAAACGGCGCCACTTCGGTATTCCAGCTGTCTTGCGGCAGATCCAGCACGGTGTGCTCAAGATGCGTATCCGCGTCGACGGTGTCGAGGTTGTCTTCGGGCAGCACATCTTCGGCCACGCCCAGATCAATCTCGGCCACGTCATCCAGCGGTTCCAGCTTGCTGGTCGGCGGGTCTTCCATTTCGGCTTCGGCCGCCATGGCTTCAGCGCCGCTGATTTCGCTGATCTCGCTGAGGTCAGCCGGGGCTTCGTCCAGCGTCAGCGTATCGTCGTCGCTCAGCGCTTCCAGTTCGGCTTCGTGGGCGGGTACGTCCTCCACCAACGGCGCGGCCGCCGGTGTCGTATCCAGCACGCTGGCGGCGATATCGGCCGGTACTTCCAGATCCAGATTCAGATCGGCTTCGTCGAGCGCGATTTCGAATTCGGGCGCGGCCATATCGACCGTGTGTTCCACCGGCACCAGTTCGTCCAGCTCGTCCAGCGACAAGGAAATATCCTCGTCCTCATCAGCCACCGACACCGCTTCGGGCGCGGCGGGCAGGCTCAGTTCCAGCGCTGCGCTGTCTTCCAGCGCCAGGTCCAGCGCGGTATCGGCCAGCGAGATCTCGTCGTCGTGCGCCAGCTGCGGCGTATCCAGATTCAGATCCAGGCTCAACACGTCTTCGATGCCCGGTGCTTCCAGGTTCAACACCAGGCTATCAGCGGGGTCAGCCGGTTCGGCTTCAGCGGCCAAGTCGGTTTCGACCACGCCCGCGTCTGCGGCGAGGCCGGCATCCGGCGCCGATTCAAAGCTGAAGTTGGCCGCTTCATCCGCGTCCAGCGCCGTCGAAAACTCGATCGGCTCAGCCGTCATCGCGGCGGTGGTTTCTTCGCGGCTTAGCGTGGGGCTGCTGGCTTCCAGCAATTCCAGATCGGCGCTGTGCGCGGACGGGTCTTGCTCGTCCGACGGCAGATCAAAGGTGAATTCATCGTCAGCGACCAGGTCGGCGCTGGCGTCATCAGCCAGCTCGAAGCCCGCTTCCGGCGCGGCATGCGCGGCGAATGCTTCGGCGCTTTCCACGCTGGCAAAGTCAGCCGGCGACACGGCATCGAGTTCGATCGGTGCGGCAGCCGGGCTGTCTTCCAGCGACAATTCCAGCGCTTCTTCGTGCAGCGCGGCCAGCTGGCCGATCTCGAAGGTGGCGTAGGTCGGCGCTTCGCGGTTGAAAATCTGATGCAGTTGTTCTTCGACGCGCGTTACCGCGCCACCCAGCAGCGGCCCTTGTTCGTACACGCGCTCGCCCAGTTCCTGCACGGCGTGTTCGATGGCATAGGACAACTCGCCCAGACCGCGGAAACCGGCCGTGGAGGCGATGCCGCCCAGCGTATGCGCGGCCAGCAAAAAGTCCGGCGGCAGGCGGTTGCCTTGCGCCAGCGCGTTGCGACCCGTCACCAGCGCGTGCAGATGGCGTTCGGCTTCGTCGCGGAAAATGCTGAACAGCGTGGCCGACACGGTCACGTCGCCCACTTGCACATCGGCCGGGCTGTCTTCTTGCTCGGCGTGCGGTGTGGCTTCGGGCGTTACCGAAGCCACCGATACGGTCGGCAATCCACCGGCCGGAGCGTTATCCAGCGCGGTCTTCAGCGCATCGGCGCGCTGGATCAGCTCGTCCGAATCCACCGAAGCCGTGCCCGTATTGGACAGTTGTTCCACCCAACGCTGGAAGGCGTCGTGGCTGTCTTCGATCAACGCCAGCAAATCCTGCGTGGCAGGTTGTTCGGCCTGCAGCCATTTGTTCATTACTTGCTCAATCGCCCAGGCGGCTTCGCCCAGATGATTCAGGCCCACCATGCGACCGCTGCCCTTCAGCGTATGGAAGGCGCGGCGCAGTACGGTCAGCGCTTCGCGGTCGTGCGGGGCGGTCTTGCAGATGGCGACCTGGCTGGCGATGGTGGCCAGCACTTCCACCGCTTCTTCGAGGTAAACCTCCAGCAACTCGGCGTCCACCGCTTCGTCGGACTGCGGCAAGGCGCGCGGTGCGGCGGCGGCTTCGATCACTTCGGGTGCGGCGGTTTCTTCCACCACCGCGGCGGCGGCCGGGGCGATCATCGGCGGCTCGGCTTCCAGCGCCGCGGCCACGTCGGTGACTTCGGGCTGCGGCGGCACAAAACCGGTCATGCGGGTCAGCATCGGCTGCACCAGCGTGGCGTTCTCGTCGCGGCCTTGTTCCATCGCATCGATATAGAAGCCGATGACGGAGAAGCCTTCGGCCAGTTCTTCCAGCTCGGCGTGCGTGGGCGCTTCTTCGCGGCCGGCAAACATCTGCACGCGTTCCTGGCAAGCTTGCAGCAACAGCACGGCGTCGTCGCAACCCAGCATCATCAGCGCGCCTTGTACCTGGCGCACGCTTGGGTCGATCGATTGCAGCACGTCGCGTTGCGTGGCATCGCGGAAGAAGGTGTCGAGCGATTCTTCAATCACTTGCAGGTTGCTGCGCATTTCTTGCGCCAGCTGAGCAACCAGCAGTTTTTCTTGCGCCTCGCGGCTGACAGCATCCAGCTGCGGCAGTTCGACGTCGGCGTTCGGGTCTTCCAGCCGGCGCACCATCGCCTGCGCTTGCTCGTCAAATTCGGGCGAGGTTTGCGGGTAGATGGCCAGTGCGTTGTCGGCCAGCAGCAGGGCGGTGGCCAGTTCCAGCGCTTCGCTTTCGCCGATGCCGCCCTGGCGATACCGGTCGAGCGCCAGGCGTACGCCTTTCCACAAGCCGGCAAGGCCCGGGATTTCGAGTTCGGCGGAGCGTTGCTCCAGTTGTTCCACATCGCTGCTTAGCGCGGGCAAACGTTCGGCCTGGCCCGCCGCCACGCGGCTCCACAATTCTTTGGTGGTGGCCAGATCATCGCGCAGCGTACGCGCGGCTTGCAGGCGCGCTTGCGCTTCGGGCGACAGCGTATCGGCGGCGGCGTCGGCCAGCATGCCGGGCAACTGGAATGAGGTGCGCAGATGTTGCGCCAGCGTGCTCTGGCTGTCCTGGTGCGCCAGGATGTACAGCAGATCGCGGAACAGACGCTCGGCCACCTTGCCCGAGCCATCGGAAAGGCGACGCAATTGCAGGTTCATGCGCATCAGCAATGCGCGCGCATCCAGATCCAGCTCGGCGCGGTTGGTGGGCAGCGCGTCGACCACTGCCGCAGCGCTCCACCAGAACGCGCGGGTAATGCCGGTATGCTGTGCCGCGGCCAGTTCGGACAAGCTGCGCGCCATTGCGGTGGCGCCACCGGCGTCCTTGTTACGCAGATAGCGCAGCAGGCCCGATTCAAAGCGCGTGCGTTGTTGGCGTACCCAGGTCGACCAGGCGGCCGGGTCGACTTGCGAGGTCGGCAGATTGGCCGGCACGTCCAGTTCGCCCAGTTGCGGAAAGAACAGCTCCGCGCCCGAACCTTGCGCGCCATGCAGTTGCGCCAGTTTGGCAAACGGCTCGCGCAGCGCCAGCGGCACGTTGGGTGCGCCTGCGGAAATGCGTTCGAGATAACGCGTGGTGTCGCCAATCGCGCCGATGGCGGTGCTCAGCGCTTGCGGCGGCGTTTGCTCGCGCGCCACGCTGGCCACCAGTTGTTCGATTTCTTCGCAATAGCGAGCCAGACCAGCCAGCTCCACCATTTGCAATGCGCCTACGGCCTGGTGCAGATGCGTTTGCGCGTGCTTGAGCAGCGCGGCATCGGGCGCCGTCTGGTATTGCGTCAGCGCGGTGGCTGCGCGATCGAGGGTTTGTTCCAGCTCACCCTTCACCCAGACTAAAGAGCCGTGGTCGAATTCGGTATGCACGCTCATGTGGAGTACTCAGTTCGGTAAGCAATAAGGCGCCGCGCGCGACTAAGGGCAGGGGCGCGCGCCGCCGTGCACCGGCCTTGGCCGGTGCGGGCAAGATCAATGTGCAAGGCGCGGTTTGGGCCGCGCCTTTTCATCAGCTTAGTTTGAAGCCCGCGACCGAGCTCTTCAGGCCCACGGCCAGACCGTTCAGCTGGCCGACCACGTTAGCGGACTGTTTCACACCGGCGGAGGTCTGCTCGGTGACCGCCAGAATGTCGCGCATCGAGGCGTTCACGCGGGCTGCCAGCGCGGTCTGGTCTTCGGTTTCGTGGGCAATCGACTGAATCAGCGCCGACAGATCACGCGTTACCGACTCGATCTGCGTCAGTGCGCGGCCAGCGGCATCGGACAACTTGGCCCCTTCCACCACACCCTGGGTGGACACTTCCATAGCGGCCACGGCGTCGTGCGTATCGGTCTGAATGGTCTTCACAATCGCGCCGATCTGCTTGGTGGCTTCGCCGGAGCGTTCAGCCAGACGCTGCACTTCTTCCGCCACCACCGAGAAGCCGCGACCGGCTTCGCCGGCTGCCGCGGCCTGGATGGCTGCGTTCAGCGCCAGTACGTTGGTCTGTTCAGTAATGTCGGAAATCAGTTCCACGATTTCGCCAATTTCCTGTGACGATTCGCCCAGACGTTTAATCCGTTTTGCAGTTTCCTGAATCTGCTCGCGGATTTCATTCATACCCTTGATCTGGTTGTTTACCGCCGCCGCGCCTTGCTCGGCGGCCGCCAGCGACGCCTGCGCCACCTCGGACGACTGGGCTGCGGTGGCCGATACGCCCTGAATCGAGCGCACCATCTGTTCAACCGTGTTGTTGGTACTGGTAATTTCGCGCGACTGGCGGTCGGCAGCGGCAATCAGCTCCGTCGAAACGCCCTGCGCCTCGCCGGTAGCCGAACTCACCTGGTCGGTGGCGCGGTTAATACCGGTAATCAGCGAACGCAACTCTTCAATCGTGTAGTTGATCGAGTCGGCGATCGCGCCGGTCAGGTCTTCGGTTACCGACGCGCGTACCGTCAAGTCACCATCGGCCAGATCCGACATTTCGTTCAGCAAGCGCAAAATGGCTTCCTGGTTCTTTTTGTTTTCGTTTTCCGACAACAGGCGACGACGCAGCGAATCCTGGTTGTACACGCGTTGCAGGAAATACAGCGCGGTCACGCCCACGCCGATAAACAAGATTTCAAGAATGGTAACCAGCGCGCTGCCCAGCGTGTTTTCGTACACGTCGGCCAGTTGCATGGTGTCGCGCAGCAGCGGCTCGGAATCCCGCACGATGGCCTGGTTGGCCAGTCGGGTGTTCACCAGCGGCTGCATGTTGCGCGAGAACGACGCCACCACGATTTCAAAATGGTGGAAGTACGAACGCACTTCTTTCAGCTTGTCCACCATGGCCGACGTGTTGGCCGGGCGAATCTGCATTTCTTCGTTGCCATCCATAAAGCCCTGGATGATGTCACCGAAGGTGGAGGTATCTTTACCCAGCAAGAACACGGTCTCGGGGTTGATCAGGTCACCCGCCAGCAGGGCGTTGGCGTTCTTGGCCATCCGTTGCGACAACATCGACAACTGGTTGGCGTAATCCAGTTCGCGCGCGGTGCCGCCGCCTTCGGCCAGCATCGCCGCAAATTGCTGGGTCAGTTCCAGCAAGCGCGCATCATCTTCGTTAATACCGGCCACGCTCTTGCCCACGGTAATCAGTTGGGCTTTCTGCTTGAGAATGGTATCGACGGTGGGGCGGGCCGGGTTGGGGCGATAGGTCTGGTTCCACACCTGATGAATCTGGTCCAGCGTGGCGCCGGGGCTACGCACGAACACGCTGAATACCGTGGGCGCGCCCAGGCCTTCCAGATCGGCGTCGAACTTGTTGTACGAATCTTCCAGAATCTTGAACGCCTCGGCATCGCCGCGCACCGCCAGCGTGGATGCCCGCGCAATCCGCTGCGACAACATCTGCATTTCGGTAGCGGTCGAACGACGCTCGGCGTTGATGCTGGACGCCTTGAACGACAGGAACGCAACGCCCACGGCGGCCACGCCAGCCACCGCCACGGTCACCAGCAGGTAACCCACTTGCGTGCGTGATGGCAGATGCCCAATGAACGGAACCGGACGCAACACGCCGCCTTCGCCGGCTTCCGGCATCCGCAGCTTGTCCAGAATCCACGTGGTTTTCATCGGCTCGAATTTACGAGCCCCGTCCGTAGCCTTGTCCTTCCGGGCAAACGCTCCCTTCAGGTTGCCCAGTTTCAACGTCGCCATGCTATGCCTCTCTCCCGATACTGCCCAAGGGCGCGCCAGCAGGGCGCGCCAATCGCAAGAAAAGCCCATCGCGATCTGACGACGGATGAGCCCACTCTTACGGTTTTAACGATTAATGATGATCTGCGATCACCGGTCTGAAAGTGTTTGTTTCTGGCAGCGAGTACATGGCCAGCCGCCTTACGTTTTTGTGTATTCCCTGACTTCGCACCGCCCAAAAAACGCCGCATGCGGCGAATAAGCAGGGGTGGTTTACAACGATGTTCAGTGCAGACCCGCCTGCAGGAACGCGGCGTCTTGCGACAAGCGGCTGACATCCAGCGTGTGCCAGGCGCCACCGGCCGCATCGGCATAGTGTTCGCCCACCCACGGGTGGTTGGTTGACGCGGGCACCACGGTCATATCGGCCAGATGCTTCAGCCCCAGCATGCGCTCAACCAGCACCGAGGCATGCAGGATATGTTTGGCGTGCAGCAGAATCAGGCGGGCCGCGGCGCTGGGCACCAGCGGGGCTTCGCCAAAAAACGCCGCCAGATCCGTCACGCTGACCAGGTTGCCGCGGATATTGGCGACGCCGCGAAACCAGTGTTGCGCCAGCGGCACTTCGGACACCGTGGGCAGCGGCATCACTTCGGCCACATCACCCAGGTCCAGCAGCCAGTTGTGGCCGCCAATGCGTACGCCCAGGCGTGCATCCACCTGAGCGGTCGCCGCCGCCGTCTTGAGGCGCGCGACCACGCCTTCCTGGTACTCGCGCAAACTGATCCGCTTGGCCATGACTGTTCTCTGTGCTTTGTGCTGATGATCGCGCCGGGCTTAGCCCAGTGCGGCGATCTTGGTAAACAGTTCTTGCGGGTCCACCGGCTTGACGATGTATTCCGCCGCGCCCTGGCGCTTGCCCCAGACCATGTCGGTTTCCTGGTTCTTGCTGGTGCACATGATCACCGGAATATGCTTGGTGACTTCATCGCGCGTAATGGTGCGGGTGGCCTGAAAACCGTTCATGCCGGGCATGACCACATCCATCAGGATCAGGTCGGGCATGATCTCTTTCACTTTGGCCACGGCTTCTTCGCCCGATTCGGCGGTCAGCACCTGGTAGCCGGCTTTGGTCAGCAGCTCGCCCAGAAAATGACGCTCAGTAGGGGAGTCATCCACGATCAGTACTTTTTTGATAGACATGGGTCTGTGTTCACTCTTTGTTACTTGGATTTCGGGAAAGCTGGCTACGCGGCGCGAACGTGTTCGCCTACCGCAGTCAACAAACTGTCCTTGGTAAAAGGCTTGGTCAGATACTGGTCTGATCCCACCATGCGCCCACGGGCCCGATCAAACAGGCCATCTTTGGAAGATAGCATGATGACGGGGGTCGCCTTGAAGCGCGGGTTTTTCTTGATCAGTGAACACGTCTGGTAACCATCAAGCCGCGGCATCATGACATCGACAAAGATCACATCGGGCAGGTGGTCGCTGACTTTGGCCAGCGCATCAAACCCGTCTTCCGCCAGAATGACTTCGCAGCCTGCCTGGCCGAGGAAGATTTCTGCGCTACGGCGGATGGTATTGCTGTCATCGATCACCATCACCTTGACGCCGGCAAGACTCGACATGGAACTCCTCCTGATGCGATGCCACTGCTTTATTGATCTAACGAAATCCGCTGCGCGGTTTTGAGCCCTGTTCAGCCCGTGACGGCCACGCAAATATGCAATGGTCATTCCCTGTTCGCAGGATGATACCGACGCCTTCTCAAATAAGACAAGACTAATAAGCGCGCGGTGTTGCGAGCGGTACGGGCAGCAGGATGCCCGGTTTTAATGACGGGTTTGGGTGGCCCGGAATGAACGGTCAGACCAGCGGGATGGGCGGCGACCGGATGGTCAGACCCGGCGCTGACGGCACGGCGGATTTGAATGCAGGCGACGGTTGAATGCCGATGTCTGCGGCGGCAACAAAACCAGTGGGAAGCCAGTGACGGCGGGGCTGTCAGGCTGGGGCTGTATCGCGGTGTGTCGGCTTTCGTAACGCGGGCGAGGCTTACAGCGCGGGTGGATGGGCCGGGAAAGGATGAACGCCACGACAGCGGCCGTCGGCGACCGACCGGCAGCCCGATGGATCGATACCGACGGCCCCGCACCTGTACGTTCCGCGCCACACTCCGGCTTTATAGGGTGGGTCTGGACCCACCCATCAATGCCGCGAAGAAGAAACCCGCACGTCGATCGGTTCTTCTCTTTGGCTTTGGATGGTGGGTCCTGACCCACCCTACAACTTTTGCGCGACAGCGCGGCCGGCTTTGCGGCCTTCGCGCACGGCGTAGTTGGTGCCGCGGTCTTCGGGGTAGATCTGCGCCATCGAAGCGATGGTCAGCCCAGGCGCCGGGCCCTCGCTGGCCGGGATCAGATTGCTGTAATGCTGCTCCACCACCGGCTGCGAATAGCGCGCACGCCACACGTGATGCTTGAGTACCCAGGCCGGATCGAACGCCGGAAACATCTTTTTAAGCCACGGCGTGGCAAAGGCCAGCATCTCATCAGCGCTCATGCTGTACATGGCGTCGGTGTGCGGCAGATATCGGGAGAGATACACAATATGGCGGCCGCCGTAGTCGCTGGGGCGTTCAAAGTTGGTGTGTTCAATCACGGCCACAAACGGGAAAGTCGGGTCGTTGACGTTCAGCCAATAGGTGGTGGACAAGCTGCGTTCCAGCTCCAGCACCAGGCACACATTCGACAGATAGTTGATGCGCCGCATCTGCGCCAGCCACGGCGCGGGCGCCCAGTCTTCTGCCATATCGGCAATCAAGGGCAAGGCGGGTGTGGCGATCAGTTGTTCGGCCACCAGCTCGCCCGCGCTGGTTTCCAGCCGGAAGCAACCGCCCGTTTGCGGGGTAAAGCGGTGTACGGCCGTGCTGG
The DNA here is from genome assembly GCF_001294205.1 of Amantichitinum ursilacus. Classification (GTDB taxonomy): domain Bacteria; phylum Pseudomonadota; class Gammaproteobacteria; order Burkholderiales; family Chitinibacteraceae; genus Amantichitinum; species Amantichitinum ursilacus. Next base: position 113,361 of record NZ_LAQT01000037.1, read on the forward strand.
TCAGCACCTGGCCACCGGCGGCGCGGATGCCCTCGGCCATGGCTTCGGCCAGCGCGACAAAGCCACCCTTGAAGTACGCCAGCCGCTCTTCGCCGCCTTTGCCGCGACTGCCGCCGCGCAGCTTGAGCTTGTTCCAGAACCACACGGCCGAAATCTGATCGGCCACCGCGCCGAACTTGCCTTTGAGCAGCGGTTCCCACACCACGCGGTACACCTTTTCACCGCCCAGCTCTTTTAACCATTGCGATGCGGTTTTGTGTTCCAGCTCCATCCAGTTTTCGACTTTGCGCGCGCGCAAGGCCAGCAAGCCCAGCCGCACGCGGTCGGCCATCGGCAGCGGCGTAAAGCGCAGCAAATCCATCGGCGTGGAAAGCTTGAAGAAATGGTTGCCGTACCACACGCCGGTATTGGTGGGATTGATCGACACGCGATCGTGCAGGCCCAGCTCATCAATCAACGTCATCACTTCGAGGTCGTTGGTAAACCAGTGGTGATAAAAGCGGTCCAGCTTGTGGCCTTGCACATCAAACGCGCCGGCCAGGCCGCCCAGTTCGGCATCGGCCTCCAGCACCGTCACCGCAACGCCGGCGCGCGCAAGCTCCCACGCTGCCGACAAGCCTGTAAAACCACCGCCGATGACGGCGACGCGCGTAGAAGAAGGGAGTGCGGTCACGAGGTCTTTCCAGAAGAGGCCGGGCGCGCTTTGGCCACGGGCCGGATAATTAGATACAACCCGCCCATCAAGGTGGGCGGCAGCCACAACAGCAAATGCACCAGCAGCGCAAACGCAGTGGCAGGCGTGGCGGCATTGCCCAGCGTGGTCATGGCGTGGCGGGCAAAGTAATCAAAGGTGCCGACATAGCCGGGCGTGGACGGAATCAGCGTGGCCAGGGTGCCCACCGGCAAGGCCAGCCAGGCGGCGGCAGGGTGGCTTAGATCGGCCAGCGCCAGCGCGGCAAACCAGTACACGCAGCCTTCACATAACCAGGCGCCCAGCGACAAAGCTAGCAACCGCAGCATGGTGCCGCCTTTGGCCAGTTGCGCCAGCGTGCGCAGGCCCAGATCGACCTCGGCGCGCAGCCTGGCGGCGATGCGCGGGGCAAAGCGGCCAATCATTGCCACCACCGCGCGCGCCAATGGCGCAAACGCTTGCGGAAACACCAGCAAAATCAGAATGGCCAACGCCACGCCCAGCAGAAAACCTGCGCCAACCCCGGCAAAGCTGGCCGCTTCCAGCCCGAACAGGGCGAGGGCCACGCCCAGCATCACCAGCAGCAACAGCAAATCCAGCAAGCGCTCGACAAACAAGGTGGCCAGCACGCCCCCCGGACTGACCCCCAGGCGCTGGTTAAATCCAAACGCACGCAACACATCGCCCGCCCGCAACGGCAGCACATTATTGGCGGCAAAGCTGGCCATAAACGGCCCGGCGCAACGCCACCAGCTGATCTCGGGCCGCGCGGGTTTCAGCATGGTTTGCCAGCGCGCAATGCGCAGCGCGTAGCCGATGCCAAACAGCACCAGCGCGGCAAGCACGTCCATCGGGTTGGCGGTGGCAAACGCCTGCAGCAATTCGCCCGGATTGACGTTGCGGCCGATCAACCAGACAAACGCCAGCGCAATCACCGCGCCTATCAGCGGGCGCAGCTTGGATTTGCGCGGCTTGGGCGGGGGCGTTGTGGTTTCGGCGCCGCTGTAATCCGGCAGCGTCATCGACGGTCACCCACCGGACTGCGGCTGAATAACGGTTCTTGTGCGCGGGCCTGGTAGCCCACGTATTCCTGCACCACATACAGTGGGCGACGTTTGACCTCGCCGTAGATGCGGCCGATGTATTCGCCCAGGATGCCCACGCACACCAGTTGCACGCCGCCGAGGAACAACACGGCAATCATCAGCGCGGTCCAGCCTTCCACCCAGATATTGGTAAACACGCGCAGCCACAGCGCATAAATAATCCCCAGCATGGATACCGCCGCCGCCGCCATACCCAGCCCCATCGCCATCTGCAGCGGTTTGGTGGAAAACGACAAGATGCCGTCGGTGGCAAAGCGCAGCATTTTGCGCAGCGGATATTTGCTGACACCCGCCAACCGTGGCGCGCGTTGGTAGGGCAGGGCCGTCTGTTTAAAGCCAGCCCAACTGACCATGCCGCGCACAAAGCGGTCGCGCTCGGGCATGGCGCGCAGTACATCGACCACGCGGCGGCTCATCAAGCGGAAGTCGCCGGTATCCAGCGGAATCGGCACATCCGACAGCTTGTTCAGCAGACGATAAAACTGGCGCGCGCTAGCCAGCTTGAACGCCGATTCGCCCGGGCGTTCGGTGCGCGTGCCGTACACCACGTCGTAGCCTTCGCGCCACTTGGCCAGCATCAAACGCATCACGTCCGGCGGGTCTTGCAGATCGGCGTCGATGATGATGACGGCGTCGCCGCGCGCGGCATCCATGCCGGCGGTGACGGCAATCTGGTGGCCAAAGTTGCGCGCCAGGCCCACCACGCGGATGCGCGCATCCTGTTCGCCCAGCAACTTGAGCACGCTGCGGGTGCTGTCGCGGCTGCCGTCGTCGACAAATACCAGCTCGGTGTCGGTATCGGCGGCCACGCTGTCGCAGAACATGCGCAACTGGCGCGCGGTTTCGGCGATGACCGGGTCTTCGTTATAACAAGGCACCACCACCGACAGCAGCGGGCGCGGCGCGTTTACCGACGTATCCATAGGCCTACCTGTGAGTTGGTATCTGCAAAAAACGGGTGCCAGCTGTACTGGCTGCTGATTGCGGTGTTGATGTTTTGCCAGGCGGCCAGGCCCGCCGCCGAATCGACGCGCGTCCATGCCACATAACGCACGTGGTTAACGCTGAGCCAGTCCAGCGCATCGGGCAACGCGCCTTTGTAAAACAGTTTGGTGCGATCCGATTGCATCCAGACATCGGCCGGCGCGGCGTGCCACAGGCTGACGTGATTGGGCCAGCCCTGCATTTCGATCTGGCCCGAGAACAAAGCCAGCAGCGTCTGGTTGGTGTACGCATCGCCCGTCACGTTTTCCAGCAAAATGCCACGCGGGGCCACGCTGAGGAAATTGACCATATCGCGCATCGGCGCATCGGCGGTAAAGCCGCTGGCACCATTCATGCGGCCCATGTCGCCCTTGGGGGTGGCCCACCAGTAATACGCGGTGTCGTAGCCGTAGCAAACCGTGATCAGCAGCAGCGCGGCCAACGCCACGCCACGGATCCAGCGCCGGGCGCTGGCCAAAGCGATGCCGCCCAAGGCCAACAGCGCGCCACTCCACATCCAGCCCCACCATTTCATCGTGGTGTTGGTGCGGGTGAACTTGCCGCCGGACGGATCTTGCACGTAGATAAATTCGCTGAGGATCAGCATCGCGCCAAACGCCAGCACCAGCATCAGCGCAAACGGACGGGTGCGACGTTCAAACAAAGCCAGCACCAGCAACAGCAATAGCGGCCACATCAACGCCACATAACGCAGCAACGGCGTGTGATCCATCCATTTAACCAGGTGGATGGGCGTATTGATGGCCTGGTTGGCCAGTCCGCTTAGATAGGGGTAGACCAGCACGGCGCTGATCAAACCGCCGGCCACCAGCGCGGCCCAATCGGGCGGTCGTTTTTGCAGATAACGCCAGCCTGTCCACGCCGCCTGCAGCACCAGCGCAAACGGAAAAATCCACGTGTTGGTGATCAGCATCAGCGGCAAGGTGGCTGGCAAAAGCGCCTGCGCCAGGCGGGGGTGGCGGCAAGCGGCGGGCGCGACTTCTAACCACGCCAGCAAGGCCAGCGGCAAGAACAGCAGCAGAAAGCTGCCCAGCGGCGGATGGTAATCGCCCAGAAAATACTGATAGCCGAAGTTTTCCATCGGCAGATCGCGCGCTTCAAAATCAGGCGTGGGTTTGCTTTGATCGGTGAGCGGCGGAAACACGCTGCGGCCCAGCTCGGTGCCGAAGGCGGCGATGCGCGTGTCGTAGCTGCCAATAAAGCGCGCGCTGGCCCACATGTGGTCGTTGGCGTTCCATTCGGGCGGGTTATTGGGCTGATCGTTAACCACCAGATGGATTAGCGGCGAAATGCCCGTGCCACCGATCATGACCGCGGCCACCAGCACCACGCGCGGCAGTCGCGTTTTGATCAGGCGGCTGGCAAAGTCCCACGCCAGCGTGGCCGAGAGCGCCATCACCAATACAAAAGCGATGTTGTAGGCAAAGCCCGCATTCCAGCCCAGCAGACGGCCCATCAGCGCCGCGCCGTAATGCTCGAAGGCGTAGTAGAAATCAAAGCGATGCGGCGGATACCAGATATCGAGCGGTGGCAGCGTGTCGCCCGGATAGTAGTTCTGCATGAAATACAGATCGGTTACGCGCTCGGACGTGGGGTAGATGGTGGGGAACAGGAATTTCCAGATCAGCCCATAGGCAAACGCCACGCCTAACACCACTTCGCCGCGCCAGAACGGCGAGCTGTTCCAGCGCGGGCGTTCCCACCAGACGATGGCGGCGGCGATGGCGGCGGTAAACGGCCACAGCCAGTTGATATTGCCCAGCCCGCAAAAATGCTCGAACGCGCAGACGACCAGCGTAATGCCCAGCACGCCCACCACGCGCGCCAACGGATACGGCAGCACGCGGCCAAACAGCAGCGTGACGCCCGCCAGATGCAGCCACAGCAGCGCAATGCTGCCCAGCAAGAAAATCATCGCCATCAGCGGCGCTCCCACAGGCCGACTTCCTGCCCGTTATTGTTATTGAACGCGCGCCAGATGTACTGGCTGGAGAGCGCGCTTTTCATGCGCTCGAAGGCGGCGGCGTCGCGTTGCTGGTCGGTCTGGCTCCAGATGATGTAGCGAATGCGATGGTCCGCAGCCCAGCGTGCCGCATCGGGCAAACCGCCGTGATACAGCGCGCGCACCATATCGGCATCGCGGCTGATAAACCACGGCTGATTGCGCCACAGACCTTCGTGGTCCGGCCAACCCAGCGCCGACGGCTGGCCACTGTGCAAGGCATATGCGCCGTGCACGCTATAGCTGCCGGCATCCAGGCCCTCCAGCACCAGACCGCGCGGTGCATTGCGCAGATAAGTAATGATGCTGCGCGCACCTTGTTGCTCGTATAGCCAGCCTTCGCCTGCCAGACGGCCCGCATGCGTTTTGGGGTGATACGCCCAGTACTGCGCTTGCGGCAGCAGATAAACGCACACGGCCAGCAACGGTACCCACGCCAGCGCGCGCCGCAACTTGCATTGCAGCGACAACGCAAATATCCCCAGCACCGCCAGGGCGGCCGGATACAACCACGACCACCATTTGATCACCGCGTTAAAGCGGTTGTAGCGCCCGCCGTTGGGATCATCGACAAACAGGATTTCAGTGATGGCCAATAACAGCACCACGCCCCATGCCGCCCACCAGCTGCCGCGCGCTTTCGGGCCCGCGCTGAGCGTAAGCACCAGCAGCCACAGCACCGGCCACCATAAGGCCAGAAACTGGCGCATCGGCGTGTGATCTTCCGGCTGCACCAGCCGGATCGGCGTGCCCAAGGCATTGGGGGCGAAATGAGTAAGAAAGGGGTAGATGGCCACCGCGCCCGCCACCAGTCCGGCCAGCAAAGCGCGCCAGGCCAGGCCTTGCGGCGTACGCCATTGCCACAACGCCCATCCCAGCACCATCAGGCCTTGTAGCGGCAGCGTCCATGGGTTGAGGGCCAGCAACACCGGCTGCGCCAGCCCGATCAGAAAGGTGAGTGTGCTGGCGCTGGGGTGGGCATCATCCAACGCGGGTGCTGGCGGTTCTATGGTTGCGCTGGATGCCGCACGCCGCGCGCGCCATGCCACGGCGCCCATCAAACCCAGCGTGAGGAACAACAGCGCAAAGCCCCCCATCGGCGGATGCAGATCTCCCAGATAGGTGTAATACGACAGGGTTTCGAGGGGCAGATCGCGCGGCTCGGTGCCCGCTTCGGCCGGGGGAAACAGCGCGCGGCCCACGCTGGTGTTGACCTGCTGGTCGTACAGACCGACAAAGCGCGTGTTGCTCCACAATCGCGTGACGGCGCTGGCGTCGTCATGCGGCAGGTCATAGATGAATGGAATCAGCGGTGCCACGCCGGTGCCGCCCACCAGGACAGCGGCTGCCAGCAACAAGCGCGGGGCGCGCGCATTCAGCCGGCGACGCGACAGGCTCCACACCAGCGAACCAATCAGGCCAAACGTGGTGCAAAAGCCCAGGTTCATGGCGCGGCCGGCATCAAGATGTAAAAAGCGCGCCTGCAACGCCGCAGCGTAATGCAGGAAGCCGTAATACATATCAAAGCGATAGCCAGGCAGCCATTGATCCGGCGGCGGCAAAGTCTGGCCGGGCAGGTAGTTGGCGATGAAGAACAGATCGGTTAAATGCTCGGATTGCGCATCCAGATCCGGAAACACAAAGCGCCACGCCAGCGCCAGCAAAAACGCCAGCACAAACGGATATTGCGCTTCCCACCACGCGGCCGAACGCGCCACATCGCGCAGCACGATCACGCTGAGCACGGTGCACACGGGCCAGGCCCAGGCCAGCGAACCCAGTCCGACAAAATGTTCAACAAAAAACAGCGCCAGGCACAGCGCCAGCACACCCACTGCGCGCGCCAGATCGATATCCGGCAAGCGACGCTGCGCAAGGTGCGCCAGCCCCGCCAGGTTAACCCAGAGCAGCGCGAGCGTAAGCCCCAGGGCAATCATGCCCATGATCCATCCTCCTGATTGGCCGGCAACGCAGCGTCAGTCGCCGGGTTATCCCGGTCTGCCGCGCTGCTTTTGAATTACGTCCGGCTTTCTATCATGCCCATCCGCAGGCTCCAACCTGCAAGACGGCTTTTTTTGTGCTGGCAAGCGTACACCAACCCGCGTCAGCTGCGCATGTGAAGCGTGCTGCGCTGTGGCGTGCTGGATGGATGGCACTTGCCACGCCGCCGACGGCGCGGTCCAATCGCGCCCATGTCTTTATCCTGCCGACCGGGCTGCGGCGCGTGCTGCATCGCCCCTTCCATCACCAGCCCCATTCCGGGCATGCCGCAGGGCAAGCCCGCTGGCGTGCCCTGCATCAACCTGCTGCCGGACGCGCGCTGTGGCATTTTCGGCCACCCGCAACGGCCCGCGTTTTGCGCGGGACTGCAGCCTTCTGAAGAAATGTGCGCGGATAGCGCGCCAGCGGCGCTGCGTTGGCTGACGCAGCTTGAGGTGGCGACCCGGCCGGGGTGAGTGATGGCCGGGCCGCGGCGGTGAATGTTGCCTTTTTGGCAACGGTCGTAGCCAGAAAGGCAACGATTGATCGTTTTACTCCTCCTGATCTTCCTCAAACGCCAACGTAATCCGCACCGCCTGGTTATTTACGCGCTCTATGCCGTTGCAGCGCACGCGGCCGATCTGGCTGGTGCGTTTAACGTGGGGGCCGCCGCACGGCAGCACGGTCAGTCCGGCGATATCCACCACGCGGATCGGGTCGCTGCCCATGCGTTCTGCGCTGCTGAGATATCGCGCGATGTCGGGTTTTTTTAGCGCCGCATTGTGCTCAAGCCAGCGCGGCCGCACCGGCAGGTCGCGCGCGATCAGTTCATTCATTTTGCCCGTCAGCGTTTCGGTGTCGATCGGGCCTTTGGGCTGGGCGAAATCGACAAAGCCCATGCGGGCGGTGACCGCGCTGGCTTGCACTTCAGTGGGCACCACGGCGCAGAGCAAATGCAGCGCGGTGTGCATGCGCATGTGGCGCAGGCGGCGGATCCAGTCCACTTGCAACGTCACACTGGCGCCGGGGGCGAGGCCCAGCACGGCTTGCTCGGGCAGATGCAGGATCAGGCCCGGCTCTTCGCGGTCAACGCGCGTATCAACGATGCGCACCGCGCCGCCGTCGGCGTTGTGCAGCCAGCCCACATCACCCGGCAGATCGGCATGGCGCGGGCAGAAGATGGTGCGATCCAGCACGATGCTGCCGTCGGTATGGCAGCCCAGCACCTGCGCGCTGGCTTCCATCAAAGTGGGCTCTTCTTCAAACAACCTTTGGGTGCGGCTTCGGGTCATGGCGGTCTCGGCAGGGGGCGGAAGGGGAAGGAAATGGCAGTCTGGCCAGGATGCCTGCGCAGTTTGTTGACGGCAGTCAACATCGACACAGAACGACATCGGTAGGGTGCGGGTCTGGTTGTAACGGTGACAGGCTTTGCCAGCGGGGCTGAATATTGCTTACAACATGCTGTTGTTTTAATCGCAATAAAGGCAAAATTCGCCAGATTTGGGCAAAATTCCGAATATCAGCATGTTATAATTTACAAGATTTTTGATTTTCGCTTACGGCTTGTAGGGCGGGCTGCTACATCGCTTTTGATACGTCCTGATACGGCCCCAGGCACGTGGTTTTTGATGAACAACACAGGTTTTATCCAGAATGACTAAATTTTCGTTTGCTTTGCCCGTTATCGCTGCGGCCAGCTTGCTGGCAGGCTGCGCCACCGAAACGTCGCGTACCGTGCCAGTGGCCAAAGTGGAATCGGCCAGCGTGGCCTACGCGGGCAAGCGCGCACCGATTGCGGTGGGCAAGTTTGATAATCGTTCGAGCTATATGCGTGGCATTTTCTCGGACAACGTTGACCGTCTGGGCAGCCAGGCCAAGACCATCCTGATTACTCATTTGCAGCAGACCAACCGCTTTAGCGTGCTTGAGCGCGACAACATGGATGAGATCAAGCAAGAAGCAGCCATCCAGAACAAGGCGCAAAAACTGAAGGGCGCGGATTACGTGATCACCGGCGATGTGACCGAGTTTGGCCGCAAAGAAACCGGCGACATGCAGCTGTTTGGCCTGTTGGGCCGTGGTAAATCGCAAGTGGCCTATGCCAAGGTGGCGCTGAATGTGGTGAACACGCAGACGTCCGAGGTGGTGTATTCGGTGCAAGGCGCGGGCGAATATGCGCTCGACAACCGCGAAGTGCTCGGCTTTGGTGGCACTGCCAGCTATGACTCGACACTGAACGGCAAGGTGCTGGATCTGGCGATCCGCGAAGCAGTAAACAACCTGGTGGCTGGCGTTACCGCAGGCGCCTGGCAACCCACTGCTGCTAATTGAGCGTCGCGCTTCCTAATCCGATTTACGTACCAGGTTGATGTTCATGTCGATTGTTAAAGCCAGTAAAGCGGCGGCGTTGTGCGCCGTCGCCGCGGTGAGCCTGTTGTCAGGCTGCGCCGCACAACAAAAGCCCCTGTATGGCTGGGGCCATTACCAACAAAACGTTTATTCGTATTTCAAATCCACGGACGGCGATACCACCGCCCAGGTCACCGAGCTGGAAGCCGATCTGCAAAAGATGCTGGCCACGGGCGAAGCGGTGCCGCCGGGCTATCACGCGCATATGGGCTTGCTGTACGCCAAATCGGGCCGCATGGAACTGACGCAGCGCGAATTCGAAACCGAGAAAAAACTGTATCCGGAATCCACCGCGTATATGGATTTTCTGCTGCGTAATTTCTCGAAGAAGGATTAATGATGCGTTTCAGCTCGATCAAGGCGCTGGCCGCCGCCGCCGTATTGGCCATGCTGGCCACGGGTTGCGCCAAGCCCACCCAGTCCTACGATTACACCGCGTTTAAACGCAGCAAACCCGCGTCGATTCTGGTGCTGCCGCCGGTTAACAAATCGCCTGATGTGAATGCCACCTACGGCATGCTGGCGCAGATGACGCGTCCGCTGGCCGAGGCCGGCTATTACGTGGTGCCGGTGGCGCTGGTTGATGAAACCTTCAAGCGTAACGGCGTGGTTAACCCGGATGAGATGCAGTCCATCGGCATCGATAAACTGCGCCAGACCTACGGCGCGGACGCTGCGCTGTATGTTGAAGTGGAAAAATACGGTTCGTCGTATTACGTGATCGGTAGCGAAGTCACCGTGGTGGCCAGCGCTCGCCTGGTGGATCTGCGCAATGGCGACGTACTGTGGACGCATCGCGCCTCGGCCTCCAGCGCCGAGCAGAACAACAACAGCGGCGGAGGTTTGATCGGCATGCTGGTGACCGCAGCCGTCAAGCAAGTGATGAACACGCTGTCGGACCGCACGTTTGACTATGCCGGTGTGGCCAGCAACCGCCTGGTGGCGCAAGGCCAACCAGACGGCATGCTGTATGGCCCGCGCTCGCCGCGTTATGTCAAAGAGCAATAACGCCGGGCTGCCGACGTTCGGCTGAAGTTGAAAGCCCTCGCTGCGTTTGCGCGAGGGCTTTTTTGTGGCTGGATAAGTCGGGCATCGCAAGTGCGGGTCGGATCACAGAGGGGTTATAACGCACGCGGCGTATCCAGACGCGGCGACCACTGCAATTGCTAATGAAACTACTCATAGGGTGGGTCTAGACCCACCGACTAAAGCTATAGAAAGGATGCAAAGAAAGTGGGGCTCATCAGCGGCTTTGAGTGGTGGGTCTAGACCCACCCTATGTTTGCTGTGCGCCAAGTTGCGCACTTTGACGCTCGCTTGGCATGTTGGCATGCGCACGGAACACGGGCTGGGTCAGCAAACCCCACACAGATTAAGGCCAATTGAGCGGCATAAAAAAAAACGCCCGGGCGGGACGCTTTTTTTTGGGGCGACTGGACAACGTCTCCTTACTGCGGATCGGGCTCAGTCACAAAGCCCAACTTCTGCACGCCAGCCGACTGGATGGCGGCCATCGCTTTCGCCACAAACTCGTACGGCACCTTGCGATCGCCACGCAGGCGGATATTGGGTTGCGGGTCTTTGCGCGCGATTTCGGCCAGTCTGGTTTTGAACTCGGCATCAGTCAGTCTGGCTTCGTCCCAATAGATGGAGCCATCGGTGACCACCGAGATATTCACCGTTTGTGGTTTAACGATTTCGGGCTGGTTGGCGGCGCGTGGCAGGTCAACTTTAACCGCGTGCGTCAGTACCGGCACCGTCAGCATAAAGATGATGAGCAACACCAACATGACGTCGACCAGCGGCGTCATATTGATTTCGCTCATGACTTCGCCGCTATCCCCAATCGATTTGCTGAAGGCCATGGCGTGTTACTCCGCGCGTTTGGTTTGGCCGTTCACCACGGCCAGTTGCGGGCGGCCACCTTGCTGCTCGCGCGCTACCGGTGCGCCGGTCACAAAGTAGGCGTGCAGATCTTGCGCAAAGCGGTTGAGCTTGCCCACCACGGCGCGGTTGCCGCGGACCAACGCGTTGTAGGCCAGCACGGCGGGGATGGCGACGGCCAGACCGAAAGCGGTCATCACCAGCGATTCGCCAACCGGGCCGGCGATCTTGTCGATGCTGGCGGCGCCGGCAGCGGAGATGCCGATCAGCGCGTGGTAGATGCCCCACACCGTGCCGAACAAGCCTACAAACGGCGCCGTGCTACCTACCGACGCCAGGATGGACAGGCCGCGTTGCATGCGCTCGGTGCCTTCTTCGATGGCGCCATTCAAGCAGCTGATCAGCCAGTCCGACAGCGCCAGTTGGCCATGCAGATCGGCCTGGTTTTCTTTGTGGTGCGAAACCGCCGCCTGGCTTTCCAGCGCCAGCAGACGGAACGGATTGTCTTCGGCCTTGCCCGTCAGCAGCGCCAGACCTTCGTCGAAACGATGCGCATGCCAGAAGCCGTGGGCCGCCGCGGCGCGACGGCGGTTGGCGATGACGCGCAAGGTATGGGTGACGATCACGTACCAACTGGCCACCGACATGATCAGCAAAATGGCGGCGATGGTATGGGTGATGAAATCGCCTTGTGCCCACAGGTGGGACAGGCTGAATTGCTGCGGTTGCATGGGGGAGGTCTCCTTGTTTATCTGATTCGGCGGGCGGGGCGGCGCTTATTGCGCGTCGACCAACGAAAATCTGACGGGCAGGCCGTACCACATCGCGATCGGCTGGCCGCCTTGTTTGGCAGGCGTGAACTTCCACTTGCGCACGGCGTCGAGCGCGGCGTTGTCCAGGCGCGAATAGCCGCTGCTTTGCTTGACGCGGATATCGCCCACCAGACCATCGACGCGCACATATACCTCCAGCATCACCACGCCTTCTTCGGCCAGCTTGCGCGAAATGGCGGGATACACCGGCTGGCGATTGCCGCTGGCGCTGGCTTCCACGCGCGGTTGCGTCACCGGGGCCGGTTCCGCCGGACGCGGCGGCGCGGGCGGTGCAACGGGCGCCGGGGCTGCGGTCGGTTCTGCTTTGGGTTGCTGCGGTTCGGTCGCCACCTCGTTGGGCTTGGCGACGGGGATCGGGGCAATCGGCTTGGGGACGGGCTGATGCTTGACCACCGGGCGTGGCGCTGGCTGGGGCGGCGGCGGCTGGATTTTGGGCTTGGGCTGTGGGGGCGCAACGACGGGCAGAGGCGCGGGTGTTTCCAGCGTGACGGTGATTTCTTTCGGGGGCACGGGCGGCGCAGTTTGCACCGTATGCAGTAGCGCACCAATTACCAGCAGGTGGGCACCGCTAACCACGCCCAGCCGGATTGCGGTCTGGTGGTTCATCGCTAATGAGAACTACTTGCAATTGGAAACAGCCGACAATAATAATGCGAACAACTCGCATTTGCAAAATTAAGACAAGCAAACGGTACAAGTTGCACAGAAGCCGGCTGTCAAACGCACATGAAATACCTCGCGCAAAATGCATGCCGGGTCGCATTCATCCATGCGCGGCCTGTTTCAATGAATGGGGAATACATGATTGCTGGTTTGCTCGAAGAAAATCACAAGGGGTTTTTGCCCGATCGCCTGCGCAAAGGCAGCTTTTTGAAATGGCTCAAGCGCGTGCATGCCTGGCTGGGTTTGTGGGGCGCAGCGTTGGGGCTGATGTTCGGGGTTTCAGGCTTTTTGCTTAACCATCGTGCGCAGCTGAAAATCAATGCGGTGACGCCCGTGGAAAACACCGTGCAAGTGGCGTTGCCCGATGCCGCGCGCACCGATCCCAAAGCGTTTGCCGAGTGGTTCTCCGGATATACCCAACTGGGCGGCCACGCCAGAACGCGCATCACGCCAGCCAAAGACGTCATCTGGAATAACAACCCGGTGAAGAAGCCTGCCGAATGGCAGGTAACGCTGGCCAAGCCCAACTTTTCGTTGAGCGCCACCTACACCCAAGGCAATCAACTGGTGGAAGTGAAGCGCAGCGAGACCAATTTCTGGGGTGTCATCACCAACCTGCATAAAGGCGTGGGCGCAGGCGTCGCGTGGGTGCTGCTGGTGGATACACTGGCGGGCGCACTGGTTACCTTGTGCATTACCGGGTTTTTGTTGTGGAGCCGCCTGCACGGACCGCGTCTGGTCGCGCTGGGTTTGATCGGTGGGGCAATTGCATGGGGCTGTTGGTCGGTGCTGGCCTGAGCCGGGCCGGGCTTGGCCCGCATGATCGAAACAATGCGGCGCGGTACAATGCGCCGCATGACTGATCTGGTTTATCTCAACGGCTATCCGCCCCACGTGCTTGAACGCGTGAGCGCCATGCTCTCCGAGGGCACGCTGGCGCCCTGGTTGGCGCAACGCTATCCCGAAAAACACAGCGTGCAGACCGACAAGGCGCTGTACGACTTCGCCATCGAACTGAAACAGCGCTATCTAAAGAACGCCGCGCCGCTGGCCAAGGTCCTGTTTGATAACCAGATGGTGCTGGCGGGTGGCACGCTGGGCACCAACACCTTCGCCGCGCGCGTGCAGGGCGGCAATCTCAAACGCAAAAACGAAATCCGCATCGCCAGCCTGTTCCGCCAGGCGCCACCGGAATTTTTGCGCATGATCGTCGTGCACGAACTGGCGCATCTAAAAGAAAAGGACCACAACAAGGCGTTTTATCAGCTGTGCAGCCATATGGAACCGGACTACCACCAGCTGGAGTTTGATCTGCGCCTGTGGCTGACGCTGCGTTAGCGGGCCCCAAAAAAAACACCGTCTGCAGAGGCAGACGGTGTTTTGCAATGCTGCGGGGCTGGCCGCAGCGCGGCAGCCCAACAACTTTGATCAGTTCTTGGATTGATCAACCAGCTTGTTCTTGGCAATCCACGGCATCATGCCACGCAATTGCGCGCCCACCTTCTCGATCGGGTGCTCCGCGTTCAGGCGACGACGCGCGGTCATGGCCGGGTAGTTGGTTTTGCCTTCCAGGATGAACTGCTTGGCGTATTCGCCCGACTGGATGCGATACAGCGCTTTCTTCATGGCTTCTTTGGTCGCAGCGGTCACGACTTCCGGGCCGGTCAGATATTCGCCGTACTCAGCGTTGTTGCTGATCGAGTAGTTCATGTTGGCGATGCCGCCTTCGTACATCAGATCAACAATCAGCTTCAGTTCGTGCAGGCATTCAAAGTAAGCCATTTCCGGGGCGTAGCCGGCTTCGGTCAGGGTTTCGAAGCCTGCCTTAACCAGTTCAACCGCACCGCCACACAGCACGGCTTGTTCGCCGAACAGATCGGTCTCGGTTTCTTCGCGGAAATTGGTTTCGATCACGCCGCCTTTGGTGCCGCCGTTGGCTGCCGCGTACGACAGGGCCACGTCACGCGCCTTGCCCGACTTGTCCTGGTATACCGCGATCAGGCTCGGCACGCCGCCGCCTTTCAGGTATTCCGAACGTACGGTGTGGCCCGGGCCTTTCGGGGCAACCATGATCACGTCCAGATCTGCGCGCGGCACGATCTGGTTGTAATGCACGTTAAAACCGTGAGCAAACGCCAGCGCGGCGCCTTGCTTGATGTTCGGCTCGATGTCGTTCTTGTACACGTCAGGCTGGTTTTCGTCCGGCAGCAGAATCATGACCACGTCAGCGGCTTTGACGGCTTCGGCTACTTCTTTAACCACCAGGCCGGCGTTCTCGGCCTTGGACCACGAAGCGCCATTCTTGCGCAGACCGATGGTGACGTTAACGCCGCTGTCTTTCAGGTTCAGCGCGTGGGCATGGCCTTGCGAGCCGTAGCCGACGATGGTGACTTGTTTACCCTTGATCAGGGAGATGTCGGCGTCTTTATCGTAGAAAACTTTCATTGTGTAGTGCTCCTGACTTGGCTTTGTGAGACGTGAGGTGGCCGCGCGGCATGCCGCACGGCGAACGCCTCACTCAGATTTTAAGAATGCGTTCACCGCGGCCGATGCCCGAGGCGCCGGTGCGGACGGTTTCCAGAATAACGGTGCTATCGATCGCCTTGATGAAGGCATCCAGTTTTTCACCGGGGCCGGTCAGTTCGATCGTGTAGGTTTTTTCAGTCACGTCGATGATGCGACCGCGGAAAATATCCGCCATCCGCTTCATTTCTTCGCGCTCTTTGCCGGTGGCCCGCACCTTGATCAGCATCAGCTCGCGCTCGATGTGCTCGGATTCGTTCAGGTCGATCACCTTGACCACTTCGATCAGCTTGTTCAGTTGCTTGGTGATCTGTTCGATCACTTCGTCCGAACCATGCGTAACGATGGTCATACGGCTTAGCGTCGGGTCTTCCGTGGTCTGCACGGTCAGCGAGTCAATGTTATAACCCCGCGCCGAAAACAGCCCGGTCACGCGACTGAGCGCACCGGCTTCGTTCTCGAGGAGGGTGGACAGAATGTGGCGCATTGTTCGTCCCCTTAGCTCAGGTTGCCGTAGTCGCGATTGTTTTCAAAAGGCACTTGCTGATAGTCGCGCATGTGCGGCGGCAGATCCATCTGGTTAAGGCCACGGCCGTTCTGGATCATCGGGAACACGTTCTCGGTTTGATCCGTACGGAAATCAATAAACACCAGGCGTTCTTTCAGGCTGGGGCCAAACGCTTCTTTCAGCACCGGCTCGACATCGGCGGGGTTTTCGACCTTGAAGCCGACGTGGCCATAGGCCTCGGCCACTTTCACGAAGTCAGGCAGCGCATCCATATACGACTCGGAATAACGCGTGCCGTAAAAGAATTCCTGCCACTGCCGCACCATGCCCAGGTAGCGGTTGTTCAGGCTCAGCACCTTCACCGGCGTGTGGTATTGCTTGCAGGTGGACAGCTCTTGAATGTTCATCTGGATCGAGCCTTCGCCGGTAACGCAAGCGACTTGCGCATCGGGGTTGGCCAGTTGCGCGCCCATCGCGGCCGGCAAACCAAAGCCCATCGTGCCCAGACCGCCGGAATTGATCCACTGCTTGGGGCGACGGAACTTGTAGTACTGCGCCGCCCACATCTGATGCTGGCCGACGTCGGACGTGACAATCGCTTCGCCGTTGGTGACTTTCCACAGCGTTTCGATCACGTGCTGCGGCTTGATCACCTCGGTGGACGGCGTGTACAGCAGGCTGTTGGGCTTGCGCCATTCGTTGATCTGCTGCCACCAGTTGGCCAGTGCTTCGGCATTGGGCTTCTGGCCGCTTTCGCGCAGTTGCGCCAGCAGATCGGTCAGCACGTGTTTAACGTCGCCCACGATCGGAATATCGACCTTGACGCGCTTGGCAATCGAGGACGGATCGACGTCGATATGAATAATCTTTTTGGGCGAGGCCAGAAACTGGCTGGGCACCGAAATCACGCGGTCATCAAAGCGAGCGCCGACGGCAATCAGCACGTCGCAATACTGCATCGCCAGGTTGGCTTCGTACGTGCCGTGCATGCCCAGCATGCCCACGAAGTTGGGGTGGGTGCCATCCAGCGCACCCAGGCCCATCAGCGTATTGGTGGTGGGCAGGTTCAGCAGATTGGCCAGATCAGTCACTTCCTTGCCCGCGCCGCCCTGAATGGCGCCACCGCCCACATACAGGAACGGACGCTTGGCTTCGGCGATCAGATTGGCCGCTTTCTTGATCTGACCCGGGTGGCCTTTGGTAGGCGGGTTGTAGCTGCGGATGCTGACCGACGACGGATAGCTGAACGTGGTCTTGTTCATCGTGACATCTTTGGGGATGTCGATGACCACGGGGCCCGGCCGGCCCGTTGCGGCGATATGGAATGCCTTCTTGAAGGTCGTGGCCAGATCGCGGATATCTTTGACCAGGAAGTTGTGTTTAACGATCGGGCGCGAACAGCCGACCATATCGACTTCCTGAAAGGCATCAAGGCCGATGGCATTGGTGCCTACCTGGCCCGAAATCACCACCAGCGGAATCGAATCCATGTATGCGGTGGCAATGCCGGTCAGCGCATTGGTAGCGCCCGGGCCGCTGGTGACCAGCGCCACACCGACTTTGTTGCTGGAGCGCGAATAAGCGTCAGCGGCATGCACCGCGGCTTGTTCGTGGCGCACCAGCACGTGTTTGAATACCTCTTGCTTGAAGATGGCATCGTAAATTTCAAGAACGGCGCCGCCAGGATAGCCGAAGACGAATTCAACGCCTTCTTCCTGCAGACAGCGCGTTACGATCTCTGCGCCCGAAATCTCCATGGGTCAACCTTTGTGCGAACGAGTTAACGATGTCGGGGTCGCAGGGACGACGGCGCAAATGGGCAACACGGTTACATGACGTGAACGCGGTGTGCGACAACAAATACGCCAGGAATGACCCGCGCATGGCTGGATGCAATGTATGTATTCCATCACGACCAGGTGCATGCGTTGCGATCCTGATTGATGTACCGGGCTTGCCGCCGTCAAAGAGCTACGCAAAAGGTCAAGGCCATGGCCGTGAAGGCATAACACGCGATGCAGACGTGCAAACGGGCGGGTGTGCCAGTGTGCGTATCAGCGGCGAATTGCGACTTCGAAAACCACGGAGTAACCGTTTTGCAACCCTACATGCAAGGCTTGTGGCCCGCAAAAGTGACGACCAGATAAAAAGTGCGCTGGCGGTTGCCGTTCGGCGCGGGCGGGCTGAGTAGGCCCGAACGCTTTAAAAGACTGGGTGTAGAACCCCAGACGCTACCAAAACGCACCACATGTGGCAAGCTTTTCAAAAATTGATGTGTATCGCGCACCAGCGCGGGGCGGGCGTCGGCCATAGTCGCCGTCCGCCGGAGGCCCCTAATAAACAAAGGACACGACCAGGGCCGTTTGTTACCATTCGCGCCTGTTTCGATTTATGGGGTCCTGGCGTGCCAAGCAAGCCAGGTTCTGGTTGACGCGCCACGGAGACGTATTCTGAAAGGGACGGACAAGCTCGCGGCATTTCTGGCCGAGGTGGAACGCCGCGCATTCAAGCAGGCGTACTATGCCGTTCAGGACGAAGACGCCGCGCTGGATATCGTGCAGGACGCCATGATGCGGCTGGCTGAGCGCTATGCGCACAAGCCGCCCGAAGAGTGGCCGATGCTGTTTCAGCGCATCCTGCAGAACGCGATCCGTGACCATTTCCGTCGGCAGAAAGTGCGTGGTTTCTGGGTAACGCTGTTTTCGGCATTTGAAAGCAAGGATGATGACGGCGACGCCGGTGATCCGCTGGAATGGTTGCCCAACCAGGAACAAGCGCCCAGCCCGCAAGACGAGCACGAGCAGGCCCGCACCATGGCCGCCATCGAAGAGGCCGTGGCACAACTGCCGGCCCGTCAACGTGAGGCCTTCATGCTGCGTTATTGGGAAGAACTGGATGTTGCTGAAACCGCAGCCGCAATGGGCTGTTCAGAAGGCAGCGTCAAGACCCATTGTTCCCGCGCCACGCACGCGCTGGCGCAACGGCTCAAGCAGCAAGGTATCGTTTGGTCAGGCATACGGGGAGGGACCTGAGATGGAACGTCCGTCTGGAACAGAACACGAATTCGGTCAAAAAGTGGCGTCGGTGCTGGACAACAGCCCGCTGTCCGCCCACGCGCAAACGCGGCTGGCGCAAGCCCGGCAAGCGGCCGTGGCGCATGCGGCCGCGCGTCAACGTCGCCCGGTGCTGGTCAATCGTATGGCGGGTTTGTCGGGCTGGATGGCCGACCACTGGCATGCGCATCCGGCCGCTTGGAGCGCGGGCGTGGCCTTTGCGCTGGCGCTGACCGTGGGCGGCTGGTGGCATCTGCAAGCCGGTGTTACGCCTGATCACGCACTCGATGTGCAATTACTGGCGGACGAAGCTCCGCTGGATACCTTTACTGACGTCCGTTTCGAACAATGGCAAACCGCCCCCGATACCCTGCGCGATTAAATGTCGCTCGTCTCTCGTTGCTGCTGGCATTGGCTTTGCCGGCAGCGGCGTGGGCGGAGCCTTCTGACTGGCAATCGCTGACCCCCGCGCAAAAACAGCTGCTGGCGCCCGTCGGCACACAGTGGGACCAGTTGCCGGACGATTCGCAAGACATGCTGCTGCATATCGCGCAGCGCTATCCCGATCTGAATGCCGAAGAACAAGCGCGTGTGCGCGAGCGTATAGGCCGTTGGGCCTCGATGACGCACGAAGAACGCGAACGCGCGCGGGAAAACTACAAGCGCTTTAAAGCCATGTCGCCCGAGGCCCGGGCGCGCGTGGTGCAACAAGTCAAAGGCCATCAGGGGAAAATACGTTGACCAGTTCGTTGCAACAACCCTCCGCGCAGGTCCGCGCGGGCTGGTGGCGGCGTTTTTTTGCCTGGTGGTATGAAATCCTGCTGTTGATCCCGGTGTTGTTGATTGTGGCGCTGATTTATCAGGGCCTGTTTGCGTTGCTGACGCAATTGCCGGTGGACCAGCTCTCACAAAGCCGGCCGGCGTCGTGGGGATTGTTTGTGGCTTTGTTGGCCAGCATGCTGGCCTATTTTGGCCTGTGCTGGCAGCGCGGCGGGCAAACGCTGGCCATGAAAGCCTGGCGCATCCGCATTGTCGATAGCGTGACCGGCGTCTCGCCCGGTCGCCGCGCCATCCTGATCCGCTTTGGCGTTGCGCTGCTGTGCTTTGGTCCGGTGCTGCCGCTGACCTTTGGCGCCTGGCACAACGCAGCGTGGATTCCCTGGGCGCGCTTGTCGCTGGCCTGGTGCATTCTGCCGTTTGTGTGGGCCTATCTGGATCGGGACCGCCAGTTTCTGCATGATCGACTGGCTGGCACCCGCTTATTGTTTGCGCCCAAACAGCCACGCGCACAGCAGCAACAGCCCGCTGAGGCTTAAGGTCATCCAGTCGCCCCACACCACGTAGGGCGTGGTGCCGGCAAAGTTCTGCGCTTTGCCTTCCAGCACGCCGCGGCTGTTTTGCGGCAGTTGGCTCAGCACATGGCCGCGCTCATCAATGATCGCCGTCACGCCGGTGTTGGTGGCGCGCAGCATGTAGCGGCCGGTTTCGATGGCGCGCGCTTGCGACATCTGCGTTTGCTGCCAGGCCGCCCATGATCCATCAAACCACGCCAGATTCGACACGTTGACCAGCAAAGTTGCATCGGGCAATGCCTTGATGATCTCGCGGCCAAAGGCATCCTCGTAACACACATCCGGCGCCAGCCGCGTGTGCTTGCCGATCACAAACGGCGCTTGCTCCGCCGCGCCCGAAGTAAAGCCCGACAGCGGCATGTTCAGATAGTGATACATCCAGCCAAACAGCCACGGCAGCGGCACAAATTCGCCAAACGGCACCAGATGGCGCTTGCTGTACATCGGCAGTTTCGGGTTGGTCAGCACCGTCACCGAGTTGTAGTACTCCTCGGCATGCGGGCCGGATAACGGCACACCCGTCACCAGCGTGCGCGGCTGCACCACCTTCACCAGCCGTTCCAGATACCACGTCGGCGTATCGCTCATAAACGATGGGATGGCGGTCTCGGGCAGGATGACGATATCACCCTGCGCCTGCGCGGTCAGGTTGAGATAGGTGCGCAGATTGTCGAGATAGTGCGCCTCGGCCCATTTCTCATCTTGCGGGATATTGCCCTGCGCCAGGCTGACGCTGACTGGATCGCCGACCGGGTAGGTCCATTGCATCAGCATCAGCAGGCCGCCCAAGGCCCATACGCCCAGACCGGTGGCCCAACGCTGCCAACCGCGCATCGCCATCAACGCGCCGAGCGACAGCAGCAACAAGCCCCCCGCGCCATAGACGCCCACCACCGGCAGATAGCCCACCAGCGGCGTCATCGGCACTTGCGAGTTGCCGACGTTGGCCCACGGAAAACCGGTAAACAGCCAGCCGCGCAGCCATTCAGTCAGCGTAAACAGCGCCGGCAAGCCCAGTGTCATGCGCCAGACGCGATGGCCAATCCAGCGGCGCGCCGCCCAGGCCGCCAGCGCGGGAAAGAGCGCCATATACATCGACAGCAAAAACACACAGCCCGCCGCCATCAGCGCAGGCATGCCGCCAAAGGTGTGCAGGCTGATATAAATCCAGTAGATATTGGCGCAGAAAAAACCGAGGCCCCATGCATAACCCAAGGCCAATGCGCGTTTGGCGCTGCCTGCCTGGCCGATGCTCCAGCTCAGCGCGGCCAGGGCCAGCCACATCAACGGAAACGCATTGATCGGCGCAAACGACAGCACGGACAAAGCACCCACGGCGGCCAGCGCGGCGGGCAATACAAACGGGCGTAGGGAGAGGCGCATAAAGATCTTGTGAAGGCGCCCCCGCATCAGGGCGGGGGCATCAAACCATCGGGGCGGTCAGTCGTCGCCCACGGTGGGAGTAAATTGCGGGATTTTTTCGATCAGCACGCTGTGCACGCGGCGGCTATCGGCGCGCACGATCTGAAAGCGGTAGCCATCAAACGCAATCGCTTCGCCACGCTTGGGCACGTGGCCAAACTTGTTGGTGACCAGGCCGGCGACGGTGTCGAATTCTTCGTCATTAAAGCTGGCGCCGATGGCTTCGTTCAGGTCGCCAATCTCGGTGCCGCCTTTGACGCGCCAATGGCCACGCCGATCCAGCACCACGTTGTCTTCCGATTCGTCGTAGTCGTATTCGTCTTCGATATCGCCGACGATCTGTTCCATCACGTCTTCGATGGTGACCAGGCCGGCCACGCCGCCGTATTCATCCACCACAATCGCCATATGGTTGCGGTTGTTGCGGAAGTCTTTCAGCAGGACGTTCAGGCGTTTGGATTCGGGGATAAACACGGCCGGCCGCAGCATGTCGCGCACATCAAATTCTTCGTCCAGCGCGTAAAAGCGCAGCAAGTCTTTGGCCAGCAGAATGCCCAGCACATCGTCCTTGCTGCCATCGATCACCGGAAAGCGCGAGTGCGCGGCTTCGATCACAAACGGCACAAACTCATCGGGCGGGGTGGAAATGTCGATCACGTCCATCTGGCTGCGCGGCACCATCACGTCGCGCACCTGCATGTCACCGACGTTGAGCACGCCTTCGATCATGGCCAGCGCGTCGGCATCCAGCAGATGGCGCTCAAAGGCGGAATGGAGAATATCGACCAGCTCGCCGCGGTTTTCCGGCTCGCGTAACAGAAAGTGGGTCAGGCGCTCCAGCCAGGAGGCCTTCGGGGCAGGGGACGGCTGCGCGTCGTCGTCCATAGGGCTTACAGCTCCGGATCAGTCAGATACGGGTCATCATAACCTAAAGAAATGACGATTTGCGTCTCCAACGCCTCCATCTCTTCGGCTTCCTGGTCTTCCAGATGGTCATAGCCTTGCAGATGCAACATGCCATGCACCACCAGATGACAATAGTGCGCAAGCAGCGATTTGCCTTGCTCGGCGGCTTCTCTGGCCACCACGGGCGCGCATAAAACCAGGTCGCCCATCAGCGGCAGACCGGCGATTTCGGGCAGCTCGCCGTCTTCATCAAAGGTAAAGGTCAGCACATTGGTGGCGTAATCCTTACCGCGATATTCGCGATTGAGCGCCTGGCCTTCTTCGGCATCCACAATGCGCACGGTGACTTCAGCTTGCTTGACGCTGGGCCGCAGTGCGGCTTCGGCCCAGGTCTTGATCTGCGCTTTGCCCGGCGCGTCAGTGGCCGTGGTGGCCAACTGCAGCGCCAGTTTCAGTTTCTTGCTCATTTCGGGTGATCGTCTTGATGGGTGGCTTGTTCGGCGCGGCGCTGGGCTTCGCGTTCGGCTTTGCGTTGGGCCGCTTCGGCGTCGCGTTGCTTGCCCGCGCGGTCATACGCATCGACGATTTTCTGCACCAGCGGATGGCGCACCACGTCTTCGCTATTAAAGTAATGCAGCGCAATGCCACGCACGTCCTGCAGGACTTCTTGCGCATCCACCAGGCCCGATTTCTGGTTCTTGGGCAAATCCACCTGAGTCGGGTCGCCCGTGATGACGGCCTTGGAGCCAAAGCCGATCCGCGTCAGAAACATCTTCATCTGTTCGGGCGAGCTGTTTTGCGCTTCATCCAGAATCACAAAGCTGTGGTTCAGCGTGCGGCCGCGCATAAACGCCAGCGGGGCGATTTCGATTACGCCGCGCTCAAACATCTTGGTGACCTTGTCAAAGCCCATCAGGTCATACAGCGCGTCGTACAGCGGGCGCAGATACGGGTCGACTTTCTGGATCAGATCGCCTGGCAGAAAGCCCAGCTTTTCGCCGGCCTCAACCGCGGGGCGCACCAGCACCAGGCGTTTGACCAGATCGCGCTCCAGCGCATCCACCGCACTGGCCACGGCCAGATAGGTTTTGCCAGTACCGGCCGGGCCGATACCAAAGGTGATGTCGTGTTCCTGAATGGCCTTGATATACAGCGTCTGGCGTGGCGTGCGGCCACGCAGATCGTTGCGGCGCGTGCGCAGGATCGGCGCGCCGTCTTCTGCACCCGCAATACCTGGTTCGGTGCCCGGATTGGTCAGCTCGATAATGCCCAGCTGCACATCATCCAGCCCCAGTTCCTTATCGGCTTCGTTGTAGAAGTGTTCCAGCGCGGTCACCGCCAGCTCCACTTTCTTGCCAGGACCGCTCACCTTGAAGTGTTCCTGGCGGCGTGCAATGGTCACATCAAGCGCGGTTTCGATCTGCTTGATGTTCTCATCGAGCACGCCGCAAAGATTGGACAGCCGGCGATTGTCCACCGGCGTAAACGAGACGGTTTGGGTATTCAAGAGGCGCTGGTTTCCGTAATCAAGACTTGCGTATCAAAGGGGCGGATCAGTGACGGCGCTGGGCGCGGCCCGGGCGCTTGGCCGGCTGCGGCAGGCCGTCGTCATCGCCATGTTGCTGCCAGTATTCGCGGATGGCCGGAATCACTTCGGGCAGCGCTTGCGCGATGTTGTGCTCAAACTGGGCCAGATCTTCGCCTTCGGCTTCAGCGGCATCGCGCGCTTCTTCATCGGCGCAATCCAGAATCGGCGCGATCAGGTTGCTGTTGTCTTCGTCGTCCAGCAACGGCTGCCAGCCTTCGGCGTTCAGCGACGTGCCCAGCATGAAGCCGTAACACCATTGCTGCACGATATCGAGCTGACGTTCCTGGTCCACGTACACCATCGGGGTAAAGCTGGGCGGGTCCTGGTTCAGCTCATCCACCAGTTGGTTGTACAGACGCAGGATCAGGCCTTCGATCTTTTCGCGCTGGTGCGCGCTTTTCCATTTCGGTTGTTCGCCGTGTTCGCCCCAGACCAGGCCAAACCAGCGCTCTGGCGGCAGTTCGGTCGGGCCGACCAGTTGGGCGGTTAAAAAGCCGTGCAGCATCGACAGATCCATGGACTGGATCGGCGCAAGGTCGGATTCCAGAAAGGTGGACAGTTCGTCCAGATCGGCTTCAGTCATTTGTGCGAGCAATTCGCTGTCTCTCGGGGAGGGCATGGCAATTCCTTGTAATGAGGGGTTACAGCCCAAACAGACTGCGATGAAGTTTGACGACCACCTTGTGGATCGGCGCCGGCTGGTCTACCTGGCCGGTGGCGCGGTGGATATCGCTCGGGAAAAACACACCAAACGAACCGGGGTAAAAATCAAATTGTGTTTCCCGCGCGGGGGCGGCATAAAACGCCACGTCGTGGCGCTCGCTCAGATCTTCTTCGATGATCGCGCTGGCGTCTTTTTGCGTCACGCCATAGCGCTCGACGCCCGCCAGCAGCCACTGGATATCCACATGCTGCGTATGCGCTTCGGCGCGCTGGTTGTTCAGCGGCTCGGTGGTGGCCGTCTGGATCAGAAAAAACATGCGCGGATCATCGCCCAGCGGATAACGGCCAGCGGGCATGGCCAGTAAATCGCGTTGGACCAGCATAGACAATGCGGCGTTCACCGGCGCGGGGAATGCCGCTTGTGTCGTCAGCCAGTTATCGATGGTGCTCAGGATCATGGGCGTATCAAACCGTGACGGTTTCGCGCGTCACGATCTCGCCGCGCAAGCTATGCGGCAGGGCGTCGGTAACGCGCACGTTAACGAAGGTATTGATCAGGCGCGGCGAACCGTCAAAGTTGACGATGCGGTTGTTGTCGGTGCGGCCAGCCAGCTGATTGCTGTCTTTCTTTGATACGCCTTCCACCAGCACACGTTGCACGGTGTTCAGCATATTGCGGTTCACATCGTCGGCCAGTTGCTGGATGCGCGCTTGCAGGCGCATCAGGCGTTTGGACTTGACCTCATCCGGCACATCATCGGCCAGGTCTGCCGCAGGGGTACCGGGGCGACGGCTGTAGATAAAGCTGAAGCTGGCATCAAAACCGACGTCGTCGATCAGCTTCATGGTGCGTTCGAAGTCGTCTTCGGTTTCGCCGGGGAAGCCGACGATAAAGTCCGAGCTCAGGCAGATATCGGGGCGCGCTTCTCTTAGCTTGCGCACCAGCGATTTGTATTCCAGCGTGGTATAGCCGCGCTTCATGTTCACCAGCACGCGATCCGAACCCGCTTGCACCGGCAAATGCAGATGGCTGACCAGCTTGGGCAGCTTGCGATAGCACTCGACGATGCGCGCCGTCATTTCACGCGGGTGGCTGGTGGTGTAGCGGATGCGCTCGATACCCGGCACTTCGTGCACGTATTCCAGCAACGTGGCGAAATCGGCGATTTCCGGCTCTTCGCCTTCTTCCGCGCCATCCAGAATCTTGCCGCGATAGGCGTTAACGTTCTGGCCCAGCAGCGTGACTTCTTTAACGCCTTGCTGCGCCAGACCCGCCACTTCGGCCAGCACGTCTTCAAACGGACGGCTGACTTCCTGTCCGCGCGTGTACGGCACGATGCAGAACGAGCAGAACTTGGAACAACCTTCCATGATCGACACAAATGCCGTGGCGCCTTCAACGCGTGCGGGCGGCAGGTGGTCAAACTTTTCGATTTCGGGGAAAGAAATATCCACCTGGCTGCGGCCACTGGCGCGCCGTTCTTCAATCAACGCGGGCAAGCGGTGCAGCGTTTGCGGGCCAAACACCACGTCCACATACGGCGCGCGCTTGACGATCTCCGCGCCTTCCTGGCTGGCCACGCACCCCCCCACGCCGATCACCAGGCCGGGGTTTTGCGCTTTCAGATGCTTGATGCGGCCCAGGTCGCTAAAGACTTTTTCTTGCGCTTTTTCGCGCACCGAACAGGTATTGAAGAGGATGACATCCGCTTCTTCCACATTGTCGGTCTTGGTCATGCCTTCGGTGGCGCCCAGCAGGTCGGCCATCTTGTCCGAGTCGTACTCGTTCATCTGGCAACCGAAGGTCTTGATAAATACTTTTTTGCTCATGCTGATCAGTTCTGCTGTTTCTTGAGTTGCTGCTTGATCTGCGCGAGTTCGTCGTCGCTGATCAACCAGATCTTCCATACGTTGCCGTTGGCTTCGGTGGTGTACCAGATGTTGCTGTTGTCCGGCACTTGCTGCGGCGGCAGCAACAGGTTGTTGGTGCCATAAACGCGAATCGCGGCCGCCGTGGGCTGCGCCGTGCCATCAATCGAAACCGCGTTCAGTTGATAGTGGTCCAGTACGCCCAGCTTGCCGTTAGCGGGCAATACACGCCCGGCAAAACTCAGGCTGGACAGCATCATGCCAAACAGCAACACCAGTAGAGCGAAGGGCTTGCGCATACCGTTATCCCGTTGAAAAACAGGTGATTTTATCACAATAAGCCAGGATGCCTTCGCGCGCGTCGGCCCAGCCAGACTGCGCGTCTGAAATCGGTCGTGAGTGGCTAAGTGGGGGCGGCCCGCGCCAAAGCAACTGGCGCGGCGCATTTGGCGCGGGCGGGCGGCAGATTAAACCAGCGCGCGGCCAGTCAGCTTTTGCAGCACGCCCAACGGGGCGCTGGCCGGGTTCACCATGGCGTTTACCGGCAAAAAGAAGGTTTGTTCCATCATGAACTGGCCCGACATCACCGCGTGCGACGCATGGTCGGAGAAGCAGATCCAGCCGCAACCGGGCGGAAACGGCATGGTTTCCTGCGGGCTGCTGCGTTGATAGTCCATATCGGCTTTCATCGCATCGTGCAGGTTCAGCATGATGTGGTCATAGGCGCTGCGACGGCGCTTGGTGATCTTGAGCGCCGCCAACAACGCCGCCGAGCCCGGCCATTGCCGCGGCACGCGTGGCAACAGCTTGCGCGCCATATCTTCAAACGGCTCGCCCACGCGCCAGACGCGCGGCGCGCCATTGGGGTTGATATTGGTAAACACGCGCAAAATGCGCTCGCCATAGTTGGGCCGCGACGGAAACGCATCCACATGCAAGCGGCTGTCATCCTTGCGCCACGAGGTCTGCCGGTTTTCCACCTGATGCAAGCGCAAGCTGGTGGGCGCGGCGCGCAGCTGGCCCGTGTATTCCGGAAACAAACGCGCCACCAGATCATTGGCCAGATGTTGATAACGCTCGATCAGCCCGCGCACCGCCGCTTCGTCCGACGGATTGAGCACGCCATGCAACTTGCCACCGGCGGGGTCGAGGCTGATGTTCTTGCGCTGCGGATCGGCGATGGCCGGATCCAGCAAGCGCAGTTCATCAGGCTGCACCGTAAAGCCCAGCCGCGGAAAGTACAAAACCTGGCCCGATTCGGCCGCAGCCACCAGTTGCTCGCGCGCGGGCTCGAAGCTTGCGCCGTGGTCGGTGACGGTAATGATCTGGCTGGGCATAAGGTGCGCCGTAAGAAAAGTCTGAAGTGATGAATTCTAGCCCGCTGCGCGCCAGGCCGTAAGCCTTTACCGGTGTGGCTTTTTGCCAAATCGGCCTGTTAATGGCAGCCACACCTACAACCGGATCGTCGGCACGCTGGCAACGCCGCAATGTTAGCTGCATCACAATCCAGTCATCCATTTCCGGGATGCAACATCATGGCCACGCACATCGATCATCTTCATACCCCGGCGCACACACGCGCAGACCTGGGCGGCACGCTGGACACGCGTGCCACCGCTCAACCCAAAGCCCGGCTTGAGGCCGACTATGCCGACGCCACCGCGAAGGTGGTGCCACATGCCTGGAACGCTGTGGGCGCGATCATCACCGTGGCTTTGCTGGCGCTGTTTGTGGCGATGTTTGCCGGCGAGTGGCGCTTGAGCGTGGCGCACAGCCTGGTGGGCGTGCTGGCTTTTGCCGCCGTGGTGCTGCAGGCGCGCCATCTGCGCCGCGATCGTGTGCTAACGCAACGCCGCGATAGCACGCGCGCCATGACGGGCGTGCTGGATGTGATGGATGGCACGCGCCCCGCACCGCGTGGGCATAGCCGCTTTCTGGGCGAATGAGTCTGACCGGATTTCGCTTGCCGCTGACGGCAAACCAGCGCAGCCCTTTGTGTCTGCGCTGGCACAAACCCAACACTTTGACGTCTGGCTCTACCGCAGAAATACCGTTGGCATAAGCCTTTGTTAATATCCACTGACAAACACGGCCTTCTCCGAGTGCAGCCCACTGCGCCGGACTACGAGCTACGCGGCGTTAATCCTTGATCCATCGTTGATCCATCCCTGATCGACAAGGCCAGACCGCGCAACAGTCAGCAGGATCAAAGACAGCAATGCGCGATGTGATCGGATTGAGCCGTGGCGGCCTACGCCCGGTGGTAAGCCCATGCCTGGACGTTATGCGCGCGCAGTATCACCGCGCCTTTGCAAGCCGTTCAGCCCAAACCTGTCGTGACGTCGACCGCGGCCAGATTGCGCGCATTGCAAGTTTCTTGCGCAGCGGGCTGGTGTGCATGGTGCTGTTGTTGTGCGGCTTGCTCGCACCGGTGGCCCAGGCCGCTAGCTGTACGGTTACTTTCAGTGCCAATCGAACGGGCAATACAGTTCATGTATTCACCGCCGCCGAGATGTCTGCCTGCGACCCAGACCAGGCGGGGGCCTATGGTGATAACCAGGGCACCACAATGACCGCCACGATGCATCCCAGCAACTCGACGTTGCAAATGGATGACAGTGACCCTACCCAGATCCGCTTTACTTATGCAGGCAACGGCAGTGGTACTTCGTCGACGCCAGAAACGGGTACGTTTTATACGCTGGATTCGGATGGCATCACCGTTAATGCCAACACCGTCACCGTCAACATCATCGGCCCGTCAGTGACCACGGCGTCTTTGAATTCCGGCACCGCCGGCATGGCGTATTCGCAAGCGTTGAGCGCGAGCGGCGGCACCGCGCCGTATACCTGGTCGGTCGTCTCGGGCGCATTGCCCGCTGGCGTTAACCTGAGCAACGGCGGGGCGCTTGGCGGCACGCCAACGGTGGCGGGCGCGTTTACGTTTACGGTGCAGGTGAACGACGCGGCTAGCCAGAGCGCCACCAAAACCTACACCCTGAACATCAGTGCCCCGACCATCTCGGTGGGCCCGACCACCATGCCCGTGTTTAACGCGGGCGCTGTTTATAACGCCAATGCGCTGGGCAGCGGTGGCACCGCGCCATATACGTTTTACATCAGCGGGGGCAGCATTCCGGCGGGTGTGTCGATGAGCAGCAGCGGGGTGTTTGCGGGCACGCCCTCGGCGGCTGGCAGTTACAGTTTTACGGTGACGGCCGTCGACGCCAACGGCTTTAGCGGCAGCCGCACCTATGGCGGCACGGCCAGCCCGCCATCATTTACGCTCACTCCCGCAACATTGCCGGCCGCCACGGTGCAAACCGCGTATAGCCAGACCGTCACGGCAGGCGGCGGCACCGCGCCTTATACGTATTCGATAGGAGGCGGCGCTTTGCCGCCCGGCCTCACGCTAGGCCTAAGCACCGGCGTCATCAGCGGCACGCCCACGTCCGGTGGCACTTACAACTTTACGGTGGTGGCCATCGACCATACCACCGGCCCCGGCGCGCCCTATGGCGTGGCGCGTGGTTATTCGATGACGGTCGGGGCGCCGACCATCACCGTTGCGCCCGCGTCTTTGTCCAGCGGCAGCGTGGGCGTCAGTTACAGTTCGACGTTCACCGCCAGTGGCGGCAACGCGCCGTATTCGTTTGTGCTGTCCGCCGGCGCGTTGCCCGCAGGCTTGTCGCTGAGCAGCAGCGGCGTGCTTTCTGGCACGCCGACGGCAGCGGGCACCTTCAACTTTACGGTCACCGGTTTCGATAGCTCGGCGGGCGCTGGTCCCTACAGTGATAGTCACAGCTACACGCTGACCATCGGGGTTCCCAGCATTACGATCTCGCCCGTTACCTTGCCGACAATTAGCGTGGGCGCGGCGGCTAACGCCACGCTCAGCGCCAGCGGCGGCACCGCCAGTTACAGCTTTGCCGTCACCAACGGCGTATTACCCGCGGGTTTGACCTTGTCGTCGGCCGGCGTGCTCACCGGCACGGCCACTGCGGGTGGCACGTACAGCTTTACGATCACGGCCACCGATAGCTCCACCGGCGCTGGCCCCTTCAGCGGCAGCCGCACCTATAGCGTTACGGTGCAGTCGCCGACCATCGTCATCGCGCCGGCTAGCTTGCCGTCGCCTGCGATCGGCGTGGCGTATAACGCCAGCATCAGCGCCAGCGGCGGCACCGCCTCGTATAGTTATGCCGTGGCGGCAGGCGCGTTGCCGCCGGGCCTGTCGTTGAACACCGCAACGGGTACATTGGCCGGCACCGCAACGGGCAGCGGCACGTACACCTTTACGATTAGCGCAACGGATAGCTCGACCGGCACCGGCGCGCCGTATGGCGGCAGTCGCAGCTATTCATTAACGGTGGGCGCGCCCACCATCAGCTTGACGCCCGCGACGTTAAGCAACGCCACGGTGGCCGCGAGTTACAGCACGTCGCTGACGGCCGCAGGCGGTATCGCGCCGTACGCCTATGCCATCACGGCAGGGGCATTGCCGTCCGGCGTCACGCTGAATACCGCAACCGGCGCACTGTCGGGCACGCCCACGGCGGGCGGTGTATTCAATCTGACGATTACCGCCACCGATAGCTCCACCGGCAGCGGCGCGCCGCATTCGGGCAGCGTAGCGTATGCGCTGACGGTGAACGCTGCCACGCTGGCGCTGTCGCCCGCGCAAGGCGCGCTGCCTGGCGCGACGGCATTGACGGCCTATAGCCAGAGCCTGAGCACCAGCGGCGGCATCGCGCCGTACACTTATGCAATTACCGCAGGCGCATTGCCAGCGGGCCTGACGCTGAATCCTGCCACGGGTCAGATCAGCGGCACCGCCACGGTGGCGGGGGCATTCAATTTCTCGGTGCGCGCCTCGGATAGCTCGACCGGCAGCGGCCCCTACGGCGTAACGCATGCCTACAGCCTGACCGTCGGCGCTCCCGCAGTCGCCATCACGCCCGCCACCTTGCCGGTACCGGCAGCGGGTGTGACATATAGCCAGACGCTCAGCGTTGCGGGCGGCGCCGCGCCATACACGTGGTCGATTGCCAGCGGCGCGTTGCCCAATGGCCTGACCCTGGCCAGCGGCACCGGCGTGGTCTCCGGCATCGCCGGCGCAGTCGGCACGTACGCCTTTGTGGTGCAAGTGGCGGATACGCATGGCTTTGTCGGCACGCAAGCGTATAGCGTCAACATCACCGCGCAACTGGCGGTGGCCGCGGCCAAGAATGTGACGGTGGCATCGAACACGCCCACGGCCATCGACGTGGCCTCGGTCATCACGGGTGGCACCGCCAGTGCGGTGACGGTCAGCAGCGCCGCCAGCCACGGCACCACGAGTATCAGTGGCAGCACCATCACCTATACGCCCGCCGCCGACTATGTGGGCAGCGACAGCTTTAACTACACCGCCACCAACGCGGCCGGGACTTCGGCGCCGGCCACCGTCAGCATTACGGTCAATCCGCCGTTGCCCGCGCCGCAAGCAGGCAACGTGACCGTGCCCGCCAATAGCCAGAACGTGGATATTCCGTTGACCATCAGCGGTGGCCCGGTCACCAGCGTCACGTTGGTCACGCCGCCCCGGCACGGCACGGTGGACTTTAGTGGCGTGACGGTATCGGCGTCGGTGCTTGCCGCGCGCGCCAAGGCCAGCACCCCGGTCACCGGCAACACGCCGAGCGTGCATTACACGCCCAACGCAGGTTACGTCGGCCCCGATTCGTTCAGCTATACCGCCAGCAATGCGGCTGGCACCTCGGCCGTGGCGACGGTCACGTTGCAAGTGTCACCACCTGCGCCGGTATTGGGTGCGGTCAGCGTCAGCATCGTGGCTGGCGCCCCGGTTACGCTGGACGTGGGCGCCGCGGCCAGCGGTGGTCCGTTTACCGCGCTGACTGTGGTCACTCCGCCCGCCAGCGGCAGCGTGGAAGTACGCGGCACCACGCTGGTTTACGTGTCGCCGGTGGATTTTGTCGGCACGGTCAATGTGGTTTATGCGCTCAGCAATGCCTATGGCACTACGCAAGGCACGGCCAGCATCACCGTCACCGGCCGTCTCGATCCATCCAAAGACAAAGAAGTGTTGGGCCTGCTGGCCGCACAGGCCGATGCCACGCGCCGCTTTGCCAGCGCGCAGATGGACAACTTCCATCGCCGTCTGGAAAGCCTGCATGGCAAGGGTTGGGGCGAATCCAGCTTTGGTCTGACGGCGTCTTCGTTTGGCGCGGACCCGGTGCAAAGCACAATGCAATCCGATGCCAAAACGGATCGGCGCGATGCATTGCGCAAGCAAACGCCATCCGAAGCCGATGCCCCGGCGCAGCCGTCCAGCCGCGCCACCGGCAAGCCCGACGTTGAACCGCGTCCGCTGGCGTTCTGGATTGATGGCGGCATCGACTTTGGCCGTCGCGATGCGGATACCAATCAAGAACACTTCAAGTTCCATACCGATGGCGTGAGCATCGGCGCGGATTACCGCATTAACGAAATGTGGTCGGCCGGCGTCGGTTTTGGCGTCGGCCATGACAGCAGCGATATCGGCGAGCAAACCACGCACAGCAGCAGCAATATCGGTGTGGCTGCGGCCTATGGCGTGCTGCGCCCCAGCGAGAACCTGTTTGTTGATGGCGTGCTGGGCTACGGCCATATGGACTTTGATCTGAAGCGCTATATCACCGATACCGGCAGCACGGCCGATGGCTCGCGCGGTGGTAATCAGTGGTTTGCGTCGTTGTCCGCCGGCTACGAATACCGCAGCGCCAAACTGCTGGTATCGCCGTACGGTCGCATCGATGTCATGCATGCCACACTGGATGAATACACCGAAAACGCGCCCGCCTATTCCGCGCTGACCTACGCCGACCAGAGCCTGAAGTCGACCACAGCCACGCTGGGTGTGCGCATGCAAACCGGGGTCGACACGCGCTGGGGGCAGGTGCAGCCGTTTGGTCGCTTTGACTATCTGCACCACTTTGAAGGCTCGGACAGCGCCACCATCCGTTACGCCGATCTGGGCGCACTAAGCCCGGCCTACACGGTCTATCCGGTCATGGCCGACCGCAACCAGATGAACGTGGGCGTGGGCGCCAAGCTATTGCTGCCGGACGATCTGACCATGAATCTGGAATACAACAGCAGCATCAGCAATGGCTCGGGGTATGTCAGTTCGGTGCGCTTGCTGGTGGATTGGCGT
Source organism: Amantichitinum ursilacus (assembly GCF_001294205.1). Lineage (GTDB taxonomy): Bacteria > Pseudomonadota > Gammaproteobacteria > Burkholderiales > Chitinibacteraceae > Amantichitinum > Amantichitinum ursilacus. The sequence goes on from NZ_LAQT01000037.1 coordinate 147,013, forward strand.
TATTGATCGGATCGGCACGCCAGGATGTAAAAAAGAGTCGCCGCGGCGACTCTTTTTTTTGCAGCTAAACCCCCACCGCCTTAGCGCGCCGGATACTTGACCTTGGCGCCCTGCTGGCAGGTGGCGCTATTAAACTGGCTGGAGCCCGGTGCGCCTACGCCGCCCGAAGCGCCATCCGCCGGCGTCCACTGATTAACCAACGGATAGGTGCTGCCCAGGCTGGCTGCGGCAATCGCGCCAAAGTGGTCTTGCCACCTGGAGCCAAACGGCGTGTTGAACACCTGCACGCGGCTTAAACCACCATGGCCGACCGGCAAGTTGACCGCATACGTTGCCAGATTGTCGCCATCGCTGGGGTTCTGCGCCGAGGCACGGTAGCCGTTGTCGCTGTATACCGGATAGCCAAAGCGGTGATAGCCAATCGGCAGCAGCACGCGTTGCGCGGTGCCGTCGGCGTAGGTGGCCACCAGCGTGTAATCGCAACCGTTGTTGACGCAGTAATAGCCAAACCAGCCGCCCGGTTGGGTGCTGTTGATCTTGTCCAGATCGGCTTGCACGGTCGGGTCGATTTGTTTGGGCAGATTGCCGGTCCAGACGCCGCTCACCACCATGCGGCTGGCGCTGGGCGAAGCATTGAAGTGCGAGATGCTGCCAATCACCGTTTGCACTTGCTGGTCGCGCGCCAGCACGTCGGTGCCGATGTTGGCGCGAGTGCGGTCGTCCATGGGCTCATAGCTATTGCTGTTCTGGTTCCAGTGCTTGTAGCCGCCGGCATAGCTGGCATCGGCCACCACCTTGTCCAGCAGGCCTTGCTCCATTTGCGCCGCCTGGTAATCGGCGAACGTATCCCAACGATAGGTGCCGGCATCGCGGTCATCATCCCCGCCCGACATCGGCGTGCGCTGGTAGCACACGTTGTTGACTACCCGACCATCGCAAGACTGTCCGGCGATTTGCAGCGTGCTAAGCAGCTGATTCTTGATGGCGTCGTAGCCCCAGGTTGAACCGCTCTTGCTGCCAAACGGATACGGATAATCGCCGCTGTCATAGGCGGAATCGGCATGCGCCAGACCATAGGCATGGCCCATTTCGTGGTTGAAGATGGCCGAATAAACCAGCTCCGGACGATAGTCGCTGCCCGAAACGCCGCTACCGCCGCCCCCCAGACCCCCGCCCGAACTGGCCGCCACTTGCTTGCCGCCATCCAGCGTTTGCATAAAGCCGTAATAACCAGTGGCGAAGGCACCATCGCGGTTGGCCGTCGCACCATGGATATCGCCCAGAATGCGATAGAAGCGCGCATTCAGATCACCGCCCGCCGCCCAGAAATCCGCCAGCGAACTCACCGGCAAAGCCGGGTAGCAATACTGCGCGTCGTTGCGCGGCGGTAGCACCACCTGGTCTTGCGTAATCGCGCCAGCCACCATGTATTCCAGATTGCTGATCGGCAATTTCTGGCGGTATTCCGCATCAAGCGAATAACCATTGGTATTGCGGGCATTCAAGGTGAAATCGGGCACCACGCTGTTGGCCGGACGCGCGCCAAACATATACAACGGCACCGTATAGGCGCGCAGCGTAATCGCAGGCGTAACCGTCAACGGCACGCTCACGGGCTTCAGAAAGCTGGCATTCTGCGCCAGCTCCAGCGTAACGCCTTGCTTCAACCATTCTTTGGGCAGCAAAGCGCTGTACTTGACCGTCGAATACGGCGCGCGGCCCGCATCGGTGGCCGGCAACTGGCCCGGCGACTTCAGCGTGATCGGCCCCAGGATTGTGCTGCCGATGCGCGCGCGCACCAGCACATTGGGTACCTGGCTGGTGGGCTGCACCATCAACAAGGCCGCGCGATCCGCCATCAACGTCAGCTTTTTAACGCCGCCGTTTTTAGCATCATTGGCCGACTGCATGCTGCGGCCCTCCGGCCCGATGACGTGCGTCTGCGCCAGCTCGACGCTGGACACGGCCAGCGGCGGCAGATCATGCACTTTGTACGACGACAATTGATCGTTGAAATTGAGCGCAACAAAGTTGGGCGAATCGGCATTCAGCGTGAGCTTGGCACCGGTGTAATTGATGTCCTGAAACAGATCGACGCTAGCGCCATCACGAATCCGCACCGAAGACACCCGGTCATTCCACGACGCGCCGATCCAGTTGCTGTCGGCATTGGCGCAAAACGACGCGCCCTGGAAATTAACGTGTTCATAAAAACAGATGGCACCTTCGGGCTGCGCGCCATTGGCATGGGCCAGCAACGGCAATGCAGCCAGCAACAACGCACTGAGCCGATGCGGACGGAAAGAACGTTTCATCGCGGGTTTACTCTTGAGTGGCAGATGGCGCGTAAGGTAATGGGCGCACAATCCGCTGTCTTGCTGTAAGAGTTCGCCGGTTTTAGCGGGGCGATGAAAGGGCTTTCATGACGTGTTTATTAGATTTTGCTTGTAAGGTGGGGCCTTTCGTCGCGGGGATGGGCGGTGAAAGGTGCCGCTGGCGAGAAGCGGAAATCGAAGGTAGACGCCGAGGCGTGGCGAAGGCCGCGCGGGCATCTTCGCGGGCAGACAGGTGGGTGGGGACTACAAAGAAAGTAACCTCCCAGTTTGAGCTTCACAGCGCGGGGACTGGATAGGCTTGGGAGGTTTTGTTCGGGCTAGATTAATGAGCTCGCCAGAGCAGCGCAACGATAAAATCCGGATTGGTAATAGCAATGATCACAACCTCAATTTGATTGCGATTACGGAAAGCTCTGGGGGCCAGGAAGAAACCTGCCCGAAAACAAAAAACCCCCGCCAAGCAAGCTTGACGGGGGTTTCTGTACTTCCATGTTTTCACACGAAAGATTAACTGGTGGCTATGACGGGACTCGAACCTGTGACCCCAGCATTATGAGTGCTGTGCTCTAACCAACTGAGCTACATAGCCATAAGAGTCGGCGATTCTGGCGTGGTGGGGCGATCTTGTCAACCCTCTGATGCGATTTATAGCTTCCAGGAATCATCGCCATCCTCAAACCCGTGCAACAGCGCGGGCAGCGCCAGGTTGCGCGAGAAGGCGATGGTCTTGAACAGCTCGCCCATTTCGGCCGGGCTTGTCAGTTTGTGCACGCTGGCGGCGGCGCTGACGTATTGGCGGGTGTTTTCGATGCCCAGCGCTTCCAGCTTTTGCGTCAGGCCCGTATTCAGCAGGTATTGCGCTTGCGGAATATAGCCTTCCAGTTGCAGGCCATTGGCTTCGGCGTGTGTGTATACGGCCGAGAAATCCACGTGGCAGGTGATGTCGCACAGGCCGGGCAGGTAGAACGGGTCGATCAGGCTGTGGTGGCGGTAGTGGGCCATCAGCGTGCCCTGGTTGCGTTGCGGATGGTAGAACTCGCGCGCGGTAAAGCCGTAGTCGATCAGCAGCAGCGCGCCCTGGCGCAGGCATTGCGCCACGCTGCGCACAAACGCGTGCATCTGCGGCTGGATTTCGGTGAGGTAATCGGCGGGCAGGTCCAGCGCACTGGCCAGATCAAACAGCTGGCCGCTGTGCAGCGCTTGGTCTTCAAAGGCCAGCCGGTTGTCGCGCCAGACCACGCCGCGTTCAAACAGCTGGCCCGCTTCATCGCGATACACCAGCGCGCACGGCATGGCGTCCAGCACTTCGTTGCCGACAATAAAGCCATCAAAATGCTCGGGCAATGCATCCAGCCAGCGCACGCGTTCCACCAGATGCGGCACGCGCGTTTGCAGCGTGGTCAGCTGGCGTTGTTTAAGGTCGGGCGACAGGTCGACGATGTCGTAGGACAGCGGCAGGCAGTCCAGCCGTTCCAGTTCGGTGAGGATTTCGGCCGCCAGCACGCCGGTGCCGGCGCCAAATTCCATAACCCGGCCTTGCTCGATATGGCGCAGCGCATGGGCGGCAGTGCCAGCCACGCAGGCGCCAAACAGCGGAGACATTTCGGGCGCGGTGGTAAAGTCACCGGCGTCGCCAAACTTGGTGGCGCCGCCTGCGTAGTAGCCCAGGCCCGGCGCGTACAATGCCTGCTGCATATAGTTGGTAAACGAAATCCAGCCATTACTGGCTTCGATACGTTGCCGGATGCGTTCTACCAGCGTGGTGCTGATCAAAAGCGCGTCGGCGGAAGGCGTGGGTAGTTGCGGTGCGGTCATGGCGGCGGGAAAATCCGCAAAAAACTGAGGAAGGCTCAATTCTAAATGACGCAGCCGCAGATGTACGGTTCGGGCGACACGCCGCAGCCCGCGCGCGTTGTGCTGATTACGGGCGGGGCCCGGCGCGTGGGTGCGGGCGTGGCGCGTTTTCTGCATGCACGCGGTTGGCGCGTGGCGTTGCATTACCGCAGTTCTGCCGCCGAAGCGCTGGCGCTGGTGGCCGAGCTGAATGGCCTTCGCGCGGATTCGGCCTGCGCCTTGCAGCAGGATTTGCTCGATATCGCGGCGCTGCCGACGCTGGTGCAGGCCGTGATCAGCCAGTTTGGCCGGCTGGATGCGTTGGTCAATAACGCATCGTCGTTCTTCCCCACGCCACTGGGCGAATTTACCGAGGCCGCGTGGGATGACTTGCTGGGGTCGAATCTGAAAGCGCCGTTGTTTCTGGCGCAAGCCGCCGCGCCAGCTTTGCGCGCCACGCACGGCAGCATCATCAGCATTGTCGATATCCACGTGGAGCGACCGTATCCGCTGCATACCTTTTACACGGTGGCCAAGGCGGGTCTGGTGGCGATGACGCGATCGCTGGCGCGCGAGCTGGCCCCCGCCATTCGCGTCAATGCCGTGGCGCCCGGCACCAATCTTTGGCCCGATGGCGACGGCAGCGTGTTTGATGCGGCGGAGCGGCAGCGCATTGAAGCCAGCATTCCGCTGGCGCGTACCGGCACGCCGGAGGATCTGGCGCAGGCGATTCATTATTTGCTTGAAGCCGCATATGTCAGCGGCGTGATTCTGCCTGTCGATGGCGGCCGCAGCGTGGTGCTCTAAGGTTAAGAAACTAACGCCGCCTGCGCGGTGTCCAGTTTTGGGTATCTGAGCCCATCAACACGCAACCGGAGCAAGTCATGCAAACAATCAAGGTTTTGAGCGGAATTGCCGCATTGGGGCTGGCGGGTTTCAGCTTTGCCGCCACGCTGGATGTGCCGATCCGCGCGGCCACCGAGGAAGGCGCGGGCGCCAATCTGGGCATGGTGCATATCGAAGAAACGCGCTACGGCCTGGTGTTTACGCCGCATCTGACTGGTTTGCCGCCGGGCATTCATGGTTTTCATGTGCATGAAAAAGGCAGCTGTGACCCGAGCGTTAAAGACGGCAAGGTAACGCCGGCGGGCCAGGCGGGCGGACATTTTGATCCGGACAAGACCGGCAAGCATCTGGGCCCGTATGGTGATGGCCATCTGGGCGATCTGCCGGCGTTGTATGTGGGCGCGGATGGGATGGCAATGTACCCGGTGCTGGCGCCGCGCATTACACGCCTTGATCAGATCAAGGGCCACGCATTGATGGTGCATGCGGGGGGCGATAATCATTCGGATGAACCCATGCCGCTGGGCGGCGGCGGGGCGCGCTTCGCGTGCGGCGTAATCTGACGGCCCTGCGGCGTGATCCGTGCAAGCGCATGGCGTAATCGAGGCGGACTTGCAGCCTGAGCGCGCTACCCCCGCAGCGCTCCCGCTCGTCTGCGCTGCGGCCGCAGTCGCGCCAGGGCGCTGATTCAGCTAAAATCCACGCCAATTCAACTATCTACAACGGGGCGCTTGTCGCCCCGTGAGCTTTTGCCATGAACGCAATCCATACCCCCGCCGAGGCCGATGTCGCCAGCCAGGCGGACAAAAAGCAGCAGTACAACCTTAACAAGCTCAACAAGAGCTTGCGCCACGCCGTGGGCGATGCGATCAATGATTTCAACATGATCGAGCAGGGCGATCGCGTGATGGTGTGTCTGTCGGGCGGCAAAGACAGCTACACCATGCTGGATATCCTGCTTAATCTGCAGCGTTCGGCCCCGATTGATTTCTCGATCATCGCGGTCAACCTGGACCAGAAACAGCCCGGTTTTCCGCAGCATGTGCTGCCGGAATACCTGAGCGCGCTGGGCGTGGAATATCGCATTATCGAAGAAGACACGTATTCCATCGTCAAACGTCTGGTGCCCGAAGGCAAAACCACCTGTAGCCTGTGCTCGCGCTTGCGGCGCGGCATTCTGTACCGCGTGGCCGATGAAGTGGGCGCCACCAGAATTGCGCTGGGCCACCATCGTGAAGACATTCTCGAAACGCTGTTCCTGAACATGTTTTACGGCGGCAAGCTTAAAAGCATGCCGCCCAAGCTGGTGAGCGATGACGGCCGCCATGTGGTGATCCGGCCGCTGGCGTATTGCCGCGAAAAAGACATCATCAAATATTCGGAAGCGCGCGGTTTTCCGATCATTCCGTGCAATCTGTGTGGCAGCCAGCCCAATCTGCAACGCCAGGTGGTGGGCGACATGATTCGCGACTGGGACAAGCGTTTTCCGGGCCGCGTTGAATCGATGATGCGCGCGCTGCAAAACGTGGTGCCGTCGCATCTGGCCGATATCAAGCTGCATGATTTTGCCGGCATCAAGGCCGACGGCGTGCCGCGCGACGATGGCGACAAGGCGTTCGATAAAGAAAGCTTTAACGATCCGTCCCGCATTTCGATCCTGGCCAGCCGCCCGGCTGACGACGGCGGTTGCGGAGACTAAGGCCGATGCTGTTTCGCTCAAAACGTAATGGTGCAGCCGCGGCGGACGTGCAGGTTGATGTTTCGGATAACTTCGGCATCCGCAAGCTGCATTTTGGCGGAGATGACACCCAAAGCGCGATGAAGCTGGCGGACCCGCTGGACCTGGTGCTGGCGTATACGCGCTGCGCCTTCGGCTTTTTGCTGCTGGCTGACGCCCCGCGCGATGCGCTGTTGATCGGCCTGGGCGGTGGTTCGATCGCCAAGTGGATCCACGCAAAGATGCCGGATACCCGCCTGACGGTGGTCGAGTTGCACGCGCAAGTGGTGGCGGTGGCGCATTCGATGTTCTTTTTGCCGCCCGATGATGAACGCCTGGATGTACAGGTGGGCGATGGTTCGGCGTGGGTGTATCAGATGGAAGACGCCAGCACCGATCTGATCATCATGGATGCCTATTCGGCCAGCGGTATTGCCGAGCCGCTGGCTACGGTCGACTTCTTTAATGCCTGTCGCGACAAGCTACGCGCTGATGGCGTGCTGGCGGTCAATCTGTGGGGCTCGGACAAGCGTTTTGGCCAGTATCGCGACCGGCTGGCGCAGGCGTTTGATAGCCGTGTGTTGCTGCTGCCGGCACGGCAGAAGGGCAACATCATGGCGTTCTGCTTCAAGCGCGGCTTCAATAATCCGGCCTGGGCAGCGTTGTCGGAGCGCGCCATCAAGCTGGAAGCGCAATACGGGCTGGAATTCAGTGAGTTCGTGGCCGACCTGGCGCGGCTGAATACCCACAACGATCGCAAGCTTTTTATCTAGCCCTGGCGTGCGCAACCGGCCACAGGCCACGGTTTATAAGGTGGTGGCCGGGTTGCGCGACGGCTTACAGGCTTGATTTGCGATTACGTGAGTCTGTCTGGGCCGCCGCCCGCGCAAGCCAATGCATTGCGTGGTTTCCAATGACGCCCGGATGTGAAAAAATCCGGGGTAATCAAAGCTTAACAAGGTAATACCAAATGCTCGACCGAGACGGTTATCGTCCGAACGTCGGCATCATCATCCTCAACCACAGGAATCAGGTTTTCTGGGGAAAACGCGTACGCGAGCATTCATGGCAGTTTCCGCAAGGCGGTATCAAGCAGGGTGAATCACCGGAACAGGCCATGTTCCGCGAGCTGATGGAAGAAGTCGGCCTGTCGTCTCAGCAAGTCGAGATCGTGGGCCGCACGCGCGAGTGGTTGAAATATGATGTGCCGACCAACTGGGTTCGCCGCGAATGGCGCGGCACTTATAAGGGGCAAAAGCAGATCTGGTTTTTACTGCGTTTGCGGGGGCGGGATTCGGACGTGTGTTTACGTCGGACCAACCACCCCGAATTCGACGCATGGCGCTGGAATGATTACTGGGCGCCACTAGACGCGGTGATCGAGTTCAAACGTGGCGTGTACGAAGCAGCGTTGTCCGAGTTGTCGCGGTTTCTGGATAGCGTGCCCACCCGGCGCTGGGGTTCATGAGCGCGGGTCTTTTTGATGCGGCAAGATGCAACGGCTGGGGCAATGCTCCGGCCGTTGTTTTATCCAGGCTATATCGCCATCACCCATCCCATCCCACCAGGAGCCGGCACGGCCATGACTGACCGCGCGACATCCGAAATGCACTGGCGCTCGCTGGCGCTGCTTAATCTGTTCCGGTTTCTTAGCGTGCTGGGGCTGTTTCTGGGCCTTAGCTTGCTGTTTCCGCGCGTGTTGGCCGATTCGGGCGGGCGCGAGCCGTTCTTCTGGGCCTGTGCCATCGATGCGCTGCTGGCGCTGGGCTTTATCTTTACGATCCGCAGCCGCAAACCGGCGTTTGAAATCCAGCTGAGCGCGCAAGTGGCCACCGACATCGTGTTTCTGGTGTTTGTGATGCATCTGTTTGGCGGCGTGCGCAGCGGCATCGGCATTTTGCTGCTGCCGTATCTGGCGGCAGCCGGGCTGATTTCGCGTGGGCGCATGACCTTGTTTCATGCTGCGATGGCCAGCCTGGCCTTGCTAGCGGAGCAACTGGTGCGCGTGGCCTATGAAGGGGTCAGCCCCGACGACAATCTGACGCCCGCGTTGCTGTGCGTGGCGTGTTTTGCGGTGGCGTGGCTGGGTTATCGCTTGTCGCATTACGCCGAGGCCAGCGAGGCATTGGCGGCGCAGCGTGGCGTCGATCTGGCCAACCTGGGCCAGGTCAACCAGCGCATTCTGCAAGACGTCTCGGATGGCGTGGTGGTGGTGGATGCGGTGGGGCACGTGCGCCAGTTCAATCATCGTGCCACCGAACTGCTGGGCTTGCCGCTGACGCTGAACCAGCCATTGGTACAGGCCGCGCCGTCGCTGGACGCCATCTGGCGTGACTGGCGCGAAGACCGCACGCAAGCGCCGGCGCTGCTGGCGGGCCAGGCGCACAAAACGCTGCGGCCGCGCATGGTGCCGATGTCCGAGAACGCCAGTGAAGCCGATGTGCTGATCTATCTTGAAGACATGGACCGGCTGCGCCGCGAATCGCAACAGCTCAAACTGGCCGCGCTGGGCCGCCTGACCGCCAATCTGGCGCATGAAATCCGCAATCCACTCAGCGCCATCGCCCATGCCGCGCAATTGCTGGGCGAAGAAGCCACCGATGACCCGCTGATGCAACGGCTGACGCGCATCATCGACGACAACACGCGTCGGCTGGAACGCATGGTGCACGACGTGCTGGAGCTGAACCGCCGCGACCGCGTGGTGCGCCAGGATATCGAGCTGGATGAATGGTTGCACACGTTTCTCGATGAGTTTCGTCAGGTGGAAAACATCGTTCCGCCGCTTTTGCTCACGTGCCCGCCCCACGTGGTGGTACGGTTCGACCCGGGCCATCTGCATCAGGTGTTGTGGAATCTGGCGCGCAATGGCTGGCGTTATTGCAGCAAAACCGAGGGTTCGTTGGTGTTTAACGTGCTGGCGCATCGGGGGAGATGGCGGCTGGACGTGATCAACGATGGCCCGCCGGTGCCCGCGGACGCGCAAACGCAATTGTTTGAGCCGTTCTTTACCACCGACACCAAGGGCACCGGCCTCGGTTTGTATATCGCACGCGAAATTTGTGCCGCCAATGCGGCGCACCTGGAATATCTGGCGCCGGCAGAAGGCGGCGCCAGCTTTTGCATTACGTTCGGGATCAGTGATGAGCAGAAAAACGAGAATAGATAAACGGGTGCTGGTCGTCGACGACGAAGCAGACCTGGCCGAACTGCTGGAACTCACCTTGTTAAAGATGGGCTTGTCCGTCGATAAAGCGGGCAGCGTGGCCGAAGCGCGCGCCTTGCTGGCGCGCCATCGCTACGACTTTTGCCTGACCGATATGCGCATGGGCGATGGCGAAGGCCTCGAAATCATCGAACACATTCAGGCACGCAAGCTGGATGTGCCCATTGCCGTCATCACCGCCTATGGCAGCATGCAAAACGCCGTGGCCGCGCTGAAAGCGGGCGCATTTGATTACCTGGCCAAGCCGGTGTCGCTGGAACAACTGCGCACGCTGATCAAATCGGCGCTGCGGCTGGACGACGACGAAGATCAACACGCGCCCGGCACCTCGGGCGAAGTCAGTGGCCGCATGTTGCTGGGCGATTCCGCCGCGATGAAGCAAGTGCTGGAGCTGATCGACAAACTGTCGCGCAGCCAGGCGCCGGTTTATGTGAGCGGTGAATCGGGCTCAGGCAAAGAGCGCGCGGCGCGCATGATCCACGCGCGCTCCAGTCGCTCGGACAAGCCGTTTGTGGCGGTCAACTGCGGCGCTATCCCTGAACACCTGATGGAAAGCGAATTCTTCGGCTATCGCAAAGGCGCGTTTACCGGCGCGGATGCCGATCGCGAAGGTTTTTTCCAGGCTGCGCACGGCGGCACGCTGTTTCTGGATGAAGTGGCCGATCTACCGTTGTTGATGCAGGTAAAACTGCTGCGTGCCATTCAGGAACGCAAAGTGCGCAAGGTAGGCGCGACGCAAGAAGAAGCGGTCGACGTGCGCATTATCTCGGCCACGCATCAAAACCTGGCACGCTGCGTGGAAAACGCTAAATTCCGCCAGGATCTGTATTACCGCCTGAATGTGATCGAACTGCATATGCCGCCGCTGCGTGAAATGGGCGCGGATGTGGAGTTGATTGCGCAGCACGTGCTGGTGCGACTGGCGCAGCAAAACGGCATGCCGACCACGCCCGCGCTGGGGCCGGAAGCGCTGGCCGCGCTGCGCCACTATGCGTTTCCGGGCAACGTGCGCGAACTGGAAAACATGCTGGAGCGCGCGCTGGCGCTGTGCGACGGCCAGGTCATCACCGCCGATGATCTGCAGATCAGCCCGGCCAACGAAGCGGGCCGCGAAGAGGGCGGACCAGATAGCGGCGATTCGCTACAGGATTATCTGGATCGCGTGGAACGCGCGGCGATTCTGGAAGGGCTGGAGAAAACCGGCGGCAACCGCACCCAGGCGGCGAAATTGCTGGGCGTCACGTTCCGCTCGCTGCGCTACCGCATGGAACGGTTGGGTATCTAACAACCATAGGGTGGGTCAAGACCCACCTGCCAAAGCCATCAGCTCGGGCCTCGGTGGTGGGTTCAACCGCAGGGGTGGGCGCCAACGCTTCGTCAAATCCGCGCGCCCGTGCCGACCACAGGCGCATTCAGCCGCGCTCGATGAGGCCCGGGCGAACCCCAAGCCGCATCCCCGGAGATTCACATCTCCATCTCAATCTCACCCCCGCCTAGCCGCCACACGCGGCCACCGACGGCGATGCGTCGTTGCGCATCCACATCCAGATGCAGCACCGACAACGGCGACACGCGTCGATGAATCGTATGGCCCTGCTCAATGCGGAAATTGAACGGCGGCACGTTGCCGTTGGCAATAAACCAGTGCCCGATCGCCGCAGCCGCACAGCCCGCGCCAAAGTCTTCCTGCAGATGAAACGGGTCGGCGGTAAACGCGCGCAACGTCAGCACTTCGCCATCATTGCTCCACAACGCCACTTGCAGCAGATGATGCGGATGGCCCAGTGCCGTCATCAGCAAATCCAGCCGCGGCGCCACTTGCAACACATGCTGGCGCGCGCGTAACGGCACCACCAGTTGCGTGAAATCACTGTCAATCCACAGCAGCGGCCCGCCCAGGTCGGCTGGATTCAGGCCCAGCGCAGCGGCAAAGGCCAGCGGATCAATCTGCACCGCACGCGCGTGCGCCGCGGGCGCATGCACCCACCACAAATCGTCGCGCCGATAACCAATGGTGGGCGCGCCAATCGAGGTGGCGGCCGCAATGCACGAAGCGCCCAACGCGCCCATCGCCGAATACGGCAGCGGCATTTGCGGCGTCCAGGCTGACCACGCTTGCGTGCGGGTTTCCAGGAACACGGTTTCAGGCGCGCTGAACTGGTAGGCCAGGCGCTGGCTGATGGCCGCATCGGGCAGGCGCGGCACTTCGCACACGACGATAGGGCAACCGCCCATACGGCGTTCGCCAAAGACATTCAATAGGTGAAAAGGAATTTTTACCATTTTTCAATTGCCATTTACGCCAATACGGCGGCGAATGGAGGTTGTTATTTGTTACAATGGTCGGGTTTGTCCCGCCTGCCCGATTAACGTCACACGATAGCGAATGCCATGTCTTCTGTACTAGAACCCATAGCCGTGAATAAAGACCAGCCCCTGGCACGAGACCTCGATACCCTGGCCGAAGTCTTAGCCAGCACCATCCGCGAACAAACCGGCAATGCCGCCGCGGACCAGATCGGGGCCATACGTGATCTGGCCATCCGCTACGTGGAAGGGCGCGATCCCGAAGCCAGCGCCACGCTGGCGCGTACTTTGTCTTCTCTGGACCTGACCAGCGCCATGGCGTTGGTGCGTGCGTTCAGCTATTTCTCGCATTTATCCAATATTGCGGAAGACCTGCATCACAACCGGCGTCGTCGCGTACACAAGATGCAAGGTTCCACGGCTCAGCGCGGAAGTATAGCCGCTGCCATTGATGCCTTGTTGGCCCGTGACGTTAAACCCGCAGAAATCCTCGCTTTGTTGGGTGAAACACTCATTGCGCCGGTTCTGACCGCGCACCCGACCGAAGTCAAACGCAAAACCATCCTCGAATGCCATCGCGCGATTTCGGATCTGCTACAAGCGCGCGACCGTTATCCGCTGACCACCGAAGAGCTGCGCGCCAATCACGAAGCGCTGGAACGCGTGGTGCTGACGCTGTGGCAAACGCGCGAAATCCGCACCTTCAAACTGACGGTGCAGGATGAAATCGAAAATGGCTCGGCGTATTTCCGCAATACTTTCCTGCACGAAGTGCCGCGCCTGTATCTGGACCTGGAAGATCGCCTGAGCGAACTGACCAACACCAAAGTCGAGCTGCCCAACTTCTATCATGTGGGTTCCTGGATTGGCGGCGACCGCGACGGCAACCCGTTTGTGACCGGCGATGTGCTGCGTTATGCGGTGTCGCGCCAGTCGGGTATCGCGCTCGACTATTACTATCAACAGTGTTCCAAGCTGGAAAGCGAACTGTCGATGTCCACGCGCCTGGTGCAAGTGGATCAATCGTTGCAGGCGCTGGCCGAGCAAGCCAACGAAGATCAGCGTAAATCTGAAGAGCCGTATCGTCTGGCCGTGGGCCATGTGCGCGCGCGGATTTTTGCCACCGCCGTCAAGATTGGCAAGTTCCACCATCAATTGCACGACGTGGCGCGCGCGCCGGAATACGAAAGCGCCGACGAGCTCGCGCACGATCTGGAAGTGATCTCCAATTCGCTGAAATCGCACGGCGCGGCCAAGCTGGCCAATGGCCGTTTGCGTCGTCTGCAACGCGCGCTGTCGGTGTTTGGTTTCTATCTGGCGCCGGTGGATATGCGTCAGCACGCCAATATGCATGAGAAGGCCGTGGCCGAGCTGTTCGAAAAAGCCGGCCTCGAAAACTATATGCGTCTGGACGAGGCGTCGCGCCGCGTGGTGCTGCTGCGCGAGCTGGCCAGCCCACGTCCGCTGATCTGCCCGTATCTGGAATACTCGCCTGAAGTGCAGAAAGAACTGGATATCTTCAGTGCCGCGGCTGAACTGCAAGCACGTTATGGCGAGTCGGTGCTGCCCAACTACATCATCAGCAATTGCGAGTCGGCCTCCGATTTGCTCGAAGTGGCTTTGCTGATGAACGAAGTCGGCCTGATCCAGCTGGCGCCCGCCGTCAAAGCCCGCATCAATATCATCCCGTTGTTTGAAACCATCGGCGACTTGCGCGCTTGCGGCCAGATCATGGGCGATCTGTTTGCGCTGCCGCAGTGGCGTCAGATCGTGGCGGGGCGCGATATGGTGCAAGAGGTGATGCTGGGTTATTCCGACTCCAACAAGGATGGCGGTTATCTGACTTCCAACTGGGAGCTGTACAAGGCTGAGCTGAATCTGGTCAAAGTGTTTGAAGCGGCCGGCGTCAAAATGCGGCTGTTCCACGGCCGTGGCGGTACGGTCGGCCGTGGTGGCGGCCCGGCTTTCGACGCCATCGTGGCGCAGCCGGTGGGTTCGGTTGCGGGCCAGATCCGGATTACCGAGCAGGGCGAAGTGATTGCCTCCAAGTTTGCTGACCGCGAAGTGGGTCGGCGCAATCTGGAGATCATGATTGCGGCCACGCTCGAAGCCAGCTTCCCGACCGAAGCGCAAGCCACCGTGGACACGCCGGAACGTCACAAGCTGGCCGAACGCCTGTCGCTGCGCGCGTATCAGGCGTATCGCGATCTGGTTTACGCCACGCCCGATTTCATCACCTATTTCCGCGAAGCCACGCCGATCAACGAAATCCCGAACCTGAACATCGGTTCGCGCCCGGCCGCACGTAAAAACACCAATTCGATTGCCGATCTGCGCGCGATTCCCTGGGTGTTCAGCTGGTCGCAATGTCGTTTGATGCTGCCGGGCTGGTTCGGCTTCGGCACCGCCATCGCTGAATATCTGGCCGAAACCGGCGAAACCGGGCTGGCGGTGCTGCGCGAGCAATATAAAGAATGGCCGTTCTTTCAGGTGACCATTTCGAATATGGAAATGGTGCTGGCCAAATCCGATATCGCGATTGCTGCGCGTTACTCGGAACTGGTGCGCGATCAGGATCTGGCGCGCCGCATCTTTGGCCGCATCAAGGAAGAATGGCAACGCGCCGTGGATGCGGTGATGGCGATTACCGAGCATTCCACGTTGCTGGGCGACAACCCTTTGCTGGCGCGCAGCCTGGATAACCGCCTGCCGTATCTTGACCCGCTGAACCATCTGCAGGTGGAACTGCTCAAGCGCCTGCGTGCTGGCGATGAAAGCGAAGACCTGCAACACGCGGTGCATTTGACCATCAACGGCATCGCCGCTGGCCTGCGCAACTCGGGTTGATCGACCTCTGATTGCCGATCGGCCCGTGCCGCTGGCACACTACGCCGCCATGAGCCTCCGACTTGTACACATCAAGGCGGGGATGCTTGTGGCGGCGTTGTTATTGGCGGCCACAGCGTCCGCCGCCGTGCCCAGCCACTTTGGCGAGCAGATGGAAGCCGCGCTGACCTGCCGTTCCGAATGGTCGACCGCGTGGTGGCGCGGTTATTTCCGCTCTTATCTCGGTACGCCGCTGCGCACGTGGGGCGAGGCCGAGTGGTTTGACAGCCAGGGCGCGCAACTGGGTGGGGTCACCGCCAAAGAAGCCTTTGTCAATTTGCCTACCAGCGGTGCGTTGATGGTGGGCGTGCTGATTGCGCAGCCAGTGGACAAGGTCAAACAAACCATCGAGACCACGCTGTCGACGCACTTCGAACCCATCGCCGGGCCGTATCCGCGGTTTCTGTCGTTCTCGGGTAGTGTGCTGGTCGGATTGTCCAACAACCAGACCAAGTGGTACTGCGCCCGCTGGAACCTCGGCAACCGCCCATAGGGTGGGTCAAGACCCACCATTCAAAGCCGACTGCTCATAGCGCTGTTCCTGGCATACCGCTTTAGCTGGTGGGTCTTGACCCACCCTATGCGTCCGACGCGATTCACCCGGATGCCACGCGCACCAATTCACGACCGCTGCGTATGACAACGTAATACCAGTTGCCACCTCCCGACGTCAGAAATCGCCTACCCAAACTGACCAGTTCTTTCAAGAGACGGCCCGCACTATGCGGACACACGGGCGCGCTCGCTAGACGACCGCGTGTGGCGCGGTTGATTCAGAATGTGTCTGCCGTCTGTCTGCTTTTTGTCGGCGACCAAGGGTCGTTTCAGCATTTTTCTGGTGCGAGATTACTGCGCAAGAAACGGGCAAAGTACATCAGGCAATGATAATGATGCGTTGCAACATGGTGCTGCGCCGCAATATTCCTAGCTACAGCGTCAATCAGCGTGCCATATATTGCATCGCAACAAATCCACCTTGGTGCGTTTCTGTAAGCGCAAAAGTTGTAGTAAGTAAAACTACTACTACGCAATTTCTGTGTAAAAGTACCAGGGGTTGACACAAATTCGCCATTAGAGAGTTAATGCACCACGTCGAAAGCGGGGCAGAACCTGCACCCGTTGGCCGCCAGGAATAGCAGCGATTGCTTGCAATCGACTGACATAAACAAGCCGGTGGACCAGACCATTACATGCGCGTGAATAACGCCAATGCACAAGACAGGATGGAGACCCTTCTTTATGCGTATCAATCGTTTTGTACTCGCGGCGATACCGGCCGCCCTCGTGGCGGCCCATTCTTTTGCTGCTTATCCGGCCTGGCAGGACGGCGGTACCTACTCAGCAGGTACCGTGGTGTATTACAACGGTCATGATTACCAGGCACTGGTAACCCAGACCGATTACGTCGGCGCCAACTGGAACCCGGCTTCTACCCCCAGCCTGTGGAAAGACCTGGGCGTAGATACCTCGGGCTCCGGCTCGCCGACTCCCGCACCTACCCCCGCACCGACGCCGGCGCCCACGCCAGCGCCGACGCCTAAACCCACGCCGACCCCGGCGCCGACGCCGGTCGCTACTCCGGCTCCGACGCCTGCGCCCACACCGGCTCCGACGCCGAGCAGCGGCTGCGCCGCCGTATGGAGCGCCAGCACTGCTTATAACGCTGGCGCTGTGGTCAGCCTGAACGGCATCAATTACAAAGCCAACTGGTGGACGCAAGGCAACAGCCCGGCCACCGCATCCGGCCCGGTCGGCAGCGGCCAACCGTGGACCGCCACCGGCAACTGTAGCGGCAGCACGCCGACGCCGGCTCCGACGCCTGCACCGACTCCGGCCCCCACACCGGCGCCGACGCCCGCACCGACACCGGCTCCGACGCCAGCGCCCACCCCGGCACCGACGCCGACTCCCGCTCCGACGCCTGCGCCCACCCCGGCGCCGACGCCCACCAGCGGTTACCAGGTCGGTTCGTACTTCGCCCAGTGGGGTATCTACAGCACCGCGTATTACGTGAAGACCATCGACACCAGCGGCGCGGCCGCCAAGTTGACCTTCATCAACTACGCATTCAACAACATCTACAAGCAAGCCGACGGTACCTACAAGTGCCAGGGTCAGGTGACTGCGCTCGAGCCTGGCTCGACCGATGCCTCCAGCCCCAGCGCCGGTCTCGGTGGCGATGCCTGGGCGGATATCCAGAAAGGCTTTGACGCTGCCACTTCGGTCAGCGGCGTGGCCGATGCCTGGGACCAGAAGGTCAAAGGCAACTTCAACCAGCTGAAAGAACTGAAAGCCAAATACCCGAATATCAAGGTACTGGTTTCGCTGGGTGGCTGGACATGGTCCAAGTACTTCTCGGCAGCGGCTGCCACCGATGCCAATCGCAAGGCCCTGGTATCCAGCTGCGTGGATATGTATCTGAAGGGCAACTACCCGGTTGATTCCGGCTCGGCCACCGGTGGTACCGGTGTACTGGCAGGCATCTTCGACGGGATCGACATTGACTGGGAATACCCGGGTATCCAGGGCGTGGGTTACAACACGGTGGATGCGGTCAACGACAAGCATAACTACACGCTGTTGATGGCCGAGTTCCGTAAACAGATGGATGCGTTGGGCCAGCATTATCTGCTGACGGCCACCACCGGTGCGGGTTCGGACAAGATTGCGCAGGAAGAACTGGGCTCTCTGGCGCCGTATATGGACTGGATGAACGTGATGACGTACGACTATCACGGCGGTTGGGAGGCGAAAGGCCCGACTGACTTCCATGCCAACCTGTACAAGGACCCGGCCAGCCCGAATATCGCAGGCGGCGGCGTGATGGCCACTTACGATACCGATGATGCGGTCAAGGAACTGGTCGCAGGCGGCTTCCCGGTTAACAAGCTCAACCTGGGCATTCCGTACTACGGTCGTGGCTGGACCGGCGTGAAGAACGTCAACAACGGTCTGTACCAAGCGGCCACTGGCCCGGCAGCAGGCGCATCGGAAGCGGGCATCAACAACTACAACGTGTTGAAGAACGCAGCCGGTAACGTCTACTACAACAACACCGTGGTGGGCCTGTACAAGTATGACGGCACCAACTGGTGGAGCTATGACGACGCGACCATCATCGCGACCAAGGTGAACTACGCCAAAACCAAGGGTATGGGCGGCATGTTCTCGTGGTCTCTGGATGGCGATGACAGCACCGCAACGCTGACCAAGGCGATGGGCGCGATCCGCAACTGAGCAATGTTTTGACAAGGCAGTGAGACCTGGCCCTCCCTACCCCCGGGGAGGGCTTTTTTACGCCGGTATTCTGGCTTCAAACCAAAAAGTCGAGAGGAAACAACGAGATGGCTATGCAAAAATCGCGTCGTATCAAATCGCTGGTCTGCGCACTGGCGCTGGCTGGCGTGGCCGCACAGGCCTGCGCTACCCGGGTGGCGCCGTACTTTTATACCTGGGGCTTCGGCAACAGCAGCTACGCCGTCACCAGCCTGATGGACGCCAAAAACAAAGCTGGCCTGCAAGGCGCGACGCTGGCTTTCCTGGTGTCCAGCGGCGGTTGCGCGGTGGATAACTCGGTCTCGCAAATGCAAAGCGATATCACCGCGTTCCAGAACGCCGGTGGCCGCGTGATCATTTCGTTTGGCGGGGCCAACGGCACCTATCTGGAATCCACGTGTAGTGCCAGCCAGATGTTCAGCCTGATCGATGGCATTCTGCAAAGCACCGGCGTGCGCGCCATCGACTTTGACGTCGAAGGCGGTCAGTTGGGCAACGCCGCGCTCAACACCGTACGTAATGCCGCGATCCTGCAACTGCAACAAAAATACCCGGGCCTGTATGTGTCGCTGACGCTGCCGGTGATCCCCGCAATTTCGTGGGGCGGTGGCCTGACGCAAGACGGCATCAATGCTGTGCAATCGGCGGCCAGCGCGGGCGTTAACGTCAGCCTTGTCAATCTGATGACCATGGATTTTGGCGGCAGCTTTGATACCGGCGCCACCATGGGCAGCCTGACGCTGTCGGCGGCCAATGTGGTGTTCAACCAGCTCAAGACCATCTACCCGAGCAAGAGCACGGCGCAAATCTGGGCCATGATCGGCATTACCCCGATGATCGGGGTGAACGATGACGCGGCCGAAGTGTTTACTACCGCCGACGCCACCACCGTGGCCAACTTTGCCAAGACCAATGGCGTGGGCCTGCTGAGCTTCTGGGCGCTGCAACGCGATCGCAGCGGCACGGGCGGCAATGATCAGTATTCCAACACCACGCAGACCAACTTCCAGTTTGTGAAGACGTTCCAGAGCGTGGCTTCCGGCACGCCGACGCCTGCGCCCACGCCGACCCCCGCACCGACGCCGACGCCTGCACCGACACCGGCTCCGACACCTGCACCCACGCCGGCCCCAACGCCGTCGGGTTCTTGCGCCGCGGCGTGGAATGCTTCGACCGCCTATAACGGCGGCGCAGTGGTCAGCTACAACGGCGTGAACTACAAAGCCAACTGGTGGACGCAAGGCAACAGCCCGGCCACCGCCAGCGGCCCGGTCGGCAGCGGCCAGCCCTGGACCGCCACCGGCAATTGCGGCAGCGCTGCACCCACGCCGGCGCCGACGCCCGCACCAGCACCGACCCCTGCGCCAACGCCTGCGCCGACTCCGGCCCCCACGCCTGCGCCGACGCCATCCGGTTCGTGCCCGGTGTGGAAAGAAGGCAGCACCTATAACGCGGGTGCGGTGGTCAGCTATAGCGGCAGCAACTACACCGCGCTGGTCACGCAGACCGACTACGTCGGCGCGGGCTGGAACCCCGCTGCCACCCCGTCACTGTGGAAAGCCGGCGGCACTTGCAAATAAGCCGCTCGCGCAAAACAAAGCCCCGCATCGCGGGGCTTTTTTATTTAAAACTTCATCGGCCGTGGCCGCCGCTGATGCGCTTCCCACCGCTCAATCCGCGGCAGCAGCTTGATATAAATCGCCGACCCCAGTCCACAAATCGCGCACGCAATAATCGTGTTCTCGATCCGCGCCCAGGCAAATTCAGGCAGCCGCGCCTGCTGCACCAAACCAAAATCCAGCAGGATCATCACCAGCGCGGTAATCGGAATTACCGTCACCCAATAATTGCGCGCCTGCGCGGCTGGGGTGACCGCACCCATCAGGGTAACGATCAGCGCCAGTGCCCATTCGTTCTGCACAAAATGGATGACCAACGCGCCCAGCAGCACGCCGATCAGCGAGCCCACCAGGCGTTGGATCAGTCGGTGCACGCTATGAAACACGTCGTAAACCGTCACGATGGTGATGGTCAGCGGAATCCAGTAATAGCGCATCAGCCCCAACGACTGGCCCAGCACATAGCCGGTGACCACCAGAATGGTGAAATACAACGCAAACGCGCCGTTGTTATGCCGCCGTCGCATCAGGTGGCGCGCCGCTTCGCGCAGCATCGGCGCAGTCTGGAATTCGGGTTCTTTAAACAGATTGAGCGTGACCAGCACGGCCAGGATGCCGGATAAGCCACCCACAATCACATACGTGCCGCATAAGGGCGGTAAATGCGGCGCGCTATCACCAAACAGAAACGCCACCAGCCAGTATTTGCCGATAAATTCGACTGAGCCGCCTGCACCCTGCAACCAGCCGGCAAACAGTGCAAAGCCACACAGCAAAGCCAGCGATGCGCCCGGCACCCAATGCCCGGCCACGCCGGCAATGCCCGCCAGCAACATGCCTAACGTCATATACAGAATGGCCGCCACGCGCTCGCTGGTTTCGCCGCCGTAATCCACAAACAAGGTGTAGTAAGCGGTGACGCCGCCATACACGGCCGGGAGAAACTCGCCGCGCGAGAGCGCAATCAGCAGCGGCAGTCCGACTGCGATTGCGCCGCGCAGCACCTTGCGGCGGTTGATGGGCGTGGTCGCGAGCACGAGCGATGGATGCAGCGGCATGACAAGCCTGTAATAAGAGATAAGCGCCAAGGGCCCGCCAATGTAGTCGAGCTACGGCGGTTGTGCAGCCGTAAATATGCCAGTTACCGAGGCTTGCGTCGCGGCGCGTGTTGGGGTTGTGCGTGCCAACGCAACGCAGGGCTGCGCGCGTTGTACCTTATGCGGGATAATCGCGTTTTGCCAGGAAACGCCATGCCGCTTGCACCTTCCGCTGATCTGACCGCGCTCAATACGCTGGGCCTGCACGCTCAGGCCGATTTTTTATACCGCCTGCGCGGGCCGGACGACTTGCTGGCGCTGCAGGCCGATCCGGCTTTAAGCGCATTACCGCGCTATGTACTGGGCGGCGGCAGTAATCTGGTGCTGCCCGCGCGCGTGCCCGGCGTGGTGCTGAAAGTGGAAGTGCCCGGCCGCGAGATCATCGCTGAGGATGCCGACGCCATCTATGTGCGCGCGGGCGGCGGCGAAAACTGGCACGACTTTGTGCAGTGGACGCTGGCGCACGGCCTGGCGGGACTGGAAAACCTGGCGTTGATTCCCGGGACCGTCGGCGCAGCGCCGATCCAGAACATCGGCGCGTACGGCGTTGAGGTCAAAGACACGCTGCATGCGGTGCATGCGCTGGACCTGGTCAGCGGCGCGCCGCGCGTGTTCCACCGCGACGAATGCGCCTTTGCCTATCGCGACAGCGTGTTTAAACAAGCCGAAGCCGGGCGCTGGGTGATTGTGGCGGTGGAGTTCCGCTTGCCCAAAGTACCCACGCTGCACACTGGTTACGGCGATATCGAGCGTGAGCTGGCCACGCTGGGCCTGGCCGCCACGCCGCAAAACGTGGCGCAGGCGGTGATCAGCGTGCGACGTAAAAAACTGCCAGACCCCGCGCAGATCGGTAATGCCGGCAGCTTTTTCAAGAATCCGATCGTGCCCGTAGCGCTGCGTGATGGCTTGCTGCCGCAATGGCCCGAGCTGGTCAGTTATCCGGCGGGCGAGGGCAAAGCCAAGCTGGCGGCGGGCTGGCTGATCGAGCGCGCGGGCTGGAAAGGCAAGCGCATCGGCCCGGTGGGCATGTATGAAAAGCAGGCGCTGGTGCTGGTTAACCACGGCGGCGCAATGCGTGATGATGTCAACGCGGTGGTGGCGCAAGTGCAGCGCGATGTATACGACCGGTTCGGTGTGCAGCTGGAGGCCGAGCCGGTGTTCTGGTGAGGCGCCCCGCCGGGCCCATAGACCAAAGGGGTGTGCCAGGCCCGCGGCAGGGGGCAATGGCTTTGATGGGTGGATCTGGACCCACCCTATTAGCTCAGTCTGCGCGTGCTTTTAGCGCCGCCAGCAACTTGCCATGGATGCCGCCAAAGCCGCCGTTGCTCATCACCAGAATGTGGTCGCCCGCTTGCGCGGTGGCGATGATATCGGCCACCAGCGCGTCCAGATCGTTATGGCTATGCGCCTTGCTGCCCAGCGGGGCCAGCGCTTCGGCCGGGTCCCAGCCCAGATTGGCGCCGTAGCAGAACACCACATCGGCATCGACCAGGCTGGCGGGCAACTGCGCTTTCATCGTGCCCAGCTTCATGGTGTTGGAGCGCGGTTCCAGCACCGCCAGAATGCGCGCGCCGCCTACCTTGCGCCGCAGGCCTGCCAGCGTGGTGGTGATGGCGGTGGGGTGATGCGCAAAGTCGTCATAGACGGTTACGCCGTCGATTTCGCCTTTGATTTCCATGCGCCGCTTGACGCTCAGAAACGTGCCCAACGCCGCAATCGATTCGGCCACCGGCACGCCCACGTGGCGCGCCGCTGCAATGGCCGCCAGCGCATTCATGCGATTGTGTTCGCCCAGCAAGGCCCATTCCACGCGGCCTTGTTTGGCGCCTTCAAACAGCACATCAAATTGCTGGCCGTCATCGTTATCGGCTTGCCAGCCGCTGCTGTCGCCAAAGCGCTCCACTTCGCTCCAGCAGCCGCGTTGCAACACGCGTTCCAGGCTGGCCTGCGCGCCATTGACCACCACGCGGCCATTGCCCGGTACGGTGCGCACCAGATGATGAAATTGCGTTTCGATGGCGGCCAGATCGGCAAAGATATCGGCGTGATCAAATTCCAGATTGTTAAGGATGGCAGTGCGCGGGCGGTAATGAACAAACTTGGAGCGCTTGTCGAAGAAGGCGGTGTCGTATTCGTCGGCTTCAATGACAAAGAAAGGCGACTGGCCGCCGACTTCCTGGCGCGGTTCGCCCGGCAGGCGCGCGGATACGCCAAAGTTTTCCGGCACGCCGCCCACCAGAAAACCGGGGGCCAGGCCCGCGTAATCCAGAATCCACGCCAGCATCGATGTGGTGGTGGTTTTGCCGTGCGTGCCTGCCACGGCCAGTACCCAGCGGCCTTGCAGAATATGATCGCGCAGCCATTCCGGGCCCGAGGTATACGGCAGGCCGCGGTTAAGGATTTCTTCCATCAGCGGATTGCCACGCGTGACCACATTGCCCACCACGTACAGATCGGCGCCCAGGTTGATCTGTTCGGGCGACCAGCCTTCTACCAGTTCGATCCCCAGCGCGTTGAGCTGATCCGACATCGGCGGATACACCCCGGCATCGCAGCCCGTGACGGTGTGGCCCGCGGCGCGCGCCAATGCGGCCACGCCGCCCATGAAAGTACCGCAAATGCCCAGGATGTGGATGTGCATGATCTTGTGTTGTGTATTCAAATCAAAATGGTTGCGTGCTGGCCGCTGTCGGATCGGTTGCGTACAATCAGGCTTCAAGAAAAATTACGTCAAAAGCCATCATGCCCATCCCGCCCTCGGTCAATCCGGTTGAAATTGCCCGTATTGCCCTGAAGCGACTCGCTGAGCGCGGCATGCCGCCGACGCCGGAAAATTACGCGCAATTCTACAACGCGATCGTCACGATTAAGTCGCCCGAAGAAAAAACCAATGACGAATTACAGCAGGCCTGGCAGATTCTGTGCCGCCTGGACGATGCAGTAAGCGATACGCGGGATACCACCGAGCAGCTGCTTAGTTCGTTGGCCGAAGGCGGCGACACCATGGCCAACCGGCTGGGCGAGCTTAAACAAACGCGCCAGGCGCATTTAACGCGCACGCAGCCGCCTGAAGAAACGCATAGCAAACTCGAAGAATTGCTGGACGATATTATTCATTCCACCAGCAATATCCACACGACGGTCAAATCATCACATATTGATCTGGCTGCGATTCGCGAATCGGTACGCCATATCGAAGAAGACCTGGCGCACAACCGCAAGATGCTGGAGCTGGACCCGCTGACCGGTTCGCTGAATCGCCAGGGTTTTGATCATCTGCTTTCCAACGAATGCAAACGCGCCCGTCGTAGCGGCGCCAAGCTGACCGTGGTGATTTTTGATCTGGACGATTTCAAGCTGATCAACGACCGCCACGGCCATCTGGTGGGCGATCAGGTGCTGGTGCATATGGCCAATCTGGCCAAGGCGGTGTTGCGCGAAACCGATACGCTGGTGCGTTATGGCGGCGAAGAGTTTCTGGTGATGCTGCCGGAAACGGATCACCGCGGCGCGCAATATGTGGTGGATCGGCTGCGCGTGGTGGCCAACAAGTCGCCGTTTATGCATAAGGCGCAGCGGCTGGAGGTGACGTTCTCGTCTGGCATCGCCACGCTGAAGGACGACGAAAATGGCCGGGCGCTGGTGTTGCGCGCCGATGAAGCGTTGTATCGCGCCAAGCACAGCGGGCGTGGCCGGATTGAAGTGGCCGAATGAGCGTTTGATGGCGAGCGTCATCCATATAAAAAACGGACCTGCGGGTCCGTTTTTTTTGGGGGGGCTTACCCATTAGCTGCGCCAGAATTGCGGCGTTAACAGAATCAACACCGAGAAAATCTCCAGCCGCCCAATCAGCATCGCCGCCGTACACACCCAGATTTGCGGCTGGGTAAAGATGGCGAAATTGCCTGAAGGCCCGATTTCGCCCAGGCCCGGCCCGGCATTGTTAATGCTGGCGATGACGGCGCTAAAGCTGGTCAGAAAATCCAGCCCGCTGAGTAATAGCGCAAAGGTAAACACCACCACGCAAATAAAGTAGAGCGCAATAAAACCTAAAACCGAAAAGATCACCGGCGTGGGTACGGCCATGCCATTGACGCGCATCGGGCGTACCGCATTGGGATGCAACAGCGTGGTGAACTGGCGGCCCGCTTCTTTAATCAGGATTAAAGCGCGGAACATCTTGATGCCGCCGCCGACCGAACCTGCGCAACAAATAAAGCACGACAGCAATAACATCAGTAGCGGCACAAAGATGGGCCAGCTACCAAAGTCTTGCGTGGCAAAGCCGCAGGCGGTGCCGATGGAGACCAGGTTAAAGGCCACATGGCGTAATGCCGTCAGGTAGTCGGGGTAAGTGCCTTGCCATTCCAGATAGGCCGATAGACCCAAGGCCGCCGCCAGCAACACGCCCAGCATGGCGCGCAGTTCGCCGTCGCGCCAATAGGCCAGCAAAGAGCGGCGGCTGAGCGCCAGATAATGCGTGGCGAAATTGGTGGCGCCCAGCAGCATAAAGATAATCAGAATGCCTTCGATGGCGGGCGAATCAAAATAGCCGACGTTGGTGCTATGGGTGGACAAGCCGCCCAGCGAAATCGCCGCCATGGCGTGGCAAACCGCATCAAACCAGCTCATGCCCGCCGATTTAAGCAGCAACATGCAGACGATGGTGAGCCCGGCATACACCAGCCACAAATTGCGTGCGGTTTCGCGGATGCGCGGTTTTAGCCGGGTGTCTTTGATCGGGCCGGGCGTTTCGGCTTTGAACAACTGCATGCCACCAATGCCCAGCAAAGGCAGGATGGCGACGGCCAGCACGATAATCCCCATGCCGCCTATCCAGTTGAGCATATGCCGCCACAAATTGAGCGACAGCGGCAGGCTGTCCAGATCGCGGATTACCGTGGAGCCGGTGGTGGTGAGGCCGGACATGCCTTCGAAATAGGCATAGGTAAACGGCAACTGCGTGCTGTACAGCATCAGCGGCACGCAGGCGGCCAACGGCAGTAGCACCCACAGGCCGGTCACCAGCAGAAAACCATCACGCGCCGCCAGTTCACGCCGGAACGGCAGCGTCACCGCCATCAGTGCGATGCTGCTGCCCGCCAGCAAGGCCAGCGCATGCACAAACGGCATAAACCCCTGATCATGGTTAAACCACGCCACGCCGATCGGGGCCAGCAGGGTCAATGAAAACAGCAGGGCAATCCGCGCCAGGATGTGCAGGGTGGGCAGAAAGCGCATCAGAAGAACCCCACCTTGACCGCAAACAGACGCTCCACATCGCGCGTGTCGTCTTTGTCGTGCACAAACAGAATGCAGCGGTCGTTGGCTTCGATAACGGTGTCGTGGTGGACCATGATCACCTTGCCGTCGCGTACGATGGCCGCCAGGAAGGCGTGCGCTGGCATGCGCAGTTCATCCACACGCCGACCAATCACGCGCGAGACCGATTTATTGCCGTGCACCACCAGTTCCACCGCCTCGGCCGCCCCGCGGCGTAACGGTTGCACGGCGGTGATATCGCCCTGGCGCGCTTCGGCCAGTAACGAGCCGATGGTGAGCTGGGCAGGGGAGAGCGCGACATCAATGCGGCTGTCTTGCAGCAGATCGACATAACGCGAGCGATTGATAATGGCGATGACCTTGCGCGCGCCCATCTGCCGCGCCAGCAAGCCCGACATGATGTTGTCTTCGTCGTCCGAAGTCAGCGCCAGATACAGGTCGGTCTGCGCAATCTGTTCAGAATCCAGCAGATTTTCGCTAGTGGCATCGCCGTGCAGGACCAGCGAACGCGTCAATTCGGTACCCAGCCATTCCGAGCGCACGGCGCTGCTTTCCAGCACTTTGACCTGATAATCCTTTTGCAGCGCCTTGGCCAGGCGAAAACCCACGTTGCCGCCGCCTGCAATCAGAATGCGTTCGATCGGGCGTTCCTGCGTGTGCAGCGCTTCAATCACCTTGCGCATCTGCCGGGTAGGGGCCAGCACGAATACTTCGTCGCCCGCGTGCAGCACGGTATCGCCATCGGGACGCACATACCGGTTATCGCGGTAGACGCCGACCACACGCCGATCCACATCGCCCAGCACGGTGTTGAATTGCTGCAGCGGTTTGTCGCACATGGGCGCATTGGCGGTCACGCGCACCACCACCATCTGCACCAGCTTTTCGGCAAAGTCGAGCACTTGCAGCGCTTCAGGCATCTTGATCAGCCGCACCAGATAATCGGTGACGATCTGCGCAGGTGTGATTACCTGGCTGATGGCAAAGCCGACGTCTTCGGACAACATTTCTTCATACGCCAGGATTTCGGTATTGCGGATGCGGGCGATGCGCGTGGGCACGCGAAATAACTGGTACGCCATCTTGCACGCCACCATGTTCAGTTCGTCGGTGGGCGTGACCGCCAGCAGTAGTTCGGCGTCTTCGGCTCCGGCCTCGCGCAGCACGTGTGGGTTGATGGCCGAGCCGGTGATGGCGCGCAAATCCAGGCGCGAACTGAGTGGTTTTAGATTGGCGGGATTGTCATCGACGATGGTGACATTGTGGTGTTCGAACACCAGCTGTTCGGCGACTGTAGCGCCGACCCGGCCAGCGCCGAGAATCAGGATATTGGACACGTCGCAGCGTCTCTTGGGCTAGATGCAATGAAAAAACGGGAAGCTGCAGCGCAACTTCCCGTTCAGACTAGCACAGCGCCAGCAGGCTGGCGGCCGTGTCAGATCAGTCTTCTTCAATCACCTTGTTCTTTTTGGGCATGGTAACGCCCAGCTGTTTGAGCTTGCGATACAGGTGAGTGCGCTCAAGGCCGATGCGCTCTGCCACGCGGCTCATATTGCCGCCTGACAATTCGATCTGGCGCTCGAGATAATACTTTTCGAACTGGTCACGTGCTTCACGCAAGGGCAGGTTCATGTCCACCGCCGACAGGGCCGGGGCGGGGGCGGCAATCTGCGTGGCCACACCATCTACGCCGGGCGAAAACTGCGACAGGATGCGCGACACCGGATTGATGTCGATCTCGCCATCGCGGCACGACAACGCCAGGCTTTTGACCACATTGGTCAGCTCGTCCAGGTTGCCCGGCCAGTCTTGCTGCGCCAGCAACTGCAGTGCGCCGTGGCTGAAGCGACGTGGGCCCAGTTTGTGCTGCGTGACGGTGTCGGCCAGGATCGATTCGGCGATACGCGGAATATCTTCCTTGTGTTCGCGCAAACCGGGCACGGGCACTATCCACTGCGACAACTGACGGAACAGCTCGGGGTCGAGGTCGCCGCTTAGTTGATCCAGCGGACGGCTGCTGGCCGAAACCAGCCGCACCTTCATTTTTTCGAGCTTGCCCAGCACCGATTTCAGGCCCGCCTGGGCGCGTGTATCCAGATAAGCCAGATCGCGCAGGAACAGCGTGCCACCCGAAGCCTTGTTCAGCAGCTCTTGCGAGGCGAGCGCAAATTCTTCGTTGGAAAACGGGGCTACAAACGGCTTGCCATCGGGCGTCATATAGCGACCGCAAAACTCGAAGCCCACGCCCGGCGGGCCGATCAGCAGCACCGGCGCGCTTTGCGTTTGCGCCGCTTGCAGCATGCGCGTGAGTTCGCGGATGTGTTCGCTTTCGCCCAGTTTGCTCAGGGTGACGACCGGTCGGGGCGCCTCCTGAACCAGGTTGACGGCGCGTTTGACGGTCGCCAGCAACTTGGCAAGGCCAATGGGTTTTTCGAGGAAGTCCAGCGCGCCGATCCGCGTGGCTTCAACTGCAGTGTCGATCGTGGCATGCCCCGACATCATCACCACCGGCATGGTCAGCTGCCCATTGCGGGCCCATTCCTTCAGCAGGGTGACGCCGTCGGTATCCGGCATCCAGATGTCCAGCAATACAAGGCGCGGCTGCGCCTGATTGCGCAGACGCCGGGCCGCCTCGGCGTTTTCCGCCACGGCGACGCTATAACCTTCGTCTTGCAGAATTTCCGATAACAACTCACGAATGCCGATTTCATCATCGACAACCAGAATGTCCTGACTATGCAACTTCAATCCTCCACCAGCGGCAGATCAATACGAACATAGGCGCCGCCACCATCACGGTTTCCCGCCTGAATACGACCGTGGTGCTCATCAATGATTTTTTTTACTATCGCCAGGCCTAAGCCCGTGCCCTTTTGTTTTGTCGTTATGTATGGCTCGAACACGCGAGGGAGTATATCGGGTTGAAAGCCGTTTCCGCTGTCTTCCACCACGAGTCGGGCAAATTTATCGGTTTTTACCAGCCGAACGCAAATGCGAGGGGCGGTTTTTTCAGGATGAGCGGCCACCGCGGTCACGGCATCCTGCGCGTTCTGTAACAAGTTGTGGATAACCTGACGCAAATGCGTGGCGTCGCCCAGGACTTCGAGCGCGCCGTCCGCCGTGTCTTCCACATGCACCGGCACAGCAGCGGCTTCATACAGTACCAGTATTTCGTGCAGCAATTCGCGCAGATCCAGCGGCTTTTTCTTACCGGTTGGCTTACGCGAGTAATCGCGGAACGCATCCACCATCTGTTTTAGCGCAGAAACCTGTTTAACAATAGTCTGAGTATTGCGCGCCAGCATGTCCTGGCCCGCAGCATCGAGCTTGTCGGCCAGCTTGAAGCCCAGGCGTTCGGCCGCCAGCTGGATCGGCGTGAGCGGATTCTTGATCTCGTGGGCCAGGCGGCGCGCCACTTCGCCCCACGCCGCATCGCGCTGGGCGGAGATCAGATCGGTGATGTCGTCGAACACCACCAGATAGCCGCTGGATGTGCCTTCAGTGACCGTCAGACGCGTGCCGCGCATTTGCAGAATGCGGTTTTGCTCGGCCACTTCCACTTCTTGCTGCCAGTGTTCTTCGGTGCCGGTAAAGCCGGAAATCATTTGCTGGCTAAGCGTGGACAGAGCCGGATACACGCTGGGCCACTGCGCCAGCGGTAGATTGCGTAATTGCGCCGGATCAATACTGAGAATGCGCAGGGCGCTCTGGTTGGTCGACGCCAGCACCCACTGATCGTTAAACGACAGCACGCCCGCGGTCAGCGAACCCAGCATGGCCTCCAGGTAGGCATTGGCGGCTTCCTGCTCGGCCTGATGCTGTTCCAGCGAAGCGCGCGCATCGGCCAACTGCCGGGTCATACGGTTAAACGAGTGCGTGAGAATGCCCAGTTCGTCGCGGCTGATCACCGGCTGGCGCTGCGAATAATCGCCCGCCGCCACCGCGCGCGTGGCTTCGGCCAGCACCGATAAGGGTGCGGCCAGTTTGTCAGACAGATAAATCGCCAGCGCCACCGCACCCAGCAAGGCCATCAACAAGGCCAACGTGAGCGTCAGGCTGTAGATCAGCTTGAGGCCCTGGCGCGATTGCGAGAGCTGTTTGTAATCGGCGCGCACCTGCTCGACCAGCTCGGCATCTTCGGCCAGCGCCTTGGGGATCGGTTGGCGTAGCTGCAAGATGCGTGCGCGCTCCGATAAGCCGGTGTCGTGCACGCCGATCATCACGCGCATCATCAGGCCTTGTTCGCTGTCGGTTTCCAGCGATTTGACCGGCCCCTGCATGGCCTGGCGTAACTGACTGCGCTCAGGAATGGTGGGGAATAGCCCGGCGTTTTCATTGCCGATATGCGCCAGCGTCTGGCCCGTTTCATCAAACAGACTGATTTCCTGCACGCCGATCTGATCACGCAGCCGGGTTAGCCGCGACAACACGGCCGAGCCGTTCTCATCGTGGATTTCCAACGCAATCACGCGTGCTTTGCGCAGCAGATCGGTTTGCTGAAAATCGATGGCGTTGTGGCCCAGGTTAAGGCCGCGATCCAGCGCCTTCTCGACCCGCACGTCAAACCAGGTTTCGATGGAGCGATTCAGAAACTGCACCGACAGCGTGTACACCAGCGCGCCAGGCAGCACTGCCACCAGCGAGAACATCAACACCATGCGCAAGGTCAGCCGCGATCCAAATACCTTGGCTTTAACGGCTTTGAGCAACTGGCGCAGGCGTAGCCCTACCAGCACGACCATGCTGACCAGCATCAAACCGTTGATCGCCAGCAGGCCTTGGTAATAGCGGGCAAATGCCGAGGTATTGCCTGAGGCAGTAGCCAGCAAAAACAGCAGGATGGTGCCCAGCGACCCCAGAATAAGCAGGCTACGCCGCATCAATGCGCCTCCTCCTCGTTATGCAGGGCGAAGTCGGTCCATTGCGATTCAAGCTGCCAGTCGCTATGGCCCAGCGCGGTCAGCTGGAAGGTTTTGGGCAGTTGCGACATATCCAGCCGCAGGCGCATGCGCCCGGCCAGATCGTCCTTGTCGCGCGCCAGTGAGGTATCTTGCAACACGCCCCAATCGCGCAAGACGCCCAGCGCGGCCAGGGCCTGATCCAGCGAACTGAAGCTGCGATAAAAGCTGCCTAGATGCAGCCGGTACTGGCGTGACAAGGCGTGATAGCTCAGCCGGTAAGTCAGCGTCGCGGTGGGGGAAAACCAGTCGGACAGCTGGCGATACCACGAATAAGTGCGTGGCCGCGTGAGCTGGAATTCGTAGACGAAGGGCAGGCTCAGGCCATTGGCGAGCGCGTCTTCAAGGGTAGGGGTGAGGGTGACGATAAAGCGGCCGGACAGCTCGATCTGGTTTTCACCATACGCGGCGGCAGTTTGCGTGGCCTTGATGGTGCCGGGCTCCGCCCAGGCTGCCGACATCCCCGTAGCCATCAAAAACCAGACCAGCAGCAGGCCGCACCACGAACGGGTGCGGCGTGACCACTTAGCGGGCTTTTTGAAAAAGGGCGTAATAAAAACCATCGTGCTCCGGGTTCGGCAAGAGCTGACCGTCGTCGGCTGTTCCCACGTTCACCGGCAGGCGCTGTGCATCGGCGTTACGCGCCGCAAAGGCAGCAGCCTGATCCTTGTTCTCAGCCGGGAATATCGAGCACGTAGCATAGAGGAGTTTGCCGCCCGGAGCCACCAAACCCCACAGCGCATCCAGCATTACGGCTTGTTGTTGCGCAAACTGGACAATATCTTCGGGTCGACGCAGCCATTTGATGTCCGGATGCCGGCGCGCCACGCCACTGGCGGAGCACGGCACGTCGGCCAGCACGCGATCAAACGGCGTGCCATCCCACCACTCTTTGGGGCGCGAAGCGTCGCCGCGCACCAGTTTTGCCGACAAACCCAGGCGCTGCAGATTGTCGCCCACGCGCGTTAGCCGTTGCGCGTCGCTATCCACGGCGGTGAGGTCCAGCGTGGCGGTTTCCAGCAAATGGCCGGTCTTGCCGCCCGGGGCCGAGCACGCATCCAGCACGCGCATGCCGTCCTGCACATCCAGCAATTGCGCGGCATATTGCGCGCCCAGATCCTGCACCGAGACCAGGCCATCAAAAAAGCCTGGCAGCCGATCCACACCCACCGGATAACGCAAGCGGATGGCGTCTTTGCCGGTGACGCTGGCTTCGAGGCCTGCCTCGGCCAGCAGCGCCATATATTGCTCCACGTTGCTGCGATGGCGGTTTACGCGCAGCGTGAGCGGCGGATGTTGATTGCCGGCGTTAAGGATGCTCTCCCACTGCGCGGGCCACGCTTCGCGCATGGCATTCACCCACCATTGCGGATGTGACCACTTGCCGTAATCGTTGTGGCGCGCTTCGTTCAGGATGGTGTCGCGGCGGCGCAAAAAATTACGCAGGATGGCGTTGACCAACCCTTTGCCCTGGCCCGAGCCGGTATGCGACGCCACTTTGACGGCATGGTCCACCACGCTGTAGGGCGCGGCGCGGGTAAATTGCAGCTGGTACAAACACACCAGCAACAGCGCTTTCAGCGCAGGCTCGTGCACTGGCTTGTTAAGCAACAGCTTGAGCGTGTTATCCAGCAGGCCAAAGTGGCGCAGCGTGCCGTAGCTCAAGTCCTGAATGGCGCCGCGTTGTTGCGGACGCAAGTCGGGCATGGCCTTCCAGAGCTCGCTCAGTGCCTCGGTCAGGGTTTGCCCGGCCAGCACGGCGCTGAGCGATTGGGATGCGTATTTTTGCGTTGCGAACATACTTACTCGTGGTTGATCAGGATTTCACCGCGTGAGATCGCCTGCAAGCGCGCAATGCGCTCTTCGGTGCGCGGATGGGTACGGAACAGATCGGCCAATCCACCGCCATGCAGCGGGTTCATGATCATCATCTGCGCCGTGGCAGGGTGGGCTTCGGCGGTGGGCATGGGGATGCCCGCCGCATAATATTCAATCTTGCGCAGTGCTTCGGCCAGCGCCAGCGGGTCGCCGGAAATGCGCGCGCCGCCTGCGTCTGCGCCAAATTCACGCGCGCGCGAAATCGCCATCTGGATCACCGACGCTGCCAACGGCGCCAGGATGGCCACCGCAATGCCAACGATGGGATTGACCGCGCGGCCGTTCTCGTCGCGGCCGCCAAAAAACATGGCGAAATTGGCCAGCGCCGAAATCGCACCGGCCATAGTGGCGGTAATGGTCGAAATCAGGATGTCGCGGTGTTTGACGTGCGCCAGCTCATGCGCCATCACGCCGCGCAACTCCCGGTGCGACAACATGCGCATGATGCCAGTGGTGCAGGCCACGGCCGCATTTTCCGGGTTGCGCCCGGTGGCGAAGGCATTGGGTTGGTCTTCTTCAATCACATACACGCGCGGCATCGGCAGTTGGGCGTTGGCCGCCAGTTCGCGCACCATCGCCACCAGTTCGGGCGCGGTGCTGTCGTCGACCAGGTGCGCGTTATACATACGCAGCACCATCTTGTCGGAATTCCAGTAGGCGAACAGGTTCATGCCGCCGCCAAACAGCAGCGCCAGCAGCATGCCGCTGCGTCCGCCCACCATGCCACCTATCAAGCCGAAGAGCGCCACAATGGCGGCCATCAGCATGGTCGTTTTAATCCAGTTATTCATATGAGCCTCGAAAGCCCGGGGAATCCGGCGCAAGTTGACAGTGCCCACCTTTACGCAGTGCGAAGGCAGGCTTTTATGGGAGTACTGCAGAGGCTGTCGTACGTTGCGGCGCACCACAGCCTTCAGCATAGATTGCCTTGGCCAGGAAAAATTCAAACATTGCCCGTCGGCATGCGCAATCGCGCGGAGACGGCCACGGATGGCGCGGACTTCAATCGCCCAGTTGCGTGCCTACCGGTAGCGCATTGCCTGCCAGAAACGCGGCCGCATCCATGCGCTTGCTGCCGGCTTTTTGCATTTCGGTGATGGCCAACGCGCCGTCGCCGCAGGCTACAACCACCGCGTCTTTGCTGGCAGCCAGCACGGTGCCAGGCGTGCCGCTGGCGCTGACGGGCGTGGCGCGCCACAGCTTGAGCGGCTCACCCGCCCAGGTGGTTTGCGCGGACGGAAACGGGTTAAACGCGCGGATCATGCGGTCCAGCATGCTGGCGGATTGGGTCCAGTCGATGGCCGATTCTTCTTTGCGCAATTTCTCGGCATAGGTCACGCCCTCAGCCGGTTGCGGCTGACGCTTTTGCTGCAATGCGGGCAAGTCGGCCACGGCGGCGACGATGGCGCTGGCACCGGCCGCAGCCAGTTTGTCGTGCAGGCTGGCCGCGTTATCCTGGGCGTCGATCGCCACCGGATGAATGCTGAGCATGTCACCGGTATCGAGGCCCGCATCCATCTGCATGATGGTGATGCCGGTTTCGCTATCGCCCGCCAGAATGGCGCGCTGGATGGGCGCTGCACCCCGCCAGCGCGGCAACAGGGAGCCATGAATATTCAGGCAACCCAGGCGCGGAATATCCAGCACCGCCTGCGGCAAAATCAGCCCGTACGCAGCCACCACCATCAAATCCGCGCCGACGTCATGTAGCGGCGCTTGTTGCTCGGCGGTGCGCAGTTTTTCGGGCTGATACACCGGCAGATGGTGCTGCAGCGCCACTTGCTTGACTGCCGACGGGGTCAGCTTCATGCCGCGGCCTGCAGGGCGGTCGGGTTGGGTCAGCACCATGGCGATCTCATGGCCGGCATCGATCAGCGCCTTGAGTGCGCAGGCGGCAAATTCGGGGGTACCGGCAAAAATCAGCTTCATGGTCAAACTCCAGGCAGGGTGGTGCGGGTGTTGATCGGTTAAATACAACGGCCGGGCTCACAGCAATGCTGCGGCCCGGCCGTTGTATTTTTGATCGCAATCAGACGTTGGCGCGTTGCGTTTTTTTCAGCTTTTGCACAATGCGGTTAAGCTTGAGGCGCGACAGTTTTTCAACAAATACTTTGCCTTCCAGATGATCCATTTCATGCTGGATGCAAACTGCCAGTAAGCCATCGGCAGATAATTTGAATTCTTTGCCGTTGCGATCGAGTGCAGAAACACGAATATGTTCAGCGCGTTGCACTTCTTCGTAAATACCAGGAACCGAAAGGCAACCTTCTTCCGAATTGCAGGTGCCGTCCATCTCCAGAATCCGGGGGTTGATCAGGACAAGCAAATCATCTTTGCTTTCGGAAATATCAATCGTGATAAGACGTTCATGCACATTGACCTGGGTAGCGGCAAGGCCGATGCCAGGTGCGGCGTACATGGTTTCCGCCATATCATCGATAAGTTGTTGCAGTTTGTCGTCAAATACAGTGACCGGTTTGGCCACGGTATGTAAACGATCATCGGGATACTGCAGGATATTCAGGATTGCCATGTTTGCTTGCGGCTCAAAAAGTTTGTATGCAGAATCTGCTGCGATTCGAATCAAATATGAAGAAACAACTTACCGCTCAGGGTTTTAAAAGTTGTTTCCCCGGAACCGCGTAGTGCGGCTCCCCGATTTTTCATCCGGCAATACGTTGCCAGATTTGATGGGTTTGACCATGCGTAAAACAATTATATCTCTACTTTTCGCCGTCAGCGGTGTCGCTGGTCTGGCGCATGCCGATACGTTGGCGATGAAGGACAACGCACCGGACCGTTACGTCGTGGTCAAGGGCGATACCCTTTGGGCGATTTCCGGGCATTTTCTTAAGCAGCCCTGGCGCTGGCCCGAAATCTGGCGCATGAACAAGGACGAGATCAAGAATCCGCACTGGATTTACCCCGGCGACGTGGTCTTGCTGGACCGCACCGGCGGCACGCCGCGTTTGCGCCTGCTAAAGGATGGATCTGGGGGCGGTCGCAACGAAGTCAAGCTGTCGCCGTCGGGCCGGATTTCGCCGCTGGATAACAACGCGGTGCCGAGCATTCCGTTGCTGGCTATCCGTCCGTTCCTGAACAAACCGCTGGTCATCGAAGAAAACGAATTGCTGAACGCGCCGCGCGTGGCCGCTGGCCCGGACGAACGCGTGGTGTTTGCCGTGGGTGATCGCGTGTATGCGGTCAATCTGCAAGGCAAGGAAGGCGATGTGTGGCAAGCCTATCGCCCGGGCGCCCCGCTGATCGACCCGGACGATCCTGAACACAAGCGCGTGATTGGTCATCAGGTGGATTATCTGGGTGACCTGCGCCTGGACAAGAATGGCGACGTGGCCACCCTGCGCGTGCTGTCTTCCAAAGAAGAAATCGGCGTAGGCGCCCGTCTGGTGCGCGCCACCGAAGAAACTTATATGAACTACGCGCCGCATGCGCCTGCGCAACAAGTACGCGGCAAAGTGGTGTCGGCCTACGGCGGCGTGGCCGATGCGGGCCCGTACACCACACTGGTCATCAACCGTGGTTCGGCGGATGGCCTGGATGTGGGTTCGGTGCTGGTGACCTGGAAATCGGGCCGCCCCATCAAGAAAGAAGACAAGAACGAACCGGATCGTTTTACCCCGCCGGAACAAAGTGGCAACTTGTTCGTCTACCGCGTGTTCCCGCACTTTTCTTACGGACTGCTGCTGGATAGCACGTTGCCCGTAAACACTGCCGACGAGGTTACATCGCCTTGATGCATGACGACGCGGACCTGGCCGCCTGGCTACGGTTCGCGCTTGTTCCCGGTATCGGGTTACGCCGCCAGCTCGTTTTGTTGCAAGCCCTGGGCTCGCCACAGAATGTGCTGGCGGCGTCGTTTGGTACGCTCAGCAAAGTACTGACCGACCCGATCAAGGTACAAGCCTTTATTGATTTTGCCGCCGCGCCCGAACCGGAGCTGGTGGCGCAAACGCGCGCCTGGCTGGCTCAGCCGGAGCACAGCATGGTGTGCCTGGGCGATGACGCCTATCCGGCGCAATTCCTGGAATTGCCCGACGCGCCACTGTTCTTCTTTTGCAAAGGCCGCGTCGAGCTGTTGCAACAACCGGCGCTGGCCATCGTCGGCAGCCGCAACGCCACGGTCGGCGCTATCGATAACGCCGAGCGCTTTGCCGAAACACTTAGCGCATCCGGCCTGACCGTGGTCAGTGGCCTGGCTGCCGGCATCGACGCCGCGGCGCATCGCGGTGGTTTACGCGGGCCGGGCAGCACCATCGCGTTTGTCGGCACCGGGCTGGATCGCGTTTATCCGGCCAGCAACCGGCAACTGGCGCATCAAATCGCCGCCGCTGGTCTGATCATTTCTGAGTTCATGCTGGGCGAAGGGCCGATCAAGGATCATTTTCCACGGCGCAACCGGCTGATTGCGGCGCTGGCGCGTGGCTGCCTGGTGGTGGAAGCGGCCATGGGCTCGGGTTCGCTGATTACCGCGCGCCAGGCCAACGAGATGGGCCGCGAAGTGTTTGCCATCCCCGGTTCGATTCATTCGCCGCTGGCCAAAGGCTGTCATCATCTTATTAAACAAGGCGCCAAACTGGTCGAAAGCGCCGAAGACATCATGACCGAACTGGCGTGGGACAGCAGCGCGGTACAAACCCCCGTGACGCCCGCCGCAACCGCGGCGCAGCTCGACGCCACCGAGCAAAAAGTACTGCAGGCGGCCGGTTTCGACCCGGTGGATGCCGATACGCTGGGCTTGCGTGTCGGCTTGACGCCGGATCGGCTGTGCGCAATCCTCCTCGCTCTGGAAATGAAAGGCGTCCTGTTTACGCTGCCGGGAAACCGGTATCAGCGACGAGCCTGAACCCACCTGGAACCCGGTCTTGCGGAAAGCAGCAACTTGAATTGGTGTTGTGCTGCCTTCAGTTTCCGGGTAGTGATTAAAAAAGACACCGAGGTTGCTCAGGTTTATATGCTGGAAGTGCTTGCTTATCTTTTTGAACAGTTTTATCAGTCCGAAGGCGAACCGGACGTATCGCTGCTGGCCACCAAACTGGCCAGCGCCGGCTTTGAACAGGATGACATCGCGCAAGCGTTGACCTGGCTGGCCGAGCTTAACCGCGTGGATACGGGACGCTATGCCGCGCTGGGCGATCTGCCGCTGCGACATCTGCATCCGGCCGAACTGGCGCGCTTTGACGAAGAAGCGCTGGCTTACTGGTTATACCTGCAACAAGCCCGTGTACTGGGCAGCGCCGAGCGAGAGCTGGCGCTGGATCTGGTGATGGGCGCGGCGCCTGGCGAAATTTCGCAAGAACGGCTGCAGTTGATCGTACTGATGGTTGTCTGGCGCAAGCGCGATGAACTGTCTAATCTGCTGATCGAAGAAATCCTGTTTGGCCGCGAAGGCTTTGTGCAGCACTAAGCACAGCGCGCGGCCCTGACCCACCCTGAACGTAACGGGAAATCATGCCCGCCAATCTGTTGATTGTAGAGTCGCCCTCCAAGGCGAAAACGCTGAAGAAATATCTGGGCAACGATTTTGAAATCCTTGCTTCGTACGGTCACGTCCGTGGCCTGGTGCGCAAGGATGGCTCGGTCGATACCGAGCATGACTTCAAGATGAAATACCAGGTCATCGACAAGAACAAAAAGCATGTCGATGCCATTTGTGCCGCCGTTAAAGATGCGCAGAACGTGTTTCTGGCAACTGACCCGGATCGCGAAGGTGAAGCGATCTCGTGGCACATCATGGAAATCCTGAAAGGTAAAAAGCTCACCACCAAAGACCGCACTTTCAAGCGCGTGGTGTTTCACGAGATTACCGAATCGGCTGTCAAAAATGCCGTCGCCAACCCGCGTGACATCGACGCCAACATGGTCGATGCGCAGCAGGCGCGTAGCGCGCTGGATTATCTGGTGGGCTTTAACCTGTCGCCGCTGCTGTGGCGCAAGGTGCGTTCCGGCTTGTCTGCCGGCCGCGTGCAAAGCCCGGCGCTGCGGCTGATTTGCGAACGCGAGCTGGAAATCCGCGCCTTTACCGCGCAGGAATACTGGACCATCCATCTCGACAGCCACAAGGCGCGCACCAAATTCAGCGCGCGTTTGTCGCAATGGCAAGGCAAAAAGCTCGATCAGTTTGATATCCCCAGCGAAACCTCGCAGGCCGATATCCTGAAAGCGCTGGAAGGCAAAGATGCCCGCGTGGCCAGCGTCGAGAAGAAAAAGAAATCGCGCAGCCCGGCCGCGCCGTTTACCACCTCCACGCTGCAACAAGAGGCCGTGCGCAAGCTGGGCATGACCACCGACCGCGCCATGCGCACCGCGCAACAGCTGTATGAAGGCGTGGATGTAGGCCAGGGCACGGTGGGTCTGATTACTTATATGCGTACTGACTCGGTGGCCTTGGCCAACGAAGCGCTGGACGAAATTCGCGGCTACATCGAAAGCAGCTTCGACAAGGATTACTTGCCGAACGCGCCGGTGACGTACAAAAACAAAGCCAAGAACGCGCAAGAGGCGCACGAGGCCGTACGGCCGACGTCGATTTTGCGTACGCCTGATCAGGTTAAACCGTACCTGTCAGCCGACCAGTTCAAGCTGTACCAGATGATCTGGAAGCGCACACTGGCGTGCCAGATGACGCCGGCGCGCTTTGATACCGTGGGTGTGGATATCCAGGTGGGCACGGAGGCCGTGTTCCGCGCTTCGGGCCAGACGCTGGTGTTCCCCGGCTTTATCGCCGTGTACCAGGAAGATCAGGATGACGTTGAGTCGGATGACGAAGACGAAGCCCGTCTGCCCGCGCTGGAAGAAGGCGAAGCACTGCCAGTGGATAAACTGAGCGGCGAGCAGCATTTTACCCAGCCGCCGCCGCGTTATTCCGAAGCCAGTCTGGTTAAATCGCTGGA
Organism: Amantichitinum ursilacus; assembly: GCF_001294205.1. Taxonomy (GTDB): domain Bacteria; phylum Pseudomonadota; class Gammaproteobacteria; order Burkholderiales; family Chitinibacteraceae; genus Amantichitinum; species Amantichitinum ursilacus. Next base: position 187,186 of record NZ_LAQT01000037.1, read on the forward strand.
AGAATTCGGTATCGGCCGCCCGTCCACCTATGCGTCCATCATCAAGACGCTGAAGGATCGCGAGTACGTTGATCTGGATAAAAAGCGTTTTATCCCGACCGACACCGGCGAAGTGGTGAACAAGTTTCTGACCGACCACTTTACCCAGTACGTGGATTACAACTTCACCGCGCGGCTGGAAGATCAGCTGGATGAAATCTCCAACGGTACCCGCCAGTGGATTCCGGTGCTGGACGAGTTCTGGACCCGCTTCCATCAACAAGTGGAAGAAAAACAGGGCTTGTCGCGCAAGGAAGTGACGCAGGAAGAGCTGGATGAAGCCTGCCCCAAATGCGGCAACAAGCTGGCGATTCGTCTGGGCAAACGCGGCCGCTTTATCGGGTGCACCACGTACCCGGAATGCGATTACACCCGCAATCTGAACGAAGACGCCGATACCGCGCCCACCGAGCCCGAAGTGGTGGAAGGCCGCGTATGCCCGGAAGATGGCGGCACGCTGATCATCAAGACCGGCCGTTACGGCAAGTTTATCGGTTGCGCCAACTACCCGAAGTGCAAGCACATCGAGCCGTTGGAAAAACCGAAAGACACTGGCGTGGAATGCCCGGTGTGCAACAAAGGCACCCTGACCGAAAAGAAAAGCCGCTACGGCAAGCTGTTCTATTCGTGCTCGACCTACCCGAAGTGCACATATGCAACATGGAATCCGCCCATCGCCGAGACCTGCCCGAAATGCCAGTGGCCGGTGCTGACACTCAAGACCACCAAGCGTCGGGGCCTGGAAAAAGTGTGCCCGCAGAAGGAATGTGGCTACGCCGAACAGGTGTCTCCGCCGGACGCGAATTGACGCGGTAATTTTTACCCGCCAGACTCGCACCATCGAAATACGGATTAATACAAAACGGCACCCTTACCGGGTGCCGTTTTTATCCAGGTACGCAGATGGTCAAACCAGAATGGCTGGATGTGGATCCCACCCTTGTGGTCGAGCGCGACGCCGGCTTGTATCAGGCGTACTTCAACGCGTTTGACCGGGTTGTGGGTCAACTTCTGGCCAACGAAGAGGGCGGCGGCATGACCGGCGCCCTTGCCGCTTTAGCCGACGTCACCCGCGCCAGCGTGGTCAGTCTGTATCTCAATACGCCCGATCGCACCCGCCATGCCCGGCTGATGGCTGTGTGGCGCGATCAGGACTGCCGCATCGCCGCCAATACCCCCGAGCATTTACGCGTGATCGATTACCGCAGCTACGCGCTGATGGCCGATACGCTGACGGTGGGCATGGTGCTCAACAAATCGCTGCTGGAACTGCCGCTGGCCGAACAGATGTGGCTGGCGCAGCTGGGCGCGCGTCGCCTGTTGTGTATTCCGTTGCTGGATCGCGGCGAGATGTTTGGTTTTCTGTGTTTCCTCGACGAAGATGAACGCCGCGAACGCAGCCGCGAAGAACTGCATTTGCTGTCAATGCTGGGCAATCACGTCGCTCAGGCGCTGGTGCGTTTGCGCACCGAAGACGCGCTGCTGGCCAACCAGCAACGCCTGCGCGCCCTGGTGGGGGCCACTGAAGACATGGTGTTTGAGCTGATGCCCGATGCCACCATCGGCCAGGTCTGGTCCAGCCATCCCGCCTTGCCCGCGCCCGAAGCATTGGCCGGCAAAATCTTGTTTGATGTATTTCCGGCTGCGATGGCCGGGGATCTCGACCGCGCGCTGACCATGGCGCTGTCTACGCGCCGCACACAGCAATGCAACTGTACGGTGCCCGGCATGACCGGGCCGGTGCATCTGTTGCTGCGTTTACAGCCCGTGACGGTGGGCGAGGCGCGCGTGGTGGTGCTGGCGCATGACGTCACCGCGCTGATGCGCGAAAGCGCGCAACGCAAAGCCATGGCCGACACGCTCAATCTGCTTGAAGAAGCGGTGGTCGATCTCAGCCCGTCGGGCGATCTGCTGCATACCTCGCCAGCCTGGGCGCGGTTACGCGGTCTGGATAGCCGCTTGCTGCCGGCCGAACTAGGCAAGTCGCTGCACACCTGGATTTTCCCCGACGACTCGGCGCGCGTGGCCGTCGCGCTGCAAAAGCTGGCTGATTCGGCCGACGTAACGCACATTCGTTTTCGCCTGGTGCAAACCTGCGGCGATTTGCTGTGGGTGGAAGCGCGACTGATTGCGCAACGTGACCATGCGGGCGTGCTGCAAGGCCTGCGCGGCGTGCTGCGTGATGTCACCGTCGCACATATGAACGAGCAGCACATTACGCAACTGGCGCTGTATGACGGCCTGACACGGCTGCCCAACCGCCTGTTGCTGGATGAACAACTGCACCAGGCCATCGAACGCGCGCGCCGCGACAACACCAAGGTGGCGCTCGGATTTCTGGATCTGGATCACTTCAAGCAAATCAATGACGCCTTCGGCCATCGCACCGGCGACCAGTTGCTGTGCGGCGTGGCCAAGCAACTGAAAGAAGCATTGCGCGAGCAAGACACGCTGGCGCGCTGGGGCGGTGATGAGTTTGTGGTGCTGATCCCCGATCTGCCCGACACCGGCCACCTGAAAGAAATTACCGAGCGCATCCGCAATACCGCACGCCAGGGTATGGCGCTGGAAGGCCTCGAAGCGCGCCCGACCATCAGCGCCGGGTTCGCCGTGTTTCCCGACAACGCCACATCGGGCGAAGAACTGTTATCCGCCGCCGACCACACCATGTATCACGCCAAACATGCTGGCCGGAATAATGTGTGCTTCTACGGCGATATTCTGCATTTGAAGTCGATCGGCCGCGAGCATGTCGCCATCCAGGCGCGCTTGTCCGATGCCATTCGCCATGGCGCGCTGCAAACTTTCTACCAACCCATCGTCAGCGCCAGCACGGGTCAGGTGTATGCAGTGGAAGCTTTGGCGCGCTGGAAGGACGGCAACGGCTGGATCAGCCCCGAGCTGTTTATCCCGATGGCGGAGAAGGTCGGCCTGATCCAGGAATTGTCCAGCGTGGTGGCCGAGCAAGCCTTTGCCCAGCTACGCGCCTGGCGCGATAACGGCCTGACGCAAAAGCTGATGCTCAATGTTTCGCGCACGCAGCTGTTTACGCCGCAGTTTGTCAGCAGCCTGATCGAGCGGCTGAACACGCATCGTCTGCGCCCGGAAGACGTGATTATCGAAATCACCGAATCGGTGGCGCTAACCGATTACGCGCGCCAGGTTAAACATCTGCGCCAGCTGATGGCCTCGGGCTTCCAGCTGGCGATTGATGATTTCGGCACCGGCTATTCGTCGCTGTCGCAATTGCATGACATGCCCGCCAGCGTAATCAAGGTGGACGTGTCGTTTGCCCAGCGCCTTGACACTGACGCTGGCCGCCGCGTGATGCAGGCCATCGTGCAACTGGCGCAAGGGCTGCAGCTGAAAGTGATCGTTGAAGGCGTCGAGAGCCTGGAAGTCAGCCACTTTCTGCGCGACCTGGGCGTGGACTTTTTGCAGGGCTTCCACTTCAGCGAACCCGTCCCCGCCGGCGTCGCCGAACTGTGGATGCGCTTGGGGCTCGCCAACAAGGCATAGGTTGGGGCTCGGCGTCCGCGTCAGGACCCATCCTGTAACTGCTCGTATTAGCCAGGCATAGCGTGGGTCCATGACCCACCATTCAAAGCCGCCTATGCGCACTTCTCTGGTCGAAGTTTCCGCTTTGCCTGGCGTCCTTGACTCACAAAGCAAAGCCATTTGATGAGAATCGTTTGGTATCAAATCTCTTGATGGCTTTGCCAGGTGGGCCACGACCCACCCTATAACTGCTCGGATTAGCCAGGCATAGGGTGGGTCATGACCCACCATTCAAAGCCGCCGATGCGCACCTCGCTGGTCGAAGTTTCCGCTTTGCCTGGCGCCCTTGACTCGCAAAGCAAAGCCATTTGATGAGAATCGTCTGGTATCAAATCTCTTGATGGCTTTGCCAGGTGGGTCACGACCCACCCTATAACTGCTCGGATTAGCCAGGCATAGCGTGGGTCCATGACCCACCATTCAAAGCCGCCGATGTGC
>NZ_LAQT01000038.1 GCF_001294205.1 Amantichitinum ursilacus
TTGAAAATATTTTTAGAAAATTTTCAAAGCAATTGAGTAGCGCCCAATATAACGGCACGCCACCCACAGCGGAAATCCTGATTATTCGCGCTTCCAGGCCTGCGGATTGACCATGAATTCGGGTAAACGCCCTTCCAACGCATCAATCAGGTTGCTCACCGCCGATGCGGCCATGTCATATCGGGTCTGATGCGTTGCCGATCCCACATGCGGTAACGCCACCACCTGCGGCAGCTTTAATAACGGCGACGCCACATCCAGCGGTTCATTCTCGAATACATCCAGCCCCGCCCCCGCAATCTGCCCGTTCTGCAGCGCCGCAATCAGCGCCGCTTCATCCACCACCCTTCCCCGTCCGGCATTAATAAAGAAAGCGTGCTTTTGCATCAGCGCAAATTCGCGCATGCTGAAGCGCTTTTCGGTCTCGGCACTTAACGGCAACAACACGCAAACAAAATCGCATTCGCGAAGCAGATCATCCAGCGGCAGCCATTTAGCCTGCAGCGCTTCTTCCGCTGCCGGATGCTGGCTGCGATTGTGATAGCGCACATTCATGCCAAAGCCGTGTTTCGCCCGGCGGCCAACAGCCAAACCAATTCGCCCCATCCCGACGATGCCCAGGGTTTTGCCATGCACATCGCTGCTATAACAATCCGGCCCCACCGAGCCCTGCCACTGGCCCGCCTTGACATACTCCGCCAGCTCAGCGCCGCGCCGTGCTGTCATCAGCATCAACATCAATACCGTATCGGCTACCGTCTCGGTCAGTGCCGCGGGCGTATTACTCAACAGGATGCCGCGACGCGTCAGATCGGCCACATCAAACTGATCGAAACCTGCCGACACCGTTGCCACCGTGCGCAGCTTGCTGGCGCGGTCCAACACTGCGGAAGGCAAGCTCAAGCCGCCGCCGATTACGCCATCGGCCTGCGCCATTGCCGCTGCAAACGGACCGTCACTATCCACCGAATCGACTTCGGTGATCTCAAAGCGCGCCTTCAACTGCGCCAGCAAGTCTTCGGGCAAATTCTTGTAAACCACTACACGCTGGGTCACGGCGACGTTCCTGTCGATAAACAATAAGAGATATGAGCTTAGCGCGCCGGTGCGGGTTTCCGCCAAGCAGAAATAAACCCGGCCTTGCTGAATATCGCAAACACCGTCGGCAGAAACCACACATCCCGTTTTATATAACGCGCGCACGCGCGAGAAATCGACTGTTTGATCAGCAGCGATGACATCAGCATTAGCCTTCTCTAGAATGCTTGATCCCGCCCGTGCCTCGACTCAATGCTCAGTCCCGCTACCCTGCTCATCATTACCGCCCTGCTCTGCACCATGATGTTGCTGGTCATGCTTTCGCTGCGCCGTAGCCGGCTGCCCGGGATTCGGGAATGGACGTGGGCAATCATTCTCGAAATCGTCGCGCTCGGTTGCTATCTGTGCCAAAACGCCGCGCCAATGGTCATCGGCTATGTGCTGGCCAATTCGCTGATCGCCCTGGCCATCTGCCTGTTCTATGCAGGCTGCCGCCGCTTCTTCCGGCTTGAGGTGCCGTGGACTGGCATGATTGCCACGGTCGCGCTGGTTGCAGTGGTCATTCCGGTATTGCGCTACCCCGTTGATTACATGAATTTGCGGGTGGCTTTTATGTCGGTGGTGCATGGCATCATCAGCACAATGATCGCGTATACGATTATCAAATATCGTCCCGCCTACCGCGCCACCCATGGCCATATGCTGACCGCGGTACTGGCTCTGGTATTTGCCATCGGCTATGCCATCCGCGGCGTGGTTTACCTGCACCGTCCTGACAATACGCCGCTGCTGGTCGATGGCTCCATCATCAATCTGATCTTCCTGTCGCTGGGCGCGCTCATCATGCCGGGCCTGACGATGGGCGCGGTGGTGATGACGCATGACACCTTGTTAAGCCAGGCCGAAGCCATCGCCAACCGTGATTTTCTGACTGGCGTGTTATCGCGCAAGGCCTTTATCGAGCAAGCCCAGCGCGAGATGGCGCGCGCCAGTCGCTATGGCCGCGCATTGGCGCTGGTAATGGTGGACATCGATCATTTCAAAGCCATCAACGATCGTTACGGCCACCCCACCGGCGACGCCATCCTGCGCGACTTTGCTTTATTGGCCGAGGCCAGCGTGCGTGACGGCGACTATATCGGGCGTCTCGGTGGCGAGGAATTCGGCATTCTGCTGCCCGATAGCGCGGGCCCCGCCGCTGCAGTGATGGCGGAGCGCTTGCGCGAACAAGTGGCAGCACGCCGCTATCGCGCGGGTGAGCAGATTGTGCGCTACACGCTCAGCGCCGGCATGGCCGTGTGGCAACCGGGCGAGACGATCGAAGACTTTGTCGCGCGCTCCGATTACTGGTTGTACCAGGCCAAACAAAGTGGTCGCAATCGCGTGCAAGGCGACCCCGCCACTTAGCGTACGGCGCAAAAAAGCCGGCCCTGATTACAAGGCCGGCTGTTCGATCACTGCGCACTGATCTCAAGACTTGAAGCTGCCATCCGCGCGCGTAGCACTGCCCGAGCTGCACGTGGTGTATTCACGATTGCCGCTGCTGGTGGATTGGCTGCTTTCCCACGTGGCAGTGGTGCCGTCCCATTTCACATATTTATATTGCACCGCCGTGCTGGCAGGCAGGCTCACACTACCCGACCAGGTGGCGTTGGCGCCGCTGCCCTGGATGGTTAGCGCATAGCCGCTCGCGGGCGTCCAGTTGCCCAATACCGTCTGGTTGCCGACCACATAAAGGTTCTGACCGAACGTGGTATTGGCGTTGGCGATGCTGAACGTCACCGTGCAAGTACCGCTACCGGTAGAGCCGCTGCTGCCCAGCTTCTGCCCCGTGTAGATGGCCACCGCGGGCACGGTGCTACCGCCATTGGCCGGCAAGGTGATGGTGGCATTGCCGCTGCTATCCACCGTAACGCTATCGCTGGCGCAACTGCTGCCCGACACCACGCCGTGCACCACGTTGCAATAGGTACCTGCGGGCAAACCGGTCTGGAAGGTTTTGGTCCATGCGCTGGTGTCGTTGTTGATGGCCACAAAGCCCACCGCGCCGCGGCTAAAGGCAATCTGATTGCCCGTACCCGTGGTCCAGTTGCTGACGCCCTGGCCGCTGGTCGCAGTGCGGAACGCCACCATATTGGCGATATCGCCCCAACGATGGATGAAGTCCCAGTTGACGTTGATCAATGCATTGCCGCTGCTGTCATACGGGCTGGTGGTCGGCGCATCCTGGTCGGACGTGCTAAAGCGATAGCCCGAATGCACCATGGCCTCGCCATATGGCCATGCCAGCATGAACACGTTGGCCAGATCGTAACGCTTGGTGCCCGAAGCATCGTTGGTGGCGCCGGTATAGTTGCTGGCGTTCAACGAATCGGTGCCACTGCGTTCGGTATCCCAGTTATTAACAAACACGGTGGCGTATTGCGGCTGCACAAAATTCCACGTGCCGCCCCAGTTGCCGGGCGTGCCCATCACGGTGGGGATCGACGCCAGATTCAGGCCATTGTTATTGCGGAAGGCATCGCGCAGCGCATACGTGTACTGGAATTCGTTCAGCGTGCCGTTCTGGAAATAATCCGAGCGCACCACATTGCCATCCGGAATCACCTCTTGCGTCACCCAGATGCTCTCGCCCGCCAGCGTGGTCGGGTAAGCCGCCTTCACGGTGTTGAGGATGGTGTTCAGCGAGCCCGGCTGTTGATGTTTGGCCGCGTCGATGCGGAAACCATCAATGCCCAGCGACAGCAGTTTTTTCATGTAGGTCGAAATCACGCCCTGCACATAGCTGCTTTCGGTGGCCAGATCGGGCATGCCGTTCAAGCGACACAACATCACATTATTGCGATTACCCGGACTGCCGTAATCGCTGGACTGGATATCGCACGCGCTATGGAAATCATTGCTGCTGAATTGCGGATAAGTCAGCGTGTCCTTGTTCCAGGTCGAGCCATCGGTCGAGCTATAGGTGTTGCTGGAATCCAGGCCCATCTGGTTGACCACCAGATCGGCGTACACACGCACGTGGGCCGCGTGGCAGCTGGCGATCATGGCGCTTAGTTGCGCCTCGTTGCCCATGCGGCTGGTCAGCGAACCAAAGTTGACCGGCTGATAGATGTCCCACCATGCCCCGGCAATCTTGGTGGCTTGCGGCGGCGAAATCTGCACCGCGCCATAGCCTTTAGGGCCGATAAAGTCGGTACATTCCTTGCCGATATCGGCCCAGCGCCAATGAAACAACTGAACCGAGGTGCCGGTGGCGTTAAACGACGACGAGGTCGATGCCGCCTGGCTGGTGGCGATGCTGGTCACGCCCCCATCGCCGCCACCGCATGCGGCCAAAGCCAGAGACAGAATCGAACTGAAGACTGTGAGTCTGAATCGCATTTTTGCTCATTCCTTTTTGTTGCTGGCGTGTTCGCCCTTGCTGTTTGCTGGAATCAAGGCCTCTCCATAAAGCCCCGCAAAAATCCACCGCGTGGTCTGTCGCCAAACCGGTTTGGATTCGCAGCGAAGCCTACGCCATGAAACAACGCGTATTCAACTACACAAATCGGTTGAAAATCCCTACATCCCGCCACCCTCCAGGGCATGGCAGCCCGCGCCGTCATTGGCTCGCAACGCCCAAAAAACGCCATTAATGTGGCTTTCAACGATCTGACTTCAACACGTGTACAGCCGATAGGCGGCTGCACTATTCGTAATCGCAGAAATAAAACTACGCACACGTTCCTCAAACCGGTTTACCTGGCCCGGATCACCATTCACCACGTCGGACAAAAAATCGCCCCGCCAGCAATGCCGGCAGGGCGATTTAGATGGTGCGTGGCGATAGCGGCGCAAACGGCTGTCGCGCCATCGCAACCCGAATGCCGCAATCAGATAATCGATTCCACCACGCCGCCATCCACGCGCAACGCCGCGCCGGTAGTGGCCGAAGCTTGCTGCGAGCATGCATACACCACCATATTGGCCACCTCCTCCGTCGTGGCCGCGCGCTGGATAATCGAGCTGGGCCGTTGCGACTTCACAAAGTCTTTGGCCACGTCTTCCACGCTGCGACCGCTGCGCGACACTTCATCCTGCAGCATGGTGGTCACGCCTTCGGACAAGGTCGGGCCTGGCAGCACCGCGTTGACCGTCACACCGCTACCGCGTGCCAGTTTGGCCAAGCCGCGCGAGACGCCCAGCACCGCGGTTTTGGTAAAGCCGTAATGCAACATGTCGTCCGGGATATTGACGCCCGATTCTGACGACAAAAAGATCACGCGGCCCCAGCCTTGTTGCAGCATTGCCTGCATGTAATGGCGCGACAAGCGCACGCCCGACATCACGTTGACGTCAAAAAAGCGCTGCCATTCCGCGTCCTCAATTTCAAAAAACGGCTTCAGCCCGAAGATGCCCACGTTGTTCACCAGGATGTCCACTTTGGGCACCGCAGCGATCAGGGTCTGGCAGCCTTCCGCCGTGCCCAGATCGGCCGCCACACCCGAAATCGACGCGCCCGCTGGCGCCAGCTCGCGTAGCTTCTGCCCGCTGGCCACCACCCGGCTTTCATCGCGCCCGGTGATGATGACCGCCGCGCCCGCTTGCGCCAGCCCCGCTGCAATCGCATAGCCTATGCCTGTGGTCGAACCCGTCACCAACGCGGTCTTGCCTGTCAGATCAATCTGCATCGTGTACTCCTGAAAAAAAGCGACATCGGAAGAGAAACGCAAACCCTGTGGGCCAGCCGCTGACAGCGCAAACCGGCCATCCTACTTGTGCTCGCGCGGCAGACTTATACGCAATGCCGGCCGCGCCTCGCACAATCAGCTTCAACTCATTATTGATAACTGGAATCGGCCATGATGACCACCCGCTATGTGTTGTTCGATGCCAGCGTCGAACAGATTGATCCGGACGAAGAACAAACGTTCCAGGCCATCGCCGCCAGCATGCATCACATCAGCGCCATCATGTTCGAGCGTTATCAGCACGCCGTACGCAGCGTGCACGCCAAAACGCATGGGGTCGTTAAAGGGGAAATGATCGTCCGTAACGATCTGCCGCGGCATCTGGCACAAGGCGTATTTGCTACGCCGGGTGTGTATTCGGTGCTGGGCCGCTACTCGACCACGCCGGGCGATATTCTGGCCGACAGCATTTCCACACCGCGCGGTTTTGCCATCAAGATTCTCGGCGTGTCCGGGGCCAAGCTTGACGGCCACGAGGGCGCGCTGACGCAGGATTTTGTGATGGTGAACGGCCTGGCGTTCTCGGTGGCGACGGCCGCCGATTTTCTCAAGCAGATGCAGTTACTGGAAAAGCACGCCAACGACCCCGAAACCCTCAAGCAAGCCATCTCGACCACCGCGCGCGGCACCAACGCCTTGCTGCACGCCATTGGCCAGGACAGCAGCACGCTGGCGTCGCTCGGCCACCCCGAAACGCATATTCTGGGCGAAAGTTTTTCCACCATGGCCGCCATCCGCTACGGCGAATACGTGGCCAAATTGCGCCTGACGCCTGCCACGCCCGAGATGCAAGCGCTGCACGGCCAGGCGCTCAATATGCACGATCATCCTTCCGCACTGCGCGAAGCCGTCGCCGCATTCTGTAACGATCACGAACTGGTGTATGACGTGCAGATCCAGCTTTGCAGCGATCTGGCGGTAATGCCGGTGGAAGATGCGTCCGTGGTCTGGCCCGAGGATCAAAGCCCGTGGCACAGCGTGGCCGAATTGCGCTTTGCCCGGCAGAACAGCTTTAACCCGGCGCGCGTGGCGTGGACGCAAGACGTGATCAGCTTTAGTCCGTGGCATGGCCTGCAGGCGCATCGGCCGCTTGGCCAGATCATGCGTGCGCGCAAACGCGCTTATCAGATGTCGGCGCAATACCGCCGCGAAATGAACGGCCGCGCGCCCACCGAACCACGCAGCATCGACGAAATCCCCGACCACTGATCCGACTGCCTGATTTCGCTCGCCCGCAGCAATACGCGACGGCAAAGAAATGCGTCAGCCCCATACGTGCGTCGGCCAATTTTGATAATAGAACGATCGTTCACTATCATGGTTTTCCTTTTGCACACGCTGCAGGCAGCAACATGGATTTCCAGATCAAATTGCAGGTACTGGCGGACGCCGCCAAATACGATGCGTCCTGTTCGTCCAGTGGCAGCGACAAGCGCGATTCCAAAGACGGCCGCGGCGTGGGCTCCACGGAAGGCATGGGTATCTGCCATAGCTATGCGCCCGATGGCCGCTGCATTTCGCTACTCAAAATCCTGCTGACCAATTACTGCATGTACGACTGCTTGTATTGCGTTAATCGCGTCTCCAGCAATGTGCAGCGCGCGCGTTTTAGCGTGGAAGAAGTCGTCAAGCTCACGCTCGATTTCTATAAGCGTAATTACATCGAAGGCTTGTTTCTGAGCTCGGGCATTATCCGCAGCGCCGATTACACGATGGAGCAAGTGGTGCGCGTAGCCAAAGTGCTGCGCGAAGAACATGATTTCCGCGGCTATATCCACCTTAAGACTATCCCCGACGCCAGCGAAGAATTGCTGGCCGAAGCGGGCCGCTATGCCGACCGGCTCAGCATCAATATCGAGCTGCCTACGGAACAAGGCCTGACCGATCTGGCGCCGGAAAAAGACGCGCGCGCCATCCGCCGGTCGATGGGCCGTTTGCGCTGGCGTATCGATGAAAGCCGCGAAAGCCGGGCCAACCCCACTACGCGCAAGCCGTTGCGCTTTGCGCCGGGCGGCCAGAGTACGCAAATGATCGTTGGCGCCGACGCCACCAACGACCAGGCCATCCTGGCCACCAGCGCCAATCTGTACGGCAATTATCGTTTGCGTCGCGTGTATTACTCGGCGTTCAGCCCGATCCCCGACGCCAGCAAAGCGCTACCGCTCAAGCCGCCGCCGTTGGTGCGCGAACATCGCTTGTATCAGGCCGACTGGTTGATGCGGTTTTATGGTTTTAGCGCCGATGAAATCGTCGATCCGAAAGGCGGCATGCTGGATCTGGACATGGACCCCAAGCTGGCGTGGGCATTGCGCCATCGCGAGCGCTTTCCGGTGGATTTGAACAAAGCGCCGCGCGAGATGTTGTTGCGCGTGCCGGGCCTGGGCAGCAAGGCGGTCGATCGCATACTCAGCACGCGCCGTGTCCGCGCGTTACGCAGCGATGATCTGGCGCGGCTGCATGTGCCGCTTAAAAAAATCCTGCCGTTTATTACGCTACCGGGCCATAGCCCGGGCGCGACGCTGGATGCCGCCAGCCTGGCCGCGCAATTGCGCACGCCGCCCGTTCAACCTGATCTGTTTGGATAGGCGCCATGCGTATCGTCACCCTTGCGCATGAAACCGACTTTGCCGGCTGGCGCGCTGCGGCCCGGCAGATGGCCATCGATGGCGTCGCCCCCGAACATGTGGCGTGGTGCATCGGCAGCAATGGCGGCCTGTTTGCCGATGACCCGATGCAGCACGAAATCATCGATCCGCCGCAGTTTTCGGTATCGAAACGGTTTATGCAGCTGTGCCAACGCGCGGCCTTGCATACTGATCCGGATCGTTTTGCCTTTTTGTATCGCCTGTTATGGCGCTTGCGCCAGCAACCGCAGCTGCTGGATATCGCGGTCGACCCCGACGTGGTGCGCGCCACCGGCATGGCCAAAGCCGTGCAACGCGATATGCACAAGATGACGGCGTTTGTCCGTTTTCGCGAAATTGATATCGAAGGCGGCGAGCGCTTTATGGCGTGGTTCGAACCCACCCACCATATCGTAATGGCCACCGCGCCGTTTTTTACGCGCCGCTTTGCCAATATGGTGTGGAGCATTCTCACGCCCGAAACCAGCGTGCATTGGGATGGCCAGAAACTGCATGAACTCCCTGGCGCGCAAAAAAGCGATGTGCCCGCCGAAGACGCCAATGAAGACTTATGGCGCACCTATTACGCCAGCATATTTAATCCGGCGCGTTTGAAAGTAGCGATGATGCAATCCGAGATGCCGCGCAAATACTGGCGCAATCTGCCCGAAGCCACGCTGATCCAGCCGCTGATCAACAGCGCCGCCGCAAGGACGCAAAACATGGTCGACACCGCCGCCACCGACCCACGCAAACATCGCAAAATGGCGCCGGCCGCAGGCCCCGCCGCCGCGCCCGCGGGTTCGCTGCGTCAGTTGCAACAGGCGGCAGCGCAGTGCAAAGAATGTCCGCTGTGGCAACCGGCCACGCAGACGGTATTTGGCGAAGGCAATGCCAAAGCGCGTCTGATGCTGGTGGGCGAACAACCGGGCGATCAGGAAGATCTGGCGGGCCATCCGTTTGTGGGGCCGGCCGGGCAATTGCTCGATCGCGCGCTGGAAGAAGCCGGGCTGGACCGCGCCAGCTTGTATGTGACCAATGCGGTTAAACATTTCAAATTTGAATTGCGCGGCAAACGTCGCATCCATAGCAAACCGGGATTACGCGAAATGGCCGCCTGCCAGCACTGGCTGGATAGCGAGATTGCGGCGGTCAAGCCTGATCTGATTGTGGCGCTGGGCGCGACGGCGGCGCAGTCCTTGCTGGGGCATGGCGCAACGCTCAAGCACTATCGCGGGCAATGGACCGCGCTGGAAGACGGCCGCAAGGTGTGGGTGACGGTGCATCCGTCGTATTTATTGCGTCTGCCCGACCCGGCCGCCAAGGCCGCGGAATACGCGCAGTTTGTGGAAGACCTACGCCAGGCGGCGGCCGCGCTCAAATCCATCAGTTGAGTAACGCGCGGGCCGCCCGTGGCAAGGTCAGACAAGGCCTTGCGCTCACAGCTTGCCCGGCCCCACCCGCTCATGAAACTCGGCAATCGATTCGGTGGAATAGCGCAAAAATTTCTGATCACGCGGCATAAAATCCACCTCCACCCAGTCCGGCTTGAACTCCAGCATCATATGCACATGCTCGGGCGGCTTGGGCAAAGGCGTGTCGATAGCGGAAGCAAACGGGTGCACCAGGTCGGGCCATTCGGCGTCGTACACCCACAGCGCGGTGCCGCACTCGCCGCAAAAATGGCGTTCGCCGCTGCTGATATGCGCTTGCTGGTCCTCGGGGTTCTGCACGCGCGCGTGGTACATCTTGATATGCGCCTTGCCTTCAATCTCCAGTGTTTTATACAGCGCGCCCAGATTGATGGCATAGCCGCCACCGCCCTGGGTTTTGCGACAGATGCTGCAATAGCAACGCTGATACGGGTACGGATGCGGTGATTCCACCTTGAAAGACACGGCGCCACATTGGCAGGAACCTTCCAGCAGCATATAAGCACTCCTTCGGTTGATGGGCAGAATGGGGGCGGTTGGCGACGGCAACCGCAAGCTTCAGTACGAAACGCCCGGCCGCCAAAGGTTTCCGTCCTTCGGCGTACTGGCTATTGCCACTAGTGGTTGTGGCCTGCCTGGCTTAAAATCACACCGTTTCGCCCGGTACAATCAAATAAGCAATCATTAATCTTGATGCGCTTTGCAATTGCCACCGGCGGTTTCTCTTTCTGTTTTATAGCTAGAACCGTCGCACCCGGTGCGCGGTACGGGGTCCGCAATGGGTTCATGGTTGATCAAGGCACTGATACTGGCGCCGGTTTTGATGTCTGTGCTGTATGTGCATTTTCGTGGCCGCGAGCGTCACAAGTTCTTCAAGCAATTGTTTGATCACTCGGCCTTTGTCGCACCGATCAATGTGCTGATGTATCTGTTCTCGCGCGTGCCCACCACGCCCTATATTCCGGTCAGCTACTTTAAGGACCTTGAGATCATCCAGGCCAACTGGGAGATGATCCGCGCCGAGGCCGAAGCGCTGCATAACGCGCAGCAAATCCGCGCCGCGCAACATAACGATGACGCCGGTTTCAATTCGTTTTTCAAATTCGGCTGGAAACGTTTTTATCTGAAATGGTATGGCGACAGCCATCCCAGCGCCGAACAGCTTTGCCCTAAAACCGTGGCATTGGTGCGCGATCTGCCTTCGATCAAAGCGGCCATGTTTGCCTATTTGCCGGTGGATGGAAAATTGAATGCGCACCGTGATCCGTTTGCCGGTTCTTTGCGCTATCACCTGGGCTTGATTACGCCTAATGACGACCGTTGTTTTATCTCGGTGGATGGAGAGCGATATAGCTGGCGCGATGGCGAAGGCGTGGTGTTTGATGAAACCTATATTCATTGGGTGGAAAACAAGAGCGGTAAAGACCGTCTGATTTTCTTTGCGGATCTTGAGCGCCCAATGAATAACCGCATCATGCAGGCGTTTAATGGCTGGATTGGGCGCAATCTGGTTGCGCAAGCGGCTTCGCCCAATCAGGACGGCGACAAGGTCGGTGCAATCAGCAAATTATTCCGCTATGCCGATTTGATGGGGCAACAACGTCGGCGTTTTAAACGCTGGAATCCGCGCGTATATAAATTCACGCGTATTGCGCTGATTGTAGCGGTGATCGCTTTGATTTACTGGCTTTAATCGGCGCGCACAAATATTCATTAGTCATAAAGCGTAGGTTGCGGCCTACGCTTTTTTTATGTCTGGTCTTGCCCCGCATTAGTGCAGAGGACGACTTAGTTAACCGGATGGCCTACGTATAGTTCATCTCACGGACTGGCCAATGCCAGCCACTCTTTTCAATAAAAAAGAAGGTGAACAATATGCGTAAATACGCCATCCAATCGCTGATTGCTGCCGCACTGATCGCTGCTCCGGCTGTGAGCTTTGCCAAGCTGACTCACGAAGAGTACAAGACGCGCAAAGATTCGATCGACCAACGTTATGACGCCGCCAAAGACCAGTGCAAGTCGCTGTCCGGCAACGGCAAAGACGTGTGCCAGGAACAAGCCAAGGCTGATCGCGATATCGCCGTTGCTGACCTCGACGCACAAGACAAGAACACCGACAAGGCGCGCAGCGATGCCGCCAAGCAACGCGCTAAATCGACCTACGCCGTAGCCGACGAAAAGTGTGGCGGCCTGGCGGGCAACAACAAGGACGTCTGCAAGCAAACCGCCAAGGCTGATCGCGATAAGTCGCTGGCCGATATCGATGCCAACAAGGATCGCTACAAGGCAACCGCCAAGGCTGATCAGGAAAAGAACGACGCTGACTACAAAGTGGCCAAGGAAAAATGCGATGCATTTGCTGGCGACAAGAAAGACAGCTGCGTAAAAGAAGCCAAGGCTCAATACAACCAGTAATGGGGTGCGGGCTGCCATAGCGCGGCCATCCACCTGACCCTACAACAGCCCCGAAATGGCAGTGGTTAAAACCCGCTGTTTTTCGGGGCTGTTTTGTTTGCCAGGCTCCGCTGCCATAGGGTGGGACTCGGCGTCCCCGTCTGGACCCACCATTCAAAGCCACGTCCCACGTCGTTGTTCCTGGCATACCACTTTGCGTGGTGGCTCTTGACCCACTATTCAAAGACACGTCCCACGTTGCTGCTCCTGGCGTACCACTTTGCGGGGTGGGTCCAGACGGGGACGCCGAGTCCCACCCTATGCGGTTCATCTGCTGGCCAGGCGGGCGCGGTGATGGCCCAACAGGCGGCTGATGCGGGCGGCCAGGTCTTGCGGCTGGAACGGCTTCTGGATGATCTGGTCGGCGCTGAAGTCGGCCAGCAGCACCTGGTCGGCGTAGCCGGTCACAAACAGCACCGGCAGATCGGGTTGCAGAATGCGCGCCCGGCGCGCCAGTTCGGCGCCGTTCATCACCGGCATGGCAAAGTCGGCCACCAGCACGTCGATATCGTCATTGGTGGCAATCAGCTCCAGCGCCACCGTGCAATCGCCGGTCTGCACCACCGTGTAACCCTGATCCTGCAACACCGCCACGGTGGATTCGCGCACGTCTTCATCATCGTCCACCACCAGCACGCGCTGTTGTCCGGTCAGATTAGCGCCGCTGCCTGGCAAGACATTAATGGCGCGGTCGCCGCTTTCTGCCTGCAGCGTGGCTGGCAAAAACACCGAAACCGTGGTGCCGCGCCCCGGAGAGGTATCGATGGTGACAGTGCCACCCGATTGCCGCGCAAAGCCATACACCTGCGCCAGCCCAAGGCCCGAGCCCTTGCCCACTTCCTTGGTGGTAAAGAACGGCTCGAAGGCGCGCGCCACTACTTCAGGCGGCATGCCGGTGCCGGTATCGCTGACGGCCAGCCGCACATATTCGCCCACCGCCAGCGCCATTTGCGCGCTGAAATCGGTATTGATCGAAACATTGTTGGTGCTGATGCGCAGCGCGCCGCCATTGGGCATGGCATCACGCGCGTTGATGGCCAGGTTCAGCACCACCAGCTCCAGCTGGGTGATATCCACCAAGGCCGGGGCCAGATCGTCGCTAAAGGCCAGCTCCAGCTGGTTCATGCCGCCCAACGTGCTTTGCAGCAAATCGGCCATGCCCGCCAGCGTTTCATTCAGATTGACCACATGCGGTTCCAGCTTTTGCCGGCGCGCAAACGCCAGCAATTGCGCCACCAGCCGGGCGCCGCGTTCGGCGGCGGTGCGGATCATTTCCACCCGGCGTTTGCCTGGATCTTCAGTAATCACGCGGTCCAGCAGCCGCGCATTGGCCAGCACCACGGTCAGCAAATTGTTGAAGTCGTGCGCAAAGCCCGCCGTCAGTTGGCCCACCGCTTCCAGCCGCTGCATCTGGCGCAGCGTGGTTTCGACGCGTTCGCGTTCCTGGATTTGCGTCAACAGCGACCGATACGACGCCGCCAGTTCTTCGGTACGCGCCTGCACGCGCACCTCCAGCGTTTCGTTCAGGCGGCGTTGTGCTTCTTCCGACATGCGCGTGCGCGTCACATCCACGCACGAGCCAATAAAGCCCACAAAGCGATCATCGCCGGTGATATGCGGCACGCCATGATCTTCGATCACGCGATATTCACCGTCCGCGCGCTTCAGGCGGTAATCCATGCGAAACGGCTCGCGCTGTTTGATAGCGCGTGCATACACGGCCAGGCAGCGCGAGACATCGTCCGGATGCACGCCCTCGGCCCAACCGTGGCCCACTTCCTGGATCAGCGTGCGGCCGGTAAACGCCAGCCACGGCCGGTTGCACCATGTACGCAGACCGGCCTCGTCCGACACCCAGATCATCACCGGCGCGGCATCGGCCACTTCGCGAAAGCGCTGTTCGCTCTGGCGCAGCGCTTCGGCCGCGCCATGGCGTGCGTACGCCTGCAGCAGCTTGCCGCGCACCCGGATCAGCAGTTGCTGCGCGCTGAAGGGCTTGACCAGATAATCGTCCGCCCCCTTCAGCAAACCATCGGCGCGCGCTTCTTCGCCGGCCTGTGCCGACAACAACAAAAACGGGGCCAGCGCCAACGCGGGCTCGGCGCGCATGGCGGCCATCAGCGCAAAGCCATCCATATCCGGCATCATCACGTCGCTGAGCACCAGCCGTGGCGGCGTGGCGCGCGCAATGCGCAGGGCTTCCGCGCCATTGCTGGCGGCCATCACGGTATAGCCCGAGCTGGCCAGCAAACGCACCAGCCAGCGACGGAAATCCAGATTGTCGTCCACCACCAGGATCAGATCGGCCCCGGCCGCACCGGTCAGCGTCGGCTCGGGTTCGGCCTCCAGCATGCCCTGGTCCAGCCATTGCGCGGCTTCATCCACATAGGCGCGGCGCGCCTGCACATTGGCCACCTCGGTGCGCGGCGGCGGCGCTTCGCTGGCGGCGCCCCACGGCATATGCACGTTAAAGGTGGTACCCACGCCAGGCTGGCTGACAACGTCGATCTGGCCCTCCAGCAATTGCACCAGTTCGTGCACCATCGACAAACCGATGCCACTGCCTTCAAAACTGCGGCCACCGCGGCCTTCCAGACGCTGGAAACGCTGGAACAACAAGGTCTGCTGGTCTAGCGCAATGCCTACGCCGGTGTCGGCCACCTGCAATTTGATGCCTGCGCCATCAACGTGCAGCCGCACGCTCACCGTGCCCGCCAAGGTAAATTTGAAGGCGTTCGAAAGCAGATTCAGCACGATGGTTTCCCACAGCCCGCGGTCTATCCACACGGGCTGGTCCAACGGCGGGCAATCCACCAGCAGGATCAAACCGCCCTGCTCCATCAGGCTGCGAAAACTCTCGGCCAGTTCGGCAGTAAAGCGGGCCAGATCGACCGCTTCGCGCTGCACATTCAGATGGCCGCCTTCGATGCGCGAAAAATCGAGCAGGTTGTTCACCAGCTTCAGCAACCGCTGCTGATTGCGCACCAGCATGTCCAGCGGCTCGGTCGCCTGTTCGGCTTGCGGCAGCGCGGCCAGCTCGTTCACGGCGGCCTGGATCAGCGTGAGCGGCGTGCGGAATTCGTGGCTGATATTCGAGAAAAACACGGTCTTGGCATGATCCAGCTCGGCCAGGCGGTCAGCGCGTTGTTGCGCTTGTTCGTGGCTTAGCGCGTGGTTCAGCGCGTTGCCAAACTGGCCCGCGATCAGATCAAACCAGGTGCGGTAATCGGCATCCAGCGCGCGACGCGGGCTGACACCGCACACCAGCACGCCCTGCCAGCCTTCCAGCCGCAGCGGCAACACCATCGTTTGTTCAATCGGTGCAAACCAGGGCGCGAGCGCATGTTCACCAAAACGCGCAATCACCTGCTTGAAAGCCAGGCCCGTCACCAGCTGCAGCGCTTCGGCCGCAGGCCACGGCGCGTTGGCGTCCAGCCGAAAGCGCGGCGGCGCCAGCGGGCTATCGGAGTCCAGCCCCGCCAGGCCGACGCGGGTGGCCACCTGATGCTCATCGATCTGGTAGCACGCGGCAAACGGCACATCCAGCGGATGCGCCGCCAGCACTTTCATCGCGACGTCGATTACCGAGGCCGAATCGCGGATATCGGGCAGCGCGCCCAGGTCGCGCAGCGCGCGAAGGCGGCGTTCGGCCAGCACCTTGAAGGTGGTTTCGATGACGGGCACGATAATGCCGGCGATCGCACCGCTGTCATCGCGCACCGGGCTATAAGAAAACGAGAAAAACGTTTCTTCGGCGTAACCAAAGCGCGTCATCACCAATTGCAGATCGCGCCCCTGCACCGCATCGCCGCCCGCCAGCACGTGTTGCGCCATCGGGCCCGTCACCGGCCAGACATCCGACCACACCTGCTCCACAGGGCTACCCAGTGCCCAGGGATGCTTGTCACCCAGAATCTGGGTGAATTCGTCGTTGTACAACATCGTGAGCTGCGGGCCCCACCACAACTGCATGGGAAAACCACACGGCACCAGTATGCCGACCGCCGTCTTCAGACTTTGCGGCCATTGCGCGGCAGGGCCCAATGGCGTGGCCGACCAGTCCAGCGCCCGCATTTGCGCCCCCACCGCCCCGCCCCCTTGCATGAATGCCAGCGGGTGGATGGGAGGCAGGGCGGCGAGATCGCCAGCGCTCAGAGTCGTCATTTGATTACCAGTTACTGATACAACTTTCGGAGTGACTACACGTTCAGGCAAGTGTCGGTTCGATCACGGCGGGACGATAGCGTTGGGCGGCGTCGGCAAATACGTCGAATACCTGCAAAGCGGCAGTACGCAAATCAGGCACGCTGTCCGGCGGCAACTGGTCCAGCTTGTCCACAAAGCGCGGCCACAGCGGCAGCTCGGCGTGGTGGGTTAGATATTGGGTGGCGGCATGCAGGCTGCGGTCTTCGGCGGCCAGCACGTGGCGCGCCAGAAACTTTGCGCCCAGGCGCGAGCCTTCCAGCACATAGGCAGCGCCTGCCAGGCCTTTGATGTCGATGGCAGGTACGGCCAACGGCGCCGGGCGGCTCAAGCCCAGTTGCGCCAGATCAGCGGCCAGCGCGTCGCGGCGGCGGCGCTCGGGCCAGTCGGTCAGCCAGTTGGCGATGCCCAAGGCTTCGAGGCGCTCTTCCAACGGAAACAATGCTGCAGCGTGCGCCAGCAAAAATGCTTCGTAACCGCTGCGGGTGGCCAGCGCAAAGCCAGAGAACGCGCGGTCCACCGCCTCGTGCCGGTCTTCCGTCGCCAGTTTCAGATCCATTCTGATTGACATGATTCTCCTTAAGGGCATTATCTGTTACGAGAAAAATGCGCTAGCCTGAAAGCTAACCGTCATCTGGTTCTACACATCCTTTATTAAACCACCTACCTGTTTACACCACCATGAGCACCGAATTAAGTATTTTGTACGTTGAAGACAACGCCATGTTGCGCGCAACGCTACTCGAGTACCTGGAAGAGACAGGTCATCAGGTTGTTGCCGTCGCCACCGCCGAAGACGCGCTGGTCGAACTGGACCGGCAGCGCTTTCATATTTTGCTGACCGATGTCAGCTTGCCGGGCAAGTCGGGCATCGAACTGGGCCGCGAAACCTACGCCCGTTTTCCCGAAACCCGCATCATTCTGGCCACCGGTTTTGACTTGGCCAATGACCAGAGCAAGATCAATATTCCGGGGGCCACCTTGTTGCCCAAGCCATTTGATCTGGACCGCGTCGATGACGCCTTGGCCGAGATCGCGGCGTCGTTGTCGTAATTACGGACTAGCATTCTGATCGCATCGTGCGGCCGCTGGATAGCGGCCGCGTCGATATGCGGCGTGCGCCGTAGCGGTCAGGCCGCGCCGCGCAACGCCAGCCGTACTTTTTCCGCCAGCAATTCCTGGCCATACGGCTTCTGGATAATGGCCGCGTCGATCGAACCCAGCGCCGCCAGATCGGCATAACCCGTCACAAACACAATGGGCAATTGCGGCCGCCGCTGACGCACGATCTTGGCCAGCTCGGCGCCATTCATGCCCGGCATGGCGAAATCGGCCACCAGCAAGGCAATGTCGGCGTTCTGGTCCAGTTGTTCCAGCGCCGCGCCACCACTGGCCGCTTCGATCACGCGATAGCCCAGGTCTTCCAGCATCAGCGTGGTCACTTCGCGCACGGCCGGATCATCATCCACCACCAGCAAGGTCCGCGCCGTCACCAGCGGCGGCAGATCGCCCGCGACGGCGGGGCTATCCACCACTTCGCTCGGACTGGGCGCGGCGTGCGGCAAATACACCTTCACCGTGGTGCCGGTGCCCGGCGCAGTCTGGATGGCCACGCCACCGCCGGATTGTTTGGCAAAGCCATACACCTGCGCCAGGCCCAAGCCCGAGCCTTTGCCGACTTCCTTGGTGGTAAAAAACGGCTCGAACGCGCGTGCCAGTACTTCTTCGTCCATGCCCGAGCCGTTGTCGGTGACCGACAACACCACATAATCGCCGGGCTCAGGGCCTTCGGGGCGCGGCAGGCGTGCCAGCACCGATTCGTTATGCGTGGACACCGCCAGGCTGCCGCCCACTTCCATCGCATCGCGCGCATTGATGGCCAGGTTAAGGATGATCAGCTCGATTTGCGTGGGGTCGACCAGCGCCGACCACAAGTCGGGCTGCAGGCGATATTCAATGCCGACGCTGCCGCCCATGGTGGATTGCAGCAAATCCTGCATGCCCGCCACGGTTTCGTTCAGATTGGTGGGCTTGGCTTCCAGCCGTTGCCGCCGCGAAAACGCCAGCAACTGGACGGTCAGCCGCGCGCCGCGTTCACCCGCTTCGCGGATATTGGCAATGCGTTTCAGCACGCGCTCAGGCGGCGATTCGCGCACAATGTCGCGCGCCAGAAAACTGGCGTTGGACAACACCACCGTCAGCAGATTGTTAAAGTCGTGCGCCACGCCCGCGGTGAGCTGGCCCACGGCTTCCAGTCGCTGCATTTGCTGCAGCGTGGCTTCCACCTGTTCGCGCTCATGAATCTGTCGCAGCAACTGGCGGTTGGCGGCGGCCAGTTCATCCACCGCCATGCGTTCTTGCGTAATGTCGCGCGCCACGGCGTACATCAGGCCGTCATCGGGCACGGCGGTCCAGGACAGCCAGCGATACGAGCCGTCGGCATGGCGGATGCGGTTTACAAAACGATTGGTGATGCGGCCCGCGCTGATGGCGGCCGCTTCAATTTCGGTGGCGGCGCGGTCGTCCGGGTGCGTCAGATCCCAGATGCGCGTGCCGATCAGGCTGCCTTCGCTCCAGCCCAGCACTTCATGCCATGCCGGGTTGAGCGCGATGGCGGTGGTGTCGTAGCGCGCCACGGTAAACAGGTCGCGGGACAATTTCCACGTGCGGTCACGTTCGCGTGTGCGCGCTTCCACCCGTTCTTCCAGCACGCTGTTCAGGCGCTGCATGGCGTCTTCAGCGCGCTTTTGCTCGGTGACGTCGCTCAGCACGCCGGTAAAGCGGGTACAGACGCCATGTTCAAAAAACGCCGTGCCGCGTGTGGCCACCCAGCGCACCTGGCCATCGGGGGCGACGGTGCGGTATTCGGCGGCGTAATCGCGTGAGCTTTGCGCGCTGATGGCTTCGCGCACCATCTCGTTCATGCGTTCGCGATCCGCCGGATGCACGCCTTTATCAAAGGTCTCCAGCGTGACTTCGGCGTCGGGCCCCAGGCCGAACATCTCGCGGCAGCGCTCATCCCACGTCAGGCGCCCGGTTAAGGGCTCGAAGTTCCAGGTGCCCATGCGCGCGGCTTTCAGCGCCAGCCGCATATGGGTATTGGTTTCGTGCAGCGCGGTTTCAGCGCGTTGGCGCTCGCGCCGTTCGCGCACTTCGGCCAGCGCCCGATGCAATGCCTTGGGCAGCAAACTGAGATTGTGTTTAAGGATGTAGTCGGTGGCGCCCTGGCGCATCACGTTAACCGCATGCGTTTCGCCCAACACGCCCGACACAAAGATAAACGGCATTTGCGGCAGTTTTTCGCGCACCATGCGCAGCGCGTCTTCGCCGGTAAACAAGGGCAGCAGAAAATCAGCCAGCACCACATCAAACTCAGGCGGGCGGCTTAATACGTCCTGCAAAATCTGCGGCGTGTCGACCACGTTCAGTTGGGCGTCAAATCCGGTGCGCTCCAGTTCAAACGACAACAACTCGACGTCGCGAGCGTTATCTTCGATCAGCAGAATGCGTACCTGGGTCAGTACCGACATGGAAACCTTATAAGGTGAACAAAACGCGCCGTCGGGCAGAACCCGGGACGGCGCGGACAACAAATGACACGCAGACGCTCAAGACCGGGGCGAGCGCTGATGATGCAGGCGATAACGCGCCGAGCCCGGTGGCGGCTCGTTCAGCACGGCCCAGAACACACCCAGGTCGGCGATCGCAGCCACAAAATCACGGAACTCCACCGGCTTGACCACATAGGCGTTCACGCCCAGTTCATAGGCGCGCGCCAGATCGGGCTCTTCGCGCGACGAGGTCAGCATCACCACTGGCACGGCGCGCAAATCGGGCGTCTCGCGCACAATCTTCAGCACTTCCAGCCCGTCCACACGCGGCAGTTTCAGGTCCAGCAAAATCACCGCCGGATTACCTTCGGCGCGGTCTGCGTGTTCGCTTCTTCTAAACAGGTAGTCCAGCGCTTCCGCGCCATCACGGACCACCACTACGTCGTTGGCGAGCTGACTGCGCTCAAGGGCAACCAACGTCAGTTCAAGATCTTTAGGGTTGTCTTCAACCAATAAGATCGGTTTTAGCATGGGCATCTCTACGTTTTACGGTTTGGGGGCCAGACCGGGGCAAGGAGAACCAGAAGGTAGCGCCTTTATCCAGCTCACCTTCGGCCCAGGTCCGACCATCGTGGCGCTCGATAATGCGTCGCACATTGGCCAGACCGATCCCGGTTCCTTCAAATTCTTCCATGCGGTGCAGGCGCTGGAACACACCAAACAGCTTGTTGGCGTAATCCATGTGGAAACCCACACCGTTGTCCTTGATGTAAATCACGTGGTCAGGGCCACGTATTTCGGCGCCGATCTCGATCACGGCGGGGTCGCGGCCACGCGTGTATTTCACCGCGTTGCTCAGCAGATTGCGTAGTGCAAGGTGCAAGAATGCGGCGTCGGCAATCACGCGCGGCATCGGGTGCACCTTCCATTCAATATTGCGGTCTTGCAGATCGGGCGTCATTTCCAGCCGCACGGATTCAATCAGCGCGTAGACGTCGACTTCAGTCGGGCGCAAAGCGGAGCGGCCCATCTGCGAAAAGGTCAGCAGGTTATCGACCAGCGTGCCAGCAAAACGTGCCGAATCGCCGATATGGTCCAGAAAACGCGTGCCGCGATCCGACAAACGCGTGCCTTCAAAGTCGCCCAGCAGCTCGGCATACCCCACGATATGGCGCAGCGGCGCGCGCAAGTCGTGCGACACGCTGTACGAGAAGGCTTCCAGCTCTTTGTTGGATTTGCGCAGTTCTTCGGCCAGCGCTGCCATTTCTTCTGCTTTGCGCAGCACGATGCCCAGCGTGGCATTGCGTAGTTCCACCGCGCCTTCGGTTTCGGCGCGATCCCACGGCAACGCCATATCGCGCACGGTTTGTTCCCACGCGGCAAAGCTGGCGCGCGGATTGAGCTTGCCGTTGACTTCGGCCTTGCCCGGTTTGCCCGCCCACGTGACGGTCTGCACGGTTTCGGGACGGAACCACACCAGGTAATGCGAATGCAGCTCGGAAATCGAAACGGCCATGATGCCGGCGCAATACTCAGCCAGCTCGGGCACCGCCGGAATATCGCGGCGCACGCTGTCGCTGGCGTAAACCTCGCGCTCGCTGCCCTCGCCCAGCCAACCCACCAGATTGTGTATCACGTTATTGGGCGGGGTCTGGCCAAAGGTGATGCAACGGTCACCCGCCACCACGGCAGCGCCCGCGGCTGCGCCAAAACTCATAAACACATCCGGCACCGCTTGCAGCCCTTCGGCCACGCCATCGCGGTCGGCCATCAGCGCCAGCATCTGCACGATCATGTGGCGCAATTGCAGGCGGCGATCGGCTTGCGCATGCGCTTCGCGGGCTTCCAGCTGTAACGACAGAATACGGCCCAGCAATTCGCAGGCGCTGCGGGTCTGGAACGACACCGGCAACGGGGCGGTGTTATGGCACGAAATCAAACCCCACAAGCGGCCATCCACCACCAGCGAGATCGACATGCTGGCCAACGTGCCCATATTGCGCATGTATTGCAGATGCACCGGCGACACGCTGCGCAGCAAGGCCAGGCTCATATCCAGCGGCTGCTGCGTGGTCGGGTTCAGCGGCGGCACCAGCGCGGACGGCTGGTAATTGGCATCCGAAATAACGCGCAAACGGTTAAGCCGATACAGCTCGCGCGCTTGCGCCGGGATATCAGAGGCGGGGAAATGCAGATCCAGATAACTGTCGTAGCCGGGGTCAAGCGCTTCGGCCAGCACCTGGCCGTGATAATCGGCATCAAAGCGGTACACCATGACGCGGCCAAAGCCGGTCAGCTTTCTGGCTTGTTGCGCCGCCAGTTCGCACAGCGCGGGCACCGATCCGGCCTCTTGCAACTGGCCGACAAAATGGCGCACCAGCGGGTATAGCGTGGTAAACGAATCGTGTGCGCTGGCCTGCGGTTCGAATTCGGCGATCAGCACGCCATCGTGCCGATGCACCATCATCTCGAACCGGGCTTGCGCGTTGCAGACAAACCCCACCTCGCCAAAGTGCGACGGGTTACTGTCTTGTTCCAGCAGCGCATCGATGCGGCCGGTCAGATCGGTCTGGTCGCGCAGCAAACTGGCCAGCGGCTGGCCCAGCAACTGCTCGGGCGGCGCGCCCAGCAACTGGGCGCAATTGGCGCTGGCCTGCAACACCGTCAACGAGCCCTCGGCCAGCACCAGCATAAAGCCGTGTGGCTGAATACTGCCGGGAATATGAATCGGCTCTGACGCGCAATCGTCCAGGCTTTGATCCGGCAAATTATTGCTCAATTGCTGCTCCTTGCAGGACGTTCATCCTGCTTGTGGCGCCCAGCGGCGGCACCCGAATTGCCAGGCCCGATCATGGCCCGGTTGGATAAGATGGTTCAGTGGCCGATTCCGTCGCAATACCTGCGGATTTAGCAAAACCGCGCAATCGTTGCATGATCCGGAAGTCCTACAGCCATTACCGCGCAACACCGATCAGGAACCGTCGGCGATTTTGCCATACTTGGTTCAAGTCTGGGCAATGCGCAATTGCGCGACGACCCCAACATATTAATTGAGGAGAAGACAATGGCTACTTCCACACCCAACAACAATACCGATTTTTCTCTGGACCGCGATACTCAGCGCGATCTGTCCACCCGCAATAGCGGCTTGGGCGATTGGGCTTCCGAAGAAAACGGCGATACCGCCGAAATCACCGAACGCACTTCGCTGGATGATGCACTCAACCAGCTGGATGTTGAGGCGCTGCCTGACGAAGACGACACCTTGCAGGTAGACGACGCGCCGTTGGGCGACGATCCGGTCAGCCCCGCCATTCGCCGCATGGAAGAAAACAGCGGCGCGGATGAATCGGAAGAAGCCCGCAGCGAGCGCGAAGAATACGAAGTCGAATTTGCCACCGGCGTGCAAAACCCGGATGACGCGACCGATACCAAACTGGCCTGAGCGCCAATTCCGATTTCAATTGCGCGCGTTTGCCGCTTTGCGTACTACCCAGACCGGCTGCAATAGCCGGTTTGGTAGTCTCGCAGCATAAAGAGATGTCGCATTTCTAAAAATCATGCCAGCACTTACATTGATGTAGGATAAATGCCTACATCGATCTGGATTGCTGCATGACAGAATCCCCAGCGATTTACCGTAATGGAATTACCGATTAACTGGAATAGCATTTGCGAATTGCAAATATTGCAAGACTCGCAATCGCAATCACCAGCCAACGCGTAATTCTGAGGCACCGCGGACAGGCGTATTACCCCAACTCCGAAGTGTCGCTTTGCGGTATCAAAAAACACCAAACACTTATAAAGGCCGCCTGTATGCGGCCGCTTTGCCATGCCCGTACGGGCCGGGTGCAGCGGCGCAATACCGGTGGCGATAACCCTTGGTTGCCGCCTGTTGGCGTGGCCTGCCTGATCGCCCTCGCGTTATTTGCGCGCGGGCGATCAGTGCATCTGGCCGCAGGTTGCCACCCGATGAAGAAGCCATGAACCGAAGCGCTCCCGCCGCCATCCCGGAACAAACATTCCGTGCCATCCTGGTACGCAACGTCAGCCTGCCGCTGCTGGTGGCGGGCGTCATGTCGGCCATTTTCATTTCGTTGGTGTTCTATTTGATGAACGTGAACCGCTGGGTGGACCATGCGGATCAGGTCATCGGCAAAACCAACCAGGCCGTCAAACAGTTGATCGATGCCGAGACTGGCCTGCGCGGCTATCTGCTCACCGGACGCGAAGTCTTCCTCGACCCGTATAACAGCGCCGCCACCAACCTGCCCACCAGCATCAGCGAACTGCGTGATTTGCTGGCCGAGTACCCCAACCAGGTGGCATGGCTGGGTCGCGGTGAAACCGGCTACAAAGACTGGCGCAATTACGCCGCACGCATGATTACGCTCAAAGGCTCCGCCGACCCAGAGGCACAAAAGCAGGTGCTGGGCGCGGATGCCGAAGAAGGCAAACGCCGCATGGACGATATGCGCGGCTTCTTTACCCAGATTATTCAGGCGCAAGAAGCGCTGCGCGCGCAACGTAACCGCGAAGCCAGCGACACCATTACCTGGCTGGTGATTGCCACCATCCTGGTGGGTGTCGTGGCAGGCGCGTTGATGGCGTTTAACGGCCGCCGCCAGCTCAAGACCCTGAGCGCGGTGTATGCCACCACGCTGGGTCAGCAGCAACTGCACACCGAACAACTGGAACGCCAGGCCTGGCTGAAAACCGGCCAGGGCGAGCTGGGTCAGCGCATGCTGGGCGAACAGGCGCTGGGCACGCTGTCGGACAATATTCTTAATTTTCTGGTTAATTTTCTCGGCGCCTCGGTGGGTGCAATTTATGTCACCCGCGACAACCGGCATTTTCAGCGTATGGCGCACTACGCCTGGTCGGAAGACGCCGCCCATGCGCGCAACCAGTTTGAGCTGGCGCAGGGCTTGTCCGGCCAGGCCGCGGCTGAAAACCGCATCATGCTGCTGACCGATCTGCCGGAAACCTATATCCGCGTGGCCTCCGCGCTGGGCCAGACCGCGCCGCGCGCCGTGCTGATCATGCCGGCGCAGGGCGAGCGCAAGGTCAACACCGTCATCGAACTGGGCTTTGCCAGCGAAGTGCCGCCGATGCTGGAAGAGTTTGCGCGCCTGGCGTCGTACAACATCGGCACCGCCATCGAATCGGCGATGTACCGCGAGCGGCTGCAAGATGTGCTGGCCGAAACTCAACAGCTGAACGAAGAACTGCAAGCGCAGCAAGAAGAACTGAAAGTCGCCAACGAAGAGCTGGAAGAACAGTCGCGCACGCTCAAAGAATCGCAAGTCCGCCTGGAAAGCCAGCAAGCCGAGCTGGAACAGAACAACGAACAACTGGGCGAACAGACCGAAGCGCTGTTGCAGCAGAAAGCCATGGTGGAAGAGCGCAACAAGGCGCTGCGTGAAGCGCATCTGCAGCTGGAAGCGCGCGCCGAAGAGCTGGGTCGCACCAGCCGCTACAAGAGCGAATTCCTGGCCAATATGTCGCACGAGCTGCGCACGCCGCTTAACAGCGCGCTGATCCTGGCCAAGCTGCTGTCAGACAACCCCAACGGCAATCTGGACGCTGAACAGGTCAAGTTTGCCCAGTCGATCTACTCGGCGGGCAATGATCTGCTGACGCTGATCAACGACATTCTGGATCTGTCCAAGGTTGAGGCCGGCAAGCTGGAATTGTGGCCGCAAAGTATTACGCCGCGTGGCGCGCTGGAGCCGCTGGAACAGCTGTTCCGCCCGCTGGCCGCTTCGCGCAATATCGATTTCGAGATTGTGCTGGAGCCCTCGCTGCCGCCGCAGATGTATACCGACCCGTCGCGACTGCAACAGATTCTGAAAAACCTGCTGTCCAACGCGCTCAAATTTACCGACAAAGGTCGCGTCACGCTGACCGCGCGCGCTGCGCCGGATGGCCATGTGGCGTTTGACGTACGCGACACCGGTATCGGCATTGCCGAGGAATATCTCGAACATATCTTTGGCGCATTCAGCCAGGCCGATGGCGCCACCAACCGCAAATACGGCGGCACGGGCCTGGGCCTGAGCATCTCGCGCGATCTGGCGCACTTGCTGGGCGGCGATATCACCGTGCACAGCAAAGTGGGCGAAGGCAGCGTGTTTACGCTCACCGTGGCGCGTGAGATTTCGGTGGATGACGACGGTCTGGTGCAAACGCAGATTCCGGCGCGCCTGCCCGCGCTGTCGGTGCCCGCCCCTGCTCCGATCGAAACCTACACCCCGGCAGCCGCCGAGGAGCCGGAAAGCCCGGCGGTGCAGGACGACCGCGACGTGCTGCGCCCCGATCGCCGCACCGTGCTGATTATCGAAGATGAGCCCGAGTTTTCGCAGGTGCTGGCCGCATTGGGCCACGAGAAAGGCTTTAACTGCATCGTCGCGCACAGTGCGGGCGAGGGCCTGAAGCTGGCGCAGCGTTACGTGCCCGATGCCGTCTTGCTGGATATGAAACTGCCCGACCATTCCGGCCTGACCGTATTGGAGCGGCTGAAAGAAGAAACCTCCACCCGGCATATTCCGGTGCATATGGTATCGGGCGTGGATAGCTCGCAGGCGGCTCTGCAATTGGGTGCGATCGGTTACGCGCTCAAGCCGGCTGACCGCGAAGCCTTGCTGGATGTATTCCGCAAGATCGAGACCAAGCTGTCGCAAAAGATCAAACACGTGCTGGTGGTGGAAGACGACGCCCGCCAGCGCGAAAGCATGACGCAACTGATCGCCGACGAAGACGTGCGCATCACCGCCGTCGCGCTGGCCGAAGAAGCATTGGCGCAACTGAAAGAGACCGTATTCGATTGCATGGTGGTGGACTTGACGCTGCCGGACATGGCGGGCCACGAGTTGCTGCAACGCATGGCCAGCGATGATCTGTGTTCCTTCCCGCCGGTCATCGTCTACACCGGGCGCGAATTGTCGCGCGCGGAAGAAAACGAACTACGCCGCTATTCGCGCTCCATCATTATCAAAGGCGCGCGCTCGCCCGAGCGCTTGCTGGACGAAGTGACGCTGTTCCTGCATCGCGTGGAAAACACGCTTGCGCCCGAACGCCAGCAAATGCTGAAGGTGGCGCGTAATCGTGAGAAGGCGTTTGAAGGCCGCAAGATCCTGCTGGTGGACGACGATGTGCGCAATATCTTTGCGCTGACCAGCGCGCTGGAACAAAAAGGCGCCAAGGTCGAAATTGGCCGCAACGGCATCGAAGCGCTGGAAAAACTGGACGCCGATCCGGATATCGACCTGGTGCTGATGGACATCATGATGCCGCAGATGGATGGTTTTGAAGCCATGCGCCGCATCCGCGAGCAGGCGCGCTTTAGCCGTCTGCCGATTATTGCCGTCACGGCCAAGGCAATGCGCGATGATCAAGAGAAGTGTCTGCAGGCAGGCGCCAACGATTATCTGGCCAAGCCCATCGATCTGGACAAGCTGGTCAGCCTGATCCGGGTGTGGATGCCCAAGATCGGGAGCCTGTGATGTATCCGGCCGCTGAACTGGATATCGAGCTGAAACTGTTGGTAGACGCCATCTACCTCAAATACAACTACGACTTCCGCAACTATTCGCCCGCCTCGATGAAGCGGCGCGTGTTGCACGCGCTGACGCAACTGGAAGTGGCGACGGTCTCGCAGCTGCAAGACCAGATTCTGCACAAGCCCGACCGTTTTCTGGATTTGCTGCAGTACCTGACGATTCCGGTATCCGAGATGTTTCGCGACCCGTCTTACTTTCGGGCGATCCGCGAGCAGGTGGTGCCGATCTTGCGCACGTGGCCGTCGTTCAAGATCTGGATTGCCGGCTGCAGCACCGGCGAAGAAGTGTATTCGATGGCGATTTTGCTCAAGGAAGAAAACCTGCTTGAGCGCGCCATCATTTACGCGACGGATATCAATCCGCACAGCCTGGAACGGGCCGAAGCCGGCATCTTTGCGCTGGACAGCATGAAATTGTTTACCAGCAATTATCAGAAGGCAGGCGGCAAGTCGTCGTTCTCGGATTACTACACCGCCGGTTACGGCTCGGCGCTGTTCGATAAATCGCTGAAACGCAATATCACGTTTGCCGACCACAGCCTGGCCACCGACAGCGTGTTTTCCGAGATGCACTTTATCTCGTGCCGCAATGTGCTGATCTATTTCAACCGGCCGTTGCAGAACCGCGCCTTTGGCCTGTTTCACAACTCGCTGGTGCATCGCGGTTTTATGGGGCTCGGCTCGAAAGAGACCGTGCAGTTTTCCGATTACGCGCAAAACTTCGAGCCGTTTGAAGCGCGCGAACGTATCTATCGCAAGGTCTGACCATGGCTACGATCCGTTCCGCCCAACCGCAAACGCATGCGCTGCCGTTAACGGTGCTGATCGGCGCATCTGCGGGCGGCGTGGAAGCGCTCAACCGCATCCTGCCGCAATTGCCTGCCGACTATCCGGCCGCGGTGGTGGTGGTTTTGCACCAGCCGTCTGAAGGACCTAGCTTGCTGGTCGAGGTGTTCAGCCCGCGCGTGCGCCTGCTGACCAAAGAAGCCGACGAAAAAGAACCGTTGGTGGCTGGCGTGATCTACTTTGCCCCGCCCGGCTATCACTTGTTGATCGAAACCGATGGCACGCTGGCGTTGTCTGTGGATGATCCGGTGCTGTTTTGCCGCCCCGCCATCGATGTGCTGTTTGATTCGGCCGCGCAAGCGCTGGGCAGCAAAGCCATCGGCGTGGTGCTGACCGGCGCCAATGAAGACGGCGCGGCCGGACTGGCGCGCGTGCAGCAAGCCGGCGGTAGCGCCGTGGTGCAAGACCCGGCCGACGCGCTGGTGGCCACCATGCCCGAAGCGGCCCTGGCCGCAGTCCCCACCGCTCAAATCTTGACCGCCACCGCCATCGGGCAGTGGCTGGCGACGTTGCAACCAGGAGGCCGTCATGGCGCCCAATGAGCAACCCGCGTTGCTGGATATTCAGGAACGCACCAATCTGCTGATCGTCGACGATCTGCAAGAGAATCTGATGGCGCTGGAAGCGCTGATCCGGCGCGACGATGTACAGATCTTCAGCGCGCGCTCGGGCGAGCAGGCCCTCGAACTGGTGCTGCAGCACGACTTCGCGCTGGCGCTGATTGATGTGCAAATGCCCGGCATGAACGGCTTTGAACTGGCCGAACTGATGCGCGGCACCGAAAAATCCAAGCACATCCCGATTGTGTTTGTGACCGCCAACGACAAAGGCATGAACTACGCGTTTAAAGGTTATGAAACCGGCGCGGTCGATTTTCTGCACAAGCCGCTGGATATTCATGCGGTCAAATCCAAGATCAACGTGTTTATCGAATTGCACCAGCAGCGGCTGGCCATGCGCCGCCAGCTGGAAGCCTTGCAGGCCAGCCGCGCGCAGCAGGAAAAACTGCTGTGCCAGCTGCAAGCGGCCCAGGGCGAACTGCAACAAGCGGTACGCATCCGCGATGACTTCATGTCGATTGCCTCGCATGAACTGAAAACGCCGCTGACCTCGCTCAAGTTGCAAAACCAGCTGCGCGCACGCCATCTGCGTCAGGGCAATACCGCCGCGTTTGCCCAAGCCAAGATCGAAAAAATGGTCGAGACCGATGGTCGCATCGTCGAAGGCGTGTTGCGGCTGATTGACGACATGCTGGATATCTCGCGCATACGCGGCGGCAAGTTGTCGTTCAAGCCCGAGAAGTTTGATCTGGCCGAACACGTGCGCGAAATCGTCGACCGCTTTGACGAACAACTGACGCTGGTAAACAAAGGCTACACGCTGGATGCGCCCGAACCGGTGATCGGCGAATGGGACCGCTACCGGCTGGATCAGGTGGTGACCAATCTGATTACCAACGCCATCCGTTACGGCGCCAACCGCCCGATTGCCATTACCGTGCGCGCCGACAATGGCAAAGCCTGGTTCAGCGTTAAAGATCACGGCATTGGTATTGCCGAAGAAAACCAGCAGCGAATTTTCCAGTTGTTTGAACGCGCGGTGGAATTCAACGAAATGGGCGGTCTGGGGCTTGGCCTGTTTATTGTCGGCCAGATTGTGGAAGCCCAAGGCGGCCGCATTACCTTGCAAAGCCGCCTGGGCGAAGGCTCCACCTTTACTGTTGAGCTGCCGTTGCGACCCGGTGATCCCGGCCAGTGTTAAGCAAGCGCCCGCCTGAGATCCATGCGGGCGCTTTTACAGAATCATCATAAAAACCACGGAACTACCAGCCATGCCGACGTCGACCTTGCACCACCCGCTTAAACGACCATTTAACTTGCGTGCGCTGGCGTGCGCACTGGCCTTGATCAGCCTGCCCGCGCTGGCCGAAGTCAACGTATTGCATCCGGCCAGCAGCGTGCAGCCGGGCGCGCCGCTGACCCTGACCTTGCTGATTGATAACCCGACGCAAGCCAATCTTGCCGTTGCCATCCCGCCGCAAATCCAGGCCACCGTCAGCAACGCCGATTTTCCCAATCTGGCGCCGTTTACGCTGACGCGCGTGGGTAACAGCGGCGACAACGTGTCGCTGAAGCCGGGCGAATTCCGCCGCGTGGCGTATTCCACCGCGCTGCCGACCACCTTGCGCGGCGCGGTGCGCGTGCAGGTGATTGGCTTTGATACCGCGCCGGTGCTGATCGCCATTGACCAGGGCGACAAGGCCACGCTGAAAGCCAAGGTGGAGGCCGAGAAAGCCGCGCAAGCGGACGCCGCCAATACCAAGGCCACCGACAACCTGGTGCAATACGGCGCTGCCGCACCCACCACGGCCACGGCCGCCGTCGCCGCCGCGCAAGTGGCCACGCCCGGCGGTCTGGATACCGATACCGCGGCGTTGCTGCGCAGCACCGAAAGCCGGCTGACCGGCTATGAGCCGATGTACTTTGCGGTGGGCAAAAATGGCGACTGGAATGCCAAGTTCCAGATCAGCTTTAAATACCGGCTGATGCTGCCGGCCGACCCGGCGTCGCGTTCGTTCCTCGATAACATTTACTTTGCCTATAGCCAGCGCTCGTTCTGGAACCTGTCGGAAAAATCGCATCCGTTTGATGACAGCAGCTATATGCCCAGCCTGTTCTACTACGTGCCGGACACCGGCATTCAGTCCAGCTGGTATCGCCGCCTGGGTCTGGAAGCAGGCTTGCGCCACGAATCCAACGGCAAGGGTGATCCGGGTTCGCGCAGCTTTAACAGCGTGTACGTGGAGCCCATCCTGCACTTTGGCGATCCGACCAAAAACGAATGGGTGGTGGCGCCCAAGTTGTACTGGTATCCGATCGATAGCGACAACCCGGATATGCGCAATTACCGCGGGTATGTGGATCTGAACGTGAGCTATGGCAATGCCAACGGCTGGCAGTTTGCGACTACGCTGCGTAAGGGCACCAAGTCGGATTACGGCAGCGCGGAATTCCAGGCGACTTACCCGGTGGCGCGGATCTGGCGCGGGTTGGGGGGGTATTTGTTTGCGGATTACTTTACGGGCTATGGCGAGGATCTGGAGGGGTATAACGCGCATACCAATCAGGTTCGGGTTGGGTACAGTATTACGCGGTGGGCTTGGTAAGTAGCCTGCGGCGCGTTTTTGGGGGGTCCTGCTTGGGCGGGGCTCACCTTTAACCGCTTGAGCCTGCGGCGCATGTTTTGATGTTCGGCTGGTGCCGAATAAACCGTTAACCGCTTGTGCCTGCGGCGCATGTTTTGATACCCGGGGGTGCCCGGGAGCACGTTGGTTTTCAGTGAAGACTTATCGTGCAACTTTGCTTCGCCAAAGAAGAAGTAACCAAAAGAAAGGCGACCCCACTCGCGAATCCTTCGCTCGCCAGGGGCCCCGCAGGTCAAAAGCCGAAACGGACCGTCTGTTACTTCCACGCCTCCAGCTGCCGCTCCGCGGACGCGACGCTCAGTCGGAGCCCATAAAGCCGGTCTCCTACCTTCGCGCGCTCAGGAAATGGCGTGGCATAGCCACCATCGCTGGCCTCGTTGCTGCGCAACATCGGGTGGGCGTGGATGCGACGGGTGACGGTGAACGTCCGCACCGCTTGCTTAACGCGCTAATTTCGCATGGCCACGGCTGTCTCGATTTTCAATTGCATTCGCCACTTCCCATAGGGTGGGTCTAGACCCACCACCCAAAGCCGCTGAGAAGAACCACCACCATTCGCGGGCTTGCCAAGCTTGCTGCCTCGTTGCTGCGCAACATCGGGTGGGCGTGGATGCGACGGGTGACGGTGAACATCTGCACCGCCTGCTTAACGCGTTAATTTCGCATGGCCGCCGCTGTCTCGATTTTCAATTTCACTCGCCGCCTCCCATAGGGTGGGTCAAGACCCACCATTCAAAGCCATCGGGCAGAACTTCTGCCATTTGCGGGGTTTCCCGCCTGGCTTGGTGTGCGAGCGTTTCGCAAACTTCAAAGTCCCCGCCGCCCTGCCCTGCTCTGCCTACCGGTCTTAGGCGCATTGATCGCGGCGCACATTTATAACCGGATCGAATGCCCCATGCCGTGGCGACCGGCGTGGCACCCCGCCCCAAACGACAACAGCCCCGAAACCGCAGCATTTAATCGCCGCAATTCCGGGGCTGTTTTTTAGCCAGTGCAGCCGTCAAGCAACGGCATCACGACTTAGAACGCGGGTACAACCGCGCCCTGGTATTTCTGTTCGATAAACTTCTTCACTTCCGGGGTGGTCAGTGCGGCGGCCAGTTTTTTGATGGCGTCGCTGTCTTTGTTATCCGGGCGTGCCACCAGGTAGTTCACGTACGGCGATTGCGCGCCTTCGATCACCAGGGCGTCTTTGGTCGGGTTCAGTTTGGCGGCCAGCGCGTAGTTGGTGTTGATCAGCGCCAGATCCACTTCGTTCAGCACGCGCGGCAGCGTGGCGGCTTCCAGCGGTTTGAACTGCAGGTGTTTCGGGTTGCCTTCCACGTCTTTCGGGGTGGCCAGGATGTTGTTGGCGTCTTTCAGCTTGATGATGCCTGCCTTGTCCAGCAGCAGCAGCGCGCGGCCGCCGTTGGTGGCGTCGTTGGGGATGGCGACGGTGGCGCCATCTTTCAGATCAGCCAGCTTTTTGACTTTGGTGGAATACGCGCCAAACGGCTCCACGTGCACGCCGACCACGGGAACCAGATTGGTGCCCTTGCCTTTGTTGAACTCAGCCAGGTAAGGCTTGTGCTGGAAGAAGTTGGCGTCGATGCGCTTTTCCGCCACCTGGATGTTGGGTTGCACGTAGTCGCTGAACACTTTTACTTCGAGGTCCACGCCTTGCTTGGCCAGGGCCGGCTTCACAAATTCGAGGATTTCGGCGTGCGGCACGGCGGTGGCGGCAACGGTCAGTTTTTCGGCAGCGTGGGCGTTGAGCGCCAACGCGGCGACCAGCAGGGTCAGCACTTTTTTCATGATTTACGGTTTCCTTTTTCAGGGTTGGAGCGCACCACTCGGCGAGATTGCCGGCGGTGCAGTTTTAAACAGGGTGGAGGGCGTCATTCCCGGTTCAACAGTTGAACCAGAGTCGGCGGATACAGGCGCGTGGGCTCATCGTGATTGCGGTCTCAGCGGCGCGAAAAATGGCGGACCAGCTTGTCGCCAATCATCTGCAGCAACTGCACCAGCACAATCAGCACCAGCACGGTCACCACCATCACATCGGTCTGAAAGCGTTGATAGCCGTAGCGGATGGCCAGATCGCCCAAGCCGCCGCCGCCGATCAAGCCCGACATCGCGGTATAAGACACCAGCGTAATGGCGGTGATGGTGGCGCCAGCCAGAATGCCGGGGCGCGCCTCGGGTAACAGGGCACCAAATACAATCTGGCGCGTGCTGGCGCCCATGGCCTGGGTGGCTTCGATAATGCCGCGGTCCACTTCGCGCAAGGCGGTTTCCACCAGCCGGGCAAAGAACGGCGCAGCGCCGATTACCAGCGGCGGAATCGCGCCCAGCACGCCCAGCGACGTGCCCACCAGCCAGGTGGTAAACGGGATCAGCACGATCAGCAAAATCACAAACGGAATCGAACGCAGCACATTGACGATCAACGCGATGACGCGATACGCCGCCGGTTGGTCCAGCAACTGGCGTGGTCCGGTTAAAAACAGCAGCACGCCCAGCGGCAAGCCCAGGATCAGCGTAAACAGCAGCGAGCCGCCCAGCATCAGCAAGGTGTCTTGCGTGGCTTGCCAGATGTCGCTCCAGTCGACGTTAACAAACAGTTCGTTCATGCGCGCAATACCTCAACGGTCAGGCCCGCGGCGGCAAAGCGTTGCAATGCGGCGTCGGGCTGGCCGTCAGTCAGCGACAGGGTCAGCTGGCCGTACGGCGTGTCTTTGATGCGGTCGATGCGACCGGACAGGATGGAGAAATCAACGCCGGTTTCACGCGCCACCTGGCCCAGCACCGGTTGGTAGGTGCTTTCGCCGCGGAAAGTCAGCCGGATAATGCGGCCGGGCACATGTTCAAACGCGGCGTGTTCTTCTTGCTCGTCCACGTTTTCGGCTTCGCGCACAAAGCGTTGCGTGGTCTGGTGTTGGGGGTGCAAAAAAACGTCCGCCACCGGGCCGGTTTCCACCACGCGGCCCGCATCCAGCACCGCCACGCGGTCGCCGATGCGGCGGATCACGTCCATCTCGTGCGTAATCACCACGATGGTCAGATTGAATTCGCGGTTGATCTCGGCCAGCAATTGCAGCACCGATTGCGTGGTTTGTGGGTCGAGCGCGCTGGTCGCCTCGTCGCACAACAAGATGCGCGGGCCGGTGGCCAGGGCGCGCGCAATGCCGACGCGTTGCTTTTGCCCGCCCGACAATTGCGCCGGATATTTGCGCGCGTGTTCTTCCAGGCCCACGCGGGCAATCAGTTCGTTTACGCGCTGATGGATTTTTGCGGTGGGCGTGCCCGCCAGGCGCAGCGGAAACGCAATGTTCTCGGCCACGGTCTTGCTCGACAGCAAATTAAAGTGCTGGAAAATCATGCCGATGCCACGGCGCATTTCGCGCAGGCCGGCGGCATCACGCGCGGTGATGTCTTCGCCGCCGATCAGGATGCGGCCGCGGGTGGGCTTTTCCAGCAGGTTGATATGGCGCACCAGCGTGGATTTGCCCGCGCCGGAATGGCCGATAATGCCAAAGATCTGGCCGGCCTCGATCTTGAGGTCTATGCCGTTAAGGGCGGGAATATCGCGCCCGTCCACCTTGAACGACTTGTGGACATCAATAAATTCAATCACTCGGTAACCTTGTGGGTCTGCTGCAGAGACCGCCACGCACAACGC
Source organism: Amantichitinum ursilacus (assembly GCF_001294205.1). Taxonomy (GTDB): domain Bacteria; phylum Pseudomonadota; class Gammaproteobacteria; order Burkholderiales; family Chitinibacteraceae; genus Amantichitinum; species Amantichitinum ursilacus. The sequence goes on from NZ_LAQT01000038.1 coordinate 35,316, forward strand.
GGCGGGCCTTGTCACTGTAGTGGAAAAGGCCCGCGTGCGCGGTTGGGGGCATCAGCAACTGCTAGCCAGTTTTTATGCGGACACGACGCGACGGCTGGCCGTTCGGTCAGCACCCGGCATTGTTACCGAGGGGGCTTAGACCCGGCAAATCTTTCTTTTCATAAAATTATGTGAATTGGTTATGTAGCGCGGGCCATAAGGCCTGGCGCGCTGTTTCACGTCCCCATGGCAAAGCGGCGGCAATGTTCCAGATAGCCTTGTTCGTGGCTGCCCACCAGTTGCACCACGCTGGTCCATAACCAGGACGGCGCTTCAAAACTTTTGCTGCGATCTTTCTGCAGCTCGGCGCGCCAGCGCAAACGGGTGGCGGCGTCCATCTGCCGCGCGTGCGCCTGGCCCACCACTTGCGCCAGGTAACCGGCGGCACGCATCGCTTCGCCTTCGTTAAGCTGATCCAGCTCCAGCTTTAAATCTTGCGGCAGCAGTTCGCGCACAAACACGCCCTGATCCAGAAAGCGGGTGGCAAACATGCGGTTGCCCAGCGCGGGCGACAGATTGCGCGCGCCTTCCACTACGCGGCGCGCGTTGTCGCGCGGCATATGCACGCGCGATGCGCGCGGGGCGGCAGCGGCGATGGCTTGTTTGATATCGACCAGGCAAAAGTCCTTGTCCTTGTCGCCGCCCACCGCCAGCAATACGGCGTAGCGCAACAGGCCCAGCGAACTGCAGCCTTTAACCCAATACGCGGCATCCAGCACTTCCACTGAGGCATGATTGGGGCGCGATTTGAGCGCCGTAACCAGTTCATGCAGTTCCGGCGTTTCGCACAGCTTGCGAATGGCGGCTTTTTCGTCGCGCGCCAGCGGCCAGAAGTGACGGCCCAGCGGAATAGTGGGACGGGCATCTTCGATACGTTCTTGCGCCAGATTTTTCCACGTGCGTTGCACCGCATCGCGCAGCCCGGCTTTCACCTGGCGCGGGCGTTCGGGCGTGTCTTCGGCTTCATCGCTAAATGCGTATTCATAGCCGCGCATCATTTCTTCGAGCATGCGCGCGGTGGTGACGCCCGGCAGATCGGAGCTGCGCGCGGCCATCGCCAGAGACAGCGCTAGCCGCACCAGATCGTGCACCGGGTTGCCGATCACGGTTTGATCCAGATCGCGGATATGCATGGCGATGCGGCCATGCTTGTCGCCGGTGGGGCCCAGATTGCCCACGTGGCAGTCGCCGCAAATCCACACGGGCGGGCCCTTGGGCAAGCGGCGGCCGCGTTGGCTGTGCAGCCATTCGTAAAACTGCACGGTATTGCCGCGCACATAGGCGTGGGCGGAGCGCGCCATCTTTTCATTGCGGCGCTGGATCAGCAGCGCGTGGCGTTCGGCGGGGCGAGGGAGTTTCATGACGGCTGTGTGACATCCTGGATTGAATGTCTGCAGCTTACTGCCCTACCCGGCCCGCCACCGCCCGCGCCGTAGCGCGATCTGCCGTAGGTGGTCGATTACGTGTGCAACGATGCGCGGATCTCCCCGGCGCATTACGCGAACGGATTGGGCCCGGTTTCGATATCGGCAACCGCCACTTGCTCGGGCAACGCGTTGTCCGCTTGCAAGGCGGCGACCACGTCATTAAGCAGCGCCTGCAAGTGCAGCGCATGCTGCAACCCCACTTTGTCGCGGGTGAGATCCAGCGAACCAAACAAGGACACCCGGTCCAGCCGGTTTTCGATATTGAATTCGGCCAGTTGCAGCGCATCGGCCTCATTGGCATAGGGGACAAATGCCATGGTTGTGCTCCTGTCGCGCATTACAGCGCTTTGTTGATCTGCTTGAGCATGCGCATCAGCTCGTACTGAAACCAGTCGGTCAGGCTTTGATCGGTGGATTGATCGGGCTGAACCTTGTTGGTTTTGGCGTTCGACACGCTGACATGGTGCGATTCGGTCGGTGCGGGCAAGGCCCATGCTTTGGCTTTGATGGCGGCGCCAAGCGTGGGAAACGGATCAATATGCGCGCGCTGTGACAGCTGCGCGAGCGTGACCACCTTGTAATCCGAGCCCGGTGCGTTGGGCACGATCCATGCGCCCGCCAGTTGGCGCTGCGGCGAATAGATGGCCTTGAACAAAAACGTCGGCACCAGCACGTGGCCTTTCAGCTTTTGCAGCGAACTGCCTTCAAAGATGGGGCCGGTAACTACATAAGCCTCGCCATCCTTGCTGGCAATATCACGCGCGGCGGCTTCGATGCCGGCCCACACGCCCCGATTATTGGGCGGCGATTGCGCCACCATATTGGCCAGCGAAAAACTCTGGAACTGCGCGGTGGTATCGGGCATGTCGCCGTTAGGGCTCATATGGCCGCGATCAAAACCGCTGCGGCTAAAGTCAGCCAGCGTGGCGTGCGGCATGTCTTTCAGCAGTGGCTCTTCATGAAAATGATCAACCCGCGTCAGCGCATGCGCTTTAACCAGATTGGCGCGGGTTAGATGTTCGGCGCTCCACAGCGGCGCCAGCGCGATGCCGGAATACAGCACCGAATAGGACTCAAAGCACAGCGGACGGGTTTTCTGCGCGATATTGGCTTGCAGCACATCAGGCGCAGCGCCTTGTGCAAACATCGCCGGGCATTGCGTGGCGGCCGCCCAGGTCTGCGGTGCGCTCAGGCAGAGTGCGGCCAACAGCGGCGCGGCGATGCGATGGAAAAGTGTTCTCATGGGTCTGGACGATCTTGTGCAGGGTTCTTCAGATGGGTGGGCTTGCGCGCAGCAAGGTTACAAAGTGACATCGCTGCTGTCTATGAAGTTGAGGGGCGTGCCTAGCGATCTGCGTGATCAATTCATTTGCGAATTAGCGCAGGATTACGATGAGCGTTGCAACAAAATCGCAATGTTTACAAATCCGTTTTGTAAAAAACAGCGCGGTTTTATTCAATTGGCATATACCGGCGCACGTCCGCATTTATTGTGAGACACAAAGCGCCGTTTTAAACGGCGAATTCCCACAATCGTGTAGGGACTTTCTTGCGCAGGACTCCGTAACGCACTGGTAGGCCCATATACATTTTGAAATCAATATGGCGACCACTAGCGCAACCGCGCTTTCAGATAAATACCTTGCGTGCACGGAGAATCAACATGGCAAACACTTCCAATCAAAACATTTTTGCGGCCGGTCGTCGCTGGATCAAACCGCTGGTGCTGGCGGCCACGCTGGGTTCGGCACTCGCGCTGAGTGCATGCGGTGGCGATGATGGCGTCGATGACCGCCTGGGCCTCAGCAAGCCGTCGTTGCGCGTCGTTAATGCGTTTCCGAATAGCGCCAAGATCGATACCTTTAAAAACAATGCAATTTTCGCCAGCAATATGGATTACCTGTATGCCGGCGCTTATATCGATATCGATGATTCCGATACCACCGTCACGGCAGCATTGAGCGGCACCAATGCCACCATCGCCAGCAGCTCCACCTTTAAAGCCGCCACCGGCCACAAATATACCTGGGCGTATATTGCGGGCACGGGCGCGACCAATGACGGCGTATTGATTGATGATCCGTATGAGAAAGGCTTGTTCTCGGATAAATCGCGCGTGCGTTCGCTGAATGCTGCGTTTAACGCACCCAATGTTGATGTCTATGTGTTGCAGGCTGGCCAGCAACTGAGCACCTCCACGCCCACCTTCAGCGCCGTGCAGTTCAAATCGGCGGTACCGGCTTCGGGCCAGGATTCGATTGATATCGATGGCGGCCAGGTGACGGTGGTGGTCACGGACGCAGGTTCGAAGACGCCGCTGTTTACCTCCACCCAGACCAGCCTGAGCCACAATGCTGACTGGCTGATTACGGTGCTGCCGCAACAAGGCATTGCCGCCGTGGTGCCGGACCAGGTGAAGGTGCTGGTGGTACAAGCCAACAACGCCAACAACGCCGGGATGGAACTGACTGCAGCGACTTCCGCGCAGTAAATCAGCCCACATGCCGTTACCCAAACCGCGCTTCGGCGCGGTTTTTATTTCCGGCGGCCAAATCGATACGCGGCTTACAGGCCTATCAGACGCCGCCGACAGTCGGTTTGTTGGATTCACGGCAAAGTAGAGCCCTGAATCATTCCAGATTTTCATCAAGCAGCGCTGGGATGTCGCCCCGCTGGCCCGGCTGAATCCGGACCCCGATGCGGCGATAGACCAGCGTTGTTTTGTGAGTCGCTTCACCGGCGTGCAGGGGCGCTGCCATCATGATCAGTACACAAGCTTTACAGACCCGGAGCGAATACCGCGTGCAACCGCAAGTGGATTACGCGCCGCCATCCGTTGCGGTGGCACAGCCAGTATCGATATTGCTGGTGGAAGACTCGCCGGCTTTACAGCAATCCGTACAGGAAAGCTGCGAAGAGCTGGGCGATCGCGTGCTGGTGGCCGTGGTGGCCTCAGCCGAAGAGGCCATCAACGCGCTGGAAGGCGTGCATTTTGACCTCGCCATTATCGATATTGAATTGCGCGAAGGCACCGGCTTTGACGTGCTGGATTATCTGCGCACGCGTAATTCGTCGCTGGCGCCGCCGGTGCGTATCATGCTCACCAACCATGGCGAGGCCGCATATCGCAAAAAAGCGGCGCGTCTGGGCGCAGACTACTATTTTGATAAATCGCTGCAGTTTGAACCGGCGATCGACACCATCACCGAACAGATCCGCCGCCACGCCAACCCCGCCTGACCCCGGAGCTTTTGCCCGATGCGCAAACTGATTGCCCTGCTGCTGGCCACCTTCGCCACACAAGTGACCCCCGCCTGGGCGGAAGACGTGCACAGCGTGCCGCAAGTGGATATCAAACGTTATCTGGGCAAGTGGTACGAAATCGCGCATTACCCGATGTACTGGCAACGCAAATGCGTGGCCGACACCACGGCCACTTATGGCGTGGGCGAAGACGGCAAGATCACGGTCGACAACAAATGTCGTAAAGAAGACGGCAATTTTGATGAATCAAAAGGTACCGCCGTCAGCGTGCCCAATAGCGGCAATGCGCAGCTTAAAGTCACCTTCTTCTGGCCGTTTTCGGGTGATTACTGGGTGATCGGCCTGGAACCGGAATATCGCTGGGCCGTGGTCGGCACGCCCAATCACGAATATCTGTGGATATTGGCGCGTGCACCCAAGCTCAGCGCTGAAGAGCTGAAGGCGGCGCAGGATGCAGCCGTCGCCCAGGGCTTTGCGCTGGACAAGCTGGTCTACACCCCGCAATCGGCCCCGCAGTAAGCCACTGCGGCACGGCCGGGCTGGATTACGCGGCGGCCAATTGTCCAAACGCGTAAATATCCATACCCAGACAGCCTTCAGTAATCGCGGTATACACGCGCTCGGCTTGATCCCCCTCACCCGCCCCCATCGCCACATACAACGGTAGCAAATGGTCTTCCGACGGATGCGCGCGCGCCGCGCCCGGTGCTTGCGCGCGATAGTCGATCAGCGCTGGCACGTCGTTGGCGATGACGTGCTGATGCATCCAGTCCATAAACGCCGGCACATAGTCTGGAATACGCGGGCCGCTGCTGACACCCGGCACAATGTCGCGCAGATTATGCGTAATGCTGCCCGAGCCAATAATCAGCACGCCGGCATCGCGTAATTGCGACAACGCCTGGCCCAGCTGGAAATGCCACTCGGTGCTGCGGCGCAAATCCAGCGCCATCTGGATCACCGGAATATCGCCTTGCGGGTACATCGATTTGAGAGGCACCCATGCGCCATGATCCGCACCACGGCGCGGGTCCAGTGTCACCGGCAAGCCAGCGCCAGCAAAGCCGTCGGCGATCGCGCGCGCCAGTTGTGGCGCGCCCGGCACCGGATATTTGACGTCATACAACGGCGCCGGAAAGCCGTAAAAATCATGAATGGTTTCGAGTTCAGCCGCGCCGGTGACGCCGCTATCGGCTTCGTGCCAATGCGCCGATACCATCACGATGGCGCTCGGGCGTGGAATGCGCGCGGCCAGTTGTTGCCAGGCCTCGCCCGTTGCGCCAGCGCCCAGCGCCAGCATCGGCGAACCATGCGAAACAAAAACGGTGGGCATGCGGGACATGAGCGGGCTCCGATCAACATTGGGGTGAGAATGCTTGCCAGTTTGCCGCGTGCAATCCGCACAATAAAGCGCGATATCGGATATGGTTTATTGCTGATTACGCATCAATTCGCCCTTCGTCGTAGCCAGCCTGCTACAACACAACGCCACGCCGCGCGCCCAGCCTCTCTATAATCGCAAAATCTGCAAGTTGCCTTACGAGCCGCCCTATGTCCGAACCCGATGCCAATTACGACAGCTATTTTCAAGGTTCTTATCTTGATTCGGCCTGGTCGAACAAACGCAATGAGGCGCGCTATCTGGTCAACTGGCGCGTGGCCATCGTGTATCAAGACAAAGACAGCCACCTTTCTTTTCGCGGTCGTGCGTTTGATATCGGCATGGGTGGCTTTAGCCTGCACAGCGATTACAGCCTGCCAGTGTCGGACCGTGTGACCGTGCTGATTAGCGTGCCCGCACCCGCAGCGGGCATGCGCCCGCGCATCGTCGAAGTGAAAAGCCGCGTGGTGTACACCGTGTTATCGAGCGAATTTGATGGCTTTAGAACCGGCGTGTTCTTTACCGAATTCAAAGGTGACGGCGAGGCGTTGCTAAAGAACACGCTGGCGGGCCGCGTGGCCGCGCCGGTGGCAGTGCGGCCGGACTAGCGCGGGCAAGACATCTGGGCGCTTTCAGCCCATCGGTGGCCGTGCGACAATCGCGGGCAAATTTTCTGGAAGATATTTCATGCAGGTAGCCAAGCGCGCCCGCGGCCGGTTTGTGACCGTAGAAGGGGTCGACGGCGCGGGTAAAAGCACGCAATTGCAGTGGATTGCCGGTTGGTTGCGCCAACACGGCGTCGACTTTGTGCAAACGCGCGAACCCGGTGGCACGCCCTTGGGCGAACAACTGCGCGCGCTGGTGCTCAGCCATCCGATGGATATCGAGACCGAAGCGCTGCTGATGTTTGCCGGTCGGCGCGAACATATCGTGCAAGTGATCGAGCCCGCGTTGGCGCGTGGCCTATGGGTGCTGTGCGATCGCTTTACCGACGCCAGCTACGCCTATCAAGGCGGTGGCCGCGGTTTACCGGTGCAACGTCTGGCCACGCTGGAACACTGGGTGCAGGGTGAGCCGGGCCATATGCTGCAGCCCGATTTAACGCTGCTGTTTGACGTGCCGCTGGGCATCAGCCAGGCACGTATGGCCGCCAGCCGCGAACAACTCGATCGCTTTGAGCGCGAAGCCGAATCATTTCATGCCCGGGTGCGCGATGCCTATCTGGCGCGCGCCGCAGCCGATCCGGCACGGATTCAGGTCATCGACGCCGCGCGGCCCATCGAAGCCATCCAGCAAGAACTCGACACGCGCCTGGGCGTGTGGCTGCGAGATCACGCCGCATGCTGAATTACGATCTGTACCCGTGGCAGCACAACGACTGGGCGCAATTGATGCGCGACCCGGCACGACTGCCCCATGCCTTGTTGCTGACCGGCGAACCCGGCATCGGCAAACGCCGCTTTGCCGAACGGCTGGCGGCTTGGTATCTGTGCGAAGACCCGGCCAAAACCGATGCGCCGTGCGGCGTATGCGAAGGCTGTCGCTGGCTGGCGCAGGGCAACCATCCTGATTACCGCGTGCTGGCGCCGGGCGATGAACCGGAAGAAGACGCTGAGGACAGCAAAGCCAAAAAGAAGTCTGCGATTATTGGTGTGGATGACGTGCGTGATCTTGCCGATTTCGTCAATTTGTCGGCGCATCGGCAAGGCGCGCGCGTGACGGTGGTGTACCCGGCCGAGGCGATGAATGTGGCGTCGGCCAATGCGTTTTTGAAGACGCTGGAAGAACCGCCTGCGGGCGCGCAGTTTATTCTGGTGGCGCATGCGGCGCGGCGTTTGCTGCCCACCATCCGCAGCCGCTGCCGCGTATTGCCGTTGGCGACGCCCGATCTGGCCAGCGCCAGCGCGTGGCTGGCGCAACATGGCGTGGTGCAGCCCGAGTTGCATCTGGCCCACACGGGCGGCGCGCCGCTGGCGGCGCTGGACGACGCCAGTGCAGAATGGCTGCCGCTGCGTAACAGTGTGCTGGAACAGATCAGCATGCCGGGCTCGCTCAACCCACTGGCGCTGGCGGCCGAAATTGAAAAAAGCAAGGTCGAACCCGCCCGCGTGATCGACTGGCTGCAAAAATGGACCCATGATCTGGTGGGCCTCGGCTTGACCGGGCGGATTAGATATTATCCCGACCGTAAAGAAATGCTGGCCAAACTGGCAAACCGCGCGCCGCGTATGCTCAAATACGTCGAGCGTCTGCAGCAAGCGCAGCGTCTGGCCCAGCATCCGCTGAATGTGCGGTTGGTTTTTGAAGCATTGCTGTTTGATTACCTTGCGGCCCTGCGCGGCAAGTTGACAGGATAAAACGCTGACATGGCAGAACAACCCGCCCGTACCGGCACCACGCGCCCCGGCGTGCTGTCGCTCAATATCAAAGAGAAAGCGGCGCTGTATGCGTCGTATATGCCCTTTGTAAAAGGCGGCGGGATCTTCATCCCCACCAATAAACCGTACCGGCTGGGCGATGAAGTGTTCATGCTGCTATCGCTGCTGGATGATCCGGCCAAGATTGCCGTGTCGGGCCACGTGATCTGGCTGACCCCGCAGGGCGCGCATAACAATCACCAGCAAGGCATCGGCGTGCAGTTTTCCAGCAACGAAGCCGGCAGCCAGGCGCGCAGCAAGATCGAAGCGCTGTTGGGCGGCTATCTGCAATCGGCGCGCACCACCCACACGATGTAAGACGGCGCAGGCGCATTGCCTGCATCGAACCGCCATCTGTTTGAATTACAATGACAAGGCCGCTGCATGCGGCCTTTGTCTTTTTACTGACCGGACCCGCCTGCCGCCATGTTTGTAGATTCCCACTGCCATCTCAATTTTCCGGAGCTGGTCGAAAACCTGCCGCAACATCTGGCCGCGATGGCCGACAACAAGGTCAGCCATGCGCTCTGCGTGGCGGTTAACCTGCCCGAGCTGCCCAGCGTGCTGGCGTTGGCGCAAAGCCAGCCGCATCTGTTTGCCTCGGTCGGCGTGCATCCCGATTACGAAGACACCGAAGAGCCGACGGTGGAACAGCTGGTGCAACTGGCGGCGCAACCCAAAGTGGTGGCGATAGGCGAAACCGGGCTCGACTATTACCGCCTGACTGGCGATCTGGAATGGCAACGCCAGCGCTTTCGCAACCATATCCGCGCCGCACGGCAAACCGGCCTGCCGTTGATTGTGCATACGCGCTCGGCCGCCGAAGACACCATACGCATCATGAAAGAAGAAGGCGCCGATGAATTTGGTGGCGTGCTGCATTGCTTTACCGAAAGCTGGGACGTCGCGCAGGCGGCGATGGAGCTCAATTTTTATATCTCGTTCAGCGGCATCGTTACGTTCAAAAAGGCGGTGGAGCTGAAAGACGTGGCGCAACGCGTGCCGCTGGATCGCATGCTGATCGAAACCGATTCGCCGTATCTGGCACCGATGCCGTATCGCGGCAAAATGAACCAGCCCGCCTGGGTGCGCCATGTGGCCGAACATATCGCCGACTTGCGCAACGAGCCGGTAGAGAAAATCGCCGCCGCCACCACCGCCAATTTCTTCAAACTGTTTAACAAAGCCGGAGCCATGCAGTGAGTGCGGGCGCGACGATCACGCTGTTGGGCGTGGGCAGCAGCGGCGGTTCGCCCGCGCTGGGTTGCCAGTGCCCCACCTGCACCTCGGACGATCCGCGCAACCGACGCACCCGCGCCAGCGCCGTCATCAAGGTCAATGGCTTGACGCTGCTGATCGACACCGGCCCCGATCTGCGCCAGCAAGTATTGCGTGAGCAACTGCTGCATATCGACGCCGTGCTGTACACGCATCCGCACGCCGACCATCTGCATGGCATCGATGACCTGCGCGCGTTTTGCTGGCTGAACAAACAAGCGATTCCGGTCTACGGCAATACGCTGATGGCCGAACATATCAAAAGCCGCTTTAGCTATACGCTGCTGCCGCCGGGCCAGTACTGGGACAAACCGGTACTGACGCTGCATGAGATTGATGACCAGCCGTTTTGCATCGGCGACACCGAGATCATTCCGCTGCCGATCATGCATGGCAAATGGCCCATCCTGGGTTTTCGCATTGGCAATGTCGCCTATGTGACCGACGTATCGCATATTCCGGACGAGACTTACGCGCGCCTGCACGGGCTGGACGTGTTGTTTCTGGATTGCTTGCGGCCGGTGCCGCACCCCACGCATTTTGGCGTCGATCAGGCGCTGGACGCGGCAGCGCGCATCGGCGCACGTCGTACCATTTTTATTCACATGACCCACGAGCTGGAATATCACGCCTTGTCGGCCCGCATGCCCGCCGGCATCGAGGTTGGCTATGACGGGATGCAGGTCGTGGCGGAGCATTGACCATGCCACATCCCACCGACCTTAACGTGCTGGGGCAACCGCTAATTGCCTGCAGCATGGACCCGCTGACCGGCTTTATGCGCGACGGCTGCTGCAGCCAGCATCCCGAAGACCAGGGCCAGCACACGGTGTGCGCCGAGATGACGGCCGATTTCCTCAAGTTTTCCAGGCAACGCGGCAATGACTTGTCCACGCCACGGCCGGAATGGGGCTTTGCCGGCCTCAAGCCCGGTGACCGCTGGTGCTTGTGTGCGCCGCGCTGGGTGGAAGCGCTGGTGGCGGGCGCTGCGCCCGGCATTGTGCTGGCGTCGACCAATGAATCGATTCTGGACGATGTGTCTCTGGAAACGCTGGTGGCCCACGCGGTCGACAGACCGCGGTAATCAATCAGGCCGGTCGACAGACCGCGATGATCAATCGGGCCGGTCGGCAGGCTGCGGTAATCGATCAGGCCAGTCAGCCGACTGCGCTGCGCCAAAACAGCCCAGGCTGCAGCGGTCGCCGCACTGCGGCATCGTGTTAGCATAACCGTCCGCCAACACTGTCAGATCGACCCCATCATGAGCAAATTCTGGAGCCCCATCGTTAGCGAACTCACCCCGTATGTGCCAGGTGAGCAACCTAAAATCACTAATCTGATCAAGCTGAACACCAACGAAAATCCGTTCGGCCCGTCGCCGAAAGCGTTGGCCGCCATGCAGGCGGAGATTAACGACAATCTGCGTTTGTACCCGGACCCGTCCGGCGACAAGCTCAAGCACGCCGTAGCCACGCGCTATGGCCTGACCCCGGCGCAAGTGTTTGTCGGCAATGGCTCGGACGAAGTGTTGGCGCACGCGTTCCATGCCTTGCTCAAGCACGAACAACCGCTGCTGGTGGCCGACATCACCTACAGTTTTTATCCCACTTATTGCAGCCTGTATCAGGTGCCGCACACGCTGATTCCGCTGGACGCCAATATGGGCATCAATATCGATGACTATGACCAGCCCGGCGGCGCCATTATCATCGCCAACCCCAACGCGCCCACCGGCACGCCGCTGCCGCTCAGCCAGATTGAAACGCTGCTGCAACGCCATCCCGAGCAAGTGGTGCTGGTGGATGAAGCCTATATCGATTTCGGCGGCGAATCGGCCGTCACGCTGATCGACCGCTACCCCAACCTGCTGGTGGTGCACACGCTGTCCAAATCGCGCTCGCTGGCCGGTTTGCGCATTGGTTATGCCATGGGCCATGTCGATCTGATCGAAGGGCTGGAGCGGGTGAAGAACAGTTTTAATTCCTACCCGCTCGACCGCATTGCGCTGGCTGGCGCGGTGGCGGCCATTGAAGATGAAGCGTGGTTCCAGCACACCTGCCAGAGCGTAATCGCCAACCGCGAAACGCTGGTGGCCTCAATGACGGCGCTGGGCTTTGCCGTGTTGCCGTCGGCCGCCAACTTTATCTTTGCGCGCCACCCTGAGCACGATGCGGCCACGCTGGCCCAAGCATTACGAGAACGCGCGATTCTGGTCCGGCATTTTAAAAAGCCACGCATCGACCAGTATTTGCGTATCAGCATCGGCACGGCCGAGGAATGCGCGGCACTGGTCTGCGCCTTGCAAGAACTGGTGCCGCAAGCCGCTTGAGCCGCGCGGTCTGATCATCGGTGGGCGCCCGGCCGCGCCCCACGCCACAACGCCCCCTGTCAGCTTGACGCGGGGCGTTGTCATTTCTTGCCACACTTTTGAGTGCCCGCCTTGCAGCGCAGCCCGTGCAGGACTAATGTCTGCGTCCGGACTTGTCCTAGGGGAAATCATTTATGCCATTTATCATTTTTCTGGCGCTGATCGCGCTGGCGGTGATCTGGTTCGTGATGATGTACAACGGCTTGGTGCAGCTAAAACACAATGTCGCGCGCGCGTGGTCCAACATCGATGTGCTGCTGAAGCAACGCCACGACGAGCTACCCAAGCTGGTGGACACCTGCAAACAACATATGCAGTTTGAGAGCGATACGCTGGAGCGCGTAATGCTGGCGCGCAGCGGCGTGGCGCAAGCGCGCGAGGCGCGCAATCTGCCCGCACTGGGCCGCGCCGAGCAAGAACTGCGCAAGCAGATGGCGCATCTGTACGCCACGGTGGAGGCGTACCCGGAACTGCGCGCCAGCATGCAGTTTCAGCATCTGCTGGGCCGCATTACGCAACTGGAAAACGATATCTCCGACCGGCGCGAGTATTACAACGATTCGGTCAATCTGAATAACGTGCGCGTCGAGCAATTTCCCACCGTCATCCTGGCCAATATGTTTCATTTCGGCCAGGCGCCGTTGCTGGAATTTGATGCGCAGCAAAAACAGGATGTCAGCATCGCTGGCCTGTTTGCGCACTGAACGCCGCACTCTCTAAAACAAAACCATCGCCCGCTCATGAACTGGCTTGACGACCTGCTTGACGTTGATCTGACCACGCCCGGCCAATGGCGCAAATGGTTTGAAGGCCTGCACTTGCTGGTGGTGCAACTGGGCTTGTTGGTGTTCGGGTTGCAAGGCATGAACGTCAAGCGCTTGCAGGGCGTGCTGATGCTGATGGCGGCGCTGGCCGTGCTGGCATGGATCAGCAACCGACGCCGCTATCAGGCGATGGGCAACACGCCGGTGGGCCGCATCGCCTCGGCCGCGCAAGGCCAGATGGCCCTGACCGGCACTGCCCGTGCCGTCGAAAACGGCATGCTGATCTGCCCCGGGCTGGAAATGCGCTGCCTGTGGTATCGCGTGATTGTGGAAGAGCGCAATCGCTACGCCAATGCGGAACAGCAATACCGGCAGACCACCACGCTGCAAAGCGATGGCGGCTTTCTGATCGACGATGGCACCGGCGAGTGCTTTATCGACCCCGACGATGCGGATATCCATGTCGCCGAGAAAGAAGTCGGCGAAGACCAATACCACCGCTACACCGCCTGGATGATTTACGAGGGCGATCCCTTGTATGTGGTGGGCGAATTTGTGTCGGTGCGAGATGCGCATATCGATATCAAAACCGCGCTTGCGCAAAAGCTGAACGAAATGAAACGCGACCAGATCACGCTGCTGGCGCGCTTCGACCGCAATGGCGACGGCCGCATCGACGCCAGCGAATGGGAACACGCGCGTGCTTCTGCCGAACAAGAAGTACTGGCCGAACTGAGCGAAGCCAACGCCGCACTGCCCGCGCACGTAATGCGCAAACCGCGCGATGGCCGCCCGTTTATGGTGGCCATCGGCGCGGCGGACGAAAACACGCGGCGTTATCGCTGGCAGGCGTGGGTGCATCTGGCCGTGGCGGCGTTGTGTCTGCACGGCTTGCTGTTTGTTACGCGCCATCCCGAACGCCTGCCCGCCGGCTGGCACCACCCGGCCGCGCAATACGGCCAGATTGATGCGGCGCGGACCGCCACGCAAATCAGCTAAACGCAGGCGCGCGCGCGTACAATGTCGGCCTCCGTTTAACCCAGACCGCCGGTAGACTTTATGCGTATTGCGCTTGCTCAGTTACAACCCGTGGTGGGTGATATCAGCGGCAATCTGCAGCAGATTCTGGATGCCGCCACCCAGGCGCGCGTTGCCGGCGCCGATGTGCTGGTTACGCCAGAACTAGCGCTCAGCGGCCAGGCGCAAGACCTGCTGCTGCGGCCCGATTTTCTCAGCGCGTGCGGCAAAGCCATCGGCCGTCTGATCGACGAAGTGGACGACATCACGCTGGTCGTGGGCCATCCCCGCAAAGTGGGCGATGAGGTGTTCAACTGCGCCAGCATTATCCGCGACGGCAATGTGCTGGGGCGTTATGAAAAGCTGGTGCTGGCCGGCGGCGGCCCGGTGGACGAACTGCGCTATTTCAGCCCCGGCATGCAGCCGCTGGTATTCGAGCAAAACGGCGTGCAGCTGGGCCTGGCCATCAGCCATGATCTGGACGAAACCGACCCGGTGGCCGCAGCCTGCGACGAAGGCGCGCAACTGTTGCTGGTACTCAGCGCCACGCCCTTCCATAGTGGCGCGGCCGCGCAACGGCAGAAATTGCTGTGCCAACGCCTGGAAGAAAACGATCTCGCCGCTGTTTACGTTAACGCCGTCGGCAGCGCCGACGCGCTGTTATTCGAAGGCCAATCGGGCGCGCTCAGCCCGCAAGGCGAAACGCTGTTGCAACTGCCCGCCTTTAAACCCGCGCTGGCGTATATCGACTGGGTTGATGGCCATTTGCAGCCGGTGCATTGCTCGCCGCCGCTGGAAACGGCCGCCCTGCTGTGGCAGGCGCTGATGCTGGCATTGCGCGACGCTGCGGGCACGCGTGGCGTGGTGGTGCCCTCGTGTGACGGGCTCAACGATGTGCTGTTGCTGGCACTGGCCGCCGATGCGCTGGGCGAGCATCGCGTGTATGTGGCTGACAGCGCCGCGGCGCAAGATCAACTGTGGTTGTGCGATCTGGATAAAAGCGCGTTGGCGCGGCCCTTGTCGCCCGATCGGCGCGGCGGCGACTTTGCGCCGTGGCGCGATGTGACCGCCAGCCATTTGCAGCAACTGGCGCAATGGCGCGCGGTGCAAGGCGGCGATCTGGGGGCGATGCTGGTCGATGTGCTGGCGACGACGCCCTCCACCGCCGCGGACGACCAACTGCTGGAACGCTATCTGCGCGACCGGCTTGGCCACGCCGAACTGATCGCCGCGGGCCATTCCCCCGCCGATATCGAGCGCGTGTTAAGCAACTATCAACGCAGCGCGCGGGATCGCCGCGTTAGCGCGCCAGGCCCGCGCGTCAGCGATAGCGCCGAAGGCATCGATGTGCGCTGGCCATTGGCGCAACGCTTTATCCACGGCTGAGGGCGGCGCGGCTTAGCGCAAACGCCGCTGCACAAAGATCACCACCGCGCTAAACAAGGCCAGTACGGTGAGCGTGCGATACAGATCATTGCAGGCCACCAGCAACACCTGCCGATCCAGCAGCCCGGACACCTGGGCCAGCGCCGCGCGGCTGGCGCTGTCGGCAGCCATGCCGCCCTGCTGAAACGCGCCCTGCAGGGCGTTAACGGTTTCGGTAAAGCGCGCGTTGAACGGGTTGAGCTGGCCGATATAACTGTCGTACACGCTGGCCTGGCGGTTCTGCATCATGATCGCCGCCACCGCTTGCGCCAGCGAGCCCGCCCATTGCCGCAGCAGATTCTTGTTGCGGTAGCCGTGCGCAAAATGCTCGGTCTTCAGTTCGCGAAACGTCAGCCCCGCCACCGGAATCACCAGCAGCACCCCGAACACCCCCTTGGCCACCAACGGCAACACATACGCGGGCAGCGGAATATCGGCCGGCATCAGCGAAAACGCGCTGCAACTGATGGCCAAGGCCAACACGCCCAGCAACATAAACCATTTTTTCTGGGTGACGTATTTGCCCCACGCCAGATAGGCGCCGATCACCAGCAAGCTGATCACCGAGGCAAACGAGCTGAGCATGCCGGTAGTGGCCAGCGGCACGCCGTGTGCGCGCTCGGCGTAAATCGGAAACAAATAATTGCTGAAGTTGGACAGAAAATAATGCAGGAAATAAAGGCACAAGCCGGTGAGATAAACCGGGTTAGCCAGGCCGCGCAACACCAGTACGGGAGACGGATGGCGGTATTGGTGCCAGACAAAATAGCCCAGCAAACCCAACCCCAGCGCCAGCCACGCCACGATATGTGCGCGATAAGCAAAGAAATCGAAACGCGCCTCGGACAAGGCCAGTTGCAAACAAATCACGCCAATGCCAAACAACACCAGCGGAATGGGTGTGAGCGCGCCGCCATGCTGTTGTCGCTGCACGACCGCTGGCAGCCAGAGCCAGCACCCCAGCGCGGCCAAAGTGGCGGGCGGCACCACGCACCAGAACACCCACTGCCAGCCCATGCTTTCGATCATATGGCCCGCCAGCGCGGGCGCAATCGCCGATGCGCCGAAGATGCCGATCATAAAAAAACGGATCGCCTGGGCGCGGTCTTTAACGCCAAACATCAGGTTGATCAGAATGCGCGCGCTGGTAAACAACGCGCCGCCGCCCATGCCTTGCATCGCGCGGCAGACAATCAGCTGTTGCGGCGTCTGGCAAAAGCCGCAGGCCAATGCACCCAGCGCAAACAAGCCCAACGCCAGGCCCAGAAAGTTGCGATAGCCCAGGCGGTGCGCCAGCCAGGCTTGTTTCATGATCACCAGCATGCTGGCGCAGGCGTAGGCGGCAACTGCCAGAACAAATTCTTGCGGCCCGGCATCCACCCCGCCCTGGATGTGGCTGCTGCTGAATACAAACATGCTGTTTTCAAAGAACTCGACGCCGGTGGTCAGCGCCAGCAGGGCCATCAGCCAGCGTCGGTCTTTAACGGCGTAATACGGGGCAAGACGTTTCACTCAGCCACAGCCCTACTTGCCTTGGGCGGTTGCAGGCCTTCGTAAAACTGGCCCAGATGCGCAGCGATCTGATGCTGATCGTCGCCTTCAAACGGCTGCCAGGCCTGGCGATACATTTCATGGACCAACGGCGCGGCGCGTTTAAGCTGGGCGCGGCCGGTTTCGGTGAGGGCCAGTTTCATGCGCCGACGGTCATCGTGGTCCATTTCGCGGCTGATCCAGCCCTGCTGTTCCAGACCGTCCATCAGCCGGGTGACCTGAGTACGGGTCATATCCAGCAACAAACTCACGTCGGAAGGGTTGCTGGGGGCGCCATCGTCGACCAGAAGCATGGTCATCGCCAGATATTGCGCCAGATTCATATCGCAGGGAGCCAGCGCTTCGTTGATGCGCTGTTGCAATAAAGACGCAGCGCGAAACAGCGTGCGCGACAACAGGATTTCAGTCTGCGGGGCGTGCGGATTCAGCGCGCAAAAGCGCCGGATGCGCTCTTGGTAATCGATAACCATGAATAGAGCTCCGTTAATTTCAATGGTAACTGTTACAAATGTAACATATTTGTTTTGCCGGGCGATATAACGCCGGTCTGATTGCTTGCTGCTACACGCGCCTTACAGCCCGTGGGGCCGCGTGGTCACGATCATGCCCACGCGCGCGCGTTGACTTACAGCACCCGATTTCCTGTTGCCGACCACTCTACCCAAGCCGCTGATTTGTGAGCAATTTGCGCACTATGCCGCGTTTGTTGCCGCAACTGATTACAACCGGTGCTGTTTCAAGCTATCGCGTAGATCATCCTTCGGGGGATTTTGTTCGATACGGGGCAGATACACGGCTGTTTTTTTCTGTGACTGAGGCCTTGGCAACGCGTCGGTAACGTTTCCAGGCGGTGGCAAAGCCACTCAGTGCAGCGGCGAAAGCGGCCAGACCACCTAAAGCGGTGCGGCGTATTTCCTACAAATCTTTACAGCGTTGTCAGGTGTAAATTTCTTCCACGCCGTTTAACCGGCTTTTAGCAACGCTAGTCTTTACGCGGCTTTGCCGCTTGTCTGGCGTACCAGGAGTGGTCCTGGTTGTACTGACTATTTGGGTGGTCAGTGTTGGTAAAATGTCAAAAACCTGACCAATCATTACACAACCTACATACGCTATTGCGACGCAAAAGTAAGATCGAATCCATGTGGTCACGGTCATGCGGACGATTCCGTCGCAACCTGCTCGACCTGGAGTGCTTTCGAAATGAATACCTCATTGCGTACCTTGACGATGGGCCTGTCCCTGTTGTGTGCCAGCGCATTCAGCCATGCCAACCTGGTCCATAACGGCAATTTTGATCATTACAATCCGGACACCAACAGCTACGGCGAAGGCTGGAATCTGATCCCCAGCCATGATGGCTCGGTGTTCAGCTTTGAGCGCGAGCACGCCACCTTTGGCGCGCTGCATAACGTGGACGACACCATTCAGCAATGGATCAACACGGTGCCGGGCTCGTTGTATTCGATCAGCTTCGGGCTGGAAGCCACCAATGGCTTTGGCGCAGGCACGCAAAACCACTTTATCGCGCTGTTTGGCGATGCGCCGCTGTATGCCGAAACCAACGTGGTGCATGGCCTGAAGATGTTCAGCTTTGTGGCGCAAGCCACCAGCGACCGCACGCTGCTGACGTTCTCGGGCGGCAATGCGCCGGGCTACGATCAGCTGTCGCTGGTCAACGTCAACCCGGTGCCGGAACCCGAGACCTGGGCGCTGCTGGGCATGGGCATGATCGGGCTGATTGCGCGCGGCAAATACAAAAACAGACAGCCGCGGCTGTCTGTTTGAAGGGATAGCTGACTGGTCTGGCGCGGGTTTAGGGCGTGGGCGGGATCTTGTTCAGATCCCAGCCCAGGCCAAGTTCCTGATTGGCTTGTTCCAGCAGCGGAAACAGGCTGGACATCAGCGCGGGCAAATGTGGCCGCAGCTCGTCCAGCATGCCGCGATGCAACATCACCAGCGCTTCGGCCACCAACGGCGTCGGGGCGCGCGTGCCGCTGGCTTCGGGCACCAGTAAACGGTTTTCACCCGGCTCGGCATACAAGCGACGGTTGGCCGCGCCAAACAAGGCATCGGCATCCGCAGCTTCGTCATGCCAGGAATTGGCAACGGCGATGCTGGCCGTTACGGCAATCTGCTCGCCGCGGAAATTAACGCGGGCATTGGCGATGGCCTGGCGCAGACGGTCGCCCAGAATGCGTGCTTCGGTCAGCGAAGTCGCGGCGGATACCACCGCAAATTGCGGACCGGTTACATGTGCCAGCGTGTCTTCGCGACGCAACTTGGCCGACAACTGCTTGCCCAGCAATTGCAGCATCTGCTCGGCCAGGCGCGGGCCCAGCTTGTCTTGCAGATTCTGGTAATGATCGATTTCGAGCAGCAGAAGCGTCACTTCGCTGCGATGCCGTTGTGCAAACGCCAACGATTGCTCGGCCTGCAGCTTGAGCAGATGCGAGGTGCCCACGCCTTCGGTGACATGCGTGGCCGTGCGCGCTTGCTCTTGCCGCGCGCTGGCCAGTTCTTGCTGGGTACGGCCCAGTTCGATATTGGCGGCAACGCGCGCCAGCATTTCAGCGCGATCGGTGGATTTGGTAACGAAGTCGGTGGCGCCGCTTTCCACGCATCGTTGGCGCGTGGCTTCGTCTTCTTCGCCCGAAATGATAATCACCGGAATATTGCGCACGTGAGCGTCATCGGCGCTGCGCACACGCTTGAGCAGACCCATGCCATCCAGCTCGGGCATGGTCAGATCAGAGATCAGCAAACTGATGTCAGCATCGGCGATCAGACGACGCCAGCCTGCCTCGCCATCGGCTTCTTCGATGACATCGTAGTCACCGGACAAATGCTTTTTGACGGTGGCGCGCACGATGCGTGAGTCATCGACCACCAGAACACGGGGTAATGGAGAAAGTTCGTTCGCTTGCATATCCAGACAGTCTGCGGGTTTTGGCGTGGAGCTAATCTAGCACAATTGGACAGCCTTGCCTTTGCCCGCCCGCGCCGCGCCGCAATCGGCGCGCCCCGCGTGGCGCTTGGGCCGACAAGCGCGTGACGACGGGTCGAAAGTGTTTGGTGTAGGCTAGCCGTCATGACCCCGATCCAACTGCATATCAGCCTGGCCCCTGTGGCCGAAACCGAACTGGCGCGCTGCCAGCATGCGGTGCTGGCCACCGCGCGCCTGGTGCAGGTGGAGCGTCGCGCCCTGGCCGCGGGTGGCTTGTATTTGCTGGGGCTGGATCTGGAAGTGGATAGCGATGGCGAGCAGGCCGCGTGGCATGTCGAGCGCCTGGCGGCGGATCTGTGGCGCGCTTTGGGGCGATATACCCGATTGTCGGTGTGGGTGACGAACGATGGGGCCGCGGGTGGCGATTCGGCAGTCGATGTCGAGCCGGAGTGGTTGTTGCTGGATGAGGTGCGCTATCGCGAGGTGATGCAGGCGTTCCGGTTTGCGTGGCCGGCTTCGCCGCGGGAGTGAGGGTCGGTGGGGTGAGGGTTTGGAGCACGCACAATGCAGTTTGAGCCGCCCCCTCGCCGCCAATCCGTCGCGTTGTTTAGCCGGGGTGATTGCTCACCATTGTTTCGTGAACGCCACGCGTTATTTCTGTCGGCTTATTAGCGCTTTGCTTAAGCTGTGGCATTTGGATGGATGTTTGGCTTGGGTTGGAGAGGCTTTAACTGCTTGTGCCTGCGGCGCCTGGTTTGATGTTCGGCTGGTGCCGGGCAAACATTAACCGCTTGAGCCTGTGGCGCATTTTGGATACCCGGGGGTGCCCGGGAGCACGTTGGTTTTCAGTGAAGACTTATCGTGCAACTTTGCTTCGCCAAAGAAAAGATAACCAAAAGAAAGGCGACCCCACTCGCGAATCCTTCGCTCGCCAGGGGGCCCGGTAGGTCAAAAGCCGAAACGGACCGTCTTGCACTCACATGGCTCAGCTGCCGCTCCGCGGAACTTCGGTCGGACGGAGCCCCAAAAACGGGTCTCCTTCCCCTCCCTCGACAGGAAATGATCGTTGTTGGGACACCGTGCTGCCTCGTTGCTGCGCAACATCGGGTGGGCGTGGATGCGACGGGTAACAATGAACATCCGCACCGCCCGCTTAACGCATCCACCCCGCACGGCCACCGCCGTCTGATTTGTCACCGTCACCTCAACAAGCCACCAACGTCTCATAGGGTGGGTCAAGACCCACCACCCAAAGCCGCCCGCAAGAACGCTCGACTCACCGCATCAGCCAAATCCAATCCCGCTCGCAAGCGCGTAGGGTGCGTTACCCGAAGGGCAACGCACATTTCCCCGATTACGCCATGCCCGTCATTCCTTGCCGCCATCCCGATTTCGCGTCTTTTACAACTTGGGTGGCATAACCAAAATGTGCGTTGCCCCGATGGGGTAACGCACCCTACGTTTCGTGCACGCCTCCGTGGGAAGGCAAGCGTGCGGGCGATTTGGCCCGGTTGTTCTTGCTTGCCACTTTGGGTGGTGGGTCTTGACCCACCCTATGGGACCGCAGCGTAGCAAGCCAAAAGCGTTAAGCAGGCGCACCACTCGTTCACCGTCACGGCTCAGTGACCACGCCCACCCGATGTTGCGCAGCAACGAGGCAGCAAGCCTGGCAAACCAGCGCCATCTCCTGAGCGCGCGAAGGTAGGAGACCAGGTTTATCGGGCTCCGACTGAGCGTCGCGTCCGCGGAGCGGCCGCTGAGGCGCGGAAGTAACAGACGGTCTGTTTCGGCTTTTGACCTACCGGGCCCCCTGGCGAGCGAAGGATTCGCGAGTGGGGTCGCCTTTCTTTTGCTTACTTTTCTTTGGCGAAGCAAAGAAAAGTGAGGCGCAACGGGGCGCCCCCCGGTTTCAAAACATGCGCCGCAGGCTCAAGCGGTTAAAGGTTTATTCGACACCAGCCGACCATCGAAACAAGTCCTGCCGGCTAAGCGGTTAAGGTTCGTTCGGCGCAGACCGAGCCTCAATAAATGTCCCGCAAGCCCATCGGTTGAGCATTAGTCCCCTAAAGCAGAACGTCCCGACACAAGCCCCCGCAGGCTAAGCGTTCTAAACCAGCCAAGCAAAAAACCACCACCCCCTACAAAACCTCATATCCCGCCAACCGCTTCTCCACGGTCGAAAAATGCCACCGCGGATAATCCGGCAAACCATGCTCAAACGGCGGTGGCATTTCGCCCAGAATCAGCGGCGCAAAATACGCGCGCCCGGTGGTCGACAGATGCATCCCGTCGTCGCTTAAATACGTCGCGGGCACCGCGCGTTCCTTGTTGGCGACGCGCTTGAGCGGCACCGCGTCCACGTGCCAGCGATAGGGCTGGTCCGCCTCGCGCACGATGGCGGGCATGATGCTGCGCTGCCCCGCGATGGCGAAGTCGACCGCCGCTTCGCCCACCGCAATCGCCTGCTCCAGATCATTGCCCGACACCAGATGCCGCGCCGAGCGCTGCATATAGTCCGCCACCGCCCAATGGCACTTATGCCCCAGCTCCGACTTGACCAGATTGGCCAGCAGCGGCGCTACCCCGCCCAGTTGCATATGCCCGAACGGATCGGTGCCGCCGGTTTGCGCCAATAACACGCCCGAGGTATCGCGGATGCCTTCCGCCGCCACCACCACGCACGAGCCGTACTGCGCAATCGCTTCGCGCACCGCGCGCAAAAAGCCGCCCGGTTCAAACGGTACTTCGGGCAGCAGGATGACGTGCGGCGCTTCGCCCGGCACGCGCGCGGCCAGGCCAGTGGCGGCCGCCAGCCAGCCGGTGTGGCGGCCCATCACTTCCAGCACAAATACCTTAGTAGATGAGGACGACATCGACGCCAGATCCAGCCCGCATTCGCGCACCGTGGTGGCCAGATATTTGGCGGCCGAGCCAAATCCGGGTGCGCAATCCGTTTGCGGCAGATCGTTATCGATGGTTTTGGGGATGTGCACGGCCACCAGATCAATGCCCTGGTATTGCGCAAATTCGGCCACCTTCAGGCAGGTATCGGCCGAATCGCCACCGCCGTTGTAAAAGAAATAGCCGATGTCCCACGCTGCAAACAGTTCGAACAAACGTTTGAGTTCGCTGCCGTGCTTGAGCTTGTGGCGGCAAGAGCCAAATGCGCCGCCCGGCGTATGCCGCAGCGCCACCAGCTGGCTGTCCGGCACGCTGGCCAGATCGATCAGCTCTTCGCGCAACGCCCCCAGGATGCCGTCTTTGGCCACGTATAGTTTGCCGATCTGCTGCGGATGGCGGCGCGCGGCGGAGATCAGCCCCCATGCGGACGCATTGATCACCGGCGTTACCCCACCCGATTGGGCATACAACGCATTTCTGGGCACGATAAAGCTCCTGCGGCACTGACTGGACGATCAGCCATTCTTGCGCGCCGCAGCATAGGCCTGCATCGGGAGTTTCCGCACGGCGGATGTCCCTGATGGCGGCGTTTGGGCGTTATGCCCTGGCGCGCGCCAAGGCAGCGCAGACGCACCAGGGCAATGTCCAGGGTGGTGCACAGATGCTTCGGCGCGCGCCGTGCAAAGCCGCTATAACAAGGGCTATCGCTGCGGCCAGCACGCTGGCATGAGGATTGCAGGACTACACGGGTCACTAAAACCGGCCGCCGTCTGGGCCCATGATCAATCGCTGCATGACCGAGGCACTGCCCATGCATCAGATCGACCTTCCGCTATCCGCCGGCTACGACGAAATGCTCGATGCCGCCCAATCGGTACGCCCGCATTACCGCGAATTTTTTGACTGGCTGAACGCCCAGACGCCCGCCATGCTGGCGCAGCGGCGTCGCGAAGCCGAATTATTGTTTCACCGCGTCGGCATTACGTTTTCGGTGCACGGCGATGAAAGCGGCAACGAACGGCTGATTCCGTTCGACACCATCCCGCGCATTATCCCCGCGCAAGAGTGGGCGCATCTGGAAGCCGGTCTGCGCCAGCGCACGCAAGCGCTGAACATGTTTCTGCACGATATCTATCACGACCAGAACATCCTCAAGGCCAAAAAGATTCCGGCCGAGCAGGTGTTGGTTAACGCGCAATTCCAGGCCGCCATGTGCGGTATCAATTTGCCGCATCAGATTTACGCGCATATCGCCGGCATCGACGTCATCCGCCATTCCGATGGCGAGTATTACGTGCTGGAAGACAATCTGCGCGTGCCGTCCGGCGTGTCGTACATGCTGGAAAATCGCAAGATGATGATGCGCTTGTTCCCCGAACTGTTTGGTCGCCATGCCGTGGCGCCGGTGGAGCATTACCCGTCCGCGCTGTTATCCACGCTGCGGCAATCGTCGCTGGAGGACAATCCCACCGTGGTGGTCATGACGCCGGGGCACTTTAACAGCGCCTACTTTGAGCACGCGTTTCTGGCGCAGCAAATGGGCGTGGAACTGGTGGAAGGCCGCGATCTGTTCGTCAAGGATTTGCGCGTGTATATGCGCACCACGGCGGGCCCCAAGCAGGTGGATGTGATCTATCGGCGGCTGGACGATGTGTTTCTGGACCCGCTGGTGTTGCGCGCCGATTCAATGCTCGGCGTGCCCGGGCTGCTGGCGGCGTACCGCGCGGGGGGCGTGGTGCTGGCCAATGCCATCGGCACCGGCGTGGCGGACGACAAATCGATCTACCCGTATGTGCCGGACATGATCCGGTTTTATCTGGACGAAGAACCGCTGCTGCGCAATGTGCCCACGTGGCAATGCCGGCATCAGGATGAGCTGGGCCATGTGCTGACGCATCTGGATGAACTGGTGGTGAAGGAAGTGCACGGCGCGGGTGGCTACGGCATGTTGATTGGCCCCAAAGCCAGTCGCGCCGAGATCGAGGAATTCCGCGAGCGGCTTAAAGCTAATCCCGCCAATTACATTGCGCAACCGACGCTGTCGCTGTCCACCTGCCCCACCTTTGTGGACGAAGGCATCGCGCCACGCCATCTGGATTTGCGCCCGTTTGTGCTCAGCGGCAATACCGTGCGCATCGTCCCTGGCGGGCTGGCGCGCGTGGCCTTGCAAAAGGGTTCGCTGGTGGTCAATTCGTCGCAGGGCGGCGGCACCAAGGACGCCTGGATCCTGGAAGCCTGAACGGAGATCACTGCCATGATGTTAAGCCGTACCGCCGATCACCTGTTCTGGATGTCGCGCTATCTGGAACGTGCCGAAAACCTGGCGCGCCTGCTGGACGTGAGTCTGTCGCTGGCGCTGTTGCCCCAAGCCAAAGGCGCGCGCGCCGAGATGCGAGCGCCGCTGGTGATTACCGAAACGCTGGAGCGCTTTAATCAGCGCTATCCGGCCATCACGCCGGAAGCCTTGCTGCAGTTTATGGCGCTGGACCGCGAAAACCCGGCCAGTATTATCTGCTGCCTGCGCCACGCCCGCGAAAACGCCCACGCCGTGCGCGGCAAGATCACCGCCGAGATGTGGGAGAACATCAATGCCACGTGGCTGGAAGCGCGCCAACTGGAGGCCAATGGCATCGGCAACGTCGCCGACTTTTTTGATTGGGTTAAAGCGCGCTCGCACGTGTTTCGCGGCATTGCCTACGGCACGATTTTGCGTGGCGATGCCTACAGCTTTATCCGGCTGGGCACCTTTATCGAACGCGCCGACAACACCGCGCGTTTGCTGGATGTAAAAGCCAGTTTGCTGACCGACGCCACCATCGAAGACAAAGCGCAGGATTATTACGCCTGGGCCGCGTTGCTGCGCGCGTTATCGGCGTATGAAGCCTACCTGGAGGTGTATCGCGAAGGCCCGGCGATTGAATCGGTAGCCGAATTGCTGATTTTGTCGCCGCGTTTGCCACGTTCGTTGTGCGCATGCCTCGACGCCATCTGCAAGATTCTCGATCAGATTGAAGGCGACAACGGCCGGCTGGCGCAACGCGATGCGCACAAATTGCTGAACACGCTTAAGTACACGCGGGCCGAAGAAATCATCGCCAGCGGGCTGCACGAATATCTGAGCCAGTGTCTGGCGCAGATCAACGCGTTGGGCGGCACCATCGACCACGCTTACCTAAGGGTGGCCTGAGCATGCATCTCGAAATCAAGCACGAAACGGTGTACCGCTACGACACGCCGCCTGCCTACAGCGTGCAATTGTTGCGGCTGACCCCGCGCGCCGACCCCGGCCAGGCCGTGGTGCACTGGCATCTGGATGTGCCCGGCCCCACCCAGTCCACCATCGACACCTTTGGCAACCGAGAACACGTGCTGACGCTGGAAGAAGCCACCACCGAAATCCGTATCGTGGCGCACGGCATTATCGAAACGCGGCCGGCCAATCCGCCGCATAACGCGCTGCCGCCGATGGTGTTTCGCAAGGTCACGCCCCTGACCGAGCCCGACGAGGCGATCAAGGCCTTTGCCGGCAAATATCGCAAGCTGGTGGCGCGCCACGGTCGGCACGGGTTGATGGATATGATGGCCGACCTGCTCGACCATATGCCGTATACGCCGGGCGAAACCGATGTCACCACTTCGGCGCGCGATGCCTTCCGGCTAAGCCGCGGCGTGTGTCAGGACCATAGCCATGTATTTTTGGCGCTGTGCCGGTTTCTGGAAATTCCTGCGCGGTATGTCAGCGGCTATCTGTACACCGAAAACGACCATCACGTGGCCAGCCATGCCTGGGTGGATGCGTTTACCGATGAGCTGTGGCACGGCTTTGATACCAGCAACGGCTGCACGCCGGACGAGCGATATGTGCGCCTGGCCATCGGTCTGGATTATCTGGATGCCTGCCCGATCCGCGGTTTGCGCCGGGGCGGGGGTGACGAAATCATGGAAAGCCACACGCGCGTGCGCCACGCCATCGAACGCGATTCGGCGCAACAACAAAACCAGCAATGACACACTGATGACAGCGCTGCAGGCAGGCGTGTCATTCGTTGGTTACAATTCAGGGCATCCAGACCAGTCAGCGGGTGTACCGATCAATGACGTATTGCGTGGCCATGGCCCTGAAAGACGGGCTGATTTTTGCCTCAGACTCGCGCACCAACGCGGGCGTGGACCATATCGCCACGTTTCGCAAAATGCATATTTTCGAGATGCCGGGCGAACGCCTGATCGTGCTGCTGACCGCGGGCAACCTGGCGACCACGCAAAGCGTGATCAGCCTGCTGGAACAACGCGCGCGCACCGAACTGCATAATCTGCTGAACGTGCAAACGATGTATGACGCCGCCTTGTTGGTGAGCGACACGATCCACGAAGTCATTACGCGCGACAGCCGCAACGAAGCCATCACCCAGGGCATTGATCTGACCGGCTCATTTATCATGGGCGGACAAATCCGCGGCGAAAAACCGCGGCTGTTCAATATCTATCCGCAGGCCAACTTTATTGAATCAACGCTGGATACGCCGTATTTCCAGATTGGCGAATCCAAATACGGCAAGCCCATCATCGACCGCGTGGTGCACTTTGAAACGCCGCTGGCCGAAGCGCTTAAATGCACGCTGATTTCGTTTGATTCGACCATCCGCAGTAATTTGTCGGTGGGCTTGCCGATCGACATCCTGCGCTATCAGGCCGACAGTTTTGCGCCAGTGCGGCCGTACCGTATCGAAGAAACCAACGTGTACTTCAACCGCATCCGCGAATCCTGGGGCCAGGGTTTGCGCAATGTGTTCAGCCAGATTGCCAACGCCGATTGGTTCGATAAATTATGAGTTTCTGAGAAACGAAAATTCAGATTCGTCCTGGATGCGGGGCGATGTGCGCGCGGCAGAATCGCGGTCATTGCTCACCCATCAAGGACGCTTGCCGTGAACCGCTACCACAACGAAAAGCTGCGCCGCGCCACCACCCGGCGCCCGCCCTATCACTCCGACCCCGACCGCCAGTACGGCCGTGAAGTGGTCGAACTGCGGCTGGGGCAGCTCGAAAACTCAGTCATCGACATCCGCGCCGATATCTCGTCGATGACGCACGACATCTCTGCGCTGAGGCAGGACGTCTCGGTCCTGCGCACCGAGGTCAGCTTTATCCGCACCGACTACGCCAGCAAGGCCGACCTGCTGGCCGCCACCCACAAAATCCTGATGTGGGTGATCAGCTCGGTGATCCTGGCGCAACTGCTGCCCGCGGCGATTCAGCGACTGGCTGGTTAGTGGCTGGTTAGCCCATCAAACACTGCATCAGCCCCCGCGAAGACCGTCGCGTTAACGCTAGCCAACGGCCGCCACTTACCCACCCAGGATTTCCGCAATGCCGCGCTCATTTTCCGAACAGCACAGACGCAGCGCCACAAGACGCGCACCCCGTAACCCGCACCTCGATTCGCGCATGGATATCGCCGAGTTGCGCCTCGATCATCTGGACTGCAATGTTGACGAACTGAAAGCCAGTGTCGCCGTTCTGCGCAACGATGTCTCCGAGTTAAAAACCGATATGTCGATCCTCAAAGCAGACGTGTCTGGCATACGTGCCGAGATGAAGCAGAACTACGCCACCAAAGCCGATCTGTTATCGCTGAAACACAGCCTGGTGATCTGGCTGGTAAGCACCATGCTGGCGGGGCAAGCCATCCAGCCGGTGATTAAACAGCTGGCCGGATGACTCAAGCCATGCCGCCAACAAAAAAGGGAAAGCCAGTCCGGCCTTCCCTTTCGTTTTATCCATTTGGCAGCGGGTGCCGTCGTGGATTACTGATCGTTCTTTTTCAGCTCTTCCACCAGCGCCACATATTGCGTCATGGCGTCGTCGTTGCTGGTGCCTTTCAGCTTGGCCCATGCATCGTATTTGGCTTGCGCCACAAAGTTGATGGCCGACGGGCGATCACCGCTCACATCACCATCGGACGATTGTTTGTACAGCGCGTACAGCTTCAGCTTGGTTTGCACATCCGGTGCGTCGTTCAGTTGCACCACTTCTTCTTGCGCAGTTTTAAACTGCTCGGCCAGCGTCGACATCGAGAGAGTCTCCATCAAACAGTCGTTTTAATTTGCCCGGCTGAGTATAGCGCCGCCCTGCCAGCCTAACCACTTTCAAACTGACGGGCGTGGGAAAACACTTAGAACCTGCCGCGCGCTTAATACGCGCCATGCCCGCCGGTCACGCTGCGGATGGTTTTGCAGATGATGGCAATGTCGTACCACAAGTTCCAGTTTTTAACGTACCAGGCATCCAGCGCCACGCGTTCATCATAGGTGGTGTCGTTGCGGCCCGAGACCTGCCACAAACCGGTCAGACCCGGGCGCGATTCCAGATAGAAATCAACGCGATCGCCATAGCGTTCCAGTTCCGCCTGGATAATCGGGCGCGGGCCGACCAGGCTCATCTCGCCTTTCAGCACGTTCCATAATTGCGGAATTTCATCCAGGCTGGTGCGACGTAGAAACTGGCCAATCGGCGTAATACGCGGATCGTTTTTGAGTTTGAAATCGCGATCCCATTCCGCACGCGCCTCGGGGTCGCCGGCCAGCAATTGCGCCAATACCTCCTGGCTGTTGTGCACCATGGTGCGGAATTTCCAGCATTTAAACGGCTTGCCATTCATGCCGATGCGCACATGGCCAAAGAACACCGCACCGGGGCCGCCCTGGCGTTTGATCTGCCACATCACATAGATAAACAACGGCGACAGCAGCAACAGTCCCACCGCCGCGCCGCAAAGATCAAACACGCGCTTGATATACATCAGCGAGCGCACGGTCAGATTGTTAGTCACGCGCAGCAATAGCACTTCGTGGCTGAAAAAGTGATACGGCACCACACCAAACAAGGGCAGACCGGCAATCGGCGGAATCACATGGATGTCTTTGTAGCGCAACGACAATTGCTCTACCTGGCGCGACAAGGCCTTCAGCTCTTCTTCATCCACCGCCACCACCACATGCGGTCGCTGGTTGGCGTCCAGCCACGGCACCAGGCCATCGGGCTGTAACGTAATCACCGGCAGGACTTTGTCGTTAACCACGATTTGCGCCGGTGCGGACTGGCTGACGGCCAGAAACGCTTCAATCTGAAAGCCCAGCAAACGCTCGCTTTTCATGGCGCGATATGCGGCCACCGCGTTTTCGCCGGTGCCGACGATCACGGTGGGCATTTGCCATACGCCTATCTTGAGCAGCCACGACTTGGTATACGAACGCGCCCACGGCAGCAGCACCAGCGCCACGCCCCACGACACCGGAAACAGAAAGCGCGACACGGTAAATTTGCCCAACAACACCAGCATGCCGTTGAGCAAACCGGCCAGCAGCAAGGCGCGCAGGATATCGAGCAGCTCATCCCAGAACGGCAGTCGCAAGCTGTAATGACCGCGCCACCAGAAGTTGCTGACCGTAATCAGCGCCAGCAGCAAAAACGCCATGCCCTGCTGCCTGCCTTCCCACGCCCACCACAAGTCAAAGCTGGCGCTGATGCGCTGATAGCGAAATGCCCACAGCAACAGCAAGGCAATGCCAAAGGAGACCGCCAGCGCGGCGAAGTCCGCCAGCGCCAATAACGGCTTGGCGCGTTCGGGACCACGATATTTGAGAATCTGTTCACGCACGCTTATTGCGCTCCAGCGTGAGGAATAACCTTGGGATCATGCACTTTCGGTTCCACGACGACGCCATAAGCGCCATACAGCGATGCCATCATCACATCGAGAGAATAATGCGTCGCCACAAACTGGCGCGCGTGTTCGCCCAGCGCTTTACGCGCATGCACGTCGGCCGCCAGCAAGGCCAGGCGCGCGGTGAAGTCTGCCGCCGTCTGCGCCAGATAACCATTGAGGCCATCCCGCACCAGATCGCGGTTGCCGATCACATCGGTGGCCACCACCGGCAACCCGGCGGCCATGGCTTCCAGCACCGCCACTGGCATGCCTTCCCAGCGCGAGGTCTGGATATAGATATCCAGCCGGGCCATACGCGCCAACGCATCATCGCGCGGTACCCAGCCGCAGACATTGACGCCCGCCGCACGCAACGCCACTTCGCCCTCGGCATCGCCCCCACCAATCCAGACAAATTCGACCTGCCCGGGCTTGCCCAAAGCCGCGGCAATCTGGGCAAACAGTTCCGGATTACGTGCCAGCGTAACGCGTCCGACCGTGCCGATCCGCACCACGCCATCGCTGCTGCCGGTGGCGACCGGGATCGCATTGAAATCCACCGCGTTGTGTACTTCCACCACGTGCGGGCCCAGATTGGCGCGGATTTGTTCGGCTTCTCCGGGCGAGCACGCCACAAACGTCACCGGCGCGCGCGCCAGCAGTTTTTCGATCAGCAGAAATACATTGTTCTTCCAGCGGCCCTCGGCGCGCTGCAGAAACGACAAGCCATGCGGCGAAAAAAACCAGCGCGGCCCGCGATACACCAGACTGGCAATCCGCCCCAGCGCGCCCGCTTTGCTGGAATGCAGATGCACCACGTCCGGCTGCAATTGTTTAAGCGTGTTCACCAGCAAGCGGCCCGCTTTAAAGTCACCCAGCGGCGAAATGGCGCGCGTCATCGGCAACTGCGTCATCTGCACGCGCGCATCAAACAGCTCGCGCCAGTTGGCGGGCGTTTCTTCGCGCACGCTATGGATGACATGCACGGCAAAGCCATCCGCCACCTGCCGGTTGGCCACCGCCAACACCATCGACAGCGTGCCCGCGCCAAACGATTCGACCACATGAACAATACGGGTCATGGCTGTGCCTTGTTGCGTAAGCGTGCTTTGAGTTTAAAGATCAACCGATACGGCAGCAGCAAGATCGCCAGTGTGCGCAGCATGCCGGCATAGGCCGCCAGGCCGCCGCCGGCGCGATGGCGCCATTGCAATTGCAAGCGGCTGCGCAATTGGGTGTCGCGCTTCGAATGCGAAATGCTGCCTGGGTCCAGTTCGTAATCAATCACCACCTCGGGCAAATTGGCGGTCTGAAAGTGCCGCACAAACTGCCAGAACAAGGCGTAGTCTTCGGCCGCGGGCGCATCCAGCGGATACAAACCGGTGGTGGCCAGCGCATCGGCATTAAACATGACTGCGGGGTGGATAAACGCGGAGTTACGTCGCATGGTGCGCACGATGGCGGCATGGTCGGTCGGATGGCGCAGCACGAATTGTTCGGCGCGCGTTTGCGGATCGATCATGCTGGCGGCCCCGCCCACCAGCGCAACGTCGGGATGCTTGTCCAGAAACGCCATTTGCCGCGCGAAGCGATCCGGGCGATTGGTATCACCACAATCCAGCCGCGCCACGCGGGTATAGCCGCGCGCCAGTATCCAGTTAAGGCCGCTGTTAAGCGCATGTTCGATACCGCGGTTTTGCGGCAGATATAAAAAGCGCAGCACGCCTTGGGCGCGGAAGGCGGCGCGGGCAGGCGCTTCGGCAATCGGCGCACGCGCGCTGCCATCGTCCACCACCAGCACATCGCATTGTTCGTCCGGGCCGATGCTGGCCAACGAACGTACCAGCGCGTCGGGATTGTTGTAATGCGGGATCAGGCAGATCAGCCGGTTTTGCGTTTCGCTCATGATGTTCTCAGGCCCAACTGGATTTGCCGAGGAGTTGCTTGACGCGCCGCGCCAGCGAGAAAGGCACAACCAGCCACACCAGCGGTTTGAGCAAGGTCAGCCACGAGCGCGGCGAAGCGTCGAGATAACGCGCCAGCAAGCGAAAGCGCGACCATTGCTGGCGACGGCGCCTGGACAAGGAAATGCCCGCCGTGGTGTATTCGGTGCGCACCAGCACTTCGGGCAGATTGGCGGTCTGGTACCGCGACACAAATTTCCAGAAATAGGCGAAGTCTTCAGCCGCTGGATAATCAGTGGGATACAGGCCCAGCGCACGGATGCCGGCCACGCGAAACATCACCGCCGGATGCGTGAAGGCGTTATCGATATGCATCTGTCGCACAATCTGCGCATGCGTTTGCGGTTGTTGCAGCGTAAAGCGGTCGCCGCTGGCATCAAAAAACACCACGGCGCTGCCGAGCAGATACACGTCCGGATGCGCGTCCAGATAGGCGGCCTGGCGCGCGCAGCGATCAGGCAGGTTCAGGTCCGCCACGTCCAGCCGCGCTACATACTCGTAGCCCGCGTCCAGGATCTGTTGCAGGCCGGTGTTAAGTGCGTGCTCGATACCACGGTTCTGCGGCAGATACACAAAGTGCAACGTGCCGTTGGCGCGCCATGCTGCGCGTGCGGCGGCCTCGTCGATGGCGGCGCGCGTGCTGCCGTCATCCACCACCCAGGCGTCAACGGCTTCGGCCGCGCCGACCGAGCCCAGCGATTCAGCCAGACCCTGCGGATTGTTGTAATGCGGAATTAGTAATGCGATGCGATTCATTGGACTTGAGCATCCAGAACGGGGCGCGTATTCAACAACACGGCCCAACGGTTCAGCAACACCGGCGCATCAAACGCGTGCGAACGCAGCTTGAGCCGAGCCGACAGCGCCGGATGTTTGGGCTCTTGCGCCAGAATCACCTCGGCCAGCGCCGTGCCGGTGGCCTCTGCGGCCACAAAATCGTCGGGCTCGTCTCCAAACAATTCAACGACGCCGCCTGCGTTGGTGGACACCACCGGCAAGCCGGCCTTCATGGCCTCCAGCACCACCAGCGGGCAGCCTTCAAACCATGAGGTCAGCAGCAGAAAATCAGCGCGTTGCATAAATGCGCCGACGTCATCGCGCGCACCGGTAAATTCAATCAGCTGATGCAAACCGCGTCGTTGCGCTTCGCTATCCACCCAGCCGCGCAAAGGCCCGTCGCCCACCACGGTCAGCTTGGCCAGCCGGTTTTTAGCCACCAGAGCAGCCAGCGTATCCAGCCACAGCGCCGGCTGCTTTTCCACATCGATACGGCCGACAAACAACAGGCGCAGCGGATTGGTGGGGTAGTGCGGCGGGCGCAGCGCGGCGTCTTCGACAAAATTGGGGATCACCTGCCAATGCGCGCCTTCGGGCTGGCCTAGCCACGTTGCCATCGAGGCACGTGCATGGTTGGACACAAACACCAGTTCTTGCAGCCGCCGATACAGGCTCTGGCAGGCCAAGCGGTGGATCGGATTCATGCGCGCATTACGGTCCAGATCGCCCAATGGGCCATGCACCCAGCCTATCAGCCGCGTGGGCAAGCCGCGCGTGGCGGCCCAGGCCATATACAGCGGCATCAAAAAGGTGGCGGCAATCAGCACATCGCTTTGCCGCGCCAAGGCGCGGGCGGCGCGCCAGCCGGCCAGCCAGGTCCACGGTTTTTTGGGATGCCAAACGCTGGAAAGATCGACCACCTTGAGCTTGTCGGTACGCGAGGTCCAACGGTTGGTGGCATCGCCCAGCGTAACCAGCGTGACGTTAAAGCCGCGCTCGACCAGGCCCTCGCCCACCACGGCGGCGCAGCGCTCAACGCCACCCAGACCCAGCCCGCGTAAAAAGATCGTGATATTCATGAATGTCCACCGGGGCGGCGCAAGTGGCCGTCCAAGGCATGTTTAAGCCATTGCTTCATAAAAAAAGTACGGCGGCTGGCCGCAAACGGCAAGGTACGGCGCAAGCGCTTGACCACGCTGAGCGTCACCCGCGCGGGCCGCGTGCGCTGCCATGCCTCTATCCACGCTTCGGCCAGCACCGCCGCGCCTTCCGGGTACATCGCCGCCAGGCCCAGCAGCATCCAGGCATACGTCGTGAATTGCTCCGCCGTCAGTTGCGTACCCGGCTCGGCAAACGCCACAAACTGCGCCACATCCAGATTGGGCGGCAGCAAGTCGGCGGCGTAGCGGGTGCGGATGCGTTGCGCGGTACCACGCAGTTGATCGCGTTTGGTCTGCGTGATTTGCGCGGCGTGGCAGCGATAGCGCAGCAGCGGCCGCGGCACATTGATAAAGCGTGCGCCGCGTTGGGCCAGTGCGCACCACAAGGCGTAATCCTCGGCATGCACGGCGCTGGCGTCATACGGCGTTTCGCGCAGCAGGCTGGCGCGCACCATGACGCTGGGGTGCGCCAGCGGCACATTGAACAGCAATTGCAGTTTGATCGAGGCATCGTCCAGCGGCATTTGCCACAGGCCCGAGCGCTCGCCAAAAAAACGCACCCACGTGCCGCAGACGTCAGCCTCGTGCTGCGACAGCGCCAGCAGCTGTACCGCCA
Source organism: Amantichitinum ursilacus (assembly GCF_001294205.1). GTDB lineage: Bacteria > Pseudomonadota > Gammaproteobacteria > Burkholderiales > Chitinibacteraceae > Amantichitinum > Amantichitinum ursilacus. The sequence continues at coordinate 70,317 of NZ_LAQT01000038.1, forward strand.
GACGTTCGGGCTCAGCCAGATCGTCCGCGTCCATGCGCGCAATCCACGGCGCCTTGGCCAGCAGTATCGCTTCGTTCAGCGTGGCAATCAGGCCGCGATTGGGGCGCGAGATCACGCTAAACCGCGGGTCACGTGCGGCATGGGCACGCAGGATGGTGGCGGTGGCGTCGCTGGAGCCATCGTCGATCGCGATGCATTCCCACTCACGCAAGGTCTGCTCGCTAAGACTATCCAGCGTTTCCTGCAAAAACGCCGCGCTGTTAAAGCACGGCAGAATGATCGAGACCGCCGGGGAGCTCATGCTGCACGCGCCTCCGCCCACACCGTGCGTGCGCGCCACCAGTACGCCAGCACCAGAAAGCTCTCCACCGTCAGCACCACCTGGGCGGCGCGGATAGCGCCCTCGCCCGTCGGTGCGCCCGGCAGCAGAACCAACAGCGCAAGCACATTGCCCGCGCCGGCAATCATCAATATGCGGCTGAAATAACGGTCATGCCCAAACGGCAGCAGCGATTGCATGCCAAACACATAGCTGAGCGCGCCCAGCAAAATAATCGGGGACATCCAGCGCATCACCGGCGCGGAGGCGGCCAGATCATGCCCTGTAAGCAACGGCATCATCCACGGCGCACCGATCAGCAAAATCAGCGTCAGCACCAGGCCCGCACCGCCTTGCAGATACATCGCTTTGCGGATCAACGCCACTGCGGCCGGTTTGTTTTGCTGGGCCAGCTGCGAGATGCGCGGATAGGTGGCCTGCACCAACAGGCCGATCAGGCCCTGAATGTTGTAGAGCAATTTGTTGGCGGCCGAAAAATAGCCGACCTCTTGCACGCCGCAATACATGCCCACCAATGTGGTGGTGGCCGAGGTGTAGAGCGTGCCGGACAAGGCGGACAGAAAAAACGGCCAGCTCATGCGCAGCGACGCCAGCACATCGGGGCGCGTGGGCTTGCGCCAGGGCGGACGCGGCAGCCCCCATTGCGTGGTCCACCAGAACGCGCCAGCGATGATCAGCGGCATGGCCTGCAACACCACGGCGATGCCGACATCAGCCGGGCTGCGCACCAGCCAGAACAGAAAACCCAGCATCAATGCACGCCCCGCCACGCCCAACAAAGAGGCCAGCCGCAACTCTTCCATCCCCTGGAAGAACCACAACGGAAACACCACCGACGCCACAATATTGAGCATCGAAAAAGCAAATACCGGCGCCAGCACGCGCCACTGCGGCACCACGGCTACCGACAGGGTCAGCAACACCACCGATATCAGCGCCAGCATGGTTTTGGCCAGCGTGGTACGCCAGAAAATCCGGGCGACTGCGGCGTCATTGCCGCGCGCCACGGCGATCTCGCGCGTGGCCGACAGATCAAAACCAAAATCAGTCAGCAGCAGACCATATTGAATGACCGAGGCGGCATAGTTCATCGCGCCGAAGCCTTGGGCTTGCAGCGTATGCGTCAGGAAAGGATAAGTGGCAAACGACATCAGGTATTGCATGCCCTTGACGGCATACAGCGCCACGATATTGCTGGCCATACGGCGATCGATCATAAGGTGCCGGGCGGTCTGTGCTAAAAAAACAACCCGTGCGACAAGCACGGGTTGGCTGTAAACAGGGTGGATTGTATTTAATCAATACAATCAGCGTGTAACGGAAGGCACATCCCCGCGCCACGCCGCACCGGTCTTGCGCGGGCGCGGCTCAGGCAAAGCCGTTGGGATTGCTGCTTTGCCAGCGCCAGCTGTCCGCGCACATGTCGTCCAGCGTTTTCTCGGCGGACCAGCCCAGTTGCTCGCGCGCCAGGGCCGGGTCGGCGTAGCAGGCGGCGATGTCGCCAGGGCGGCGATCCACCAGTTGATACGGCACCGGCTTGCCGCTGGCGCGCTCGAAAGCCTTGACCATATCCAGCACCGAATAACCGACGCCGGTTCCCAGATTAACCGTCACCGTGCCCGGGCCCTGCGCCAGCTTTTGCAGCGCCTTGACGTGACCGCGGGCCAGATCCACCACATGGATGTAATCGCGCACGCCGGTGCCATCGGGTGTGGGGTAATCGCTGCCAAAGATCGACAGTTTTTCGCGTTTGCCCACCGCCACTTGCGCCACATAGGGCATCAGGTTGTTGGGGATACCCTTCGGATCTTCGCCAATCAGACCGGATTCGTGCGCGCCCACCGGGTTGAAATAACGCAGCAAGGCAATGCTCCAGGCCGGATCGGCACGGAATAGATCGCGCAGCATGTCTTCGATCATCAGTTTGGAGCGGCCGTACGGATTGGTGGCCGACAGCGGAAAGTGTTCCATGATCGGCACCGCGTGCGGGTCACCGTATACGGTGGCCGAGGACGAGAACACGATCTGTTTGACGTTGGCGGCGGTCATCGCCTCCAGCAGGCGCACCGTGCCGACGAAATTGTTGTCGTAATAGTCGAGTGGCTTTTCGACCGACTCACCCACGGCTTTCAGGCCGGCAAAGTGGATCACCGCGCCAAACGGCCACTGGGCAAATGCTTCGTCCAGCGCCTGGCGATCACGGATATCGGCCTTCACCCACGGCACCGGCTGGCCAGTGATGGTTTCCAGCCGCTGCAATACCGCCTGATTGGCGTTGCTGAAGTTATCCAGAATGATCGGGGTGAAACCCGCTTTGAGCAGTTCGATATACGTGTGGGAGCCGATATAACCGGCGCCGCCAGTGAGCAATACATGCATGGTGCGGTTTCCAGACGAGAGACGGATCAGACATTCTAACCGTCGATGTTTACGGATGGCGATAGGCTGGCGTCATTAAAAGCGCGCCAGCCCCCGCCATGCCCAGCAAAAAGCCCGATAACACATTGCAGATGCGGCGCTTAGCGGCGCTCTTGTCGCCACAGCAAAATACATGCGATCAGCATAAAGAACAGCGTGGGGATGGACACCACCAAGGGGGGCGGCCAGGCATGCAAGTCGCCCAGATAAACCACGATGCGGTTCAGAAAGTTAAAGGCGAGGCCCGCCACAATGCCGGCAAACAGCCGCGCGCCCACGCCACCGCTGCGGCGCTGCGTTTGCGCAAACGGCAGCGCAATCACAATCATCGACAGACAGGCCAGCGGATAAAACAGCTTGCCCCACAGCGCCAGTTCGTAGCGCGAGGTTTTCTGATTATTGCGTCGCAAGTGGTCGATATAGCTGTGCAATGCCCGGCCCGACATTTGCGAGGGTTCCACCAGCAGCACAGCCAGCATTTCCGGGGTAATCGAGGTGTTCCATTGCCCGGTGGGCTGATGGATCAGCTTGACGCCCGCATCGTCGGGTTCGAACTCGGTGCGCGTGGCTTTATCCAGACGCCACACGCCGTTGCCCAGATACTTGCCCTGCTCGCCTTCCTGGATATGCGCCAGCTGCATCTTGTCGCTGAACTCATAAATGCGGATGCCGAGGATGGTCAGGTCAGGCAGCATTTCGGCGATGTTGACGATCTGATGACCGTCTTTAACCCAGACCCCCGAGCGGAACTCGCCCACCAGCATGGCTTTGGTGGCGGACAAGCGCTGCTGGTTGGCCGCCTGCTTGGCCACCGGCGCCACGTATTCGCCCAGCAACACGGTCACCACGCCATATAACGCGCCGATCACCACCAGCCAGCCCAACAGACGTTTCACCGATACGCCTGCTGCGCGCATCACGGTCAGCTCGGCATTGCCAGCCAGATTGGACAAGGCAAAGATGCCGCCAATCAGCACCGCAATCGGCATCAGCGTGTACGCATTGGACGGCGTTTGCAGAAACACATAGATCAGCGCATCGGACAGCCGATAGCCGCCCTTGCCCAGATCGGACAGCTCGCCGATCAAATCGAAAAAGTTATACAGCCCCAGCAAGCCCACCAGCGTATAGACGATATACACCGTGAGTTCACGGAATAAATAGCGCGCCAGGATGTTCATGACATGCTCCGGCTGCGGCTACGCCACACGTACAGATAGATCACGATGCCGGCCACCAGCAAATGCAGCGGCCACATATTGATCCAGACACTGACGCGGCCATCGGCAATCCAGGCTTGCGAGATATTGACCATGCTGTAGTACAAAAAGTACAGAAAGACCGCGACGATCAGGTTAAGCGCACGGCCGCCGCGCGGATTAAAGAACGCCAACGGCACCGCGCCCAGTGTCAGGATCATGGCCGAGATCGGCAGCGCTAACCGCCAGGCCATCTCCGCGGCTTTTTCGGGCACTTTGCTGCCCAGCAATTGCAGTGTGGGCGTGGCTTGCGTGGACGGGCTGGAGGTGGGACGGTCGCTGGCTTCAACGCGCAACTGGGCGTGGTCAAACGCCACCGCGTCATAGCTGGCTTTGCCCGGCTCGCCCTGATACGAATGGCCTTTGCCCAGCCACAACCAACGCTCGCCCATCGGGTCGATGAACATGCCGCCCTTGTCGGCCACAATCACGGTCAGGCGTTTGTCTTTGCGCATCTGCACAAACACGTTGTTGCCCTGACCGGTGTCGCCGGTAAAGTTTTCGATAAAGTAGACGCGATCGGCCTGGGGCGATTCGCGGAATACACCCGGCGCGACCTGAGTCACTTCCTGGCGCGACAAGGTTTTTTCGCGGAACTCGTTGCCCTTTTGCAGCGCCCACGGCGAAACCACCAGCGCAAGGATGGCGATCAGGATCACCACGGGCACCGAGAACTCCAGCACCGGGCGAATAAACGATTTGATGCTCTGCCCGCTGGCAAACCAGATCACCATTTCGTTGTCGCGCCACAGACGCGTCATGGTGGCCAGCACAGAGATAAACAGCATCAGCGACATCAGGATGGGCAGGTAGCGCACTGCGGCAAAGCCCATCAGTGCCCATACCGCGGACGAGGCCAACGCGCCGACGGCGGCCTGGCCGAGCAGGCGGACCACCTGAGTGGTCATCACCAGCAACAGCAGCACGGCAAACACCGCCAGGGCAACCCACGTCATTTCCTGAATCAGGGACTTGCGGAAAAGCATGCGTTTTGACTTATATGGGGGGAAAAGAAATAATCAACCGTTTATCGCACTTATGCGAAACCGCCGCCGCGCCGAACCCCGGCCAAATGCGACGAAGAGCCCGGTCTTGATTGCAAAAACCACTCACAGCCTGTAGCTGGACTGTCTGCTGCTTGAGTGCCGTTATAGCAACAGTTCATTGCAGGTCTTGCCCCACAAGGGCTAAAAACCACACATTCAGGTTGCGCATACAGCAGCAACGGAGGTCTTGCGCCATGGAATTTAACATAAATATCACCCTGCCCGAAAATGACGCCGCTGACAGCCTGGTGCTGCCGGTGGCAGGCAAAAAGCTGCCCGGGTCCCTCTCAAAAATCGACGCAGCCACTGGCGGCAGCCTGACAGCGCTGCTGGCAAGCGGCGAACTGGCTGACAAAACCGGCGCCACGCTGGTGAGCCACGTGACGGTTAACGGCAAGCTGCGCCGGGCTATTCTGGTGCAACTGGGCGAGACCACCGACATCGTCGCGCTGCGTACTGCTGCAGCAGCGGCAGCTCGCGCCGCCATCGCGGGCAAAAGCGCCACGGTGGGCGTGCATCTGCTGGGCGCGCTGGCTAAAGAATTTGATCTGCAACTGGCCGCCGCCACTGTCACGCACGCGTTTCTGTTCGAAGGCTATCGCTTTGATCAGTTCAAATCGAAAGCCGATGCACCGGCCGCACTGACCACCGTTAACGTGGCCATCAGCAAAAAAGACCAGTCCGCCGCCGCCGAAACCGGCGTGGCCTATGGTCTGGCGCTGGGCCATGGCGTTAACTTCACCCGCGATCTGGGCAACACGCCGCCGAACATCTGCACCCCAACTTATCTGGCCGAACAAGCGATCGAACTGGGCCAGACCGGCAAGAATCTGCAGGTCGAAGTGCTGGACGAGCCGCAGATTGCCGCGCTGGGCATGAACTCCTTCCTCGCCGTGGCCAAGGGTTCGGTCGAGCCGCCCAAGCTGATCACCATGAATTACAAGGGTGGCAAGGGCAAGCCCGTGGTGCTGGTGGGCAAAGGCATTACCTTCGATACCGGCGGTATTTCGCTGAAGCCGGGCGAAGGCATGGACGAAATGAAATACGACATGCTGGGCGCCGGTGCGGTGCTGGGCGTGATGAAGGCCGTGGTTGAGCTGCAACTGCCAATCAACGTGGTGGGCGTAATCGCCACCTGCGAAAACATGCCAGCTGGCAATGCGCTGAAGCCGGGCGATATCGTCACCAGCATGTCGGGCCAGACCATCGAAGTGCTGAACACCGACGCCGAAGGCCGTCTGATTCTGTGCGACGCGCTGACTTTCGCCGGCAAGTTCGAGCCCGAAACCGTAATCGATCTGGCCACACTGACTGGCGCTTGCGTGATTGCGCTGGGCCATATCGCCAGCGGCCTGTACGCCAACGACGAAGCACTGGCTGCCGAATTGCTGCGCGCCGCCGATGTCACCGGTGACAAAACCTGGCGCATGCCGCTGTGGGACGACTACCAGGATCTGCTGAAATCCAATTTTGCCGATATGGCCAATATTGGTGGCCGCCCGGGTGGTTCCATCACTGCCGCATGCTTCCTGGCGCGTTACACCAAGGAATACAGCTGGGCGCATTTCGACATCGCCGGCACCGCGTGGAAATCCGGCGCGGCCAAGGGTGCGACGGGCCGTCCGGTGTCGTTGCTGGTGGAATTTTTGAGCCAGCGTGCGGCCCTGTCCGGCAACAAGCCTGCGGTGAAAGCTGCGGCTAAACCGGCAGTAAAAGCGCCGGCCAAGCCAGCTGCGAAAGCGGTAGCCGTTGCCGTTGCCGCCGCCAAGCCTGCCAAGAAAAAGTAAACCGAAACCGCCATGGCTGAAGTCACGTTCTATTTTAATGTGCGCCACCGCGAGCAGGCCTTGGCCCAGCTTGCGGGCAAGGCCATGGCGCAACGGTTACGCATCAATGTGCTGGCCGCCGATGAGGCTGGCGCATTGCGGCTTGATCGGGTGCTGTGGGATACCCCGCAGATCGGCTTTCTGCCGCATTGCCGCGCTGACGAAGACATCGCCAGCGCCACCCCGATCGTGGTCGATTTCCGCGCGGAACAACTGGGCGCACGCGACGTGCTGTTCAATTTTTCAGGCGTGGTGCCGCCTGTTTCTGCGCAGCAACACACGCGCATTATCGAAATCGTGTCGCAAGACGAAGACGAACGCCTGGCCGCGCGCGAACTGTGGCGCGCCTGGCAAGCCAGCGGCATTACGCCGGTGGCCGTCGATATGCTCAAGCTGGCGCCATCCCCGGAACGTATGCAGAGCGAAGCCCCATGAGCGACCACGACGAAAGCGTCAGCCCGCTGTTTAACAAGATGGATGCGCTGATGGCGCGCCATCGCGGCGGCAGCGTCCGGCCCGACGACGACGTGTTGCCGGTGCTGACCGAAGTGGCCGACGCCGACGCGGATGCGCTGGAACTCGATCCGCTGGATATTCCGGTGCTGACGGTGGAAGCCGCGCCCGTGCCGTCCGCGCTGATGTTCGATCCCAAAGAATTTCTTACTCACCAGCCCGCGGTGGCGCGCCCGGTGGAAGTGGTGCCGGAGCCCGCGGCCAGCAAAGCGCAACCGGAATTTCTGGATTTGCCGCTGCTGGATCTGGATTCGTTGCTGGAAGTGCCCGCTCCGTTTGGCGAAGCGGCGCATAGCGCGGCGCGCGCCAACGCACCGGTGCAGGAAGACCTGCCAGTCGATACGCCGACCGAAGCGCTCGCCCCCAGCGCCGAAACGCTGCAATGGGAAACGACGGTTACGCCGCCCGCTGCCATTGTCGATGAAGCAGCGTTTAGCGCAGCCACCGACATCAAGGTGATCGAGCCGACCGCGCTGCAGTGGGAAGACGCACCGAGCGCCGCACTGACTGCCTCGGTGGAATATCAATCCGAAGCGGCCGCCATCGAAACCTTGCAAGCCGTGACGGTGGATGAGGTGCATTTTGCTGATGCGCACGGCGATGACGATATTCCGGTGCTGACCGCTGAAGCCGTCATTGAAGAGGGCACGGACTGGGAGCCGGTATCGCCGTGGTGGGACGACGCCGCCACGACCGAGACCGTGACCGTCGAGGCTTGGGCAGAATCAGCGGGTCAGGGCTTTGTGGCCGATGCCAGCGTGGCCGCGCCGAGCGCTGCGGCCGACACGGACGCGGTAGCTGAAACTGTGGTTGAAGCAGAAAGCCAGAGCGAACCGGTATTTACCGTTGAATTTACCCACGTCGGCGAAAGCCGGCTTGAAGTCGATCTGGATGAGCTCAGCCTGGCGGCGCAGGAAGTGCCTGTAATCGAGACCGAGGCGTTTAATCCGGACGTTCTGAATACCCATGGCGCCGCGCCTGCGGTGCAAACTGCTGAAGCGCTGCTGCCTTCACCCGAAGCTGTGGAGCCGCGGCCTGAGCCAATCTGGCATGTTGAGGTAGTTAGCGCGCCGGCGCCGCTCGAATCGCCCGTCGATACGCCGGTGGAACTGGCCAGCACAGTGCCGGAGGAGGCCATCGCGGCAGTGCCGGCCGAAGCGCCGGCAGCCCTCGTTTCCGAGCCGGTGCTTGAGCCGCATATCGAGACCGTGGCCGTACCTTTCGCCGAACCCGCTTTGCAGACTAGCAGTGCGCCGGAACCGGCGCCTGAGCCCGAACCCATTGCCCCGGCCGCGCTGCCGCCCGTCGAATTCGCACCCGTCGCAGACATCGCCGCAGCCCCACCCGAAGCCGCCACAGCCCAAATGGACGCCAGCGCCATCGCCGAAGTCACGGCAGGCGTGGCCGCGCATCTGGCCGTGGATATTTCCACCGAGGTGGAACGCCTGACGCGCCAGCACTTCCAGCAAATGATGCAAAGTCTTTACGGCGAAGCGGTGATTGCGCTGGTCGAAAAAGTCAGCCTGGAACTCGAAGCGCGGCTGGCCCCGCGTATCGACGAGCTGGTACGCGCCGAACTGCGCAATCGCGGTTTGCTCGACTAACCCGCGCCCTGCCCGCCCCCGCCACGCAACCGCACGGCAGCCCACCAAAGATCACGGCGCGTTCCTTTGCAGGAAACGCGCCGTGTCAGTTTTTGCGAGGGTGTGGCGCGCTATTTGCGCATCCACTGCCGCGCCAGCTTGGCGATACGCCATCCGGTCAGCGCCAGCGGCAACACCTTGGCAATCCAGGTAAACCGGCCACGCGCCAGCAGCACGGTGGCGACATCGACAAAACCGGCCGGGCCGGAAAATGCCTTCAGTATGCCGCGCGCCGCTTTGCCTTTCTGGAACGGCGCGCTCAGCGTGTTCCAGTCTTGCGCCAGTTGCAGTCGGTAAGCTTCGGATTGCAGCAACAACGTTTTTTTGCGCATTTCACGCAGTTCGCGCTGGGTAAGTTTGCTCATGGCAGAAATTGCTCCCTATCCTTGCGCAGTTCATCCAGCGTGTGCGCAAACGGGTGCGCGGCCTGCACCACTGTCTGCCAGGCGGTGTAAAGGCTGAACGCCCCACCCGCCAGGTAGACAATTGCGACGCCCAGCAACGCAGCCCAGCGCCATTCTTCGGCCACCCACCACACCAGCGCCACCGACAAAACGGCCAGCCCCAGCCACACGACAAACGCCCCGACCAGCACCAGGATCAGTACTTTAACAAGGCGTTCTTTTTCGTCCTGCAACTCCAGGCCAAACAAAGACAGGTGGTTATGCGCCAGGCCCGCCAGATTGGAGGCCAGGCGCTGCGCAATACCGCGGTGATGTTCGCGGGCGGATTGTTGGTCGCTCATGATCGCGCCGGATTAACGACGCGAAACGAGCAGGCCCAACAGAAAGCCAACGGCCGCGCCCACGCCCACCGATTGCCACGGGTGGTCATGCACGTATTCGTCGGTCACTTTGGCGGCGTACTTGGTTTTTTCGGCCACCAGCTTTTCGGTTTCCAGCAGCTTGGCCTTGGCGGTTTGCAGATTGGCGATTACTTTCTCGCGCAGCACTTGCGCTTTTTCGCCGGTCTGGTCGGCCGCGTCTTTCAGGTAGCCCTCGGTTTCGGTGAGCACGCCTTGCAGATCATTGATCAGGGTTTCTTCGGTGTTATTTGCCATTTTTTGATTCTCCGTGAGGGTGCTTGGGGACGCATCGTCGATGCGTTGCAACATGGAACCATTTTGGGCCATACAGCGGCACAGCCAAGTTAAGTATCACTGAACCGGTTGTAGTCCAGTTTACGACACGCTTGCAGATTGACAAGGCTCAGCGTTCAGCATCGATCCGCCCCGCAGCCTCTGCACTCCACGTATAATTGCCCGTTTTGCATCGTTTTCCGGGCCTCTGCACACATGAGCACTGCACTCGAACAACTCGCCAAGAGTTATGAACCGGCGGCCATTGAAGCCAACTGGTATCCGCGCTGGGAATCGGCGCACTATTTCAGCCCCAGCATGGACATGGACGCGCCATCGTTCTGCATCCAGCTGCCGCCGCCCAATGTGACGGGCACGCTGCATATGGGCCACGCGTTCAACCAGACCATCATGGATGGCCTGACGCGTTATCACCGGATGAAGGGCGACAACACGCTGTGGCTGCCCGGCACCGATCACGCCGGCATCGCCACGCAGATTGTGGTGGAGCGCCAGCTCGATGCCCAGGGTGTTTCGCGCCATGATCTGGGCCGCGGTCCGTTCATTGAAAAAGTGTGGGAATGGAAACAACAGTCCGGCGACACCATTACCGGCCAGATGCGCCGCATGGGCGCGTCGGTGGACTGGAGCCGCGAATACTTCACCATGGACGACCGCATGTCCGGCGTGGTGTCCGAAGTGTTTGTGCGCCTGTTTGAGCAAGGCCTGATCTATCGCGGCAAGCGCCTTGTTAACTGGGATCCGGTGCTGGGGACCGCCGTCTCCAACCTCGAAGTGATCAGCGAAGAAGAAGATGGCCATCTGTGGCACATCCGCTATCCGCTGGTTGAAGCCGACGCGCAAGGCGGCCTGACGCACCTGACCGTTGCCACCACGCGCCCGGAAACCATGCTCGGCGATTCGGCCGTGATGGTGCACCCGGACGACGAACGCTACGCGCATCTGATCGGCAAAAAAGTGCGCCTGCCGCTGTGCGACCGCGACCTGACCATCATTGCCGATGATTACGTCGACAAGGAATTTGGCACCGGCGTGGTCAAGGTGACGCCTGCGCATGATTTCAACGATTACGCCGTCGGCCAACGCCATGATCTGGCGCAGATTTCGATTCTGACGCTGGACGCGAAGATCAACGAAAATGCACCGGCCGCCTATCAAGGCATGGAACGCTTTGCCGCGCGCAAACAGCTGGTGGCTGATCTGGACGCGCAAGGCTTCCTGGTTGAAGTGAAGAAACACAAGCTGATGGTGCCGCGTGGTGATCGCACCGGCACCGTCATCGAGCCGATGCTGACTGACCAGTGGTTTGTGGCGATGAGCAAGCCGGACGAGACCGGCAAGAGCATCACGCAAAAAGCGCTGGATGTGGTCGACCGCGGCGAAGTGCAGTTTGTGCCGGGCGACTGGGTGAACACCTATCAAGCGTGGCTGAAGAATATCGAAGACTGGTGTATCAGCCGCCAGCTGTGGTGGGGGCATCAGATTCCGGCGTGGTATGACGAAGACGGCAAGGTGTACGTGGCGCGCACCGAGGCCGAGGCGCAAGCTCAGGCCGTCGGCAAAACGCTGACGCGCGATAATGATGTGCTGGATACCTGGTTCAGTTCGGGTCTGGTGCCGTTCTCGTCGCTGGGGTGGCCCAACCAGACCAACGAACTGAAGGCGTTTTTGCCGTCGTCGGTGCTGGTGACCGGCTATGACATCATCTTCTTCTGGGTGGCGCGCATGATCATGTTCAGCACGCACCTCACCGGCCAGGTGCCGTTCAAGCAGGTGTATGTACATGGTCTGGTGCGCGACGGCGAAGGCAAGAAGATGTCGAAGTCCGAAGGCAACGTGCTTGATCCGGTGGATTTGATCGACGGCATCGCGCTGGAACCGCTGCTGGAAAAACGTACCACCGGTCTGCGTCGCCCCGAAAAAGCCCCGCAAGTGGCCGCCAAAACGCAGAAAGAGTTTCCGGAAGGCATTCCCGCTTATGGCGTGGATGCGCTGCGCTTTACCTTTGCCAGCCTGGCCAGCCTGGGCCGCTCAATCAACTTTGATCAAAAGCGCTGCGAAGGCTATCGCAACTTCTGCAACAAGCTGTGGAACGCCACGCGCTTCGTGCTGATGAATGTGGAAGGCAAGGATTGCGGCTTTGATCTGGTCGATGGCAAAGAAGCCGAACTGGACTACGGCTTTGCCGATCGCTGGATTATCGGCCGTCTGCAAGAGGCCGAAAAAGCCGTGACGCTGGCGCTGGATACGCTGCGCTTTGACCTCGCCGCACAAGCCATCTATGAGTTTGTCTGGAACGAATACTGTGACTGGTATATCGAGCTGGCCAAGGTCTCCACGCAAACCGGCACCCCGGCGCAACAACGCGCCACGCGCCGGACGCTGATCCGCGTGCTGGAAGTGATCCTGCGCCTGACGCATCCGATCATGCCGTTTATTACCGAAGAACTGTGGCAGACCGTCGCGCCGTTGGCGCATGCCAAAAACACCGACTCGATCATGATTGCCCAGTGGCCGGTGGCGGACGAAAGCAAGATTGATGCGGCCGCGAATGCCGATGTCGAAATCCTGCAGGCACTGGCCTTTGCCGCACGTAACTTGCGGGGCGAAATGGGGTTGAGCCCGGCGCAGAAAGTGCCGCTGTTCCTCGAAGGCGATGCCAGCCTGGTGCGCTTTGCCGATTACCTGAAGCCGCTGGCCAAGCTGTCGGAAGTGCACGTTGTCGCCGCGCTGCCCGCTGATGACGCTCCGGTGGCCGTTGCACCGAATGCACGTCTGATGCTGAAGGTGGAAGTGGACAAAGCCGCAGAAAGCGCGCGCTTGACCAAGGAAATCGCCAAGACGCAAGAGGGTCTCGACAAGGTGCAAGCCAAGCTGGACAAACCCGGCTACACCGACAAGGCGCCGGCGCATCTGGTGGAAAAAGACCGTGCGCAGATCGCCGAGCTGCAAGACAAGCTGGGCAAGCTGAACGAGCAGCTGGCCAAGCTCAAGTAAGCGGGTTGCACGACGCCATGCAAAAAGCCACGCATCACTGCGTGGCTTTTTTTCGTCCGTACGATCGGGCCCGACGCGAGCCTGACCCTGCACTCAGTTGAGCGGAATGCGCGCCGAAATATCCAGCCATGCACCCGGTTGCGCCACCGGCACCACCTGGACGGCGGCGGCGACGGGCACGCGCGCTTCATAGGCGTGGCCCTGATACCAGACCCATTGGCCCGGCTGATAAACATAGCCCGGACGCCAGTCAACAAAGCGGTGCGCGTGCGCTTCACGCCAGCCATCCCAACGGGCGCGCTCGTGCCAGCGCGGATCATCGCGATAATGCGGCGGCGGGGGCGGTGGGCCGCCGTGCCAGCCGTCGTGGCGACCGCGGTCGTCGTGATGATCATGATGACCGTGCCAGCCGCGATCCGGGCCGCGATCATCGTCGTGGTCATGCGCCATGGCGCCGCTTGCCGCGCCGATCAGCGCCAGCGCCATCAGTGCCTGTAGAAGACGATGCTTTGTCGTCATGATGTTTCTCCTTGTGTGTTCTGCTTGCCGCTTATGAGGCGGGGGATGGCGCTGATACTGCCGGGGATGTGGCGGCCCGACTGTTAGCTTGTTAACAATTCGTACAGCTGGTTACGCGACAAGACAGGACGGAAACACGCGCGGGCTGCGGCTTATGCGCATCAGCAAACCCTGCAAGCCCCATGTTGTTTGACGCTGAACCGCTTTGTGGTTAGTTTTGATACGGCTTACATATGCGCCGTTGCACACCACTCCCCATGTCACATCCGCTCCGTCTGGACTTTGCCCGCTTGCTGCTCAACAGCCACGCCTTGTTGTTGGGAGAGCCGTTGGCCGACGCGTCATTGTCACTGCCCGAAGCGACTCGCTGGCTGTATGAAGACGCGCCGTTCTGCCTGCTGGCGCACAGTGCCGAGCTGGACCCGCGCTTTATCTACGCCAACATGGCGGCACAACGGTGCTTTGCCTATGACTGGAATGCCTTCTTTGGCATGCCGTCGCGTCTATCAGCCCAAGCGCCGGAACAAACCGAACGCCAGCAAATGCTCGACCAGGTGGCGCGCGACGGGTTTATCACCGGCTATCGCGGTCTACGTATCGACGGCAAGGGCCAGCGCTTCTGGATTGAAGACGGCCGGTTATGGAATCTGCTGGACGATGCGGGTACGGTGGTTGGACAAGCCGTCGCCTTCAGTGACTGGCGCCCTGCCCCCACGGCCTGAGCCGGGTCACCTCTCACACTCACAATGGCTCCGCTCATCGCCACTGGTGATATTCGTTACATGCCGACTGCGACTTTATACCGGGCTTATCGCTGTATTGGCGGATTACGCTGACACCGCTTTAAACCGAAGTGCCGATACTCAGGGCCCGACGGTTATGAGACGCTGTTCACGCTATGACTCATGCACGCGGCGTAACCCGCAAGCTAAGTGGATACGTTCACAGCATGGCCGGATTGCGCGGAGATAGAATTTTCTCCAGCAAAAAAGAACGAGACCAACCAGGTCCGAACGCTACAGGAGAAACACCATGTCAGATCAAAAGCTTCATCCCGTTATCTGGGTCACCGCAGGCGCCGTTATTCTGGCGTGCGCGGCGGCAGTCGCTCACTTTGCGGGCTGGATGGGCGGCCCCAAAGCAGAAGATACCAACGCAGCGCTGGTCGCCAGCCAACCCGCGGTGGCCGTCGCCACGCCGTTGCCGGAACTGGCGGTGGCTTCCGCGCCGGTAACGCCGACCGCACAACCGGTCGCAGCCGCCACGGCTGCCCCGGCCCCGGTTAAAACAGCCAGCACGAAGCATCACAGCCAACGCGCGACGGGCCGTAACGAAGGCACCGAATACGCCAATAACAACGCGCCGGCCCAAAACGCGCCGGTTTGCGCCAATTGCGGCCGTGTCACCAGCGTCGAAGCCATTCAGCATGAAGGCAGCGGCTCTGGCGTTGGTGCTGTCGGCGGCGGTGTGGTGGGTGGCCTGGTCGGCAACCAGATCGGTAACGGTCGTGGCCGTACCCTGGCGACCGTAGCCGGCGCACTGGGTGGCGCGCTGGCGGGCAATACTGTCGAAAAACACGTGCGCACTTCCACCGAATACGTGGTGCACGTGGCGTTTGACGATGGCTCCAGCCGTAACTTTACCTACAAAGACAAGCCGGGCTTCTCGTCGGGCGAACGCGTCCGCGCTAATGGCGACACGCTGTCGGCCGACTAAATCCAACTGGATAGAACCTGCCCCGCCACTTAGGGTCGGCTTCCACAAAAAGGCGCACTACGGTGCGCCTTTTTTATTGGGCCGCCGCGACCGTTCAAGCCCGCGCAAAGCTCCGCCCGACGGCACTTGCAGGCCAACGATCCCCACCCCGTTTGCGGCGCTGGCCGCATGTTGTAAGCTTGCGTCCTCATTCATTTTTGCGGAGCAAACTGCCATGCCTGTGCGCCTGAAAGCGGCCTTGATCCATCTGCTATCAAGCGTTTTGATCTTTGCAATCGTCATCGGCACCATGACCACGCTGTGGTATCCATGGCCGTATTACGAAATCAATGGTTTGTGGCAGGGTTTGCGCATTACCGCAGGCGTCGATGTGGTGATGGGCCCGGCGATGATGCTGTTGCTGTTCAATCTGAAAAAGACCCGCCGTGCGCTCGCTGTTGATATGACGTTGATCGCCGTGCTGCAACTCAGCGCGCTGAGCTATGGCGTGTACACCATCTACCAACAACGGCCCTATCTGGCGGTGGTGCTGGACGGGCGCATCAGTTCACTGCATGAAGAGGATCTGGCGCCGGGTGCGCCGCGCGCCAGGGTGGCGCAATTGATCAGCAAGTCGGAACTGCGTCCGCCGATGTTGGCCGTACGCCCACCGCAAGATGGCGGCGAATTTGCCGACATGCTGGTCACCGAACTGACGTCCACCGGCTTTCCACCGCAATTTACCCAGCGGCTGGAACCGGTGCAGGCCCACTGGTCGCAGGTGCGGGACAACGCCGTGTCTTTGCCGCTACACCTGGAAGAATCGGCCAAAGCCACGCTGGAGGCGTTCTACCGCAAGCACAACGTCAAAGCGGCAGACGTCACCTTGCTTGAAGTTTCCGGGCCGTTTGGTGGATGTACTGCGGGTTTCAACAGTGCGACGGGCCAGTTTATTGGCTACATCGACATTGATTCCAGCCGCTTTGGCCATGGCCGCAAGCCCGGCAAGAAAGCGGCATCGGCCGTAGCCGGCAAAGCCTCTGCGGCATCGGCCGTGGCGGCCAGTAGCGCAGCGATCAGCAAATAAGCGGCTGGCGCGCCGGATTGGCACCCGGTGCGCGTTTGCCTCACAAGCTGGAAAAACACAGAAGCGTATTGCGGACCCGCGTGAGCCTAGTGATGGTCCTGCCGCACCAGATCGCGCGCGCGGCGGATCAGCACATCCATCAGCAAGGTAATGCTTTGCCGGGTTTCTGGATCGTCGACCCGCGCATAGATGTCGCCCAGCGCCTCGTGCACTTCACAGGCCAGATGAAACAGCAGGACTTTCTCGCGCTCGTTGGCGCGCAGCAGATAACTGTTGATCTCGTCGACGACCTGATCGGCCAGCTCGCCGGGATAAAGCGCGGGCGAAGTAAGAATACGCTCGTAAATGCGCACCCCGACCACGCCCAGCGACAACAATTGGGTTGCCATGCCCGGCTCCAGAATTTGGTGTTATCTCAATGTAGACTGTGACCTGCCAGCCGCTCGCGCCGCCTGTCTGATCAATCGCAAAACTGGCCCGTAACCCGCGCCCGTACAAGCTTTAAGCGAACACTGATTGATGCCGCCCAGCGGGAACGGCAACGTTTCCCGGTATTTCCGGGCACGAAAAAAAACGCCCAGCGGGGCGTTTTTTGTTGCAGCGGACCAGGCCATGCTGCGCGATAACCGACGGCTGCAATACGCCAGCCTTACGCTTAGCGTCCTTGTGCCGATACCGCGTATTGCACGCGTTCGAAGTCCACGCCGCGTTCGACCACGGATTCCAGGCGGATTTTGCGGGTGCCTTGGCCATCCCACCATTCCACAAGGCGGCCCGGGCGAAACCAACCCACCGGCAACAGCAAGCTCGGATTGGCCTTCAGACTGGGGGCTGCGGGCAACCACAGGCATTCAGTCCAGCTACGACGGCCTGCATTCACCATATCCACCGGCCGCACCGTCGCGGCTTGGGGCGAACCGGGCAGCAATTTAACGCCGATCACCACCTGGCTTTCTTCTTGCTGCAGCCAACGGATCACGCCCACGAAATAGCGGCCACCCAGATTGACAGCCAGCAACTGTTGCAGCGATATCCGCGCGCCCTCGGTCAGCACACGGCTTAACTGCATGCCGTTGGCGGATTCGTTACGCACCTGCCAGTTTTCGCCCAGCGCGGCTGGTGCTTCGGCGGTGGCTGTGGCGGAGGACGCGCTTTGGCCAAACAGATGCAAGCGCATTAAATCCTGCGAATCCAGTGAGCTTTGCTCTTCCGGCAATTCAAAGCCCACGGCGCTGCCGGTGGCCTGATGCTGGCGGCTGAGGCCAAACACCACCTCGATCTGACGCGAAGACACATGCCGCGGCAGCGAGCGATCGGTGGGCTGTTCGCACCAGGTGCGGTACAAGTCCACCAGCAAGCCTTCTACCACCGTGCCGGCAAACTGCTCGCCCAGGCCCAGTTTGTCGGGGCTTTCGCCGTTACGCAGCAATTTGATGCGACGCGACAGCGCTTGCGCCAGCTGATAGGTATCGATTTCGTAAATGCTCTCGCCCACCATGCGTGGCTCGGTGCGACGCGGCGGAGCGGGATCGTTAAAGTCGATCTGCAGCGCGCCACGGCCCGGCAACGAACGCGCCTCTTTTTCCAGCGGCGCACGCGGCGCCAATGCGGGCAGACGTTCGTCCAGCCACTGGATCTGGCGCGCAGTAAAGTGGTACGGGCTGGCGCCGGCCAGCAGCAAGGCATGGATAAACACGCCTTGCGGGGTAGCGACACCGGCCGCCTTCAGCAGGCTGTCTTTGGCGGGTTTCTCGGCCACGCCGCGCGACTCGGCAATCTGGTAATAGCTAAACAGCGTCTGCCACAGTTCGCGCGATACCGGTCGATACGCCAGCAGATGTTCGCGCACCAGCAGGCACTGATAGCGCATGCTGCGTTCGGTCAGCAGCACCAGGTGTTCTTCGACTTCGGCCACGCTCTCCAGCGCGGCGCGCCAGCAGCGGGCATAGCCTTCGGCCATCGTGCTCCACAAACCCAGCGCGGCAGTCCAGGCGGCCATCTCGTCTTTGCCAAACGGCAAGGCGCGCCCCAGATAGCGGTCGGCTAGCGTGTGGTGCACCAGATGCACGGCTTCGCGAAACAGCTCGAGGATCTTGAGGGATTCGTACGGGGCGATGGCGCTGCGGTTTAACTGGCCGATGGCTTCAACCAGTTCGGCTTGCGCTACCGGGGCATTGATCAGAGGCAGCAGCTGCAACCATGCCTTGGCCGACCGGGCATCGCTGAACGGCGGTTGTTCCGTGCCCTGAAAGGGAGGTAACTGGTCAGTCTGGATCATGGGGCAAGTTGGCTCAGGCGTTGTTTCAGGCTTTCCAGCATGTCCGGGCTAACCTTGACCATCGATTCGGCATGGCGCGGCGCAGCCCAGATTGGATTTGGAAAATGTCTATCTGTCAGCCAGCGCGGAATCACGTGCCAATGTACGTGCGGCACCATATTGCCCAGGCTGGCCAGGTTTATTTTGTCGGGATTCAGGGTTTCCCGCAGGACACCCTCTACAGCAAACACCACGTGCATGATGCGGTCACGCTCGGCGACGGACAGATCGGTCATTTCGGCTGCATGGCGGTTGAGGATAACCCGACAAAAGCCCGGATAGCCCGGTTCGTCCACCATGATTACGCGACAAAGATCTTCACGCCATACAACCAGGTCGCCCTGATCATTGCACAAAGCACACCCTACATCCATCACGGTTCCCTTATGTTTGCGGCAGATTATAAACAAGCACGCGACATAAACAATCGGGGCATGATAACTGTCATGCCCCGAAAGGGATTGTAACTGACCGGAGGTCGAAAAGGTAGCAGGAACGGTAGCCAGAAAGGCTGTTCCGCCTAGCCTTTCACGGCGTCGGTGCGCGATGACGAATGCTTACAACAGCACGCGTTCGATCCCGCCATGGCGCGCCTTTTCCACGTACTCCGGCATCCAGTTTTCACCCAGAATGTGTTTGGCCATCTCTACAACGATATAGTCCGCGTCGGTGCCAGCGTCATCATCATACCGGTGTAAACCTTGCAAACATGAGGGGCACGAGGTGAGCACCTTGACCGGAACGTCAGAACCTGACTCTTCGCGTAATTTTTCCGCACCCTTTTCCATCTCTTCCTGTTTGCGAAAGCGCACCTGCGTCGAGATTTGCGGCTTGGAAATCCCGAATGAACCGGACTCCCCGCAGCAGCGATCATTCAGATCCACCTTGCTGCCCATCAACTGGTTAGCCACCTCGATGCCCTTGTATTGCTTCATCGGGGTGTGGCACGGCTCGTGGTACATGTAACGCGTGCCGGTTACGCCTTCCAGCTTGAGGCCTTTTTCCAACAGGTATTCGTGGATATCCAGCAAACGGCAGCCCGGGAAAATCTGCTCAAACTGATATTTGAGCAGCTGATCCATACATGTGCCGCACGACACGATCACCGTTTTGATATCGAGATAATTCAGCGTATTGGCCACGCGATGGAACAATACGCGGTTCTCGGTGGTGATCTTGTTGCCCTTGTCGACATCGCCCACCGAGCTCTGCGGATAGCCGCAGCACAGATAACCCGGCGGCAGCACCGTGGTGGTGCCCACGTGCCACAGCATGGCTTGCGTGGCCAGACCCACCTGGCTAAACAAGCGCTCCGAACCGCAACCGGGAAAATAAAACACCGCTTCTTTTTCTTCGGCCGCAGGCAATTGCGGATTGCGGATCACCGGCACGATGCTGGCGTCTTCCACATCCAGCAACGCACGCGCGGTTTTCTTGGGCAACTTGCCCGGCATCGGCTTGTTAAAGAAGTGGATGGTCTGCGTGACCACATTCTTCGGGCCGGTGGTGGCGGGTGGCGCCTTCAGGCCCGGCTGGATCAGCCCGAGCGACTTCATCACTTTGTGTCCGAAGCGCTGACCTTTCATGCCCCATTCGATGGTGGCCTTGCGCATCAATTTGATGGTGGCCGGGTCCTTGACGGTCAGGAAACCCATCGTCATGGCGGTCATCGGGTTGAATTTCTTCTGGCCTTCTTTCCGCAAGAAGTTGCGCATGGCCACCGACACATCACCAAAATCGATTTTCACCGGGCACGGATTGACGCAGCGATGGCAAACCGTGCAATGGTCGGCCACATCGCCCAGCTCTTCAAAATGGCGTAGCGAAACACCGCGGCGCGTCTGTTCTTCGTACAAAAACGCTTCGGTCAGCAAACCCGTGGCCAGAATCTTGTTGCGCGGGCTGTACAGCAAGTTGGCGCGCGGCACGTGCGTGGTGCACACCGGCTTGCATTTACCGCAACGCAAGCAGTCTTTGACCATGTTGGAGATTTCGCCGATGCCCGATTGCTCCAGGATCAACGATTCCGCGCCCAGCAAGCTGAACGACGGCGTATAGGCATTGGTCAGATCCGCGCCCGGCAGCAATTTGCCTTTGTTGAAGTGGCCATTCGGATCGACTTTCAGCTTGTAGTCTTCAAACGGCTGCAGTTCGTCTTTGGTCAGGAATTCGTACTTGGTAATGCCAATGCCGTGCTCGCCCGAGATCACGCCGTTCAGATCGCGCGCCACTTGCATGATGCGCGCCACGGCGCCGTGCGCCCGTTGCAGCATCTCGTAATTGTCGGAGTTAACCGGCAAGTTGGTGTGCACATTGCCATCGCCCGCGTGCATATGCAGCGCCACCCACGTGCGCCCTTTCAACACCGTGGCATGCATGCGCTGCACGGCCTCCAGAATCGGGCGATCGGTGGTGCCGCTAAACAAGGCCGCCAGCGGCGCTTCCACTTCGCGCTTGTACGACACCCGCAGCACATAGTCGCGCAGGCCGTGATACACGCTTTGCGGTGCGTCTTCAGGCTTGATCACTTTTTCCAGCGGCGCGCCGGGCCAGCTATCGATATAGCTCTCGAACGGCGCATCCAGCCCGGTCAGCAGCCACTGCCAGCGCGCTTGCACCGCTTCGATCTGCGCGATGGCGGTAGCGCGACGGTCACCAATCAGTTCTTCGTGGCTGATATTGGTATCGCCCACATCCACCGGCAGGCGGCCATGCTTGAAGAACGCGCGCAGCGTTTCCAGCAGCTCCAGCTTGTTGTGGATCGACAACTCGATATTGATGCGTTCGATTGCATCCGAGTACTCGCCCAACCGTGGCAACGGAATCACCACGTCTTCGTTAATCTTGAACGCATTGGTGTGTTTGGCGATGGCGGCCGTGCGTGCGCGATCCAGCCAGAACTTCTTGCGCTGCTCGCTGGTGACCGCGATAAAGCCTTCGCCATCACGACGGTTAGCCAGCACCACCACATGCGAGGCGGCCTCGCCCACGGCGTTTTCGTCATCCGACACAATGTCGGCAATCAGCACCATCTTCGGCCGACCGCGGCTCTTGGCCTTGGTGGCGTAGCCGACGGCACGCACATAGCGCCAGTCCAGATGCTCCAGGCCCGCCAGTTGCACGCCCGGCAGACCGTCGATGTAGTCCTTGATCTCAACGATGGCGGGCACGGCGTTGCTGACTTCGCCAAAGAACTCCAGGCACACCGTGCGCGTATGCGCGGGCAACCGATGCAGCACAAAGCGCGCCGACGTAATGATGCCGTCGCAACCTTCTTTCTGGATGCCCGGCAAACCTGCCAGGAATTTATCGGTGACGTCCTTACCCAGACCCACCTTGCGGAAACCCGCGCCGGGGATGCGCAGCGTTTCTTCGTTGATCAGCGTCTTGCCATCGGGCTTGAAGCGTGACACGCGGAAATTGGCTTCCTCGGCGTCGTGAATCTTGCTCAGGTTGTGGTCCAGCCGCTCGATAAACAACCAGTTGCCATCCGGATCCACCATCTTCCAGCTAACGAGGTTATCCAGCGCGGTGCCCCACAACACGGCCTTCTTGCCGCCCGCGTTCATGGCGACGTTGCCGCCGATACAGGATGCATCGGCCGAAGTCGGGTCCACCGCAAACACCAGACCCTTGGCCTCGGCAGCTTCCATCACGCGCCGGGTCACCACACCCGCGCCGCAATGGATGGTGGCGACTTCATGCTCCACACCCGGAATCCGCATCATTTCAACGCCATGATGCAGATCCAGTTTTTCGGTATTGATGACGGCCGACATCGGCGTCAGCGGCACAGCGCCGCCGGTATAGCCGGTGCCACCGCCGCGCGGGATGATGGTCAGGCCCAGTTCGATACACGCGGCCACCAACGGCGCCATCTCGTCTTCGGTATCGGGGTTGAGCACCACAAACGGATATTCGACGCGCCAGTCGGTGGCATCGGTCACGTGCGAGACGCGCGCCAGGCCGTCGAACTGGATATTGTCGCGCCGGGTGAGGCCATGAAAACGCTTCAGCGCACGCTTGCGCAGCGCGCCGGTATCGCGAAAGCCCTGCTTGAACGCATCCACGGCGGTACGCGCCCGCACCACCAGAATGCCCACGCGCTCGTTGCCGGCGCGGCGCTTTTCCACCTCGTTGACGCGATGCTCCATCGCATCCACCAGCATGCCCAGGCGCTTGGGGTTATCCAGCAGATCGTCTTCCAGATACGGATTGCGCTTCACCGCCCAGATATCGCCCAGCACCTCGAACAACATGCGCGCAGATCGCCCCGTGACCCGCTCCCGGCGCAATTCTTCCAGCGTTTGCCACGCATCTTCGCCTAACAGGCGAATCACGATTTCGCGGTCAGAAAACGAGGTGTAGTTGTAGGGAATTTCGCGGAGACGTTCTTCGGGTTGGTGCGGAGTGGCAGTGGCCATATCAGGCATATCGGGCATCTCGCTTGAGTACGCTGGTTCTGCTAAAGCGAAGATTTTATAGGAACAATGGTGCGCGCCAAAGTCCCATTTTTATTAGGGTTTTTAAAATGCTGCACTGCAGTGGGGCAACACCGCACCAAACGGTCAAGTCAATAAGAAAACCAGAAGGACTCCGCACCCGCGCCACCCGGCTTTTGCCCTAGCCCCAGCAACAGCGAAGCGCATCGCCGCAGCAGCACAACAACGCACCAAACGGCCCAGCCAATAAGACCCCAAAGGTTAAAGCCCCCGCGCCAGCCCAGGTTTTGCCCTGGCCCTGGCCCTGGCCCTGGCCCCGGCAACAGCGAAGCGCATTGCAAGCATCAACAACCCCATATCGAGGGCGCTGCAGTGCGGCCAGTTCGCATACCGCCGGAACGGAAGAACCGGAGTGGCCAAGTGGGCCATGAGGATTCTGAGTACCGCCGGGATGCGAAATGGCCGTGCTGCAGCGCCCTCCTCAAGCCGCGACGCGGTTGCGGCCTTCGGTTTTGGCTCTATACAACATCCTGTCCGCCCGCTCCAGCAACGCCTGAAAATCCATATGCGGCTCCACCGCCGCCACGCCCACGCTCACGGTAATCGTCATCCCGTCCTGCACCCGCGACCAGCGCCAGCCTTCAATCAGACGGCGCAAACGCTCGCCCACTTCCGACGCGCCATTGGCGTCGCGCCCCGGCAGCACAATGGTGAATTCCTCGCCGCCATAACGCGCCACGATATCGTCCTGGCGGCAGCCGGATTTAAGCAGCGTGGCAATCTGGCGCAGTACTTTGTCGCCCACCGGATGGCCGTAGTCATCGTTAACGCGCTTGAAATGATCCACGTCGATCATCAGCGCCGACAGCGGCTGGCCTTGCTCGCGTGCGCGCTTGAACAGATGCATGCCCGCCACTTCCAGCCCGCGCCGGTTATGCACTGCGGTCAGGTTATCCTGGCTGGCCATGCGCTCGGCTCGCCGCAGCGCCTGGCGTTGCGTGGCCTGGGCTTTGCGCAGATCGGCGTTTTCGATGCGCGCCTTTTCAATCTGCAGCCGCATCTCAATCGCTTGTAATTTGTGCGGCGAAGCCTGCTTGAGGATTTCGACGCGCATCAGCGCAAATTTCTTGTAATGCTCCAGCGCCTCGCGATAGCCGCCCAGCGACTCGTACGCCATCGACAGCGCTTCTTCAATCTGGAACGACAACTGCGGCGCGCTGATGGTCTGCGCCTGCAGCAGCGCGTCTTTTAGATGCGCCACCGCCACGCCCGACTGGTTGTGTTTGATTTTCAGTTTGCCCAGCGCCAGCAAGTTGGACGATTCGCCCCACAGATTGCCGTGTTTGCGATTGATCTCAATGGCCGCCAGCAAGGCGGCTTCGGCTTCTTCCAGCCGCTCGATTTCCAGCAACACCACGCCCATCGCGCCAGCGGCCTCGGCCTCATATTCGCGATTGCCCACATTGCGCGCGTGCACCAGCCCGGCTTGCAGATCGCTCAGCGCGTCGTCGTAGCGCGCCAACTGGCATAAATCCAGCCCGGTATTGATCAGGATCGCCGCTTTCAGATTCTCGTCGGTCACGCGCTCCAGATGTTCACGCGCTTTTTGGTGATGCAGATACGCGGCATTGAATTCGTCATGCACGTAATGCACCTGGCCAATGCCAATCTGCGCGCGCACATACGATTCGTAGTCGTCGGTCACCACCGCCACGTCCAGGCAACTGGCCCAATACATCAACGCGGTGTCGTAATCGGCCAGCGTGTAATACGCGCGGGCAATTTCCTGCTGGCAGTCGGCAATATGCAGACGGAAACCATATTCTTCGCCCAGAAACAGGCTGTGGCGCATCAGGGCAATTGCCTCTTGATAGCCACCCAGCAAAGTTAGCGCGCGCGCGTGATTAAGCAGGCCTTCGACAAAGCCGTAGCGATAATCGATGGACACGGCTTTGCGGCAAGCCTCTTCGGCCAGCGGCAAGGCGTCGGCACTCATGGCCCGATACATGGCGCGCGCGCTCTGGTTCAGCGTATCGACTTCGGTAGGCGTGGGTGTGGACGTCGTCTGATCCATTCGTGCTGAAACTCGCGTTAAGCTTTCAATTTGCATCAGCTGTGATATGGATGCACTCGCGCGAATTACAACACTTATGTAAGCAATATGACAATAAGACGTAGGCCGTTACAGTATGAACGGCCGCTGGGCGGGGTGCGAACGGCGTTAATGCTCGTTCAGGCGTAATTCCATCGTGGCCAGTTGCGGCGATGCATAGGCCTGTTGCAGTAATTGGTTACGCAGCGTCTGGAATTCGGTTTCATGGCGCACGGCGGCGTCGTGATCCTCGCAGCGTGCATACAACTCGGCCAGCGCGCGATGCGCTTGCGCCATCAAATGCTGCGAACCCATGGCTTCGGCCAGCGCCAGCGCGCGGCGCAATTCGTCTTGCGCACTCTCGTAATAGCCGCTGCCCATGCTGCTACGGCCCAGCCACAACAAACTACTGGCCTCGCCCCAGGTATTGATATGCAGCCGGTTGATCTTCAGCGCCACCATCAGGCTCATGCGCGCACGGTCCAGCTCGCCGCGTGCCAGATGAATCTGGCCCACTACGCTATAGATTTCGGCTTCGTATTCCAGATTCTGCCCCGCCCGCACCAGCGGCAAGGCTTGTTTAAGCGTGGCGTGCGATTCTTCAAAGCGGTTTAGCCGCATCAAATCCACCGCAATATTGATCAGGCAGATGCTCACCAGATGCGGATCATCCTGTTCTTCGGCCAGGTCGGCGGCACGGCGATGGTGCGCCAGCGCGGTCTCGTATTGCTCATGCGCAAACAGCAACTGGCCCAGCCCCACATGCGCACGCGTGCGGAATTCCGGCGCAACCGCGCTATCGGGCAGTTCCAGACAGGCCAGCCAGCAATCACTGGCGCGTTCGTACTGGCCTTGCGTGTAATACACGCGTGCGATCATCTGCAACGCCGCGCCGCGGGTGCAGCCTATCTCGTTTTTCTCGCCGATTTCGAGCGCGCTGGTCAGATCATTCAACGCTTCGTTGCCACGACCAAACATATACAGCGCCGAGGCATGCACCACCAACGCGGCCGCTTCGCCCTGCTTGTAGGCAAGCGCGCGCGACGCTTCGCGGGCCTGGTCAGCCAGCGCCAGCGCTTGCGCACTTTGCGAAGACGTAATGCGACGCGCCTGCGCCAGCAGGTCGTCGATTTCAGTTTGATTCAACGTGTGCCTTTCGGAATACCAGGAGAAGCGCCGTTGCGGAACGCAAGGCGCTGACGATCAGAATTATCGTAATGCTGCCTTGCCCAGCGCGGCCACGCAAGCCACCGCCGGGCGGCTTAGGCACCCCGAAAGTCTCAGGCAGCGGCCACAATCCGCGCGCAATCGGCGGGCGAAAGCTTGCCATGCTCACCCAGCTTGTCGCGACCATGGCGCGTCAGTTGCTCCGCCACCTTCTGCGCGGCATCAGCCGGGTCTACGCCATAAGCGTCCAGCCGCGTCGCCACGCCCATACGCTCAAAGAAATCCTGCGTGGCCACAATGGCTTGTTCGGCCACGCTGGCGTCATCGCCTTGCAGATTCCACACGCGCCGACCGTATTGCGCCAGCTTGGCTTGCTTGTCCGCCAGCGTGGCGCGCAGCAACGGCGGCAGCGTCACCGCCAGCGTTTGCGCATGGTCCATGCCGTACAAGGCGGTTAATTCGTGGCCGATAGCATGCGTGGCCCAGTCTTGCGGCTGCCCCAGCCCCACCAGACCAAACAGCGCCTGGTTGGCGGCCCACATCACGTTGGCGCGCGCGGTCTCATCTTCCGGTTTAGCCAGCGCCGTCGGGCCCACTTCGATCAGCGTCTGCAGAATGCCTTCAGCCAACCGATCCTGAATCAACGCGCCAGCAGGCCAGGTCAGATATTGCTCGGTGGTATGGATAAACGCATCGACCACGCCATTGCCGATCTGGCGCGCGGGCAACGTGGCGCTAAAGCTGGGGTCGAGCACGGCAAAGCGCGGAAACACCAGCGGATTCTTGAACGACATTTTGTCTTGCGTGGCGCGCCGCGTAACCACTGAGGCCTGGTTGCTTTCCGAGCCGGTGGCGGGCAAGGTCAACACCGCGCCCAGCGGCAAGGCGCGTTCCAGTTTGATTTTATTGCCGACGATCAACCACGGGTCCAGCGCGGGGTCCAGCGCAATGGCGGCGGCGATAAATTTGCCGCCGTCGATGACCGAGCCGCCCCCTGCCGCAATAATCCAGTCAATCTGTTGTTCGCGGCCCAGCGTGACCGCTTTCATCAGCGTTTCAAATTCGGGATTGGGTTCGATGCCGGCAAATTCAGTTACGCTGCAGTCGCTCAGCGCGGCGCAAATCTGGTCATACGCGCCGTTGCGCTTGATGCTGCCGCCGCCATACACCAGCAGCACTTTGCTGCCTGCGGGCACTTCGTCACGCAAGCGCGCAATCTGGTCGGCGCCAAAGTGAATACGGGTGGGGTTGTGGAAAGTAAACGGTTTCATGCGCGGCTCCAGAGCGGGACAGCCGCAATTGTACGCCGCGCACCGCCAGCACCGCTGTCAGTGGCGCAGTAAAAACGCGCGCCGGATTACGCGACCAGACGTTTTTCCAGCGCTTGCAGTCGCGCAAAGGTACCGGGCCGCACGATGCTGTTAAAGATTTCCTGATAACGCCGATGATGTTGTTCGGCCTGCGCCAGGTCGCCCATGCGCGTCCAGGTTTGCGCTAACAAGTGATGCGCCTGAAACGCCATATGCGCCACGCCCAGGTCCGAGGCCAGTTCCAGCGCCAGCTGCAGTTCGTGTAACGCGGCCGGCAAATTGCCCGACATCAGATGCCAGCGCCCGCGCGCCAGCGTGCGCAGGTTCTGGCCCCAGCGCCAGACAATATCGATCTGGTCCGCCACGTCCAGCCAGCGGCCCGCGGTGGCCAGGTCTTCGCATTCCAGCGCGGTGGTGGCCAGATACACCGAAATTTCCACCTGATATTCGGAATGGCCCATTTGCTGCGCCAGCGGCAGCGCCTTTTCCAGCGCCTCCACGGCCTCCACCAGGCGCATCAAACGCAGACCATCAATCGCCACATTAATCAGCACACGGCAGCGCAATTCGGTCGGCACGTCGGCCTGCCACGCCAGCTTTTCGGCGCGGCGATGATGGCTCAGCGCGGTCTCGAAATCTTCGTGGGCAAAATAGATCTGGCCGACGCCGATATGCGCCAGGATGCGCGTGCTGGCGCTAAAGCCGGTATTGCGCGGGTCCAGGCAATCGGCCCAGTTATCAATGGCGTCGTCGTATTCGCCGATCGTGTAATAGATGCTGGCCATGGCGTTCATGATTTCGCCACGGTTGACTTCAAGGTCGGACGTTTCGGCGATGGTCAGTGCGCGTAGCAGCACCATCTGGGCATCGTGCAACTGGCCAAATGCCAGTTCCATATGCGAAAGCCGCAGCAACGCGCGCACCGCAACCGTCGGATCGGTCTCAGCATCGATCAGCCCGACGGCTTGCCCGGCCAGCTTGAGCGCCTGGGCAGCGTCGGGATAAGTGAGACGTTCGCTTTCATCGATCAGAGCGTCGATGTGCGCGATCCCGGTCTGTTGCATGATTTTACTGCGCGCGTTTGAAATCAAAGGCGTCAGCCTGGCATGAAAGTGTCTGTCCTACAAGATTGGATGACGTGTAGCTGACCGCTACATCCCCAACTTGACAAGCCCGGCGGCGGGCAGGCCGCGAAAATACTGTCATGTCTGTACCCCGCAGCGCCTGCATCGGCGGCAGAAAAGCCACAGCGGCGCCATGGGTGCTGGGGGGCACGACCGCTGGTCATCTGGCAGGCGCCGCAGGCGGTTTTGCCGTTCGTCTCCGGTGATCGGTTGTCCTACTTCGCCGCGCGTTTGCGTCTTACAACGGCGGCCATGGGATTGGCCATGATGTAAGTCAGCGTGCGCGCATTTCGATAGCTGTCATCCTCGCCGCCCACGCCATCACTGACTGATAACAAGCCATGCTTTTTGAGGAGAACCGCCATGAAACGGGCGTTGTATGTTGCGGCCGCCGCAGCCGCATTGGGGAGCACGGGCGTGCAAGCGGCCGAAAATGCCGTGTACGGCGGTTTTGGCACCACCGGTTTCGTGCTGGGCTATAGCCGCGCGTTTTCGGACCAGTTTGGCGGGCGCATTGAAGCTGATGCATTCCATTACAGCCGCAGCTTTGATACGGATAACGCCAATTACGACGGCAAGCTCGATTTCAAAGCCGCTGGCGCATTTGCCGATTACTACCCTTGGCGCAATAACTGGCGGCTTAGCGCCGGGTTGTTTGCGGGTGATAACAATGCCGAAGGCCACGGTACGCCCAAGAACACCACGTATACCTCGAATGGCGTCAGCTATACGCTGGATGGCCAGCGCCTGGATTTCAAAGCCGAGCTGCCCAGCGTGCGGCCGTATCTGGGCTTTGGTTATGGCAGCCCGCATCGGCCCAATGGCGGTTTGGGTTTCTTTGCCGATGTAGGTGTCACCTATGGCCGCCCCGACGTCACGCTAACCTCCACCGTGCCGTTACCGACACCCGATGCGCAAGCGCGGCTGGACGACGAACGCAAAGAGCTGCAGGACAAAGCAGACAAGCTAACCTGGTTCCCGGTGGTGCGGCTGGGGCTGAGCTACGGCTTTTGATTGCGTTTAGTCGCTCGATGAGCGCGCTGGCCGCCGCAGCGCAGAGGCCAAGGCAAAGCTTGCCCGCCACGCACGCACGGGCGCAAAATTGCGGCTGACTCGGGGTGCCCGTTACAGGGCTGAGACATACCCGCATCACCTGATCCGGATCATGCCGGCGTAGGGAAGTCCATTGGTCTTCTTATGCTGCGCGCGTTTTCGCGCTGATCCCCTGGTCGGGTCCGCACGCAATCCGCACCCGAAAGGAGCCCTGCCTTGCCTACACCGCTCACACTCGATCTCGTTGCCCATCAACTCGCGCGCCTGCGCAGCCAGCCACCGCTGGTGCATCTACTGACTAACGAAGTGGTGCAGGAAATTTCGGCCAATGTGCTGCTGGCTGTGGGCGCCGCCCCCGCCATGATCGTCGCCGAAGAAGAAGCCGCTGGCTTTGCCGCCATCGCGGGCGCAGTACTGATTAATGTCGGCACGCTGCATCCGCGCCAGTTGCGCGTAATGCACCAGGCAGTAGCCGCCGCCCATGCCGCAGGCGTGCCGTGGACGCTGGACCCGGTGGCTGCTGGCGTACTGGCCTATCGCACCGAGGCGTGCCGCGAACTGATCCGGCTGCAACCGGCCGCCATCCGCGGCAATGCCTCCGAAATCATGGCGCTGGCTGGTTTTGGTGGCCAGGGCCGCGGCGTCGATAGCACTGCGGGTTCATCCGACGCCGTGACCGCAGCCGAACAACTGGCGCGCGACACCGGCGCCATCGTGGCCGTTACCGGCGAAACCGATTACATCACCGATGGCGAGCGCACGCTGGCTGCGCCGTGGGGCAATCCGCTGATGACGCGCGTGGTGGGCACTGGCTGCGCCTTGTCCGCGCTGGTGGCTGCGTTTACCGCTGGTACGCGCGCGGGCAGCACGGAGCGTCTGCACGCCGTGGCCGCCGCTTGCGCCGTGGCCGGTCTGGCTGGCGCCAGCGCCAGCGCCGCCAGCACTGGCCCCGGTTCTTTCAAACCCGCCTTCCTCGATGCCTTGTACAACCTCGACCCGGCACGCCTGCAGGACCTGACCGCATGAACCCGCTGGATTTATCGCTGTATCTGGTGCTCGATCCGGACTTGTGCGGCGGCCATAACGGCATGCTCGATACCGCTCGCCTGGCCGCACGTCATGGCGTGACGGTGGTGCAATTGCGCGCGCCCAAGTGGAAGAAGCGGCAATGGCTGCAAACCGCCACCGCGCTCAAGGCCTTGCTGGACCAAGAAGGCGTGCCGCTGATCATCAACGATCAGGTTGATATCGCGCTGGCCGTCGATGCGGCGGGCGTGCATCTGGGCCAGGCAGATTTGCCGCCCGAGACCGCGCGCCGTTTGCTGGGGCCCAACAAAATCATCGGGCTCTCCACCTCCAATGTGGCGCATCTGGGCGGCGCGCCGCTGGATTTGATTGATTACATTGGCGTGGGCCCGGTGTATGCCACCACCACCAAACTGGATGCCGAACCGGTCATTGGCCTGGAACAATTTGGCGTGCTGATGGGCGCAAAGCGTTTGCCCGCCGTGGCGATTGGCGGCATCAAGGCCGGCATGATCGCGCCGCTGATCAAGGCGGGCGCAGACGGCGTGGCGGTGGTGTCCGCCATTTGCGGCCAGACCGATATCCCGCTGGTGACGCGTGCCTTGTCCGA
The DNA here is from genome assembly GCF_001294205.1 of Amantichitinum ursilacus. Taxonomy (GTDB): domain Bacteria; phylum Pseudomonadota; class Gammaproteobacteria; order Burkholderiales; family Chitinibacteraceae; genus Amantichitinum; species Amantichitinum ursilacus. Next base: position 101,900 of record NZ_LAQT01000038.1, read on the forward strand.
TGAAATTGCGGGAGCGCGCGCATGAACGTCAATGCATTGACCATTGCGGGTTCGGATTCGGGTGGTGGCGCGGGCATCCAGGCCGATCTTAAAACGTTCTCGGCGCTGGGCGCGTATGGCATGAGCGCGATCACCGCGCTGACTGCGCAAAACACGCGTGGCGTGCAAAGCGTGCATGCCATCCCGGCCGCGTTTGTGGCGGCGCAAATTGACGCGGTGTTTAGCGACATCCGCGTTGATAGCGTCAAGCTGGGCATGCTGGCCAACCGCGAAATCATCGACGCCGTGGCGGAGCGGCTGGAGGATGCGCGGCAAAACCACACGTTTTATCTGGTGCTGGACACGGTGATGATCGCCAAAGGGGGCCACGCCTTGTTGCAGGCCGATGCCGTGACGGCCTTGCGCGAACGGCTATTGCCGCAAGCCAGTCTGATCACGCCCAATCTGCCCGAGGCCGCAGCGTTGCTGGGCTGCGCAGTGGCACTTACCGAAGCCGAGATGCGCGAGCAAGGACAAGCATTACTGGAAGCCGGCGCGCAGGCCGTGTTGATGAAGGGAGGCCATCTGCCCTCCGATGACAGCCCGGACTGGCTGATTACGCCCGCAGGGCAGTTACGCATCGCCCTGCCCCGCATTGCCACGCGCAATACGCATGGCACCGGCTGCACGCTGTCGGCGGCGCTGGCGGCGTTGCGACCCCGGCACGCGGATTGGGCCAGCACGCTGCAAGCGGCGCGCGCCTGGTTGCAAGACGCGCTGGCGGCGGCCGATCGACTGGATGTCGGCCACGGCATCGGCCCGGTGCATCACTTTCATGCGTGGTGGTGACGTGGCCGCCGCTGCGCCACATGCGGACGAGCAAGCCGGCATCGAGGCCGGCATCTGCCCGTTGTGCGGCGGCAGCAATCAGTGTGCGATGGCGGCGCAGCAAGCGGCCAGCGGCTGTTGGTGCATGCAGGCCGACATCGCGCCTGCCGCGCTCGCCGCCATCCCCAGCGCCGCGCTTGACCGCGCCTGCCTGTGCCCGCGCTGTGCCGCGATGACCGCCCCAACAACCCCGCCGGCGGCCTAGAGCGCCTTCAGCATAAACAGACTTAACGGATCGGGTTGATAGCCACTAAACGCCGCGCAGGCCTCGTAGCCCGCGCGCCGATACAGATCGATGGCCTCGGGTTGATAGATGCCGGTTTCCAGATATACGCGGCGTAAACCGTGCGCGCGCGCCTGTTGTTCCAGAAAGCGCAGTATTGCGCTGCCGATGCCGTTACCGCGCCACGCCGGTTGCACATACATGCGCTTGAGTTCGCCATGTGCAGCGGTCAGCAATACGCCGCCACAACCAATCGCTTCACCATACGCTGTACGCGCCACGGCAAACGCCACGTCGGCATACGTTAGCCGGCTGATGTCGGTGGTGTAATTGCTTTCCACCGGGTAAAGCGGCGTCTGGTGGGTATCCAGCGCGCTAATCAAGCGCACTACATCAGGCTGGGCCGGGGTCTCGAGCCGGATCGAGAAATTGACGGCAATTTCAGGCAGCAAAATACAGCACCGGATCAATCAGGGCGATTTCGACACGGATCTGCCCATCCTCCGCGCTCAAGCCCGGGCGCAGCCGCTCCACCAGCAGGGCCTTCAGCGTCTCGCCCACCAACTGGCGGTTTTCCGGCGCATGTGTGGCCATCACTGCCACCACCAGATGCACAAAGCCGTACTGCGAATGGCCATCGCCCACGCGATATTCCGTATACATTTGCGCGCGGCTTTTGATGTCTTGCGTCTTGAACATCCCCAGACCAATCAGCGCATCGTGGATCTCTTTAAGCAGCAGTGGCACTTTAAGATGGGTGCCGACGTTTTCGGTGTAATGCAGCGTGACATTGGGCATTGCGAACAGACTCCGTGTTTTATTTTCGGAAAAGCAGATTACATAAGCTCAGGGCGTGGCGATCACCACGCGATCGCGCCCGCCGCTCTTGGCCGCATACAGCGCATGGTCGGCGGCAGCGATCAGCAATTGCGCGGTGTGGCCATGTTGTGGATAGAACGACAAACCGATCGACACGCTGACTTTGCCCAACGGCTGTTGCTGGAACACCGGGCGCAGCAGACCCATTTCGCTGCGGATGGCTTCGGCGCGTTGTTCGGCAATCGGCTGGTCAATTTCGGGCATCAGGATCATGAATTCCTCACCGCCCCAGCGCGACACCACGTCGCCTTCGCGTACCGTGGCCAACAGCGTGCGCGCCACGTTCTGCAGCAGATAATCGCCGGCGTCGTGGCCAAAGTTGTCGTTAAAGCGTTTGAAGTGGTCCAGATCCATCATCAGCACAGCAAAACGCCCACCACCGCGCCGCGCACGCGCCAGTTCCAACTCAAATTGTTCATCCAGATAACGCCGGTTAAACAAGCCGGTCAGCGGATCGCGCAGCGACAGATTTTGCAGCCGCTGGCGCAGATTGATGTTGGCCAGCGCCAGTGCCACTTGTTCCGAGAACGACAGCATGATCTGCTGCGCGCGCGCCAGATTACCGTCGCCATCAATAAACGGCTCGGAACGGCGCAAATTGAGCAAGCCCACGTTCTGGCCCTGCGCATACAGCGGAATACACAGGCTGTAGCGTTGCTCTTCCAGATGCAGATGTTTACAGATCAGATTGGCCTGCAAGTCGGCCAGCGGATGCAGGCGGCCTTGGCGCATGGCCCAGCAATCTTCGTGGCGCAGCGCCACTTCGCTTTCTTCGTCGCGGCCGCCCCACGAACCAATGCGTTGCAACAGCCCGCCATTACGTTCGGCCAGATACAGGCAACCGGCATCCGCGCCGATAAAGCGACCCGAGAACGTAGCCAGCACGCCCATCGCTTCAGTCAGTTCCATGCAGCTTTGCAGCAGTTCGCTCATTTCGTTGAGCAGACCAATTTCTTCGGTCTGGCGTTTAAGCGAGCCCACCAGCGTTTGCAGCTGGGTGTTGACCACCTGCAACTGGCCTTCGGCGGATTGCCGTTCGGTTACTTGCAGCTCCAGGTTGCTGTTGACCTTGATCAGCTCGCGGTTCAGCAGGCGAATGCTTTCTTCGTTTTCCTGGCGTTCGGTGATGTCGCGCAACATGCCGACAAACTGGCGGTCGCCGGACAAGCGCAGTTCGCTGATGGCAATTTCAACCGGGATTTGCGCGCCGTCATGACGCACGCCGTTGACCACCTTGCCATGGTCGATCGGAAACACCGCGCCCGGGCGGTGATCATCGACGTCTTCTTTAAACAGATCGGGCATCAGGGTGTGGATGCTGCGGCCGAGCATTTCCACGCCAGGATAGCCAAAGATATGCGTCGCGGCCGGGTTGGCGCTAAGGATTTCGCCCTGGCTATTGAGCGTGATAATGCCGTCGACCGTGCTGTCGAGAATCGCGCGCAGCCAGGTTTCCTGTTCTTGCAGCGCCATTGCGGTTTGTTGCTGTTCGGCGATGCTGTTTTCCAGCTCGCGATTAGCATGCGCCAGTTCGGCCGTGCGCTCTTGCACGCGATATTCCAGGCCTGCGGTCAGCTCGGCCAGTTCGTTGGCGATGCGCTCACGGTCGGTGATATCGGTGATCACGCCCAGCATGCCGACCACTTCACCGTGTTCGTCATGAATAGGGCCGCTGGAAACGATGGCGTACAGCGGTGTGTTATCGGTGCGGCGAAAACGGAAATCGTGGCGTTCCACCACGCCGGACAAGCGCCGCGCCATATTGCGCTGCGCCAGGGTTTGCTCGCTGGCATCCATAAAGTCGAACAGATGGCGGCCCAACATGGCTTCTTCGGTAGTGCCCAGCATCTCGGCCATCGTGCGGTTTACAAAGGTGGTGTAGCCCTCGTTATCGAGCGTCCAGATGCCTTCCACCGCGGTTTCGACCAGTTGGCGGTAGCGGCGCTCGCTGATTTCCAGCGTTTCGGCGGTGGCTTTGGTCAGCGCAATCTGGCGTTGCAACTCGGCGTTGGTTTCGGCCAGTTCATCGCGGCTGGGCAGCGCCAGCAGGCGCGGAATCATTGGCCACAACATGACCGCGGTGGCGGCCGAAATGAGGGCGGTAATCAGCTTGGCATAGCCTTCCAGCCAGTAGCTGAAATTCCAGATATCCCAGATCGACAGCGCGTGGGTAATGCCGCAAGCGCAGATAAACGCGCCGAACATGGCGGCCAGCGCCTTGTAGCCAAAATCGTGGCGGCGGCGGATGTAGTACCACAGCCCGAAGGCAATGGCGAAGTACGACACGGCAATCACGCCATCGGCGGCGACCATCATCCACAGCAATGTGGGCGTCCACAGAAAGCAGTGTCCATGCGGCATAAAGCCAGGTGTGTTCAGCCACTCCCTGAGCATGTCCAGCATGGGAGTCTCCTTGCGCCGTGTGCAGGTTCTCGTACGTTAAATCAGCAAAGGCTGATCTGTTCTTGGGAAATTATTGCCATTCTCAATATAAAAACAATCGTTTGCAACAGCCTGATTGTGGTCGTAAGAGTTTATGTCGCTTTAAAGGCTATGCGGGCTGTGGCGCGCCGCGTTTGTATCTAATGGCGTACAAGATAAACGGCGTAAAAAAGCCGCCGGACTGAGCCGGCGGCTTTAGATGCTTGCCGCAGCAATGGCTTGCTGCGGCGCCAGTGACATCGACGTTTAACCGCCGAAGAAATCCTTGACCTTGTCCATAAACGACTTGGCGCGCGGATTGTGCTTGTCGGGCGCGCCCTGGCTGATTTCTTCAAATTCGCGCAGCAGTTCTTTCTGGCGGCCGGTGAGGTTCACCGGTGTTTCCAGCGCCACATGACACATCAGATCGCCATGCACCGAGCTGCGTACGCCTTTGATGCCCTTGCCGCGCAGCCGGAACACCTGGCCCGATTGCGTGCCCGCCGGAATGGTGATGCGCGCTTTTCCATCCAGCGTGGGGATTTCGATTTCGCCACCCAATGCGGCGGCAGTAATGCTGATCGGCATTTCGCAATGCAGATCATTGCCTTCACGCTCAAACACATTGTGTTGACGGATGTGGATAACCACATACAGATCGCCGTGCGGACCACCGTTAACGCCGGCTTCGCCTTCGCCCGACAAGCGAATGCGATCACCTTCGTCCACGCCAGCCGGAATCTTGACGGCCAGCGTCTTGTTGGTTTGCACGCGGCCGCTGCCGTGGCAGGTGCGGCACGGGTCCGGAATGTATTTGCCGCTGCCGTGGCAGGTGGGGCAAGTTTGCTGGATCGAGAAAAAGCCTTGCGATACGCGTACCTGGCCCTGGCCGCCACACGTGTGGCAAGTCTTGGCTTCCGTCCCCGGCTTGGCGCCGCTGCCATGGCAAGTGCCGCACTCGTCATGCGACGGAATCTTGATCTGACGCTCAACGCCGCGCGCGGCTTCTTCGAGCGTGATTTCCATGTTGTAGCGCAGATCGGCGCCACGATAGACGTTGCTACGCCCACCGCGTCCGCCGCCGCCTTGTTGGCCACCGAAGATATCGCCAAAGATGTCGGAGAAGGCATCGGCAAAACCGCCAAAGCCCGCACCACCCGCGCCCATACCGGCTTGCGGATCGACACCGGCGTGGCCGTACTGGTCATACGCCTGGCGCTTTTGCGGGTCCGACAGAATCTCGTAGGCTTCTTTGACTTCCTTGAACTTCTCTTCGGATTCTTTGTTATCCGGATTGCGATCGGGGTGGTACTTCATCGCCAGCTTGCGGAAAGCCTTCTTGATGTCGTCTTCCGAAGCGTCCCGATTTACGCCCAGCGCTTCGTAGAAATCTTTCTTTGCCATTCTTGGGTCTCGCTTAAACGAAAGGCACGGCCGCCATTAACCGGCGCCGTGCCTTGCTACAGGGCCAGAACGCCCGCTTACTTGTTGTCTTTGACTTCAGTGAATTCGGCGTCGACTACATTGCCGTCTTCTTTGGCGCCACCGGCTTGCGCACCGGCCGCACCTGCACCCGCAGCGCCTGCCGCCGCACCGGCGTCACCGCCTTGTGCCGCGTACATTTGCTCGGCCAGTTTGTGGCTGGCTTGCATCAGCGCGTTGGACTTGGCTTCAATCGCGTCCTTGTCGTCGCTGCCCAGTACTGCTTCCAGTTCTTTCAGGGCGGCTTCGATGCTGGTTTTTTCTTCAGCCGAAACCTTGTCGCCATAGTCGGTCAGCGATTTCTTGACCTGATGCACCAGCGCTTCGGCGCTGTTCCGTGCGTCGATCAGTTCGCGCGCCTTCTTGTCTTCCTCGGCGTGTGCTTCAGCATCTTTAACCATGCGCTGGATTTCGTCTTCCGACAGACCCGAGTTCGCCTTGATGGTGATCTTGTTTTCCTTGCCGGTGGCCTTGTCCTTGGCGCTCACATGCAGAATACCGTTGGCGTCGATATCGAACACCACTTCAATCTGCGGCGTGCCACGCGGTGCGGACGGAATGCCTTCCAGGTTGAACTGACCCAGGCTCTTGTTGGCGCTGGCCAGCTCGCGCTCACCTTGCAGCACGTGAATCGTAACCGCACTCTGGTTGTCGTCAGCGGTCGAGAACACTTGCGATGCCTTGGTCGGAATCGTGGTGTTCTTCTGGATCAGCTTGGTCATCACGCTACCCAGGGTTTCGATACCCAGGCTCAGCGGCGACACATCCAGCAGCAACACGTCTTTACGATCGCCCGACAGCACGGCGCCCTGAATGGCAGCACCCACGGCCACGGCTTCATCCGGGTTTACGTCACGACGCGGATCTTTGCCAAAGAACTCTTTAACGCGTTCCAGCACCTTCGGCATACGGGTCTGGCCGCCGACCATGATCACGTCGTCGATGTCGGTGACTTTCAGGCCGGCATCTTTCAGTGCCACGCGGCACGGCTCAATCGAGCGCTCGATCAGCTCGTCAACCAGGCTTTCGAACTTGGCGCGGGTGATTTTCAGCGTCAAGTGTTTCGGACCGGTCGCATCCATCGTGACATACGGCAGGTTCACTTCGGTCTGCGCGCTGCTCGACAGTTCGATCTTGGCTTTTTCGGCAGCTTCTTTCAGACGCTGCAGCGCCATCACGTCTTGCTTCAGGTTGATGCCGGTGTCCTTCTGGAACTCGGCAATGATGTAATCGATGATGCGTTGGTCGAAATCTTCACCGCCCAGGAACGTATCGCCGTTGGTGGCCAGCACTTCAAACTGCTTGTCGCCATCCACATCGGCAATTTCGATAATCGAAATATCGAACGTACCGCCGCCCAGGTCATACACGGCAATCTTGCGATCGCCCTTTTCGTTCTTGTCCAGACCAAACGCCAGCGCGGCGGCGGTCGGCTCGTTGATAATGCGCTTGACGTCAAGACCGGCGATGCGGCCTGCATCTTTGGTGGCCTGGCGTTGGCTGTCGTTAAAGTAGGCCGGTACCGTAATCACGGCTTCGGTCACTTCTTCGCCCAGATAATCTTCGGCGGTCTGCTTCATCTTGCGCAGCACGTCGGCCGAGATTTGCGGCGGGGCCATTTTGCGGCCGTGCACTTCCACCCATGCGTCGCCATTGTCGGCTTTAACGATGGAGTAAGGCATCAGGTCGATGTCTTTCTGCACTTCTTTTTCTTCAAACTTGCGGCCAATCAGACGCTTTACCGCGTACAGCGTGTTGCGCGGGTTGGTGACCGCCTGACGCTTGGCCGGTGCGCCGACCAACGTGTCGTCATTGTCCAGGTACGCAATGATCGACGGGGTGGTGCGAGCGCCTTCCGAGTTTTCGATAACCTTGGGTTGGCCGTTTTCAATCACAGCCACGCACGAGTTGGTCGTGCCCAGGTCGATACCAATCATTTTTGCCATAGTAATCAATCCTCTAACTATTGTTGCGCGGCAGAGCGTCCAACGGTCTGCACACTACTTGTTCATTAACCCTGGTGAGCAAGTGGGGATGTCATAGGGCTTTTCAAGAGAAACGATAGCGACGGACTATTTCCTGCTGTTTCCCCGCGCCCACGTCCCCACGGACGGGCTCAATGCGACTGCTTATTTGGGCGCAGCCACCACGACCATTGCCGGGCGGATCACGCGGCCGGACAACTCGTAGCCCTTCTGCATCACTTGCACCACGGTGTTGGCGTCCTGCTCGGACGGCACCACCGAGATGGCTTGATGCTTGTTCGGATCCAGCTTTTCACCCACCGGGTTGATTTCAGCCAGATCGAACTTTTCAAACGCAGCAATCAACTGCTTTTGCGTCAGATCGACGCCCAGCTTCAGATTTTCAACATTGCCCGATTGGTCCAGCAGGGCCATTTCGAGCGAATCCTTGACGGCGAGCAGTTCACGCGCAAAACGCTCGATTGCGAATTTGCGGGTCTTCTCATTGTCTTCGGCCGCACGGCGGCGAATGTTTTCTGCCTCGGCGCGGACATACAGTACGTCCGCACGGGCTTTTTCCAGCTCTGCCAGCAAGGCTTCCAGGTTGGCCTCAAGCTGTTGTTCGCCTTCGGCGGCAGCTTGCGGTTGTTGTTCTTCAGCGCCTTGCTCTTGCTGCAGATCTTCCTGGGGTTGGTTTTGATTCTCGGCCGACATTACTTACCTCCATTGCGATGCAAGCGAAGTGGGGATTCCCACACCCTTTTCAAGGGTATTGGGTGAGAACCACGCTGGCATGGACATCTCGCAGCCCGGCGGTGCTCGTCATGCTCATGGACATTGAGCCCACTCCGGTGACTGCGCTCCGGCGGTCTGCATGCTGCCCACACCCTCGTGGTTCCTGCACATTGCGGAAAAACCCCACTGCTTGCTCCAGGTCTGCGGCATTACGCAGCCCTTCATTGGAAAAAAATCGTCGCGCATTTTAGCGAGAAGCAGCATTGCGTTGCACCTGTGCGACACGCGGTGATTTCTCGAAATGCGGGCTAAACCGTGTTAGCCATCCCGTAAGCCCACCACGCATTTATTTGAAACCGCGCTGTAAGTGATTTCCCCGATATGTAGCATTTTTATTCCGACTACATTGTTTGCTGCAGCGCAATATCACTGCGCTCAACTTGCCCTGGAGAAATCCAGATCGGGCTTAAACGCCCATCTAGCCCATATTTAACGCGGGAGTACGCCATGACCACACGTGAACAACGCATTGCACAACTGGAACAGGAATGGCGGGAAAACCCGCGCTGGAAAGGCATTCAGCGCCCCTACACGGCCGCAGATGTTGAAAGACTGCGTGGCTCACTACAAGTGCAGCACACGTTCGCCCACACCGGCGCGACCAAGCTATGGAAACTGCTCCACGAAACACCGTATATCAATGCGCTGGGCGCATTGACCGGCAACCAGGCCATGCAACAAGTCAAAGCAGGCCTGAAAGCCATCTATCTATCCGGTTGGCAAGTCGCCGCAGACGCCAACCTGGGCAGCGAAATGTATCCGGACCAATCGCTGTACCCAGCGAATTCGGTGCCGCAAGTGGTGCGTCGCACCAACAACACGTTGCAACGCGCTGACCAGATTTCGCATTCCGAAGGCGACGACAGCCTGGACTGGTTTGCCCCGATCGTAGCCGATGCCGAAGCGGGCTTCGGCGGCGTGCTGAATGCTTTTGAACTGATGAAGGGCATGATCGAAGCCGGCGCGTCCGGCGTGCACTTTGAAGACCAGTTGGCCAGCGTTAAAAAATGCGGCCATATGGGCGGCAAAGTGCTGGTGCCGACGCGTGAAGCGGTCGAAAAACTGGTGGCTGCACGTCTGGCTGCCGATGTGATGGGCGTCCCCACCGTGCTGATCGCACGTACCGACGCGGAAGCCGCCGACTTGCTGACCAGCGACGTCGATGCCAACGATCAACCGTTCTGCACCGGCGAACGCACTCCGGAAGGCTTCTTCAAAACCAAAGCCGGCCTCGAACAAGCCATCAGCCGTGGCCTGGCCTACGCGCCGTACTGCGATCTGATCTGGTGCGAAACCGGCAAGCCGGATCTGGAATACGCGCGCAAGTTTGCTGAAGCCATCCACGCTAAATTTCCTGGCAAACTGCTGGCGTATAACTGCTCGCCGTCGTTTAACTGGAAGAAGAACCTGGACGACGCCACCATCGCCACCTTCCAGGCCGAGTTGGGCAAACTGGGTTATGCCTTCCAGTTCATCACCCTGGCGGGCTTCCATTCACTCAATTACGGCATGTTCAACCTGGCGCATGGCTACGCCCGCAGCGGGATGAGTGCGTTTGTTGAATTGCAGCAAGCCGAATTTGCCGCCGCCGACCGGGGCTTTACCGCGGTCAAGCATCAACGCGAAGTGGGTACCGGCTATTTTGACGCGGTCACCCAGACCATCCAGCAAGGTCAGTCCTCAACCACGGCGCTGAAGGGTTCGACTGAGGAAGAGCAGTTCCACTAAACAACAAGGCACGACCTGCGCAGTACCCGGAGCCCCGCAGCCGATATGCGGGGCTTTGTTTTTTGCGCTGCATCAAATCGCCGCGAAACCAGGAGGTATCTGATCTCGACCTGATCATTGTCATCGGAGAGCCAGTCATGGCCGACGTCAACATGGGGTATATGAAAGTCTACGACGCCTTCGCCACACGCGACGCCCGCTCGATGCTGCTGAAAGCGCGCCTGGTTGTGCATCTCACCCAGATTATCGAAAACCAGGGCCTCTCGCGTCGGCGCGCGGCCGAGTTGTTGGGCTTTAGTGAAGCACGCCTGAACAACATCCTGAAAGGGCAGTTTCGCAGCCTGAGCGAAATGCGCCTGCTCGATTGCCTGACCCAGTTGGGTTACGACGCCCAGATCGTGATCGAACCCGCGCCGCGCGATGTGGCGATCGGCAAGATTGACCTGGTGCTGCCTTAACCCCGCAACTCATCAAACGGCAGCGCCACATGTTCCGCGTAGCCGGGGCGTTGCAGCAGGCGTTGATACCAGGCATGGACATGTGGCAGTTCGGGCCGGGCGAAATCCAGATGCAGATAGCGATGTAACGAGGCGCCTGCGCCAAATTCGGCCAGCGACAGCTGCTGCCCGACCAGGTAAGGGCGCTCGGCCAGTTGTTGGTCGACAAACTGATAGATCTGATTAAGCCGTTCGATGGCCTTGGCCACGGCGGCTTCGTTACGTTGCGCGGCGGGCGTGCGATAAAAGCCGCCAAAGACCTCGACAAAGGCCGGTTGCAATGTGCTGAGCGACCAGTCCAGCCAGCTATCCGCCGCAGCCCGTTGTGCGGGCGCGGCGGGCCAGAAATCCGGTTGGCCAAAGGTAGCTGCCAGATAACGCAAGATGCTGTGGGATTCCCAGACGGCTACGTCGCCGTGCTGCAAGGCCGGTATACGGCCGTAGGGATTAAGCGCGCGATAGGCCGGGGTATCCAGCCCGCCAAATGGACCACCGACGTCAACGCGTTGGTAATCCACGCCCAGTTCTGCCAGCAACCACAACACGCGTTGCACATTGGACGAATTCTTGCGGCCCCACAGTTTGACTTGATCCGACATCCATTACCTCCGGCTGCGCTTTGTAGTGATTGCAATACCTTGAAACGGACTTGCGCAGTGTGGCCAATGCCCTGCGCGATTGATATATACAGATCGACCCAACGCGATCGGCACAGATCGCGCCAGCCGCATCAGACCACCGCGGCGTAACCGTGGGGACGCAGATGCAGCAGGGTCCAGCCCAGGATGCTGGAGATCAGCGCACACAGGCCGAAGGCTGTGGCGATGGCCATGCTGGTTTGCAGATGCAACACCTGATCCGTGACCAGGCGGCTGACGATGGCCAGCCCCAGATAAAAGTTGAACACCATGCCGACAAAAACGGGGCGGAACATCATGCCCCAGGTTAATAACGCATGCCGCCATGCCTCGCGCCAGAAATACACCAGACACAGCAACGACAAGGTACTGAATGTCGCCACATCGGCCAGCGCGCTACTGCTGCCCGCGCTGATGCCCAGCCGCATCAATTGCACTTTGATTACCACCGACACCACGCAGAACAGCAACACCGCTGGCACGATCACCGCTGCCAGCGTGGCCACGTAATGCGTATACGCCGGAACCCGCGTAACAACCTCACTCATTTGGCTTGCCTCGGAAAAGACAGCTCCCTGACTGACCCTCTGTGACCGGGGGTTAGTGGCGTGCAGCTTAATCCGCGTATTTGACGTTGATGTTGCCGTCTGGCTGTCTGACGGGGGCGGTGGCCACGGCAGGCGACGTGCGGCGCAACGACAGCGCTTTCATGCCCCGAAGTGGCGCAAATGAACGTTTGTTTCAGCCCCAGTAACCGGGGGCGGCGTAAGCGGCTTTCAGAAATTCGATAAAGTGGCGCACGCGTTGCGGCATGAACTTGCGTTGCGGCATTACCGCGTACACCGGGTATTCGGGCGAGGACCAGGCGTCCAGCACCGTCACCAGGCGGCCCTCGGTCAGATCGTCTTTCACCTCCCACAGCGAGCGCCACGCCAGGCCGTAGCCTTGCAGCGCCCATTCGTGCAACACCGCACCGTCATTGCATGCCAGCGTGCCGTTGACCTTCCAGTTAACCAGCGCGCCATTCACCTTGAACGTCCAGCCGCGCGCCTGGCTGGCGCCCAACGACAAACACTGAAAACGCGCCAGATCTTCGGGTGATTTGGGGATGCCGTGTTGCGCCAGGTAAGCGGGTGCCGCCACCACCACCCGCCGATTGTTGGCCAGCCGCACTGCCACCAGGGACGAATCCGCCAGATCGCTAATGCGAATAGCGCAATCGACGCGTTCGCTGCTGAGGTCGACCAGCCGGTCCGAGAGATCAAGCGTGACCGTCAGTTCGGGATGCTGCTGCTGGAAGTGCGCCAGATGGGGCGCGACGTGTTTGCGGCCAAAGCCCGCAGGCGCGCTGATCCGCAAATGCCCGCGCACGCGGCTGGCGCCCGAGGCGACGGCGGATTCGGCGTCTTCGAGTTCCGCCATGATGCGTTGCGCGTCTTCAAAAAACGCGCTGCCTTCTTGCGTGAGCGTCAGGCTGCGCGTGGTGCGCAACAACAGCCGCGTGCCCAGGCGCTCTTCCAGCGCGTCCAGCCGTCGCCCGATCACGGCGGGCACCAGATTCTGCTGGCGCGCCGCAGCGGACAGCGATCCGGCTTGCACGACGGCGACAAAGGTTTCCAATTGCTTGAGCACATCCACGCGGCATTACCTACCAAAAAGTAAAAGATGAAATGGCAATCCGGCGATATTTAGCCACTGCCGACGATATTAAACTGGCTCTCAATCGCCGTCGCGCCAAGCAGTTGCGCGATGACATTCCCACCACACCGCCAGGAACGCCAGCATGACCACCCTGCCCCAAGGCATTGCACTGCACGCCCCGCTGTCCGCTGAATTCGCCGAGATTTTGACGCCCGAAGCGCTGGCCTTGGTGGCCAGGCTGCATCGCGCTTTTGAAGGCCGTCGCCAGGAACTGCTGGCGCGCCGCGTGTTGCGCCAGCAAGAACTGGACGCGGGCAAGCGCCCGGATTTTCTGGCGGAAACCCGGGCCATCCGCGAAGGCGACTGGACCATCGCACCGCTGCCCGCGGATCTGGCCTGCCGCCGCGTCGAAATCACCGGCCCAGTGGAACGCAAGATGATCATCAACGCGCTGAATTCCGGCGCCGACAGTTATATGACTGACTTTGAAGATTCCAATACGCCTAATTGGGATAACCAGATTCAGGGCCAGATCAATTTAAAGGCGGCGGTGCGGCGCGAATTGGCGTTTCGCAACGAGGCGGGCAAGGAATACCGGCTTAACGACAAGATCGCCACGCTGATCGTGCGCCCACGCGGCTGGCATCTGGACGAAAAACACGTCACGGTGGATGGCCAACGCGTTTCGGGCGGTGTATTCGACTTTGCGCTGTTTCTGTTTCATAACGCCAAAGAACAACTGGCGCGCGGCACCGGCCCGTATTTTTATTTGCCGAAAATGGAATCGCATCTGGAAGCGCGTTTGTGGAACGATCTATTTGTGCTGGCGCAGCAGGAAATCGGCATTCCCCAAGGCACCATCAAAGCCACAGTGTTGGTTGAAACCATTCTGGCCGCGTTTGAGATGGACGAAATCCTGTATGAATTGCGCGAGCATTCGGCGGGCCTGAACGCGGGCCGCTGGGATTACATCTTTAGTTGCATCAAAAAGTTTAAAACCGACCAATCATTCTGCCTGGCCAATCGCGCGCAAATCACCATGAATGTGCCGTTTATGCGCGCCTATGCGCTCAACCTGGTCAAGACCTGCCACAAGCGCAATGCGCCAGCCATTGGCGGCATGAGCGCGCTGATTCCGATCAAGAATGATCCGCAAGCCAATGAGAAAGCGCTGGCGGCCGTGCGCGCCGATAAAACCCGCGATGCGGGCGATGGCTTTGATGGGGGTTGGGTGGCGCATCCGGGCCTGGTGGCGCTGGCGATGGAAGAATGGGTGAAGGTATTGGGCGATCGTCCCAACCAGATCGACAAGCAACGTCCCGATATAAATACCCAGGCGGCTGATCTGCTCAATTTCCAACCTGAGCAACCGATCACCGAAGCGGGCCTGCGCATGAATATCGACGTGGGCATCCAGTATCTGGGCTCGTGGCTGGCAGGCAATGGCTGCGTGCCGATCCACAACCTGATGGAAGACGCCGCCACCGCCGAAATCAGCCGCAGCCAGGTGTGGCAATGGATCCGCTCGGACAAGGGCGTGCTGGACGATGGCCGCAAGGTCAGCGCCGACATGGTGCGCGCGATGATCCCGCCCGTGCTGGAGGCCATCCGCGCTGAACACGGCGACGCAGTATTCCAGCGCACGCCGTATGCGCGCGCCGCACAAATCTTTGAAGCAATGAGCACCAGCGATGAATTCGCCGAATTTTTGACGCTGCCGCTGTACGAGGAAATCTGATTACGCGTGTGATGGCGAAGGCGATTAAAAACGGGATGCCGCAATGCATCCCGTTTTTTTATTTAGCGGGCAAATGCCAGCTTGAACCGACTGGTCAAATGGCAGATGTCTGACTCTGCTATGCGAACGGCATTGTTTACACAGGCATTGTGCGCCGGTTAACGTGCCCATATATGTCACCGGGTAACAGAGTGTGAAAACGTGAATATTATGTCAGCGGCGTAAAGCATGATGCGTTTTAATGCCCTGTGCATTCCACTAAAGGGGGATAAAACCATGAAAGCCCAATTCGCTGTTATTGCTACATTGATTGCCGCTTCTGCCAGCGGTGTATTTGCCGAATCGTATCCGGATACCGCACGCGTGGTCAGCTCCACCGCCATCGTGCAACGCGTTAACGTGCCACGTCAGGAATGCTGGACCGAAACCCAGCAAGTGCAAACCCAGTCCAGCGGCGGCAATGGCATCGCCGGTTCCATCATCGGCGGCGTGGCGGGTGGTTTGCTGGGCCATCAGGTCGGCGGCGGTCGCGGTAATACCGCTGCCACCGTGGCTGGCGCAATTGGCGGCGCAATGCTGGGCGATAAGGTCGCCACCAGCGGCCAACAAGGCGAAGTGCAACAACAAGAAATCCGTAAATGTCGCAATGTTGAACAATGGCAAGATCAGGTCACCGGTTATCAAGTGACTTATGAATACAAAGGCCACACCTTTGTAACGCAATTGCCGCAACAACCGGGCGACAAGCTGCCGGTTTCGGTGAATGTTTCGCCGCGTTAATACTGCGTAATCGCCGGTGCAAGGATGACGTAACGCCTTGCACTTGCTACGCTGCTGAAGGGTCGCCCCATGGCGGCCCTTTTCGTTTGCCGCAGGAGCCATCGATGACCGCAACAACCCTCTGGCTGATCCGCCACGGTGAAACCGCCTGGAACGCCATCGGCCGCATGCAGGGCCATACCGATATTCCCTTGAATGAAACCGGGCTGGAGCAAGCCGACCTGTTGGGGCGCCAGCTTCAAAAAGACAACGCGCAAGCGCATTTTGCGGCGCTCTACGTCAGCGATCTGGCTCGTGCGCGTCAGACGGCGCAGCCAGGCAGTCATGCCATCGGCCTGGCGATGGAACTCGACCCGCAATTACGCGAACGCAATTACGGCATCTATGAAGGCCTGACGCGCGAGCAGATTGCCGAGCAATATCCGGAAGGCTTTGCGCATATCAAAGCGCGCACGCCAGATTATCAAATTCCCGAAGGCGAAAGCCTGGTGCAGTTCTCCGCGCGCACGCTGGATGTACTCGGCCGCCTGGCCAACAAACATCCGGATCAACAGATTCTGGTGGTGGCGCACGGTGGCATTCTGGATTGCGCCTATCGCGCCGCCACCGGCATCGGCCTGGAAGTGCCGCGCGGCCATGCCTTGCTGAACGCCAGCATCAACCGTTTAAGCTTTGAAGATGGCCATTTCCGTTTGCTGAGCTGGGGCGATGTAGCCCATCTGGACCCGGGCATTCTGGAATAAGCCATGTGACATGCGCGCGCCCTGCCTGATCAGGCGCGCAAAAAAACCCCGCCGTAGCGGGGTTTTTTACGTCGAAGCACAAGCAGAACGCTCAAGCGCCCAGTTGGGCAAAGATGCTGTCGCGCACAACATTTACGTCGCCCACGCCATTTACCTTGATGTATTTCGGCGCTTTGGCGTCGCCACTGGCGGCCAGTTTGCCGTAGTAGCCCAGCAGTACTTCGGTTTGCTCGTGATACACGTCCAGGCGTTTCTTGACGGTTTCTTCTTTGTCGTCTTCACGCTGGATCAGCGCTTCGCCGGTTTCGTCGTCCTGACCTTCCACCTTGGGCGGGTTGAACTTGACGTGATAGGTGCGGCCCGACGCCACATGCACGCGGCGGCCCGCCATGCGCTCGATAATGCTGGAATCCGGCACATCGATTTCGACCACGTAATCGATATCCACGCCTGCTTCTTTCATCGCTTCCGCTTGCGGAATGGTGCGCGGAAAACCGTCAAACAGAAAACCATTGGCACAGTCCGCCTCGGTAATCCGTTCCTTAACCAGACCGATAATGATGTCGTCGCGCACCAGGCCGCCCGCATCCATGATGGACTTGGCTTCAAGGCCCAGCGGCGTGCCGGCTTTAACGGCGGCGCGCAGCATATCGCCGGTAGAAATTTGCGGGATATTGAATTTTTCTTTGATAAAAGTGGCTTGGGTGCCCTTACCAGCGCCCGGAGCGCCAAGCAGAATCAATCGCATCGTGTATTCCCTGTTTGTAAGTGGATTATCTGGTTCAGATCAGACCTCGCGCGCTGCCCTGTCGTGATCGCGTGCGGGCGGGATCGTGCCAGTGGCCGATCCGCAAAGCGGAAGTCTGAAGCGGCAAAGTCGTTGGCCTACGCGTATAGCGCGCGGACCCGTTCCAGGTCTTCGAGGGTATCGACACCGGGGGCCGGTGCGTGCGGTGCAACATGCACGCCGATGGCGTAACCATGCCATAGCACGCGTAATTGTTCCAGCGACTCCCAATGCTCCAGCGGCGATGGAGCCAACTGGTTGTAAATACGCAAGAAACCGGCGCGATATCCGTACAAACCGATATGGCGCAGTGGCAAAAAATCATCCGGCAACGCATTGCGGCTCTGCGCAAAAGCATCGCGCGCCCACGAAATCGGTGCCCGGCTGAAGTAGAGCGCGCGCTGGTTTTTATCCAGCACGACCTTCACCACATTCGGGTTGAAAAAATCTTGCGGATCGGTGAGCGGATGGCACGCGGTGGCCATCGGCAAGCTCTGGTCGTCGCGCAACAAGGCGGCCACATCGTCCAGCAACGCCGGTTCGATCAGCGGCTCGTCGCCTTGCACGTTGATCACGATGGTGTCGTCGGGCAGTTGCAGGATATCGGCGGCCTCAGCCAATCGATCGGTGCCCGAAGGATGATCAGCGCGCGTCATGATGGCTTCGTGGCCAGCGGCTTTAACGGCTTCCAGAATGCGGATATCGTCGGTGGCCACCACGGCGCGGCTGGCGCCCGCCTGGGCCACGCGCTCGGCCACGCGCACGATCATTGGTTTGCCCGCGATATCGGCCAGCGGTTTGTCCGGCAGCCGTGTCGAGCGCATGCGCGCCGGAATCAGGGCCACATAACTCACGCGCGGACTTCCTCATCAGCGGGCAGTTCGCGCGCTTCGCTTTCCAGCATGGTGGGGATGCCGTCGCGGATCGGATAAGCCAGGCGGTCGCCCTTGCAGATCAGTTCCAGCCGGTTTTTGTCATAGACCAGCGGGCCTTTGCACAGCGGGCAAACCAGAATTTCAAGCAGTTTGGCGTCCATTATTGACCTCGTCGATTCGTGCCGTGAGCCAGTCGATCAGACCGGCATCGACCTGTGCGTGCACAGGCAAAACCCGGATTCTAGCATCGACCGCCGCAATTCCGGGCAGTGCCGCGAGTTTGACCGCATCTTTGGCGGTCACCAGAATCAGCCCGTCAGCGGGCAGATCGGACAACTGATAGTTGTGATGGTCTGGCATTGCATGAGGCGTAAAGCGCAAACCCAATCCCAACAACGTGGCAAAAAACCGTGCCGGATTGCCGATGCCGCACACCGCGTGCAGGGGCCCGGACGCCGCCATCTCGGCCGCGCTAAACGTTCGCGTGGGCTGGCTTAGCGCCTGAAACGCCCCCGGCTGCAGTTGCATGCCATAACTGCGTGCATGCCAGCCCGCGCCCGCGCCACCGTTGACCACCACCGCACCCACTTCCGCCAGACGCTGGCGGTTTTCACGCAAGGGGCCCGCCGGCAAAAGCCAGCCATTACCCAGGCCGCGCGCCGCGTCGATCACGCACAATTCCACATCGCGTTGCAGCGCGTAATGCTGCAGACCGTCGTCGCATAACAACACATTGACTTCGGGATGCGCCGCCAGCAACGCCTTGCCCGCATCGGCGCGACGACGCGCCACAAACACCGGCACGCCGCTGCCTTGCGCCATCAGCACCGGCTCATCGCCCACTTCGGCGGGGTTGCTATAGGGATCAACCGCCGTGGGCACGGTGGCGCTACCGCCGTAGCCGCGGCTGATAATGCCGGGCCGGTAGCCGCTGTCGCGTAATTGCTGCGCCAAAAACAGCGTCAGCGGCGTTTTGCCACTGCCGCCCACGCTGACATTCCCCACCACCACCGTCGCCACCGGCAAGCGCGTGCTGCCCATCAAGCCGCTGCGATACAGGCGACGGCGCAGCGCTGTGATGGCGGCGTACAGCAAAGCCAGCGGCACAAAAAGTAAAACCCAGCCAGACAGGCCGGGTTTGTACCATGCACGCTGTAACCGATCGGCAAAACCGGTCTGGCGTTTTTCTTCGATCATGCCGCGCTTACTTGCCGGTCTGGCTTTGCGTTGCGAAGGTCAGCTTGCCATAGCCTGCCAACCGCGCCGCTTCCATCACATTGACCACGCTTTGATGCGTCGACTGCGCATCGGCATCAATCACCACCATCGGATCGGCATTGCCACCGGCGGCCTTGCGCAGTTGCAGCGCAAAGTCATCCACCGTGGTAAAGCCGGTCAGTTGGTTGTTGATGCTGTACTGGCCGTTGGCCGCCACCGCCACATTAATGCTCTGCGGCTGGCTGTCGGCGGGCTTTTCAGCATTGGCGGTCGGCAGGTTGATCTTGAGTTCGGCAAACTTCGAATACGTAGTCGTTGCCATTACAAAAATCAAAATCACCAGCATGACGTCGATCAACGGAACAAAGTTGATCTCGGGCTCTTCGCGCCGTTGTCTTTTACGGAAATTCATACCTGGGCTCCTGGCCGCTTATTTGCCCAAGTCGCGAGCGCCGTGCACTACTTCCACCAGTTTGATGGCTTGTTGTTCCATCTCAACCAGATAGCCATCCACGCGGGTGCGGAAATAGCGATAGAACATCAGGCTGGGCACGGCCACCATAATGCCGCAGGCGGTGTTGTACAGCGCCACCGAAATACCATGCGCCAGTGCGGCCGGGTTGGAACCGCTGGCGGGCGATTGCGCGCCAAAGATTTCGATCATGCCGATGACGGTGCCAAACAGGCCCAGCAGCGGGGTGATGGCGGCGATGGTGCCTAGCGCCGACAAATAACGTTCCAGTTCGTGCGTGACCACGCTGCCGACTTCTTCAATCGACTCTTTCATGATTTCACGCGAGCTTTTCACGTTTTTCAGGCCAGCGGCCAGCACCTTGCCCAGCGGCGAGGTCGCGCTGACGCGCGAGATCATGTCGGCGTTAACGCCATTAGCGCGGTATTCCTGCACCGTTTTAGCCAGCAGGCCTTCGGGCAGCACCAGCGATTTACGCAGGCTCAGCAGGCGTTCGATGATGATGGTCAATGCCACGATCGAAGCAATAATGATCAAGTAGATCGGCCAGCCAGCGGCCTGAATGATCTCGAGCATAAATATCCCTGTGTGTGCGGCTGGAAACCGGCACGTTTTCCTGTTTGTGCAGAAGGACCAGCGTTGCGCTGCAGCCCGCTACAATGCGGGGTTCAGGCGGCGCTGGATGAAGTCGCGTAACTTTAGCCGGAATGACTGTGGGCGTGAAGCGCTGAATCGCTGCACGGACGTCAGACAAATACGGACGGACTGATGGCAAAGATACTGGACGGGTAACGGCGTCGGCACCGAGTCCGTTGACGGGCAGTTAGTTCCAGTTACTGACAACATATGTAGGACAAACGGTAACTGCCCGCCCTGTCGGGGTTTTTTTGCCTTACCCACATATCTTGTGGATAACTTTGTTAACAAGCTGCGCCAGCGCGCCCCGATTGCCCGCAAATACTGGCTTCGGGTCGAATTGCCTGCAAATTAAGCATTCGCAAGAACTGTTTAAAATCAATAGCTTGCGCAATTTATGTGAACTACAACCCGCAATCAGGCCGCCAAGCCTTGATCGGCTTGGGTTTTGTGGATTATTCGGAGAATTCCAGGCGTGTTACGCAATTTGTCAAGTCTCTCAAATGTTGTAGTGACGGTCACCGAGTTGAACCGCACCGTACGGGAATTACTGGAAGGTTCCTTACCGGTGTTGTGGGTGAGTGGGGAAATCTCCGGTTTCAAGCGCTACGGATCCGGCCATTGTTACTTCAGCCTGAAAGACGCCAATGCTCAGGTGCGCTGCGTGATGTTCCGAAACCGCGCGGCATTAATCGATTTTGAGCCGCGCGAAGGCATGCATGTAGAACTGCGCGCGGTGGTGTCGTTGTATGAAGCGCGCGGCGACTTTCAGCTGACCGTCGAAGCCATGCGTCCGGCGGGCCTGGGCGCCTTGTTTGAGGCGTTTGAAAAGCTGAAGGCCAAGCTGCAAGCGGAAGGCCTGTTTGCCGCCGAACGCAAACGCGCCCTGCCCACGTTTCCGCGCGCGATCGGCATCGTCACTTCGCCGCGCGCCGCCGCCTTGCGCGACGTGTTGACCACGCTGGGACGCCGCATGCCGGGGCTGCCCGTCATCCTGTATCCGTGCCCGGTGCAAGGCGCGGCCGCTGCGGGCGAGATTGTCGCCGCCATCCAGCGCGCCAGTTCGCGCGCCGAAGTCGATACGCTGATCGTGTGCCGCGGCGGCGGCTCGATCGAGGATTTGTGGTCGTTTAACGAAGAGGCCGTGGCGCGCGCCATTGCTGCCTGCAGCATGCCGGTGATTAGCGGTGTAGGCCACGAAACCGACTTTACCATCGCCGATTTTGTCGCCGACTTGCGCGCCCCCACGCCCACCGCTGCGGCCGAACTGGCCAGCCCCGATCGCAACCAGTGGCTTAACCAGTTGCAACAGCAACGCCGCCATCTGGAGCGCAGTTTTGAGCGCTTGCTGCAAATGCGCATGCAACGGCTGGACAGTCTGGCGCGCCGTTTGCGCCATCCGGGCGAAGCGCTGGAACGACAGCGCGAGCGGCTGTTTACGCTGGCGCAGCGTTTAAGCGCCGCGCCCACCCGCTTGATCGAACGCCGCCAGGGCCAGCTGGCGCAAGCAAAACTGCGGCTGGCGCATGCGCGCATCGATCACGGCTATTGGCAAAACCAGCTCAGCCATCGGCAGCAACGTTTGCAACGCGCGCTGGACCGCACGCTGGAACAACGCCAGGCGCGTCTGCACAACCTGGCGTCGCGCCTGGCCGCGCTCAACCCCACTGCGGTGCTGGCGCGCGGTTATGCGCTAGTGGAAAAAACCGACGGCGCCGTCATCCAGCAAGCGGCGCAATTGCATGCGGGCGATCGTATCCGCGTGCGTTTTGCCGACGATGCAGTCGAAGCCGCTGTCACCAGCAAACCGGCACAGCAGCAAGATCTGTTCTAGAACGTCAGTCATACATTTAAAACGGCCGCGCGCGCTGTGCTGGCGCAGCACGGCCGTTACTGCGCCTTGTTGCCACGCGGGCCGCGTCGCATAGTCAGCGCCATTCTGATTGGACACCCACCGCATGACCCCAGACCGCCTATGGACCGCGCAAGCGATCCAGACCATCGAAGCCGACTACACCCGTTCCGCCGACACCCATTTGATTCCGCTGCGGCTGGCGGGCTTTGTGGATATCAACTTTTATCTGAAAGATGAATCCAGCCATCCCACTGGCAGCTTGAAACATCGCCTGGCGCGCTCGCTGTTTTTGTATGCGCTGGCCAATGGCTGGCTGCACGCGGGGCGGCCGGTGGTGGAAGCCTCCAGCGGCTCCACGGCGGTGTCGGAAGCCTATTTCGCGCGACTGCTCGGTCTGCCGTTTATTGCGGTGATGCCTGCCACCACCAGCCCCGAGAAAATCGCCGCCATCCAGTTTCATGGCGGCCAGTGCCATCTGGTGGCCGATCCGACCCAGTTGATTGCCGAATCGCAACGGCTGGCCGCCAGCAGTGGCGGCCATTTTATGGACCAGTTTACTTATGCCGAACGCGCCACCGACTGGCGCGCCAACAACAATATCGCTGAGTCGATTTTTGGCCAGCTCAAACTCGAGCGCTATCCCGAGCCCAGCTGGATTGTGGCCAGTTGCGGCACCGGCGGCACGTCGGCCACGCTGGGCCGCTATGTGCGCTATCGCCGCCACGCCACCCGCATCGCCTGCGCCGACCCCGACAATTCGGTGTTCTTTGATGCGTTTGTCACCGGCCAGCGCGATCTGACGCTCACGTCGGGTTCGCGCATCGAAGGCATCGGCCGCCCGCGCGTGGAGGCGTCGTTTGTGCCCAGCGTGATCGACAGCATGTTTCAGGTGCCCGACGAGATGTCGATTGCCGCCACGCGCTGGCTGGCGCATGCGCTAGGGCGCAAACCGGGCGGCTCCACCGGCTGCCAGTTTGTGGCGGTGCTGGCGCTGGCGTGCCAGATGCAGGCGCGCGGCGAGCGCGGCTCGATCGTCACTTTGCTGTGCGATGGCGGCGAGCGGTATGCGCATTCCTATTACAACGACGCCTGGCTGAGCGCGCATCGCTACGATATCGCGCCCGCATTGGCCGCCATCGACGCCACCTGCCGCACCGGCGCGGCCCTGCCCGACTTGCTGGCGCGCCACGACCACGTGTAACCGCCGACGCGCAGCACGGCGCAACGCGGCTCGCCGCGGAATCCGCCACCGGTCATTCCGCTGGTTTTCTGGCTGTCGCCTCGCGGCGTCCCCGGTAAAATGGCGGCCGTCGTCACCTGCCCTCTTCCCCGGAATCGCATGCAACTGGATCATCTCAACCCGCCGCAACGCGCCGCCGTCAAATATCTGGACGGCCCCTGCCTGGTGCTGGCTGGCGCGGGCTCGGGCAAGACGCGGGTCATCACGCAAAAGATCGCCTATCTGATCCAGGCCGCGCAGATGGACGCGCGCAATATCGCCGCCATCACATTTACCAATAAAGCCGCGCGCGAAATGCAGGAACGCGTAGGCGGGCTGCTGCCGCCCGATCGCTTGCGCGGGCTGACGGTCAGTACGTTTCACTCGCTGGGCATGCGCATCCTGCGCGAAGAGGCCAAACATCTGGGCTATAAGCCGCAGTTTTCGATTCTGGATAGCGGCGATCAGTGGAAGATCATCGGCGATATCCTGGGCACCACCGATAAGCAACTGGTGCGCTCTACCATCTCGCGCATTTCCATGCTCAAAAGTGATCGCGTTTCGCCCGACCAGGCCTTACTGGGCGCGGATTCGGAAGGCGAATTGCATCTGGCCAAGCTATATCGCACCTATCAAGACACGCTGCAGGCGTATCAAGCCGTCGATTTTGATGACCTGATCCGCTTGCCGGTCGATCTGTTTGAGCAAAACCCCGATGTAACGCAAAAGTGGCAACAGCGTTTGCGCTATCTATTGGTCGATGAATATCAAGACACCAATACCACGCAATATTCGCTGCTCAAGTTTTTGACCGGCACGTCGGGCAAGTTCACCGCTGTGGGCGATGATGATCAGTCGATCTACGCCTGGCGTGGCGCTAATGTGGAAAATCTGGCGCTGTTAAAAACGGACTTTCCAGCGCTGGAAATCATCAAGCTGGAACAGAATTACCGCTCCGTCGCGCGTATTCTGCGATGCGCCAATGCGGTCATTTCCAACAACCCCAAATTGTTTGAAAAGACATTGTGGTCCGACCTGGGCATCGGCGATCCGATTCAGGTGATCGAATGCAAAGGCGAAGAGCACGAGGCCGAAATGGTCGCGATGAGCCTGCTAAACCACAAGTTTATCAACAACACCAAATTTGCTGATTACGCGGTGCTGTATCGCGGCAATCACCAGGCGCGGATTATCGAAACGCAGCTGCGGGAACATCGGATTCCCTATCAGATGGCGGGCGGCCAATCGTTTTTTGATCGCGCCGAAATCAAGGACATCCTGGCCTATTTGCGTTTGCTGGCTAACGAAGACGATGACCCGGCATTTATCCGCGCCATCACCACACCCAAACGCGGCGTGGGCAATGTCACGCTGGAAAAACTGGGCAATTACGCCAACACCCGGCAAATCTCGTTATTCCAGGCGGCATTTGAAGAAGGCTTTATTCATCAAGTGCAACCGGCGCAATACGAGCCGTTGCAAACCTTCTGCGACTTTATCAACCGGCTGCAACCGCGCGCCACGCGGGAAAGCGCTGGCGCGTTATTGCGCGAGATGCTGGCTGCCATCGATTACGAAACCTGGCTTTATGACAGTGACGATCCAAAACCGGCCGAAGCCAAATGGAAGAACGTGCTGGACTTCTGTGGCTGGGTCGACAAAAAAGGTGAAGAGCAAGGCAAAAGCCTGATTGAAATCTCGCAGACCATCGCCTTGATTACCATGCTGGAAGGCCGCGACGAAGACGAAGTGGACGCCGTCAGAATGTCCACCTTGCATGCGTCCAAAGGGCTGGAATATCCGCATGTGTTTTTGATTGGCTGCGAAGAAGATATCTTGCCGCACGCCAACTCGATTGAAAGCGGCATGGTGGAAGAAGAGCGCCGCTTGATGTATGTCGGTATTACCCGCGCGCAACGCAGTCTGACCATTTCTTATTGCGGCAAACGCAAACGCGCGGGCGAGTGGCAAATCTCCGAACCTTCACGTTTTTTGCGCGAATTGCCGGCTGAGGATATCCGCGTCACGGGCCGTATGGCCGCCGATAAAGGTAATCAGGTCACTCGTTCCGAAGGCCGCGCCATGCTGGCCGGAATGATGGCCAAATTAGGGGAGATGAAATGAAAGCAATCGCCGTCGATGCACACGTGGGTGAAGGCCAGTTTCCTGAATTTGCTCGGGGCACGCCGGTCACCTTGATCGCACCGAACGACAAATATCCGCACTGGTGGTCTTGCACCATTGAAGGGCATAACACCTATGTGCCCGACTATTACATCGTGGATGACAAGCTGGACCGCGGCTATAACCCCACCGAATTGCAAGCCGAACCCACCGATGAACTCGAAGTCTTTGCCATCAGTTACAGCTGGCTGGTGGCGCGCAATAACCGTACTGGCAAAGTGGGCTGGATACCGGCTGATAAAGTCGCCTCACCTTTGTAAACCTTTGTATATCAATACGCTTGCTCGTCAGTAAATGTGTATCGGATGTCCTGGAACCTACATCCGGCGTTGGCAATAACTGACGGCAAGCGCCTGGCCCCGAAAGCTCCCGTTAATGCTTTGCACCGTTTATCGGAAACGTCTTAAAACGATGCAACACAACGCATGTTTCTGGTGCGTTGCAAGGTGACAAACCGGTTAAAACGCGGTGTGATGGTTCTCACCAAGTCAGCCAGCACAGAGCCGACTGGATTCCACACAGCACGCGGAGCTGTTCATCGGTTTTGCTTACGGGGCATGTTATGTCGTTCTCATCCGTTCGTTTCTATCTGGTCCGTGAATGGCGCTGGTTTTGCTGGGCGCTGTCGTACAACTTTTTGCTGCGTTCCGAACCGCAACGCCGCGTCGCGTTTGATGAGATGAATCACCCGCCGCAGGCGCACTGACCGCGCTGAAGGCTACACGCTGATTGTGCCGGCGCTGCCCTGCAGTGCCGCAACGGTTGCCGCGCGCTGGCGCAATCGCAGATACTCGGCGCTCTTGTCTCTGGAGCCGCCATGACCTTCGCCCCCACCCTTGGCCGCTGGACCCAGCGCCTGTTACCGATTGCCGCCGCCCTGGGCGTTGCCAGCATTGTGCCCGCCAGCCACGCCGCGCCAGACCAACCCGCCGCATCCGATAGCCCGCCGGTGTTTGCCTATGTCGGCACCTATGCACCCAACGGCCAAGGCGTGTATCTGCTGCGCCAGGACCCGCAAACCGGCGCGTTGCAGCAAGTGGGCGTCTACCCCAGCGTGCCCAATCCGGCGCAATTTGCCATCAGTAAAGACACGCTGTACGTCGGCAGCGAATCGCCCAAACACGGCGAAGTGGCGGCGTATGCCATCGACCGGCGCACAGGCGCGCTGACACTGCGCAACCAGGTTGATGCCCAAGGCAAACAAACGGTGTATCTGGGATTGATCAACAACCAGCGCCAGCTGCTGGTGGCCAATTACGGTTCGGGCAGCGTGGCCCTGTTTGCGCTGGCGCAAGACGGCAGCCTGGGCGCAGCCAGCGATGTGCATCAAAGCGTTGGCCAACCCGGCGCGGCGCACCCCGCCGCAGCGGTGGAAGGCAGCTTTGCCGCCAGCGACCACAATGGCCCGCACGCGCATATGATCGCCGCCGACCCGAGCGGCCAGTTCGCCTTTTCCACCGACTTGGGGCTCGATCGCATCTACCAATGGCGCATCGACGCCGAGCACGGCAAGTTGCTGCCCAATGACCCGCCGTTTATCAACGCCAGTTCAGCCGGCGCTGGCCCGCGCCACTTTGTGTTTGGCGCGGATGGCAAACAGCTGTACCTGGTTAACGAAGAAGCCTCCACGCTAACGCACTACCGCCTTGATACCGGCAAGGGCACGCTGACCGAAGCCGCCTCGCTGTCCACGCTGCCGCCCGGCTTTAAAGGCACCAGCTTTGCTTCCGACATCCTGATCACGCCCGATGGCCGCTTTGTGTACGTGCTGAACCGCCTGCACGACAGCATTGCGCGCTTTGCGGTGGCGGCCGACGGATCGCTAAGCTGGCAAGACGACACCTGGACACGCGGCAGCTATCCCCGCACGCTCACGCTCGACCCCGCGGGCCGCTTTATCTATGTGGCCAACCAGCGCAGCGACCATATCGCCACCTTCAAGCTGGATGCCGCCAGCGGCAAGGTCGAATTTACCGGCCAGTACACCCCGGTGGGCGCGCCGTCGCAGCTGATCTTTTTGCGCTAACCGGCCGCTCGCGCTCTGCTCACGCCGCCTTGCCCACCCGCGCCCTCCAATCGGGCGCCGCAGGGCGGGCCGCGGCTGCTATAATTGCGCGTTTTTTCAGACCGTTAGCCCATTCCCCATGCCGCAAGCCCGGATCGAATCGCTGGACCATGAAGGTCACGGCGTTGCCCACGTAGAGGGCAAAACCATCTTCATCGACGGCGCACTGCCGTTCGAAACCGTTAGTTACACCAGCTATCGTCGCAAACCGACTTTCGAGAACGCACAGGCGACCGAAATCCAGAGCGAAAGCTTTATGCGCGTTAAGCCCAAGTGCCCGCACTTTGGCGTTTGCGGTGGCTGTTCGTTGCAGCACATGGAGTTCACTGCGCAAGTGGCGGCCAAACAACGCGTGCTGGAAGACAATCTGCAACGCATCGGCAACGTCAAAGCGCAGGCCATGATGCCGGCGCTGTACGGCTCGGAATGGGGTTATCGCCATCGCGCGCGGCTGTCCGTGCGCCACGTCGCCAAAAAAGGCGGCATGCTGGTCGGCTTTCATGAAAAACGCTCGTCGTTTATCGCCGATATGACCGAGTGCCACGTGCTGCCCAAGTCGATGTCGGACCAGCTGCCCGCATTACGCGAACTGACGCGCAAGCTGAGCATTTTTGATCGCATGCCGCAGATCGAACTGGCCATCGGCGAGAACATCACCGTGCTGGTGTTCCGCAATATGGAAGCGATTACGCCCGAAGACGAAGCGCACTTTGCCGCCTACGCCGACCAGTGGGGCGTGCAGATCTGGCTGCAACCCAAAGGCCCGGATACCGCCTACCCGCTTTATCCCAAAGACGCGCCCGCGCTGACGTATGAGATGCCTGAATTCGGCATCACCATGCCGTTCAAGCCCACCGAATTTACTCAGGTGAACCACGGCGTAAACCGCGTGATGGTGGAACGCGCCATCAATCTGCTCGACCCGCAACCGGGCGAAGTGATCGCCGACATGTTCTGCGGCCTGGGCAACTTTACCCTGCCCATCGCGCGTCGCGGCGCCAGGGTATTGGGCATGGAGGGCCTGCAACAACTGGTCGACCGCGCCTTTGAAGGTGCCCGCTTTAACGGCCTGCAAGACCGCACCGATTTCAAAGTGGCCAACCTGTTCGAGATGACCGAAGAGTGGCTGGATAAACTGGGCCACTTCGACAAAATGCTGATCGACCCGCCGCGCGACGGCGCCATGGAACTGGTTAAATCGATTAGCGCGGAAACCGGTCCGAAGCGGATTGTTTATGTGTCCTGTAACCCGTCGACGCTGGCGCGTGACGCCAATGTGCTGGTGAATGTGAAGGGCTATACGCTGAAATCGGCGGGGGTGGTGAATATGTTCCCGCATACGGGGCATGTGGAATCGATGGCGTGGTTTGAGAAAGAGTGATCAACGTTCTACCCGCCACAAGCCTCGACATTGCTCGGGGCTTTTTTACGTCCGCGCGCTTGCCTAAGCTCTCAATTGAGAGACAAAATACTCTCTCTATCGAGAGGCCCGAAATGTCGACCCATACCTCAATGTTGCATGTCCGCGTAGACGATCAGATCAAGAATCAAGCCGCCGAAACCTTGGCAAAATTTGGCCTGACCTTATCAGATGCCGTGCGTATTCTCCTGACTCGCGTCACAGAAGAAGGCGGTTTGCCGATCGGCTTGACCACCTCTGCCGACGCGTACGATGCCTGGTTTCGCGCCAAGGTCCATGAGGCGCTCACTGATCCAGGCCCCACGGTGGAACACGACAAGGTAATGGCAGATGCTTACGCGCTCATCAGGAGGATTGAAGAAAGTTGAGAGTGGGTCAGCCAGGCGCGCCAGGATCTTCAAGCAATCCTGCAATACATTGCTGCGGCCAATCCCCGTGCAGCGCGCGCCTTAGCCGACGATATTTCCCGCAAGGTTTCCGACCTTCGATCACAGTCGAAAATTTATCGCGTGGGTCGTGTCGCCGGGACACGTGAGTTGGTGGTCCGGTCCTGCTATTGCCTGATCTACCGCGACGAAGAGCACTGCATATACATCCTTCGGGTGTTGCACACCGCAATGGCATGGCCATAACGCGCAGCGGCACGTTCTAACCTGCCCGTATAATCCGCCTCATTCTCTTCCTCCGAGCCCCGCATGAGCGTCCTCGAAATCATCGGCTTTATCACCACGCTGTTAGCCATCTGGCTAGCCACGCGCGAGCATGTTTTAACCTGGCCATTGCAGCTGATCGCCAGCCTGCTTTATGTCTATCTTTTCGTCGATGCGCATTTGTTTGGCGAGAGCGTATTGCAATTTATCTATGCCGCATTGGCTATCTACGGCTGGTGGTGTTGGCGCAAGCCCAAAACGAATGAGGTGGTGGTGCCGGTATTGCCGGTCAGCCGACTCACGCGCCAACAATGGCTGCTTTATAACGGCTTGGGCATTGCTGGCACTTTGATTGTGTCGCAGCTGCAGGTTAATTTTTTGCCGACCGATGTGCCTTATCTGGATTCAACCCTGTTTGTCTTTGGCTTGATTGCGCAATGGATGCAGGCGCGCAAGCAGATTGAAAACTGGCCGTACTGGATTGTGCTGGATGTGATTGGCGCGGGCGTTTATCTGCACAAAGCGCTTTATTTAACCGCCGTGTTGTATCTGGTATTAGCCGCGTTGGCGGCGTGGGGCTGGCGGCAATGGCGGCGCGATTTGCAGGCGCAGGCCTGATGCGCAAAATCGCCATTGTCGGGCCGGAATCGAGCGGCAAGACCACGCTGGCGCAAGATCTGGCGCAGCGTCTGGCCTGCCCGTGGGTGGCCGAGTATGTGCGCGAGTATTTTGCGGCGCGCGCTGACGCGAGCTACGACTTACAAGACATTATCGAAATCGCCCGCGGCCAGTTAGCGGCGGAACACGCCGCGCCCGCCTCAACCGATCTGGTCTGCGATACCAACGGTCTGGTCTGCAAAATCTGGGCCGAAGTGCGTTTCGGCGTTTGCCCACCCGAGCTCGCCACGCTGTGGCCCGCCGCCAATTACGCGTTGCACGTACTGGTGCGCCCCGATATCCCATGGGAACCCGACCCGTTGCGCGAAAATCCGACTGACCGCGACTGGTTGTTTGGCTTGTACGCGACGGCGCTGGATGCGGCCGGCGTGCCGTGGATCAGCGTTGGCGGCTCAAGGTCCGAACGCGTCGATGCGGTGCTGGCCGCGCTGCAACACTGAAGATCGAGGATCCCGAAGATGGCTGACATCACCTTCTCCGCCGAGCAAAGCCGCGTGCTTAAACATAAACTGCGGCGTTATCTGGAAACCGAACTCGACATTGAGCTGGGTGATTTCGACGCCGAGTTCTTGCTCGAATTCATCAGCAAAACGCTGGGCGCGCATTACTACAACCAGGGCGTCGCGGATGCGATGGCCGTGCTGGAAGACAAGGTGGATGTATTGCGCGACGGCTTGATGATGTTGGAAAAACCGGTTTAACCCTTAGCCTTCTTTGGCTTGGCCTTGCTGGTCACATTGTGGTCAATGGCGGCCCGGATTAACGCTTTGAACGCCTCGGCATCCACCTCTTCGCCTTCGCGGATATTGATGGCGCGGCGGGCGTTGCCATCCAGGCTGGCATTAAACAGGCGGTGCGGATCAGGCAGTGCTGCCCCCTTGGCGAACGTCAGCTTGATCCACTGTTTATAAGATTCGCCCGTGCAGAGGATGCCAGCATGTTCAAACACGGGCGTACCCATCCATTTCCAGGTTTCCACCACCTCCGGATCGGCTTCGTGGATCAGCGCACGCATGCGCGCCAGCGTGGCGCCGCGCCAGTCGCCCAGGTCGGCGATTCGCTGGTCGATCAGCTCGCTGGCGGGCGCAGTGGAACTGCTTTCGGCTTTACTCATGCTTCGCAACTCCCCAAGGGCTATTGCGAAACATTGTAGACAGCGAGACTACCCCCGCGCAGCCAGATATCGTTCCACCGCCGCATCAACTACAGCCGGGGCAAAAATCGCGTCGCTGACGAGGTGCGCCGCGCCCAGCAATCCGGCGTCTTGCCCCAGCACGCTGTTCACGATCTGCAGATTCCGCGTGGCCAGTGGCAACGAGCGCCGGTACACCGTCTCGCGCACGGCCGCCAGCAAATAGCCTTGGCGTTGCGCCAGTTCGCCGCCCAATACCACCAGCGACGGGTTGAGCAAGCTGACCGACATGGCGATGGTTTCGCCGATCAGGCGGCCGGAATTTTGCAGTGCCGCCACCGCATCGGGTTCGCCGTCGTTGGCCAGTTTGGCCAGATCGCGCACGTTGCCGCAGGCGTGGCCGCCATCGTTCATTTGCCGCGTTAGCGCCCAGCCCGCTGCATACGCTTCCAGGCAGCCGCGATTACCGCAACGGCACACCGGCGGCTCGCCGCCGACCAGATTGCCGATATAAAAATGGCCCAGATCGCCCGCCGCGCCTTGCGCGCCGCGTTGCAGGTGGTTGTCCAGGATGATGCCCGCGCCGATGCCGGTGCTGATCTTGATGAATAACAGGTGGCCGGTGGCCGACGCCACCTCACGATGTTCACCCAGCGCCATCACGTTGACGTCTTTATCGACGATCACCGGGCAGGCGTAGCTGGCGGCAAAAAAGTCGGGGACGCGATAGCCATCCCAGCCCGTCATGATCGGCGGGCGCACCACTCGGCCTTGCGCAAATTCAACCGGGCCGGGCACGCCGATGCCAATACCGCGCACATCGCTGGCGCGGTGTTTTGATTCTTTCAGCACGTCCTTGAACTGGCGCGCCACTTCGCCCAGCACGATGTCGGGGCCGTCGGCGATGGTAATGCCCATTTGCCGCCGCGCCAGAATGCCGCGCTGCATATCGGTGACGGCGACTTGCATCGCGCCCGCGCCGATGGCGGCCAGCAGCATCACGCCGCCTTCGCGGTTGAGCTGAAAAGACCCGGTGGGGCGGCCGCCGGTGCTGTTTTCATTGGCGGCAGGCGCGATATAGCCTGCACCGACCAGGCCGTCGATGCGTTGCGCCACGGTGGAGCGCGAAAGACCGGTGGTGTCCATGATCTGCGCTCGCGTGATGGCCACGCCGTTGCGGATCAGCGCCAGTATCTGGCCGGGTCCATCGATCAAACCCGCGGTTTCGTTGGGCTGAAGGCTCATTGTGTAGATGTGTTCTAAGGCTGATGCGACGAATTGTAGCGCAAGAAAACGGCATTTGCGTTTTTCTTTGTTGACTTATGCGTAACCGTTACGCATTATGTGCTCACGATTTGTGCATTACCCCATTTTTGTTGGTGCATTTACAGGAGCACGAGTGATGAATCCATTAGGCATACACGCATTGGTCTGGGCCGGCGACCTGACCCCCGAAGGCGCACGCAAGGTAATCACCCAGAGCAAGGCGGCTGGTTTTGATCTGGTGGAATTGTCACTGCATGACCCGAAAGTGATGGACGTTGCGTTAACCCGCAGCCTGCTGGAAGAACACGGCCTCAAGGTGGGCTGCTCGCGCGGTCTGGCTTTCAGCGCTGATGTGTCCAGCGATGATCCGGCCATCGTGGCCAAAGGCGTGGCACTGCTGGAAGAAGCGGTCAACCTGACCCACGCCTTGGGCGGTTCTTATTACGGTGGCGTGCCATACAGCGCGCTGGGCAAATATGGCCAGCCGGTGACGGCTCTGGGCCGCAAACACGTGGTGGAAAGCCTGCGTCGCTTGTCTGATCTGGCTGCGGCCAAAGGCGTCACCATCGGCATCGAAGTGGTGAACCGCTATGAAAGCAACGTCATCAACACCGCCCGTCAGGCGCTGGCCTTGATTGATGAAGTGGGCGCGTCCAACCTGGTGGTCCACCTCGATACCTATCATATGAATATCGAAGAAGTGGACTTTGTGCAGCCGGTGCTGGAATGCGGCGACCGTCTGGGTTACGTGCATATCGGCGAAAGCCATCGCGGTTACCTCGGCTCGGGCACCATCGATTTCACCAGCTTCTTCCATGCGCTGGCCGCCATTAATTATCAAGGCCCGATCACGTTTGAAAGCTTCTCCTCCACCGTGGTGGCGCAGGGCTTGTCCAACGATCTGGCCGTGTGGCGCAACTTGTGGGATGACGGCATGGATCTGGCCACGCATGCGCGCAGCTTTATTCTGGCGCAGGCCAAAGGTGCGGGCCTTGGCGTGACGGGTCGCGCATACTAAGCGTCCTTTTTTTGCGTCCGTAACCCAATCCAGGATCAATACGATGTCCAATCCTACCGTTTCTGTGCAGATCGCCGCGCATTACATCGAGCGGATCGAGGCCCTGTTGGCCGACGGCCAACGCCACATCCTCGGCCTGGTCGGTGCGCCGGGTTCTGGCAAATCGACGTTGTCGGCGGCCTTGCTGGCGCATTTTGGCGAGCGTGCAGTGGTGGTGCCGATGGATGGCTATCACCTGGCCAATGTCGAGCTGGCGCGTCTGGGCCGGGCCCAACGCAAAGGCGCGGAAGACACGTTCGACAGCGCGGGCTATGTCAGCTTGCTGCGCCGACTGCGCGAACCGGTGGCGGGCGAGATCGTCTATGCACCGGAATTCCGCCGCGAGATCGAAGAACCCATCGCTGGCGCGATTCCGGTCTTCCCCGACACGCAACTGGTGATCACCGAAGGCAACTATCTGCTGCTGGATCATGGTCACTGGACGCACGTCTACGGACTGCTGGATGAAGTCTGGTATGTCGATGTGGACGACGCCCTGCGCCAGCAACGGCTGGTGCAACGCCATATGCAGTTTGGTCGCGACGAAGCGGCCGCCAAAGCGTGGGTGATCAACACCGACGAACCCAATGCCGTACGCATCGCCGCAACCCGCGCGCGGGCCGATGTGGTGTTTAGCGTTTAGCGGGCAACGACTGCGCCCGCCTGGCCAACGCCAGCGGGCCGGTTTCCAATAAACCGGGCCTTAATGCAGCCCGGAACCAGGAGCGACGTACGATGAAGCAATTCAAAAAAATGACGCTGGCACTGACCGGCGCAATGCTGATTTCCGGTATGGCCCAAGCGGCCGATGTGGCCATGGTGCTGAAGACCTTGTCGGGTCCGTACTGGGTGGCCATGCGCGACGGTATTCAGGCCGAAGCCAAAAAACGCAATGTGCAAGTCGATATCCTGGCCCCGGCCAGCGAGGACGATCTGCAAGGCCAGCAACGCCTGGTTGAGGACGTGGTTAACAAAAGCTACAAGGGCATCGGTGTTGCGCCGATTTCGCCGGTAAACCTGGTGCAGGCGATTGCTCGCGCCAACAAGAAAGGCACGTATGTAGTCAACATCGACGAGAAAGTCGACGTTAACCAGTTGCGTGCCCTGGGCGGCAGCGTCGTGGGTTTTGCCAGTACCGATAACGTGGCGCTGGGCGAAAAAGCCGGCAAGTACATCGCCTCGTTGCTGGGCAAAGGTCCGCATAAAGTGGCGGTCATCGAAGGCAAGGCCGGCAATGTGTCGGGCGATGCGCGCCGCACCGGTGTCGACAAGGCGTTCAAGGATGCGGGCATTACCGTGGTGTCCAGCCAGCCCGCTGACTGGGACCGCGCCAAGGCGCTGGATGTGGTGACCAACATCCTGCAACGCAACCCGGACCTGAACGCGATCTACGCCGCCAACGACACGATGGCGCTGGGCGCAGTGCAGGCGGTTAAAAACGCCGGCAAGTTGGGCAAAGTGATTGTGGTAGGTACCGATGGCGTGCCGGAAGCGCTGGATAGCGTCAAACGCGGCGAACTGACCGCCACCGTGGCGCAAAACCCGGCTGCGATTGGCGCCAAGTGCCTGGATATGCTGCTGGATGCCGTCGCCAAAAAACCGCCGATGGACCCGAAAGCCGAGCCGAACTTCGCCCCGGTCGATTCGTATGTGGTTAACAAGAGCGGCCGCGTCAACTAAGTTGGCCTGACCGTAAAAAGCCGCGGCTACGCACGCCCCCGCGTGCGTGGCCCGGCTTCATCCGAAGTACGGGAGTACGCGCCATGGTTGCATTGGTGGCAGTCAAAGGCATTACCAAGCGGTTTCCGGGCACCGTTGCGTTGCAGGATGTCAGCTTTGATATCCGCGCTGGCGAAGTGCACGTGCTGCTGGGCGAAAACGGCGCGGGCAAATCCACGCTGATGAAAATCCTCAGCGGCATTTACCAGCCTACCTCGGGCCAGATTACGCTGGGCGACACCACGTATGAGCAGCTGACGCCCAATCTGTCGAAGGCCTACGGCATCCGGCTAATCTATCAAGAATTGTCGGTGGTCGACTATCTGAGCATCGAAGAAAACCTGTTTATCGGCAATCTGCCCACCTGCAAAAAGTGGGGCCTTAATGTCGTTGACCGCGTCACCATCCGCAAAAAGGCGCAAGAAGCGATGCGCCGCGTGGGCCTGAAGCGGCATCCGGCCATGCTGGTGGGTGATCTGTCGATCTCGGAAAAACAGCAGGTCGAAATTGCCAAGGCGCTGGCCAGCGACGCCCGCGTCATCATCATGGACGAACCCACGTCATCGCTGACCGATGAAGAAGTGGCGCATTTGTTCAAGGTGATTCAGGAGCTGAAGGCCCAAGGCATCGGCCTGGTCTACATCTCGCACAAGCTCAAAGAAATTCCGATTGTGGGTGACCGTGTTTCGGTGCTGAAAGATGGCCGTTACGTGGGCACCTATGACGCCCGCACCACCTCCACCGACAAACTGGTGGCCGCCATGGTGGGCCGCGAAATTACCCACAGCCGGCCCGATCCCACGCGAGAAGCCGGGGCCAGCACCGTGTTTGCGGTGGACAAGGTCAGCTCCAAAGATGGCCGCGTGCGCGATGTCAGTTTTCAACTGCGCCAGGGCGAAATCCTCGGCTTTGCCGGGCTGATTGGCTCGGGCCGCAGCGAGCTGATGGAAACCATTTTTGGCGCACGTGAACGCAACGGTGGCGACATCACGCTCAACGGCAAGGTGATCAACCCGGACAGCCCGTATGCCGCCATCAAGGCGGGCCTGGCGCTGGTGACGGAAGACCGTCGTCACACCGGCTTTTTCCACAATTTTTCGATTGCGGAAAACATCTCGATTTTGCCGATGCTGAAAACCGCACACCGGCAACTGTCGCTGGAACGCATCGACTTTGCCGAAGAAAAACAGTTTGGCGACGACTACAAGGCGCGTTTGCGCATCCGCTGTTCGTCGCCCGCGCAAAACATTACCGAGCTGTCTGGCGGTAATCAGCAAAAGGCCATCATCGCCAAATGGCTGGCCGCCAAAAGTGACCTGTTTATTTTTGACGAGCCCACGCGCGGTATCGACGTGGGCGCCAAAAGCGAGATCTATCAGATTTTGCGAGAGCTGGCCGATGCCGGCAAAGGCATCATCGTGGTCTCGTCCGAACTGCCCGAACTGCTGAGTGTGTGCGACCGCATCGCGGTCTATCGCAACGGCAGCATTGCCGAGGTGTTTAACAACGCCGACGCCACCGAAGAAAACATCATGCATGTGGCCACGGCTTGACGCCTGGCCTCGGAGATGAAGATCATGATTCAGACCGAAACCGCAGTGGAAACCGCCGCTGTGACACCCTCCCCCGCAAAACGCGACTTCGCCCAGCTGTGGCAGAACTACGGCACCTTTGGTGTGCTGGTGATTCTGCTGGTGTTATCCAGCGCGCTTAGCCCGCAATACTTTCTGACCACCGACAACCTGCTGCAGGTATTGCTGCAAAGCTCGG
This sequence comes from Amantichitinum ursilacus, assembly GCF_001294205.1. Lineage (GTDB taxonomy): Bacteria > Pseudomonadota > Gammaproteobacteria > Burkholderiales > Chitinibacteraceae > Amantichitinum > Amantichitinum ursilacus. The sequence continues at coordinate 139,299 of NZ_LAQT01000038.1, forward strand.
TGATGGTGCTGCTGGCATGTGGCGTGTTCTTTACCATCCTGATTGCGGGCATCGATTTGTCGGTGGGCTCGATGCTGGCGCTCACCGGCATGGTTACCGCGCAACTGATGATGGCGGGCTGCCCATTCTGGCTGGCCATTTTGCTGGGCGGCGTATTGTTGGGCGGCCTGTTGGGCGCGGTGAATGGCTTGCTGGTTAATTTAACCGGGCTGCATCCCTTCATTATTACGCTGGGCACGGTGGCGATTTATCGTGGCGTGACGCTGATTATCTCCAACGCGGCGTCGGTGTTCGGCTTTGATCCGCGCTTTGGCGACATCATCGCGGGCCGGGTGGTTGGTGTGCCGGTGCCGGTGCTGATTGCGCTGGTAGTGGCCGGGGTGCTGTGGTTTGTCACCAAGTACACGCGCCTGGGTCGCAATATCTATGCGCTGGGCGGCAACGCGCAGGCGGCTTACTTCTCCGGCATTAACGTCAAGCTGCACACGCTGGTGGTGTTTGTGATCTCGGGCATCTGCGCGGGGATTGCCGGTGTGATTACCGTGGCGCGCACCTCGGCTGCCGAACCGAACGCCGGCGTGGGCTTTGAAACCTTTGCCATCGCCTCGGCCATTATTGGCGGCACCAGCTTCTTTGGCGGCCGCGGCAAGATTCCGGGCGTGGTGGTCGGTGGTCTGATCATTGGTGTGATCAACAACATTCTTAACCTGCTGAATGTGCAGTCGTACTACCAGCAGATCGTGATGGGCGCGCTGATTATCGCTGCCGTCACCGTTGATAAATTCTTTGGCAAAAAGAACGCGCGATGAGCACGTCAGCCGCACTCACCCAGTGGGATCTGGTATGGCCGCATGGTTCGCTCAGCGTGCAAGCGCTAGGCGGCATGCTGGCCCCGGTGACCTTTTATTTGCACGATGCCGCCGGCGAACGCGCGGTGTCGCCGCTGCAAGTGACGCCATGGCAGCCCGACCCCGCCTTGCCCGGCATCTTGCGTAGTTTGCGCGGCAGTTGGCCGTGCGTGCCGTTTGGCATGACCCAGCCGCCCGCCGATCTGCCCGCCAGTTGGGCCACGCATGCCAGTGACAGCCCGTGGGACCACGGCTTTGCTGCCAATCACGAATGGCAACTGGTGGCGCGAAGTGATTCCAGCCTGACCATTGCGATTGATCTACCTGCCGCCGAGCCGATTGCGCGGCTGGAGCAGTGCATTGCGGTGGACCCGGATGCCGCCGCGGTCAGCGTTACCTTGCTGGTACACGCCCGCCGCGCCGTTACCTTGCCGGTGGCGCTGCACCCGACCTTTACCGTACCGGCGGACGGCGTGGACGTGCTGGGCTGCGGCTTCAGCCACATCGAAACCTATCCGGTGCCGCAAGAACCGGGGGTTTCGCGCATCAAACCAAACACGCAAGCGCAGGGACTGAACGCGCTGCCGACTGCTGACGGCGCGCTGGATCTGACGCGTTTGCCGTTGCCGATCAAGACGGAAGAGCTGTTCCAGTTGGTCGATTGCAAACCGCCGTTTGTGTTGCGCTACCCCACCGGCACAGTGGAGCTGGAATGGGATAGCAAACAGTTGCCCGATGCGCTGGTGTGGATCAGCAATGCGGGGCGTGACCACGCGCCGTGGAATGGTCGGCATTACGCCATCGGGATTGAGCCGGCTAATAGCGTGTTTGATCTGGCGCGGGTTGCGACGCCGCCGGCGGAGCATGGGCTGGCGCAACGCCAGGGCATCGCGTTTAGCCCTGAGCGCGTCACCGAAATCACGTGGCGGTTATCCGCACGATAGCGTCTTGAGAGTAGGGTGCGTTACCCCGGAGGGGCAACGCACATTTCGGTTATGCCATGGACGGTGGATGGCCCCTTGGGGGCCGAGGCTGGCGCCTCAAAATGTGCGTTGCCTCCCGCGGGGGTAACGCACCCTGCGCAGCATTCTTTTTAGATGCGGGTCGGATAACAAAACACCGCCGGTTTTGCCTGGCGGTGTTTTGTTGTAAAGCTAGTGGGCAAAGCTCAAGAGAACTTGCGCTGGCGCATCCACTTGGTGGCAATCCATTTCTCGCCCTTCTCCACCGGTGCGCCGCCGTGCAGCGTTAGCGGGTCCACCTGGCCGCTGCTGTTGGTGTACTCAAAATACACCGCCGCGCCTTTCTTCGGCCCTACCTGCATCCCCAGTTCCGGGAAAGTGGTGGCGCCGCCCTCTTCCACATCATTGAGATACATTACCAGCGTGGAAACGCGCTGGCCGCCGTTGCGCAAATGCACCTGGCTGCCCGGATCGGTTTCGGGGAAGTAATCAAAGTGCGGTTTGTATTCGCCGCCCACTTTGTAGTTAAGAATCTGCAAGCCCTCACCGTTTTCTACCGGCCAGTTCATCAGCTCAGCGATACGGCGATCCAGCTTGGCGATGAACTCGGTTTCGTTAACGGTAAAGAACGTGCCAAAGCTGGTGCGGTCGTCGATCACCGCGTCTTTGCCCGTGGTGGGGTCCACGATGGTGGAGCGCTTGAGCCGCGCTTCGGACAAGCGAATCAGCTCATCACATTCTTCGTGGCTAAGCACATTGTCAAAAAACGCCACCACCGGCTTGGCCACGCGTTGCACCACATGGATGGCGCGGTCATTGGTGTGGATTACGTTGCCGGGCAGCAAGCGCGGGGTTTCGTATTGATAACCGCCGCTGGCGGCTTTTTCCTTGATGGACTGTGCGCCTGCCTTGGCTGCGACAGCCGGGCGCGCCTGATTATTGCTACTGGAAAAATGAAACACTATGGCGCTGGCAAACATCGGGTCGAAGTTTTTCTCGACCATTACATCAATCAGCGATTGCGGCGTGCAGCCGCGCCCCAGGTTTTCCAGAAGCCAGTTCTGCCATTCCGGCGAAATACTGGTGATTTTCTCCATGGACTCTCCATCCTCGATCTGTTTGTGGTACGGCTTGTTGTGACGTCTTTGTAACCTGGCGATAGCCGCCTGTCATCCTCTGCCTGCGCTGCAGTACAGCAAAGTCCGCCGGGCGGCCCGGCATTGTGGCCTGCGCTACATGCCACCATCGGGCTGCGCCGCACCACGCGCGCAACGCCACCTGTAAGTGCGACCAAGCGCCGGGCCGGGCTGTGTTAAAATTCCGGCCTTCGATTCAACCGCTTAACCGGGCATTTTCATCAAAATGGATCTTTCCGCACTCACCGCACTCTCCCCGCTCGACGGCCGCTATGAAAAACAACTGGCTGACCTGCGTCCTTTCTTCAGCGAATACGCGCTGATCAAACACCGTGTCACCGTCGAGATTGCATGGCTGAAAGCGTTGGCGGCCGATCCGGCCATCACCGAAATTGCCCCGTTTTCCGCCGCCACCATCGCCGAGCTCGATCACGTGGTGGACCAGTTCTCGGTGGAGCACGCGCTCGAAGTCAAAACCATCGAACGCACCACCAATCACGATGTGAAGGCGGTGGAGTACTGGATGAAAGAGCGTCTGTCTGGCAACCGCGAAATCTCGGCCGCGAGCGAGTTCATCCACTTTGCCTGCACCTCGGAAGACATCAACAACCTGTCGCACGCGCTGATGCTCAAAGGCGCGCGCGATGCCGTCACCGCGCCCAAGCTGCGCGAGATTGTGGCCAAGCTGAAAGAACTGGCGCACGACCTGGCCGATGCCGCGATGATGAGCCGCACGCACGGCCAGCCCGCCACGCCCACCACCATGGGCAAAGAACTGGCCAACGTGGCGTACCGGCTGGAGCGCCAGCTGGCGCGCGTCGAAAAAATCGAAGTGTTGGGCAAAATCAATGGCGCCGTGGGCAACTACAATGCGCACCTGTCCGCCTACCCCGATGTGGACTGGGAACAATTCTGCCAGCGCTTCGTCGAAAGCCTCGGCATCACGTTCAATCCGTACACGGTACAGATCGAGCCGCATGACTACATGAGCGAACTGTTCGACACCGTGGCGCGCGTCAACACCATCCTGATCGACCTTAATCGCGACATCTGGGGCTACATCTCGCTGGGCTTCTTCAAGCAACGCGTTAACAAGAACGAAGTGGGCAGCTCGACCATGCCGCACAAGGTCAACCCGATCGATTTCGAAAACGCGGAAGGCAATCTGGGTATGGCCAACGCCATGCTCACGCACTTGTCGCAGAAGCTGCCGATCTCGCGTTGGCAACGCGATCTGACGGATTCGACGGTCCTGCGTAATATGGGCGTCGGTCTGGGCTATGCGCAGCTGGGTTATGTGTCTTGCCTGAAGGGTCTGAACAAGCTGCTGGCCGACCGCCAGGCCATGCTGGATGACCTGAACGACAACTGGGAAGTGCTGGCTGAACCGATCCAGACCGTAATGCGTCGTTACGGCGTGCCTAATCCGTACGAGCAACTGAAAGAACTGACGCGTGGCAAGAGCGGCATCACCCGCGAAGCGCTGGCGGTCTTCATTGAAGGCCTGGCGATTCCGGAAGCCGAAAAAACACGCCTGAAAGCGCTGACGCCGTGGACGTATATCGGCAAAGCGGTCGAACTGGCTAACAAGATCTAAAAACAGATCGTCGCCAACGCGGCCAGCCTATGCTGGCCGTATTGGTTTGCGGGAGAACATTTCGGTGAAACGTAAAGTACTGGTTGGCGGCTCTCTGGCCGTGGTGCTGCTGGGCGCGGCTTATGTCGGCAGCTCCTGGATGGCTGGACGCTCGGTGCAACAAACGCTCGACAAGCAAAACCAATGGCTAAGCAGCCTGCCGTATTTCATCGTCAAGAACCGCGATTATCAACGCGGCTGGTTCTCGTCTACCGAGCATGTAACGCTGCAGATCAACCCGCAGCTGTATCGCTTTTTTCTGGAAAAAGAAGGCGAGCCACTGCCGAAATTTGAAGTGACCTACACGCAGCATATCGAGCACGGCCCGCTGCCGCTGATTAGCCACTTCAACCCGCATCCGTATAAAGCGGTGGTCACCACCGAGTTTAATTTCACGCCGGATACGCAAAAATTTCTGACGCGCTTTTTTGGCACGCAAAAGCCCATCCAGATGGAAAACCGCATCGCGTTTAACGATGACGGCATCATCCATATCACCGTGCCCGCCTTCGATTACGAAGAAGCGATTTCGGGCGTCAAGATTAAATGGCAAGGGCTGGATTCCACGCTGGATTACGGCGGCGACTTTAATCGCGTCAAGTTCCTCGCCACCGCGCCGGGCTTGTCGGGCGAAGCCAAAGGCCACGCAAAGTTTGATCTGACCAACCTGACGCTGACCGCCGACCACGTGCGCGGCAAGACCGGTTTGATGATCGGGACCTCAGGCACCAAGGTGGCGACGTTCAACCTGGATATGGCGGGCGACAGCCCGTTTAAACTGGCGCTGCAAAATTTCGAATATCAGGGCAAGTTAACCGAGAACGGCGAACTGGTGGACGGCAGCGCGCATTTCCTGCTCGACAAACTGGTGCTGAACGACCAACCGTACGGCCCCGCGGAACTGCTGGCCGAAGCCACGCATTTGCATGGTCCGACCTTGTCGCGCCTGGGCGATGAATTCAACCGTCTGCAAAAACAGCAACTGACCCGCGAGCAACTGTCGGCTGAACTGGTGAAACTGGCCAAGAGCAACGGCATGCCGCTGCTGACGCATGATCCGCGCCTGGCCATCAAGACGCTCGATATCAAATTGCCGGACAGCAGCATTCATCTGAATGCCGAAGTGGGCCTGAAAGGCTTTGAGCCGGGCGATCTGGACCAGCCTGCGGTGTTTATGCGCAAACTGGTGGCCAAAGCCAATTTCCATGTGCCACGCAAAGTGGTGGCGAACATCGTGACCTGGCAAGCGCGCAATATGTTTGGCAACAACGGCAACGGCGTGTCGCAGGCGGATCTGGATTATCTGGCGGGGCAATTTGTGGAAGGCCAGATCAACCGCATGGCCGATCAAAAACTGATCAATGTGGATGGCGATAATCTGTCGGCCGATGCGTCGCTGGATGCCGGCAAATTTGTGCTCAACGGCGTGGATGTGCCGCTGCCGTGGGAACAAGCGGCTGCGGCGGCCGGGCTAAAGACCACACCGTCGAATGCCTCGGGCGCGGCGGCCAAATAAGCGGCTGTCGTCAGACGTCGACATAAAAAAAGCGTGGCCGTGTGCCACGCTTTTTTACGTATAGGGTGGGTCAAGACCCACCCTTCAACGCCGTGACACGATTCGCGAGCTCTGCGTTTTTCGCCCGGCTTTGGTTGGTGGGGCACGACCCACCCTATGCGTGGTGGATCGCCTTGTGGCAATCTGGCCATCCATACCGAACGGCCCATGTTTTATTGGATAATGCCGCCACCCAGGCACACGTCGCCCTGATACAGCACCATTGATTGGCCCGGCGTCATTGCCCACTGTGGCTCGTCAAAATGCAGCGCCACACCACCGTCCACATGCGTTAACGTGCAGGCCGCATCTTGCTGGCGGTAACGCGTCTTGGCGGTGTAACGCCCTTCCGCCGGCAGCTCGCCCAGGATCCACGAGCAGTCCAGCGCCAGCAGATCGTGCTTCAACAAACTGGGGTGATCATGCCCTTGCACGACGATCAGCTCGTTCTTGTCCATGTCTTTGCCCGCGACAAACCATGGCAGCCCTTCCCCGCCTATGCCCAAGCCCTGGCGCTGGCCGATCGTGTAATACATCAGGCCCATATGCTCGCCCGTCACGCGGCCTTCTGGCGTCACCATCGCACCTGGCACTTTGGGTAGATAGCGATTGAGGAAATCGCGGAACGGCCGCTCGCCAATAAAACAGATGCCGGTGCTGTCTTTCTTTTTGGCGTTGGGCAGGCCGATTTCTTCCGCGATCACGCGTACTTGCGACTTTTGCAATTCGCCCAGCGGAAACACCGCCTGGCTGACTTGCGCCTGGCTTAGCCGATACAAGAAATACGTTTGGTCTTTGCTCTGATCAGCCGCGCGGATCAGTTCGGTGCGGCCATCAGGGCGCACCCGGTTGGCGGCGTAATGGCCCGTCGCCATTTTGGCGCCGCCCAGCTCAATCGCGTAATCCAGAAAGCATTTGAACTTGATTTCGCTATTGCACAGGATGTCCGGGTTGGGCGTGCGGCCCGCCGAGTATTCCGCCAGAAAATAGCTGAACACACGGTCTTTATACTGACCGGCAAAGTTGACCAGTTCGATATCGATTCCCAACAGATCGGCCACCGCAATGGCGTCCATGCTGTCTTCTTTGATCGAACAGTATTCGTCGTTGTTGTCGTCTTCCCAGTTCTGCATAAAGACGCCGACCACGTCGTAACCCTGCTGTTGCAGCAGATGCGCCGTCACCGAAGAATCAACGCCGCCGGACAAACCCACTACGATTTTCTGGGTCATGTCTCGCTCCGGTCGTAATCATGCAGCAGGGCCAATGCATAACGCTGACCCGCCAGGTAATCGCGAATACAGCCATTCAATAAGGGGCTGCGATGTTCTTGCGCGCGTGCTGCCAGTTCGGCCTGCGTTAACCACACGGCGCGCACGATACCCTCGTCGAGCGCACGCTCGGCATCAAAGCCGGTGATCTCGCCGGTGAATGTAAAGCGCAAATAGGTCAGCTCGGGACGCTCGGGCGGCGACCATTGATAGATGCCGGTGAGCGCGGTGGGCACAAAATGATGGGCCGTTTCTTCAAGCGTTTCGCGGATGACGGCGTCGATCAGCGACTCGCCTTGTTCGAGGTGGCCGGCGGGCTGGTTAAGGCGCAGCTGGCCGGCGATCATTTCTTCTACCACCAGAAAACGGCCGTCACGTTCAATCACTGCCGCGACCGTCGTGTTGGGTTTGAACATCGTTACCACTCTGAAAGCAAAGCGGAATTCTACCCGATGGTCATCGTGGATAACAGCGCAGACAACAACGGGCAGGTGTGGCCTGCCCGTTGGTTCAAGCTTCTGGCTGTGTGGCGCCGATCAGGACGCGCTGGCTGCCGCGGCCGAAGCCTTCTTGGTCTTTTTGTGTTTAACGCGTTGCTTCTGCGTTTTCTGCACGCTGTCGGGTGTGGCCGTCGCCGGCATTTCTTCGGCCAGCGCCGAACCACCAAAGCACAACACGACTAAAGCAGCGATCACGTACTTCATCTGTTTTCTCCTGGTTTGCGAATGTTCGTTTCCAACCGATAGCTGTCGACTAACTGCCATCAGCAATCAAGTTAGGTGACAAACCTCATTCCAGCAAACCCGCCTGCACGGGGTGAGACTATGGCGCAACACCGGCAAAATCCCGTGCTGGATCAGCGTCTTCCAGATGTCGTGGCCGGTACTTCGCGCCACTGGCCAGGCGCGAGGCCTTCGAGGGTCCAGTCGTCGCCGATGGCCGCGCGGATCAGACGCAAAGTGGGGAAACCCACCTTGGCCGTCATGCGCCGCACCTGACGGTTTTTACCTTCGTGTATGCGGATTTCCAGCCAGTGCGTGGGGATATGGGCGCGGTGGCGGATGGGGGGATTGCGCGGCCACAGATTGGCGGGCTCTTCAATAATGGCGACGGCGGCGGGCCGGGTGACAAAATCGCCAAGGTCCACGCCATGGCGCAGCGGCTGCAAGCGCGCATCGTCGGGTGCGCCTTCGACTTGCGCCCAGTAGGTCTTCCACTTTTGCGCGCCCGGGTCGGTGATCCGATGCTGCAGACGGCCGTCATCGGTCAGCAACAACAACCCTTCAGAATCGGTGTCCAGACGCCCTGCCGGGTACACATCTTTAACCGGCACATAGTCGGCCAGGCATTGATGCGGCGGGCTGGGCGAAAACTGGCAGATCACGCCGTACGGTTTATTCAATAAAATCAATTTGCTCATTACGATAACGTCCATTCAACCGGGGCGGTGCTGTATCTAACCTTGGCATCAGGCGGGCTTCACGCGATAATCCCTGGTCTACACGCCGCTGAGGCGTTGTCCAACCTGTATGGGAATTCACATGAGTCACATTCAAGTACCCAAAGAGGGCGCTCGGATTGTAGCCAACCTGGCTACGCCCGATAACCCGATCATTCCGTTCATCGAAGGTGATGGTATTGGTGTGGACATCACCCCGGTGATGAAAGATGTGGTGGATGCGGCCGTCAAGAAGAGCTACGGCGGCGCCCGCAAGATTCACTGGATGGAAATCTACTGTGGCGAGAAAGCTTCGCGCGTGTACGGTAACGACAATTACCTGCCCGAAGAAACGCTGGCCGCACTGAAAGAATACGTGGTTTCGATCAAAGGCCCGCTGGCGACACCGGTCGGCGGCGGCATCCGCTCGCTGAACGTGGCCCTGCGCCAACAGCTCGATCTGTATGTGTGCTTGCGCCCGGTGCGTTACTTTGAAGGCGTGCCTTCGCCGGTGAAGCAACCGCATCTGATCGATATGGTGATCTTCCGTGAAAACACCGAAGACATCTACGCCGGTATCGAATGGGACGCGCAATCCGATGGCGCCAAAAAAGTCATCGAATTTCTGCAGACCGAAATGGGCGTCAAGAAAATCCGCTTCCCGGACAGCAGCAGCATCGGCATCAAGCCGGTCAGCAAGGAAGGCACCGAGCGCTTGGTGCGCAAGGCCATCCAGTACGCCATCGACAACAACCGTAAATCCGTGACGTTGGTCCATAAGGGCAACATCATGAAATTTACCGAAGGCATGTTCCGCACCTGGGGCTATGAGTTGGCCAAGCGCGAATTTGGCGGCGTCGAGATCGAAGGCGGCCCGTGGCTGCAATTGCCGAATGGCATCGTCATCAAAGACGTGATCGCTGATGCATTCCTGCAGCAAATTCTGCTGCGCCCGGCCGAATACGACGTGATTGCCACGCTGAACCTGAATGGCGATTACATCTCGGACGCGCTGGCGGCAGAAGTGGGCGGCATCGGTATTGCACCGGGCGCCAACCTGTCGGATAACGTGGCGTGCTTTGAAGCCACCCATGGCACCGCACCGAAATACGCAGGCCAGGACAAAGTGAACCCGGGTTCGCTGCTGCTTTCGGCTGAAATGATGCTGCGCCATATGGGCTGGAAAGAAGCGGCCGATCTGATCATTACCGCGATGGAAGCCACCATCAAAGACAAGATCGTTACGTACGACTTTGCCCGTCTGATGGATGATTCGAAAGAAGTCAGCTGCTCGGAATTCGGTAAGGCCATTATCGAGCGCATGTAATGGTGATCAGGTCGAATTGACCGCGTCATTAAAGCCCCGCCACGTGCGGGGCTTTTTGTTGCGCGAAAGTCGCAATTGCCGCAGGCTGATCCTGCCGTTCAGCCGGAACGACCGGATTGATGATTGTTTTTTTGTGGCAGCGCACCATCTGCCATTGGGTACAACAGACAGACGGCAATAAAAAAACCCCGCCGAAGCAGGGTTTTTTATAACAAACAAACGGCGCGGTTTATGCAGCCTGGATGTTTGCTGCTTGCTTGCCCTTCGGGCCTTGTGCAACTTCAAACGTTACACGTTGGCCTTCTTTCAGGGTCTTGAAGCCGGGCATATTGATCGCGGAGAAATGAGCGAAGATGTCTTCGCCGCCTTCGTCCGGAGTAATGAAGCCAAAGCCTTTAGAATCGTTGAACCACTTGACGGTACCCGTTGCCATATTAGGTCTTTCTCCAGGATAAACAGTTAAAGCGTGCGCCCATCTCCGGGCCGGATGTTTGAAGTCAAGACCTGCACAACGGGTTAGACCGGAACTGCATGTTTACTTGTCCATCAAACGCGCATTCGTTTTACGCGACATTTACGCACAAGGTCAAGCATCTCAAAGGGCCGTTTCGCAAACTGTTGTTTCCAGGAAACGCTTGAAAAAGCGCTCCAACGGGCCAAAATGAAATCGTGAATAACGAATGGATTGTTATGGCGCAACAGCATCAGATTGAGCGGGAATTGCTGGAGAAAGAAGTCCGTAGTGGACCCCCCTCCATGTATACGGTCGTTTTATTGAACGACGATTTCACGCCTATGGAATTTGTGGTCGCAGTGCTGCAAGGTTTTTTTGGAATGCAGCTTGAACAAGCGACCGTAGTCATGCTCAAAGTCCATACTGAAGGACGAGGCATCTGTGGCGTGTATCCCAAAGATATTGCCGCAACGAAGGTGGCGCAGGTGATCGAGCATGCCCGCCAACATCAGCACCCGCTCCAATGCATCATGGAGGTAAATGAATGATCGCCCAGGAACTGGAAGTAAGCCTGCACATGGCTTTCATGGAGGCGAGACAGAAGCGCCACGAGTACATCACCGTGGAGCACCTCCTGCTCTCCCTGCTTGATAACCCCTCCGCCGCTGAAGTTTTGCGCGCATGCGGCGCTAACATGGATGACCTGCGTCGCCAGCTCTCTGACTTTGTCACCGAGCACACGCCCGTGGTGTCTGGCACCGGTGAGGTTGAAACCCAACCTACCATCGGTTTTCAGCGCGTTATCCAGCGCGCCATTCTGCACGTGCAGTCGTCGGGCAAGAAAGAAGTGACCGGCGCTAACGTGTTGGTGGCCATCTTCGGCGAGAAAGACAGCCATGCCGTGTACTTCCTGCATCAGCAGGGCGTAACGCGGCTGGACGTGGTCAATTTTATCAGCCATGGCATCAGCAAGAGCGGCCCGGTGGCGTCCACCCCGCCGCGCCAGGAACAAGGCGAAGATCACGAATCCGAAGTGGGCCCAGGCGGCGCACTCGAGAGCTTTACGCAGAACCTTAACCAGCAGGCGCTCACCGGTCGCATCGATCCGTTGATTGGCCGCGATGCCGAGCTGGAGCGTGTGGTGCAGATTCTATGCCGCCGCCGCAAGAACAACCCGCTGTTGGTGGGTGAGGCTGGCGTGGGCAAAACCGCGATTGCCGAAGGGCTGGCGCGTCGCATTATCGAAGGCGATGTGCCCGATATTCTGGCCGATGCCACCGTCTATTCGCTCGATATGGGCGCATTGCTGGCGGGCACCAAATATCGCGGCGACTTTGAGCAACGCCTGAAAGCCGTCATCAAGCAATTGTCGGAAGAGCGCAATGCCATTCTGTTTATCGACGAGATTCATACTCTTGTTGGTGCGGGCGCTGCCTCGGGCGGTACGCTGGATGCCTCCAATTTGCTGAAACCGGCGCTGTCCAACGGCACGCTGAAATGCATCGGCGCCACCACGTATCAGGAATTCCGCGGCATCTTCGAAAAAGACAACGCGCTGTCGCGTCGCTTCCAGAAGATTGATGTGGTTGAGCCGACCGTTGAGCAGACCATTGAGATTCTCAAAGGCCTGAAAGACAAGTTCGAGAAACACCACAGCGTTAAATACACCGTTGCGGCTTTGACCACGGCGGCAGAACTGGCGGCCAAGTATATCAATGACCGACATTTGCCCGATAAAGCCATTGATGTAATTGACGAAGCCGGTGCCGCGCAAAAGATTCTGCCCAAGTCGCGTCAGAAAAAGACGATCGGCAAAGGCGAGATCGAAGAAATCGTGGCCAAGATTGCCCGAATTCCGCCGAAGAGCGTGTCCAATGATGACAAGAGCACCTTGAAGACGCTGGACCGCGATCTGAAGAACGTGGTGTTTGGCCAGGATAACGCAATTGATGCATTGTCCAGTGCGATCAAGATGTCGCGCGCTGGCTTGGGCAACCCGCAAAAACCGATTGGCGCCTTTTTGTTCTCGGGCCCGACCGGTGTCGGTAAAACCGAAGTGGCACGGCAGCTCGCTTATACATTAGGCGTGGAGCTGATCCGCTTTGATATGTCCGAATATATGGAACGCCACGCCGTATCGCGTTTGATCGGCGCGCCTCCGGGCTATGTTGGTTTTGAGCAAGGCGGTTTGTTGACCGAACAAGTCACCAAGCATCCGTATAGCGTGTTGTTGCTGGACGAAATTGAAAAAGCGCATCCCGATATCTTTAACGTGCTGTTGCAGGTGATGGACCACGGCACGCTAACGGATAACAACGGGCGTAAAGCGGATTTCCGTAACGTGATTCTGATCATGACCACCAACGCGGGTGCCGAATCGCTGAACAAAGCCATCATTGGCTTTACAGCGAAGAAGGAAACCGGCGACGAAATGGCCGAGATCAAACGCCTGTTTACGCCGGAATTCCGTAACCGCCTGGATGCCACGATTTCGTTTGCACCGCTCAGCCAGGAAATCATTCTGCAAGTGGTCGAGAAATTCTTGATGCAGCTGGAAATGCAGTTGCAAGAGAAGAAGGTCGATGCGCATTTCTCGGACAAGCTGAAGGCTTATCTGGCCGAGAAGGGTTTCGATCCGTTGATGGGCGCCCGCCCGATGTCGCGTCTGATTCAGGACACGATCCGCAAGGCGCTGGCCGACGAGTTGCTGTTTGGTCGCCTGGCCAACGGCGGCGAAGTGACCATCGATCTCGACGACGACGACAAAGTGGTGCTCAATATTCACGAGCAAGAAAACGTGGTGCCGGCGTAATCGTTAGAACCACGCCGCGCAAAAACAAAGCCCCGACCAGTGCAAACTGGCCGGGGCTTTTTGATGTTGAATGCTCAGACGTCGCCAAGGCGACGCCAGGCCGGTTTATTCGAAGCTGGTAAACACGCGATTGCGCCCCGCTTCCTTCGCCAGCACCAATGATTGTTCGGCGCGGCCCACCACGCCCTCCACCGTTTCGCCCGCGCGCAAAGTGGAGATGCCGGCGCTGAAGCTGAACGCCACGGCGGGCATCGCAAACGGAAAACGGATCTGCACAAAGCGCGCGCGCAAAGCCTCCACCAACGCAATCGCGTCGCTCTGGCTGGTGTTAGGCAACACCAGCAGAAACTCTTCACCGCCGTAGCGCCCGATGGCGTCGCTGGCGCGCAGGCGCTGCCGCAGCAAGGAACACAGCGCGCGCAAAACCTGATCGCCCGCCTGGTGGCCGTATTGATCGTTGCCGAGCTTGAAATCATCGATATCGAGCATCGCCACCGTCAGCGGCTGGCTGTTGCGACGGCACCGCGACTCCTCGATCTCCAGTAATTGCATCACCGCATTACGATTCAGCGCGCGCGTTAAACCGTCCCGCGTCATCTGCTCACGCAAAGCGCGGTAGCGCGCCGCGCGACACTGAATGGCGGTGACTAGATAATGCGGATCAATCGGCTTGACCAGAAAATCATCCGCGCCGCGGCGCATGGCATCCAGCCGGCTGGACGCCGTCTGGTCGCTCGACAAGAACACAATCGGGATGCTGACGTAAGTGGACTGCTGACGGATCACGCTAGCGATTTCCAGACCGTTCCAGCCGGGCAAATACAAGTCGAGCACGATCAGCTCGGGCCGGAATTCGGCCAGCTTTTCAAACATATGCACCGGTCCGGTGACCACGGCCGTATGCATGCCCGCTTCTTGCAAGACCAGCGCGTAGTACTCGGCCAGTTGGCGTTCGTCATCGACGATCAGCACGCGATAACCGGGCTGCCGACGACCTTCGTCCAGCCGCTGCATCAAATCCGTGAGTTCTTCGGTCAAGACGGGCTTGTGCAAAAACGCCTGCGCGCCCAACCGCGCCGCAATCAACCGCGTCGACACATCCGCATTTTTGGACAGGCAAACCATGCGCGCGGGCGCGCCGGGCATACCGGGCAACCAGCCGGCAAAGAAATCCAGCGGCTGCGAAACGCCATCCAGATCGACGATCAGCAGATCGATCGGACCTTGCGGCAGCGTATCGCGCGTCATGCTGATGCTGTCGATACCCAACAGCGACAGCTCGATCTGCATCAGCTCGGCGGTGGCGTCATCCTGACTGAAAATAACGGTCTGGCGCGGCTCATCGGCACCCGGGCTGGCACGGGTGCCAGCCAGGCCCAATGGGTCGATAAACTGCGCTGCCGCTTGAATCAGCCCGTCAAAGTACTGCCATAACTGTGCGGCCCGGTCTTCGTCCGGGCGCTCCAATGGGGCCAAATGTGCGCGGTAAAATTTCTCCAGCTCGCGCGAAGTGCGTGTCAGCTCCGGCGCGCCAAAGGTGGTGCCTGATCCGGTCAGGCTGTGAATCTGACGCTGCAGGTCTTCGCGCGTGGTGGCGTCCAGGCCTTCGGTAACAAACGTTTCGATCTGCGCGCGGATGCCCGCCAGCCGGGCTGGCAATTCGGTTTTGAACCGCAGCTGTAATTCGGCCAGCGCGGCCTGGAACTGCTTGAGTTTATCGTCGCGGGCATCGGCCACGGCTAGTCCCCTTTGGTGATGGCGTGTTGCCAGAGCGTGCGCACCTCGTCCGCCAGTGTCATGGGATCAAACGGTTTCGGAATCACGCCACTGGCGCCCAGCGCCAGCAGATTGGCCACCTCGGCCGGTTGGGCTTTGGCAGTCATGAAAATAGCCGGTATGCCGGCCAGCGCCGGTTGTTCGCGCAGCCGCCCCAGCGTGGTGGGGCCGTCCATGCCGGGCATCATCACATCCAGCAAAAACAGGTCGGCTTGCGCAGTGGGTGCGGCGTCGAGCGCAGCCTGCCCCGACGAGCATAGTACGATCTGAAACCCACCAATCATCTCCAGCGCCATGCGCGCCACCAACTGGATATCAGGTTCGTCTTCGACGTACAGAATACGTTGCAACTGGGGCATGACGGTTTCCATCGGGGGCCACAAACGGCGCGGCGTTTACCTAGGGTAGCAGAGACATTGCCGCACCACGGGTACAGGCGGTTATCCCTGCCTGGAAAGATCGCAAATTTAGCTTATACTAACTCTGTTCCTTACATGAGTCTGTAGCCGCAGCCGCATCTGCTGCGCCGATCATCTACTAACTCTGCGCCCTATGCCGACCCCACACCGCATCATCATCGCCGACGACCACCAACTGCTGCGTCTGGGCATACGCGCCGTACTCGCTACCCGAACTGACCTCGAAATTGTGTCCGAGGCCGCGGATGGCGATACCGCATTGAACGACATCATGACGATGCGGCCCGACCTGGTGGTACTGGATATCACCATGCCTGGTAAATCCGGGCTCGACATCCTGCAAGAAGTCCGCCTTAACGCGCCCGATATCCGCGTAATGGTGCTGTCTTCGCACGATGAGCCGCACGTGGTGCTGGATGCGCTTAAACGCGGCGCGCGCGCTTATCTGCTGAAGGACTGCATGCTGGAAGATCTGCATGCGGCGATTATCGCGGTGCTGGATGGCCATGTGTTTTTAAGCCCGCAAATCGAAGCACTGGCCAGCGCGGCCAACGACACGGGCACCGAAACGCTGACCACACGCCAGCAAGAAATCCTGCGCTGGATTGCCCTTGGCAAATCCACCAAGGAAATTGCGCGTTTGCTTGGGATTAGTCCTAAGACCGTGGAGTTCCACCGCGGCCAGTTGATTCAGCGGCTGGGTTGTCGCGATGTGGCCAGCCTCACGTTAAAGGCGGTACGCAGCGGGCTGGTTGACCCGGCGCGCGATCAGATCTCGGCGTAAAGCGCGGTTTCATCGGCGCGGGCCGGGATGATGGCGAATAAAAAAGGCGAGCCGCAGCTCGCCTTTTTTACGTCTATTGATACTCATCCGCCCATCACCCTTCCGGCGTCACGCCGGTATCGCCAGCCAGCAGCAACTGCGGCACCTGGCGGAAATACCACGGCTGCGCATGCTCCATCTGTTCCAGCAGCCAGATCACATCAAAACGATCGCTGGGCCAGTGCTCGGGCACGCTGACATGCTTGCCCACAATCGCGCGGGCGAGCATCGGCAACGCTTTATGTTCCCATGCGATCAACACCGTGCCTTCGGTCTCGGTGGCGGCGATCGCCAGCGCGGCTTCATCACCGCGACCAAAGCGCGTATTGATCTCGATGCCCAGTTTGGCCGCCAGCGGTTGCAGCGTTTGCACGGCGCGCTCGCTCTCGCCAGGTTTGCGCGCGGGGCAGGCAAACAAGGCGTTAGGAATGGCAATGCGCGCATCGACGATCATCTCGCTGGACGGGGCCAGCAGCACCGCCAATGCCCCGGCGCGCGCCCAGCCTCGCACCGACAACGCCTCGGTATTGGCACCGCCATCCAGGTTAACGCCACCGGACAACGGCGTGGCTTCCGGTTTTTCCGCATGGCGAATCAACATGATCCGGTTGGCCGACATCGTTTACTCCTCAGGATGGCCCCGGCCGAAAGTCCGGGCGCACATACCAGCATAGTGCCCGCCGGAGCCTTGTAACTGGCATCGGCCGCACGCCTATGCCGCTGTGGGACAGGCCGCGCCGCATCCGTCACGTGGCAAACCGGCAGCCGCGCGCGGCGGCGGTCAGGCTGCTTGTTGCACCACGACAGTCTGCGCGGGCATGGGCGCGGCAAAGCCAGCCTGGCCAAAGCTCTCGCGGATGACGCGATTGGTCTCGAAATACACCTGCCAGTAATTGTCGTTATGGCAATAGGGCCGCACCGCCAGCACTGGCCCCACCAGATTGAATTCCAGAATCTCGACATCCACCGCCGGCTCGGCCAGCACATTCGGGATCGCGCCGATCTGTTGCTTCAGCAAGGCAATCGCAGCCGCGGGGTCGGTGGAGCCCGCCAGTTGCGCTTTCAGGTCGACGCGGCGGTACGGATTGACGGTGAAGTTCTGAATGCTGTCTGAGAAGATCTTGTTGTTGCCCACCAGGGTCAGCACGTTATCGGGCGTGTTGATGGCGGTGACGAACAGACCGATTTCCTTCACCGTGCCGGTAATACCCGCGGCGGTAACAAAGTCGCCCACCTTGAATGGCCGTAACACAATCAGGAATGCCCCTGCGGCAAAGTTGGCCAGCAAGCCCGACCACGCCAGCCCGATGGCGACACCACCGGCTGCAATCAATGCCGCAAAGGTCGTGGTCTGCACGCCAAAGTAACCAAGGATGCCGATCACCAACAATACATTCAGCGTAACCGTGATGACCGAGCCGATATAGCGCAGCACGGTGGGGTCCAGCTTTTGTCGTTCGAGGGACTTTTCGACCAGGCGCACCGCCAGCCCGATCAGATAGCGGCCCACCACCCAGAAGGCGACGGCGGCCAGAATCTTGATGCCGAACGCGGTGGCATACGCCACGAAAATATCGCGGTAATGCGTGACAGAAGTCGAGTCCATAACCAGTACTCCAGGGGCCAGTTTTCGTTTTTACAAACAGGAGGCAAGCGCCTCAGCCTGGCACATGGTTGGCGGAACTCAACCCCGAGGATGGTTGGCTTTGTGCAGCGCCTGCAGCCGCGCCGTGGCCACATGCGTGTAAATCTGCGTAGTACCGATATCAGCGTGCCCCAGCAGCAACTGCACCACACGCAAATCGGCGCCGTGGTTGAGCAGATGGGTGGCAAAGGCATGTCGCAACACATGGGGCGATAGCTGCTCGGCATTGATCCCCGCCGTGATGGCATACCCCTTGATGATGTACCACGCCCCCTGGCGGGTAAGCGCATGACCATCGCGCTGGTTAACCAGCACTTGCGGCGCGTGCGAACCGGCCAGCAACAGCGGCCGCGCTTGCGTGATATAGCGTTGCAGCCATATGCGCGCTTCTTCGCCCAACGGCACCAGGCGTTGCTTGCCGCCCTTCCCGCCCATCACTTGCACATAGCCTTCAGTTAAATGCAGATCGGCGATATCCAGCCCCACCAGTTCGGAAACGCGCAAGCCGGTGGCATACATCAACTCCAGCATGGCGCGGTCACGCAGACCGGCCGGAGTTTCGACATCGGGGGCCGCCAGCAGATTTTCGACTTGCTCTTCCGATAAGCCCTTGGGCAGCGGCCGCACGCGCGGCGGTGCCGTCAGCGTGACGGTGGGGTCGTGCTGGATGCGGCCGTCGTTTAGCCAGTGCTGGTAAAACTTGCGCAGACTGGCCATGCGCCGCGCCAGCGTCGCCGCTTTGGCGGTGCGTGCCGACTCAGCCAGAAAGCTTTGCACATCGTCACGCTGCGCAGCCAATACCCCGCGCCCACGCGCTTCCAGCCAGAGGGCCCAAATGACCAGATCGCGCCGATAGCCATCGGCGGTGTTACGCGCCAGACCATCGGCCAGCCAGGCCTGATCAACAAAGCGGTCGATCAGCGCCTGATTGGCTTCGTTGGCCACGGCCGCCGCATTACGCGCCACGCGATTCTCCGGCAAACAGATCCTGCATTTCGTGCGTCAGCAGCCAACGCTTGATCGGCAACCAGTCCCGGCCATTACGATTGGCGTTAAAGCCGCCGAGCCCGTTGGCGGCCACCACACGATGGCACGGAATGATGATGGGGATCGGATTCATGCCGCACGCGCCACCCACAGCGCGCGCCACCGAGCCGACTTCGTGTGCGATCTCCGCATAAGTGCGGGTTTTGCCCACGCCAATCGCGTAAATGGCCTGCCACACACGTTGCTGATGCGGCGAGCCATCCGCGCGCCACGGAATATCGAACACCACGTCCGGATCGGCAAACCAGGCATGCAGCTGGCGCTCCACCTCGCGCAGGATGGCGCTTTGCGTCGGCCGCAACGGCAGGGATTCGGGTAGAAAATCCAGCCGCACCAGCACATCGCCATCGGCAGCCAAGCCTATCGGCCCTACCGGCGTGGCAATCACGGCTTGATATTCGGGATATTGATCAGGACGGGGCATGAAGAACGCCAAAGCAGAACAAGCGCTGATGTTAGCAAACGCTGGGCGAAAAAAAACGCGAGGACGAGCCTCGCGTTCTTATCGGAGCGGCAAAAATTATTTTGCAGCAACCGGAGCGGCCTTGCGAGCCGGCAACTTTTCCTTGATACGTGCGGACTTGCCCGAACGATCGCGGAGGTAGTACAGCTTGGCACGGCGTACATCACCACGGCGCTTCACTTCGATCGAAGCAACCAGCGGCGAGTACAGCTGGAACGAACGCTCCACGCCGGTACCAGCGGAAATCTTGCGCACGATGAACGCGCTGTTCAGGCCGCGATTGCGCTTGGCAATCACAACACCTTCAAACGCCTGCAGACGTTCGCGGTTGCCTTCCTTCACCTTGACTTGCACAACGACGGTGTCGCCGGGTGCAAATTCGGGGATGGTTTTGTCCAGACGTGCAATTTCTTCTTGTTCGAGCTTTTGAATCAGGTTCATGACCTTACTCCTTTACGAAACTTGTACCTTCTTCTTCACCGGAAGCAGCACGTTGCTCAGCAGCATGCTCGGCCTTGAATTCGGCCAGAAGACGAGTTTCTTCTTTTGAAAGCGGGCGGTCTTTCAGCAAGTCAGCGCGCCGCAACCAGGTGCGGCCCAGCGACTGCTTAAGGCGCCAGCGACGTATGTTGGCATGATTACCCGAAAGCAGAACTTCCGGGACCGCCATACCGCGGTAATCTTCGGGACGGGTGTAATGCGGGCAATCCAGCAACCCATCCGCAAACGAATCTTCTTCTGCACTGGCCGCGGTATTGAGTACGCCAGGCAAATGTCGCGCCAACGCATCGATCAACACCATGGCAGGGAGCTCGCCCCCTGACAGCACATAATCGCCGGCCGAGATTTCGAGGTCGACCTGGCGTTGCAGAACGCGTTCATCCACGCCCTCGTAACGCCCACACAACAGGATCAGGCCAGGTTCCGCCACCAGCTGCAGCACACGCTGATGCGTGAGCGGCGCGCCTTGCGGCGACAGATACACCACTTTGGGTGTCAGCCCGAATGCCGCTTGCCGCGCTTTGGCCGCCGCAATGGCGTCTTCCAGCGGCTGCGGCAGCATCACCATGCCAGGCCCACCGCCATACGGACGGTCGTCCACGCGGCGGTAATTGTCGTGCGTAAAATCACGCGGATTCCACGCGGCAAAATCGATGATGCCCTGCTCCACCGCGCGCTGCGTAATGCCGTGCCGCGTGATGGCGTCAAACATATCGGGGAACAGCGTAATCGCGTCGAAACGCATGCTTACCGCCGCCCCCGCTGCTGTGGCCTCAGTAGTCAAGGCCCCAATCCACCGTGATGAGTTTTGCTGCAAGGTCTACCTTGAGCACCACTTGCGCCACAAACGGCAGCAGGCGTTCTACCTTGTCATCACGGGCCACGAGCACATCATTGGCGCCCGTTTCGAACAACCGGTCGACCACGCCCAGGCTTTCACCCTGCGTATTGACGACGGCCAGACCGATCAGATCGGCCCAGTAGTATTCATCGTCTTCGGCAGCCGGCATCAGACTGCGCGGTACAGCCACCAGCGCACCTTTCAGTGCAGCGGCGATATCGCGGTCATTAATGCCTTCAAGTTGCGCAGCCAGTTTTTTGGGCTGCACATTGCCTTCGACCAATGTATACGGCTTGAACGCGCCGTCACGTCCGATCCACCACGTTTTGTAGTCGAACAGACTGTCGGCATATTCGGTATCCGCAACCACGTTGATCCAGCCGCGAATACCAAAAGCCCCGCTGATGTAACCCATCACCACCAGATCATCTGGTGTGGCAATGGATTGCGATTGCGGGGCCGTCGGTTTGATGCCAGCCATGAAGCTCAGGCAGCAGCCGGCTTGTAGCCTTTGAGCAGGCGAGCCACGGTGTCGCTGACTTGTGCGCCAACGCCAACCCAGTGGTTCACGCGGTCCAGCTTGAAGCGGACGCCTTCAGCGCCTTCTTTAGCGGACGGGTCATAGAAACCAACGCGCTCGATGAAACGGCCATCGCGACGGTTGCGCGAATCGGTCACCACGACGTTGTAGAACGGACGGTCTTTGGCGCCGCCACGGGAAAGACGAATCACAACCATGATTTGATACCCAGTTTGAAATCGGTTTACGCGAAACCAGCGAGTGTATCTGAAAAGTCAAGGCTTTACAAACCACTGCCGGCAATAAATCTGAATGCCGTTGCATTCATGGGCCGCAGGGCCCGGGTTTTACATACCGGGCAACATGCCCTTCATACCGCGCATGAGCTTCATCATGCCGCCCTTGCTGAACTGCTTCATCATCTTCTGCGTTTCTTCAAACTGCTTCAGAAGACGGTTTACTTCTTGCACCGACACCCCCGCGCCCTGCGCAATGCGGCGTTTACGGCTGGCCTTGATCAGTTCGGGCTTGCGGCGCTCCAGCGCGGTCATCGAATTGATAATGCCTTCGATGCGCGTCACGGCTTTATCGGTGACCTGATTATTGGCCATTTCGCTAAGCTGGCCCGGCAGCTTGTCGAGCAACGCGCC
Source organism: Amantichitinum ursilacus (assembly GCF_001294205.1). GTDB lineage: Bacteria > Pseudomonadota > Gammaproteobacteria > Burkholderiales > Chitinibacteraceae > Amantichitinum > Amantichitinum ursilacus. The sequence continues at coordinate 161,423 of NZ_LAQT01000038.1, forward strand.
CATGCCGCCCATTTTTTTCATCTGGCCGATCTGGGCTTTAAAGTCTTCAAGATCAAAGCCCTTGCCGGACTTGACCTTCTTCATCATCTGCAGCGCTTCTTGCTCGTTGACGCTCTTTTGCACGTCTTCGATCAGCGACAGCACATCACCCATGCCCAGAATCCGGCTGGCCATCCGGTCGGGGTGGAACGGCTCAAGGCCGGTGAGCTTTTCGCCCACGCCAATAAACTTGATCGGCTTGCCGGTGACCTGGCGCACCGACAGCGCCGCGCCACCACGCGAATCACCATCAAGCTTGGTCAGGATCACGCCGGTCAGCGGCAGCGTTTCGCTAAACGCGCGCGCCACATTCACCGCATCCTGGCCCTGCATCGCATCCACAACAAACAGTGTTTCGACCGGGTTGATGGCGGCGTGCACGGCCTTGATTTCGGCCATCATCGCTTCGTCAATGGCCAGGCGACCCGCCGTATCGACAATCAGTACATCGTGAAAATGCCTACGCGCGTAATCCAGTGCGGCCAGTGCGATATCGACCGGCTTTTGGGTGACGTCAGACGGAAACCATTCCACGTCGATCTGCGCCGCCAGCGTTTTAAGCTGTTCAATAGCAGCCGGGCGATATACGTCGCCCGACACCAGCAGCACTTTCTTTTTGTTCTCTTCTTTAAGACGCTTGGCCAGCTTGCCCGACGTGGTGGTTTTACCTGCGCCCTGCAAACCCGCCATCAGCACCACGGCGGGCGGTACGGCGGCCAGATTGAGCGCATCGTTTTGCGCGCCCATCAGCTTGGTCAGTTCTTCATACACCACGCCAATAAAGGCCTGCCCTGGGGTCAGGCTGCCGACCACTTCCTGGCCCATGCCGCGCGTCTTGACGTCGGCAATAAACTGTTTGACCACGGGCAACGCCACGTCGGCCTCCAGCAACGCCATGCGCACTTCGCGCAGGGCATCCTGAATATTGTCTTCGCTCAGGCGGGCCTGGCCGCGCAGTGTTTTGACAACACTACTCAAACGGTTGGATAAGTTATCCAGCATAAAAACTTTCCCTGCCGGGCTCGCTGCGCGAGTCGGCTCTGTTAGACTGTGAATCCCGCAATTCTAACCGATTTAGCCCCCGTGTCCTGGCTCGCTTTGATCGCTCTGTTCTTGTACCTGGCACTTGGCTGGCATTTCTGCCGCACGCGCCTGGCTGGCCGCGGCACTGTGCACGCGGGGATTGAACACGGGCTTTTGTTGCTGGCACTGGCGTTGCACGGCTTTGCATTGTGGCCCGCGCTGGCGGTGCCGCCCTTGCATTTTGGCGCAGGCGAAGCATTGTCGGTGACGGCCTGGCTGGCCTTGCTGATCTACCTGGTGGGTCATCTGGCGTTCCAGCTCGAAGGTATGGAGCCGCCGGTACTGGCGCTGGCCGTGATACTGCTGGGCGCCTCGATTTTGCTGCCGCCCGGTCACGCGCTGACCTACCCGCAAAACGGTGTGTCGCGTTTGCATTTTCTGACCGCGATGCTGGCCTATGGCCTGTTCGCCAACGCGTCCGGCGTTGCCTTGCTGATGCGCCTGGCCGACAAGCGCCTGCATCACGCCACCGCCAGTTTGTTAGTGCAGAAACTGCCACCGTTGTTGGCGCTGGAACGCTTGTTGTTTGCCTGCGTCTGGGTCGGTTTTTTGCTGTTGACCGTGGCCTTGATTACTGGCGCCACCTTCAGCGAAGAAATCTTCGGCAAGGCACTCGAATTCAATCACAAAATTGTGTTTTCGATTGCCGCGTGGCTGGTGTTTGGCGGCTTGCTGATCGGCCGCAAAGTGCGCGGCTGGCGCGGTCTGGTGGCCACCCGCTGGACGTTGTTCGGCTTTATTCTGCTGCTGTTTGGCTATATCGGCACTCGCCTGGTGCTGGACGTCATTCTGCATCGCGCGGGCGCATAACCAGGTCGTTTGCCTGAAAGTGACGATGGCGCGGGCTGTTATACTCAGGCCATTGCCATTTCCGGATTGCCGCCTTGGACGACATCCCCCTGAGCGAACTGATCATAGCCCTGGTCGTTTGCCTGCTTTCTTCCGCTTTCTTCTCCGCTTCTGAAACCGCCATGATGGCGGTCAACCGCTTCCGCCTGAATGCCCGCGTGCAGCAAGGCCATCGCGGCGCCATTCGCACCCGCGGCTTGCTGGACCACACCGACCGCCTGCTGGGCGTTATCCTGCTGGGCAATACGCTGATCAACACCGCCTCGGCCGCGCTTTCCACCGTGATCACCGCGCGCATGTTTGGCACCAATCAATATGCACTGCCGATTGCCACGCTGATTGTGGCGTTTGCGATTCTGGTGATTTCCGAAGCCACGCCCAAAGTGCTGGCCGCCAATTACGCCGATAAAGCCGCGGTTGCCTTCAGCTATCCGCTGGCGGTATTGCAAAAGGTGTTTTATCCGGCGGTGTGGTTTATCAATCTGTTTGTAAATGGCTTTTTAAAGCTGACCCGGCTCTCTGGCAAAGGCCATGAGCACACGCCATTAAGCCCGGAAGAATTGCGTTTGCTGGTGCTCGAATCCGGCCGCTTTATGGAAAAGAAACACCAGACCATCCTGCTTAATCTGTTTGAGCTGGCCAATATCACGGTCGATGACGTCATGACGCCGCGCCACCATATTGAAGCACTGGATCTGGGTGCACATGCTGAAGAATTGCGCCGCCAGCTGTATACCTGCCACCACACCCGCCTGCCGGTGTACGACGATAATCCCGACAATATGGTGGGCATTCTGCATACGCGCAAAGCGTTGTCTTTGCGCGAAGAAGAAGTCGATGGCGAAACCATCCGCACGCTGATCCGCCCGCCGTATTTCATTCCGTCCGGCACACCGCTATTTACCCAGCTGCAAAATTTTCAGGAAAACCGCCGCCGTATTGGCCTGGTGGTGGATGAATATGGCGAATTGGCCGGCCTGGTCACGCTGGAAGATATTCTTGAGCAAATCATCGGTGAATTCACCACCAATGCCCCCAATGCGGCATCGCGTTATGAGCCGCAAGCCGATGGCAGCTATTTGCTGGATGGCGCCAGCAGCCTGCGCGAGCTGAATCGCAAGCTCAAGCTGGGTTTCCCGCTGACCGGCCCCAAAACACTGAATGGTTTGATCCTCGAATATTTTGAGGATATCCCCGACGCCGGCACCTGCCTGACCATCGCGGGCGAGCGGCTCGAAGTCGTGCAAACGCAAGACCGCAGCGTCAAGGTCATCCGCTTGTATCCGCACGTAGCCAGCCGCACCGGCTGAGCTGTGGCAAATCGCCGCCTGGCGGTGTGCGCCCCTGCAACGGCTTGCCGCAGAATATGTCCCAGCGAGTAATCACTTTTGCTAGACTGCGGTGAACACGGGGGCCCCGCGGCCCTTCCTCTCGTTGTCTTGACCTGGCCTGGTTGAATCCTTAACGAATCTATGTCTACTGCTACCGTTCCCATTTCGGGCCTTGCGCGGCTGCTGGTGCAGCATGGACGCCTGGCCGAAGCCGACGCCGAAGCGCTGCAAAGTGCGGGCAGCGATGGTCGCACCAGCTTCATCGAACGCCTGCTCTCCAGCAAAAAACTGACGGCCAAAGACGTTGCCGAGTTCAGCTCGCAAGCGTTTGGCTATCCTTTGCTTGATCTGGACCAGATCGATTCCAGCTACATCCCGCCCAATGTGCTGGACGCCAAGCTGATGCAGGCGCAGCGCATCGTGCCGCTATTCAAGCGCGGCACGCGGCTGTTTATCGGTATTTCCGACATCACCAACATGCAGGCCGTTGAAGAAGTTCGCTTCAAGACGGGCCAGCAGGTTGAGCCGATTGTTGTTGAAGACAACAAGCTGCTGGTGCTGATGAACAAGCTGGTGGAGGCCACCGGTAGCAATCTGCGTGATCTGACCGTTAGCGAAGCCGATCTTGATATCAGCGGCGGCGACGACAATTCGCAAGAAGAAGCGGTCAACGTCGAAGTCGACGACGCCCCGGTGGTTAAATATATCCAGAAGATTTTGCTGGATGCCATTAACGCCGGCGCATCGGATATCCACTTTGAGCCGTACGAAAAGTTTTATCGCATTCGCTATCGTCAGGATGGCGTATTGCGTGAAATTGCCCAACCGCCGTTGGCGATCAAGGAAAAGATCGCTTCGCGGATCAAGGTGATTTCAAAGCTCGATATTTCGGAAAAGCGCGTACCGCAAGATGGCCGGATGAAACTGGTGTTGTCAAAAAGCCGCGCCATTGATTTCCGGGTCTCCACGCTACCTACGCTGCATGGCGAGAAGATTTGTATCCGGATTCTGGATCCAACGTCCGCCACGCTGGGTATTGATGCACTGGGTTATGACCCCGATCAGAAAGAATTGCTGCTGGCGGCCATTGGCCGTCCGTATGGCATGGTGCTGGTGACGGGTCCGACCGGCTCGGGTAAGACCGTGTCGCTGTATACCTGCCTGAACATCCTGAACCAGCCCGGCACCAATATTTCGACGGCGGAAGATCCAGCCGAAATCAACTTGCCTGGCGTAAACCAGGTCAACGTTAACGAGAAAGCGGGCCTGACCTTTGCCGTCGCCCTCAAGGCGTTCCTGCGGCAGGATCCTGACGTGATCATGGTCGGTGAAATCCGTGATCTGGAAACCGCCGACATCGCGATCAAGGCGGCGCAAACCGGTCACATGGTGTTCTCCACCTTGCACACCAACGATGCGCCGACCACGCTGACGCGGATGATGAACATGGGTGTATTGCCATTCAACATTGCGTCTTCGGTGATCATGATTACTGCGCAGCGGCTGGCGCGTCGCTTGTGCGCACATTGCAAACAACCCGCCGATATCCCGCACGAAGCACTGCGCAGCGCCGGCTTTAAAGAAGAAGAACTGGACGGCAGCTGGGTCACTTATCGCCCCGTAGGTTGCGATCAGTGTAAGGACACAGGCTATAAAGGCCGGCTGGGTATCTACCAGGTGATGCCGATTTCAGACGAAATGAACCGGATCATCATGAAAAACGGTACGGCTATCGATATTGCGGACCAGGCACGTCTCGAAGGCGTGCGTGATCTGCGACAATCCGGGTTGATCAAGGTACGCCAGGGTTTGACCTCGCTGGAAGAAATCCTGGCCGTGACCAACGAATAACCGGACACCGGTTTCCTATAACGCCGCGCGCCTTTGCCGCGTGCGGCGACACAGTGTTTCCAGGGAGAGCAGCGCATCATGGCCACAGCAGCAAAAGCGGCCCCGGTCAAGGTCAAGGAATTTACCTATGCCTGGGAGGGCAAAGACCGGAATGGCAAGATCGTCAAAGGCGAAATGCGCGCCAGCGGCGAAGCGGTTCTAAAAACCCATTTGCGGCGTCAGGGCGTAAACGTGTTGCGCGTGAAGCAACAACGTATGCGCGGCGGCAAGCGGATTACCGATGAAGATCTGACCATGTTTACCCGGCAACTGGCCACCATGCTCAAATCGGGCGTGCCGTTGTTGCTGGCTTTCGATATCGTCGCCAAAGGCCATAGCAATCCGTCGGTCACCAAATTGCTGCTGGATATCAAATCGGATATCGAATCGGGCTCATCGCTGACGCAGGCATTCCGCAAGCATCCCAAGCATTTCGATACGCTGTATTGCAACCTGATTCAGGCCGGTGAGCAGGCCGGTATTCTGGATACATTGCTGGCCCGTCTGGCTTTGTATAAAGAAAAAATGCTCAGCGTTAAAAAGAAGATCAAATCGGCAATGTTTTACCCGACCGCCGTGATCGTGGCCGCATTTGTTATTACGGCCGTGATCATGATCTTTGTGATTCCCGCATTCAAAAGCCTGTTCTCCAGCTTTGGAGCCGATTTGCCGGGCCCCACGTTGCTGGTGATGGCGATTTCGGATTTCTTTGTTTCGTATTGGTGGGCCATTTTTGGCGGCATCTTTGGCGGGTTCTGGGCGTTTATGAAAGCCTGGCGGCGTTCCGAGGCCATGCAGATTGCCATCGACCGCTTTGTGCTCAAGCTGCCGGTATTGGGCGAGATCATGCGTAATTCGGTGATCGCACGCTGGAGCCGTACGCTGGCGACGATGTTTGCCGCCGGTGTGCCGCTGGTGGAATCGTTGGAATCGGTGGGGGGCGCGGCCGGCAACTATGTCTATCGCCTGGCCACACGCCGCATCCAGCAAGAAGTGAGCACCGGTACCAGCCTGACCATCTCGATGCAGAACGCCAATGTGTTTCCCAATATGGTGATGCAGATGGTCTCGATTGGTGAAGAATCGGGTTCGCTGGACGCCATGCTGGGCAAAGTGGCCGACTATTACGAGGAAGAGGTCGACAACGCGGTAGAGGCGCTGTCCAGCCTGATGGAGCCGATCATCATGGTGGTGTTGGGTACGCTGATTGGCGGCCTGGTGGTGGCGATGTATCTGCCGATTTTCAAGATGGGCGAGGCTGTGGGTTAATGAACCAGCTTGTCTTCGTGTTTCAACAAAGCCCGCTGGTTTTCAGCGGGTTTTTGTTGGTGCTGGGTTTGCTGGTGGGTAGTTTCCTCAACGTGGTCATCCACCGGCTGCCCATCATGATCGAGCGCCAGTATCGCCAGGAATGCGCCGAACTGGATCGCCCGGACGATTTTGTCGAGCCGATGCCGCCGCGTCCGCGCTACAACCTGGTATTGCCGCGCTCCGGCTGTCCGCACTGCGGCCATATGATCACCGAGCTGGAAAATATTCCGCTATTCAGTTGGCTGGCATTGCGCGGCAAATGCAGTGAATGCAGGGCGCCGATCAGCGTGCGCTACCCGCTGGTGGAACTCATCACCGGCTTGATGACTGCGGTTGTTGGTTGGCACTTCGGTTTTGGCATGACAGCTGCAGGCGGCGTGGTGCTGACGTGGGCGTTGATCGCACTGTTCTTTATCGATGCCGACACCTTTTTACTGCCCGATTCCATCACCTTGCCGCTGGTGTGGCTGGGACTGCTGTTCAATCTGGATGGCCATTTTGTTCCATTGACATCCGCGGTGCTGGGGGCGGTGGTGGGCTATCTGATGCTCTGGAGCGTCAACCACGTTTACCGGTTGGTGCGCGGCCACGACGGTATGGGCTACGGCGACTTTAAATTGCTGGCGGCGCTGGGCGCATGGTTTGGCTGGCAAAGCATTCCTGCGATTGTGCTGTTTGCCTCGGTCGCTGGCGTTATCATCGGCGGCTATACGCTGTGGGCGCGATATCGCGGTTTTGGCCGGGAGTTTCCGTTTGGGCCATACCTGGCGGTGGCGGGCTGGCTGACGCTGTTGTGGGGCAATCGGGTGCAGGACTTTATCTTCGGCCTGAGCTGATCCAGCGCCCCACCGCGCTCGCGCTGCCGTTACAATCGCCCCACTGAAGCAACGGCAGCGTGGAGCGCAGATGAAGGTGTTCGGACTCACCGGTGGCGCGGGCAGCGGCAAATCGGCAGTGGCGGCGCTGCTGCAGCAATATGGCGCGGCTATCATCGATACCGATGTGCTGGCCCATCAATTATCCACGCCCCCTTCTGCCGCGCTCGACGCCATCGCCACGCAATTTGGCGTGCAGTTTATTACCGTTAGCGGCGAAATGGATCGCGCCGCCATGCGCGATCTGGTCCTCGCCGATCCGGCAGCGCGCGCCCGCCTTGAAGCCATTTTTCATCCCCTGATATTGCAAGCCGCCCGGCAACAGTTGCTGGCATTGCCGCCGGAACTCTCCTATGCAGTATTAGTCGTACCGTTGCTGTTTGAAACGGCGCAATTTATTGATCTGATCGATCTGGCGATTGTGGTCGATTGCCCCGAAACCCTGCAACGCCAACGTCTGCGATTGCGCCCTGGCCTTACCGAAACCCGGATTAACCAATTACTCGCAGCGCAATGTTCGCGCGCTGCACGATTGGCCCGCGCCGATATCGTGATCGACAATTCAGGCGATCTGCTACAACTTGAGTTGGCGGTTAAGCAATTACATGCACGATTAACCGCGTATTCGGGCACCATTGCGCAGCCTTGATTAGCGTTATATGAAGTGGATTGCGGCCTGCAGATTACGGGCCGGTACGCAGCTTGATTCAAACTCTTACCCCAATCCGGAAAGGCAAACTTACTAATGGGTTTTCAAACCACCTGCCTTGCTGCAGAATTGCACATCTTTGCCTGCAAACGGCCTCACGTACCGTGATTAGCTACGAATTCCCCATCAACGAGCGCATCCGCACCCTGCTGCGGCTGGAAGACCTGTATGACCGCACCGCTGTGCTCGCAGCGCGCGATCATGCACTCGACCACCATATGGCGCTGACCGGGCTGTTCGAGATCATGGAAGTGGCCAGCCGCGCCGATCTTAAATCGGATTTGCTGCAGGAACTCGAACGCCAACGCCAGGCATTGGCCGCGCTACGCCACAATCCGCATATTTCCGAAGACGCGCTGGAACGTATTCTTGCCGATATCGAAGATACGCACGGGCAATTACTGCAAATGACGGGCAAAGTGGGCCAATATTTGCGGGAAAACGAATGGCTGATGGCCATCAAACAACGGATGGCGATTCCGGGCGGCGCCTGCGAATTTGATTTGCCGTCTTATCATTTCTGGCAACAACAAGCGCCCGATCGCCGTAAAGCGGATCTGGATCGTTGGTTATCGCCATTGATGCCGATACGCCAGGGCATTTCAATTGTGCTGCGTTTGCTGCGTGATTCGGCCAAGGTGTCGCATTTTACGGCGCGGCAAGGGGCTTTCCAGCAGATGTCCGGCGGCAAAACCATCCAGATGTTGCGCGTGACATTACCGACTGATTTGCCAGTGGTGCCGGAATTGTCGGCTAACCGCTATGCCATCAATATCCGCTTTATCCAGCCCTCCACGTCGGGCGAGCGCACCCGCCTGGTGGAAGCCGATATTGAATTTGCGCTCAGCTACTGCAATCTATAACGCCATGACTGAACGCCTCGTAGCCTGCCCCATTTGCGGCAAACAAACCGCCTTCGCACCGTCCAACCCGCATCGACCGTTCTGCAGCGCGCGCTGCCGCGCGATCGATCTGGGCCAGTGGGCCAGCGAAGGTTACAAGGTTCCTGCCAACGACAACACGCCCGATGAGGGCGATTATCCGCACGACTGAGCCGCGCCAGCACGTCATCTGCTGTTCAAATATTTGTCATGGTCTAGTCATCGTTGACGCTTACCTTCTGCGATTATTCGAGGAGGAAAACAACGATGCTTCAAGTACAAAGCAATCCGGCCAAAGCCCCCCGCCGTCAACTCTCTGTCGCACTGGCCCGGTCTGAGGATCACGTGCGCGCCGCACAGGCCCTGCGCTACCGCATTTTTGCCGAAGAAATGGGTGCGCGCATCGTTACTCGCGAACTCGGCCTCGATCAGGATCTGTTTGACGCCTGGTGCGACCATCTGCTGGTGATCGATGACCAGACCGGCGACGTGGTGGGCACCTACCGCATCCTCGCACCACATCAAGCCCAGAAACTGGGCAGCTATTACTCCGACACTGAATTCGATCTGACCCGCCTGCAACATCTGCGCCCGCAGCTGGTGGAAATCGGCCGCTCTTGCGTGCACCCCGATTACCGCACCGGCGCGACGATTACGCTGCTGTGGAGCGGCCTGGCGGCCTATATGCGCGAGCGCAATTACAACTACCTGGCAGGCTGTGCCAGCGTGTCGCTGGTGGACGGTGGCCACACTGCGGCCAGCCTGTACCGCAAGCTGACCGAGACCGCGCTGGCCCCAGTCGAATATCGCGTATTTCCGCGATGCCCACTGCCTTTGCAGGCGCTGGACCAGAAACTGGACACCGAAGTGCCCGCGCTGATCAAAGGCTATCTGCGCGCCGGCGCCCAAGTATGCGGCATGCCGGCCTGGGATCCAGACTTCAATACCGCGGATTTTTTTATGCTGCTGTCGATGAACAACGTCGATCAGCGCTATGCCCGCCACTTTCTGCGATAAACGTCTAGCCACATTGTGCACGCGGATACCGCAATTGCTTACGGCCTGAGGCCTACCCTCTGGCGGTATCCTCCCGTCTCCGATTGACGACAGTCAGTAATATGACCATTTATCGCAGTCGCGGTAAGCGGCTACACTGATTTCTGATTCTTTCAGAAACCGCGCCCACGCCGGCCGTTACAGACTGCGCCCCGACCCCATGATTGTATTTCGCAATGCATTGAGATTTAGCCGCCTGCTACGATTTGGCCTGCATCTGGTGTATGGCCTGTCGCTGGCGGCTTTGCGCTTTGGCAAGCTGGACCAGGCGGAGCGCGTGATCTACATCCAGCGCTGGTCTAACCAGTTGACGCGCATACTGGGCATTCAGGTGCGCGTGCAAGGCGTGGCGCCTGGCACTTATCCGCCCAACCATCTGTTGCTGTCCAACCACATCTCGTGGCTGGATATCTTTGTGTTGAACGCGGTGACGGTGTCGCGCTTTGTCGCTAAATCCGAGATTGAGCAATGGCCGCTGGTGGGCCGGTTGTGCGGCTATACGGGGACGTTGTTTATCCAACGCGAAAAAAAACGCGATGCGGCGCGCGTTAACAATGCCATGGTCGAGGCACTGCAGGCGCGACATTGCCTGGCGGTGTTTCCCGAAGGTACGACCTCGGACGGCTCGAATATCCTGCCGTTTCGTTCTTCGCTGCTACAGGCCGCCCTGGAAAGCCGCGCAACCATTCAACCGGTTTATCTGCGCTACACCGACGCTAGCGGCAAGCTGACCCACTCCCCCGCCTATATCAACGACATTTCGATCGTTAAATCGCTGTGGCAGATTCTGGGCGAACGCGAGATGCGCGCCGAGATCAACTTTCTGGCGCCGTTTCCCGCGCAAGATGTGGATCGACGCAGCCTGACTCAGATGGTGGAAGCACGCATCGTGGCCGCACACAAAGCGCTTAACCACGGCGAAGGCGACTTTGATAGCCTGTGCATGCCGCATGCTGCGGGGACCTGCGGCGTGCGCGATACTGCGGGCTGCCCGCAGCACCACATCGCCGCCTGAAGGCACTTGCGCGCCTGAACCTACGGCAGCCCGCTTAGCCGGCCTCAATGGCTTGATAGCTGCGCAGCGCAGGCTGCTGATAGACCTCGCCGCTATCAATATTAATGGCAGTGAGCTGGCCACCCCAGATGCAGCCGGTGTCAGTGGCCCACACGTTATCCAGCATCTTGAGACCCAACGCCGACCAGTGCCCGATCAATGCCTTGGGCGCGCTCTTGCGCTCCGGCGCTTCATACCAGGGATACAAGCCTGCAGGCGCGGTCTCTACCTCGCCTTTGAACTTGAGCTGCAGGTTGAAATCCTTATCGACAAAGCGCATGCGCGTGCAGGCATTGACCGTAAAGCGTAGCTTGTCGATCCTGGACCTGGCTTCGTCCCAATGCGCCGGTTGGTTGCCATACATTTGCTCGAGAAAGCTCTTCCAGTCGTCGCCGCGCAAAACGGCCTCGACCGCAGCGGCCTGTTCCATAGCGCGGGATTTGGTCCAGCCTGGCCAGATGCCTGCATGCACCACGACCGCAATATCCAGATCTATCATCAGCGGCTGAAAACGCAGCCAATCGCAGAAGGCAGCGCATTGCGGATGTGCCAGGATGGCATCTAGCGTATCGCCAGGCTTGCGTTTGGAAATCCCCGCCGCCACTGCCAGCAAATGCAGATCGTGGTTACCCAGAACGGTTTGCACACTGTCCGAGTGGGTGGTAACCCAACGCAAAACCTCCAGCGACTTGGGACCGCGGTTGACCAGGTCGCCGACAAAATAAATACGGTCGCGTGTCGGGTCAAATTGCAGCGTCGCAAGCAACAAATCGAGTTCGTCGAAGCAACCTTGTACATCACCAATCACATATCGTGCCATGCTGATCCTGTCGGGCTACGCGACTGCTTCGTGGGCAGTCGCCGAAATAACGTACTTGTGGGAGCTTGGAAAATGTCAGACCAGAAATCCATCGCCAACTGGACCGCCAGGCTAACGGGGATCGATCTGCCGGTGCTGGAGTATACGCTGGCCGAAATTGCGGCGTTGCGCGATAAACTTGACGATGTCAGCTATCACCACCTGGCCGATCTGATCCACAAGGACCCACTGCTGACGGTACGAGTGCTGCGCTATCAACAGGCCCACCGCGCCAGCCATCAGACGCGCGACGTGGTCACTGTTGACCGCATCTTGTTAATGATAGGTACGCGCGGCTTTGTTCGCGAGTTTGGTCGGGCAATGCCATTGCAACAAGGGGTTGCCGGCAAACCACGTGCACTCGAGGGCGCCACTGCGGCGCTGGAACGTGCAGCCTTTGCCGCGCGGTTGGCCAAAGCCTTTAGCGAGCGCCGCTTTGATATCGACCCCCAGGAAGTGATCACCGCGGCGCTGTTGCACAACCTTGCCGAGACACTGCTATGGATTGCCGCCCCGACCGAGGCGGCCAAGATAGAGCAAGCTCTGGTCGAACATCCTGGCCTACGAAGCCAGCAGGCGCAGCTGGAAGTGCTGGGCTGCACGCTGGCCGATCTGCAGAACGAGATTGCGAAGGCGTGGCATCTGCCGGCGCTGCTTCAGCATCTCATGGACCAGCAATACGCGGCTGAACCGCGAGTACGCACGGTACACCTCGCCACCGCCCTCGCGCGCCATCTTGGGCACGGCTGGTTAGATCCCGCATTGCCCGATGACTACAGTGGCGTCGCGGAATTAATCAATCTATCCGAAGAATCGGCCTATGCGTTGGTGCTGCATGTGGCAGTAAAAGCCGCGCGGAACTGGCGCATCTACGGTGCGGCGCCAGCGGCCGCCACGCGCCCGCTGGAACACGCGGACAAAAAATAAGGGCTGGCACGAATGCCAGCCCTTATAGGGACGTCAAGTCATCGCCGCTTATTCAGCGTCAACGGCCTCAACATCATCCGGACGATCCACCAGTTCGACTAGTGCCATCGGAGCGTTGTCGCCCTGACGGAAGCCGCACTTCAGGATACGCAGGTAACCACCGTTACGGGTCGCGTAACGCGGCCCGAGGATGTCAAACAGCTTGACCACGATCTCGCGATCGCGAGTGCGGTCAAATGCCAGACGGCGGTTAGCCAGGCTCGGTGCCTTACCCAGGGTAATCAGCGGCTCCGCAACGCGGCGCAGCTCTTTTGCCTTGGGCAGGGTAGTCTTGATAACTTCATGACGCAGCAGCGCATTCGCCAGGTTGCGCAGCAGCGCCTGACGATGTGACGACGTACGGTTCAGTTTACGATTGGCAAGACGGTGACGCATTTGTCAATTCCTTTCCGTTGACCGCTCAGGGCTTTTCCAAGCCGACCGGAGGCCAGTTTTCGAGGCGCATGCCCAGGCTCAAACCCTTGGAGGCCAGCACTTCCTTGATTTCGTTCAAGGATTTGCGACCCAGATTCGGCGCCTTCAACAGTTCTGTTTCGGTGCGCTGGATCAGGTCCCCGATGTAATAAATGTTTTCAGCCTTCAGGCAGTTGGCCGAACGCACGGTAAGCTCGAGGTCGTCCACCGGACGCAGCAGGATCGGATCGATCTGCGGCGCAGTCGGCTTCTCTTCTTCAACCGGTGTGCCTTCCAGGTCCGCAAATACAGACAGCTGGTCAACCAGAATACGCGCCGCCTGGCGGACCGCGTCTTCCGGCGTCAACACGCCATTGGTTTCGATATCGAGAATCAGACGGTCCAGGTCAGTACGCTGTTCAACGCGCGCACTTTCCACCGCATAGCTTACGCGGCGAATCGGGCTGAACGAGGCATCCAGCTGGATAGTACCGATGCTACGGCTTTCTTCACGACCCAGACGAGCTGGCGCCGGTTGATAGCCGCGGCCCTTTTCCACCTTGACTTCCATGTTCAGCTTGCCACCCGCAGACAGGTGAGCAATGACGTGGTCGGGGTTAACCACTTCCACGTCATGCGGCACCTGGATATCAGCGGCGGTAACCAGCCCTTCGCCTTCCTTCGAGAGCGTCAGCGTCACGGCATCGCGGCCGTGCAGCTTCAGAACGACGCCCTTCAGATTCAGAAGGATATCGACCACGTCTTCCTGGACGCCATCCAGCGCCGAGTATTCATGGACGATACCTTCGATCTTGACTTCGGTCGGCGCGTAGCCAGGCATCGAAGACAGCAGGATGCGGCGCAGGGCGTTACCGAGGGTATGGCCATAACCGCGCTCGAACGGCTCCATAACCACTCGCGCTTGCGCGCTGGTTTGGGCCTGCACGTCGATGATGCGCGGCTTGAGCAACTCATTAGCGAGGTTTTGCATATATTCAGTATCCCTTAGCCTTACCGGGGCTGGTTATCACTTGGAGTAGAATTCCACGACCAGCGATTCATTGATGTCGCTGGACAGATCGGAACGCTCCGGCATGTTCTTGAAGACACCTTCCATCTTCTTCGAATCTACCTGCACCCAACCCGGGAAACCAATGCCTTCTGCCAGAGCGAGCGCTTCTTGCACACGCGCTTGCTTCTTGGCCTTCTCGCGAACGGCTACCACATCACCGGCTTTCACCTGGAACGACGGAATGTTCACCACGCCGTTGTTCACGACGATAGCTTTGTGGGAAACCAGCTGACGGGCTTCGGCACGGGTAGATGCATAACCCATGCGATACACCACGTTGTCCAGACGCGTTTCAAGGATCTTCAACAGGTTTTCACCGGTCGAGCCCTTGCGACGGCTGGCTTGTTCAAAATAACGACGGAACTGACGTTCCAGAACGCCGTAGATACGACGGATCTTCTGCTTCTCGCGCAGGTGGACGCCATAATCAGAGAGGCGAGGCGTCTTAGCGCCATGCTGGCCTGGGGCTTGTTCCAGCTTGCACTTGCTGTCGAGCGAGCGACGAGCGCTCTTGAGGAAAAGATCCGTACCTTCACGGCGTGCAAGTTTGCACTTGGGTCCAATATAACGAGCCATGACTTACTCCGGGATTAGATACGACGCTTCTTCGGGGGACGGCAGCCGTTGTGCGGCACTGGAGTCACATCCGAGATGCTGGTGATCTTGAAACCGAGAGCGTTGAGCGCGCGTACAGCGGACTCACGACCCGGGCCCGGGCCCTTGATGCGAACTTCGAGGTTCTTTACACCATATTCCTGGGCAACTTTACCAGCGTGCTCTGCCGCAACCTGTGCAGCAAAGGGTGTACTTTTCCGAGAGCCTTTAAAACCAGCACCGCCCGAGGTAGCCCAGGAGAGAGCATTG
The DNA here is from genome assembly GCF_001294205.1 of Amantichitinum ursilacus. Lineage (GTDB taxonomy): Bacteria > Pseudomonadota > Gammaproteobacteria > Burkholderiales > Chitinibacteraceae > Amantichitinum > Amantichitinum ursilacus. The sequence goes on from NZ_LAQT01000038.1 coordinate 176,676, forward strand.
CCTTGGCGATCAGTGATGGTCACGATCGTGTTATTGAAGGACGCATGAACATGCGCAATACCTTCAGACACGCTCTTTTTGACTTTCTTACGCACACGCACTGTGTTTGCTTTAGCCATTCTAAAATCCTTTAGTTACTGCCTGCCGGTGATTACTTCTTACCGGCGATTGCCTTGCGCGGACCCTTACGAGTGCGAGCATTCGTACGAGTACGTTGACCACGCACCGGCAGACCTTTGCGGTGACGGAAGCCACGATAGCAACCAAGGTCCATCAGACGCTTGATGCTCATGGTAACTTCACGGCGCAAATCGCCTTCGACGGTGTACTTGCCAACTTCGTCGCGCAGTTTGTCGAGTTCAGCATCGCTGAGATCTTTGACCTTCTTGGTCGGCTCGATCGCAGACGCCGCGCAGACTGCATATGCGCGGGTGCGGCCGATACCGTAGATCGCTTGAAGGCCGATCACAGTGTGCTGGTGATTAGGGACGTTAACCCCAGCAATACGGGCCATACTTCTTACCCCAGGTAAAAAAGTTGCAGATTATAACGCTAAAAGCCGATTGCCTCAATCAGCCTTGGCGTTGCTTATGCCGCGGGTCGGTGCAGATCACGCGCACAACACGGTTGCGGCGAATGATTTTGCAGTTGCGGCAAATTTTCTTGACCGATGCTTGAACTCTCATCGTCTGTCCTTCCTGTCAAAATGAAATTCCGGGACCAATGCCCGGAACACGATGTAGTGCCTGGCGAACTGCTTTCCGGCGAGCCGTCCAGCAATTCATCAAGCTCCACATGTCCGATTTCGAGTGATTTTGAAGTGTGTCGAACTGACTACTTCTCAATGATCTCGACCTGCACAAGCGGCGGCCACTTGCGTCGCCACCGCCGTGTTAATCAGGTAAGTACTCAGGCCGCGCCCTTGAAATTGGCTTTCTTGAGCAGGCTTTCATATTGATGCGACATCACGTAGGACTGCATTTGTGCCATGAAGTCCATCGTCACGACCACCAGAATCAACAGCGAGGTACCACCAAAGTAGAACGGCACGTTCCACTTCAGAATCAGGAACTCGGGAATCAGGCAGATAACGGTAATGTAAATCGCACCGATCAAGGTTAACTTGAGAATCAGCTTCTCGATGTAACGCGCAGTATGTTCGCCGGGGCGATAGCCCGGGATCATCGCACCGCTCTTCTTCAGGTTATCCGCGGTTTCCTTGGGATTGAAAACCAGCGCCGTATAGAAGTAGCAGAAGAAAATGATCGCAGCAGCATACAGGATTACATACAGCGGCTGACCCGGGTGCAGCATGTCACCAATCGATTTGAGCCACGAGAATCGAGCGTTGTTACCGGTCCACGACAGTACCGTGGCAGGGAACAAAATGATCGACGAAGCAAAAATCGGCGGAATCACACCAGCCATATTGATCTTGAGCGGCAAATGCGTACTTTGCGCTTGCATGACGCGATTACCGACCTGGCGCTTGGCGTAGTTCACCGGCACTTTACGTTGCCCACGTTCTACAAATACAACCGCTGCGGTCAGCAGGATCACACCAACAAACAGACCCAATACCAGCAACACCGGCAGACCCTGGCTAGCCAGCGTCAGCGTTTTGCCGATTGCAGAGGGCACACCCGCCGCAATACCTGCACAGATCAGGATCGAAATACCATTACCCAAGCCCCGCTCCGTAATCTGCTCGCCCAGCCACATGAGGAACATCGTACCCGTGACCAGGGTGACCACGGCCACGAACACGAATTGCGCATACGGCAGAACAACCAGATTCGGCTGCTTGTACAGCATTGAGGCAATACCGAAGCTTTGCAGGGAGGCCAGGATGACCGTCGCATAACGCGTGTACTGCGTAATCTTGCGACGACCAGCCTCACCTTCTTTCTTCAGCTGCTTCAACTGGGGCAACACTTCGGCGGCCAACTGCAAAATAATGGACGACGAAATGTAGGGCATGATCCCGATGGCAAACACGGTGAAGCGCGACAAGGCGCCACCCGAGAACATGTTGAACATGTTCAGCAGGCCCGTTTGCGAGGACTCGAACAACCGAGCCAACTCGCCCGGATTGATCCCTGGTACGGGGATGTGCGCACCGATACGGTACACAATCAACGCCCCTACCATGAACCAGATCCGTTTCTTCAGATCTGCAAACTTACTCGCAGAACCAGCCAGAGCGGGATTCGCCACGTTTCAGCCTCTCAGCAATTACTCAGCGATGCTGCCGCCAGCCGCTTCAATAGCAGCGCGGGCACCCTTGGTCGCAGCGATGCCTTTCAGCGTCACAGCTTTTTCGATCGAGCCAGACAGAACCACTTTGGCGCCCAGAGACAGATGGGACACCAGACCGGCTTGCTTCAGAACCAGCAAATCAACTTCAGCGACCGGCAGTTTCTGTAGCGCGCCAAGGGTGACTTCAGCAGTACGGCCAGCGGTCAGCGAGGTAAAACCACGCTTCGGCAGACGACGTGCCAGCGGCATTTGACCGCCTTCAAAGCCAACCTTGTGGAAGCCACCAGCGCGGGACTTTTGACCCTTGTGGCCGCGACCCGCGGTTTTGCCCAGACCGGAGCCGATACCACGACCCACGCGACGCTTGGCGTGCTTGGAGCCGGCAGCAGGTTTCAGGTTATTCAGTTCCATTTAGCCCTCCACCTTCAGCAGGTAGCTGATCTTGTTGATCATGCCGCGGTTTTCCGGAGTATCGATCACTTCGGCGACGCTGTTGGTCTTACGCAGACCAAGACCACGGGCGCATGCCTTGTGGCTTTCCAGACGGCCGATCAGGCTTTTAACCAGCTTGACCTTTACAGTTTTGGCGTTAGTCATTCCGCCACCCCCAGGATATCTTCAACGGTCAAGCCGCGCTTGGCAGCAATGTCCGAAGCCGTGTGCAGCTTGGCCAGACCGTCCAGCGTGGCGCGAACCACGTTGTACGGGTTGGTCGAGCCATGGCACTTGGCGGTGATGTTGTGCACGCCCATTACTTCAAACACTGCACGCATCGGGCCGCCGGCGATAATACCGGTACCTTCAGGTGCAGGCTGCATGAAGACGGTAGTCGCGCCATGCTTACCGATCACGGTATGCGGCACGGTACCGTTCTTGAGCGGCGCCTTGAACATCTTGCGACGCGCTTCGTCCAGACCTTTTTGTACAGCAACCGGCACTTCTTTGGACTTACCCTTGCCCATGCCGATGCCACCATCGCCATCACCAACTACGGTCAGTGCGGCGAAACCGAGGATACGACCACCCTTGACGACTTTGGTTACGCGATTAACGCTAACCATCTTCTCGCGAAGGCCGTCCGTGCGATCTTCCACTTCGTTCTTAGCCATTTATATAACTCCAGACTCAATTAGAAGACGAGGCCGCCTTCGCGTGCCGCATCCGCCAGCGCTTTCACGCGGCCATGGTATTTGAAGCCGGAGCGATCAAATGCCACATTCTGGATACCGGCAGCTTTAGCCTTCTCAGCGATGCGCTTGCCAATCGCGGTAGCAGCTTCAACGCTGGAACCGTGCTTGACTGCGGTGCGAACTTCAGCTTCAAGCGAAGACGCAGACGCGAGCACCTTGCCACCCGTTTCATCAATGATCTGGGCGTAGATGTGGCTGTTGGTACGATGCACCGACAGGCGCACCACCTTGAGCTCCGCAATCTTGGCACGGGTTTTACGTGCACGGCGGAGTCGAGTTTCGTTCTTGTCCATGATTCAGCCTCGATTACTTCTTCTTGGTTTCTTTGAGCGTCACCACTTCATCCGAGTAACGCACGCCCTTGCCCTTGTAGGGTTCCGGAGCGCGGTAAGCGCGGATATCAGCAGCAACCTGGCCAACGGCTTGCTTGTCAGCACCCTTCAGAACGATCTCGGTCTGAGTGGGGGTAGCAACCGTCACACCAGCCGGCATCTTGTGCACGACCGGGTGAGAGAAACCCAGAGTCAGGTTCAGGGATTCGCCCTGAGCCTGCGCACGGTAACCCACGCCAACCAGGGTCAGCTTGCGCTCGAAGCCCTTGGAAACGCCGGTAACCATGTTGTTGACCAGAGCACGCAACGTACCGGACATGGCACGTGCATCCTTGCTTTCGCCAGTGGCAGCGAACACAACAGCGTTGTCTTCGACCTTGACGTCCACATTGCCGGTCAGCGGCTGAGTGAGGGTACCTTGCGGGCCCTTCACCTGGATTTCAGTGGCGCTGAGCTTAACTTCTACGCCGGACGGGATAGCGACCGGATTTTTTGCTACGCGAGACATTATTTCACCTCATCAAGCAACGAAACACAGAAGCTCGCCACCAACACCGTTGGCACGCGCTTTGCGATCGGTCATCACACCCTTGGACGTCGACAGAATCGCCACGCCAAGCCCGTTCATTACCTTCGGAATATCATCCGAGCCTTTGTATACACGCAGACCAGGCTTCGAAACGCGGTCGATGCGTTCGATTACCGGACGGCCAGCGTAGTACTTCAGCTCGATCGTCAATTCACGTTTGATTTCGCCTGCGACGCTGAACGACTCGACATAGCCTTCGTCTTTCAGAACCTGAGCGATTGCCACCTTCAGCTTGGAAGAGGGCATGGTCACCGAAGCTTTGTTCGCACGCTGGGCGTTACGAACACGAGTCAGCATATCGGCGATAGGATCATGCATTGCCATATTTCTTCTCCGCCTCCGGTTACCAGCTTGCCTTGACCATGCCAGGGATTTCGCCCTTCATGGCCAGCTCGCGCAGTTTGTTACGTGCCAGACCGAACTTGCGGAACGTGCCGCGCGGACGACCGGTCAGGGAACAACGATTGCGCACGCGAGACGGGCTGGCGTTACGCGGCAGTTGTTGAAACTTCAGACGCGCTGCAAAGCGGTCTTCTTCGCTGGCATTAACATCGTTGATGATCGACAGCAGCTGTGCACGCTTGGCTGCGAACTTCTCGACGGTAACGCGGCGCTTTTCCTCACGATTGATCAATGAGCGTTTTGCCATGATGTTCGCCTCAATTCTTGAACGGGAACTTGAAGGCGGCCAGCAGCGCGCGCGCTTCATCGTCGGTCTTCGCAGTCGTGGTGATGGTAATGTTCATACCACGCAGAGCGTCGATCTTGTCGTACTCGATTTCCGGGAAGATGATCTGTTCTTTAACGCCCATGTTGTAGTTGCCACGGCCATCAAAGGACTTGCCACTCACGCCACGGAAGTCACGTACACGCGGCAGCGCAACGGAAACCAGACGATCCAGGAATTCGTACATACGTTCGCGACGCAGGGTAACCTTGCAGCCAACCGGGTAACCGTCACGAATCTTGAAACCAGCGATGGACTTCTTGGCTTTGGTCACAACGGCCTTTTGACCGGTGATCGCTTCCATGTCGCCAACGGCGTGTTCCATCACTTTCTTGTCAGCCACCGCTTCGCCGACACCCATGTTCACGGTGATCTTTTCGATGCGCGGTACTTCCATCACGGATTTGTAACCGAACTGTTCAACCAGTTGCGGTACAACTTTCTCTTGGTAAAACTCTTGCAGACGAGACATTTATGCGAGCCCCTTAAGCGTTAACCACTTCGCCATTGGACTTGAAGACGCGGACTTTCTTGCCGTCTTCGAGCACCTTGATCCCAACACGGTCGGCTTTGCCGGTAACCGCATTGAAGATGGCGACGTTGGAAACGTGGACAGAGAGGGTTTTCTCGACAATCCCGCCTTGCTGACCGCGCATCGGGTTCGGCTTCTGGTGTTTTTTCACCACATTGACGCCTTCAACCACAACGCGATCTTCATCGGGGATCATGCGCAGCACGGTACCGCGCTTGCCCTTGTCCTTACCGGTAATGACGATAACTTCGTCACCTTTGCGAATCTTGTTCATACCTGCCTCTCCTTACAACACTTCGGGCGCGAGCGACACGATCTTCATGAAGCGCTCGGTACGGAGTTCACGCGTCACCGGTCCGAAGATACGAGTACCAATCGGTTCCAGCTTTGCATTCAGGAGAACGGCGGCATTGCCATCAAACTTGATGAGCGAGCCATCAGAACGACGTACGCCCTTGGCGGTGCGAACCACCACGGCGTTGTACACGTCACCCTTTTTGACACGACCACGCGGGGCAGCATCTTTGATGCTGACCTTGATGATGTCGCCCACAGAGGCATAACGACGCTTGGAGCCGCCCAACACCTTGATGCACATAACAGAACGCGCACCGGTGTTATCTGCAACCTCCAGCATGGATTGCATTTGGATCATGTGAAACAAACCTCCAACTTAACCCGCGAAACTTCGGCATAACCGAAGCAGTGCCCGGCAAAACCGAGCGAATCGCGACCAGTTTTGGACCCCGTACGGGGAAAACAAGCAGTAGCGCAGGCCCGAAAGACCCGTACTATTGCGACAAGGAAAAACGGGCATTGTACGCGAAGTACAATGCCCGTGCAACTACCACTTACGTTTGCCAGCGGCAAACGGCATTACTTAGACTGCCTGACCCTTTTGCACCGAGCCGGTAACAACCCAGCTCTTGGTACGGGACAGCGGACGACCTTCTTCGATCGTCACCAGATCACCTTCGTGATACTGGTTCGTTTCATCATGCGCGTGGTACTTCTTGGAACGACGAACCACCTTGCCATACAGCGGGTGCTTAACCAGATGCTCAACGAGCACGGTTACGGTCTTGTCCATTTTGTCGCTGACAACACGGCCGGTCAGCGTACGCTTCAGTTTCGCTTCGCTCATGTTCACGCCGCCTTTTCAGCCATGATGGTACGGATGCGCGCAATGTCTTTGCGCACGCGGTTGATCTCGCTGTTTTTTGCGAGTTGGCCGGTAGCGTGCTGCATGCGCAGGCTGAACTGGGCTTTCAACAGCGCAGTCAGTTCGCTCTTCAGCTCGCCTTCGGATTTCTGACGAAGTTCAGCAGCTTTCATCATTGCCCCACTTGACGAGAGACGAAGGTCGTTGCGAACGGCAGCTTGGCCGAAGCCAGGCGGAAGGCTTCACGAGCGATTGCCTCGTCGACGCCGTCCAGTTCGTACAGTACCTTGCCAGGTTGAATTTCGGCGACCCAGTATTCCGGGCTGCCCTTACCGTTACCCATCCGCACTTCAGCGGGCTTGGTCGAGATCGGTTTGTCCGGGAACACACGGATCCACACGCGACCGCCACGCTTGATGTGACGAGTGATAGCACGACGCGCAGCTTCGATCTGACGAGCAGTCAGACGACCGCGGCTGGTCGACTTCAGGCCAAAAGTGCCGAACGCAACGCTGTTACCGCGGGTAGCGATACCGGTGTTACGACCCTTCTGGACCTTACGGTACTTGAGTCTAGTTGGCTGCAGCATTGCGAGGCCCCTTACGTTCACGCTTGCGGGTTTCTACCGGTTCTTGTGCAGCCTTTTCGCCAGGCTTCATTTCACCTTTGTAAACCCAAACCTTGATACCAATGATGCCGTAGGTGGTGCTGGCTTCAGAGGTCGCGTAGTCAATATCGGCACGCAGGGTATGCAACGGCACGCGGCCTTCGCGATACCACTCGGTACGTGCGATTTCGATACCGTTCAGACGGCCAGCCGACATGATCTTGATGCCTTGGGCACCCAGACGCATGGCGTTTTGCATGGCGCGCTTCATGGCACGACGGAACATCACACGCTTTTCAAGCTGCGAAGCGATGCTGTCGGCGATGATTTGCGCGTCAATTTCAGGCTTGCGAACTTCTTCGATATTGACGTGAACCGGCACCTTCAGGATGGCCTGAAGTTGGCCTTTCAATACTTCGATGTCTTCGCCCTTCTTGCCGATCACAACACCCGGACGAGCCGTGTGGATGGTGATCTTGGCATTCTTGGCCGGACGCTCGATCACGACGCGGCTGACCGCGGCGTTTGCGAGTTTTTTCTTCAGGAACTCACGGACTTCGATATCTTCAGTCAACATCTTGCTGAAGTTCTTGCTGTTAGCGTACCAGCGTGAGCCCCAGTTCTTGGTGACGGCGAGACGAAAACCCGTCGGATGAATTTTCTGACCCATAATCGCTCCTTAGTCGCCAACAGTCAGCGTGATGTGGCAGGTTTGCTTCTCGATGCGATTGCCGCGGCCTTTTGCACGCGCGGAAAAACGCTTCAGAGACGGCCCTTTGTCCACATAGATCGTGGCGACTTTAAGTGCATCGATGTCAGCGCCTTCGTTGTGCTCGGCGTTGGCAATCGCGGACTCCAGTACCTTCTTGATCAGCACTGCGCCCTTTTTCGGGCTGAAAGCCAGGATGTTCAGAGCCTGCTCCACCGGCTTGCCACGAACGAGATCGGCGACAAGACGCGCTTTTTGTGCGGAGAGGCGAGCATTGCTCAGTACAGCGGATACTTGCATGGCATCACCTTAGCGCTTGGCTTTTTTGTCGGCGGCATGACCTTTGAAAGTACGGGTGAGTGCAAACTCGCCCAACTTGTGGCCAACCATGTTTTCGTTCACGTAAACCGGTACGTGTTGCTTGCCGTTGTGCACAGCGATCGTCAGACCGACGAAATCCGGCAGAACGGTAGAACGACGCGACCAGGTCTTGATGGGGCGCTTGTCGTTCGAAGTACGCGCAGCCTCGATCTTCTTGATCAGGTGCAGGTCTACAAACGGGCCTTTCTTGACAGAACGTGCCATGTTCAATTACCTCTTATTCGCAGGACGACGACGAACGATCATGCCATCGGTACGCTTGTTGTTACGGGTACGGTAGCCCTTGGTCGGCTGGCCCCATGGGCTAACCGGCACACGACCTTCACCAGTACGACCCTCACCACCACCGTGCGGGTGATCGATCGGGTTCATTGCGGTACCACGTACGGTCGGGCGAATACCCAACCAACGCTTGGCGCCAGCTTTACCGTAAGAGCGCAGGCTATGTTCTTCGTTACCCACTTCGCCCAGCGTTGCGCGGCAGTCGATGTGCACCTTGCGGATTTCGCCAGAGCGCAGACGCAGCTGAGCGTAAGCACCTTCACGAGCCAGCAACTGAACACTCACACCCGCCGAACGAGCCAGCTGTGCGCCTTTGCCAGGTTGCAATTCAACGCAGTGGATCGTGGAACCCACCGGAATGTTGCGGATCGGCAGTGCGTTACCGGCCTTGATCGGCGCTTCAGCGCCCGACACCAGGACGGCACCAGCTTGCACGCCCTTCGGGGCGATGATGTAGCGACGTTCGCCATCGGCATAGCACAGCAGCGCGATGTTAGCGGTACGGTTCGGATCGTATTCCAGGCGCTCAACCTTGGCCGGGATACCGTCCTTGTTGCGCTTGAAATCGATAATCCGGTAATGCTGCTTGTGGCCACCACCCTTATGACGGGTCGTGATCACACCGCGGTTGTTACGGCCGGCGGTCTTCGATTGCGCTTCCAGCAGCGGTGCGTACGGAGCACCTTTATGCAGATCAGGGTTTACAACCTTGACGACAGCGCGGCGACCGGGGGACGTCGGTTTTACTTTTACCAATGCCATTTTTCAGTCTCCTTATTGCGCAGCCGAGAGGTCGATTTCCTGGCCGGCCACAAGGCTGATATAAGCCTTCTTCCAGCTAGCACGACGACCGGTGAAACGACCCGAGCGCTTGACTTTGCCCTTGACGTTTACAACCTGCACAGCCTCAACCTTCACCTTGAACAGCAGTTCAATAGCGGCGGCGATTTCGGCCTTGGTGGCATCCGTGGATACGCGGAACACGATTTGCTCGTTCTTTTCGGCAACGAAGGTCGACTTTTCAGAGACCACCGGTGCGCGCAGAACCTGCAGCAGACGGTTTTCAGTAAATTGCGTCATGCGAACATCTCCTCGAAGGCAGCCAGCGCATCGCGGGTCAGCACTACTTTCTTGAAGCGCACGAGGCTCACCGGATCAGCCTGCGACGGCTCGAGCACCAGAACGTTGTTCAGGTTGCGCGAAGCCAGGTACAGGTTTTCGTCCAGTTCCTTCGTGATGATCAGCGCGTTTTCGAGCTTCAGGGTTTCGAGCTTCTGCACGAAAGCCTTGGTCTTCGGGGCTTCCAGCGTAAAGCTGTCAACCACCACCAGACGTTCTTCGCGAACCAGTTGCGACAGAATGGTCGCGATACCGGCGCGGTACATCTTGCGGTTAACCTTGTGGCTGAAGTTCTCGTCCGGGCTGTTCGGGAAAATGCGACCACCACCACGCCACAGCGGCGACGAAGTCATACCGGCACGAGCACGACCGGTGCCCTTTTGACGGAACGGCTTCTTGGTGGAGTGTTTAACCTGCTCACGATCTTTCTGAGCACGGTTACCGCTACGTGCATTCGCGAAGTACGCGGTCACAACCTGGTGAACCAGCGCTTCGTTGAATTCACGTGCGAACAGGGTATCGGAGCCAGCGACAGCAGCTTGCGCTTCGCCGTTTGCATTAATGACTTTCAGTTCCATCACGCACCTGCCTTCACACTGGGGCGAACGATCACGTCATTGCCCTTGGAACCCGGGACAGCGCCCTTCACCAACAGCAGTTGACGCTCGGCATCCACACGCACGACTTCCAGGTTCTGCACGGTACGCTTGACGTTACCAAGCTGACCCGGCATACGCTTACCCGGCAGCACTCGGCCCGGATCTTGCGCTTGACCAATGGAACCCGGCACGTTGTGCGAACGGGAGTTACCGTGGGAAGCACGGTTGGAGCTGAAATGGTGACGCTTGATCGCGCCAGCAAAACCCTTACCCTGGGTAGTGCCAGTGACATCAACCATCTGACCAATAGCGAACAACTCAACGGACAGCGAATCGCCAGCTTTCAGCTCGGTGATTTTGTCAGCGGGCACACGGAACTCAACGAGACCGAGACCAGCTTCAACACCTGCTTTAGCAAAGTGACCGGCTTCCGCTTTGTTAACGCGATTAGCCTTCTTGGCGCCAAACGAAACTTGCACAGCTGCGTAGCCGTCAGTTTCGGGCGTTTTGACCTGCGTGACGCGATTGGCCGACAGATCCAGCACCGTCACCGGGATGGAAGCACCATCCTCAGCGAAGACGCGGGTCATGCCGACTTTGCGACCGACTAGACCTAAGCTCATAGTTATTTCCTTTTCAGGGCCGATTTCGATTGACCGGCAAATAACCAATTAATAAAAAAAGAAAGCTTGTCACCCAAAAGATGACAAGCTCGCGATATTAGCACTGATTTTCCTGCCCCTGCAAGCACTTAGCCCGCCAAAGCCAAAAAATCCTGCTGATTTATATGGTCTTTTCTGAATTACACCAGATCAGACCACCCCGGCCGCGTTACCGCGACCGGGGCAACTGCATTACTGCAGCTTGATTTCTACATCCACGCCAGCCGGCAGATCCAGCTTCATCAGGGCGTCAACGGTCTTGTCGGTAGGATCGACAATGTCCATCAGGCGCAGATGAGTACGGATTTCGAACTGGTCGCGGGAGGTCTTGTTCACGTGCGGCGAACGCAGAACGTCGAAACGTTCGATTTTCGTCGGCAACGGAACCGGGCCCTTCACCACAGCACCGGTACGCTTGGCGGTATCAACGATTTCCTGAGCGGAACGGTCGATCAGCGCGTAGTCGAATGCTTTCAGGCGGATACGGATTTTCTGGTTTTGCATTTGGATGCCTTATTTCAC